>JAFQHI010000014.1 GCA_017398045.1 Alistipes sp. | reverse complement strand
CCTGATTTATCTGTAAAAACAGCTTTAAAGTCGATTTTCAGGAAAAGTCAGGTCAGGTCAATTTCGGAAAAATTCGGTTTAAACCTTAATGCTCAAATTGTTTGTTTGTCTCCAAGTCAATGGGTAAACTGTTTTTTGGAAATGCTGGAAGTTGTCCCTGAAAAATTTCATCCTTCGTAGTTCAAAGTCGGGTGGTTGTCAAGATGATTTTTCTGGTTTGGTGTCGTCTTTTAAGCTGCCGCATAACATTGTGCTAACAGCGAAATCGGCTGTTATTTTCTTCAAGTATATCACCTTGCGAACAAATATAAAAAAAGTGCAGTACACCACGAACAGCGTACCGCACTTTTTTCGGCAAATCGGGCAGGATTTAACATTTATAGCTTGAATCCCTTGCCTTTCCTTTGCGGTTGTATAGGTCGGCGTATGTTCTGCCTTAACTTCTCGAACTGTTCCTTGAACCACTCGGCAATGGGCTTTCGGTCGATGGCAAGAACCAATTTAGTCCCGTCCGTGGGGTCTTTCAGCACTTGGAAACCTGCCCTTTCGGTCGTGAATTTCCGTCCGTGTTCCTCCGAGTAGAGTTCCCCTGCATACTCCAACGGCTTTCCCTTGACGAGCGTTGCGGTCTGCCTTTCATCGAACCCGACAAGGCGGCAGAGGTTTTCGATACGGAGCATTTCACGGAAATAGGGAAACCATGCTGCCGCCCTTGCGATTACCGTTTTCAGAAACGATATTTCCTGCTTGTGCCTTGTGTCCTTGTCGGCTATCTCCCTGCCGTGCTTTTGCTGCATTTCCCGTATCTCCCTGCTGTGGTCTGCCTGCATGGTCTGTATCCTATCTTGCAGGGCTTCGATGGTTTCCTCGTGGTCGGCTACCTCCTTATGCAGGGCGGTGTTCTCCCTTTCCAGCGTCTTGACCTTGTTACTGCCGAAAAGAGAACCGACGCTCTCGGCGATGTTGGCGGCTGCGGTGGTTGCCGCCCCTTTCAGCTTCTCGGTCTGTATTTCTTTTTTCGCCCGTCTTAGTTCCTCCTGTGCCGTTTCTTTCTGCTGCTGCAAATCCACCACTTCCGCTTTGAGGTCGTCGGAGAGTTTCTGTATATCCCGATAATACTGCTGCGTGGACTTGTGGCGAGCTTTCGAGCCGTCTATGCCCCTTTGCAGCCCGTATTTCGCCATCGCCACGGCATAGGTATCTTGGTAGGACTTCAATTTCAGCCGTGTCATAATATCGTCTGCGCACAGCCTCACGGTGTCGGTCGGCTTCTTGCGGTATCGCTTCTTCGTCTGTTCCTCCCTTTTCCTGCGCTTGCGCTCTCCCTTGACGATGGGGACGAGTGTAACGTGTATGTGCGGCGTTTCCTCGTCCCTGTGCAGGTGAGCCGCCACGATGTTCTCCTTTCCGAACGTGTCGGCGAAGTATTTCAGATTGTCGGCGCACCACTCGTCCAAACGCCCCTCTTCCTCTATCCGCTTCATGTCCTCGTGCGTTCCCGATACGTTGATGCGGATTGCCCGTACTTGGTTGCTTCCGATTTTGCGTGTCAGCCCCGCTTCTTCTAATCTCTGCTGTATAGCCGCCGAACGGTCTTTTATCCCGTCGGGGTATTCGATAAGCCTGCGGTTTAGGTGCGTGCGTGTGGGGTCGGCGTTCTTCGGTATGATGAAACGCTCGATATGTGCGGTCGTTCCGCTGTCGCTGCCGTGCGCCTTTTCCATGTGTAAAACTACGAAACCCATATATTTTTCCTTTCTTCCTTGACTTGTGAAACAATGATTTTTCGTATCTTCGGGGCGGCAAATGCCGTCCCCGATGGGGTGTGCAGAGGGGCTTACCCCTTGCCTTATTGGGGAATTTTCAGCGATACGTAGTATTGCGGCTCGGAAAATTCCCTAATAAGCTACGGTATTTTCTCCGTAAATACCCTGCGGCGTGCCGTCTGCCTGCCCGTCTGCCTTTCGGCTATGGCTGTCCCTGCCGCCTGCTTGCCCGTAACCCCACCTTATTTTTTTCCTTTCGGTCGGTGGGTGGCGGGGCGGTCGTTTCCGTTTTCAAAGGCTCTTTTGCACGGGGC
This sequence comes from Alistipes sp., assembly GCA_017398045.1. GTDB lineage: Bacteria > Bacteroidota > Bacteroidia > Bacteroidales > Rikenellaceae > Alistipes. The sequence goes on along the minus strand of JAFQHI010000014.1, from coordinate 41,297 downwards.
GGTCGGATACAAGGTTTTCCCGATAAATACGCTCGCAGCGAAGCGAGAGGAAGATTTATTGGGAAACGGCGCAGCCGCCTGACCTTTTAGCCGACGTAAAGCCCCGTGCTTGCTTTGCCTTTGTAAACGAAAACGATTGCTCCGCTTTCCTCTGAAAAGAGAAATAGACCCTGCAATATATATCACCATAGTGATAGGTTTGCATGTTTGCATGCTGGTATGCTGGTACGTTTGCATGTTGGTATGTTGGTATATCATCATGCTTTCCAACGGCTGTTGGGCTTGCCGTCCGAAACAACCGACACGAATACCGTCGTTTTCTCTTTTCGCCCGTGTATAATCCTCTCTAATAATGCCCTGCGGACTTTCGCCGCCCCGAACGATTCGACACGGAAAGCGAGGGCGGCTATCGTTTCGAGGTTGTAAACCTCCGCGCTGTATTTGTCCGATAGGCGGATAATGTGCTTTATGTCATATATAGATAAAACTCCGCTTTTGCAGAGTGCCTTTATCCCTGCCCTAACCGTCGGGGCGATAACCCCGAACAGTTCGCAGATTTCCCGCTCGGTCATGGCGGTTGCGCCTATATCGCTCGGCAGGGAGATATTGCCCTGCCCGTCCATCGTGATAATGTTCCTTTCTTCTTTCATCGGTATTCTGTTCTTAATTAGATGGCTCGGCAGATATTCTTCTCCATATCTTCCAACTTGTGCGACAAGGTTTCCATGTCTTGGCTTATCTTCTGGGCGGTGATTTTGGCGTAAATTTGGGTGGTCTTTATGTTCGTGTGCCCCAAAAGGCGGCTCACCGTTTCGATGGGTACGCCGTGCGACAGAAGTACGGTCGTGGCGTTCGTGTGGCGTGCGACATGGTAGGTCAAGCGTACCTTGAAGCCGCATTGTCTGCCTATATCTTTGAGTATCTTGTTACAACTGCCGTTGTTCGGAACGGGGAAAACATGACCGTCCCTTGCCAGCCCCTTGTACTTCTCGATGATACGCTTGGGAACGTCCAAAAGGCGGATGTTCGATTCGGTGTTGGTCTTCTTTCTTCGGGTGATTATCCACAGGTTGCCGTCGAAGAATGTTTGCAGGCGGTCGGCGGTGAGGTTCTTCACGTCCGAATACGCCAAACCCGTGAAAACAGAAAAGACGAACAAGTCCCGTACAAGCTCGTGGGTGGCGTTCTTCATCGGTGCGTTCATGAGCGTCTGTATCTCCGTTTGGGTGAGGTAGCCCCTGTCCACGCTTTCGGGAGAGTTGATATATCCCGCAAAGGGATTAAAGGGCAAACGCCCGTCGTTCCTCGCTATGGAAACGATGTGTTTCAACACAATCATGTAGCCCCACACGGTATTGGTGCGGCATTTCTTCTCCGTGCGCAGAAAATACTCGAAGTCGTTGATGAACGTGAGGTTGAGTTCCTTTAATGGAATATCCTCACGCTTGTAGGTATGGGGCAGGAACTCCCGAATATGGTTGCAGACCGTCCGATAACGGGTAAATGTACCCTGCGCCCTGCTGTGCCCGACTTTCTTCTCGAACTCGGCGTTGTGCTGCTCGAACAGCTTCAGCAAAGTTTCCTGCTTGACGCCGATACCGAGATAGGCGTCTTTGAGTTTGGCGGCGGTAACATAACCGTCCGTCTGCATTAACTCTTGATAGCGGCGGTTTACTTCCACACGGATTTTATCTACCGCAAGGTTGATTCTCTGCGCTTCGACGCTCTTGCCCGAAGCACGGTTGTTCTTCACGTCCCACAGCCGTGGGGGAACGTCCATCTTGCAACTGAACTGTTTAATCTCGCCGTCCACCGTGATACGGCACATTAAAGGCAGGTTGCCGTTCGGCTTCTCGCTGCCTTTCTTCACGTAAAATAATACCTTGAATGTACTACGCATAACTCACTCCTTTTTTTGGTTACAAAATTAGTTATTAGTGAGTTACCGACTGCTATGCAAAATTACGCAAATCGCAGAAACAGAACCATTTAGCAAGAAATTCACACCCGTTACGGGGGTAATGAGGTGGTAACTGAACTTCTGCGCTGTTTGGCTTCGAGGTGGTATTTCGTTGGCTCTGTCCCATAGAAAAACAAAGCGTAACGAACGCTGTATCAGCTAATTCGCTACGTTTTACCCAAATTTACTTTTTCGCTATGTGTTTATTTTATGCAATGCTTTGTGCGCTGGTTTTGACCGCGTGCGCAAAGAGCGAGGGCGCATTGTCGCCCGAGGAGTCGGGTCGAAAGGCCTATTTGTCGTTGTCGATTGATGTACCCGTACCCAATCGGGTGGAGACACGTGCTATTTCCGAGCTGGAAAGTGTGGTTAATGAGTTGATGCTCATTATGTTTGACGGAAGCACCAAGCAGGTTGTCAATCTGACCGATTCTACCACATTGATTTCCGGGACCACCGATGTAGCTAATGGCTATCGCACCTATACGCTTGCCGAAGCGGTTCCTGTGGCAAGTGGTAATTGGAATGTCTATGCCGTGGCCAACTGGTCGTCACTCTTCTCGAACCTTACGGCCGAGCAATTGGCCGCCATGAGTGAGGCGGAGTTGAAACAGACCCAGATGTTCAATAACGAGCAGTATTTCCAGTCGGGTAGCCGCTCACTGCCCATGAGCAGTTACGCGCCCGGTGTGGTGATTTATCCTGCCGATGATGCGGACAATAGCACCTCATTCAAGCTTTCATTGCGTCGTGCCGTGTCGCGTGTCGAGTTTAAGTTCCAAAACGGCACCACGAGTAACAACCCCAATTTCCAGCCCGAGACCTATGCGGTTTATAATCTGCCCAAGACGGCGGGTCTGATGCACAACATCGAGGGGTTATCGGATGTTGATTTGGTGCAGTCAACGGAGTATTTCAATATCACCAATCAATCGGTCCCCGGTAGTGGCGTGATTGAGTTCATGATGTTGGAGAATGTGAAGACCGCAAAGCAGACGACCGGAGGCGATTATAAGAAGCGCGATAAGGTAAATGATGCGAAGACGGCCTTTGTTTATGCTCCCGAGCACGCTACCTTCTTGCGCATTTCGGGTGCCTATGAGGACAATGATTATCGCGGTACCATCAGTTTCCTGATTCACCTGGGTGATTTCGGTTCGAGCAGCTCGACCGATGCGGCCAAGATGGATAACTTTGCCGTAAATCGCAATGAGCATCACATCTATACGGTGACCATCAACGGCGTGAGTGACCTGATTGTAGAGGCGCAGAAAGAGGGTGAGACTCCGGGTGTTTCGGGTGAGATTACCTCGAAAGGCTCTAATCTCTTCGTGCTGGATGCCCACTACGAGACGGTCATGGTGAAGATTCCGAAGAGCCATATCGACGGTACGCACACGTACGAGCAGGATGGCCAGACCGTGACGATGACGAACGAAGTGCAAATCTTCTCGCCTAAACATCCCGATGGCGTGACTATTTCGCTCTCCGGTGATACGGCTCCCGAGGGTGACTATGGTTGGATTCAGTTCCAGAAGCCGGAGAACACCACCTCGTTCCCGATTTACGGAGCTACCACCTATGGTACGATTTACGACCTTTGCAAGGATCCCGAGACCTATGCCCTGAAGGTAAATGAAGGTGGTACGGACTACTACTATTCGGTGGCCTTTGTCGATGAGTTCTTCTACGAGGATTTGCCGCTCAGTGACTTTGTAAATGTTACCAATCGCGTATTTATTCTCAACCCCCACCCGATTCACACCTCGTACGATGGTGAGTCTATCTTCAAGGCCGATTGTACCATGCAGCTCAACCAGCGTTCGATTAAGAGTACCTATGTGCTGAACGACAGTTCGATTAACCCCTTCGGTATCGAGACGTGGGACGAGACGGGTGAGTTGGAGTATGGTGTTGCTACCAATTTAAGCCATGGAGGTACACGTGTCGATGGTTGGGCAAATACCAACGACTTCCGTCAAGTTATTACAATCAATGCTGATAATTCTTCTTTGACCAGTGCCGGTTATTTGGAGTCGGTGACCGATAACTCGAAGTCGTCACACATCTGGACCAACGCCGCAGATTTCGATAATGCCATGCTGGCCGTCTATGCCCGCAACCGCGATGTGGACGGTTCGGGTGTCATCGAGGCCGATGAGCTGAAGTGGTATTTGCCTGCCGTGCAGCAGTATTTGATCTTGTGGCTCGGTCAAGACTTATTGTATGAAGACACCAAATTGGTTACCGAGGAGGAGGTGGCAGCAATGTCATTAGATGAAGCTGAATATGGCAGCAAGTTATTCACATCAAGTGGTAATGAGGCCGAGCGACTCTATTGGCAGGACCAGGGTGCTGTTTGGGGAGCAGAAGGCTGGCGTGCGAATCAACGAACCCGAAACAACGTACGTTGCATTCGCAATCTCGGCGCGCAGGGTGCTGCGACGCACGGCAATAATGCTTCGGTCTATCAAGCCAACCCCACATTCCCCGCAACGATTGCTACGAATAGTGCCGGTAACTATGTGATTTCGGTTTCGGGTGTGCAGAATGTTCGTCTGACCTATTACGACGGCTATTACCCCGTGCATCATGAGCGTGAGGATTATAACTTACTGCCTTTGTCTTTTGAGGTGGCACCTGTTAATGACGGTTATTTTAACTCTTCCGTTTATGTGAAATCTTACGCGACCCAAGCCGATGTTATAGATGCCTATAATGAGGCGGCCGATACATTTAATAATGATGTCTCAAATACGGGAACCAAGTGGCGTGTGCCGAATCAGCGTGAGTTGATGTTGATGGCACTGTTGGATGGTCCTTTCCCATATTCGACTAATGTTGAAGGTCAGCCGGGTTTTGCTTGTTCGACGTTCTATTCCAATAGTGATGTGTATAGTGCAGCGATTTATACTTTCCACTATTTTTGTCAAAGTGGTTTATATCCGTATCTGCGCTACGGCTCATTCGATTATGCTTCGCTCCGTTTTGTGCGCGATGTAGCCGTTGAGCAGGCTTCGTCTTCAGTCGAGGAGGGTGAAATGCCGAATGGCGGTACGGGCTTCGGCATCGAATAATCGACTAAATCTCCAATGAATCAAACACCAATCCAATTTATGAAGAGATTTTTTATTGTAATCAGCGTACTTTTGGCGGCCGCTTGCGTAAAAGAAAATGTAGGTGACCCGCTTGTAAAGATGACCCTCAAGGGCGAATCCGAAGCTGTCACACGTACCGTGGTAGGCGAGGCAACTGCCAATACGACGCAGTTGTGGTGGTCGGTCGGCGATGCGATCGGCGTCTTTGGCGAAAATACGAAGAATGCCAATTTTGTGGCCTCGATTTCGGAACCGGCAGCTACTGCACTCTTTTCGGGTGCCATGACCTCGGGCGATACGCCGCAGTATGCCTACTTCCCCTATAACAGCAAGTCAACTTCCGAAACGGAGGTGATGGTCGAAGTGCCTACCGTGCAAACATTCTCGGTAGGGGGTGCTTTACAGGGCGATGTGCGCGTGTCGCGCCAAATGTCGGGTGAGGCGAATGCTTTCAGCACAACTTTTCGCTCACTCACGACGTTGCTCAGCCTGAATCTCGATGCAGCAGAGGTCGATGGTGTCGCCATGACCGAGCAGCTGCGCTCGATAACTTTGAGCAGCACGCAGGGTGCCTGGACGGGTAACTACACGGTTGACCTTACGCAGAGCAATGCCACGTTGGAGGCAGTGGATATGAGCGAGTCGAAGGTGACCATCACCTTTGCCGAGCCTATGACCTTGGCCGAGGCGGTTGAGGTGCCGATTTATGCAATGGTTGCCCCCGAAATCACCCAGGGTGATGTGGTCGAGGTCTTGGTGCAGACGAATCAAACAAAGATTAGTTGCCGCGTGACTGCGCGTGTCGATTTCGTAGCCGGAACTTGCTACGATGTGCCGCTGGTGCTTCGTCACGCCACAGAGGAGAACGACCTGGTGGTTGAACCGGCCGGCGAACAGGCCCAATTCACCGCCTTTAAGTTCGAGGCCGCCAACAACAGTGACTCGGGTGCCATGCTGACCAAGGCTGCTTACTATAACGGCTCGAAGACCACGACCACTACCTCGACCGATTACATCGACTTTACGATGACCATCGACGAGGAGGCAGATGCCGTGCAGGGTGTAATTCCCTACCTCTACAACTTCTCGTTAGCCCCCACATTCGAGGTGACCGAGGGTGCCACGGTGTGGGTTGGCAATCAACAGCAGACGAGCGGAAAAAGCGTGCAGGATTTCTCGCAACCCGTTACCTACACGGTGCGTTCGGCCGAGGGCGTGGATCACAACTACACGGTGACGGTGACCAACAACGGTATCCCCGTTGTGGTGTTAACGCAGAACGACCCGAACAATGTCTATACCGAGAACGGTTCCATCTCTCAGGATGGCTATACTACCTATTTGACTGAACATACCATGTTGGGTACGACGATTCCCTGCAAACTGACCGATTTCGATATGTTGTTGGAGAAGGGTAGTTCGACGATTAAAATTTATGAACAGGGAGTTGCTTCGCTGGATGCAACCTGCGGATTCCGTATGCGTGGTAATTCGACGGCCAACTTCCCCAAGAAACCGATGGCCATCAAACTCAAAGATAAGTCGGAGGTTCTCGGCATGAAGAAGCACAAGCGTTGGTGTCTGTTGGCCTCGTGGACGGACCGTTCGCTGATGCGTAACGCCGTAGCATTCAAAATTGCCAACACGCTCCAAAACCACTTTACGGGTGCAGAGGGTGCAGAGGATGGCTATGGACTTGTGTGGAATCCGAGCGGCGTCAATGTGGAGTTGGTGCTGAATGGTGTCCATGTGGGAAGCTATTTCCTCTGCGAGCAGATTAAGATTGATGATAATCGTCTGAATATTCAGGGTGAGTACGATGAGACGAAAAAGCAAGCCTTCGAGGAGTGTGGTTTCCTGATGGAGTGTGACGACAACTATGACGAGAACTGTAAGTTCAAGACGTCGCAGCGTTATGTCCCCTTCATGTTTAAGGATGATGTGCCTTCGGACTATCAATCGACCATGAAGAGTTTTATCGATGCGATTGAGCAAAATCTTATTTCCGGCAACTACTCGGAGGCCTACAACAGCCTCGATATCAACTCGGTCATCGATTGGTGGATTGTCTATGAGCTGGCCATGAATGCCGAGTATCGCCATCCGAAGAGTGTTTATTACTATCGTGATGGTGCGGGTAAACTCTTTGCCGGTCCGGTGTGGGACTTCGACTATCAGACCTTCCCGAACCCCACGAAGATTAACGAGATTAACACGCGTTTTGGTCAGGGAAATTACACGATGACCTACAGCCAATTCATTAGCAGCTCAACGCTTGTTACCCCGACCGAGCCGGCTGTATGGTATCCGTTGCTCTTCAACGATGCGACCTTCGTGGCCCGTCTGAAGAGTCGTTGGAACTCGGTGTATAGCAGCCTGCTTGCCTTGACCACCTATATCGAGGAGCAAGGTCGTTTGGTGAGCCTTGCAGATGCATCGAATGTGGCGATGTGGCCCTTCGACTCCTCCGAGCGTACCACTTACAGCTGGTATATCGATTATGCGGGCGATGAGTTTATGACCCACGACGAGTTGGTCGAGAACTTCAAGTCCGTTTACATGGCACGCCTGCAAGCCATGAATACAGCGATTAACGCGTTGTAAAAACAGGCCGGAAGCCACATAGGCTCCGTATTCTTTCGGTTGATGGGCCAAGATGTTTCGGAGGCCTACGATTCATCGAAGCTATCAACATATCCTCTCTTTTTTCGGTCGGACAGCCTCTCTCTCTTCGCTGTCCGACCACTTTTTTGAAGAGGAAAGAGCAAAGAGCAAAGAGATAACTTTGCGATTAAGCCGAGAGCAGAGGCCGCTTGCGGACTATGCCGAGGCGGAGCAAAGTCAAGCTGCCGAAGGCAGGTTAAAGAGCAAAGAGCGAAGAGGAAAGAGCAAAGAGTGAAGAGCAAAGAGCGAAGAGCAAAGAGCAAAGAGTGAAGAGCAAAGCGGGTTAAAAGTTAAAAGAGTAAAGTTCCTTTAGTTGCCTTTAGTCCCCTTTAGCAACCCTATATCCGCCTTTTCCGCTCTTCAGCCCGCTTGCATAAACAGAAACGCCCCGCAACCTTTCCAGGTGCGGGGCGTATGGTTCGAGGGCGGGGGATTACTCCCAGCCGGTCAGTGCGGCGAATTGTTCGATGACGATGCGGGCCATCTTCTCCTGTCCGTAGCGGTTGGGATGCTCCGAAGCACCGAGGTCGGTCGTGCGGTTATAGACATTGCACGAAATATCGGCCATGGCCGTGTGGGGAATCTCCTCGACCATCTTGGCAACACACTTTACGGCATGGGGCGAATGGACCACACACAGCACGGGAAGCTCCTCGCCCCAGGCCGTGCGCAGCTTCTCAATCAGGGCGCGATAGCCCGCCGTATATTGCTCCTCGGTGGGGTGGGGCGGGGTGCTGAAGTCGTTCGTGCCGAGTGTGATGACAAGGGCATCGGGGCGGTAGGGGCTGTTGGTAAAGTCCCAGGCCGAGGCGGGGTCTTCGTCAAAGAGACGGAAGGCACGCGCACTCATCGTGGTTGTCGGGTCGGAGAGCTGCAACGAGTCGCCATAGTTGCGCACCAGACCGCGTCCCGAATGGGAAATCAGGTTGTAGTCGGCTCCGAAATGCGCTGCCGTCAGTGCCGCATAGGTGTAACGGCAATTCTCGGTCTCGGGAAGGAAGGGTTCACTGCCCGATTTGCTCTCGGTGCCATAGCCGCAGGTGAGCGAGTCGCCATAAAATTCGATGTGGCGCGTTTGCTTCAAATCCTCGGTCGCAAGCAGTCGTCCGTCGGTCGTGAGCGCGTGGAGCGTCACCCGACCCTGCTCGGCCTCGGTGGCCTTTTGCAGGCGGATGTGATGCTCGCCCTCGGCCGTCGGGTCGTTGAACAGAACGAGCGTTGTGTGGTCGCCCTCGGAGGTCAGTTTTGCCTGCTCCTCGCCATCGACCCAGAGGTTGAGGTAGTTGCGCTTCGTGTCACTTAACTCAACGGCCAGATAGCTGCCGCGAAAGCGTATATCGATATAGACACCGCTCCAATCGAAGGCGATGGAGCCATCGTCGAGCGTCATCGTGCGCCCCACCACGCGGGCGGGCGAATCGGCAATCGGGGTGGTCTTTTCACCCCCGCAAGCGGTCAAAGCCGCACAAAGGGTCATCATCCAAAAGAGTCGTTTCATCGTACAAATTCACCTTGAAGTGTTACCGAATAGGTGTAGAAGGGGCGCAGCAGCGCGTCGATAACCACGGCGCACTCCTCGCGCGTGAGCGCACGGGTCGTGCTGTAATTCTCCAGCCCCCAGGCATTCCACATGGCATCGTTCACCTCGCCAAACCAACCCTCCAAATCCGATAGGGTGGTGTTGCGCTCCTCGGCAATCGGTGCGAACTTCGCATCAAAGCGGTGCAAGCCTTCCGAAAGTGTTGCGAGCGAAATAGGCTCTTTGGCGCGGAACCAGGTCTGGTTCTCCCAGCCTACGGTCATCCCCTCGCCCTCGATGATGCCCGTCACACCTACGCGCTGCAAGGCTTTGAAGTGGGGGTCGGTGGCCGGCAAATCGAGGAAGGGCAACAGATAACCGCCTCCGTTTAATACCTCATGCTGTACGTCGCGCACGGCCACTTCGCGCGGTTCGATGCCCTGCTTGACGGCCAGGGCGGCCATGATGCCGGCAGCCTCACCCAGTTGCATCACAACAGGTTGCAGGCGCGTGGAGCCATTGACAAGGTTGCTCACCGAAATCGACTTCTCGGCCACAATCAGCCCATCGACCTCCTTCGGCAACAGTACGCCCATCGGTACGCCATACGACGGCACCGAGTGGAAATAGAGGTTCGGCAGAGCCTCCCAACCCGTGTAGCGGGTGTGGTGCTGGTCCACGGGGTAGTCGCCCACGCCAATCGCTGTGCGGTAGAGCGTATAATCGTACGGGGCGGTGATGTGGTTCAGCTGGAAACGCACCTCGCCATGCGTGCGACGCGATTCGCGGTGGTAGGGGATAATCGGCATCAAATCCTCGGTCGGAAACTCGTCATCGGCCAAATCGAGCGTATTCAGCCCCAGCTCGTGCTGGATGAAGTAGAGGAACGAAAGGGTGTGGTTTTTCGCCTTTTCTACCGCCTCCGCACGCTCCTCGGCCGTCATCTCAATCATATTGACATAGTAGTCGTTACCCTCGATGGGCCAGTTAATCATGATTTTGCCGTTCGGCAGACGACCGTACGACATCATCATCTGCTTCGACCAGAGACGGTTGGCCTCTTTCGGGGTCTGGCAGATGGCATTGTCACAGGCGCAGGCAAAGAGCGTCGAGTCGTACTCCGCGGGTCGCTCGATGGTTCTATCCTCGCCGTAGTCTTTGAGTATCATCACCATCGTCAGGTCCTGGATGATGCCGTTGGCCTCCTCCGGAGCGATATCCTCGCCCGTCATCGAGCGGCTCTCCATGCCGATATCGTACTTCACCCCGAGCGATGCCGCCACATCACCCAGCTCCGTGCCGTCGATAAGCACCTTGCCCGTGATGGTTTGGCTGCCCAGCGGACCTTGGAGTCGGATGCGCCAGCCCTCCTCGGTGCGCTCGATGGATGTTACCTCGGTCTCGAACTTGATGGTCAAAAGTTCTTCGTTGTCGGCCATGGCGCGGAAGATACGCGCTCCGACGCTCGGCTCGAAGAGCAGGTTGCTCACCCAGCCCGTCTTGAGGGCTTCGGCACTGCCGTAGTGGGCCTCGAGCGAGTCGCGCAACTCGCCCCACATACCGCCACGCAGGCGATAGTTGCCATCCGTGGCACTGACACCTGCCGAGGTCAGCATACCGCCCAGCCAGGGGCCTTGCTCCACGATGAGGGTCTGTGCGCCCAGTCGGGCAGCGCGAATACCGGCCGTCGTGCCGCTTACGCCGCCTCCGATGACCACTACGTCGTATTTTTCACCGCTACAAGCGGTCAATAACGCCGCAACCAGAAGGGTTACGGCGTAGTTGATAAGTCGTTTCATGCGTTATCGTTTGCTCTTAATTATTCGATGTTCAGGCTCTCTTGATAGCTCCGGCCGAAGGGGTCGGTGGCCGTGATGGTCACCTGCTTGGCACCTTCGGGAATCGCCACACGGAAGAAGTGGTCCGATGGGGTGGGATAGACATACGGATGGTCCAGCTTCTCGCGGTCGGCATACATCTTTTGCGTCCCCGGGTCGTAGGAGGTGAATCGCTCCATCGGTTGCGCGTCGCCCGCATCAAATCGCGCCTCGATGCGCCAATTTTCATCCACAGCCCAGATGTTGGCCACCACCTGGCCCGCAAAGCCCGCTGCATCCTGCTCGGTGTAGAGGGTCATCTGGTGGTCGGGCGTAAAGTCGGTCGATTTGTAGTACCACTGCACCTTCTCGCCATCGACCTCAAAGACCCCGTAACCGCGCGGTGTGCCGTCGGTGCAGAGCATCCCCTGCCACCAGGCACCGCTCAGGGCGGGAATCACGTGTTCGTAGAGCTTTTCGGTGATGATTTGGTTGTAGGTCGTGTGGGTATGCCCCGAGAGAATGTGGGCATTGTACGGAGCGAGCATACGGTGCAACTGCGGGGCGTTGGTCATCACGTTGGCGATGTTGCCATAGCTGAACTGCTTGCGGTCGCTCTCCTCGCAGGTCGTGGGGATGTGCAGCACCACAAAGACCGTCGAACCCTCCTCGACGTAGCTCAAATCCTTTTCGAGCCAGGCGAACTGCTTTTCGTCGAGATAGCCGATGTAGAAGTAGTCGCGTCCGATGTAGAAGTTGTCATTGAGTACCACATAGTGCGCCTTACCCACGTTGAACGAGTAGCAGACAGGGCCGAAGGTCTCCTCCCAAAGGCGGGTCGAGGTCTCGTGCGAACGGCTGTAGAGGGTCATATCGTGGTTGCCCGGGGTCGAGAAGAAATCGAGTCCCGAGGTGGCGGCCACCTCGTTGTAGGTGGGGTAGAAGGTGTGGTCGTAGGAAATCACATCGCCACAGCAGATGCCGTGGAAGGGAATCGCGTACTCCGAGACCGTCTTGTGAATATCCTTCATGCCCGCTTCGAGGGCGGGGAACTCCTTTTTATGCCAAATCTGCGGGTCGGCAATCACCACAAAGCCGTGGTGCGTGTCGTCCTGCTCCTTTTTGTGGAGGGTGAAATCGTATTGCTTTTTGCCCTCCTCAATCGGCTGCCAAAATTGGGGAACACTCTGCTCCGAAGCGACCCGGTAGCCTGCGGGGATGGTGATGTAAATGAGCTTGTTATCCGCCGACGAGGCGAACGAGAAACGTCCCTTCGCATCGGTCTGCGTGAAACTTTCGCCATCGGTTACGACCACCGAAGCGACCCCTTTGCCCTCGCAACTAACCGTTCCTTTGAGCGTGCGGAGGCCTGCGGCCCATGCCGCCAAAGCCCACCACAGGCCGATAACGACCAACAGGATGCGTTTCATGGCTATTTCTCCATCTTTTGTTTCAACTCACGCAGCAGACACTCGCATTTGTAGAGACCACGCGGTACGTGGAAGCAACCCTTCCATTTGCCACCCTTAAGCGTCAGCAACACCTCGCCACGACGATTCAGGTAGCCGTACCACTCGGGATGCTCGCTGTCGCGGAAGTGCGACCAGGTGTAGTCGTGCAACTTCTCGAACCAGGCCTTGCAACGCTCATCGCCCGTTAAGAGGTAACCCTCCAACATGGCAATCGTCGATTCGATATGCACCCACCAAAGTTTCTGGTCCCATTCGAGTTGCTGCGGAGGACATCCCTTGCGGTCCATGAAGTAGAAGATACCTCCATGCTCCTTGTCCCAGCCAAACTCGAGCGTATTAAGACCAATCTCCACGGCCTTACGAATCAGCTCCTCGTCGCCACGACGACGTGCCAAATCCATCACAAACCACATCGTCTCGAGCGTGTGGCCCGGGTTGATAAGGCGACCATCAAACGTATCGCTCAACGTGCCGTCGGCATTCAGATGCTCGACAACAAGGCCCAGTTCAGGGCGGTAGAAGGTGTTCATCACGTCGCCCAGTGCCTTCTCAATCGACTCCTCGACCAGCTCCGGCTCAATCAGATGCTCAATCTCCAGGAGCAGGTTGCACAGAATCATCGACGGGGCCAACGCACGCATATCGCGCGTACCGGGGTGTGCCTTGCTCCACTGCGCCTTGGGGTTGTCCCAACGCTCCATGATGTGGCGGAACGTGCGGCGCGTAGCCTCGGCATACCGCTCCTCGCCCGTAGCCTTGTGCAGCTGGGCAAAGGCCATGGCCGCAAAGGTGTAGGAGAAGATGTTATACGGCTCAACCAAGGGCTGACCCTCGCGCGTGAGGGCGAAATACCAGTTGTAGTCACCATCGTGGCCATGCTTGAGCATGAACTCGGCACCCTGACGTGCGCACTCAAGCCATTCGGGGTGAATTCCCTCCTTGTTGCAAAGCATCGAGAAGAGCCACACCTCGCGCCCCTGCAACCACATGAATTTGTCGGTGTCGAAGACCGAACCGTCGCGGTCGAGGCAGGTGAAGTAGCCACCGAACTCCTTGTCTTGCGAATGGTTCAGCCAGAAGGGCAGCACCCGCTCGTGCAGTTCGTCGTGGTATTGTTTGATTAAGGCATCAATCTGCATCATAGTTTATCTTTTAGTCTTAAGGTTAGGGGTGCCCCCCAATCGTTTTGTTTCAGTTTCTGTTTAGACAACTCTTCCACCTGCCCGGTTACAACTTCTCGCCGAGGAAATACTCCCGATAGCGGTCGAAGAGGTGGTGTGCCGAGGTGTAGCTCGACTGGGGCGAGAGGAAGTGCGAGAACTCGAAGGTGATGGCCTTATCGTAGCCGGCACGTGCAGCCGCCTCCAACTTCATGCGCAACTTCTCGAATTTAATCGGCAGGAACTTAATCGGCATATCGCGGTCGAAGGTCTCGGCATTGGTCCAGCACTCCATGCCGTAGCGGTCGGCCAATCGTTTATTCACCTCGAAGAAGGCATCCAGCTCGTCGTAGTCGATGTGGCCATCCTGAAAGGCCACGGCATCGACGGCACCCTGTATGCCGGCAAAAATCTCCTCCCACTCTCGTTCGTGGTCGGCCACCGATACGGCATCCTCCTTCGAGAGCGACGACGAGGCGGCCAGAACGGCCTTCTTGCCGTCAATCCAGGGCGAAATGAGGGTCGGCAGACCGCCCGAAACGGCTTTGCAATGCTCACCCTGCTCGCGGAAGGCCTCGATGACCCCCTTCGTGCGACGCGAAATCTCACCGCTGAGGTACCAGCCACCGAACGAGGGGTGGTGTTGGCCGTAGTTCTCCCACACCTCGTCAATGACGAAGCGGTTGTACTCGGTCTCCTTCGACATATCGCCCGTGTCCCAATAGTGGCCCGAGTCGTAAAGGCCGAAGTAGAACTTCATGCCGTGCTTGTCGGCAAGGCGGAGGAACATATCCAGCAGGTCGGTCGAGGGGGTATAGCAACCCTTGCCGATGAGGTATTTCGAAGGATAGGTAATAAATTTGCGGTAGCCCGAGCGAATCATGATAACCGTGTCGATGCCAATCGAGCGCATATGCTGAAAATCGGCATCCCACTCCTTTTCGCCCCAATTCTGGTGCGGAATATCGTGGCTGATTTCGTCGAGAAAGGTTCCGGTAATTTTCATAGATGCTCTTTTTTACGATTTCCAATAGTAGTTTTTGCGTGTGAAGGGGTAGGTGATTGCCATCACCAGGAGGGCGAAGAGGACTCCGCGCAAAAATCCGCACCAAGGGGTGAGCGTGGCGAACTTCTCAATCCACACCGAGAGGGTGGTGAGGGTTGCCAGCGGGGTGATGAGGTAGCTCGAGGCGGTGTAGGCAAACATCGGGTTAGCACCCGAGGCCTCCAACATACGGAATCGAATCCCGAAGCGCAGCTCCAATGCCAATGCGGCAATCAGTACGAAGGTGGCTAAACCGCCCGTAACGAAGAAGAAGCTGATGGTGGCATGGTCCTTTTTGATACCCCCTTCGAGCGGCTCGGCAATCAAACCGATGAAGAGCAGCGCAGCACCCAGCACGAACAGCTCCTTAAGGAGCGGTTGTTCGGCCGAATGGAGGCGGTTCATGAGCCATCCCGTGAGGGCGCAAAGTGCCACCGAGAGCAACACCGTCCAACCCACCTCGCGGACAAACAGACCCCACATTTGCACCCCGATAAGGGCGGCCATCAACGCCACCAACAACCCCGTCAGAGGGCCGTTTGAGCTGTGCTGCGGGCCGTCGTCGGCGGGTCTGGTTTGCAGGGCGCGATAAATCACATCACCGGCCAGCGTACCCGAAAGTACGAGGCAGAGGTATTTCAAAAATTCGAAGCGGAAGAGCCATACGGCAGGGGTCTGCTGCCAGAGCCACGCACACCACGACCCTTCGACCGTGGAGGCCATCTTTAGGAGGGCAATGCCTCCGATGACCACGATGCGCATCACCGTCGATTGGCGTGTCAGCCACCAAAGAAGCGTTCCGAAGAGGGCCATCGAGGCCAAAATCAGGATGATGATATCGCTCTGATGGAGCGAAACCTCGACCCCGAAGAGCGGCTTGTAGAGCAGCGTAAGGCCGATAAGTGCTGCAAATCCGCCCCAATTCAGCAGCGTGTTCTTCCGCTTTTTGAGCCACGGCAGGCGGCCGAACATCATAAAGAACAGCCCCCAAACCAGGAGCGTTACGAGTGACGCTGCCCAGGGTTGCAGCATGGTGAGTCGTCCCATGCGCGTATTGCCGAGGATGATGGCAAACGAGGCCAACCAGATGAAGCGGTGCATGGCACTCCACGCCACCTCTTTCAGCCCTGCGCCCTTTTGCTCCCTGCGACGCAGTGCCAGCGGCATGGCGGCACCCATCGAGAAGAGGAAGAAGGGGAAGACCAAATCGACCCACGTGATGCCCGGCACCTCGGGGTTGAAGGCAAAGGTCGGGGGTGGCAGTTGCGCATGAAACATGAAGGCCGGCAGCTCGGCATTCCAGAGCATCTGCCCCGAAACAACCATGCCGATAATGGCCAAGGCCCTCAATACATCTATGGCGGCTACTCGTTTCATCTTCCGTGTCGGCTATTTGCGCAAATAGTTCATCTTTTTGAGGTGGTCAACCCACATGACGTAGGCTTCGGGGTGGAGGTGGATGCCGTCTTTGGTCAGCTCCTCCTTCAACTCGCCCTTTTCATTGTGCAGCAACGGACGCAAATCGACCCATGTGGCCAGCCCCTCGTCGCACATTGCTTTGAGCTTTTCGTTCAGCTCCACCATCAGGTGTTGCTTGTTTTTGATGTAGGCGTAGGCCAGCACCTCGTTGTTGGGCGTGATGACGCTTTGCAGATAGACCTCGCACGAGGGGACGCGCTCACGCACCATTTCGAGCATCTTGCGGATGTTCTGCACCACCTCCTCGACGGGGCGGTTGCCCGAGAGGTCGTTTACGCCTGCCATGAGGAACATCTTGCGAGGTGCGAACTCCAAAATCTCCGGCAGACGCGCCAACATACCGCGCGTGTTATCGCCTCCGATGCCACGATTGACAAGCGGCTTCTCCTTGGTGAGGAAACTCCACCATGCCTGCTCCGTCAGACTGTCGCCCATCCAGACCACCGCCCCTTTGGGCATACCCGCCTTGCGGTGGGCTGCCAGACGGCAGTCGTAGTAGTCGCCAAAGCCCGATTGAGCCATCGCGGGAATGGCAATCATCAGCGCCAGCAAAGCAACCAAGATACGCTTCATAGCTCCACCCAATTTTGAATTCTAAATGCTAAATTTTGAATTACAACGACGCCTTCACCTCGTCGATACCGGCCTTGGCATACTGCCACGAGTTGGCCTTCTTCAGGTGAATCATATCGAAGAGGAAGTAACCGTTCGCAGCGTCGTAGCAGGCCTTCACCGACTTGGTAATGGCCTCAAACTCCTGTGCATCGGTGTAGCTGTCCGACGAGTCCCAGTTGCCTACATCCGGGCCACCGCATACGAGCGGACACGAACCGGCCGTATATTTCATGGCGAGCTGGCAGAAGCCCTGCATCGTCCACTCCGTCGAGCCATAGACATTGCCCGGCGAGGCGTAGGCACCGATAAGCATATGGTCCATCAGGTCGGCATAGCCGAAGTTCATATACTCCTTCGTCGCCCAGCGCGGGAACGCAGCCGCGGTGTCGAAATTGGGGCTTGCCCAGTTTACACCCACATCGTAGTAGGTGCTGTACCAACCACCGACATAGACACCGAACTTCACGGCACCATTCACACCGCGCACGGCCTCCTTGGCCTTGGTCATAAAGTCGTGGATGGTCTTGGCGCGGAACTCTAACCACTTCTTCAGGTGCTTATGCTCGTAGGGCATATCGGCGTTAATCGTACCCGTGAAACCGGCGGGCAGTACATCCTTGTTGAAATCAACCGTCTCACCGACATATTCCTCAAAGGCCTTGAGCGTCGTCTCGGAGCAGTCGCTGAGCATCGAGTCGAAACGGCCGCGGTCGAGAATGATACCGTCCAAATCCTTGTAGGCGGCCAGGTCCTTCAGCAGGTCGCAGATGTAGTTCTGTACATCGGCATTGTGGGGGTTGAAGAAGAAGGTCGTCTCGTCCGAATCGAGCGTATTGACCATGCCGTTCTTCGTGTTGAGTACCGTAGCCCACTCCTTCTTTGCGCTGTCGCGTACCAATACGCCCTGCTCACCGAGGTTCGATTTGTTACCACCGACCATCGTGTTGAAACCGGCGTGGATGCGCAATCCCAGCTCATGGCCAATCTCGATGAAGGCACCCAGGTAGTCGAAGTCGGCCGTGCGCTCAATCTTCTTGTATCCTTGCCCCGTCACCCAGGCACCAAGCCAGGCAACCTGCTGGCACTTGTCGCTCTTGAAGAGAATATCACCGTTCGTGGGGCGTACATCGACCACCACATCCGTGAAACCGGTCTCCTTCGCAAGCGTCAAATCGCGACGGATGTTGTCCGTGCTGTTGGCAAAGTCGGGGAAGTTGGCAGCGGCATCGACCCAGATATACATCGGGTTGGTCGTCGGACCTGCGGGGGCAGGTGCGGCGGTGGTCTGCATCTTGATAGCCGTCACGGCTGCGCGGTCGCCCTTGCGCACGGCGGCATAGACGTTGTACGACGTCTCATCGAACAGCCCCTCGGTGCGGTAGGTCCCGCTCTCGACGGCATCTACGGCCGTACCCTTCGAAATCACCTCGGCAGCCGAAAGTTGCACATCGTCATCGACCGTCTCGATGCAGTAGAAGGCGCACTCCTCGGCATTGACGGGCGTAATGGTGAACTCCAGTGCGTTGTAGTCCGCAGCTACAGCGGTCACGCTCACGGCAGGCATCGGCTCCACATCGGGACGTGCGGGGAACTCGTACACCGGATTCTTCTCATCCGTGCAGGCGGCCAAAGCTGCTACCAGACCAATACTTAACAGAAACTTTTTCATCTTACAGTTCATTTTTGTCGTTAAATTTTGTACCCATAGCTCCGGTCAGGGAGCTATGGATTTTATCGGCTTACTGGGCGATGCAGTCGAACTGCACGCAACCTACATAACCGTTGCAGAACATGAAGTAGCCGTACATGAAGTAGCCGTCCGACGTAACGTGGAGCTTCACATCCTGAATAGCGTTGCCGTTCACACCATCGTTGGCACGACCACCGTAGATACCGTAGCCACCGTCGCCACGATCAAGCGCAAATACTACGCAGTCGGGGTCGAGCGAAGCATCAAGTTCCAGCGAGCCGTTGAAGGTCTGGGGATACTTCGCCTCCATGACCCACATACCACCGGCAACACCCCAGGTGAAGAAGGTCTCCATCGTAGCACCCACGTACTTAACACCATTGAACTCAACGGCATCAACCGCCTTCATACCCTCGTTGTTCGTAAGAACACCAAAGACAGACGACTGAAGGGTGTTCGTCGTACCGCTGATCCAACCCAGCTCATTTGCCGAGTAACCGCAGGCGAAGTAGTCGGCCGTAGCATCCGTGCCGAGACGGATGGCATCACCGTTGGTCCAACCCTTGGACATACCCGTAATTTGGCACCAGTAGGGGTTCATATCGACCGTCTGGCCACCCTTCACGGTCCAGGTGATGTTCGAGGTCGTACCCGTCGAGGTCCAACCGCAGTAGGCAGCCTGTACCGTAGCGTCGCCATAGACGTCGCCCCATACCGAGATGTGGTCGCCATAGACATCCGTCGTCGGGAATTCGATAAAGAGTTCGGGCGTGGAGTTCAAATCACGCATACGCCATACACGGAATACACCGCCATCATCGGGCGTGCGGTTGTTGATGACGATATGGCCCTTGTGGTCCGAGGTCATGTAGTAGCTCGACGTGGCACCGCCAATCGAACCGAGGCTAATCGAACCGACCACCGTACCCTTCTTGGCATCGATTACGATGGGGTCGGTGCCGCGCGTGTGGATAATCAGGTTATCGTCCGTGGCGGCAATACCGGTCGTCATGTTGAGCGTCGAGACACCCAACGACGAGAGCTTGGCCGTCCACAAGAGCTGTGC
The DNA here is from genome assembly GCA_017398045.1 of Alistipes sp. Lineage (GTDB taxonomy): Bacteria > Bacteroidota > Bacteroidia > Bacteroidales > Rikenellaceae > Alistipes. The sequence continues at coordinate 21,712 of JAFQHI010000014.1, read as the reverse complement.
GCTGTTCGGGCGGATACCGGCCTCGACGCGGGCAGGCTCGGTCTGCTGCAATACCCACTCGCGGCTCGTTACACCGTCCTGGGCAATGACCGTGAATTTCTTCGGCGAGCCGGGGGCGCACCAGAAGGCGGTCTTTGCGGGGTCGGGAACAATCGTGGCGTGGGGCGACAGAACCACCTCGCCGAAGACGTTCTCCAGCTCCTCGAAATAGATGAGCGATGCCGAACCGGCCGATTTGTCAATCAGGGCCGAAAGACCGAGCGAAGGAATCGTGAAGCTCTCGATGTCGCAGCCCGAACTCTTGGCAAGCGCAGCCTTAATCGTCCATACGCTCTTCTCCTTCTTTTGGTCGGTGAGGGTTACCTTGTAGGTCTGGGTCAAATCGAGGGTCGTCAGATTCGGCTCCAACGTGGCGTTGTCGTCGAGGTTGAACAAAGCCCACACCTTCTTGTAGTCCTCAATGTTGGTGACTACGTCAGACTCTACGGGAATGTTGTAGGGTACCTGAATGGTGATAACGCGCTTCTCGTAATCGATAACGCTGCTAAAACCCGACTGGTCGGCCGTGTGATAGCCCTCCCAGGTGGGATAGACCGTCAGGTTGTTGATGCCTTTGTTGGCAATGGCCGGAATCAACGCATCCGGCTCCTGGCACGCCGCGAAGGAAAACACGACGGCCAATAAGCTCCAAATTATACTCTTTTTCATAGTCGTCGCTTCTTTAGAAATTCCACTCGGGGAACTGTTCGATGGCGTTGTTGTTCTGCAACTCGGCATCGGGAATCGGCAGGCGGTACATACGGTTGAGGAACGTGCGGTCCTGACCATCGGCATCTACATACTGGTAGCGGTAGCCCGAACCCTCCTTCGTGATTTTCAGACCATGTACGCGGTAGCCCGTGAAGGCCTCCTCCGAGAGCTTCCAACGGCGCATATCCCACCACAGATGACCCTCATAGGCCAACTCAATCTTGCGCTCGTGTACGAGGGCCTCGAAGACGGCGTCACCCGTCAGCGACTCGTCGGTCGGCAGACCTACGCGGTCGCGTACCTGGGCGATGTAACCCATGGCGGCGGCATCGTTGCCGAGCTTATACTCGGCCTCGGCCAGGTTCAGCAGCACCTCGGCCAAACGAATCTCCACCCACGTCGAGGTCGAGGCTACGTTCGTCAGGTCGGTGTTCTCCTCCTGGCGGAACTTGCGCATATAGTAGCCCGTTACGGTCTTGCCGTAGGGATAAGGCTCGACGCCGTAGTCCACGTAGGTGCCATATTTGCCATCTACGCAGCACTCCAGCTGCTGACCCTTCCACGTGGCACCGTTGTAGAGTACCGTGGCGGCAAAACGCGGCTCAAGCTGCTCGTAGGGAGGATACTCGGTCGTACCCTCGGCAGCGTGCCACTTCGTCCAATCGACCTTCGAGCCATCTTTTGCCTCATAGCTCTCGACCATCTCCTGCGTGGGCGAAGCACCACCGGCCGTGGTGTACTCGTGGTACATACACATATAGCGGTCCCAATAGTGGTTCGGGCCGGTTACGAGGTAGTTGAACTCCAGAATCGACTCCGAGTTGCCACCCTTCGTGGCGGCTGCGTAGGTCGGGGTAAGCGCGTAGTTCATCTCCAGCACCTTCTCGGCAGCCGCTTTGGCATCGGCCCAACGCTCGGCATAGAGCATGGCACGCGAAAGGAGGGCATAGGCGGCACCTTTCGTCACGCGACCCGTGTTGAGCGAATTCCACTCCGTGGGCAGGTTCTCGGCGGCGAACATCAGCTCGTCGTAGATGTACTGCCACGTCTCGGCAGCCGACGTGAGCGGCGTATTCTTCACCGTCTCGCCCAACGTCTTGTAGATAATAATCTGACCTCCGTGACGCTTCGCAAGCTGGAAGTAGAGGAAGGCGCGGAAGAAACGAGCCTGTGCCTCATAGCGCGTATTTACCTCCTCCGTGTAGGACGAGAAGCTCTGCTGGGCCGAGAGGAACTCGTTGATGCGGCGAATGCGCGTATAGGTGTTCGTCCAGCAATCGAGCATACTGCCTGCGCTCGACATCGTCTCGGGCGTAAACACATAGTGGTTCGAGTCACCGGCACGCTTACCCAAAATCGGCGAGCCGTATTTGAACGTATCGGTAAGACCCTCCGTCAGGTTGCCCTGGAACTGCTGGTCGCCAAACTGACCGTAGATGTGGAGATACTCGTAGAAATTGTTGATATAGAGGTCGGTTGCCTCCTGCGATTCCCACGCCGACTTATCCGATACACGGTCCGTGGGCGTGAGGTCCAACCAGTCGTTACAACTCGTCAATCCGAGAGCCGTGAACGACACGAGCAAGGTTAAAATTCTCGTTTTCATAGTTTTCATAGTTTTCGGATTAGAGCGTAATGTTCAAACCAACCGACATGACGCGCTGCTGCGGGTAGTAACCGTTGTTTACACTCGGCAGCTCGGGGTCGATGTTATACTTGCCAACGTGGCTGAAGGTCAAGAGGTTCGAACCCTCGACGTAGATACGCAGCTTGCGGATGCCGACCTTGCGCGTCAGACGCTCGGGCAGCGTGTAACCCAACTGTGCGGTCTTCAGACGCAGGTAGTCACCCGGACGATACCAGCGGGTCGAGGAGTAGGCGTTGTTCGAACTCGAGGCGAGCGACAGACGCGGGAAGTAGGCACCCGTATTCTCGGGCGTCCACGAATTCTCGACCAGGTAGAGAGGCGAGTTACCGTCGTGGTAGAAGGGCTTGGTCATCGACGTGTTGTCCATGATACCACCGTCATATACACCCGTCAGAGCGATGGTCGAACCCAAAGCACCCTGCAACAGGAAGTTCAGGTCGATGCCCTTCCAAGCGGCATTGAAGGCCAAACCACCCGTGAACTTCGGATAGACGCTCGTGCCTACATAGCCACGGTCCTGCTCATACGAAATCTTACCGTCACCGTTGCGGTCGAGGTACTTGATATCACCCACGCGAATCGGCTTACCCACCATCGTAGGCGAGTTGAGAATCTCCTCCTCGCTCTGGAACAGGCCCTGGTCGATGAAACCAATCACCGAACCAACCTCCTTGCCCGTCAGCTTCTGGTAGTCGGGAGCATTGGCAGCATCACCCGAGTAGAGCAACCAACGACGCTTGGCATACGAACCCATGAACTTGATGCCATACGAGAAGTCGCCCACGCGGTTGTTGTGCGAGAGGGTGATATCGAAACCCTTCACATCCTGCTTGTTCTTGTTCTCCCAGGCGGGGAAGTAACCACCCACCGAGGGAGGATAGGCACCCGATGCGCTGGCCAGCATATCGTACTTGTAGGTGTAGAAGGCATCGAACTCAACGCCCAACTTGCCACCCCAGAACGTAGCATCGACACCGATGTTGTAGTTCAGGTTCTTCTCCCACGAGATGTTGGGGTTGGCCACCGACGAGGTGTAGATGCTCTGCTGCCCCATACCGCCAATGACTACGGCGTTGCCGCTCGAGAAGGCCATCGTGTTGAGGTATTGGTAGGCACTCACGGCCGACGTACCCGTCAGACCGATACCGCCACGGAGCTTCAGGTTATCCACCCACTCGGCACCAAACCACTTCTCCTCCGAGATACGCCAACCGGCCGATGCAGCGGGGAAGAAGCCCCAGCGCGAACCGCTCATACCCGAGAAGAGGTACGTACCGTCGTAACGACCCGACAGCTCGATGTAGAGGCGGTTGTCGAAGTCATAGTTCAGACGTGCTACGAAACCCACCTGGCGCGAGCGGTTGCTCATACCGCCAATGGCACGCTTGTCGCTCGAGGCGTCACCGAAGTTCAACTCCGGCAGATTCTCGAACATCAAATCGTACATACGGCCGTAGTGGTTGTTGGTCTTGTTGTCGCGCGTCTCAATCAGCGCGAGAGCAGCCACGCGGTGCTTGCCGAAGGTGTTGTCATACGAGAGCGAGGTCTGCGTAATGCCATAATAGGTGTAGTACGAAGCCTCCTGCAACGAGTTCTCCGAACCCAGACCCGAATAGGTGTTGCTCACCGAGTAGTTAATCGAGTTGATGTAGCCGTTCTCGTCATACGAGAATTGACCCAGAGCCAACTCATACGGGGTCGAAAGGGCCTTCGTGTGCTGGAAGGTCATATCATACGAAGCGAAGAATTTGGCCGACAGACCCTCCACCCAGGGTACATCCCAGCGCAGCGAGATGTTGGGCTGGATAAAGGTGGCGCGGCTCTTGAACGAACCCGACTCCTCGTAGGCGGCTACAGGGTTTACCGTGGCCGAAGCGGTCGGCGTTGCGGTGTGGTACTCCACGCCATCCACCATCACCTTCTCCGGTACGTAGGGGTGTACGCGCATCGCCTGCTGGGCTACGTTGTTCCAGGCATTCGGGTCGGCCGAGTAGGTCGGCTGGTCGTGGTCCTGAATACGGCCTGCAACACCCACCTCCAGCGTGAGGTTTTTGGCAATCTTGGCCGAGAGGTTGGCACGTGCCGTGTAACGACGGAAGTTGAAGTTGTCGACGTTACCCTTCTGGTCGAACATACCCACCGAAGCGAAGTAGTTCATATTGTCGTTGCCACCGTTGGCCGAAATGGTGTGCGACATGGTGGTACCCACGTCGAAGACCTTGTCGTACCAGTTGGTGTTGCCCCAACCATCCTCCTTGTTAAGCATCTTCTGCACGATGTCGGCCGTGAAGATGGGCTGCTGACCATCCAACTCCAACGCCTTGTTGTACCAATAGGCGTAGCCCGGACCGTCCAAAAGCTCCATTGGGTTGGCATTTGCGCTGACACCGAACGTACCCTTGTACGAGATGGTGGCTTCACCCTTCTGACCGCGCTTGGTCGTCACGATGATAACCGTGTTACCATCCAGACCATAGACGGCAGCGGCCGAAGCATCCTTCAGAATCGAAATCGACTCGATATCCTCGGGGTTGATTTGGTTGATGTCACGAGGCACACCATCGACGATGTAAAGCACCGACTGGCCACGTACCATAATCGACGAGCCATCGGCACCCGGCTGACCCGAAGTCTGCACGGCCGTCACACCGGCCACACGACCGGCCAGCATGTTCGTTACGTCGCCTACCGGGGCCTTCTCAAGCTCTTCGCCCGAGATTTGCGAGATGGCCGCCGTCACCGAGGCCTTCTTCTGTACACCGTAACCTACGACCACCACTTCGTCAATCTTCTCGGCGTCGTTCTTAAGCTCCACCTTCAGATTCGTTGCGCCATTGACAGGGACGGTCACGGTTTGATAACCGATGAACGAAATCTGCAAGACGCTCTCCTTCTTCAGGTTTTGCAGTGAGAATTGACCGTTGATGTCGGTCGTGGTACCCGTTTGGGTGCCTACAACAATGACCGTGGCGCCGATAACCGGTTCTCCCGCCTCATCGACGACCGTTCCCTTGACGCTGTTTTGCGCCCAAGCCATCGCCGGACTCAAAACCACGAAGAGCGATAAAAGCATTGCCAGCATACGGCCGAACAAAGCCCCCCCCCTTCTGTTCTGGGATAAATGTTTCATAGATATTGAGTTTTAAGTTTGTGATTTCGAAACGATTACTCAACGACCTTCATGTTCTCTTCGAGTACATCCCACCAATTGTGGTTGATGATGTGTACCAGGTCGAAAATCATCAGACCGCCCTCGCAGCTCTTCATGACCTGCGCTACGGCCTTGCCGAACTGCTCGGGGTCATCGACCTCGTTGCCCTCGGCATCCTTCTTCTTGTATTGCTCGACATAGAGCGAACCTACGACGGGAACCACACCGCAGGTGATGGCCTGTGCCAATTCGGCACCGCCCTCGACCGAGTAGCAGTAGGTCAAATCGTTGGGGTCCATGCCCGACTCACCACGCATACCGATGACGCGACCCTGAGCAGCATCCACCTCATCCTTCGTAACGAGCGTGTAGTAGAGGCCCGTCATGTAGATATCCAGCAACTCGGCATAGCCCGTCTTGTGGTAATTCTCCGAAGCCCAATCGGGATAACGTCCCGAGGGGTCGTACTGCGTGCTGGCCCAGTTTACGCCCAGCTGATAGTAGGTCGGATACCAGGCACCCGTATAGTCGCCAACGAGGATGTTGGGATTTGCGGCATGAATGGCCTCGTGAGCCTCCTCGACAAACGTCTTGATGATGGTGGCACGCCACTCGACCCACTCCTTGAAGTATTTGCCCGGCTTCCAGTTCTTCTCGTCGGCCCAGGTCAATACATCCTCGGGGTAGTTCTCCAGCTTGATGCCGCTCCAAGCCTCAAACTGCTCGCGCGAGAGGGGCGAGAAGTCCGAGGTGATGTTGTCGTAGCGCAGACGGTCGAAGATGATACCGTCGGCATCGGGATAACGCTCCACGAACTCTACGAGGATATTCTTTTGATAGGCACGCACCTCGGGATTCGAGGGGTTGAGCATACCGTTGTAGTTGGTCTTAATCTCGCTGATGGGGACGAGCGTTCCATCCGGACGATAGACAATCGACTGCCACTCGGGATGCTCCTGGTAGATGATACCGCGGTTAAAGAAGTTGTGACCGCCGGCAAAGATGTTGAGCGAGCCGTGTACACGCATACCGCGCTTGTGGCCCTCGTCGATAAAGTGGCGCATCATGTCATACTCGCGCGGGCGCACCGTACCCTCCCATTCGCCCATGTAGGGGGCGTATTTGCTGTCGTAGAGGGTCTCGCCCATAATCGACTTTACATCGACAACGATGTCCGTAACACCGATTTGGTGCATCTTCTCGGTGTAGAAGGCAATCGAGTCGAGCGAACTCATACGTGCGAAGTTGGCCTCGCAGTCCACCCACATATAGACCGGTTTCTGGGTGCTTTTGGGTGCGCAGCTCATGAGCGTGAAGCCCAGCAGGGCTGCCACGGCGAGCTGTATGAATCGAAAATGTTTCATGATTTCGGGTTGTACCTATATTATATATTGATAACTTCTTTTGCTTACTCCACCTCGGAGATAACCACTACGGTCGGTACGGCACGCTGACTGCCATCGCTCGGTGCGTTGCAGAGCTGACCGTCGTAGCCTACGATAGCCGACGAACCACCACCGTCGAGGTTGATGGCGTAGTCCATACCTGCCTCGACAAAGATTTCGGCCATTTCGCTCAACGTGAGGCCGTTCGAGCCATTCTTGCCGCGACCGTCGCAAACGAGCAACATCACCTTACCGCTCTTCGTGGCACCAATGGCCGTGCGGGGCTGACGCGACGTACCGGCCGTGCCACCCGTGTGCATAATCTCGCGGTAGTAGTAATCCATGGCGACGTTCTTGCCCTTATAGACCAACATCGGGCCACCACCGATGGCCTGTTGCGGCTCCCAAAGCGAGGCTCCAGCCGTCGTTGCGGTCGGGGCGGATGTCATGTAGGTCTCGGTCAGCTCGTTGTTCTCGAGCGGCGAGGGGAACGAATAGGGCTTCTGGTTGATGCAATAGACCCACGTGGCCTCGAACGAGCCGTCGGCCATCTGACCCAGCGCGGCACGCACGGGGTAGGCGATAATCTGCTCGCCATTCACCGTGGGGTAGGCCAACTCGGTGGCAATCGACTTCACTTCGCCATCCGAAACGCAGAGGCTGAGCGAAGCACCGTCCCAGAAGTAACCGCCATTCGAAACGGCATAGGGGACACCCTTGCCCAGCGACGAGAACGACTTGAAGGCCGAGGTCGGCGTTTCGGCCGGCTTCAGGTGCGTGGGGGCAAAGCGAAGTTTTGTGTTGGCCTTCAGGTCGGCAAGGACGATGTAACCTTTGGCTACGCCACCATCCGAGAAGGTGCGCTCGAACTTCTCGAACGACATACGCTTCGGGTAGTTCGATTCGGGGGCGTCGCTGGCCGTGATGACCGTGACGGGCTGGCATACCGAACCGCGGACGGCATCCTTGGCGGCGGCTACGAACGTGTAGGCCGTCTCGGGGGTCAGCCCCTCAATCTTTACCTCCACCTTCTCGCCCTCGACGAGGGTACCCTCTGCGAATACCTGGTCGAGCGATTTGCTCAACGTCTCACCCTCGGTGTAGAGGTAGGCGCAAGCATCGGCATAGTAGGAGATGATGCGGATGATGATGTAATCCGTACCCTTCTCAATCGGGGTGACGGTCGCCGTAGGCGTCGTTTCGGGCGTCGGGAATACATACTGCGGGTTTGTCTCCTCTTCGCAGCTGAAACAGAGGCCGATACAGGCCAGACACATCGTTAAAACGAGTAGTTTTTTCATCTTATCGGGTTGTTATAGTTATATTCTTGCGCTAAATTAAATAAAATTATTCACTTTACAAATCTTTTTAAATAAATTTTAAGAAGATATTTTTGGCTTAAAATCATTTAATTGGTTGTAGTAGAGTTGTTTAGCTGAATTTTCACCCCGATTTTTTATAATAAAATTATTTTAGAAAGTCTTTTCTTGTCTCCGAAAAGATTTAATAGCCTTCCGCCGGCAACAAAAAGAGCTGCCCAAATGGACAGCTCTTTGCGTGTAATTTATTGATATGCAATTCTTTATTTCTTCTCCTGCGGGTCGGGGTAGGTGAACGGGAGCAGCCAGGTCAGCACAAAGGCGGGGATGGCACTCACCAATGCCCAGAGGAAGAATTTCTCGTAGCCGATGGCGTCGCTGATAACACCCGAAATCATACCCGGCAACATCACGCCGAGGTTGGCCAAAGCCGAGCCGAATGCGTAGTGAGCCATCTGGTGTTTGCCCGGGGCAACCTGCTGCATAATGAAGAGGGTAAGTCCCACGAAACCAAAACCGTAGCTAAAGTATTCGAAGACGATGGCACTGCATACGAGGAAGGCACTGTCGGGCTGGTAGAGGGCCAGCAGTGCATAGACCACGAAGGGGATGTTGAAGATGCAGCAGAGCGGGAAAATGGCCTTCTTCAGCCCTCGCCACGAGATGAAATAACCGCCCAAAATCGAGCCGAGGATGAAGGCTACGACACCGAACGTGCCGTAGTAGAGGCCGATTTCGTCCTTCGTGAGGCCCAATCCCTGCATGGCGGTATCGGCCTTCAGGAAGAGCGGTACAATCTTGATTACCAGGCCCTCCGTAAAGCGGTAGAAGACAATCCATGCGATATAAATCCAGATGTATTTCTTCTGGAAGAACTGCGCAATCACGCCCCATGTCTCGCGCATCGTCTCGCTGAACGAACTGTGTTGCGAAGCCTCGGCTCCGCCCGTGGGGAGTACTCGCCAATGGTAAAGTCCTAATACCGTGAGCAGTACACCGCACAAGAGCATGATGATTACCCAGGCGTACAGCACACCGATTTTACCCTCGAGGATGCCGGCCAGATAGACCAAACCGCCCATGGCGGTCACCTTTGCCAGGTTGTAGAAGGCCCCCTGCCAGCCTACGTATTGGGCCTGCTGGGTCTTGTCCAACTCCGTGATATAGACGCCATCGAGGGCGATATCGTGCGTCGCGCCGCTGAAAGCAAGGACCGCCATGATGGCTACCACGTAGGGGAAGAAGTTCGGCAGCGGCAGAGCCATCGCAATGAGAGCCAACGAGATACCTGATACGAGCTGGGTGGTGACCACGAAGAATTTTTTGGTCTTGTACATCTCCATCAGCGGACTCCAGAAGGGTTTTAACGACCACGGGAGAATCAGCAGCGAGGTCCAGAAGGCCACCTGTGCGTCCGAGATGCCGAAGTCGTTGAACATCAGCGGTGCTACGAGGTTGATGAGAATGAGCGGAAGTCCCATGGCGAAGTAGGCCGAGGGAACCCACCACAAGGGCGATTTTTTCAGTTGCGCCTGTTCCATTTTTGTACTAATTTGGGTATTTTTCAGATAGGTTTATTCGCCTGCTTTACAGCCCCAGCATCTTGTTGCGCGTGATGGCGCAGATGCCGATAAGTCCGGCCGATTCGCCCAATTTAGAGACCTTGATGGCCGTGTCTTTCGAGACGAAATTAAGGGCATATTTGTTGATGGCACTCTTGATGGGGAGCAGTAGGTAATCCTTTGCCTCATAGAGTGTTCCGCCAAGTACGACCACCTCCGGATTGAACATGTTAATCAGTCCGGCGATGGCTCTTCCGAGCTGCGAACCGATTTGCTCCATCACCTCGATGGCCAGCATATCCTCCTTGGCCAACACGTCGAGAATGTCGCCCAGGGTAATCTGTTGTCCGGCCTCGTGTTGCTTAGAGAGCATCGAGATGTTGCCCTGGTTGAGTTTTTCGACAAATTGGCGGTGTGCCGCCCATCCTGACACCTCCGTTTCGAGACAGCCGCGCTTGCCGCACGAACAGATGATTTCGTTGTCGAAGAAGGGGAAGTGGCCATACTCGCCCGAGAAGCCCGATTTGCCGTAGTGCAGCTCACCGCCCAGAATCATACCGATGCCGAAACCCCAGCTCAAATTCAGGAAAATCATGTTCTGCTCGTTGTTGCCAACGCCATACATATACTCTCCGTAAGTCATTGCGCGTGAGTCGTTTTCGATAAATACGCGGTAGCCTAAACGCTCCTCCAGAACGACCGTCAGCGGCTTCTCGTCGAAGAAGAAGTAGGAGTATGAATAGCCCGTTTCGGGGTTCACGCGACCCGAAAGGTTGATGCCGATGGCCAGCAGTTTGTCGCGACGGATGCGCGATGTGGTGATGAATTGGGTGATGTGGTTACACAGCTCGTCGAACGATTGGCGCGTATTCTGGATGTGGCAGTCGTATTGGCGCGAAATGACCATGTCGCCACGGAAGTTGATGATACCCATCACAATCACGTCGCGCTTGATATCGACCCCCATGAAGTAACCGGCCGAGGGATTCAGGCCATAGATGCTCGGCCGACGACCGCCCGTTGCGCTCTGCTTGCCGAGGTCTGTAACGAGGTCTTCCTCAATGAGTTCGCTCACGGTTTTGGTAAGCGTCGGGACACTCAATCCCAGTTCGCGGCTCAAGTCGGCGATGCTCTCGCCGCCATTTTGGGTATAGCGGCGCAGAATTTCGCGCTTGAGTTGGGCCGATTTTTTGCCGCTTGTCAATGCGTCTAACGAGGATGTCTTTACCATTTTCGTAGTTTAGTTGGTGGTTCGGGCATAAAAAGGGGCGCAATACGCGATGCTTTTTTACGCCTATTTGATGCAAAGTTACGAAAAAAGTTTCAAAAACCGAATTTTTGGCCCCTCTTTGGCAATTTTTGAGCCATGGAAATCAAAACATCCTAAACTTTTTTAGCAAGATTTGCATTTTAGCTAAAATATTTTTCTCTATTTTTTGCAATTCAGATATTATTTTTATTATCTTTGCTCTCGTAATGTGTTACTGCCACCCGCTTGCACCGAGAAGGTGCGGGTGTTGGCCGTTACCTATTATATATAATGCAAGGGAAAAATACCTAAACTTTATAAAAACTTTCAAACTATGAAAAAATTACTCTATCTGGTGGCTGCCGTCGGTATGCTCTTCACCGCTTGCGAGTATGACGATGCGGATATCTACAACCGCGTTGACGACCTCGAGAACCGCGTGTTGGAGTTGGAGGAGACGATTGCTGCCCTGAATCAGGACATTGTCGGTGTGCGTACCCTTGTCGAGGCTATGCAGAACAATGTCTATGTATCGAAAATCGTCGAGGGTGAGACGGGCTATGAGGTCTATTTCACCAATGGCGAGAAGATCACGATCGCTGACGGTAAGGCCGGTGAGGCCGGTAAGGATGGCGTGACGGTGACTGTGCTGCTGGACGAGGATGGTGCCTACTATTGGGGCGTAACGAAGGACGGTAAGACCGATTTCCTGCTCGACGACAACGGCAACAAGCTCCCCGTGAAGGGTGAGAAGGGTAACACCCCGCTCATGCGCGTTGTAATGGAGGGCGAGACCGGCTACTGGGAGGCCAGCTACGACAACGGTGAAACGTGGGAGCGTATTCTGCTGGAGGATGGTACGCCTGTAACCACGTCGGGTGGTGCAGGTGGCCTGTTCAAGGATGCTTATGTGGATACGGAGACCAATACGGCTATCTTCGTCTTCCTCAATGGCAAGACGATTGAGATTCCGATGGGTAGCGACCTCTATATCAACTTCAAGGGTGAGGCTGTCGAGACCGCTGACTTCAAGTACGGCGAGACGAAGACCTTCGAGATGGAGGCTGCCGGTGTACTGAAGACCGTCGTAACGACCCCCGACGAGTGGAAGGCTTCGTATGATAAGGAGACGATGGCTTGGACGATTACCGCTCCCACGGCCGAGCATGCTGCTTGCGCCGATAAGGAGGGTGAGGTTTCGATTATCTACTTCGGTGATGAGAACCGCAGCTCGGTTGTTACGCTGAAGGTGCAGATTGGTGCCTATGTTTCGGTTGCCGAGGAGGATATGACCATCGAGGCTACGGCCGAGGAGGCTACCTATGAGGTTCCCTACACGGCTGACGGTGAGGTGACGGTAGAGGCTGTCGATGCCTGGATTTCGGGTACGGTTGCCGATGGTGTTGCTTCGATTACGGTTGCTGCCAACTCGGGTGCTGCCCGCACGGGTACGATTAAGCTCGTGGCCAAGAGCAACGAGGTTGTGATTACCGTAAATCAGGCCGAGGGCGTGAAGCTCCTGCCGTATGGTTTCCGCGCAGGTTCGGAGACCCTGTTGTGGTCGATCCCGACTTCGGGTCTTGGCATGTCTTCGACCAACTTCATTGCAGCTACGCACGAGTATTTGGTTGTTGGTGGCACGGGTGTGACCCCCGTTGTGCTGAACGCCATGACCGGTGAGTATGTAGGTACGTTGAACGTGGGTGATATGGCCGGCTATAACTCGGCCCTCACGGCAGACGATGCAGGTAATATTGTTATCAGCACCTTCAACGAGAATGGCAATTTCCGCATTGCTCGTATGAAGTCGATTACCGATACGCCGGAGGTATTTATCGAGCGCGCTTCGGCCGAGTATGGTAAGGATATGTCGGTAGTGGGTGATGTTTATGGCGATGCCCGCATTACGCTGATGTACTCGCCTTGGTCGTCGGGTACGACGGGTCACCTGCTCTACCAGGTAAGCGGTGGTGTAGCCGATGGCGGTTCTTGGTCGAAGATTACGGCAGGCGATACCGGTGCAACGATTAACAACAATAATGGTGATGTTATTTACCGTGATATGGGTGTCGGTGCTCCCTATTTCATTACCGGTTACTCGGCTAACAACATTGCTTGGGCTGAGGGTGGTGTTGCTCAGTATGTTCAGGTTCCCACGACGGCCGATGGTACGGTAACCAACGGTAACGATGCTGTTACTGCTCTCGATGTTGAGGAGTTTAATAATGCCAAGTATTTGATGGCGATCAACGACAACCACTGGTGGACACCGCTGTATGGTGCTACTTTGGCTGATGTGACGACGCTGGATAATTTCAAGGCTGGTTTGGCTTTCTATCCTGGTACTTCGTTCGGCGTGACTGAGTGGATTGCTGGTGCGGGTTCGTCCGATTGCGCAATGCGTGCTTCGAAGGATGGTGTTTACATGTATGTATATGTCCTCCTTACCAATAATGTAGTAAGCTGCGTTCGCGTTGACTGCCTCGACAAATAGTCGAAAAATCTACTTAAAAAGAAATTTTTAACCCATAGCCCCTTGGTTGGGGCTATGGGTACAACAAAAAGGGCTGTGAGGCCTCCTCACGGAGTATTCACGGCCTTTTTTAGGGTGTTATACGCCCTAATCAACCCCTCGGATGAGGGAAAAGTTAATGAGTGATTCAAAAAATTATGGAGGGTAAATACGCATTACCGAAGGATGGCGGACTGATTGAAAAAGCCCTGCCGCGCGACCTGCTGCACCGCTACGAAAAGATGCCGACAAGCGTCTTCCAGACCGAGCAGGCCGGTGTCAATTATTTGGCCGATATGATTGTGCAGATGCTCAACCGGCATAATGAACTGCATGGTCAGGACGACTTTTACGAGGATTTCAACCCCTTTGTGCTGGGTCTTACGACCGGCCGTACCCCTGTCGGACTTTACCGCGAGTTGGTGAAGCGTTACGAGCGGGGCGAGGTCTCGTTCCGCAACGTGGTGGTCTATAGCCTCGACGAGTTCTATCCCATCGAGCGGAGCAACCCCCAAAGCCGCAACTACCGCATCCACAACGAATTTCTGAACCATATCGACATTCGTCCCGAGAATATCCACATCATCGACGGCAGTGTGTCGCAGGAGGACATTGCCCACTACTCGGAGGTCTATGACAAGATGGGCCGCATCAACCTGATGATTATCGGTGTGGGTGAGCAGGGACAAATCGGTTTCAACGAGCCGGGGTCGTATGAGAAATCGCGCACGCGCCTCGTGCAGCTCTCGCACAACTCGCGCAAGGTGCAGTCGAAGTTCTTCCGCAACATGGGCGAGACGCCCAAGATGGCGATTACGATGGGCATCGGGACCATTATGCGTGCCGATAAGGTGGTCTTGATGGCCTGGGGCGAGGGTAAGGCTTCGGTGGTTCATCAGATTGTCGAGGGCGATGCGACGAATCAGGTGCCTGCGTCGCTCCTGCAACGCCACAACAACGTGGAGGTGGTCGTGGATGAGAATGCGGCCGGCCTGCTGACGCGCGAGGTGGCTCCCTGGTTGGTGGGTCCCTGCGAGTGGACGCCCCGTTTTGTGCGCAAGGCGGTGGTATGGCTCTGCGGTAAGGTGCAGAAGCCGATTTTGAAGCTCACGCACAACGACTATATCGAGAATGCCCTGGGCGAGTTGCTGGAGGCGGTCGGTACCTTCAACGAGATAAATATCCGCGTCTTTAACGACCTGCAACACACCATCACGGGTTGGCCGGGCGGTAAGCCCAATGCCGACGACTCGACGCGCCCCGTCCCCTCGTCGCCCTTCCCGAAGAAGATTCTGATTTTCTCGCCCCACCCCGACGATGATGTGATTTCGATGGGTGGTACCTTTATCCGTCTGGTGGAGCATGGACACGACGTTCATGTGGCCTACGAGACGTCGGGCAATGTGGCCGTGCATGACGACGTGGTGTTGCAACACATCGACACCGCCTCGGAGTTGGGCTTTGGCGACCGCTACGAGGAGGTGGCCGAGCTGATTCGCTCGAAGAGCGACACGGAACCCGAACCCCGCGCCCTGCTCGAGCTGAAGGGGGCGATTCGTCGCGCCGAGGCCAAGGCGGCTGTGCGTTCGTTTGGTCTTCCGGCCTCTCATGCCCACTTCCTGAACCTCCCGTTCTACGAGACGGGCGGCATCAAGAAGGGCGAGTTGTCGGAGGCCGATGTCGAGATTATCGTGAAGCTCCTGCGCGAGATTCAGCCCGACCAGATTTACGCTGCCGGCGATTTGGCCGACCCGCATGGCACGCACCGCGTCTGCATCGAGGCCGTATTGGCGGCCTTGGAGGTCGTGAAGGAGGATGAGTGGCTCAAAAAGTGCCATATGTGGCTCTACCGCGGTGCCTGGATGGAGTGGGATTTGGGCATGGTCGATATGGCTGTACCCCTCTCGCCCGACGAGTTGATTAAGAAACGCCACGCCATCTATCGCCACGTTTCGCAGAAGGATATTGTCCCCTTCCCGGGCAGCGATACGCGCGAGTTTTGGCAGCGTGCCGAGGAACGCACGCAACACACGGCTTGGCTCTACGATCAGTTAGGTATGGCCGAATATCAGGCCATTGAGGTTTTTGTTAAGATGTTTTAGAGGGACTTCGCACCCTTTATAAACAGCTTTTTTGGATTGGTAGTGAGGTGCCTCGGATGGAGGCACCTCTGTTTTTTTTGTGGGTGGTCCTTCGAAAACTTCGGCCTGAAAAGTTTGACGAGTGAAAAAATAGGGCTAACTTTGTGAAAACCCCATTTTTAACCCATGAAAACCGTAAGACGATACGTGTTGCTTTTGTTGCTTCTGCTGACCGTGGGTCGCGTGGAGGCGCAATTCGGCAATATGCGGGCCGAGTATGAGCGTTTCGTGCAGCAACAACGCAAGAGCTATGATGACTTTTTGGAGCGTGCCAATCGGGAGTTTGCCGAATTCCTGAAGCAGAGCTGGAGCAGTTATCAGCTCCGAGAGGCCGAGGAGGCCCCCATTCCGGATGTAATGCCCACGGCTCCCGTGGCTCCGCTTCCGGAGCGTGTGACGCCGCGCCCCCAACCCGAGCCGACGCTGCCCGAGCCGACGCTGCCTGACTTGACGCTGCCCGAGCCGACCATCCCCGTGCCAACGCCGGAGGTGCCGATGCCTGTGCCTGCCCCTGCACCGCGCCCGACGCCTGCCCCGGTTCCGCGTCCGACACCTGCTCCTGCCCCTGCCCCGCGCCCGACCCCTGCTCCGGTATCGAAGCCTGCATCGGACTATAACGGGTCGCGTGTGGCGGTCGATTTCTTTGGCGAACAGCTCTTTTTTGCGTGCGAGAAGCGGTCGATGCCCCGCCTCGGAGGGGTCGATGAAAATGGTTTTAGTGCCATTTGGAGTGCCTTTAGCCGTTGCACGGAGCGCATGGTGGGCGAGTTGAGCCGTCAAATCGAAGACTTCGGTCTGAATGGCTGGGGTTGCTATCAGCTGGTGAAAAAGACCAGCGAGGCGTTGTATGACGAGTCCCGCTCCAACGAGCGAATTGCGTTGCAGGCCTATCTGCTGTCGCAACTCAAATATCGGGCGCAGGTGGCTACGTCGGGCAATGCGCTTGTGTTGTTGCTCCCCTTCAAAGAGCAGGTCTATTCGGTTCCCTATCTGGAGCTGGACGGAATCCGCTACTACATTTACAGCTATGGCCACCACCGCTCGGCGGGCTATCGCACCTATGACAACAAATTTAGTTATGCCACCAAGCAACTTTCGTTGCACATGGACGGGCGGATGAAGATTGGCGAAAAGAAGCAGGTGCCGTTTGAACGATTTAGCGCGCGTGCCGGGGTCGAGGTGTCGGCTCCGATGCGACTGGGTAATTTGGCCCTGATGTATTACTATCCCATTGTGGATAATCAGCTCTACTACCGTCAGCAACTCGACGAGGAGTTTGCTGAGGCCATCCTCTCGCCTTTGCGTGCGCGCGTGCGCGGTATGAATAATAGGGAGGCGGTTGCCTGGTTGCTCGATTTGGTGCAGCATGGCTTTGACTATGTGACCGACGACGAGGCCTTCGGTCGCCAAAAGCAACTCTTTATCGAGGAGTCCTTCTTCTTCGGGCGCAACAACTGCAAAGACCGTGTCGGGGTCTTCTCCTATTTGGTGAAGGAGCTTGTCGGACTGCCGGTTATTGCCGTGCGCTTCAAGGGCAATGCCGAGAGCAACGGGGTGGCCCACATCGCCTGCGCCGTGGCTTTTGACGAGGAGGTTGCGGGCGACAGCTTTATGCACAGGGGACGTCGTTACGTGATGTGCGACCCGACCTATATCAACGCTACGATAGGGCAGACCATGCCCTGTTATGCGGCTTCGCCCGGTGTCATCGTGGCGTTATAGGTGTCGCGCATCGCAGTCCTAAAGGCCCCGGTTATGCAATTTCTACACAAGGGGGTTGCTCAACAAAGTTTGTTGGGCAACCTTTTTTTGTCGGTTCGCGCTAAAAAAATCAGGAAAAAAATTTGGAGATTTGGATTTTTGTGTATTAAATTTGTGATATCAAAATGATATTAAAATAAATTACACTTTAATCCTTAAAACCATGGAGAATAAGAATTACGAGTACAAGGGTTGGAAATGCAGCGGCCTCATGGCCTTGTTGCTGAATTTGGTGGCTTTGGCCGCAGCTGTCTGGGCTATTATCAAGGGTGGTATGCGTCTTGATATGGGTGAGCCTTATGGCGGAGCATTGCTCGCTACGGGTATTGTGCTTTTTATCGTTGCCCTGGTTTGCTTGGGTGGCTATATGCTTTTGGAGCCGAACCAGGCACGTGTGATGCTCTTCTTCGGTGAGTATCGCGGTACGTTCTACGAGACGGGTTATTGGTGGGTCAATCCGCTCCTCTCGGCCAAGCAGATTTCGATGCGCGCCCGCAACCTCAATGTGGACCCGATTAAGGTGAACGATAAGACGGGTAACCCGATTATGATTGGTTTGGTGTTGGTTTGGCGCATCAAGCAGGCCGACATCTATAAGGCGGTCTTCGAAATTGATGCCGCCACGGCTGATGGTACGCCCGTTTCGGCCTCGAAGCGCATGAATATCCTCGAGAACTTTGTCTCGGTGCAGTCGGATGCCGCCCTGCGTCAGGTGGCCGGTTGCTACGCCTACGACGACAACGGTTCGAAGGGCGAGGAGCTGACCCTCCGCTCGAACAGCGAGGCGATTAACGATGAGTTGGAGCGCACGCTCAACGAGCGTCTGGCGATGGCCGGTATCGAGGTGATGGAGGCCAGAATCAACTACCTGGCCTATGCCCCCGAGATTGCTGCCGTGATGCTGCGTCGTCAGCAGGCCGATGCCATCATTGCTGCCCGCGAAAAGATTGTCGAGGGTGCTGTGTCGATGGTCGATATGGCCCTGAAGAAGCTCTCGGAGGAGGAGATTGTCGAGCTGGACGAGGAGCGCAAGGCCGCTATGGTCTCGAATCTGCTGGTGGTGCTGTGTGCCGATGAGGCCGCTACGCCGGTGGTGAATGCAGGTACCTTACATCATTAAAAACTGACTCTTCATTTTGAATTCTCAATTCTGAATTTCAAAAATGGCAAAAGAGGCACAGAAAAGTTTCGTGTTACGCATCGACGCGGCGACGATGAACGAACTGGAGCGGTGGGCCGAGGACGAATTTCGTTCGGTCAACGGCCAGCTCCAGTGGATCATCGCCGAGGCGTTGCGTCGTAGCGGGCGCGTGAAGAAAGCGAAAAAGAAGCAGAGCGATGGCACCGATACCAAGTCTTGACAAGATGCGTCAGACGATGCGCGAGACGAACCGCATCGTGGAGCGGATGGAGCGCATCGAGAAGCGCAACAAGAAGCTCAACATCGCCCGCCAGGTGGTGGCCGCTGTGATTATTGCGCTCATCATTCTGCCGCTGAAGGTTGATGAGCCGGGCATTTGGCATGGCCTAATCAGTTGGGCGGCCATTGTTGCCTTTTTCGTGGTGTCGTTCTTCGTCTGGCGGCAGAAGGCACCCCTGACCCGTTGGCGCAATGTGCGCTCGAAGGCCGGCGTAGCTGCCCTGACGATGCTCGTTATCCCCTTCGTGGTGATGCTCTTCAACGGGTGGAATCCCGACAAGGCAGACTTCTACTACCTGATGTGGGGCGGTGCGCTGCTCTTCGCGATGCTCTATGTGGTGGGCCGTGTGATGTATCGCCGCGTGAAGAGCGAGACCGAAGAGGAGGTGGAGCGTATCCGACGTCGCGAACAACGACGTAAAAAACTCGAAATGCTATGAAAATCAACTTGTTTAACATAAAGGCTGCGCGACGAAATCGCCTGGCTCAAAAAATCGGCAAGCGGCTCGACCGTGAGAATCCTGCCCGAAAAGTGAAGAAGCTGGTTGTTGCGGGAATAGGTTTGGCCTATCTCCTCTTTGGCGCGTTGGCGGACTTCTACTTCAAGGGGGCTTGGGCTGTCGAATATGTGATGCCCTTGCTGGTGTTGACGCTGTTGGTCGGGGAATTCCTGCGCCTGAAGGAGCGTGCGCCTCGTCGCAAGTGGCGCGAGGTGATGCTAATTTCGGGGCTTGGTGTGTTGATATTCCTGTTCGTGCCGGTGGCCCTATGGCTGGATACGCAGGAGGAGGTTTATATGACCATTCTCATGCTCTTTATAGTGCTTGCCGTGCTGTCGCTCCTCTTCTTTGGCTACGCTGTGTGGCGGTTCCGCTGTTTGAAACGCGAAATCGAGGAGGAGAAGGAACAGCTGTGGCGACGCTATGAGCGGCAGAAACGACTCGAAAAACTGAATACGCTATGAAAAAAATCGTTGTCTTTACCGGAGCAGGCATCTCGGCCGAGAGTGGCCTGAAAACCTTCCGCGATTCGGACGGCCTCTGGGCCGAATATCGCATCGAGGATGTCTGCACCCCCGAAGCGTTGGCGAGAAATCGTGCGCTGGTGGTGGAGTTCTACAATATGCGTCGTCGGGAGGCCGCCAAGTGCCTGCCCAATGCTGCCCATCGTGCTGTGGCCGAGTTGGAGCAGTGGTTCGATGTCGAGGTGGTGACGCAAAATGTGGATGACCTGCACGAACGGGCCGGTTCGAGTCGCATCACCCACCTGCATGGCGAGCTGGGAAAACTCCGCTCGATGCGCAATCCCGACCTCATTGTCGAGTTGGAGGGGACAGAGCAGGGCTTGGAGCAACGAGGACCCGATGGAGCGTTGCTGCGCCCCCACATCGTCTTCTTTGGCGAGTCGGTGCCGATGTTTGACCGCGCGTGCGAAATTGCTGCCACGGCCGATATGATGGTGGTTGTGGGGACGTCGCTCGCTGTCTATCCCGCGGCAATGCTCGTGCGCTATGCCCGCCCCGAGGTGCCGATTTATCTCATCGACCCGGGAGACCCCGATACGCGCATGATTCGCAATCCGCTCCACCACATTAAAGAGAAGGCTACGGTGGGTATGCGAAAGCTTGTCGAGCGGCTGTTGGAAGAGCAAAGAGGAGAGCGCGACGAGCAAAGAAGTTAAATTATCCTAACGCCCTTAACACCCCTTATTACCTTTTTTAATCCTTAAAACTTCCCCATTATGAAAAACAACGCACAGATTCGCCAGGAGACCCGCGAGATTCTTCGTGGCAAGTGGCTGGCCGGTGTGGTGATTACGCTGGTCTATTTTTTGATTGTGGGCCTGCTGTCCGCCATCCAACGCACCTCCGAGGAGCCTTCGGCGTTCGGCTCGCTGTTCTATTTACTCGCGCTCGTTGTGATTGCCTTCCCCTTGCAGGTGGGCTTTTCGATGATTTGGTTGCGCTTGGTGCGCACGGGTGAGCATCCCGAAATCAAGACCCTCTTTGCTGCCTTCAGCCGTCGCTATCACCGCAGCGCGATGGGTACGCTCCTTTTGATGAATATCTACACCTTCCTCTGGACGTTGCTGCTCATCATCCCGGGCATCATCAAGAGCCTGGAGTATGCCATGACCCCCTACATCATCGCCGATGAGCCGGAGCTGGGTTGCAACGAGGCTATCGAGAAGAGCATGGCCATGATGCGCGGTCATCGCTGGCAACTCTTTAAGATGATTCTGGGCATGTGTGGCTGGTTGCTGCTCGGTCTGTTGACCTTCGGTATTGCCTGGCTTTGGATTGAATCGTACTACATGGTGGCTCTTGCCAAATTTTACACGGAGTTGAAGGGTGAGGCCGCTGGAGAGGCATAATCTGTTGATTGTAAGAGTTTTTATGAGGCCTGTGTGTTGTTTGTCGCACGGGCCCTTTTATTATTATATATAGGTAAGAAAATTATTTTGAAAAAAGTTTAAAAAATATTTGCAGGTTCAAAAAAAGTCGCTACCTTTGCATCCGCGTTTGAGAAATAACGCCTCTCACGACGAGGTCGAAAATCTGAAATGCAAAGTTCTTGAAAAAAAGTTGCGAAAAAATTTGCAAGATTAAAATTCTTGCCTTACCTTTGCAATCCGTTCGCGTCACAAAAACGACGAACATTTTCAAACTGGTTCTTTGATTTACTGGTTATATTTTGAGAGAAAAGGAATGTAGTATTTATCTGTCAATTCTTTTAACTTTGAAAGAAGCGAAATAGTCAGGACTCTAACAAAACATTATTTTTTTTACAATGGAGAGTTTGATCCTGGCTCAGG
>JAFQHI010000013.1 GCA_017398045.1 Alistipes sp. | reverse complement strand
ACACCTTTGATGCCGTATTTTTGCCATAAAAAGAGAGATTAGTAGAAACGCGTTTCTACTAATCTCTCTTTTTCACTCGTAATTAACAAATATTCAGCCTGTTATTTGTTAACCCAGCAGCCCTTTTTGGCAACATTACCTCCTTTAGCAACCTTTAGCAACCTTTAGCAACCTTTAGCAACCTTTAGCAACCTTTAGCAACCTTTAGCTGCCCTTCTCGCCCTTTCCGCCTTTCCGCCTTCTCGCCAACCACAAAAAAAATTGCCACCCCATCGGGATGGCAATCTCTTTCATTTTGTAAGCCTTGTTACTCGGCAGGGGTCTCCTCAACCACCTCAACCGGAATCTCGGCCTGCGGGATAGCCGTCTCGGCCTCCAGCACGCGCTCCTGCAGGGCAGCAGCATCCTTCGCAATCGAGCTGTTCGACTCGGCTACGCGGCCGCTATCCATGGCCGTCGTAGCTACGAGGCTCAATACCAGGATAGCCACAGCCATCGTCCAGGTGAACTTCTCCAAAAAGTTCGTCGTCTCGCGCACGCCCATCACCTGATTCGATGCGCCGAAGTTGGCGGCCATGCCGCTTTTGGGGCTCTGAACCAATACAGCCAGGATAATCAAAACGCTGGCAATCAGAATCAGAACAATGCAAATCGTGTATAACATATCGTTAAGTTTTTAATTTATTGTTTCTCGATTTTCGCAATTAACTCGGCAAAGTAAATACTTTTTTCGGGATTTAGCAAACTTAATTTGCGATAAATTGCTTTTGCCTCCTCTCGAAGCCCTTGAGCGAGATAGATTTCGGCCAACTCTTCGCTCACCAACTCCTCCTCCTCCGTAAGGTCGGCCTCGAGCTTCAAATCGCCCTCCGGCTCACCCTCCTCGGCCACGATACGCAGCTCTTCGGTGAGCAGAAATTTATCAATCACATCGTCCGTCGAAAGATACATCAACGCTGCGGCATCGTACACCGACGCACCGGTCAAACCCTCGGAACGCCAAGGTTTTACAAGATGCGTGGCAGGGTGCATCGTAACCCCGCGTCTTGCCGCTTCGCACTGCAACGGACGGTACCACGGAAAGGCCGCAAAGAGCTTTCCGAAGGCCTCCTCGGAGAGCGTTTCAACACGCCGCGGGTCGGCAAAAAGTTCGTTCAACTCGGCCATGTTTTACCAGTTTGAAGCCGACTCCATAAAGATATCGGTCACCAATTTATCGACAATTTCGGGAATCAGCGTACCCTCCACCTCGGTCAGGAGCTGCGTCGAGTCGTAATCCTCATAAGCCGTGAAGGTCTTATTGAAAGACATCGTCTCGTCGATGGCATTCGTAAAGCGCACCTTGACGGTGATCGTCAGGCGGTTCAACAGGGCATAATCATCCGACGACACGGACGAGGTGGTCGAGGTATAATTCGTAATCTCACCCTCGAAGGCGAAATCACCGCCCTCTTCGACCTGTTGCAGGCGCGTGCGACGCGAGAAGATATCGACCAACGCATCGGTCAGGGTCGAGGAGAGGATGGGCGAAACCATCGTGGCGTTATTCGGGAAATAGGCCACCGAAAAGGTCTTGGCATCGGGCGGAATCGAGGCTCCCGAAAGCGAATATTTGATAGCCACGCCGCAGCTTGTCATCAACACGGCCGCTGCCACAAAGGCAATGATTCGTTTTATCATAGCATTACTCTTCTATTCCTAACTCTTTGATTTTACGATAGAGCGTTCTTTCCGACATAAAGAGGTCGGCAGCCGCCTCCTTGCGACGACCGTTGTTGCGTCGCAAAGCACGCAGAATCTGCTCGCGCTGTACATCGGCTTTGGTCCTTTCGCGCGGCTCATCCTCCACCTCCTCGGTCTCGGCAAAGCCCTCATCCACAGGCTCTTCATAGCGCGGCATCACACTCGGCAACAACGCCTTCACATCGCGTTGCGGCTCCATGGGTTGGCCTGCGGCACGGTGCATCAACTCGGCCACCATACGCTTCAGGTCACCAATTTCGGCCCGCATATCGAAGAGCAGTTTATAGAGCAACTCCCGCTCGTTTGAGAAGTCGGCCGACGCACCACCCGCACCGCGCATCGTGGCCGGATGGGAGGTATTCACCTCGGGCAGATACTTCGCCAGCACCTCGGCCGAGATGGTACGCACGGGTTCGATGGCCGAAATCTGCTCGGCCACATTCTTCAGTTGGCGGATATTGCCCCGCCAATAGTAATTCATCAGCAGTTCGCGGGCCGAATCGTCCAAGACGATGGCCGGCATCCGATACTGCACCGCCACATCCGACGCGAACTTACGAAACAGCAACGGAATATCGCGTTTGCGCTCACGCAGGGCCGGCACCGCAATCGGCACCGTAGATAGGCGATAGAACAAATCTTCGCGGAAACGCCCCTCCAAAATAGCCTGTTGCAGATGGACATTCGTAGCCGCCACGACACGCACATTGGTCTTCTGCACCTTCGACGAGCCGACACGGATAAATTCGCCCGACTGCAAGACACGCAACAGTCGCGCCTGCGTCGGCAGCGGAAGTTCGGCCACCTCGTCCAGAAAAATCGTACCGCCGTCGGCCTCCTCGAAGTACCCCTTGCGGCTATCGACCGCTCCGGTGAAGGCACCCTTCTCGTGGCCGAAAAGCTCCGAATCTATCGTCCCTTCGGGAATGGCCGCGCAGTTTACGGCAATGTATTTGTTGTGCTTGCGGGCCGAATAGGCGTGGATGACCTGCGGAAAGAACTCCTTACCCACACCGCTCTCGCCCGTCACGAGGACCGTCAAATCGGTCGAGGCGACACGCAGAGCCACCTCCAAAGCTCTGTCGAGCAGTTCGGAGGTGCCGATGATGCCGAAGCGTTGTTTGACTGTGGTAATTTCGGTCATGTGCGACAATTTATTCGTTTAACTCACCGTAGGGGTCACTTTGTGCAGCCGTCTCGATAAGCGGTTCATACATTTCCATCGGCTCCTCTTCGGCCACATTCGTCGTCTCGTTATAGATACCGAATGCGATAGCCAGGAGGGCAATCACGCCTGCCGTAATGGCCACCCAGAGGAAATAATCGGGTTGCTTCTTCCCTTTGACGGGTTTATGTCGGCGCGACGGAGCTGCACGACGGGTCGCCTTCGAGGTGCGTTCCACGGGCTTTTCTTCCGTACCCAGCAACTCCTCCTCGGCAATCTCGACTACATCCTCTTCCTCGTCCATCGCCTCCTCCTCGGTCGTCTCGGACCAGACGGGTTGTTGCGGTTCGACGGGATGCGGCTCAACCACATCGGCCCGCTTCTGCTCCGCATGACGCGGCTCGGGGCGCACCTTTTCGATTAAATCGGGGATAATTTCAACCGGAGCCTCCGGCACAACACTCAGGCGGGGATGGAACTCAAAGAGGATGGTTCCCTGCCGCCCCGGGTAGAACTCGCCAAAGTCGGAGAGGTAGAAACGCTCCCCTGCCTCGATGGCATGGCGCACCTCATAGACCAGGCGGTCTATCTCGCCACGGGCCGCCACCTCCGACATACCGCGGGCCACCAACAGCCCCTGCAACACCCCGTCATCGCGGCGCAACAGCTCCGAGAAGACCACCGTGCGCGGCTCCTCCTTCACCAGGAAAGCCCCCAGCTGCGGAACAACAAGCCGCTTGTGGCTCTCCAAATATTGTTCTATGATGCGAATCAACATATTTACGCTCTTTTCAGGGGTCAAAAATACCCATTTTCACGTAAAAAAACAAGATTCGCACACCTATTTTCAAAATAATGGGGCGAAGTGTTGCTTTTCTCAAATTTATTCACCTAATTTGCATCGTCGTATTTCGACAAATCCAATCGAGTTACTTTGGCAAAATTTTTCCAATGTAATCGAGTTAGATTTATTTTTCATCCAAAACCCGCCCATTACGGATTATGAAAGACAAGTACATCGACCTGATTGAACAGACGTTCGATTTCCCGCAAGACGAGTTCTCGGTGCAGGATGGCGAGCTGCAATTCTACGACATTCCTTTGATGGAGTTGATTAAGCAGTACGGCACGCCCCTTAAGATTACCTACCTGCCGAAAATCTCGCAACAAATCAACCGCGCCAAGCGTATGTTCAATGTGGCCATGGCCAAAGCCGACTACCGCGGTTCGTACAACTACTGCTACTGCACCAAGTCGAGCCACTTCTCGTTCGTGCTGGAGGAGGCGATGAAAAACGATATCCACCTCGAGACCTCGTCGGCCTACGATATCCACATCATCAAGGCCCTCTATGATGGCGGCATCCTCGACAAAGACCGCTACATCATCTGCAACGGCTTCAAACGTCCGCAGTATGTCGAGGGCATTGCCGAACTCTTGAACGAGGGGTTCGAGAATACGATTCCGGTCATCGACAACAAGGAGGAGATTGACCTGTTCGACGACGCCATCACCAAAAAGTGCAAGGTGGGCATCCGCATCGCCTGCGAGGAGGAGCCGAAGTTCGACTTCTACACCTCGCGTCTCGGCATCCGCTACAACGACATCGTCGATTTCTACAAGGCCAAAATCAAGTCGAGCAAGAAGTTCCAGCTCAAGATGTTGCACTTCTTCATCAATACGGGTATCCGCGACACGGCCTACTATTGGAACGAGTTGTCGAAGTGTATGAACGTCTATTGTGAGCTGAAGCAGATTTGCCCCGAGCTGGACAGCCTGAATATCGGCGGCGGCTTCCCCGTGAAGAATTCGCTCGACTTCAACTACGACTACGAGTACCTCACGGAGGAGATTATCGCCCAAATCAAGAACATTTGCCAGCGCAACGATGTCGAGGAGCCGAACATCTTCACCGAGTTTGGTTCGTTTACCGTCGGTGAGAGTGGCGCGGCCCTCTACTCGATTGTAAACCAGAAGCAGCAGAACGACCGCGAGAACTGGTATATGATTGACTCGTCGTTCATCACCACCCTGCCCGACACGTGGGGTATCAACCAGCGTTTCATCATGCTCCCCATCAACAACTGGGACAAGGAGTATCAGCGCGTCTTCCTGGGTGGTCTGACGTGCGACTCGGAGGACTTCTACAATGCCGAGGTGCATACGAACGCCATCTTCCTTCCCAAACTCGAGAAGGGCAACACGCAATATATCGGTTTCTTCCACACGGGAGCCTACCAGGAGTCGTTAGGCGGCTTCGGAGGTATCCAGCACTGCCTGATTCCCGCCCCGAAACACATCATCATCGACCGCGACAAGAGCGACAACGAGTATTACACCCGCCTCTTCGCCAAGGAGCAATCCTACCGATCGATGCTACGCATCCTGGGATATTAAACCGAACGGCCTGCTTTCGTGCAGGCCGCTTTTTTTTGGTCCAAAGGTTGCTAAAGGGGACAAATGGTAATTAAAAGAAAACCGTTTTGTCCTCCGCGCATTTTGAATTCCACTATTCTTAATTCATAATTTTTAATTCTTAATTCATTTTCGTACCTTTGGACGAAAATGTGCATACAAAAACAAAAGTTATGGTAAACATTAAATGTATCGGTATATTGACCTCGGGTGGTGATGCCCCGGGCATGAATGCGGCCATTCGTGCCGTGACGCGCAGTGCGATTTACCACGGGTTCCAGGTAAAGGGCATCATGCGTGGCTACAAAGGATTGATTACGAACGAGATTGCATCGTTCGACTCGCACAGCGTATCGAACATCATCCAGCTCGGTGGTACGATTCTCAAGACGGCCCGCTGTCGGGAGTTCACCACCCCCGAAGGCCGCAAATTGGCTTACGAGAACATGAAAGCGGCCGGCATCGATGCGCTGGTCGTGATTGGTGGCGATGGCACGCTCACCGGAGCCAAGATTTTTGCCGAGGAGTTCGATGTGCCGATTATCGGCCTGCCCGGTACGATTGACCGCGACCTGGGTGGTACGGACCACACGATTGGTTACGATACGGCCCTCAATACGATTCTGGATGCTATTGACAAACTGCGCGATACGGCCTCATCGCACGAGCGACTGTTCTTTGTCGAGGTGATGGGACACACGGCCGGCTACCTGGCTCTCTACAGCGCACTGGCTTCGGGTTCGGAGGCAGCCATCATTCCCGAGATGGAGACCGAGGTGGACCAATTGGGCGAGCTGATTAACCACGGCTTCCGCAAGAGCAAGAACTCGGCCATCGTCATTGTGGCCGAAAATCCCGAGACGGGCGGTGCCACGGCTCTGGCCGAGCGTGTCAAGAAGGAGTTCCCGGAGTTTGATGCCCGCGTCACGATTCTGGGCCACATCCAGCGTGGTGGTTCCCCCTCGGCTCGCGACCGCATCCTTGCCTCGCGCATGGGTGATGCTGCCGTAGAGGCCCTCATGGAGGGTCAGCGCAACGTGATGATTGGCATCCAGAACGGTGAAATCACTTATGTTCCCATCGCCAAGGCACTTCAACGTCGCAAACAAATCGTGCGTGAGCATCTCGAGCTGGTCAAGATTCTCTCGATTTAACCTTTCGGACCGAAAAAAATAACTCAACCCAAATAGATGAAACGTGTAATCGGCATTGGAAATGCCCTGACCGATATGTTGGTCAACCTGAAGACGGATGCCGTCCTCTCGCAATTTAAGTTAGCCAAAGGCTCGATGAGCCTCGTGGATACTACCCTGCAAACCGAAATTTCGAAGTCGGTTGCCGGACTCCCCTACTCGCTCTCGTTAGGCGGTTCGGCCGGCAATACGATTCGCGCCATGGCTCGTCTCGGCACCGAGGTAGGCTTCATCGGCAAGGTGGGCGAAGATACAACGGGCGATTTCTACATCCAGGCCCTCAACAACCTATCGATTGAGCCGGTCATCTTCCGTGGCACCGAGAAGTCGGGCAAATGCGTATCGTTGGTTTCGGCCGACGGCGAGCGCACGATGGTGACCCATCTGGGTGCCGCCCTGGAGCTGGAGGCCGAGGAGATTGAGCCGTCGATTTTCGAGGGTTACGACTGCCTCTATGTGGAGGGTTATCTGGTGCAAAATCACGCCCTGATTGAGAAGGCCGTAGCCACGGCCAAGCAGTGCGGTCTTAAGGTGGCCATCGACCTCGCCTCGTTCAACGTGGTGGCCGAGAATCTGGAGTTCCTGCGTCGTCTGGTCAAGGAGTATGTCGATATTGTCTTCGCCAACGAGGACGAGGCCAAGACCTTCACCTGCGAGGGTGAGCCGGTCAATGCCTTGCAGCAGATTTCCGAGATGTGCGAATTGGCCGTCGTAAAGATTGGCACGAAGGGTGCGCTCATCAAGCAGGGCAACGAGGTGGTACACGTCGGCATCATGGCGGCTGCCAAACGTGTCGATACGACGGGTGCCGGCGACTTCTATGCCGCTGGCTTCATGGCCGGTCTGTGCGAGGGGCTGACCCTGCGCCAGTGCGGTACGATTGGAGCCATCACGGCCGGTAAGGTGATTGAGGTCGTAGGTACGACCTTTGGCGAGGAGGCCTGGGAGGAGATTTTCCGCCTTGTAAAGCGCGTGAAGAGCGAGAAATACCTCTTCTAACGGCGCAACAAGTACCTATAATAGAAAAGGTCGTCTATCGGACGACCTTTTCTATTTGTGCTACGATGCGTTCGGGGGTAATCGCTGTCAGGCATCGGTAATCACCATATTTGCAGGGCTTGGCACCGAAGACCGAGCAGGGGCGACACTCCATATCGGCTTGCAGGGCATTTTCGAGGCTGCACCCCCACCCCAGAAAACCGAGATTGGGATGCGTGGCTCCCCAAATCGAGACAACGGGTGTGGCGACCAACGAAGCCATATGCATGGCCATCGAGTCCATCGAGACGAGGCAATCTTCGTGACACATCACCTCCATCTCACCCGCAAAGCGCACCTTGCCGAACAAGGCCGTCACGTTGGGATAAAGTCGCTCCATCTCCTCTGCAAAGGCCTGCTCCTCGCCACCGCCACCGTGGATAAAGATGCGGTCGTAGCGGGCCGCCAGCAACTCGACCAACCGACGGCTCTGCGCCTCGGGATAGGTCTTACCGGCATGAGCCGAGAAGGGGGCAAAGCCGACCCAAAGTCCCTTTTTCTCCCCCATCGGGTTCTCCATCACGGGTTTTACGGGGAGCGACGGGTTTTCAAATTCAAAGCCCAGGCGACGGAACGTGTCGCAATAACGTATCACGCTGTGTTTCAACGGCTCGAAATCTCCCTTCACCTGCAAGGCGTGCTTCTTGTCGATACGGCCCTTGCGGATGCGGGCCGAGCGGATGCCGTGCAGGGTCATCGAGAGGTCGAAGACAAGCGAGCGCAACACATCATGCACATCGGCTACGGCATCGACACCTCGTTTGCGTGCCTCGCGTGCCAACCGCCAAATGCCGGCTGCCGAGTGATGCTCCTTCTTGACCTGCACCTCCAAAAAATCGACATCCAGCCCCCGAAAGAAGGGCCTGAACATTGCCTGCGTGGCCACCGTAATTTTCAGTTCGGGGTAGGCCGTACGAAGCGCACGAAGGGCGTGCGGCAACATCGCCACATCGCCCATCGCGGAGGTTCGAAACACCAAAAGGTGTTTCGGCAGTGCTTTATTTCTTGCCATACAACACCGGATTGAGTGCCGGGTCGTTGTACATCTTCATCTGCTTGTAGGTCTTCATGTATTTGCGACCGGCCTCGATATCCTCAATCAGCTCCTCAATCGCACGCGACAAATCGACCTGTTGCGTCAGCAGCACATCCAGTTTCTTCTGACAGGCGGCACGATGCTCCTCGCTCACATCCTCGCGCTTGGTCTCAACACCCATGTGGTAGATTTTAAGCGCAAGTATCGAGAGGCGGTCGATGGCCCATGCAGGGGTCTCGGTATTCAGACGGGCATCCTCCTTAACAGCAACATCCTTATACTTCTCGAGCATATAGGAATCGACATACTCCACCATATCGGTGCGGTCCTGATTCGACTTGTCGATGCGACGTTTGATGGCCAACGCCTCAACGGGGTCAATCTCCGGATTGCGAATAATATCTTCAAGGTGCCACTGCACCGTATCAATCCAATTCTTGTGATAAAGCAATGCATCGAGCGAGCCGGCCTCATAGGGGTTCTCCATCGGATGGTCCACATCGTCCCAGCGGTGATAATCAGCAATCACCCGCTCAAAGATTCGGTTAGCGTTTTCGGTAAACATTGTGTATGGTTTTTTAATTGTTATTTCCGTAAAAAAGGTTACCTTTGTACGGTATCATTCAACAAAGATAATGATTATTTCCAAAAAAGCAATCATTTTCGGCGGATTCTTGCTAATCAGCCTCGTTGCGCTCCCCCTTTCAGGTGTGGCGCAAAGCCGCTCGACGCGCCAAACCCGCGAAGAGTATATCGAACGCTACAAACACATCGCCATCGACCAAATGGAGCGATACGGCATTCCCGCCTCGATTACCATGGCACAGGGCATCCTCGAATCCGATTCGGGCAACAGCCGCCTTTCGCGTGCGTCGAACAACCACTTCGGCATCAAATGCAAGCGGGATTGGACGGGCGAAAAGGTCTATCACGACGATGACGAGAAGGGCGAATGTTTCCGCGCCTACCCCACGGTCGAGGCCTCGTATGAGGACCATGCCGAGTTTCTCGACCGCCAACCGCGCTACGACTCGCTCTTTCGCTACGACGCGGACGATTACCACAGTTGGGCGCGCGGCCTGAAGGCCTGCGGCTATGCCACCGCCCCCGACTATGCCCAACGCCTGGTGAAGATTATCGAGGAGTCGAAGCTCTACCTGCTGGACCGCCCGAACGGTGACAGACTCTATGCCCAGCACCGCACCGAGCAGAAGAACCCCGACGAGTGGTTCACCTCGCAATCCAGCACCGTGGAGCATACCACCACCTCGGGCATCGACCCCGACAACTACCGCGTGACGCTTCATGCCCACGAGGGGTATGAGGTGTATCAAACCAACGGCGTGCATTATGTGCTTTCGAAGGAGAACGACACGTATGAAAACATCGCCTCGAAATTCCGCCTTTCGGCTCGCAACCTCCGAAAATTCAACGATTTGAAGGAGCCTTCGGCCCAGCCGATGACCCACGAGGTGGTCTATATCGAGCGCAAGAAAAACCGCTGGGAGGGCAACAACGCGCAACACATCTGCCGCGAGGGCGAGACCCCCTATGCCGTGTCGCAGACCTACGCCGTGCGCCTGAAGCGCATCGAGAAGATGAACCACCTGAAAAAGGGCGACAGCCTCACCGCAGGCAGTACCATTCGCATCAAATAACCACACTTAATATGGAGAACACCCCCTTACGGGAGCAGATTTTGGAGCAAATCATCCGCAAATCCTCCCTCAAACAGAAAGTTTTTGACAGCACCTTCTCGGCCATGAATCTCCTCAAGGAGACGCTGCTGGAGGTGGCTTCCGAGTTGGATGACGCCCTGGAGGGCAAGCTCGACCGCCGTGTCCGCCTCGAGTACCGCGACCGCGGCAAATACGAGGCGCAATTGCAGGTGGCCAACGACCTGCTGATTTTCCAGATGCATACCGACGTCTTTGTCTTTCCGAGCGACCACCCCGTATGGAAGAGCCGTTCGGTGAGTGAGGACCGCACACGTGCCTACTGCGGTGTGATTAACATCTACAACTTCCTCTCCGATTCGTTCAAGCTGAACCGCAACGCCGACGAGGGCTACCTCATCGGTCGCATCTTCATCAACCGCGAGGGTCACTATTTTGTCGAGGGCAAGGAGCAACACTCGCTGCGTGCCGAGTCGTTTGGCGAGAAGGAGATTGAGCGCGATACGCTCATTCCGATTTTGGAGGATGCCGTACACTACGCACTCGATTTCGACCCGTTGATGCCTCCTTACGAGGAGTTTAAGCGCGTCACGGTGGACCAATTCAACTCGAAGATGGACAATTCGAAGTTTGTCACGGGCAAACGCCTTGGCTACGACTTCGACACAACCGACATATAAGCAGCAGGCATGAAGAGATGGTTTATCCTCCTGGCGATGTTCCTTTGCGGTGTCGCCACGGCTCAAAACGAATACCAAGAGATTTTGCGCCTTCGTCGCATGAACGAATCGGTGCGCGGCATCCGCTCGATGGCCGATGGCGAACATTATACGGTCCTCGAAAAGGGCGATGTGCGTCGCTATCAATATGCCCTGAAGAACGAGGGGCGCAGCCTGCTGCCCGAGTCGGCACGTCAGATTGAGATTACCGACTACCAGCTCTCGCCCAACGAGCAGCAAATCCTCCTCGCATCGGGCTATGCCCCCATTTATCGCCACTCCTACACCACGAATTACTACCTGGTCAGCGAGGGGCGCATGGAGCAAATCATGCGCGAGGCAACCGCACCGCGCGATGCCCGCTTCACGCCCGACGGCAAAAAAATCATCTACTCGGACCAAAACAACCTCTGGGTCTATGACCTCGCGATAGGCAAGAGTCGCGCCCTGACGACCGACGGTGCGTGGAACGAGATTATCAACGGCACCACCGACTGGGTCTATGAGGAGGAGTTCGGCAATACGGTCGCGTATGCCGTGTCGCCCGACAGCCGCGAGGTGGCCTTCCTGCGCTTCGACGAGAGTCGTGTGGCGGAGTTCCAGATGATGCGTTTCGACGGCAAGCTCTACAACGAGGCCTATTCGTTCAAATACCCCAAGGCGGGCGAGGCGAACTCGATTGTCGAGTTGTGGGTTGCCGACCTGACGACGGGTCAAAAGCGCAAAATCGACACCGGCCGTGAGACCGACCAATACATTCCGCGCCTGGGCTATACGCCCGATGGCCGTCTGTGGTACTACCGCCTGAATCGTCGCCAAAACATCTTTGAGATGGTGGTTTGCGAACATTCGGGCGCGCAGCACGTGGCCTACGAAGAGCGTGCGCGTCAATATGTCGAGCGCGTGGATGACAAGACCATCACCTTCATCGACAAGAACCGCTTCATTGTCCGCCAGGAGAGCCACACGGGTTATATGCACCTCTACCTCTATACGATTCGTGGCGGTCTGCAAGGCCCCATTACGCGCGGCGAGTGGGAGGTAACGGATATCGTAGGGACGGACGGCAAGCGCGTATGGTACCTCTCGACCGAAGCTTCGCCCCTGCAACGCACCCTGTACAGCATCCGTCTCGATGGTTCGCAGAAACAGCAACTCACCACCGACAAGGGCTACTACACGATTGCTCCGAGCGCGGGGATGAAGTACTACATCTCGACCTACTCGTCGGCCACCACCCCCAACCGCGTGGAGATTGCCACCGGTGATGGCGAACCGGTGCGCACACTCTGCGAAAGCAAGGAGCTGAAGGAGGAGCTGAACTACACGAAACGCCCCGTCAAGGAGTTCTTCACCTTCACGACCGAGCGCGGCGATGAGTTGAATGCCTATATCGTCAAACCGGCCGATTTTGACCCCAACAAGCAATATCCCGTCCTGCTGACCCAATATTCGGGTCCCGGGTCGCAATCCGTGGCCGACCGCTGGTCGATGGATTGGGAGGATGCGCTGGTCGAGAAGGGCTACATCGTGGCCTGCGCGGACGGTCGCGGTACGGGCTTCCGTGGCGAGCAGTTCAAGAAGCTCACCTACGGTCGTCTGGGGCAATTGGAGGTCGAGGACCAGCTCTCGTTTGCCAACTATCTGGCCAAGCAGAGCTACATCGACTCGTCGCGCATCGGCATCTACGGCTGGTCGTATGGCGGTTTCATGGCCTTGGGTTGCGCCCTGAAGGGGTTGGGACTCTTTAAGATGGCTATTGCCGTAGCTCCCGTTACCTCGTGGCGATACTACGACACGATTTACACGGAGATTTACAACAACCTGCCCCAATACAATGCAGCCGGTTACGACGACAACTCGCCCATCAACTTTGCCCGTATGTTGGACGACAAGAAGACCCGCCTGCTGCTGATTCACGGCACGGCAGATGACAATGTCCACTTCCAAAACACGATTGAGATGACCCGCGCACTGAATCGTGCCGGCAAGCAATACGACATGATGGTCTATCCCGACCAGAACCACTCGATGCTGCCCGACGACACGCTGAACGTGCGCCAAAAGATGATTGAATATACGTTGCAGCACCTGTAATGGCTGCCGGTATCATAAAAAAGCTCGCTTCGACAACCGAAGCGAGCTTTTTCGTTTATCTGTTTTCATAGCGTTCGTCGGCTTTGCGCCAATCAATCACACGCCAGGTTTCGTGCATGGCATCGCCACGTCGGTTGCGGTAATCGATGTAGTAGGCGTGTTCCCACACATCGAGTGCCAAGAGTGGCGTAAGGCCATGGCGCATCGGAAGACCGGCATTGCGGGTCGAGAGAATCGACAGTTCACCCTCATCGTCCACAACAAGCCATACCCACCCCGACCCGAAGAGATTCACGGCCGCCTGATTCATCGCCTCGCGCACCGCCTCCACCGAGCCGAATTGACGATTGATGGCCTCGAGCAGGCTCTCCGAGGGGCGCAGTGCCGGTTCGGGGGAGAGTTGTTCGAAATAGAATTCGTGGTTCCACACCTGGGCGGCATTGTTGAAAATCGCACGGTCGGAGGTCATGATAATATCCTCCAACGACTCACCCTCGAAGGGTGTTCCCGCGATGAGTTCGTTGAGTTTATTGACATAGCCCGCATAGTGTTTGTCGTGATGATAACGCAGTGTCTCCTCCGAAATAACGGGTGAGAGCGCATCGTAGGCATAGGGCAACGGCTTCGGCTCGAAGCGCACGGCAGCTTGTAGATTCATGGACATAACGAGAGATATAAAAAGTAAGCGGAAAAACATCGTTATACGTTTTAATCGCTCGAGGTGCAAAAACAATGCCCAAAAAAAGAAGAGGAAAGCAAGGGAAAAGGTTTCTTAAAGGTGCTTAAGGGTGCTTAAAGTGACTTAAGGGGACCCCTTTAGCAACCTTTAGCAACCTTTAGCAACCTTTAGTAACCTTTAGCAACCTTTAGCAACCCTTTGTCATGACGAAGTTCGGCCTGGATGGGACATACTGAACGTATTTCCCATTCAGGCCGGACAAGGAAGGGCAAAAGGTGCCCTATAAAATCGAAAAACTATAGGAGGGATTCGAGAATCTGCACCGCATTCAACGCCGCCCCCTTACGAATCTGGTCACTCACACACCAGAAGGTAAGGCCGTTTTCGCAAGAGATATCTTTGCGGATGCGACCGACATAGACGGGGTCGCAACCGGCCAGGAAGAGGGGCATGGGATAGTGTTTCTCGGCGGGACAATCCTCCACCACAACACCCGGAGCAGCAGCAAAGGCTTCGCGTGCCTCCTCAACCGAGATGGGTCGCTCGGTCTCGAGCCAGATGCTCTCGGAGTGGGCGCGCATGACCGGCACACGCACACAGGTAGCCGAAACACGGATATCGGAGTGCATGATTTTGCGCGTCTCGTGGAACATCTTCATCTCCTCCTTCGTGTAGTCGTTCTCGGTGAAGACGTCGATGTGGGGAATCACGTTGTAGGCCAACTGATAGGCAAACTTATTAACGATCGGCTCCTCGCCACGCACCAATTGGCCATGTTGCGCCTCCAACTCGGCCATACCCGTAGCACCTGCACCCGAAGCCGACTGGTAGGTCGATACATGAACACGGGTAATGTGCGACAGTTTTTCGATGGCATTGAGCGCAACAACCATCTGAATCGTCGTGCAGTTGGGGTTGGCGATGATGCGACGTGGCGCGTTCTTGGCATCGGCCGCATTCACTTCAGGCACTACAAGCGGTACATTCTCCTCCATACGGAAGGCCGACGAATTGTCAATCATGATGGTGCCGTGCTTGGTGATGGTCTCGGCAAACTCCTTCGAGGTGGAGGCACCGGCCGAGGTGAGGGCAAAGTCAATGCCCTTAAAATCGTCGTTGTGCTGCAAAAGTTTCACCGTCAGTTCCTGACCGCGAAACGTATAGGTCGTACCGGCACTGCGGGGCGAACCGAACAGCACCAGTTCATCAATCTCCAGGTTGCGATTTTCGAGGATGCGCAGGAACTCCTGTCCCACTGCACCCGAAACACCTACGATAGCTAATTTCATCGTCGTAATGTAATTGGTTATTTTACAATGTATTATTCGAAGAATTCATCCTCGGTCTGTTGCAATTCCGCGCCACTCTCCGGCTCGACCGACATCGGGCAATCGTAGTCGGGAATCATCGTCGGACGCACGAATTGGTCCGAGCGACTGACGCCCAACGAACCGTCATCATAGACCTGCTTGAGGAAGTCGCCCACAATCGGCAGGGCCAACACGCTACCCTCACCACGCGAGCGGAGGTGTACCTGCTGGTCCTCACCACCGACCCAGGCTCCGGCCACGATGCGCGGGGCGACGCACATAAACCAGGCGTCGCGGTTCTCGTTCGAGGTTCCCGTTTTACCCGCCAACTCGACATCGTGCAAATCGAAACGCCAACGCAGGCTACCGGCCGTACCGGCATCCACCACGCGCTTCAGCATCTGCAACATGGTGTAGGCCGTGCGCTCGTTAATGGCATCCTGCGATTGGGGAATGAACGAGGCAATCAGGTTGCCGTGGCGGTCCTCGATGCGCGTCACGAAGATGGCATCGTTATGCACACCCCCGTTGGCAAAGGTCGAGAAGGCACTCACCAGCTCATAGACATTCGACTCGGAGGAGCCGACACAGAGGGCCGGCACGGGGTCGATAAAGCTGCGAATACCCATGTTGTGGATAAAGTCGGCCACCGCCTCCGGCTCTTTGGCCTGCTTCATCAGCCACGCCGAGTAGTTGTTGCGGCTCATTGCCAGACCCCACATCAGGGGGTGCAGCACGCCGTCATACTCCACCTTACCGGCCTCTTTGGGCGACCAAGCCTGCCCATTCGAGGTCTCAATCGTCACGGGCAGATTCGGCACCATCGTGCAGGGCGTCAGGCCGAGGTGGTCGATGGCGAAGGTATAGACAAAGGGCTTAATCGTCGAACCAATCTGACGCTTGCCCTGCTTGGCCATATCGTATTTGAAGTAGCGGAAATTCGGGCCTCCGACATAGGCCTTCACAAAGCCCGTGCGGGGGTCGATGGCGACAAACGAAGCACGCATGATGCGCTTGTGGTGCAAAATCGAATCGCGCGGGGTCATCAACGTATCGCGCTCGCCCTTAAAGGTAAAGACCTTCATCGAGCAGGGCTTATCGAACGAGGCCTCAATCTCCTTCTCCGAAATACCTGCCTGTTTCATTTCGCGGAAACGGTCCGACTGGCGAACGGCACGACGAATGATGCGGTCGCGCTCCTCGGGTTCGGTATCGACAAAGAGGGTCTTGGTCCAGCGATACTGGGCATCCATCTGGGGCTGAATATGGCTCTCGAGCTGTTTCTGCACCGCCTGCTCGGCATAGCGTTGCATCTTGGAGTTTACGGTGGTATAAATCTTCAGACCGTCGCGGTAGATGTTGTAGGGCGTACCGTCGGCCTTCTCGTTCTTGTTGCACCAGCCAATCAGCGGATTCTCCTCATACTCCTTCAGGGCCTGCTCATAGTCCCACTCGTTGAAGAATTGGTTGCGCTTGGGCTTCTTGGCCGTCATCGTGAGGCGCAACATCTCGCGGAAATAGGTAGCCGTACCCTCGTTGTGGGAGATGGGCTTGTAGTTCAGCACAATGGGGAGGGATGTTATCGAGTCGCACTCCTCGCGCGTCAAAGCACCCGCCACACGCATACGCTGCAACACCAGGTTGCGACGATTCAGTGCATTTTCGGGGTTACGGACGGGCGAATAGCGGGTCGGGGCATTCACCACGCCGACCAGCATGGCGGCCTCCTGCACCGCCAATTCGTGCGGTTCCTTGCCAAAGAAGGTCTGAGCGGCCGATTTGATGCCATAGGCATTCGAGCCATACTCCACCGTATTGAGGTACATCGTGGCAATCTCCTCCTTGGTGTAGTTGTATTCGAGTTTAAGAGCCGTAATCCACTCCTTGAATTTGGCCATCACGAGCTTCGTGGTCTTGACAATCTTACCCCGATTGCGCACCGTATCACGCGGGAAGAGGTTTTTGGCCAGCTGTTGCGTGATGGTCGAACCACCACCCTGCGACGAGCGTTGCAACAAGACGGTCTTTACGGCCACACGCACCAGCGACGGAATATCGATACCCGAATGGTCGCGGTAGCGGACATCCTCGGTCGAGATAAGCGCAGCCACTACGGGCGGCACGTTGTAACCATCGAGATAGATGTGGCGCGTCGAATCCTGCGGGAAGAGGTCGGCATACTGCACATAGGAGCGGTTCTGGATGAAGAAGGTCGAAAGAACCTTGCCATCTTCGGAGTAAATCTCGGTGGCGAGGTTCGATTTCGGGTTCTCCAGCTCCTCAAACGAGGGCATACGGCCGAAAGCCCCCACAGCAGCCAAGAGCATCATCACCGCCACCAATGCAACGGGAGCGAAGCAAATCAGCCAAATCCAGCGTATCGTTTTGGCACTCACGGTGCCTTTTTTTTGCGTTGCCATAGACTCTTTTTAGGATATAACGGAGCAAAGATACGACATATTTTTCAAATTATCTATGATAATTAGAACGGAAGTCCCAATGAGAGCGAAAGCCAGGTCTCGTCCTGCGAGGTGCGGAAGCACTGCACCGTGAGCGACGAGGTGGCCGATTCGGGCATACGCAGCACGTTAAAATCGAAGGCTATCTCACCACCTACCGACCACACATCGTAGTTACGCGGCCCGTAGTCGAAGGCTCCGTAGTCGACCCCCGCACCGAGGCGAATACGCTTGATATACAGCACCGAAGGGATACCGCCCTCGGGATAGCAGAGGGGCAATCGATAGTTGGCCGAGAGGGTCGTCAGGCCGTTGTCGATAGGCAGCTCCGCGCTGTGAAATCCGCGCGGAAGGAGCAGCGACGAACGGTAGGTCAGCAGGCGACTTCCCGAAGGGGTGCGATAGCCCCCGACTGCCGCCTGATAGGCCGCTTCGAATTGCAACGAATGGTGCGGAGCCACACCGGGCAGGTAGGCCGAACCGTAGAGGACAAACGAGGAGGCGAAATCGTCGTTTGTCGGGTTGAACGAATAACCGCCTTGCAGGCGATAGCCCAGACGAGGCAGGAAATCGCGGTGTGCCAACTTCACTTGCTCGGCAAAGGCCACCGAAAGGCTCATCTTATGCAACCCCTCGTTGTAGCTCAACGCATCGATATTCGTTATTTTTCCATCCTCCCACTGCACGGCATCGAGGTCCGACACCAGGCCGTTCGAGTAGTTCCACCCTACCCCCAACGAGAGCTGTCTTACGCTCCGACCGCGGTCATAAAGCAGGGGGAGGGTTGCCGCAGCGGTAATCGAGTAATAGTCATCGAGACGAGGGGTCGGCTGGTAGTAATATGTTTCGCTGTCACTGTCGTAGTAGCCCACCGAATAGCACTGCTGATAGCCGCCATAGGTGGCGTCGAGCGAGAGGCGCAACCCCAGGCTGTTGTTGCGCAAGCCGACCCTAAAGAGCGACCCCTCGCTTTCATCCCAGCCGTAGGAGGCATAGGCCTCGGTATTCGAGAGGAGGTTTTGCGAAAGGAGCGTCAAACCGACATTGGGGCGAAATTCGTGTTCGTCAATCACCTCATAGGGGTCGAAGGCGATGGGGGCCCAGCTATGCAGTTTCAATCCGCGGAAGAATTTGCGGTAGCGTTTCGCCGGCTGTTCAGCCCTTTGTGCGGACTCCATCTCCGGAGTGAAGTGGACCGTATCGAGGTTGATGGTCGGCCAAATGCGGCGCGACGGATTGACCAAATTAACAGGTGTTTGCGACCACAGCACCGTATCCTGCACCGGCTCGGTCAGGCGTGCCGGCACATAGCCCCGTCTATCATAGGTCGTCAGAAGAAGTCCCTGCGGTGAGGGGGCAGGTTCAAAGGCACCATATTTCGACGCGGAAAGGCGCGTTTCGACCCCTCCGGCCAATAAATCCAGGCAATGCACCTCGTCCTTACCCGACTGAATCGAGCCGAAATAGAGCTTACCGTCGGCCGCGCGAAGGTCGCGCAACGTAATATAGGCGGGGCGACGCAACGGATGCATCCCTTCCCTATCAAGACGCGCCAAGGACATACCGGCATCATCGGTCACGATGGTATAGTAGGCTTTGGTCACCTCGTCCCAAGCCAAGCCGTGGAGTTCAACACCGATTGGCAGGGTGTAAAGCGTTGTCCCGTTTTCGCACAAGCGATAGCGACCCTCGGGCAGGTACTCCACCCAGGCCAACCCCTGCTTCGAGGGGGTCGGATAGAGGGCGTTCGCCTTCACCTCACGCAGTCGTCGGGGGCGTTGGCTTACGCTGTTGAAATCCACCATCCAAAGTTGCGAGCGTACCCGCTCCTCGAAGAGTTTGGAGTTTTCGTACTCGCTCCAATAGAGTTTTCCATCGTAGAGGGCAGGACGCGAGGAGAGATTACCCACGCCGGCCACTTCGCGCTCGTTGCCCTCGGTGTCAATCGTTACGATGCGGGGGGTGCGTGCCAAACTGCTCTTCACGGCCACCACCTCCGCTTCGGTGAGTTGCTGCGGCCAGCGATAGGTCGTATGGTCGCGCTCGCTCGGCTCGACCAGGCGATGGCTCTTCTCTTCGACCTCGGCAAGCGGAGCCCAATGGCGGTTGAGTTGTTCGAACGTATTGTAAAAGAGTTCGTTGGTCGTAGTGTTGTAAAAGCGTTTCAACCCGACGTGCGTGGTGGCGAAGAGATAGGGATTGCGCACCGCATAACGCCCCACCTTATCCCAGACATTTTCGCCATAACGGTCATAGGCATAGGCACTTAATTGGTAGCCCAAGGCGTAGTGGTCGGGGATATAATCGCGGTACGAACCACAAAACCAGCGGTCGATATTTTTGCGTTTTTTCCCCTTATAGGAGAGGCCTACGCCCTCACCAATGGCGCGGTAGGCCATCGAGAACGAGGGTTGCAGACCACGTCCGAAGGTAGACATGGCCGTCTCGTTCATCACCGCATCGCCCTCCAAAGCCCACAGAGGCATAAAGAGCAGGCTCGTGACCGACCCCTGTTCGCCCAACAGCCAACTCAACACGCGCGGCACCCCGCGATTGAGGTTGTTGTACTGCACCGCATGACGGTATTCATGCGCCACGAGTTGCTTCCACCAAGGCATCGAGTAGCTCTCCGCAGCGGGTACCGTGAGGTAATCGACACGCTTCGGGAGGTACATCACCAAGGCGTTGGACTCCATATTTTCGGGGTGCAGCACAAAGGGAACCGCCATCGCTCCGCGCGAAAATCCCGCACCGATGTAGGGACGTGCAGCCTCGACATAGTGCAACACACGCCGTGCAATCGCCTCGGTCGTATCGGGCGCGATGATGCGTACTCCCTCACCTCGGAGTTGCTGCCACCGCATCGGTGCATCAGCACCCCAACTATAATATTGTGCCATGGCTCGCTGCCCCACAAGGAGCATCACGACCACCGATAACATTTTCCAACCTCGCATAAGCAATTTTGAATGAGTGCTGATGCATAGCGCAAAACAAGCCCCCTTGCTTTGGCCTATTGCGTCAGTGATAATTCTTAATTCTTAATTCTAAATTTTTAATTTCTCTAATTGCCTGCCTTCTTGCAACGATAGCCGCTCTTGAGCAGCAATTCGACCACTTTGTCGCGGTGGTCGCCCTGGATGAGAATCTCGCCCTCCTTGGCGGCACCACCCACTCCGCATTTGGTTTTGAGCATCTTGGCCAATACCTGCAAATCCTCATCGCGCCCCACAAAGCCTTTGACAAGGGTCA
This sequence comes from Alistipes sp., assembly GCA_017398045.1. Classification (GTDB taxonomy): domain Bacteria; phylum Bacteroidota; class Bacteroidia; order Bacteroidales; family Rikenellaceae; genus Alistipes. Next base: position 25,670 of record JAFQHI010000013.1, on the reverse strand, counting down.
CCACCTTGCCTCCGCGCTGTTTGCGGTCGAGCCATACGCGCAACTCCTGTTTCGACGGCTCCAATGTCTCGACCTCTTCCTCCTGGTCGGTCGTGTACGCAAAGTCGGGATTGGTCGAATAGACCATACCGAGGCGTGCTTTCCAATCGTTATTTGCCATTGTTACATTAAACTTGGTAAATTCGGGTTCTATCTGTGCAAATTTAGTCATTTTTTTCATATCTTTGTCTTATATGGCTTACAACTTCACCAAAACACTGGGGCGTTTGAACCCCTTTGCGAAGAGTGACCCCAACCCGGGGCTACCCACTCCGCTACCCGACACTTCGGAGAAGCACCTCGTCAAAGTCTATGTCGAGGGCTATGAGGATGTCGCCTTTTGGCGTTCCATCTTCGACCACTTCCGCAACCCCTATATCCGTTTCGAGATTTCGGTTCCCGACCGCGGTGACCTGCCGAAGGGTAAGAAGGTGATTCTGGGTATGGTTCCCCGCTCGTCGGAGGAGCTGTTACTCTGCGTCGATTCGGATTTCGACTACCTCTTTGAGGGGACCACCGAAACGGCCCACCTGGTGAACGACTCGCCCTTCCTGTTCCACACCTACGCCTACGCCACGGAGAATTATCTCTGCTATGCCCCTTCGCTGCACAACGTCTGCGTCAAGGCGACAAAAAACGATACGCGCATCTTTGACTTTGTGCGCTTCATGGAGGGCTACTCGCGAACGATTTACCCGCTCTTTGTCTGGTATGCCTTCTCGGCCCGCATGGAGCATCACCACATCTTCCCGCTGGCCGACTTCAAGGCGGCCGTAAAGCTCGGCTACCTGGACCTGTCGAACAACGGAGACAATACGTTGCTGTGGCTGGGACGCAATGTGGCCCGTCGCGAACGGATGTTGCGCGAAAAGAACCCGAAACTCATCGAGCCGATGAAGCGGTTCGAGCAGCTCCTGGCAGCCCGCGGTGTGACCCCCGAGACGACCTATCTCTATATGCACGGTCATACGCTGATGGACAACGTGGTGATGGTCTGCCTGCAAAACGTGTGCGACAAACTCAAAGAGATGTCAATGGCCCGCATCCACGCCTCGAACAAAACGGGTGTTGCCCTCAAAAACGAGGTCGCCAACTACAAGAATGCAACCCGCTCGATACGCGATGTGCTGCTCGACAACGAGAACTATACCGATTGTCCGCTCTATAAGTTGGTTGAACGGGATATTGAAGCCTACCTCGAACAGGCAATCAAAAAGCTGACCGACAAGCAGCAAGAATAAGAAGGCTAATGAAGGTGGCTTAAAGGTGCTTAAAGTTACTTAAGGGTGCTTAAAGGTGCTTAAGGGTGCTTAAGGTGACTTAAGGTATTTTCATGCACGACCCCGCTTTTTCATTTTAGGTGAGGAGATTCTGCGCTTCGTGAAGTAAGCCCTGGATGGCCGGCTAAGAGCCGGCTTTTGTTATTTAGGTATTCAGTACCACGACCGTTTTTTGATTTTAGAGGCGCAGATTTTGTCATGACGCAGTTCGGCCTGGATGGGCGACTTAAGAAGCCGCTTTTGTGATTAGGTCGTCAGCACCACGACCGCTTTTTCATTTTAGGTGAGAAGATTCTGTGCTTCGTGGAGTAAGCCCCGGATGGCCGGCTAAGAGCCGGCTTTTGTTATTTAGGTATTCAGTACCACGACCGTTTTTTGATTTTAGAGGCGCAGATTTTGTCATGACGAAGTTCGGCCTGGATGGGCGGCTTAAGAAGCCGCTTTTGTGATTAGGTCGTCAGCACCACGACCGCTTTTTCATTTTAGGTGAGAAGATTCTGCGCTTCGTGAAGTAAGCCCCGGATGGGTAGTACTTAAGGTACGTCCCATTCGGGGCTTGCGAGGGAAGTGCGGAAGGTTCCGCATAAAATGGAAAAGCTACGCTTTTTTGCGCACAATACGCACCGTCGCCTGTGTCGACTGCTTAATAAAGACTTGCGGACCGCGGGCATATTTACGCCAGAGATCGTCGGTGTAGCCGCGAATGGTGAGCAACTCCATGTTCTCTGCCTTCATGACGTCGAAACCTGCTTTGCGCAGCGCAGCAACAGCCTCGCTGATGTGCCAAGACTGGTCCACGCAGAGGGAGAGATTGACCGCCGAGTTGTGGATAAGATTCACCTTAAGACGGTATTTCTCGAGTAGGGCAAAAATCTTGGCAAATTTCTCCTCCAAAACAAACGAGAAGTCGCGCGAGCGAATGGTCAGCAAGACCTGCTCCTTCTTCAAGATGAGGATGGGTACATCAACCTTGGCCGACATACCGCGAATGACGGTGCCGGGCTTGCGCTTGTCGCCAAAGGGACGCACATAGAGGGGGATGTTCTTGTTTTGCAGGGGTTTAATTGTGCGGGGGTGGATAATCTGCGCACCGCTGTAGGCCAGCTCAATCGTGTCAAGGTAGTTCAGCTCGGCAATCTGCACGGCATCGGGAAAGATTTTGGGGTCGGCATTCAGCACGCCGTCCACATCTTTCCACACCGACATCGACTCGGCATCGAGGATGTTGGCCACCACGGCAGCCGAGTAGTCCGAGCCTTCGCGACCGAGGGTCGTCGTCGTGCCGTCGGGCGCACCACCGATAAAACCTTGTCCCACAAAGACCGAACCTCCGGCCGTCTGCAAGGCGGCTTTCAGCAAGGGGGTCGATGCCTCGATATCGACCTCGGCATCCTTGTGGCGTTGCTCGGTACGCAGGGCCTTACGCATATCTATCCAGCTGTTTTTGAGGCCGGCAAAGGTCAGGTATTCGGAGATGATGGTCGTCGAGACCAACTCGCCATAGGCCACGATGCGGTCGTACCACGCCTCGGCCTCCTCTTTGGTGTAGTTGTTGGCCACCACAAAGGCCTCGAGGTCGGCAAACAGTGCCTCCACGCGGTCGAGCTTGCGGGGACCATGCCAGAGGTCGGCAATGATGGCGGCATGATTTTCGCGGATTTGGTCAATCTCGGTTTGAGCGGCCTGCGGGTCGTGTTTCTGCGCAGCGGCAAAGACACGTTCCAGGGCGTTCGTCGTCTTGCCCATGGCCGAGACAATGATAAAGAGCTGCTGCTCGTCGTCGATAATCTGGCGAAGATTTCGCACACCGTCGGCATTCTTCACCGAGGCACCACCGAATTTATATACTTTCATCGTTTTCCGTATTACCGGGTGCAAAGTTAAAAAAAAATAGTTACCTTTGGTCGCAGGAAAACAAAAAAACGATATATATGAAACAATTGCAACAACTCATCGAGGCGGCGTGGGAGAACCGCGCCCTGCTGAAAGAACCCGCCACCGAGGCGGCTATCCGCGAGGTGGTACGCCTCGTCGATGCCGGCCAGCTGCGCACGGCCGAACCTGTGGACCTCGAAAAGAGCCTTTGGCAGGTAAACGAGTGGGTCAAGAAGGCCATTATCCTCTACTTCCCGATTCAGCCCATGCGCAAGATGCAGGGTGGCGAGATCGAGTGGTTCGACAAGATGGAGCTGAAGCACGACTACGATAAGCTCGGGGTGCGCGTTGTGCCGTCGGCCGTTGCCCGCTACGGTGCCTACATCGCCCCGGGAGCGATTCTGATGCCCTCGTATGTCAATATCGGTGCCTATGTCGATACGGGTACGATGGTCGATACGTGGGCTACGGTCGGCTCATGCGCCCAAATCGGCAAGCACGTTCATCTTTCGGGCGGCGTGGGCATCGGTGGTGTATTGGAACCCGTACAGGCGGCTCCCGTGATTATCGAGGACAATTGCTTCATCGGGTCGCGCTCGATTGTCGTAGAGGGTGCGCACGTATGCCGTGAGGCGGTGCTGGGTTCGAACACGGTTATCACCGGCTCGACCCACATCATCGATGTCACGGGCGAGGAGCCTATCACCTACAAGGGCTATGTTCCCGCTCGCTCGGTGGTTGTTCCGGGCAGCTACCGCAAGCAATTCCCTGCCGGTGAATACAGCGTTTCGTGCGCCCTGATTATCGGCCGCCGCAAGGAATCGACCGACAAAAAAACGAGCCTCAACGACACGCTCCGAGAGTTCAATATCAGTTAAGAGTTGAGAGTTGAGAGTTGAAAGTTTTTCACTTTGAGGAGGTTACCTCGACCAACGATCTGGCACGCGATGCCCAATTCGGGCATGGCGATACCATCGTGGCCGAGCGTCAGACGGCCGGACGTGGGCAGCGGGGCCACTCGTGGCACAGCGCGGAGGGGCAGAATCTGACCTTCACGCTCGTTGTCGAGCCTCACTTTCTGGCGGCCCGCGACCAATTCTTCCTCTCGGAGGCAGTCGCGCTCGCGTTGTGCGACTGCATGGCTCGCTACGGCATCGAGGCACGCATCAAGTGGACAAACGACATCTACGTCGAGGACTGCAAATTGGTCGGCATCCTCATTGAACACTTGTATGCGGGAGCTTCGCTCCGACGCACCGTCATCGGTATCGGACTCAACGTCAATCAAACCCATTTTGACCCCTCGCTCCCCAACCCGACCTCCATGCAACTCGAACGTGGCAACACGTTCGACCGCGAAGAGGTGTTACGCAACTTTCAAACCGCCTTTCAGGGACGATACGACCAACTGCAAGCGGGAAAATGGGAGGCTCTGCAAAGCGACTACCGCGCCCGTATGTATCGCCTTGGGGAGGCCCAACTATTCCGCCTACCCGATGGCGAAGCGTTGAGTGCCGTCATCGAGGGGGTGGAGCCGGATGGTGCGCTCATCCTACGCCATGAGGGGGGTGAGCGGCACACTTACCGTTTCAAGGAGATTGAATTTGTGATAAAAAGCAAAAAAATGGATAAAGACGGGTAATTTTGACCCGTTTTTATTTTTTGTTATAAAAATAACAGCCTATCTTTGTAGGCAAATAGAGATTCACACTTTAAAAAGTTACGTATATGAGCAATGTACCTGCCAACCTGAAGTATTCGAATGACCACGAGTGGTGTCTTTTGGAGGGTGATGTAGCCACCATCGGTATCACCGACTTTGCACAGAGCCAGCTGGGCGACATCGTATTCGTCGATGTTCCGACCGTAGGCGAGACGCTTGCAGCCGGCGAGGTGTTCGGTTCGATTGAGGCCGTAAAGACCGTGAGCGACGCCTTTACCCCGATGAGCGGTGAGGTTATCGAGTTCAACGATGCCGTAGATGCCGACCCCGCGTTGGTGAATAAGGATGCCTATGGTGAGGGTTGGCTCATCAAGGTCAAGGTTTCGGATGCGTCGGAGTGGGATTCGCTCCTCACGGCCGAGCAGTACGCCGAGCTGATTGGCTAATTCCGAAGCGGAAAGAGCAAAGAGGAAAGAGGATAGAGTAAAGTAATTTACGCTACCCTCTTTTGACTATGTTGCGCACCCAAGCCGTCTGAAAGACGGCAATCAAGTCCCCCTCTCGAGGGGGATTTAGGGGGTGGATGAAGACTGCAAATGCCGCCACCGGCGGCAAGAACAACATAGATTAGAACAATAAGTTTAACTAACAAAAAATACGTTTATACTATGTCTAAAGTTACAGTGGTAGGTGCCGGTGCCGTAGGTGCAACCTGCGCCAATGTATTGGCCGCTCGCGGTATTGCCAGCGAGGTAGTATTGGTTGATATCAAGGAGGGTCTGTCGGAGGGCAAGATGCTCGATATGTTCCAGGCTGCCGCAACGTGCGGTTACAAAACGAAGCTCGTAGGTGTTACGGCAACCGATGCCGAGGGTTACAAGCCCACGGCCAATTCGGATGTGATTGTCATCACGTCGGGTATTCCCCGCAAGCCGGGCATGACGCGCGAGGAGCTGATTGGTATCAACGCCAACATCGTGAAGTCGGTGGTTGCCAACGCCTCGAAGTGGTCGCCCAAGGCCATCTATGTCATCATCTCGAACCCGATGGATACGATGACCTATCTGACGCTGAAGTCGACCGGTCTGAAGAAGAACCGCGTAATCGGTATGGGTGGTGCGCTCGATTCGTCGCGCTTCCGCTGCTACCTCTCGAAGGCTTCGGGCGTAGGTATCCAGGACATCGACGGTATGGTAATCGGTGGTCACGGCGATACGACGATGCTGCCGCTGCTGTCGAAGGCCTCGATTAAGGGTGTTCCCGCTACGCAGTTCCTCTCGAAGAAGAAGCTGGAGGAGGTTTCGGCCGCTACGATGGTCGGTGGTGCTACGCTGACGAAGCTCCTCGGCACGTCGGCTTGGTATGCCCCGGGTGCTGCCGGAGCATCGGTGGTGGATGCCATCATCAACGACACGAAGGCCGTAGTTCCCTGCTCGGTATATCTCGAGGGCGAGTATGGCCAGGAGGATATCTGCATCGGTGTTCCCGTTGTGCTGGGCAAGAAGGGCGTGGAGAAGATCGTGAAGATCGACCTCACGAAGGAGGAGGCCGAGAAGTTCGCCGCTTCGGCTGACGCTACGCGCAAGGTAAACAATGCACTCTACGAGATCGGTGCTTTGTAATAGAGGCCTTTAAGCAAGTAAGCCACCTTCCTCGTTGGAAGGTGGCTTTTTTTGTCACAACCGACCGCCTACGGCTTATCAACCTGCTCGGCATATTTGCGCGAGACGGGGAGCGTTACCCCCTCCAACTCGACCTCGGTGCGCGAGGCGCGAAGAATCAACACGCGACGCACGATATAGGCGCGATGGATGCGGACAAAGTGCAGCTCGTTGAGGGTCGCCTCCCAACGCGAAATCGGGGTACGTGTGCGGAGTTTCTCACCCGACGCCGTATGTACCACCACCTCGTTATCGAGCGACTCGATGTAGCGAATCTCCTCCGTGGGGAGGGTGATATGTCTGCGCTCGGAGATAAAATCGACCGTTTGGGGACGTGCCGCCTCGCGCTCCTTGAGGTAGTTATCCAACAGATACTCGGGCAGGGCCAAAGCGGCCAAGACAAAGAGCAAGAAAATCGGGTTACCCAACAGCGGGGGAAAGTTCATATTGCCAAACAGCCCCACCTCCAGCTCGGCATTCACCACAAAGAGCAGCATAAAGGTCAGCACTAAGGCGGCCGTTGCCAACCACACGAGATTCAGCACCCCTTGTCGGAGCGGACGAAACGAGATTTGGGGCAGGAAGTATTTAATCATCAACAATCCGGGCAGGAACATCGACCCCACGAACATCGAATCGGCAAAGGGGTAGCCGAGCGATGAAAGAATCGCTGCCAGCACCACCAGGCAAACCGCCCAATAGAGTATCGTCAGAAGTGTTCGCATAGGACAAAGATAGCGAAAAATGGCTTTCGGCAAAAGCCTCGACGGGCAACTTGGGGCTTTTAACACCCCAATCGGGGGTTTTGACCTTGCAAAAACGCCCCCTTACACCCTATCTTTGCAGTAGCGGAATTCCCAACACGGATTGTTAAACCAAAAGAAAAGAACCAATGAAAAAGTTACTGATTCTCCTCTTTACGCTCGCCACACTCACGAATGTAATCGCGCAAAATGAATCCTCTGCAACCAATCCCGAAAGTGGCGAAGTAACGCTCTACCCGGCGGTGGCTGTTCCTCAATTCACACTCTACGAAATCTATTGCACGGGCAACCCGCTCTATATGTCGCTCATCACCCTCTGCCTGGTCGGCATCTTTTTAGCCGCATGGAAGATGCCTTCGCGCGTGAAAGAATTGGGGTTGTTGGCTCTCGTCATTGGCATTTGCGGCTTCCTGATTGGTGTCTTTCAGGCCAACAGTGTGCTGATGCAGGCCGGAGATATATCGCCTGCGGTGGTTTGCGGTGGTGTAAGAGCTGCCGTGATTGCACCGATTTGGGGCCTGATTGTCTATGGCTTGTCGCTCGTGATTCGTATGGTGCAAAAGCCCAAGACGATTTAAGGCACATCGAGGGAGGTTCAACCACCTCCCTCGCATTACGGCATTCGCTCATTCTCTAAAAAAGATTCTTCGCGCTGCAAGGGGCGTATGCTGCACCTTCTCTTCGGGCGCGGAGAGGGGCATCCCGAAGGGCATTTGAGCCACCAATCGCCAGGCAGGATCGATGTTCCAATACACCCGCACGCGGTCATCAATCAGGGGGTTGTAATGTTGCAACGAGGCCCCGATGCCCTCATCGGCGAGTGCTGTCCAGAGGGCGAATTGGTGCATGGCCGAGGATTGGGAGGTGAAATCCTCCATCTTATCGGCATAGAGCGGATAGCGTGCCTTCTGTGCCTCGACCACGCGTCGATCCTCGAAGAAGAGGACCGTACCGAAGCCTGAAGCGAAGGAGCTGTCGATTTTGCGAGCCGATTTTACGAACTGCTCCTCCGTAAGGAGCGGTCGGAGCGACTCCTTGACGATGCGCCAAAGGGTGTAGTGGTGCGTTCCGAGCAGCAGCACGATGCGGGTCGATTGACCGTTGAAGGCCGAGGGAACGGTCAGCAGCAGGCGGTCAATCATCTGCTCGATATGCGATTCGGGAATGGGGATGTCGCCATCCAGGTCGTAGCAGGTGCGCCTCGCGGCCACCGCATCCAAAAACAGATTTGCCATAAGCATTGGTATTTGCTTTTGCCTCCTGCAAAAGCGATACCAATTGCAAATTCAAAATGTAGAATTTAGCATTCAAAATTAGCATACCAAAAGCCGTTAGAGCGAGCTATTTTTAGGCAAACAAAATCCCCGCGACCAAATGGCCACGGGGACTATTAGCAGTACGCAAAATTCTGTATAACGAGGTGATTTTTAGGCTTGCGTAGTGGCGAAAAGCAAATTCAAAATGTAGAATTTAGCATTCAAAATTAGCATACCAAAAGCCGTTAGAGCGAGCTATTTTTAGGCAAACAAAATCCCGAAGTCCGCAGCATACTTGAGCGTATGTGAGGAACTTCGGGATTGCAGTTTAACGCCAAAAGAGCCGCTCTAACGGTTTTTGAGGAAGCATTCGATAGTATTCTCCATCAAACAAGTAATCGTCATCGGACCCACACCACCGGGAACAGGGGTGATGACGGAGGCTTTCGGCTCGATGGCAGCGAAATCGACATCGCCACAGAGCTTGCCCGTCTCGGGGTCGCGGTTCACACCGACATCAATGACCACAGCACCCTCGGAGACCATATCGGCCGTTACGAACTTCGGGCGACCGATGGCTACCACCAGAATCTCGGCACGACGGGTTACCTCGGCGAGGTTCTTGGTGCGGCTGTGGGCGATGGTTACGGTGGCGTTCTGGTCCAAGAGGAGCTTCGACACGGGAAGGCCCACGATGTTCGAGCGACCGATTACCACAGCCTCCTTGCCGGCCATCTCGACACCGGCCGTCTGGAGCATACGGATAATGCCCTTCGGAGTGCAGGGAAGCGTGCAGGGCTGCTTCTGCCAGAGGGCAGCCACATTGGCGGGGTGGAAACCATCCACATCCTTCTTTACGTCGATGGCGGCAATCACCTTATCCTCCGAGATATGCTTCGGGAGCGGGAGCTGCACCAGAATACCGTCCACCTCGTCGTCGGCATTCAGCTCGGCAATCAGGGCGAGCAGTTCCTCCTCGGTGATGGTTGCCTCACGACGAATCGTCGAGTTCTTGATACCCACCTCGGCCGATGCCTTTGCCTTGCCCGTCACATACGACACGCTGGCAGGGTTATCGCCCACCAAAATCACCGCCAGGTGCGGTACACGGCCATACTTCTCGGGGAAGGTCTTGACCTCCTCGGCCATTGCGGCCTTCATCTTGGCCGACAGTTCTTTACCACTGATAATCATATCTTTGTCGCGTTATTTATCAAACACATAGTGACCGATATCGGTGCGGTGGAAGAGGTTGTCGCACTGCACGCGTTCCACATCCTTGAGGGCGTTTCGGCGCGCCTCGTCGAGCGTTGCGCCCTTACCCACCACGAACAAGACACGACCGCCATTGGTGAAAATCTTCTCCCCCTCGGCCTTCGTACCCATGTGGTAGAGCGTACCCTCCACCTCGTTCAGACCGCCAATCTCGACACCCTTCTTATAGTCGCCCGGGTAGCCCTTCGAAGCAAGGACAACGCCCAGGGTCATGAAGTCGTGCCACTCCAGCTCCGTATCGCTGTGGTCGGCCACGGCACAGAAGATATCGACGATGTCGCTCTTCAGGCGAGGCAGTACCACCTCCGTTTCGGGGTCGCCAAAGCGGGCGTTGAACTCGATGACCTTCACGCCATCTGGGGTCTTCATCAGACCGCCATACAGCACACCCTCAAACGGGCAACCCTCCTTGACCATGGCTGCGGCTACGGGCTTCAGAATCTCGTTCAGGGCGAACTCCTCGTCCTCCTTCGTTACGAACGGCAGGGGCGAATAGGCACCCATACCACCCGTATTGGGACCCTTGTCGCCATCGTAGGCGCGCTTGTGGTCCTGGGCGAGCTGCATCGGCCACACCTTCTCGCCCGAGACAAAGCCCATGAACGAGAACTCGGGGCCGGTGAGGAAATCCTCCACCACGACCTTGCCCTGACCGAACTTCGTATCGAGCAGCATATCCTTCAGCGCCTCGTCGGCCTCCTCCATCGTCTGGGCAATCACCACGCCCTTACCGGCAGCCAGACCGTCATACTTCAACACGGCAGGCAGCGGACGGCTCTCGACATAGGCCTTGGCCTCGGCATAGTCGGTAAAGGCCTTGAAACCGGCCGTCGGGATGTTGTACTTGGCCATCAGCTCCTTGGCAAACTCCTTGCTCGACTCGATGCGGGCAGCAGCCTTCGAAGGGCCGAAGATGCGCAGCCCCTCGGCCTTGAAGCAGTCGGCCACACCGGCAGCCAACGCCACCTCGGGACCTACGACGGTCAGCTCTACCCCATTTTCCTTGGCAAAGGCGGCGAGCTTCTCGATCTCCGTTTCGCGAATTGCCACACACTCGGCCTGGGCGGCCATACCGGCATTACCCGGGGCAGCAAAGATCTTCTCAACCTGCGGCGAACGGGTCAAAGCATCGACAATCGCATGCTCACGACCACCAGAACCTATAACAAGAACTTTCATATGTTAGTTATTCCTTTATTTATACAATTCCTCCCACACCTAAAAAGTTGGAAAAAAGAGGGATTTCAAGGCTTGCGAACTCCGAGAAACCGCAGCATACCGGGACGTATGTGAGGATTTCGAGGAGGAGCGGAACGCAGAAATCACCTTTTTAGGCAACTTTTTAAGCATTAGGATTCGAAATCCTAATGCTTAAAATGGCGCATACCGGTGAATACCATCGAGATACCCAGCTCGTTGCACTTCTTAATCGAATCCTCGTCGCGCACCGAGCCACCGGGCTGAACAATGGCCGTTACGCCATACTCGGCAGCCATCGTCACGCAGTCATCAAAGGGGAAGAAGGCATCCGAAGCGAGTACGATACCCTCCGTTACGCCGGCAGCCTTGGCCTGCTTCAGGGCAATCTCGGCCGAACCTACGCGGTTCATCTGGCCGGCACCTACGCCCAGCGTTACGCCATCCTTCACCACCGCAATGGCGTTCGACTTCACGTGCTTTACGATGCGCCAGCCGAAGTTCAAATCGACCAAATCGGCAGCCGAAGGCTGCTTCTCGGTCACGCACATATCGGCCGTTACGTCCTTCGTCTGCGTATCGAGGTTCTGCACCAGCAGACCACCGCGCACGCTTACATACTGCTTCTTGGTCGTGTCGTCCTTCGTCATATCGACCTCGATCAGACGCAGGTTCTTCTTCGTCGTGAGGACCTCCAATGCACCCTCCTCAAACTTCGGGGCCATGATAATCTCCAGGAAGATGGGCTTCATCAGCTCGGCAGCCTCCTTCGTCAGGGGACGATTCACGGCCACGATACCACCGAAAATCGACACCTTATCGGCCTCGTAAGCCTTCGTCCAAGCCTCTACGACATCCTGACCGATGGCGGCACCGCAGGGGTTCATGTGCTTCAGACCGACGCAGAACGGCTCATCGAACTCGCGCACGATAGCCAGCGCAGCGTTGGCATCCTGAATGTTGTTGTACGAAAGCTCCTTGCCGTGCAGCTGCTTGGCCGATGCGAGCGAGAACGAAACAGGCTCCTTCTCGGCATAGAACTTGGCCTCCTGGTGGGGGTTCTCACCGTAGCGCAGCGACTGCTTGAGGTCGAACTCCAGGAAGAGCTTCTCGTTCAGGCCGGCCTGCTTGCGCATATAGGTAGCAATCATGGCATCGTACTGTGCCGTGTGGGTGTAGGCCTTGGCCGAGAGTTGCAGACGGGTCTCCTTCGTCGTATTGCCATGCGCCTGAATCTCATCCAGAATCTGGGCGTAATCCTCCGGATGGCAAACCACCGTCACATCCTTCCAGTTCTTGGCAGCCGAGCGCAACATCGACGGACCGCCAATGTCGATATTCTCAATCGCCTCATCCATCGTCACGCCCTCCTTCTCAATCGTCTGACGGAACGGATAGAGGTTCACGCACACCATGTCGATGAACTCAATCGCGTTCTCCTTCAAGGCCTTGAGGTGGCTCTCATCGTCACGACGCGCCAACAGACCGCCATGCACCTTCGGGTGCAGGGTCTTTACGCGACCGTCGCAAATCTCGGGGAAGCCCGTTACGTCGCTGATGTTGATGACCTCCACACCGCTCTCCTCGAGCAGCTTCATCGTACCGCCCGTGGCGATTACCTCCCAACCGAGCGCACGGAGTCCCTTGGCGAACTCCACCACGCCACGCTTGTCGCTTACACTTACTAATGCTCTCATTTCTTGCTATTTATTTGTTATTATTTTTCTGATTGTCTCTACATAGAGGGGATACTCGATGGCATGGATTCTGCGCTCCAACTCCTCCAGGTCGTTGCCATCGTACTCAAAGGCGCGTTGAGCAATGATGCGACCGCCATCGAGCGAGGCATCCACCTCGTGAATCGTCACACCAAAGACCTTCACACCGGCCTCCAAGGCCTGCTCCATGGCTCTTGCGCCACGGAATGCGGGCAGGAGCGACGGATGAATATTGATGATGCGTCCGCCATAGCCCTCCAGCAGGGTCTGCCCCACCAGCCGCATATAGCCCGCCAGGCAAATCAACTCTACGCCTGCCGCCTGGCAACGATGCACAATCTCCGTCTCATACTCCGCCTTCGACGCATACTCCTTCGGCCGAAAGGCAAAGCACTCCACCCCGTGGCGTGCAGCGCGTGTCACCACCTCGGCTTCGGGTCGGTCCGTGACGACCAAGACCACGCGAGCCGGAATCTCTCCCCGCTCCGTGGCCTCGACGATGGCCTCGAAATTGGTCCCTCGACCGCTGGCAAAGACGGCTATGCGATGCTCCACCTCTACGCTCTTTTTTTAGCGGATTACAACACCCTCCGTATCCGTTACACGGCCAATGACCGAAGCCTTCTCGCCTTGGGCCGCAAGCATCTCGATAGCCTTCTCGGCCTCCGTCTCATCGAGGGCGATGACCATACCGATACCCATGTTGAAGATGTTGAACATCTCGCGGTGCGGAATACCGCCCCACTTCTCCAAGGCACGGAAGACGGGGAGAATCTCCCACGTTCCCTCTACGACCTCGATACCCTGACCCTCTTTCAGGATGCGGGGAATGTTCTCGTCGAAACCGCCACCCGTAATGTGGCTGATGCCGTGCACATCGCAGTTGCGAATCACCTCCAGCACCTGCTTTACGTAGATGCGCGTCGGGGTCAAAAGGGCCTCACCGAGCTTCTTGCCGGGCAGCTCCTCATACTCCTGCATCAAATCGAGGTTGTTATCCGATACAACCTTACGCACCAGGCTGAAGCCGTTCGAGTGGACACCGCTCGAGGCGATGCCGACCAGCACGTCACCCACCTTGACCTTCGAGCCGTCGATGAGCTTCTTCTTCTCTACGACACCCACCGTAAAACCGGCAATATCGTACTCGCCCTCGGTGTACATACCCGGCATCTCGGCCGTCTCGCCACCAACGAGCGCGCAACCGGCCTGACGGCAACCCTCGGCCACACCGGCCACAATCTGCTCGATTTTGGCCGGCTCGTTGCTACCCACGGCCACATAGTCGAGGAACAGGAGCGGCTCGGCACCCTGTGCCAAGACATCGTTTACGCACATGGCCACGGCATCAATACCAATCGTATCGTGCTTGTCGATGGCAAAGGCAAGCTTGAGTTTCGTACCCACGCCATCCGTGCCGCTTACCAGCACAGGCTCCTCGACCTTCAGGGCCGAGAGGTCGAACATGCCGCCAAAGGCACCGATGTTACCCATCACACCCAGACGATTGGTCGAGCTGACGTGTTTTTTGATGCGACGCACCACTTCGTAGCCGGCTTCGAGGTTTACACCGGCCTTTTCATAAGATTGAGCCATAGTTCTTTATCGTTGTTTTGTTATTTTTTGCATTTTACATGAACGCTGTTGTGGTAGAGAGCCGTCGGATAGCGACCCGTGAAGCAGGCCGTACACAACTCCTCACGATTGCCCGCCTTGTAGAGCGACTCCTCGGAGAGGAAGGCCAGCGTATCGGCACCAATCGCTTTGCAGACCTCCGGCACCGACAAACGGGCCGAAATCAGCTCGTCGTAGCTCGTCGTATCCACACCGTAGAAGCAGGGTTCGGTCATCGTGGGCGAGGCGATGCGCACATGCACCTCGGTAGCCCCCGCCTCCTTGAGCATCGTCACGATGCGACGCGAGGTCGTACCGCGTACAATCGAGTCATCGACCAGCACGACACGCTTACCCTTGACGATGGTCCGCACGGCCGAGAGCTTCATTCGTACACCCTTCTCGCGCAGTGCCTGCGTAGGCTGGATGAAGGTGCGACCGATATACTTGTTCTTAATCAGACCCATCTCATACGGCAGACCGCTCGCCTCGGCATAACCCATGGCGGCACTCAAACTCGAATCGGGAACACCCACCACGATATCGGCCTCGGCCGGAGCCTCCTTGAAGAGCAACTTACCCGACTCCTTGCGGTAGGCGTGTACGTTGCACCCCTCGATATCGCTATCCGGACGTGCCAGGTAGATATACTCCATCGAACACATACAATGGTGCTTGAACTGCGAGTAGTGGTTCGAGCGGATGCCGTGGTGGTCGATGGTCACCACCTCACCCGGCTCCACATCGCGAATATACTCGGCACCCACCGTGTCGAAGGCGCAGGTTTCGCTCGCTACCACATACCCGTCGCCCAACTTACCGAGAGCCAACGGATGCAGACCGTGCTTGTCGCGGCAGGCATAGATACGGCGCGAGGTCATCACCAGGAACGTAAAGGCACCCTCCATCATATTCAGCGCATCCAGGATGGCCTCGATACGGGGACGGTTGCCACGATAATCCTTCTTGATAAGGTGGGCCAGGATTTCGCTGTCGGAGTTGGACTGGAACAGACTACCCCGCTTCTCGAGGTAGCTCTTCAACTCCGCGGCATTGACCAGCTTACCGTTGTTGGCAATGGCAAAGTCGCCCGAATTGTGGTGGAAGTAGAGCGGCTGAACATTCTCGGGGCGGTTGCCCTCGGCAGCCGTATAGAGGACGTGACCGATGGCCATGCGACCCTTCATCGACTGCAATTCGTCGCCTTTGAAGACCTCCGTTACGAGGCCCTTGCCCTTGATACGGTGGAAATGGGTGTTGTCATCCACACTCACAATACCGCATCCCTCCTGACCGCGGTGTTGCAGGGCATGAAGCCCGTAGTAGGTCAGCGAGGCGGCGTCATCGACCCCATAGATGCCGAATACGCCACACTCATCGTTGATATTCCGATACTGATTCATACTATGCTACTGAAGCTCGTTTATTTCGTACTACTCTCCAAACGTCTTAAAATCTCCTCATAGGCCTCGCGCACGCCACCCAAATCGCGGCGGAAACGGTCGTGGTCGAGTTTTTCGCCCGTCTCGCTGTCCCACAGACGGCACGTATCGGGCGAGAGTTCATCGGCCAGAACGATTGCGCCCTCCTCCGTCTTACCGAACTCGACTTTGAAATCGACCAACTTAATGTTGATTTTGCGGAACAACTCCTTCAACACCTCGTTGATACGACCGGCCAGCTGGTAGATTTCGGCCAACTCTTCATAGGTAACCAACTCCAACGCCACGGCCTGGTGGTCGTTCATCAGCGGGTCACCCAACTCGTCGTTCTTGTAGCAGATGTCGTAAATCGTGTTCTTGGGTTCGTGACCCTCCACCAGCCCCAGCTGGCGAGCCATCGAGCCGGCAATCACGTTTCTCACGACCACCTCAATCGGGAAAACCTGCACCTTTTTGCACAGTTGGTCACGCTCGTTGAGGGTATCGATGTAGTGCGTCGGTATCCCGTTTGCCTCCAAATGGCGGAAAATCAAGGTCGAGATGGCATTGCTCAAGATACCCTTATTGAGAATCGTTGCCTTTTTAATGTTGTTGAAGGCCGTGGCGTCGTCCTTGTAATGGATGATAATCCGATGCGGGTCATCGGTAGCCATCACCTGCTTTGCCTTGCCCTCATAGAGCTTTTCAAGCGTCTTCATAGTCTTTTAACCTAACCTTTATATCGTTTTACTTCTTGCGAAAATAGTTCACTGCATGCTCGAACAACGGCTGACGTTTCTCGCCTGCGATGTTCTTGTAGAGTTGCTCCTCGTAACGCTCCGTGTGTCCCATCTTACCCAGGATACGACCATCGGGCGAGATGATACCCTCGATGGCGTAGGACGAACCGTTGGGATTGAAGGGGGCTTCAGCCGTCGGACGACCCTCGGCATCAACATACTGGAAGGCCACCTGACCACGCTCGAACAGCTCCTTGGCCAGCTCCTCGCTCACCACGAACTTACCCTCACCGTGGCTGACGGCAATGGCATGCTCTTCGCCCAACTTAAAGCCCGAGAGCCAGGGCGAGCGGGTCGTCGAAACGCGCGTGGTGACAATCTGCGAAATGTGGCGGTTGATGTCGTTGCGGAACAGGGTGGGCGACTCCGTGGTCACCATACCCAGACGGCCATAAGGCAGCAGACCCGACTTCACCAACGCCTGGAAGCCGTTGCAGATGCCCAAAATTAGGCCACCACGGTCCAAGAGGGCGTGAATCTCCGCCTTCACCTTCTCGTTGTTCAGCACGCTCACAATCAGCTTGGCCGAACCATCCGGCTCGTCACCGGCCGAGAAACCACCACTGAGGGCGAAGATATGGGCCTCACGGATGTGGGCGCACATTTCGTCAATCGAGCGCAGGATATCATCCTCCTCCAGGTTACACAGCACGCTCATACGCACCTCGGCACCCGCACGGCGGAAGGCCTTGGCCGTATCGTAGTCGCAGTTCGTACCCGGGAAGACGGGCAGGTAGGCAATGGGATGCTCTACGGCCTCACCCGGGTAGCAATCCGTGCGCTCCTCGGGGGTCGATGACATCACCTCGGCCTCGTTCTTGCACGTATCGGGATAGACCGTGGCGAACTTCGCGCGGTTCACCTCGAACAGCTCCTCCAGCGGCATCTTTACATCCTCGACCTCGATAACCTCCTCCTCGATGGTGCGACCCACAAGGCAAGCGTTCTCGTAGTCGAGCGTCGTAGTTGCCTCGACCAAAATCGAGCCGTAAGCGTAGTCATACAGCTCCTTTTCGGGCATCGTCAGCTGCACGCCGACCTTATTACCAAAGGCCATCTTTGCAACAGCCTCACCTACGCCGCCCATGCCGATTGCCCAACCGGCGAGTACCTTACCCTGCTCAATGGCATCGCTGACGAAGGTAAAGTTGCGCTTCAGCTGGTCCGTATCGGGCATATAGTTCTCATCGGGCGTATGGCGCACGAGGTAGAGGTTGTGGCCCGCGCCCTTCAAATCGGTCGAAATCACCTGCTTGGCATCAACGGTCGTGATACCGAAGGCCATGAGCATCGGCGGCACGTTGATATCCTGGAACGTACCCGACATCGAGTCCTTACCGCCAATCGACGGCAGACCCAGCTCCACCTGCATCTTCAACGCACCCAACAAGGCCGAGAGGGGCTTACCCCACGTGGTCGGCTCCTTGGTCATGCGCTCGAAGTACTCCTGGTACGAGTAGCGCATCTTATCGAATCGCGCACCGGCAGCCACCACCTTTGCCGCAGCCTCCACCACTGCATAGGCAGCACCATGGTAGGGACTCCACGTAGCCAGGTTGGGGTTGTAACCGTAGGCCATGATAGAGGCCGTATCGGTATAGCCATCCACGGGCAGCTTCTGCACCGAAACCTGCGTCTCGGTACGCTGCGTCTTACCACCAAAGGGCATCAGGACGGTCGAACGGCCAATCGTCGAGTCGAACATCTCGATAAGGCCCTTCTGCGAGGTGACATTCCAATCCTCCAGGTTCTTTTTGAAACGCTCCTCTAGGGTTGCGCCCTCCATCTCACGGAGGAAGGGGTTGCAGGCCTCAACGGCACCAATCTTGGCCTCGGCATAGTGCTTGGCACCGGCCGAATCGATGAACTCGCGGCTCAAATCAACCACCAGCTTACCCTTATTATACATACGCATACGGGCCGTGTCCGTTACATCGGCCACATGGACCGCCTCGATATTCTCCTCGCGGCAGTAGGCCATGAACTCCTCGACATCCTTGGCCTCTACGACCACCGACATACGCTCCTGCGACTCGCTGATGGCCAGCTCCGTGGAGTTCAGACCGCTATATTTGGTCGGCACGCGGTCCAGATAGATATCCAGACCATCGGTCAGCTCGCCAATGGCTACGCTGACACCGCCTGCGCCAAAGTCATTCGATTTCTTAATCAGTCGCGTCACCTCCGGACGACGGAACAGACGCTCCAACTTGCGCTCCTCGGGGGCATTACCCTTCTGCACCTCCGAGCCGCACGTCTCGAGCGACTTCTCGTCATGCTCCTTCGACGAACCCGTAGCACCACCGATGCCGTCACGGCCCGTGCGACCACCCAGGTAAATCACCTTGTCACCCGGCGTAGGGCTTTCTCTACGTACATTTTCGGCCTTCACGGCACCGACAACAGCACCTACCTCCAGACGCTTGGCCACATAACCGTCGTGATACACCTCACGCACGTGGGTCGTAGCCAGACCAATCTGGTTGCCGTAGCTCGAATAGCCGGCTGCGGCCTTCTTCGAAATGATGCTCTGGGGCAACTTACCGGGAATCGTATCCTCCACCTTCTGGTAGATGTTGCCCGCACCCGTCACGCGCATCGCCTGATAGACGTAGCTACGGCCCGACAACGGGTCACGAATCGCGCCACCGAGACAGGTCGAAGCACCACCAAACGGCTCGATTTCGGTCGGGTGGTTGTGCGTTTCGTTCTTAAACTGAAGGAGCCAACGCTCGGTCTGGCCATCGACATCGACATCGACGAAAATCGAGCAGGCGTTGTTCTCCTCGCTCTGCTCCATATCATCGAGCAGACCGCGCTTGCGCAACACACGCGCACCAATCGTGGCCATATCCATCAGACAAAGGGGCTTATGCTCACGGCCCAACTCACGGCGGATATTCAGATAGAGTGCCAGCGAACCCTCAATCTCCTCCTTGAGGAAGGACTCCTCAACGGTGATGCCCTCCAACTCGGTCGTGAAGGTCGTGTGGCGGCAGTGGTCGCTCCAATAGGTATCGAGGATGCGCAGCTCCGTTTCATAGGGGTCACGACCCTCCTCGCGGAAGTAGCGCACCACCTCGCCCAGGTCGTCGGCATTCATCGCCAGGCCCATCTGCTTGCAATAGGCGGCAAACTCCTCCTGCTTCATCTCGCGGAAGCCCTCCAGCACCACTACGGGAATCACCTCGGCCTGCTCCTGCTCGGAGAGGATATCGAGGTTCTTCTCGCGCGACTCGACGGCATTGATGTAGTAGTGGCGAATCTTGGCCATCTGCTCCTCCGTAACGCCCTTATCGAATACCAGCAGCTTCGACGAGCGAATGCGCACATCGGCCGTGGGGTCCACCAGGCGGACACAATCCACCGCCGAGGCGGCACGCTGGTCAAACTGACCGGGGAGGAACTCCACAGCCAGCGAGGGACGACCTTCGGTGTCGAATTCGTCGGTCACGGTATCGGTCACCACCTCGCCGAAGACACCGTAGCGGCACTTCTCCTTCAGCTCCTCCGTGAAACCAAAGAGGTCATAGACACACACAAGGCGCAACTCCTCAATCGACAGATTCAGGTTCTGGTTCAGCTCCCGCTTCAGGCTCTCGGCCTCGACACGGAAGCGGTCTTTCTTCTCAACAAATATGCGGAAATTTTTCATGGTCTTGTTTGGGGATTGTGCTGTTGGGGATTAAATCTCAACCTTGAGAACCGCCTCGGTCTGCTTCTGACGGAACGCATCGAGTTTGGCGGCAAGCTCCTCGTTCGAGAGGGCCAGCATCGACACGGCATACAGGGCGGCATTCTTCGCGCCGTCGATGGCCATCGTTGCCACGGGAATACCCGAGGGCATCTGGACAATCGAGAGGAGCGAATCCATGCCGTTGAGGGCTTTCGAACGCACCGGAATACCAATCACGGGCAGGGTCGTCATGGCGGCAATCACACCCGGCAGGTGGGCAGCACCGCCCGCACCGGCAATGATGACCTTCAGACCGCGCTCCTTGGCCGTCTTCGACCACTCGGCCAGGGCATCGGGTGCGCGGTGTGCGCTAATGACGCGCTTCTCGTACTCGATACCGAACTCTTCCAATGTCTTGATGGCTCCGCTCATTACCTCGTAATCGCTTGCCGAGCCCATAATAACTCCAACTTTCATGGCTATTTTGTCTTTTATTTGTCATTCAATTTGCTAATCATGGCTCTTGCGCCCGCGCGAAAAACAAGCCGCCACATCCCTACGGACGTGGCGGCACGTATCACATCAAGGCACAATCTGCTTGCATTTTCATCTTTTTCATCGGGGCGCACTCCACCTGCACACCACCGCCCGACAAGCCCACCGACCCTCCAGTCGATTGACTACATTGCGGCTGTAAAATCGTATGCTGATAGTCGCTCATGCCCCTCGAAAAAACTTTCGGACAAAAGTACGAAAAATTTGGGCAACGGCAAAGCCTTTCGCCCGAATATTCTACTAACAAAATATCCACAAAAACGGCCAAGCTCGTTTTTGTGGATATTTTGTAGAACATAATGACAATCCCTCCAAACCTCCCTTTGATAAGGGAGGCTTAGTCGCTTCGCTCCTGTTCGGGTGCTACTCAACCTTACCACAAAAGATTTTTTTGGTAGAATGCCTAAAATCTGCTATCTTTGTAATGCTATCCACGGGATAGCTACATATTAGATGGCATTTAGGCTATTGGTTTGCAACGAAAACGACCAATTTTAAGAGCAAACACACCAATAGGCACAGTAAATGCCCTCGCTGTATAGCGTGGGTTGTGCTTATGTGTTTGTAGGTGCTTGGTCGTACCTCGTTGCAGTAAGTCCAGACCACGCTTCTCTTTTGAGTTAAACGGTTGCCATCTGACGGCAAAGAAACTTTTTGTTTAACTAAATCAATGTATTATGAAAAAGATCTTTTTACTTCTCGTAGCTGTACACACTGCCTGGAATGTCAGTGCGCAGGAATTGGAGAAACAATCTCCCGTAAAATATCAGGGTGAGGTTGAATTTGGATATTCGCTCAATCTCGAAACGGAGAAAATGGGTCGTTTCAACCTGCATACGATTCAAGGTATTCGTATCGGCGAGCATTTCTCAACGGGTATTGGAACAGGTCTGGATTACTACCACAACACCATTGCCGGAGGCGAATTAGTTGTTCCCGTATATGTAAACATGAAGGGTTATCTGCCTAAATTCGAGAATATTCAACCCTTCTTATCAATGGATATGGGTATGGGCTTCGGTGTCACAGAAGATATTAAAAAGATGTCCGGTGGCACCTACGGTTTTGCAATCGGTGTCGTCGGAGGTAAGTTTAAGGCGCAGATTGGTTACAACATCCAGTCTGTTACCGAAGAGGGTGCAGGCATTTATTACAAAGCCATTCAATTCAAATTTGGCTTTATGTTTTAATAAGTATAAGAAAGAGTTTTATTTTGCACCACCCAAAGCGAGGCCAATGGCCGAAGCGTGCAAGTCCTCCCTTTCTCAAAGGGAGGATTTAGGAGGGAATGTAAGTATTTTATTATTTAATGTGCGTTCCCGATTGCGGCCTTTCGGGCCTCCTTTAGGAGGTTTTGAAACGAAATATCCACCACCCAAGACTTGCTTGGTGTGGTGGATATTTTGTTTCAAGGAAGTTGCCGAAGGGCAACCGAAAGGCTGTTGCGAAACCCTCCGGAGAGGAATTATCGGAGAGGGATTTCAAGGCTTGCGCAGGTGACCAAACCGCAGCATACTCTTCGTATGTGAGGATTGAGCCGCCAAGCATACGCAGCAATCACCTTCGAAAATTGCTCGCTACCTGGCTTTGGCCTCGCAGTATGCACAGCGCAGCGTACCATCCTCCGAGTAGCGGAAGATCGGATCGACATCCTCGGTGGCGGAGATACAGCGCTTGTTGGGGCAGGTGTAGTCGCCCGTGATATACTCCTCGCCAAAGACGGGGGTCTTGTCGAAGGGCTTGTTCTCGTCGGCCCACTTCAGGAGCGTATAGATCAGGGCCATGCGGACAAACTTACCATTCTCGACCTGGCGGAAATAGACGGCGCGTTTGTCGTTATCGACCGAGCGGGTGATCTCGTTCACGCGGGGCAGCGGGTGGAGGATGATCATATCCTCGCGGGCGGCCTTGAGCTTCTCGGGATCGAGCACGAAGCTGTCCTTCACGCGGTCGAACTCCTCCTCATCGAGGAAACGCTCCTTCTGCACGCGGGTCATGTAGAGGATGTCGAGCTTATCCATCACCTCCTCCATGGTGCGTACCTCCTCGAACTCGAGGGCCGAGTTGGCACGCATCTCCTTGAGCATATAGCTCGGCAGACGCAGCTCCTCGGGCGAAATGAGGTAGATGCGGATACCCTCGTAGCGCGAGAGGGCCTTAATGAGCGAATGGACCGTGCGGCCGAACTTCAAATCACCGCAGAAACCAATCGTGAGGTGGTCCAGACGGCCCTTTTCGCGTTTGATGGTCAGGAGGTCCGTCAGGGTCTGCGTCGGGTGGGCATGGCTGCCGTCACCGGCATTGATAACCGGAATACCGGCATACTGTGAGGCGACGAGCGGTGCGCCCTCCTTCTGGTGGCGCATGGCGATGATGTCGGCAAAGCAACGGATGACACGCACCGTGTCGGCTACCGTCTCACCCTTCGATACGGAGGAGGAGGCAGCATCCGAGAAGCCAATCACCTGACCACCCAGCTCCATCATGGCCGATGTAAAGCTGAGGCGGGTGCGGGTCGAGGGTTCGTAGAAGAGGGTGGCGAGTTTCTTGCCTTTGCAAGCCTCGCGGTATTTGTCGCGGTTGGCAATGATATCTTCGGCCAGCGTAACAATCTCATGAATCTCGGCTACGGAGAGGTCGGTCGGGTCGATTAAATGACGCATAGTGGTAAATTCAAAATTTAGAATTCAAAATTCAAAATGGGCAGGCGGTAGATAACGAGCTGAAAGATTTTAAGGATATTAAAGAGACACACAGAAATCGTTAATTTCTTTATTCTCTTTAATTTCATTAAGGTCGTTATTTTCTTATCCCTCAACGCGTAATTTTGATTTTAGAGGAGCAGATTTTGTGCTTTGTGCGGTGGGCGCGGATGGGCTGTATTTAAGCGTACTTCCATTCACGACCGAAAGCGGGAGGCGCAAAGATGCTCTACAAAATCGAACTACCATAATTTTGATTTTAGAGGTGCAGATTTTGTGCCGCCCGAAGGTTGGTGTGGATGGGCTGTACTTGAGCGTACTGCCCATTCACGCCAAGCGAGTAGGTGCAAAATATGCCCTATAAAATCGAAATTACAGAAATTACTTCATCCAAGACTCGTCTGAAGGGTTATTTCTGAACTTAATGAGCTTCTCCTTGTCCTCTACTTTGATGTAACCCTCCTCGGCGGCTACCTCTACGAGGGCATCGAGGTTGGAAAGGGAGTAGTTAATCACGTTGGCCTCGGCCATACGGTCGAGACCCTTTTTCATACCGTAGGTGAAGATGGAAGCGACACCCAGCACCTCGGCACCGGCCTCACGCAGGGCATTGACCACCTCGATGCAGGAGCCACCGGTCGAAATGAGGTCCTCAATCACGACCACCTTCTGGCCCTTCTCGAGCTTACCTTCAATCTGGTTACCGCGACCGTGGTCCTTCTGACCCGAGCGGACATAGCCCATCGGCATATCGAGAATCGTGGCGGTGATGGCGGCATGAGCGATACCGGCCGTCGAGGTACCCATCAGCACCTCGGCCTCGGGGAATTTCGTGCGGACAATCTCGGCCAGACCTGCCTCCACGTGCTTACGCACCTCTACGGCGGTCAGCGTCAGGCGGTTGTCGCAATAAATCGGGCTTTTGATACCGCTGGCCCAGGTAAACGGCTGGTCGGGGCGCAGGAATACGGCACCAATCGACAGCAAATCTTTGGCAATAAGTTTCTCCATAGTTGTATTGATATTTAATTCTATTCCAATGCTTTACGCAGCAACTCCGTCACCTCGTCGGGATAGATGCCGCCTTCGTGTGCCTTCACCCCGTCGAGGTAGAAGGTCGGCACGTAGTAGTAATCGTACTTATCGGCCACATCCGGCTCCTCGGACTCCTCGATGAGTTCGATTTCGAGCGGCTGCAACTCGGGATGGGCCGCCTTTGCCTCTTCGATATAGCGCAACGCCTTCTTGCAGAAGGGGCAATTCTTCAGGTAGAAAAGTTGTACGTGTTTCATCTGTTTCGTTTCGGGTTACTCGCCCAAAAACTCTGCCACACAACGACGATAAGCCGCTACGGGGTCGGCAGCTGCCGTAATGGGGCGACCTACGACGATAAAGTCGGAGCCAATCTCGCGAGCGCGGGCAGGGGTCGTCACACGCACCTGGTCACCCACCTCGCCATCGGCAAAGCGCACACCGGGGGTAATGGTCAGGAACTCCTTGCCGCAAGCCTCCTTCACCATGCCGGCCTCGAGGGGCGAGCAGACCACACCATTCAGGCCGGCCGCCTTCGTGTTCTGGGCATACTTGACAATCGTGTCGTTGATTGAGGCGTTAATGAGCAGCTCCTGCTGCATACGCTCCTCGCTCGTCGAGGTGAGCTGCGTCACGGCAATCAGCAGGGGGCGCGTACCATCCTCACGCGTCAGCCCCTCCAGGGCGGCCTTCATCATATCAATCGTGCCGGCAGCGTGTACGTTGGTCATATCGACATCCAGACGCGAGAGTACCGACATCGCCTTCTTCACCGTGTTGGGAATATCGTGCAATTTCAAATCGAGGAAAATCTTGTGACCGCGACGCTTAATTTCGCGCACAATCGAGGGACCCTCGGCATAGTAAAGCTCCATACCGATTTTGAGGAAAGGTTTGCGCTCCTCGTCCTTGAACAAATCGAGGAAACGGAAGGTATCCTCGGCCGACTTAAAGTCGCAGGCAATAATTACATCGTTCTGAATCATAGCTTTTCCTTATTTTTTATTTTAATATTTTATCGATTTGATATAATCGTTTGAAGAATAAACACTTGAAGTTATTTTGAAAAGAGCGTGGTAACGATTTGGGAATCGTGCGAATTTCTGCGGTTTGCGGTAGCAATACTCTCAAATAACTCTTGT
>JAFQHI010000056.1 GCA_017398045.1 Alistipes sp. | reverse complement strand
AGTATGTAGGAGGTGCGGTATGGCAGGTAAGATAAAATCCATTCACGGCATCTACAAAAAGCATGGGCGCGAAGCCTTCCTCGAAGCCGCCGCCTACTACTCCGACCACGTGAACCCAAACAGCATCGATAAGACCATCGACGAGATGGAGTCCCGTTGGTACGATGCCACCCACCGACAGACAGAAGCGGAAAAGATGGTCGAGGACTACAACAACGGTCAGACCATCCTAAACGATCCCGACCTCGCCTGCACCGATACCGGTCAGGCAATGGTCATGTGAAAGGAGTCCCGAAATGAAGAAAACATCCATCACGATTTCCTTTGACGAGGAAAAGCTCTCTGCGCTGAAGATGTATCTATCGCAGAGAGGTGTGCAGGTGGAGTCGGAGCTGGAACGCTCCCTCGAAACCCTGTACACGAAAACCGTACCTGCCGGAGTGCGGGAATTCATTGAAATGAAATCCGGTAACACACCGAAGCCTGCACCACCCGTGAAGAAACCGAAACCTTCTCCTTCTTCTGCCGTGGGCGCTGGCGGCCAGGAGGTGCAGAACGGATGAACCACGTTGAGGTAACTCTGTATTTTAACGAACTGCATCTCAAAGCTGTTCAAGAAGAACTCGCCGATGACGGTCTGACCTTGGAGGATAAACTGAAGGAACACTTCGCATTCCTCTATGACCAGCTCGTGCCTCCCGAAAAGCAGCTCGGTATCGAAGCGGAGATCGAGCAGATCGAAGCGCAAGAGAATGCCGAGCGAGAAGCCCGTCGCCGCTTCGGTGTGTTCCACATTCATGAGAACGGCAGCGACCGATACTTCACAAGCGAGCTATTCGACTCTCTGCTGTCCACGGCATACAGGTACCGCCTGTATGACCGTGGCGAACTCAGCTCCAACCCGAAAATGTTTGCCGAAGCCTTCGGCGAGGTGGAGCATATCAGTGCCGCACAGTATGAAGAACTCTGCGACCGAATGCCGAACGACCACCGCATCAAGGTAGCGGCAGATTACGATCTCGATGCGGGAACGGTCACCACCTGCCAAAGCAGCGACAATGCATGGTGGGCTTACCGACTGCGGGATCTGTCTGTAGCAGCATTCAAAGCACACCGTTCCAATTACCGAGGAACGGACAGCAGAGAAAAAATATTTGACCAAGCCCTCGTCGGCAAGGAGATCGATCCGCCCGAAGCAGCAGAGCATACCGTCAAGCAGCTCGGCGTGATCCACGTGTGCGAAAACGGAAATCACAGTTATTTTATATCCCACGAAACGCCGACCTTCCTTACAGCCGCAAACCTCTACCGCCAGTACGAAAACGGTACTGCAAGAGGAACCCCCTCGTCCTTCGCCGAAGCCTTCGGTGAGGTGACGAGGATCTCCGAGGATGCCTACGAAGCACACTCCGACCACATCCCATACGATCCCCATATCAAATTCGCCGCCGAGTTTTATCTTGACGGTGGCGTGTGCAGTGTCCTTGACAGCAAGGATAACTGTCAATGGTTCTACGATCTGAATGACGTGACTGCCGCCGTGCAGAAGGCATATCGACAGACTGATCTGCCTATGAGCAAACGCCAAGAGGTGTTCGACAACATCCTCATCGGCAAGGAACTCGATCCCGACGAATGGGTGGAACGAAAACACGGCGGTAATTCGGACGGCAGTGGCGAAGCACCGGTGATGCGGATGTAGCAGGGCAAGGATGTCGCCCCTGTGAGCCACCGTGTCGCCCTGTGTGGCGAGTTTCCCGCCGAGGTGGAGCAGACACCCACAGACCACCGAACAAGCCCCGTTTCGGGCGTGTTTCGCACAAGGAAAAACAGAGCGATTTTGCGGGCGTTTCTCTCGATTTTCGAGGGTCGAAAATCAAGCAGGTGAAAGAGTCGGGGTCGGTGAACCGCCCCGCCTCGACTCACAGCGGACGGCAACGCCGACCGCACAAGGGTTTTTGCCCATTTTGAACGCCCGAAAATCTATGGGTCGGTTTTACACCCTTGTGCCACACCCAATGGGTCGCTACTGCCCGAAAGTGCG
>JAFQHI010000055.1 GCA_017398045.1 Alistipes sp. | reverse complement strand
ATGGAGTCGGTTGAGCGTGACCTGAAGGAGGGCAACGTGCTGAACGCCTACCGTGGTGCCATGGCCTTCGAGAAGATGCGTCTGGAGGTTGACCGCTCGGGCAAGACCCCGAAGGCCTTCATGCTGACGTGCGGTTCGCTCGGTATGGCCCGCGCCCGCGCCCAGTTCTCGTGCAACTTCTTCGCTTGTGCCGGTATCCGTGTGGAGGACAACACCTTCTTCAAGTCGGTTGAGGAGGGCGTAGAGGCCGCACTCGCCTCGAAGGCCGAGATTGTGGTTGTCTGCGCATCGGACGACGACTACGCCGAGGTAGCCCCCAAGGTGAAGGAGCTGCTGGGTGGCAAGGCTATCCTGGTGGTTGCCGGCGCACCTGCCTGCACCCCCGAGCTGGAGGCACAGGGCATTACGAACTTCATCAACGTGAAGTCGAATGTGCTTGAGACACTGAAGTTCTACCTTAAAGAGATGGGTATCTAATTAACGGGAATCGAATTATGAGAGCTAAATTTTCGGAACTGAAATATACGGGTGCCGCCCAGGAGTGCTGCGCCCAGAAGAGCTGCGAGGAGAAGCAGCCGTGGATGACGGCCGAGCAGATTCCCGTGAAGGGGATGTACACGGCCGAGGATTTGGCAGGCATGGAGCATCTGAACTACGCTGCAGGTGTGGCTCCCTTCCTGCGCGGTCCCTATTCGACGATGTATGTGATGCGTCCCTGGACGATTCGTCAGTATGCAGGTTTCTCGACCGCCGAGGAGTCGAATGCCTTCTATCGTCGTAACCTGGCTGCCGGCCAGAAGGGTCTTTCGGTAGCCTTTGACCTGGCTACGCACCGTGGCTACGATGCCGACCACCCGCGTGTAGTGGGTGACGTAGGTAAGGCCGGTGTGTCGATTTGCTCGGTGGAGGATATGAAGGTCCTCTTCAACGGTATTCCGCTCGACCGTATGTCGGTGTCGATGACCATGAACGGTGCCGTGCTGCCGATTTTGGCCTTCTACATCGTGACGGGTCTCGAGCAGGGTGCTACGCTCGACCAGCTGGCCGGCACGATTCAGAACGATATTCTGAAGGAGTTCATGGTGCGTAACACCTATATCTACCCGCCCGAGTTCTCGATGCGCATTATCGCCGATATCTTCGAGTACACGTCGAAGAATATGCCCAAGTTCAACTCGATTTCGATTTCGGGTTACCATATGCAGGAGGCCGGTGCTACGGCCGACATCGAGCTGGCCTACACGCTGGCCGACGGTCTGGAGTACCTCCGCGCCGGTATCAACGCCGGTATGTCGGTGGATGCCTTCGCACCCCGTCTGTCGTTCTTCTGGGCTATCGGTATGAACCACTTCATGGAGATTGCCAAGATGCGTGCTGCCCGTATGCTTTGGGCCAAGATTGTGAAGCAGTTCGACCCGAAGAACCCCAAGTCGCTGGCACTGCGTACCCACTCGCAGACCTCGGGTTGGTCGCTCACGGAGCAGGACCCCTTCAACAACGTAGCCCGCACGGCTATCGAGGCCATGGGTGCCGCCCTGGGTCACACCCAGTCGCTGCACACGAACGCCCTCGACGAGGCTATCGCCCTGCCGACCGACTTCTCGGCACGTATTGCGCGTAACACGCAGATTTACATCCAGGAGGAGACCTCGGTTTGCCGCCAGGTTGACCCGTGGGCAGGTTCGTACTACGTAGAGTCGCTCACGCAGGAGATTGCTCACAAGGCTTGGGAGCATATCCAGGAGGTGGAGAAGCTCGGCGGTATGGCCAAGGCCATCGAGACGGGTATTCCGAAGATGCGTATTGAGGAGGCCGCTGCCCGCACGCAGGCTCGTATCGACTCGGGTGAGCAGAAGATTATCGGTCTGAACGAGTACCGCCTTGAGAAGGAGGCTCCGATTGATATCCTCGCCGTAGATAACACGGCTGTTCGCGAGAGCCAGGTGAAGCGTCTGCAGGAGCTGCGCGCCAACCGTGACCAGGCTGCCGTTGATAAGGCCCTGGCCGCTATCACCGAGTGCGTGAAGACGGGTGAGGGTAACCTCCTCGAGCTGGCTGTTGAGGCCGCCAAGGTTCGCGCAACGCTGGGTGAGATTTCGGATGCTTGCGAGGTTGTAGTTGGCCGCTATAAGGCTGTA
>JAFQHI010000054.1 GCA_017398045.1 Alistipes sp. | reverse complement strand
CGGAAGAGGTAACCACGACTCTTGGTCGAGAGTTGCAGGAGCGATACGCGATAGCTGACCCCCGCCTTGAACGAAGGACGGGTCTCGGTGTCGAATCCGATGATAGGCGAGGCGGCCAAGTCGCGGCAGGCCTCCTCGACCAACTCTTCGCGGTCGATGATGCGTATCTCGCCCCGAAATTCGATGGCCGGCAGTTGAGCCGTCTGCTCGTTGTCTATCTTATGGAGAAAGTGTTCCTGTTCCATGGTTGCTCGATAACGCGACAAAGGTACGCAATAAAATCGGGAAAAGGGCGACTATGGGCGGCTAATTTTCAGCAGACCTTCGGCCGAGAGGTGAATCAGCCCCTCGCTTTGCATCGCCCGAAGCAACTCGGATAGCCGTTCGGGCGAGCCGTGCAGCTGAAGCACCAATGCCCGCGGGTCGAGGGGTTGTTCGCCTATCAGGCGTAGCACCTCGTGACGCAGGGCCTCCTCGTCCTGTTGCCGAAAGCCTTGTCGTGCCTTCTCTTCGCGCTTGTGTTTCAGGCAGATGTCGCAGATGCCGCAACGGTGTGCGCTCCCCGCACCAAAGTAGCGGTCGAGGACCGAACTACGGCACTCCTCCTCGTTCTGGGCGTAGAGGTCCATCTGTTCGAACCGCTCCTCCATCAGTTCGCGGCGACGGAGGTAGGTCTCGGGAGCGATGTAGAGGTCGCTTTTCGGCAGTCGTTCCTCGTGCAGGTAGAGCATCGGGGCGCGAGCAGAGGGGATGTAGCGAATCACGCGCAACCGCCACAGCGTCTGTAAAAATTGGTGGACACGCTCTACGGTGTAGCCGCTCCAGGTGGCGATTTCGCGCTCGTCGATGGGCTTGAAATCCTGGAAGATGCCCGAATAGAGACGCAGCAGCACGCGAATAAAGGGGTCCAGCTCCTCGCGGTTGAGCCGCAGGCGGTAGAGGTCGTCGCGGCGGACGGTGAACATCAGCCGCGAGGGGTTCTCCTGGACGTCGGTCAGCGTCAGGTAGCCGTTGAGTTGCAGGAGCTTCAGGGCGCACTTCACCTTCCCCTCGTAGTGGTGGTAGCGGGCGCAGAAATCGAAGAGGTTGAACAGAAACGATTGCCCCTTGCCCTCACCGATGGCGACCTGGAGGTAGGAGCAGAGTTGGTCGTACAGCTCTTTGACCTGCTCCAGCGGCGGAAACTCCTGTGCGAAACGGGTGGTCAGGCGTTGCGAATCGTCGGGGGCGACAAGCAGCAGTGCGTAGGCGCGTTTCCCGTCGCGTCCGGCACGCCCCGCCTCTTGGTAGTAGCTCTCGAGCGAGTCGCACATCGTGTAGTGAACCACGAATCGCACATCGGGCTTGTCGATGCCCATGCCAAAGGCGTTGGTGGCGACCATCACGCGCACGCGATTTTCAATCCACTCCTCTTGGCGTATCGACCGCTCGGCATGGGCCAATCCGCCGTGGTA
The DNA here is from genome assembly GCA_017398045.1 of Alistipes sp. Taxonomy (GTDB): domain Bacteria; phylum Bacteroidota; class Bacteroidia; order Bacteroidales; family Rikenellaceae; genus Alistipes. Next base: position 774 of record JAFQHI010000054.1, on the reverse strand, counting down.
GGCCTCGGCCGTGATACCCTCCGAGCGCAACCATTCGGCTAACTTCTCGGTCGTTTCGCGTTTGCGTACATAGACGATGCCCGTGCCGGGGACGTTGTGAATCAGGCGCAGGAGTTGCCCCTCTTTGTCCTCCGTGTGGCGGACGCTGTACGAGAGGTTGGGGCGTAGGAACGAGCTGCGCATCAGGTTGGGGGCGGGGAAGCGGAGGTTCTCCATGATGTCGCGCGTCACCAGCTCGGTGGCCGAGGCCGTGAGTGCCAAAATCGGCACATCGGGTTGGGCGCGACGCAATTCGGCAATGTGGAGGTAGGAGGGGCGGAAATCGTAGCCCCATTGTGAGATGCAGTGCGCCTCATCGACGGCAATGAGCGAAAGATTCATCTTTGCAACGCGCATCAGAAACAGCTCCGTGTCGATACGCTCGGGGGCAATGTAGAGGAATTTTACGGTGCCATAGACGCAATTGTCGAGCAGGCGGTCTATCTCGCTGTGTGATAGGCCGGAGTGGATGGCTACGGCCTGAATACCCCGTCGGCGGAGGTTATCCACCTGGTCCTTCATCAGGGCAATGAGGGGCGTAACGACGATGCACAACCCCTCGCGCATGAGCGTCGGGAGCTGGTAGGTGAGCGACTTACCGCCACCGGTCGGCATCAGGGCCAACGTGTCGCGCCCCGCCAAAATGGAGTCGATAATCTCCTTTTGCAGCGGGCGAAACTCCTTGTATCCCCAATAGCGTTCGAGGGTGTCGTATAGTCGTTTTTCGCTCATCGT
>JAFQHI010000053.1 GCA_017398045.1 Alistipes sp. | reverse complement strand
TGATGCAGGCGGCGACAAGGAGTATTGCCACCGATAAAATCCAACCTTTCATGCTGCTCGTCATCATTGCTTTGTTGTATGGGGTAGGTTTAGTTGCCAAGTCGATGGATGAATTGTTCGATGTCGGCATCGCTTGAGAAGCCGATGGTGATTTTACCGCCACCGTTCTTGGCGCGTTTGATGGCAATCTCGGAGGTGAAGAGCTGCTCGAGACGCTCCACCAATCGCAGGTAGCTCTCGGGATACTCCTCCTCCTCGCCTTCGCGGGCCGGTTTTGTCCCCTTTTCGCTCCAGGCACGTACCAACTCCTCGGTCTGGCGCACCGAAAGTCCCTTTTTAAGGCACTTTTTCAGCAGACGCACTTGCTCCTCGTCGGGCGCACCGGCCAATGCTTTGGCGTGACCCATCGAAATCAGCCCCTCTTTGAGTGCCAACTGCACCTCGTTCGGAAGCTTCAGCAGGCGTAGGTAGTTGGCTACCGACGAACGCTTCTTGCCCACCTTCTCCGAGAGGGCATCCTGCGTGAGGTTGCACTCCTCCAACAGGCGTTGCATACCGAGGGCAATCTCGATGGCGTTCAGGTCCTGACGCTGGATGTTCTCCACGAGGGCCATGGCGTGCAGATTCTCGTCATCCACCTCGCGCACGTACGCCGGCAACACCTCGAGGTCGGCACGTTGGGCAGCACGCCAGCGACGTTCGCCGCTGATGATGATATATTGCTCCCCCTCGGTCTTGCGTACCGTGATGGGTTGGATGATGCCCAGCTGGCGAATCGAATCGGCCAACTCGTCGAGTGCCTCCTCGTCAAACTCCGTGCGGGGCTGTGTGGGGTTGGGGATGATTTTCGATACCTCGATTTCGAGCATTTTGCTCATCGGGGCGGCCTTCAGGTCGATTTTCTCGCTCCCGAAGATGGCGTCCAAGCCGCGACCTAATCCCTTCTGCTTCTTCATCATGATTATGCTTCTTGTTCGTTTTTCGTCTGTTTGGCTGCGCGACGGTTGCGCTTGAGGAACTCGCGTGCAAGTTGCAGGTAGCTCACCGAGCCGGCTGCCGATGCGTCGTACAACATGACCGGTTTGCCGTGCGAGGGGGCTTCACCCAGACGGATGTTGCGCTGGATGATGGTCTCGTAGGCCAACTCGCCAAAGTGGTTGCGCACCTCCGTAACCACCTGATTGTTCAGGCGATTGCGCATATACATCGTGAGGAGGAAACCCTCGATTTCGAGCGCGGGGTTGAGCGACGACTTTACCTTGCGAATCGTCGAGAGGAGCTTCGAAAGACCCTCCAGCGCGAGGTATTCGCACTGCACGGGAATCAATACCGAGTCGGCGGCCGTCAGGATGTTGAGCGTCGTGTAGCCCAGCGACGGGGAGCAGTCGATAAAGATGTAGTCGAACTTACTGCGCACGCTATCGACAATCTCCTTCATGACATGGTGCGCCTTCTCGCGCGTGGCCAATTCGGTCTCGGCGGCCACCAGGTCAATCGACGAGGGCAGCACCCACAGGTTCTTGACATCTTCGCTCTTGAGTATCACCTCCTCGGCTTTGCGCTCGCCCGAGATGCACTCGTAGATGCCCTCCAGGTCGATATCGAATCCCAGACCCGAAGTGGCGTTGGCCTGCGGGTCGGCATCGAGCAGCAGCACCTTCTTGCCCAAAAGGGCGAGCGATGCTGCAAGGTTGATGGCCGTGGTGGTCTTACCTACGCCCCCTTTTTGGTTGGCCAATGCGATAACTTTTGCCATATCGTTTTTATCCTCTTTTTCTTATGTGGTTGGTTGTGGTTTGCATCTGCGCTCCGTGAGGCCATAATGCGGGACAAAAATAGTGATTTTCCTGCAATATTCCACCCAAAAAATGGAAAACTATCCGAAAAATAGTTACCTTTGAACGATAAAATCCCCAAAATGAACCAGTATGAACAATTCTAATGCAGATAACCGACCGACGGCAACATTTCCGCCACGGTTGTTTCCCTCTTATGGCGATTTGTTGGCCATGCTCGGCATCTTCTTTGTGGCGCAGGTTGCCGTCACGTTGATAGGTGCGCTGGTGCTGCTCTTTTCGGGGCGGGGAATGGTGGACCTCGAGCCGGTCGAATTGGGGCGTTTTTTGGCCTTGTCGAGTTTTGTGTCTTGCACCGCAACTGCCTTAATGATATGGCGTTATCGTCGTTGGCGCAAGGCTCCGAAAATCCATATTGCATTGGGGCTGAAAGGGCTGAATCCGTTGCTGATAGGGTGGTGCTATCTGCTGATGATGGCCGTCTCGGTAGTGCTGGAGCCGCTCT
>JAFQHI010000052.1 GCA_017398045.1 Alistipes sp. | reverse complement strand
GGATGCCTCAGGATAGTCTCTTCGTGCGCACCCGTTTGCCGAAAGTTGCCCTTCGTGACGGCTTGGTGAACCTCTATGAGTCCTCCTATTTTGTCGAAGATTTCACCATCGAAGAAGCTGCCGTGGCCTACGATATGGGGCTTGAAGCCCATCGTCTGCCTGCCGACAGCCTGTCGAAAGGTCTTCATTCGCAGCACTTGTCGTTCGAGAGCATCGACCTGCGGGTGGATTCCGCCTATTATTGCGGTCGCGACATCCGTGCCCTCGTCTCCCGTTTCGACTGGAAGGAGCGTTCGGGCATCGAGTTGCTGGCCACCGAAGGCCGTATCGTGGCCGACAGTGCGGCTATCCGCATTCCTCGCTTAGTTATGAAGACCGCTGCCTCGTCGGTCGATTTGCAAGCCGAGACGGATTGGGACGTGCTCGAGATGAAACGTTCGGGCTTGCTTTCCGCCCGTCTGCTGGCCGAATTTGGCAAGGAGGATGTGGTGAAGGCCGTGGGCACGATGGATCCCGAGTTTGTCAAAAGCTATCCTTCGCAGCCCCTCCGTGTGGTGGTGGGTGCCGACGGCGACCTTGACCGTCTGCGTCTGATGACCCTTATGGCAGAGCTTCCCGGTGCTTTCCAGCTGAAGGCCGACGGTGAACTGCTTCACCTGACCGACACCGCCCGTCGCGGTGGCGAATTCAACCTCCGTGCCGAGGCGCACGATATGCGTTTCCTCCGTCCGATGACCGACGGCACCCTGCGCATTCCCCGGGGAACGACGTTGGAAGGCAGCTTCACGATGGCAGGCCATCGGATGGGAACCGACCTGCTGTTGAGGCAACCGGAGGCAAGAGCTGTCACCCTGGTGGACAGTGTCCGTCTGACCGTGCATAACGACGATAGCCTCTCGCTGGCCGAGGACTTCCAAATGCGCCGTGCCGCCCGTGTGTATGCGCAATACGACCTTTCGAAGGACGCATACTTGGCCGACCTCGTGGTGAACGACCTTGATATGCACCGCTTCCTGCCCAAGGATTCATTGTTCGGCGTGTCGATGAACCTGCACGCCGATGGAGAAGGCCTCGATGTCTTTGCTCCCGAGACTCATTTCAACATCCGGGGTGCGGTGGACAAACTGCATTATACCACCTATCGCCTTGCAGGTTACGACCTTTCCGCCACCTTGGCCGAACATCAGCTGGATGCCTCGCTGAAGGCCAGGAACTCGGCGATGGAAGCCTATGCCCGTCTCGACGCCAAGCTCAAGCCCAACGACGTGGCGGCACACCTCACTCTACAGGTTCCCAAGCTCGACTGGCACACGATGAGGCTGATGGAAGTGCCTTTCACGACTTCGCATCATCTTGATGTGACCTTCGTGAGCGACCTCCTGCAAAAATACGAGGTGAATGCCTCGCTGACGGACACAAACGTCAAGGCTCCCAAGAAAACGTTCAAGACCAAAGACCTGTATGCGGGCTTTGCCACTTCTGCCGACTCCACCCGTGCCTATATGCGTGCCGGTGACTTGGACGTGGACTTCGAAGGACGTGGTTATGTGGAAACCTTGATGGCGCAACTCGATGCCTTCGCCACCCGTGCCGATGAGCAATGGACCACACGCACCGTGGTTCAGGAAGAACTGAAAACCCTCCTTCCAGGCATCTGCCTGAAAGCCAAGGCCGGCAACGATAACCCGATTGCCAACTACCTCGGTGCAATGCAGGGAATCTCGCTCGACCGTCTTTATATGGACCTTGATACTTCTCCCGAAGAGGGCATCAACGGCGAGGCATATATTTATGGTATGCGAACCGACAGCCTTTCGCTCGACTCTATCCGCCTGGATTTGAAACATAGCGATGATGGCTTGGGCTTCCTGACCGAGGTCATCAGCAACGCCAAAAAGAACCAGGAAGCCTTCGAGATAAACCTGGATGGAAACATCGGCAATGGCAAGGCGCAACTCCTGTTGCAATACCTCAACGCACGCAAGGAAAAGGGGGTTTATCTGGGAGTGAATGCTGCCCTCGGACGTCGGGGTATCCGTATGAAGCTCTTCCCCGAGAACCCCACGTTGGTCTATCGGCCCTTCAAGCTGAACGAACGCAACTACATTTACCTGGCCGACCGCGGGCGCATCTACGGCGATGTCCGCTTGTATGACGACCAGGGCACCGGCATCCACTTCTATACCAACCGTGAGGACACCATAGCAGACCAGGAAATGACCGTCGAACTCTCGCGCATCGGGCTCAAACAGTTCCGTCGTGTCATCCCCTATATGCCCGAGATGGAAGGCTGGTTAGGCGGTTCTGTCCACTATGTCGATTCCGAAGGACAGATGATGGTCAGTGCCGATATGACGCTGGACGATTTCGAGTATGAGAAGAACCCGATGGGCAACTGGACGATGAGCGGTGCCTATCTGCCGGGTGAAGACAATTCGCATTATGTGGATGGATTCGTGACCTTGAACGGAAAGGAAATCACCTATCTCAATGGAATCTATCAATCTGACGGACAAGGGGATGAGAACATCACCGGTGAGCTGGAACTGCGCCACTTCCCGCTCAATGTCATCAACCCTTTCATTCCTGACGGAGTCGTGCGCTTCAGGGGCGACCTGGACGGAACCCTCTCAATGGAGGGCAACCCGATGAAGCCCCAACTGAACGGTGCCCTTAAGCTTGACTCCGTGCTTATGCTG
>JAFQHI010000051.1 GCA_017398045.1 Alistipes sp. | reverse complement strand
CCATCACATTCTCGGTCGTATCGCTGATTTGAAGACCGTTACGGTCGATGATGGCCACCAAGTTATCGAGCTTGTAGTGGCTACCGGCCATGGCGGCCTCGTAAATCGAGCCTTCGCCCTGCTCACCGTCACCCATCAAGACGTAGGTGCGCCACGCCTTCTTGTCCATCTTGGCGGCAATGGCCATACCCACACCAATCGGAAGGCCGTGACCGAGCGCACCGCTATTGACCTCGATGCCCGGTACCTCGATCGTCGGGTGACCGGCCAGCGGGGTATCGAATTGACCGTAGGTGTCGGTCAGCTCCTTCGAGATAAATCCGCGATTTTCGAGGACACTGTAAAGTGCCTCCACACAGTGACCCTTACTCATCACAAAGCGGTCGCGCTCCTCCCACTTCGGATGCTTGGCATCCAGGTTCATCACCTCGAAATAGAGGGCCGTCAGCATGTTCATCGACGAGAGACCGCCGCCGATATGGCCGGCCTTGGCAATCTGGACAATCTCGACCAGACGCTTGCGGTTCTTCTCGGCCTGCAACATCAGTTCTTTTGTCTGCATATTGGAAAGTGTTTTTAAGTAAATTGCTTTTTTAACGTATAAAGATAACGAGAAAATGGAGAACCGCAAAACGATTGGGGTGCAATTCATCAAAAAAACACTATTTTTGCGCAGAAAAAGCAACAAAAACAAAACGCATGAGCCACACGCAAAGCCCTTATCGTGCCGCACTCTTCGACATGGACGGCACGCTGGTCGATAATTCCGAGGTCCACGTTCGCGCCTTTGAACTTTTCTGCAACCGCTATCGCGTGAGCGATTGGCGCGAAAAGCTCAACCGTGCCTTCGGCATGGGGTCAGACGATATCATGCGTATGTTGCTTCCCGAAGCCGTTATCGAACAAAAGGGGCTAAAAGCCTTGGGCGACGAGAAGGAAGAAATCTATCGCGAAATCTACGCACCGGAGATTCGACCCGTTGCGGGGTTGGTTGCGCTTTTGGAGCTACTGAATCGCTCCGGAATCCGTTGCGCGGTCGGTTCGTCGGGCTGTCGCGACAACGTGGAATTTGTGCTTGACAAATGTAACATCGGCACCTTCTTCGAGGCACGTATTTCGGGCGATATGGTCACCCGTTGCAAACCTGAACCGGAGATTTATATAACCGCAGCAAAGGCCTTGGGTGTCAAAATCGAGGAGTGTATCATCTTCGAAGATGCAAAAGCCGGATTCGAGGCCGCAAAAAGAGCCGGCGCGGGGCTTATTGTCGGCATCTCGACCACGCTGAAAAAAGAGGAAATCGAGGCGGAAAATTTGGCCGATATCGTGGTGGAAGATTTCACCGAGATTGACACCATTTCGAAGTTACGCAAGTAGCTTTTTCACACGTCCAAGACGCACCACGCGACGAATCACCCATGAGGGAATCAGCCCGCCACAAAGCACCATCGCCTTGGCTGCCCAGCCCGGAGTAATTCGCTTGCGCCCCTTAAACAAAGCCCGCAGCGCACGATAGGCCACCTCCCGAGGCGCAAGCAAAACCCCAAAGCGCAACAGCCATTTTCGCCACACGTCATCCAGTTCATAGAAGGGGGTATCGACCGCTCCGGGGCAGAGCGCGGTGACCACCACCCCATCCTGCGCCCACTCATCATGCAACGCCTCGGCAAGGCTCTTTACGTAGGATTTCGTAGCCGCATAGAGGGCAATCGAAGGATAAGGCAAGGAGGCAGCCGCTGACGAGACCCACAGCACATAGCCCCTCTTTTGTGCGCGCATCGACCGCCCAAGCGTATGCACCAAACGGGTATGGGTAGCAATGTGTAGTCCAAGAAGTTGCTCCACCTTCTCTTTTTCCAGCGAAGCAAAACCTCCGAAAGCGAGCATTCCTGCATTGCAAATCAGCACCTCTACAGCCACTGCCTTCTCTCCCAAAATGGCGAGCAAACGGTCCGCCGCATCCGCCTCGGCCAAATCGAGCGTCACCGCCTCGGCCATCACACCATAGGTTGCCCGCAGCGTATCACATAGCGCACAATTCGACGCCTCATTCCTATCCACCGCAACGATAGCATACCCGCTTGCAGCCAACAGACAAGCATATTCACGCCCCATGCCGGAGGCCGAACCGGTAATCAATGCATATTTTTCGCTTGGAACATCCATCGTTTCACGCTTTTTTTTATACTTTTGCGACCAAAAATCGATAAGCTATGTTTCGCGCACTCTCATCCATTAGCCTGCTGGTCATTTCGAACACCTTTATGACCTTGGCCTGGTATGGCCAAATCGCCTTCAAGTCCAAATTCGAAAAGTTGGGGCTTGTTGCCATCGTCCTCATTTCGTGGTGCATCGCCCTTGCCGAGTACAGCTTCATGGTACCTGCCAACCGACTCGGTTCGGCCGCCTTCGGAGGCCCCTTTACGTTGTGGCAACTCAAGGTGATTCAGGAGGTGATTTCACTCTCGGTCTTCACGCTCTTTATGCTCGTATGTATGCGAAGCGAGGCTCTTCGCTGGAACCATATTGCCGGTTTTGCCTGCCTGATTCTGGCTGTCTATTTCATCTTCAAGCGGTAGCTTTCCGCTGACGCAGGAGCCACATCCCGACCATCACGAAAAGGGCATTATAAAGCAGCAGTTCGAAACCGATTTCGACCTGCCAACAGGATTTGGCAACATACTGCAAGAGCGCAGCCAAAAGGGGTGCTACAACGGCCGGCAACCACACCCAACGGTCACGCACCTGCCATCGACTCCACAGACCGAAGAGGAACATACCCAAAATAGGGCCGTAGGTGTAACCCGCGATGCGATAAATCAGGTTAATCGCACTCTCGTCGGCCCAATAGCCAATCGGCAGAACGACCACAAAAAGCAGCAGGGCAAGGGCCGTATGTACGCCGATTCGAAGATGCGATAAGCGACTCTCTTCAAGTCTTTTTCC
>JAFQHI010000050.1 GCA_017398045.1 Alistipes sp. | reverse complement strand
CATCACACCCAGACGATTGGTCGAGCTGACGTGTTTTTTGATGCGACGCACCACTTCGTAGCCGGCTTCGAGGTTTACACCGGCCTTTTCATAAGATTGAGCCATAGTTCTTTATCGTTGTTTTGTTATTTTTTGCATTTTACATGAACGCTGTTGTGGTAGAGAGCCGTCGGATAGCGACCCGTGAAGCAGGCCGTACACAACTCCTCACGATTGCCCGCCTTGTAGAGCGACTCCTCGGAGAGGAAGGCCAGCGTATCGGCACCAATCGCTTTGCAGACCTCCGGCACCGACAAACGGGCCGAAATCAGCTCGTCGTAGCTCGTCGTATCCACACCGTAGAAGCAGGGTTCGGTCATCGTGGGCGAGGCGATGCGCACATGCACCTCGGTAGCCCCCGCCTCCTTGAGCATCGTCACGATGCGACGCGAGGTCGTACCGCGTACAATCGAGTCATCGACCAGCACGACACGCTTACCCTTGACGATGGTCCGCACGGCCGAGAGCTTCATTCGTACACCCTTCTCGCGCAGTGCCTGCGTAGGCTGGATGAAGGTGCGACCGATATACTTGTTCTTAATCAGACCCATCTCATACGGCAGACCGCTCGCCTCGGCATAACCCATGGCGGCACTCAAACTCGAATCGGGAACACCCACCACGATATCGGCCTCGGCCGGAGCCTCCTTGAAGAGCAACTTACCCGACTCCTTGCGGTAGGCGTGTACGTTGCACCCCTCGATATCGCTATCCGGACGTGCCAGGTAGATATACTCCATCGAACACATACAATGGTGCTTGAACTGCGAGTAGTGGTTCGAGCGGATGCCGTGGTGGTCGATGGTCACCACCTCACCCGGCTCCACATCGCGAATATACTCGGCACCCACCGTGTCGAAGGCGCAGGTTTCGCTCGCTACCACATACCCGTCGCCCAACTTACCGAGAGCCAACGGATGCAGACCGTGCTTGTCGCGGCAGGCATAGATACGGCGCGAGGTCATCACCAGGAACGTAAAGGCACCCTCCATCATATTCAGCGCATCCAGGATGGCCTCGATACGGGGACGGTTGCCACGATAATCCTTCTTGATAAGGTGGGCCAGGATTTCGCTGTCGGAGTTGGACTGGAACAGACTACCCCGCTTCTCGAGGTAGCTCTTCAACTCCGCGGCATTGACCAGCTTACCGTTGTTGGCAATGGCAAAGTCGCCCGAATTGTGGTGGAAGTAGAGCGGCTGAACATTCTCGGGGCGGTTGCCCTCGGCAGCCGTATAGAGGACGTGACCGATGGCCATGCGACCCTTCATCGACTGCAATTCGTCGCCTTTGAAGACCTCCGTTACGAGGCCCTTGCCCTTGATACGGTGGAAATGGGTGTTGTCATCCACACTCACAATACCGCATCCCTCCTGACCGCGGTGTTGCAGGGCATGAAGCCCGTAGTAGGTCAGCGAGGCGGCGTCATCGACCCCATAGATGCCGAATACGCCACACTCATCGTTGATATTCCGATACTGATTCATACTATGCTACTGAAGCTCGTTTATTTCGTACTACTCTCCAAACGTCTTAAAATCTCCTCATAGGCCTCGCGCACGCCACCCAAATCGCGGCGGAAACGGTCGTGGTCGAGTTTTTCGCCCGTCTCGCTGTCCCACAGACGGCACGTATCGGGCGAGAGTTCATCGGCCAGAACGATTGCGCCCTCCTCCGTCTTACCGAACTCGACTTTGAAATCGACCAACTTAATGTTGATTTTGCGGAACAACTCCTTCAACACCTCGTTGATACGACCGGCCAGCTGGTAGATTTCGGCCAACTCTTCATAGGTAACCAACTCCAACGCCACGGCCTGGTGGTCGTTCATCAGCGGGTCACCCAACTCGTCGTTCTTGTAGCAGATGTCGTAAATCGTGTTCTTGGGTTCGTGACCCTCCACCAGCCCCAGCTGGCGAGCCATCGAGCCGGCAATCACGTTTCTCACGACCACCTCAATCGGGAAAACCTGCACCTTTTTGCACAGTTGGTCACGCTCGTTGAGGGTATCGATGTAGTGCGTCGGTATCCCGTTTGCCTCCAAATGGCGGAAAATCAAGGTCGAGATGGCATTGCTCAAGATACCCTTATTGAGAATCGTTGCCTTTTTAATGTTGTTGAAGGCCGTGGCGTCGTCCTTGTAATGGATGATAATCCGATGCGGGTCATCGGTAGCCATCACCTGCTTTGCCTTGCCCTCATAGAGCTTTTCAAGCGTCTTCATAGTCTTTTAACCTAACCTTTATATCGTTTTACTTCTTGCGAAAATAGTTCACTGCATGCTCGAACAACGGCTGACGTTTCTCGCCTGCGATGTTCTTGTAGAGTTGCTCCTCGTAACGCTCCGTGTGTCCCATCTTACCCAGGATACGACCATCGGGCGAGATGATACCCTCGATGGCGTAGGACGAACCGTTGGGATTGAAGGGGGCTTCAGCCGTCGGACGACCCTCGGCATCAACATACTGGAAGGCCACCTGACCACGCTCGAACAGCTCCTTGGCCAGCTCCTCGCTCACCACGAACTTACCCTCACCGTGGCTGACGGCAATGGCATGCTCTTCGCCCAACTTAAAGCCCGAGAGCCAGGGCGAGCGGGTCGTCGAAACGCGCGTGGTGACAATCTGCGAAATGTGGCGGTTGATGTCGTTGCGGAACAGGGTGGGCGACTCCGTGGTCACCATACCCAGACGGCCATAAGGCAGCAGACCCGACTTCACCAACGCCTGGAAGCCGTTGCAGATGCCCAAAATTAGGCCACCACGGTCCAAGAGGGCGTGAATCTCCGCCTTCACCTTCTCGTTGTTCAGCACGCTCACAATCAGCTTGGCCGAACCATCCGGCTCGTCACCGGCCGAGAAACCACCACTGAGGGCGAAGATATGGGCCTCACGGATGTGGGCGCACATTTCGTCAATCGAGCGCAGGATATCATCCTCCTCCAGGTTACACAGCACGCTCATACGCACCTCGGCACCCGCACGGCGGAAGGCCTTGGCCGTATCGTAGTCGCAGTTCGTACCCGGGAAGACGGGCAGGTAGGCAATGGGATGCTCTACGGCCTCACCCGGGTAGCAATCCGTGCGCTCCTCGGGGGTCGATGACATCACCTCGGCCTCGTTCTTGCACGTATCGGGATAGACCGTGGCGAACTTCGCGCGGTTCACCTCGAACAGCTCCTCCAGCGGCATCTTTACATCCTCGACCTCGATAACCTCCTCCTCGATGGTGCGACCCACAAGGTAAGCGTTCTCGTAG
>JAFQHI010000049.1 GCA_017398045.1 Alistipes sp. | reverse complement strand
TTCGAGAGGCCCGTGATGCGGCCATTCGGAATATAGGCCACGTGAGCCTTGCCGTAGAAGGGCAGGACGTGATGCTCGCACATCGAGTAGAACTCGATATCCTTGACCAAGACCATCTGCTTATACTTCTCGTTGAACATCGCCGAGCGCAGAATCTCCAGCGGGTCCTGGTCGTAGCCCTGCGTCAGGAAACACATCGCCTTGGCCATGCGCTCGGGGGTCTTGACCAACCCCTCGCGTTCGGGGTCCTCGCCCAAAAGGCGCAAGACGGCCGTGTAGTGTTCTTTGAGTTGCTCAATCGTTTCAGGGTCATACAACTCCTTTTTCGTATAGTTCTTCTCCTCCATAGCAGTAGTTGTTTATTGTTGCTTTGCGTGCAAATAGGTAACCAGTTTTCTCACGGCACGTCCGCGGTGTGAAACGGCATTTTTCTCCTCGGCACTCATCTCGGCAAAGGTGCGGTCGAACCCTTCGGGGACAAAGAGCGGGTCATAGCCGAAGCCCTCCTCTCCGCTTTCGTGGTCGATGATATGCCCCTCGACAATCCCTTCGAAGAGGTGTTCCTCGCCTTGCTCGATGAGCGAAATAACGGTGCGGAAACGGGCGCGACGGTTCTCCTTGCCCTCCAGATTTTTCAGCAGCAGGCGGTTATTGGCCGCAAAGTCGTGGCCGTCGGTGGCGTAGCGTGCCGAGTGAACACCCGGTGCGCCGTCGAGAGCCTCCACCTCGAGGCCCGTATCATCGGCAAAGCAATCCAGCCCCGTCTTTTCGTAGAGGTAGTGTGCCTTCTGCGAGGCGTTTCCTTCGAGCGTTTCGGCAGTCTCGGGGATATCCTCCTCCACACCGCACATACGTGGCGTTACCAACTCGAAACCCTCGCCCAGGACGGCCTGCACCTCGCTCAACTTATGAGCGTTGTTTGTTGCAAAGATAATTTTCATCCCTATTTTCCAATCTCCATTTTCTCCAACTTATCGTCTAACGACATCTTGTCGATAATCATCTTCACGACGCGGTCCATTTCGCCACCCTCGGTGTAGTCCGCCGGGCAGATGTGGTTCACGCGGTTGTCGTGAATGAGCGACCCGAGCGACTCGCGCCCCGACTCCTGCTCGGGGTTAAAGACGGCAATCGAGTGGCCACCGAAGTTCTTCACCAGGCGCATGCAGGGGATATCGGTCGTACCGTCACCCACATAAATCATATGCTTGAAGGGGACGGGGCGGTCATCTTCGGGGATGTAACGATTGACCTGCGTCGAATCGTACACCGACTCCACCCCCTTGTTAATCTTGAAGATAAACTGCGTCTTGTTCGTGTAATTGACCGCCACGGCAGGCCAATAGGCGATGCCATCGACGTCGTAGAGGAACGAGCAGGCGTAGATTTTGCGGAATTCGTGGGCAATCTCCGTCCCCTCGATAATCTCCGTCAGACCCGACGAATTGATGTAGTGCAGGATGCGGATGCCCTGCTCCTCGCCATAGCGGTTGATGCGCTCAAACCACTCCTTCACGCCCCTATAGAGTTGCACCTTGCGGCCCGACTCACGGAAGGCCTCCCGACGCAACGAAAGCCCCTTCGAACGGGCCGACTGAATCATACGCGCCATGTAGGTCAGCACACCGTCGGCATCTTGCTGCTCGGCCAATTCGTTGGCCTCGGACCAGAACTCCTTGTTGCTCTTTCCCACGGCGGGGATAAAATCATACTCCTGCATATTGCCCGGGGCTAACGTGCCATCGAAATCGTAAATCAGGGCAATCGTAAAACGGGGATTCTCCATCACATATTCGGTTTGTGGCATAAAGGTACAACTTTTTTCAGAATATCGCGCACAGAAATCCTCCGGCTCACCTTTTTTCGTATCTTTGTCATGGAGATGCCGGTAAAGACCAACTTTTATCGGCCCACAAACGACCTATAAGCTTTTAAAGTTCAAAAATGATGAAGTTTCGACGGCTCTTCTTCACGGTGATTCTGCTACTGCTTGCCTCCGTGAGCTATGGTGGGGGACTACGCCTTGTCTGGATTGGCGACTCGATTACCGACGGCGGTTGGGGACGTAGCGGGGGAACGATGGCTCCGAGCGAGGAGCGCAACCACAAAGACCTGAACCACCTCTACGGCCACAGCTATATGTTGCTGTGTGCCTCCGAGTTGCAGAGTCGTCGTCCCGAATGCGATTATCAATGTTTCAACCGTGGCATCAGCGGCTACACGCTTGCGGAGTTGGAGACGCGGTGGGAGCAGGATGTGGAGGCGTTACGGCCCGACCTGCTCACGATTCTGGTCGGCACGAACGACGTGGACCGCTCGCTCAAGGCGGCAAATTTTGATATTGCGGCTTGGGAGAATCGCTATCGTGCCTACTTAAAACGAACACGTGAGGCCTTTCCCGCGGTGCGGTTGATGCTTTGCACCCCCTTTGTGCTTAAGGCCGGCCGCTTGGCAAAGACGAAGAACTATGCCGAACGGGAGGCGCGCGTTGCGGCTTGTGCCGAGGCCGTGCGTCGCCTGGCTCGTGAATTTGATGCCCGCCTGGTCGATTTTTACGCCCTCTTTGCCCGTCTCGAACAACAGCACGCCACTCCGGCCTCCTATTGGATTTGGGACGGCATCCATCCTACGGCCGCCGGTCATCGTCGCATGGCCGACCTTTGGCTGAAGCGATGCCCTCTCAAGAGGTAGTTTCCCTGTCGATAGTACAAAAAAATCCCCCACCGATACACCTTACGGCACATTCGGTGGAGGGAAACGAAGGGCTTTTGCCCCTATAGCGTAGCTTTGAGTTGCTCGATGAAGGCCGGCCAGCGTGACCAGAGCGATTCGGTTCTGAACCACAATTCGCGGGCCTCGGCCTCGACACTCGGATGCTCCGACTCGATGGATTGCAGGTAGGCCTCATCGGCCGGATGTGCCGTAGCCGTAAATTCACGGTAATAGGCGGGGAATCGCTCTTGCAATCGCTTCAGCTCACCGGCAGGCAATCTCCCTTCACGTCTGAATCCCGCCCAAAGCAACAAAATCACGCGGTCGGCGTGCTTGTCCGATACATCGTTGATTACCTCATCGAACAACTCCTGCTCATCCATCGCCTGGTAGTCGAAGGCCAGCAGCGTCGCGGCCTCCAGATGGTCCTCGGGGTCGAGTTCCATCAACAGCTCCAGCTGGGCAGCCGAGAGTTCGTAATCACCAATCAGGAAGTGGTCCACGGCCGTGGCGTGGAGCAGTTCAAGCACTGCACGCGAGTTGCGGTGGTTCCACTCAAGAATCACCTCCTCGTCGTCGGGCAGCAGCTCCATCAGTCGCTGGAAGGCCTGAAAACGGTGGTTGCAGGCTCGCTCTACCTGCCCCTCGTGTTGCAGGCGTGCGGCCTCATCAAGAATTTTGCGAAAATCGTAGGGTCCCGTTCCAACCAATTCGAACGTCTGGTCAGGGGTAGGGTTAAGCTGCGGTCTTTGCATTTTTGCGTAAAAGATGAATCATTATTAAGGTAATCAGCAGGGTCAGCACACCACCCAACAAGTAGGCTGCGATTCGGTTCTCCATGCCGAAGAACTGCCCCGACACGAAGAGGAACGATGCGCATACGTAGGTCATCAGCACGGCCGGCACAAAGGCGAGGAGGTAGTTCGCCTTACGACGGTAGAGATAGACCGTAATGGTCCACAACACGATGGTCGCCAACGATTGGTTGGTCCATGCGAAGTAACGCCACACGACATCGAAATCGACCGTCGTAATCCACCAGCCCAGTATAAATAAAGGTATGCAGATAGCAAAACGCTTCCAAATGGTGCGCTGCTCGAGCTTCATCAGGTCGGCAATAATCAGACGTGCCGAGCGGAAAGCCGTATCGCCCGAGGTGATGGGGGCTGCCACCACACCCAAAAGGGCCAAGATGCCACCAACAATCCCCAGCATACCATTCGAAATCGTATCCACAGCCCAGGCTGCGCTACCGCCATGCTCCTTCAGGTTGAGGGCCAGCTCTCCCGCACCACCAAAGAAGGCCATCGCTACGGCGGCCCAGATGAGGGCAATGATGCTCTCCGAAATCATTGCGCCGTAGAAGACTGAACGACACTCCTTCTCGTTGCC
>JAFQHI010000048.1 GCA_017398045.1 Alistipes sp. | reverse complement strand
CCATGGCGCGTTGCATCCAGCAGAACTATATGCAGACCGGCCGTCATTCGCGTGGCGTGAAGAAACAGCCCCTGCGTGTCCTCTATGCAACCAATATGCCGGGCGTACTGACCGAAATCGGCTTCCTCTCGAACAAGGAGGAGGCGGCCTACCTCAAATCCGAAAAGGGCCAGACGGCCATTGTCGATGCCCTGTATCGGGCCGTGCAGGACTATTCGGCCTATGTGCTGAAGATGCGCCTGGCGAACGATGCGTCAACCGAGCCGCAGCCCGCCCCGAAACGCGAAGAGGTGCAGCCGACCCCCGCCCCGCAGCCGGAGACGAAGCAGGCATCGGCCGCACAGTCGCAGCCCGAAACGAAACTCTACGATGCCCGTCTATATGGCGACGTAAAAAGCAAGGAGCAACCGAAGGCTGCACCCAAAGAGGCACAAAAACCGACGCCCGTAACGAAACAAGAGGAGCCGTCCAAGCCGGCCCTTACCGGTGGCAAGAAATCCTCTCCGGCCCCCGTAAAAACGGCCTCCACGCAACCCGCGAAACGCTATTATACGGTTCAGGTGTTGGCCTCGAAACGGGAGTTGCCGCTCTCCTCGCCCGAGTTTAAGAGCTACCGCAATCGCGTGCATCAATACCAGAGCGAAGGGGTTTATCGTTATAAATACGGCGTGGGCGAGTATGCCACCCGTGGCGAGGCCCTCAAAGCAGCAGAGGCGGTGCGCAAGAGCTTTGCGCAGGCCTTTGTGGTGGCGGTAGAGAACGGGCGTGCGGTGACCCCGAAAAAGTAGCAACGAAAACATAAATATAACGATGAAAAGAGAAGCAAAAATCGGCATTTTTGGCGTGGCGATGATTCTGCTGGCCTGGGGTGGCATTCGCTTCCTCAGCGGCCTGGATGTCTTTGCCCGCAATGTGGAGTATGTGGCCGTCTATGACCAGGTGAATGGTGTGCAGGAGGCCTCGGCCGTGATGATGAAGGGTGTTAAGGTCGGTACCGTATCGGCCATCGAACTGAACCCTGCGGTGAGCGATAAGGTGGCCATCCACCTCCTCATTAAGCGTGCTTACCGCATCCCGACCGACTCCGAAGCCCGCATCTTCAGCGATGGACTGATGGGCGGCAAGGCGATTGAGATTGTCTTGGGTCAAGCCACGACCTGCCTCGAGCAGGGCGATACGATTTTTTCGAGCCGTTCGCGCGATTTGATGGATGTGGCCGGCTCGGAGTTGGATTTCTTCAAGCAGAAGTTTGCCGTGATTGCCGACGATTTGAGCCGAACGCTCAACAGCCTGAATCGGATTTTGGAGCAGAATACCGCCCATCTGAACCAGACGATGGGAAACCTGGACCGTTTGTCGGGTGACGCGGCCGATTTGTTGGCACGCGAGAAGGAGCATCTGGCCGAGGCGGTAGCCGGCTTTTCGGAGTTTGCCACGATGCTCGGCGAGAGCGCACCGAAGGTGGATAGCCTGCTGGGTGGTGTGAACAACCTGGTGACGAAGCTCGACCAGGAGCAGGTGGCCGAGAAACTCGCCTCGACCATCTCGTCGCTCGAGGAGGTGCTGGCCGAGATTGAGGGCGGTGAAGGGACGATTGGCCGCCTTATGAGCGACGAACAGCTCTATAAGAATCTGGTCTTGGCGGGCGAGAATCTCGCGCTGCTGTTGGAGGATTTGAAGACCAATCCGGCCCGTTATGTCCATCTTTCGGTCTTTGGCAAGGATGCCGAGAAGGCGAAGGAGAAGGCCGAAAAACGAGCCGAGCGAAAGGCTAAAAAGGAGGCCCGCAAGGCCGCAAAAGCCGAATAAAGATGATTTATCCCGCCTCGTTCGAACAGAAAATCGGGTTCGACCGTCTGCGTGAGCAGGTGGCCGCTCTGACAACCATGCCCTCGGCGCGTCTGCGCATCGAGCAGGAGCGGTTTTCGACCGCTGCGAAGGAGATTGAACATCGCCTGGCCTTGGCCGATGAGATGCGCCAACTGCTGATGATGGAGTCCGACTTCCCGGGTGGGGAGTATGCCGATATGACCGAGGTGGTGCAAAAACTTGCCGTCGAGGGTACGTTCCTCGATGTGGAGGAGGTGGTGATGCTCCTCTCGGCCATCCGAACGGTGGGCGAGGTGACCCACTTTATCCGTCAGCGAGCCAACCAATATCGCCACCTCTATGCTCTGACGCGCGATGTGGAGTCCTTCCCCGCCCTCAAGGAGCGGATGGAACGGGTGGTCGATACCGACTGCACGGTGCGAGATACCGCCTCGGAGGAGCTGTATGCGATTCGTCGTTCGATTCGTGAGCGCGAGGGACAGGCTGCCAAGCGGTTGCAGCAGGTCTTGCAGGCGGCCAAACGAGCCGGTATCGTGGAGGCGGATGCGCAGCTTTCGGTGCGCGACGGCAAGAGCGTCATCCCCGTTTCGGCCGCCAATAAGCGCAAATTGGCCGGCTTTATCCACGACGAGTCGGCCACGGGACGTACCTTCTACGTCGAGCCGGTCGAGGTGGTGGAGCTGAACAACGAACTCAAGGAGTTGGAGTATGCCGAAAGGCGTGAGATTGTCCGCATCCTCACCCTCTTGAGCGAGGAGATTCGCCCCGAAGCTCCGCTTTTGGAGGACTCGGGCCGCTACCTGACGGAGATCGATATGCTCCGTGCCAAAGGTCGTTGGGCCTTGGCGAATCGTTGCACGCGCCCGATTCTCTCGATGGACGACCGCCTTGTGTTGCGCGATGCACGCCATCCGCTTTTGGAGCAGAGCCTTCGGGCGCAGGGGCGTGAGATTGTCCCCCTCTCGTTGGAGTTGGACCGCACGAAACACCTGCTGGTGATTTCGGGTCCCAATGCGGGCGGAAAGTCGGTCTGCCTGAAGACGACCGGCATCGTGCAGTATATGTGTCAGTGCGGATTTTTGGTGCCGGCCGGTGAAAATTCCGAGCTGCCCGTCTTCCGCTCGCTGATGATTGATATCGGAGATGAGCAGTCGATGGATAACGACCTCTCGACCTATTCGTCGCATCTGCACAACATGAAGCAGATGGTTGCGGCCGCCTCGCCCGAGACGCTTGTTTTGATTGATGAGTTCGGGTCGGGAACCGAGCCGATTATCGGAGGGGCGATTGCCGAGGCCATCCTCGAGCGACTGCTCGAGAGGGGATGTTACGGCATCATTACGACCCACTACGCCAACATTAAATATTATGCCTCGCAGAGCGAGGGCGTATCGAACGGCGCGATGGCCTTCGATGTACAGCATATCCGCCCCTTGTTCCGCCTCGAGCAGGGCAAGCCGGGCAGTTCGTTCGCTGTCGAAATTGCCCGCAAAATCGGTCTGCCGGAGGAGTTGATTCGTCGCGCCAGCGAGAAGGCCGGCTCGGACCATATCAACCTCGAAAAACAGCTACGCGAAATTGCCCGCGATAAGCACTATTGGTCGCAAAAGCGTGACCGCATCCGCCTGACCGACCGCAAGGTCGAGGAGCTGGAGCAGAGCTATTCGGAGCAGTTGCAGAAGATTCGCCAGGAGCGTCAGGAGATTCTGCGCAAGGCGAAGGAGGAGGCCGAAGCCCTTATCGCGGGGGCCAATCGCCAAATCGAAAATACGATTCGCACGATTCGTGAGGCACAGGCCGAAAAGGAGCTTACACGCTTGGCCCGTAAGGAGTTGGATGATTACCGCGCGCGTGTCGAGCAAGCCGAAAAGGCGGCTCGCGAAGAGGAGGTACAACGCGAAATCGAGCGCATCGAGCGTCGTCGTCAGCGACGCGAGGAGCGCAAGGCACAGCAAGGCGAAAAGCGGGCTGTGACGGTGGCGCAGCAGGAGAAACCGCGTGCCGTGGAGGTCGGTTCGAAGGTCAAGATGGTGGGGCAGGATGTCGTAGGCGTGGTGCAGGCCTTGCAGGGCAAGCGTGCGCAGGTGGCTTTCGGGCAGATGCTGACGACGGTCAATGTCGGTTTGCTCACCGTTGTTTCGAACAACGAGTACCGCGAAGCTACGCGCCCGACGACGGCCCGCACGGTCTATTCGTCCGAGATTTCGGAGCGCAAACTCAACTTCCGCGACCATATCGATGTGCGCGGTATGCGGGCCGCAGAGGCGTTGGACGAGGTGCGCGATTTTATCGACGATGCCGTCATGGTGGGCATCGGTTCGGTGACGATTCTGCACGGCAAGGGTACGGGTGCCTTGAAGGAGGAGATTCGCCGTTACCTGCGCTCGGTGAAGGAGGTGGCCTCGGCAACCGACGAACACGCCGACCGCGGAGGTGCAGGTATTACGATTGTTACGTTTCATCCATAGCAAGAGATGAGATACCGTTTATCGCAAATAGCCGCCATCACGGGCGGCAGACATCTGGGCGAGGACCTGGAGTGTCGTTCGGTGGCCACCGACAGCCGCTCGCGTTC
>JAFQHI010000047.1 GCA_017398045.1 Alistipes sp. | reverse complement strand
CTGCACCGTAGCAACATACTCGTCCACCTTGGCAGCATCACCGAAGGCACGCATACGCACCTGCTTCAGTGCCTCGATAGCCTCGGCCGTCGGACCCTCATTGATTTCGTTGGCAGCCTCGGCATACATCAGCAGCACGTCGGCATAACGCATCAGCGGATAGTTGATACCCGTGTTACCGGCCGACTCGACACCCATCGAGGGACCCCAGAACTTCGACCACTTGTTGTTGCGAACCGTGAGGTGGTTGCGCAGGTTGGGAATACCGTCGTAGGTGTAGTCCCACAGACCATTCACGAAGTCACGACGCTTGTCGGCCTCGTCGAAGAAGAAACGATAGAATGCGCTGAGGCAGGCACCACCATTCGATGCGCCCCAAATATTGGGGGCAACGGTTGCACCCTCATACACAGCACCCGAAGGACCGTGGATGTAACCCACCGAACCGGTCGAGTTCTTGGCAAAAGGAATCTCGAAAATCGGGTCGTCGTTGCTCGTTACGATGTAGTTACACTCATCGATAAATACCTTATTATAGGCCTTACCCAGCGTGTGCGTACCCGAGTCAATCACCTTCTTGGCATACTCCATAGCCGTCTGGTAGAACTCCTTGTAGTTCGACGGACGCTCCATCGTACCGTAGTTCTTCGGATTGGCCGTGTCGGGACGCAGCGAGTAACCACCGGCCGTCAGGGCCATACGGGCAATCATCGTCCAAGCGGCCTCCTTCGAAATGCGCTCTACACCGTTCTCAATCTCCGAAGCAAACTTCATCTTCTCCGAAGCCTCTTTCAGGTCGTCGATGAGCTGCTTGTGAATCTCCGTGCGGTCCGTTACGGGAAGCAGCAGAGCCTCGTTGTTGTCAGCCTCCGAGGTCGGAGTCAGCGAGAAAGGCACATCACCCCACAGCACCACCAGGTCGTGGAAGAAGATGGCACGCAGTACCTTGGCCTCACCCATCATCTGGTCCAGCTGGGCCTGAATATCCTCATCCTCGTTGTTGTAGATGGTGCTTTGCTCGAGCTGGGCGATGAAGTTGTTGGCATACTCAACACCCATATAGGCAGCATTCCAAGCCTTCGAACCGGCCGAACCGAGCGGCGTCGAATCGAAACGACGGTAGCTGTCGTCCGTGGCAGTCTCCGTACCCGAAGCCCACATATCGACATCACTGTTGAGGCAAAGGTTTGCAAGGTAGTAGTTACCATAGGTATTACCATTGAGCAGCTGGGCATAAACGCCGTTCAGCGCACGCTCAATCTCGGAGGTTTTCGTAAAAATATACTCGTCGTCGTACTTCGAGGGTGACTCGACCTCCAAGAAGTTATCACACGAAGCGAAGCCGAACGCGACAAGAGCTAAAATGAATAACTTTTTCATTTTCATATTCTTCTCTTTTTAGTCGATTAGAAAGTAAGATTAACACCGAATACGAAGGTACGGCTACGCGGGTAGCGGTTGTAGTCCATACCGCACGTCAGACCCGTCTGCACATCCACCTCGGGGTCGTAGCCCGAATAACCCGTAATGATGAAGGGGTTGGTGGCCGAAGCATAGAAGCGCAGGCGCGAGATGCTCCACTTGCGCGTAATCTTCGAAGGCAGCGTGTAACCAATCGTGATGTCCTGGCAACGGAGGAACGAACCATCCTCGATGAAGTACGAGTGGGTCACCTTGTTCGTCACGTCAGCCGGATTCCACAGCGTAGCGTTAGCGTTGTGAGCGGCATATACATCCACCGTGTTGTCGATCCAGTAGCACTGGTAGAGGTTATCACCATCGATGGGGTTGTAGTAGGTCCAACGGTTACCGTCAAACTTCGACAATACGTTGTAGAAGTTGTTGGCGTTACCCTCGGCCGACGAAAGCTCGTAAGCCATGGCGTTGTTTACATCGAAATCAACCATGTAGTTGAAGTTGATGTTGAAGTCGAAGTTGCGCCACTGACCATTCAGACCGAAACCACCCTGGAACTTCGGGTTCGTGTTACCGATTACGGTGCGGTCATGCTCGTCAATCTGGCCATCAGGCTTACCGCTCGGGCCGCTGATATCCTTAAACTTAATCTTACCCGGCAGGGTCGGAACACCCGTATTCGAGTCGCTGAATACCGTATTGATAACGGTACCCTCCTTCGGAATGGCGAGGAAGTTCTGGCTTGCATCGAAGTCGAACTCATCCATCGAGTAGATGCCGTCGTAAATGAAACCGTAGATCAAACCTACCTCGTCACCCACTTTGAGGCAGTAGTCGTTGAAGCTCGACTTCCAACGGTCGTTCTGGTCCCAAATCACGTCATCCGTGTCGTTCAGCTTGTCAATCGTGCGCTTGTTCAGACCGAAGGTAGCGTTAGCCGAGAGGACATAGTCCTTACCGCGGAGAATATCACCCGAAATCGAAAGCTCGAAACCCTTGTTCGTTACCTGACCGATGTTACGCATCTGACGCTGGAAACCCGAAACGGTCGGCACGTCCGACCAATAGAGCAGGTCGCTCGTCGTATTCCAGTAGAACTCCGGCGTAATCGACAGACGGCCGTTAAAGAACTCCATATCCATGGCGACGTTGCGCGTCAAAGTCTTCTCCCACTTAATCTTCGTGTTGGGATAGGTCTTACCGTCCGACGTGTTGGCATACCACGTATCACCATTCTCGACAGCCTCGCCGAAGCCCGGACCACCCGTCGAATTTACGGTGTAGAGGAAACGCCACATATCGTCGTTGATGTTGTTGTTACCAGCCAAACCAATCGAAGCGCGGAGCTTGAGGTTCGAAATCACATCCTGCGACTGCATGAAGTTCTCCTCCGAGATGACCCAAGCACCCGAAATCGAGGGGAAGTAACCCCACTGGTTACCCGGGGCAAACTTGGTCGAACCATCGGCGCGGAACGTAGCCGAAAGCAGATACTTGTGCTTGTAGTTGTAGTTGGCCTGACCGAAGAACGAGAGGGTGCGGTTCGGCGTCGAGAGCGAAGTCGTCGAGGTCCAAGGCGTACCGAAGCCCATATCGTTCAGAGCCTTATCGGCCGTAATGTCGCGCGGGAAGTAGCGAGCCGATACCGAGCTGTTGCGAGCTTGCGAGCTGAAAAGCTCGAAACCGGCCAGGAACGAGAAGTTGTGCTTCTCCTTCGCCGTGAAGGCGTAGTGAGCCGTCGTGGTCCACTGGTAACGCTCCGTGCGCTTCTCGTCAATCTGTGCTACGGGCAGCTTGTTGTTCGACTGACCCTTATCGGTCATGGCACCCCAGAAGCGGTTCTTGTCGTAGAACTGGATGAAGTGCGTAGCCTCGGTGCGCAGCGTCAGACCCTCAATGGGCTTCCACTCCAGGCTTACGGGCAGCGTGTAACCATACTGGTGCTGCTTCTGCGTGTTGTAGGCGATATCCGAAACGGGGTTCGTGTACTCGAAGATAGCCTCATCATCGGGGTCAACGGTCGAAGGATCCCAGAAGGCGAACTCGCGCAGACCGTTCGTCGGACGGTAGCGAAGCACGTTGATAAGACCACCCGAACCGATGTTATCACCACCGGCACCCGTCGTGCGACGATACTGGAATTTGGGGTTGAAGGCCAGCTGGAGGTTCTTGGCCAGCTGGGCGTTGAGTTTCATGTTGAGGTTCGTACGGCGAACACCCGAACCCATGATGATACCCTTATCCTCCGACTGCGTCAGCGAGATGTTGAAGCGATACTTCTCCGTACCACCGCCAATCGTTACGTTGGTCGAGTAGTTCACGGGGGTGTCACCCAGTACCTCATCCTGCCAATCGTGCGTTACGGCACGGTCGTAGATATCGATATCCATCGGGTTACCGAAGTTGGCGCGGAACTGCTTGGCATAGGTGCTACGGTTGTTCGTACCGATGGCCCAGTCATAGGTGTAATCGACAAACTGCGGGGTGTTCATCAGGTCGAGCTTCTTCGAGAGCTGGCTCACCGAGAGCTGCATATTGACGCCCACCTGAATCTGGCCCATCTTGGCCGACTTCGTGGTCACGATAACTACACCGTTACCACCCTTGGCACCATAGATAGCCGTCAGCGAGGCATCCTTCAGAATGTCAATCGAGGTGATATCCGTCGGCGGAATATCGTTGATGTTATCCACCTGGAAACCATCGACGATGTAGAGCGGCTCGTTGGTCTGCGTCACCGACGTACCACCACGCACGCGGATGTTTACATCGGCACCCGGCGCACCATCGACCGTCGTAACCTGCACACCGGCAATCTTACCCTGAAGGGCAACGGCTGCCGAGGTAACAGGCACAGCAGCCAGCGCGGCACCCGACACCGAACCTACGGCACCGGTCAGGTCCTTACGCACGACGCTCGTGTAACCGATAACGACCACCTCGTCGGCCGCTACGGCATCCTCCTGGAGCGTAACCTCAATCGGTGTGCCGGCAGTAGCGGCAA
>JAFQHI010000046.1 GCA_017398045.1 Alistipes sp. | reverse complement strand
GGTCGGAAGCACCACCATGGCCGTCGTGTTGCAGGGAATCTCGATATCCCACGCAAGCGACATCGGGGTCTTTACGTAGCTGCTGCGAATCGTGCCGTGCAGCGACTCATACGAGGCCGATACACGCTCCAGATTCTGAATCGAGAGGTCGGGTTTGAGGCAAATCTCTTTGTAAGCGGGGCGGGCAGGGTTGATACCGGCCAAATCGCGGTAGAACCAGGGAATCAGGTCACCAAGCATCATCACGTGGTTACCCGAGTTCATCTTCGGACTGGCCGTGTCGCCGTTCCAAAGCTCCCAGATGGTCGTTGCACCGCGCGACGCCATGTAGCCGAAGCTCGGATAGGACTTCTGCGAGGCGAGCAGGAAGGCTACGTCGCCACGACCCATCTTCGTCAGGTAGCGAAGCGTCCAATTCTGTCCGGCTACGCCGCTGCTGATGTGGCCACCGTTATCGACCAACAATTTCTTCAGGATTTGCTTCTCGATGTTGTGGCGATGCTCCTCGGGAACAAGGTCGAAGGCTACGGCCAAGAGATTGGCCGTCACGGTGTTGTTGTCGTAATAGACGGCATCGGGATAGAGCAGGTGGTCGTAGCGCGTGGGAGCCTTGCCCTCCTCGACATGGAGGAAGTGGCGGTTGAAGGCCGCTTTGGTCTTCTCGGCACGGGCGGCATACTCCTCGCGGTCGGCCGTCTCACCCAGCAGGGTGGCAAACTTGACCATCATCTTCGACACCATGCTGTAATAGGCCGTGGCGATGAGGGTCGAATTCGTGACGCGCAGGGGGTCTTGGCTGTGAATCAGCTCCAGCGACTCGGGCGGCACGCACCAATCGCCATACTTCTCCTTCGTGACAAGACCGTCCTTGGTCATGTAGCACTCCTGCATATGGTCCAACCAACGCTTCATGGTGGCATAGTTGCGTTTGAGCGGCTCGATGTTGCCGTTATGCTCATAGAGCATATCGCAGATAATCGGCACTACCGACTGCCAAACCATGCCATCCGTGTAGTAGTTCCAGAAGGCGGGTACCACGTCGGGGATACAGCCATCGGCACGTTGTGCCTCGGTGATATCCTCCATCCACTTGGCATACATCGTACCGCAGTCGAACATAAAGGCCTCGCCCCATGTGCCGACCGCGTGGTCGCCCAACCACGGCTGACGCTCGTTGCGCTGCGGACAGTCGAGCGGCATACCCTTGTAGTTGGAGTTCAGACCCCACCAAGCGTTGCGATAGACCGTGTTCAGCACCTCGTTCGAGCTTTCGAAGCTGCCGAGCGTCGGCATATTGTCGTAAATCACCTCGGCCTCGAAATCCTCGACCGTGGGGTTCTTCAGACCCGTAATCTCGATGTAGCGGAAGCCGTGATAGGAGAATCGCGCACTCCACTTCGTCTGTTGCTCCTTGCCGTTGGCGACGTAGATATCGCGGCTCCAGGCATCGCGCAGGTTGGCCGTGTAGAGCGAATCGCCCCCATTGGTCAGTCGCTCGGCATAGCGCATCAGAATCGTATCACCGGCCTTCGTGTCGCGCACGTTGAGCTTCACCCAGCCGGCCATGTTCTGCCCGAAATCAACAATCGTGCGACCCTCGTAGTGGGTCACCGTCTTGGCGGGCAGACGCTTCATAATCTTCATGTTGGGCGAAATCGCGCCACGCAGGGTGCCATAGGGCAGGGCTACGCGCTGCGAGGGGAGCCACTTCGTGTCGTCGTAACCCACCTTTGTCCAGTCGCCCAGCTCCATGCGGGCATCGTAAATCTCGCCGTCGTACTCGTTGTTGCTGCGAATCGGACCCTCGGCCGTGAGTTTCCACCCCGGCTCCGAGTTTACGCGCTGCATCGTGCCATCCTCATACTCCACAATCAGATTCAGGCGCATCTTCGGATAGCCGAAGTTGGGAATCTTGTAGGGCTTGTAGTTCTGGCGCATGGTGTACCAACGGCCGTTGCCGAGTACCACGCCCAGGGCGTTGCGGTTGGCCTGCAACTGCTCCGTTACATCGAACGAGTCGTAGGTCACCGTGCGACGATAGTCGGTCGGCACGGGAGCCAGCACCTGGTCGCCGATGAGCTGACCATTGATGAACAGTTCATACATACCCAGACCCGAAATGTGGACCGTGGCACGCTTGATGGCCTTCGCTTGCAGGTCGAATTCGGTGCGGATGTAACGTGCGCTCAACTCGCTGTGGGTCTTCTCCTTATCCCAGGGGAAGGCACCCTCCCAGCCAATCCAGCGACCACCCCAGGCCGTCTCGCCCAGGAGTCCCATGCCCCATTCGGCCACCTCGCTCCATGCGGAGGCACCGCGGGTCGTATAGACCTTTACGCGCCAGAAACAACGCTGGTTGCTGCGGAGTTTTTGGCCGTCATAGGGAACCCAAATCGAGGCATCGGAGGCTACTACTCCCGAGTCCCAAAGGTCGGCTTTGCCCTCCTCGAGCAGGCTCGGGTCCGTGGCCACCAACACATGATAGGCGGTCTGCATCACGTCGCGCTCGTCGGAGCTGATAATCCAGCTCAAACGGGGTTGCGCACGCTCTATGGAGAGCGGTCGGGTGAACTGCTCCACCTCGAGTTGCCCCACCTCGACCCCTGCCATCGAGAGCAGGGGCGCGAGGAGTGCGGCGATGAATAATAAGATTCGTTTCATTGTTTTCGGTTGTAAAAGAGTGATTTAGAGCGAAAGTTGCTCCTTGCAGATGTAGTTCTTCGAGGCATCTACGGCAATCAGCACATGGTCGTTGGCGGGACCTACCTCGCCCTCGGCCTGGAACTCATGGATGCCGTTCTCCACCTCGCCTACATACTTCAGCGAACCATCCACGGGCGAATACCACCATACGTTCTTCTTCTCGCCCGAAATCTTCTGAAGGTCGATTTGCATCGGCTTGTTCGTGTAGGTATAGACCAGGAGGTAGTCCTCACCGCGCGTTGCGATGGCGCGGTCGTAGCGGAAGCCATGCTCACCGGCGATGACCGACTGGTCACCCACGCGCTCGAAGAAGGGGAAGGCAAGAATCAGCTTCTTCAGATACTGCATCTGGCTGAAACCGGGGTCCTCGAGACCCTCTTTCCACGACTTGATGGCACCGTAACCGCCCGGCTTCTCACCGCCCTTGTGCATCTGCATAATCGAGTTGTGACCGTAGGTGTGGCCAAACGAACCGGCAAATACCGACCAGTAGGCGTAGCGGCGTACATCCCACGACTTCCACCACGGCTCCGAGGGGTCGTGCAGACCCTGCGGAATCTCCTCATACGAAGGCTCGCCATCGAGGATGGGCTTCTGCGGTTCGAGGGCAAGACCCTCCTCTACGTAACGCCAGTTATCCTCGGCTACCGAGGCCTGGGCCGTGTCGTCGCCATCACCGCGGGTCTGGTCGTAACGACGGTGACCCGACTGGAACATATTGAAATCGAGCCACTCGGCATCGTGGAACCAACGTACCGACGAGGTGCGGCCGAAGGGGTGGAAGGTCATCAGGTGGTTCTTGTCAATCGACTTGATGGTGCGGGCCAGCGTCACCCACGACTCGGTCTCCACATCGCCTTTGATATCGCCACCGATGAACCAGATGACATTCGGCGTATCCTTGTAGCGGTTGGCCAGGAACTCACCGTAGGCTTTTGCCTGCTCGGGATTCATCAGGCCCTTCTTCACCAGGCCACCCCAGATGCAGACCATACCGATGTAGATGCCGCGTTTGCCGGCCTCCTCCATGAGGTAATCCATGTTCTGCCAATAGCCGTTCTCGCCCTCGGCATCGATTTGCGAGAAATCGTAGCCGTTCGGGTGCGAGAGTTTGCCATAGGCATTCGTGGCGGGTACGCCGTTGATGGTCTGTACCTGTACGACGTTGAAGCCGGCCTTCTCGCAGGCGTCGAGGTAGTAGATGGCCTCCTCGCGCGTCAGACGCTCGGGCAGCAGCCAACCCGTCTCACCCAACCAGAAGAAGGGGGTGCCATTCTCATGTTGCAGGAAACGACCATTTTCCGACACGACGAGTTTACCGTTCTCCCACGGCAACTTGTTCTCGGTCTGCTCCACTTGGGGAGCGCAGCTCACAGCCAAAATCATGAGGCTGAAGATTGCAAAAAGTTTTTTCATGTTAGTTTGGTTTTTATTGTTATTGGTTCTCTTTTTGTTGTCTATTTCTGCTGCTCGGCAGCCTTTTGAGCGGCCTTCTCGGCGTTGCGCTTATCGACGTAGGCCTTGAACAGGGCGCGCCAATCGCGGCCGTTGGCATTCAGATACTGCTCGCATTTGGTCTTATAGACCTCGAAGACCTGCGAAATGCCCTTCATGCGACGGCACTCGAGGGCCTCTTCACGGGCCTGCTCGAGGTACTTACGCAGCGCAGCGGCCTCCTTATCCGTGAGGTCGGGAATGATGGCATAGTAGCCCTTCATCGTGAAATCGACCTTGCCAATCG
>JAFQHI010000012.1 GCA_017398045.1 Alistipes sp. | reverse complement strand
CATTCCCATTTCCGATGTATGTGCCTTTTTCTTTGTCGAGCGAATAGGTATGTTCTTCATACATGGCGTCAATGGCTGTGGTCGAGGGGTTATCCACACAGACGAAATAGCGATTCTCGGGCATGAAAATCATCCAAGCTATGACAAACACTCCCCCAAACGGACATTCTTGTTTTTTCCATCCACTTTCGGTGTATTGAAAGGAATGCAAGGGGTATGCCACACCCTCGAGCATGGCTCTCTCAAGACTCTCATAGTCCAACTCCGGTGCGGAGGCAATTAAGGCCTGGCACTTTTCGTAGCTATCCGTTGCTTCTATAAGTGCGAGGTCAACAGTAAGAGAAGTGAAAGATGGTATGTTGTCATCGTCATTGCACGCCACAAGTGCCATGGCAGCGAATAAAATGGTTAATATGTGTTTCATGGTTTTCATAATAATTTAATTAGCTGTGTTTATGTAAATGTCTTTGACGATTTGAGGCCAATAGTTGTAATTGTTTTGATTGGCTATCATCTCTCCTTCATCTAAATTATAAGGTGCTTTAGGGTCTAGTACATCATCTCTGAAATATCCATTGCTTTGACCATCCCACCCCCAGTTGATGTGTAAATAATGATACTCTACTTCGTCAAGGATTGTATTAATATTATACAACAAATCGTGGTGTACAAGATAGCGGAAACGCAATTTGTAGCCATCAACAACCCAAGCGTGTCCGCCCATGATATAGCCATTGTTATTATAGAACCCGCCCATAAAAACAGGTAATGCTATGTCTAGGTTATCGCGAACTAAAGTCCAAGCGTATGATTGTATATCACTACATTGATATCCTAACGCTCTGAATGCAGTCGCAACATCTGCTGGAAGTGCGGTGCTTATGTGTTCGTCATACTCCATTTGTGATAAATCACCTATTTGTCTAAACATCTTTGCAATCATATCGTGATTGCATATCATGGAAGAACAGCTGCTACTTGACACATGAGTTTGCATTAGATTCCAATTTAGTGTCAATGATTGTCCGTTGTGTGGGTCGTAGGTTAATGCGAGTTGCTGCGGAAATTTGTGAGCTGTCATTATTTGCGCTATTGCCGTCGCAACGCAGCCTGCTGGAGCTTGAATATTATTAGGGGTGAAACAATATGTGTTATACGGAGTCCCTTGTCCCCACTTAACAGAAACTAACGGACCTACGCTTTCCTATTCGGAATATTCATAGGAGGTGTATTCTGTAATGGAGTCCCCCATGTATTCAGGGCTTGGTTGTATGAGTAACAATGAATCCTTATTTGATGGTTCACCGAAATATGCTGATAACATATCGACATACATATTAAACCCTTCGTTTTCGGTCTTTTCGCCGGCGGTGTAACTGCCCGATTCGGTGACGGCAATCAAACGTGCGCCATCGGAGGCGTTCTCATCGGCCGAGACGATGGCGAAACCTGCGTTGTCGGCATAATTGACCACATAGTAGAGCGTGTCATCGGCCTCGCCCGCACGGGTGGCCGGATTGATTTTGCAGCTGATGCTGCTACGGTCGATGCGACGGGCTACGACGGAGCGGGTTTGCGCATCGTCCAACAGGGCTGCACCCTCTTGTGCAATGCGAATGACCTCGGCAAGGGGGTCTTCAACCGAAAGGGGCGGTGTGGACATCTCCTCCTTCTCACACGCCACAAAGAGGGCGGCAAAGGCAAATAGGTAGATAATTTTTTTCATTGGCTAAAGTTGTTGTTAAGCGGTAATGCTAATTTGTTAGTTTTTCTGCAAATTTGGCTATTTTGTCTATTGCAAAGTTAACAGATATATGGTTTGTATGTTATCTGTTTTTGATATTTTTTTAATGCGCGATAATGGCGATTAAACGGCATAATTTCTTGTCTGATATATGAAAATGACAAATAATTTATTTTGAAGATTGATACGTGTTTTAGGAAAATGCCAAATTTTGCGGGATTGTTGCGTTGCCGCTGCTTTCAAATTGCAAGCAGCGGTGTTTCGGGCTGTTTGATAATGAGTTATCGGCATTCGTGCCGATTGGCCATAAAAAGAGCCGAAAATCCTATAAACTATTGTATAACCCGAATTTTTTATTATCTTTGCAAGGTAGATGCTCCGCAAGTGGCATGAGCCGATGCGGCGGTAGGAAAAAGTGAGGGAACGAGAGACGAGCGGTGCGGAGGCCGAAGATGAAGAGGGCCGAAGAGAAAGAGGCTGAAGAGGAGAACGAGGAGAAGGCCGAAGCGGTGAGCAAACGAGGCACACGAAGACAAGCGGGTGAATGAAAAGGATAAAAAAAGACGCAACCCTCGCTGGGGCGCGTCCGAAAGTGATCCCGTGGAGATTCGAACTCCAATCGTAAGAACCGGAATCTTAAATTCTATCCATTGAACTACGGGACCGGCAGGGCAAAGGTGAGAAAAAAAATTAACTGTTGCAAATAAAATGCACGAAAACAAGAATTGGCAGCGTTTGGAAGCTGTATTGCGTTGGGCGAATATGTCCGCCAACTATTTTGCCCACCATATTGGGCTTTCGCGCGGTGAGAACCTCTACCAAATTAAGCGAGGTAACAACGGCATTTCGCTCAACCTAGCCGAGCGTATCGTGAACCATTTCCCCCAAATCAACCGGCTGTGGTTGCTCACGGGCGATGGGGAGATGTTGGTGAACGAGACGGTCGTTACGGGCAACATTCCCTTCTATCGAGCCGACGCTGAACGCTCGATTCGGGAGGTGGCACAACTCCAGGAGGAGTGTTCGCTGATGTTGCCCGCGGCTACGCCTTGCGATTTGGCCATGGTCTATATGGGTACGGCCATGGGGCGTCAGCTCCCCGTCGGGACGATTGTATTCCTTAAAAAGGTGGAACTTCAACACCTGATTCCGGGCAAGGAGTATCTGGTGTGCAGCCGCTCGTTCGATGCGCTGCGTGTGGTGCGCACGGTGGCAGGCGAACAACGACTGCGTCTGGTGGCGGGCGACAAGAAAAATTTTGATGACCTGGAACTTTCGCGTGACGAAGTCGAGGCCCTCTATCTGGTGTGTGCAAAATTGATGATTAACTAATAGAACAAGTTATGTTTTCGGGAATTGTAGAGGCGATGGCCGAGGTGGTGGCCATCCGCGAAGATAGAACAAACAAGGATTTTACGATGCGTTGCCCCTTCACGGGCGAGCTGAAGATTGACCAGAGTGTGGCCCACAACGGTGTCTGCCTGACGGTGGTGGCCATCGAGGGCGATACCTATGTGGTGACGGCCATGAAGGAGACCCTCGACCGCTCGAACCTGGGGCTGCTGACGGTGGGCGACAAGGTCAATGTGGAGCGTTCGATGCGCCCCGAGGCCCTTTTGGACGGCCACATCGTGCAGGGCCACGTGGACCAGACGGCACGTTGCGTGAAGCGCGAGGATGCCGACGGCAGTTGGTATTTTACCTTCCGATACGAGCCGCAGGGTGGCGGTATGACCACCGTCGAGAAGGGTTCGGTGGCGGTGAATGGTGTGAGCCTCACGGTCTGCGACCCGACCCCCGATTCGTTCCGCGTAGCGATTATTCCTTACACTTACGAACATACGAATTTCCATGCCATCGAGGAGGGAACGGTCGTGAATCTGGAGTTCGATATTGTGGGTAAATACATCGCCCGCCTGATGGAGAACTACCTCCCGAAATAGTAAGAGGCTTATAAATAAAAAGACATAACGCTATGAAAATTAAAACAAAAGAGTCTGCTTCGGCTCTCATCGCCCTCCTCTCGACCGTGGTCGTGGCTGTGGTGTTGGTGCAGGCCGAGGTGCGTTGGTTGCCGGCCGTATTGACGGTATTGATTACCTTTGCATTGATTTTTGTTGCCGCCCTCTTCCTGATTCGGAAGTATGTGGCTTACAAATTGAAACCGATATACTCGATTGTCCTTTCGCGCAACGTCAGTACGCGCGAGATTTTGGAGGAGTTGCAGGACAAGCGTGTCGAGAATCTGGGCGAAGAACTGACCGCCTGGGCCGACACAAACGACCGCGAGATTACCCGCCTGAAGGAGGCCGAAACCTTCCGTAAGCAGTATCTGGGGAATGTGGCGCACGAATTGAAGACCCCGATTTTCAACATCCAGGGCTACATCTCGACGCTGCTCGACGGCGGACTGGAGGACGAGCTGATTAACCGCACCTACCTCGAGCGAGCCGACAAGAGCATCCTGCGCCTGATTAACATCGTGAGCGATTTGGATACCATCAACAAGCTCGAAAGCAACATGAACAGCCTCGCCCGCGACACGTTCGATGTGGTGGCTCTGGCGCGTGAGATTGCCGAGCAGGCCGAGATGGAGGCCGACAAACGCGGTATCAAGATTGAGGTGAAGGGGGCCGACAACCTCCCGTCGCCCTTCTGGGTATCGGCCGACAAACACTACGTGGGGCAGGTGCTGGTCAATCTGATCATCAACTCGATTCGTTACGGCAAGGAGGGTGGCAAGACCCGCCTGAAGTTCCGCGACATGTTGGATAAGATTCTCATTGAGGTGGAGGACAACGGCCAGGGTATTGCCAAGGAGGACCAGCCGCGCATCTTCGAGCGATTCTATCGTGCCGATAAGGGCCGTTCGCGCGAGCAGGGCGGTACGGGTCTCGGTCTGGCTATCGTGAAACATATCATCGAGGCGCACGGTGAGCGTATCTCGGTGCGCAGTGAGCAGGGTGTGGGTTCGACCTTCTCGTTTACGCTCAAGAAGGTCCCCGTGCGTGAGTTGGATAAATAGAAGTGATAGCGTATGTTGCAAACACTCTCTGTGGTTTGGGATTTTGACCCCGTGATGTTCCGCATCGGCACCTTTGATATTCGCTATTATGGGCTGATGTGGGCCTTGGCCATTTTGATTGCCGCCAAGTTCTTCGATAATTTCGTTAAGCGTGAGGGATTGCCGCAATCGGTGTCGGAGTCGGTCTTTTTGTATGGTACGCTCGGCACGATTCTCGGCTCGCGTCTCGGTCACTGCCTCTTCTACGACCCTTCGTATTACCTGGCACAGCCGTGGACCATCCTGACCGAATTCCGCGACGGCGGTATGGCTTCGCACGGTGCCGCCATCGGTATCCTTGTCGGTCTGTGGCTCTTCTCGCGCAAGAATAAGCTGCCCTATCTGTGGTCGCTGGACCGCATCATCATCGGTGTTGCCATCGGTGGCGCGTTGGTGCGTTTCGGCAACCTTTGCAATTCGGAGATTTTCGGCACGCCGACCGCCTTGCCGTGGGGCTTCGAGTTTGTTCGCTCGGCCAAGTGGGTGAACGAGTATGCTCCGCAGGCGGTGCATCCGACCCAGATTTACGAGGCGTTGTGCTACCTGGTGACCTTTGTGGTGGTGGCCTGGATGTACTATGGCCGCGATTTGGCGCGTCGTCGCCCGGGATTGATTTTCGGTGTGGGTCTGCTCGGCATCTTCCTCTCGCGTTTTGTGCTGGAGTTGATTAAGACCGAGCAGGAGGCCTTCGAGGTGGGCATGACCCTCAATATGGGGCAATGGCTCTCGATTCCCTTTATCCTCCTCTCGTGCGGTGTGATTTATTGGGCCATGAAGCGTCCCGAACAGCCGATTCAGGTGGAGAAGGGACCGCGCATGACGCCGAAAGTGAAAACTAAAAAGAGATAACCATGACAACACAAAACCCGATGGTTTCGGAGGTGAATCGCCTCATTGGCGATTTGCTGGCCGGTGGTGAACGATTGTTGCTCCCCGGGGTGGGGTCGCTTCGACCCTATACCCGCTCGGCGTATCGCCTCTCGAAAAAGGAGGTGATGCCCCCGATGCGCACGGTGGAGTTCTCGAGCGAGGAGCGAGGCCTCTCGATTGTGGATAGGGTAGCCGTGGCGGCCGCCTGCACACAGGAGGAGGCCGAAGAGGTCTATCGTCGTTGGCTGGGCCATACACGCAAGGAGGAGGTGCTGACCATAGAGGGGGTGGGCGTGCTGAAACAGCGTCACTTTAAGCTCGATGAGGCGTTTGATGCGCGGCTGAATCCCGGAGGTCGCAAACCCGTGCAGGTGCGTCGTCGCCGTAGTGGCTTGGATTGGATGGTATGGGTCGGTGTGTTGGCCATTATCGTGGCGGGTGTGATTGCCTGGTATGCCTACCGCATGATGCAGGAGCGTCCCGTGCCGCAGGTCGAGCCGGTGGAGAGCAGCTATGTCGCCCCCGATACGACGCGCGTAGCGGAGTCGGCTGCACAACAGACCGCACAGCCTACGCAGACAACACCCCAAACAGCGGCCCCGACAGGTGAGGTGCAGCGCATGACCTCGGGCTGGTCGTATGTGGTGCTGGGTGTCTTCTCCACGGAGGAGAATGCCCGTCGAGCCGTTGCTACGGCCGCATCGAGCGAGCCTACGTTGGGTTGCACGATTTATACCTTCGGCCAAAAGTGGATGGTCTCGCCCCATGGCTCGGCAGATGCCGCCTCGGCACAGGCGTTCCGCAAAACGCACAGCGAGCAGTATCCCGACCTGTGGGTCTATCAAGCCAAATAATGGTCTTGGCGCAGCTTATAACTCGATTTATCGACTGCTTCTATTGGAGGCCGTTTCGGCAGTTCGTGCCGTTGCAACTGTTCCGCTATGCCGCTTGTGGCGGGTTGAACATGGTGCTGGATGCGGTGTGGTATTTCGTGATTTATAACTTTGTGGTGGCACACCGCTACTTCGATTTGGGGGTGGTGGTGCTGTCGCCCCATATCGCTTCGATGTTGGTGGTCTTCCCCATCACCTTTTTTAACGGATTCTGGCTCAATCGTTATGTCGCCTTCCGTCGGTCGCCCCTTTCGGGCAAGACCCAACTCTTCCGCTACGCCCTCTCGATTCTGGGGTCGGTGCTTTTGACCTATGCGGGGCTGAAATTCTTTGTCGAGGTGTGTGGCTTCTGGCCCACCCCGTCGAAGGTGCTGACTACGGGCGTCACGGTGGTGTATAGCTTTCTGGCGGCCAAATATTTTACCTTCCGTGGGGCGGTGGAGGCCTGATGCCGCAAATTACAACTTCGCTACAAAATGATTCCGTAGGTTTGCACCATGAAAATTTTGATTGTTGAGGATGAACCTTCGCTGCGCGAGTTGATGTGCCGCGAATTGCAACGCGAGAATCATGTGGTGGAGCGTGCCGCTACCTATCGCGAGGCGGA
Source organism: Alistipes sp. (assembly GCA_017398045.1). GTDB lineage: Bacteria > Bacteroidota > Bacteroidia > Bacteroidales > Rikenellaceae > Alistipes. The sequence continues at coordinate 46,786 of JAFQHI010000012.1, read as the reverse complement.
TGAGAAGTTGGCAGGCTACAGCTATGACTGCATCCTGCTCGATATCATGTTGCCCGATGGCAACGGTTTGCGCCTTTTGGAGGAGTTGAAACGACAAGGACGACGCGAGAATGTGATTATCATCTCGGCACGCGATGCGATTGAGGATAAGGTCGAAGGGTTGGAACTCGGAGCCGATGATTATTTGCCGAAACCCTTTCACCTGATGGAGCTTTCGGCCCGTATTCGCAGTGTGGCACGTCGCAGTCGGGGCGGCGAGCGGGGCTTTCGCATGGGAAATGTCTATCTCGACCCCGAAAAGCAGGTTGTTGTCGTGGCGGGCGAACCGCTGAATTTGTTGAAGAAGGAGTTCAATATCCTCTCCTATTTCATGCAACGACCCAATCATGTGGTCGATAAGACCCTCTTGGCCGAGGCCGTGTGGGGCGACCACGTGGACCAGCTCGATACGTTCCATTTTGTCTATGGGCAGATTAAGAATCTGCGTCGCAAGCTTATCGAAGCGGGAGCCGATATCGAAATCAAGGCGGTGTATGGGTTCGGTTATCGCCTTACGATGGTTGAAAACGACTAATTCGGCAGCCTATGAAACTCACTACGCGCCTTTTTTTGCACCTCTCGGCAGTGATGCTCCCCGTGTTGGCCTTGTGGGCCGCACTCTTCTATTTTGCCATGATTGATGAGATTAACGACGAGGCCGATGATGCCTTGGAGGATTACTCGGAGCTAATCATCATGCGCTATTTGGCCGGTCGCGAGTTGCCCACGTTAAATAATGGTTCGAACAACAGCTATACGTTGCAGCCCGTGGACAGCCTCTATGCGGCCACCTCTTCGCGTGTCAGTTTCCACGATGCCGAGGTCTATATCCCCGAAAAGGGGGAGACCGAGCCGGCCCGTGTGCTGACCTGTCTGTTTTGTGACCAGCAGGGGCAATGGTTTGAGTTGCAGGTGGCGACACCGACGTTTGAACGTGCCGACCTGCGCGAAACGATTCTGGGGTGGATTGTCTTTCTCTGCTTCCTGCTTTTGTTGGTGGGCATCGGCCTGACGATGTGGGTGTTCCGTCGTTCGATGCAACCGCTCTACAGTCTCTTGGCGTGGATTGACCGCTATCTGCCCGGCCATCGTGCCGAGCCGGTGCCGAACAACACCGACATTACCGAATTCCGACGCCTGAATCGTGCGGCCGAGGCGATGGCCAATCGTGCCGAAGAGCTGTATGACCGCCAAAAGCAGTTTATCGGCAATGCCTCGCACGAGTTGCAAACCCCGCTGGCCGTGTTGGGCAACCGCATGGAGTGGATGGTCAATTCGTTGCACCTGGATGAGGAGCAGATGGCCGAGGTGTTCCGTATGCTCGACACGCAGCGTCATCTGGTGCGCCTGAATCGCAATCTGTTGTTGCTGACCAAGATTGACAATCAGCAATTTCCGGAGAGTTCGACGATTGACCTTGTGGCCTTGATTGAGCGCGAGGGGGCGATGCTGGCCGACATCTACGAAGCGCGTGCCATTCGTTGCGAACGGCTGTTGCCCGAACGGTTTGAGGTGGAGATGAACGAAACGCTGGCCTCGATTCTGGTGACCAATCTGTTGCGCAATGCCTACCTGCACAGCGAAGATGGTGCGGTGGTGAAAGTCGAGCTGAAACATCGAACGCTCACCATCGAAAACGATGGCGCAGAGCCGCTCGATGGCGACCGTATCTTTGACAGATTCTATCAGCGGTCGAAACGGGAAGGCTCGACCGGTTTGGGGCTTTCGCTTGTCAAGGCAGTGGCCGAGAGCTACCATTTGCAAGTTCTCTACGATTATAAAGCGGGTCGTCACCGTTTTCGGGTGATATGGCCGTCCCGTGGGGTTGCATAGCGTTGAGGGTGTTTGACCGAAAGTCCGACACCCTCTTTTTTTTGTGTTTTTTTCTGAAAAAATCACCTTTTGCCGAAAATTACAAATTCGCTACAAAATCACCCCCGACCTTTGTCATAGGAAAAAGGAAGAAACCGATTACACAAAAAAACAGCGAAAGATGAAAAAGGTTGTATGGATAATGATGATGCTCGCGATGAGTTGGACGGCACAGGCCGATAACGACCGCGCGATTGCTTACAATGAATTACCCGAAAGAGCCAAAACCTTTTTGGCAACCCACTTTGCCGAGCGGAATATCTCGTTGGCGAAAAAAGACCGCGACCTTTTTGAGGTGCATTACGAGGTGCTGCTCATGGGCGGTGAGAAGATTGAATTTACCCGGATGGGGGAGTGGGAGGAGGTCTCCTGCCGCTATGCCTCGGTGCCGATGGCTATTGTTCCGGAGCCGATTCGTCACTACCTCGCCCAACACCACCCCAATCATGCGGTGACCGAAATCAGCCGTGAGAATCGTCGCTACGAGGTACAATTAAATGGCGGCTTGGAACTGCGATTTGACGCCGAAGGTCGCATGGTAGGATGGGATGATTAAATAGCCCTAAAAGAAAAGATATAACAATACAAAAAAACTGTAAAACTATGAAAAAAATGATGTGGTTGCCGGTTGTGGCGATGATGTTCTTCACGGCCTGCGAGAAAGATGACAACGGTGTGAACATGACTCCCAAAGAGGTACAGGACGCCCTGGTGGCGCGTTATCCCGATGCAGTGGGTGTAGCCTGGAGTACGCGCGGGGGATACTATGTGGCCGATTTTGCCATTCCGGGTTCTCCGACGACGGCCGATAATGCGGCTTGGTTCGACATTGCAGGTGTTTGGTATATGACCGAGTACGACATCCCCTATGCGGCTCTTCCCCAGTCGGTGCAGGATGCCTTCCGTGGTAGTGCGTATGGCACGTGGGAGGTTGAGGATGTGGATATGCTCGAGCGCGAGGGTATGGAGACGGTCTATGTGATTGAGGTGGAGGGCCTTGGCGAGGATGGCCGTGAGCAGGAAATCGACCTCTACTTCTCGCCCGATGGCGTCCTTGTGAAGGCGGTGGTGGATGCCGATGCCGGTTATGATTATGCCGATTATATCCCCGATGCGCTCGTGTCGGCCGTGCAGGGCTTTATCGAGCAGCGTTATCCGAATGCCCGCATCTTGGAGATTGACGGTGAGCGCGGTTTGACCGAAATCGACATCCTTGACGGGCAGATTAAACGCGAACTCTTCTTCGACAGCTCCGGCAATTGGGTGCGCACCGAGACCGCACTGCGCATCGAGGAGCTTCCGCAGGCTGTGCGCCAAGCCTTTGCCGCCTCGGAGTATGCCCGCTACGGAATTGAGGATGCCGACCTGGTGGAGACACCGGAAGGTACCTGCTATCGCCTCGAAACGGAGGTGAACGACCGCGATACTTACCTCTACTACGACGCAAACGGACAGTCGCTTAATATGTGATGACCGAGAGATTGGATTGGTAAAATAGTAAGTTGGTTAGTAGAGGGACCTCGGAGGCTTTGGCTTTCGAGGTCTTTTTTTAATGCTTAATTTTTAATTCTTAATTCTTCACGCTATCTTTGCGCTATGGAGTTTCAGCTCATATGCGATTATGCCCCGCAGGGGGACCAGCCGGAGGCCATCGGGCAGCTGGTGGCATCGATTCGTGGCGGTTCGCGACACAATACGTTGCAGGGTGTCACGGGGTCGGGTAAGACCTTTACGATTGCCAACGTCATCAAGGAGTTGAATCGTCCTACGCTTGTCTTGAGCCACAACAAAACCCTCGCGGCACAGCTCTACGGTGAGTTTAAGAACTTCTTTCCCGACAATGCCGTCGAGTATTTTGTCTCCTACTACGACTACTACCAGCCCGAGGCCTACCTCCCGACAACCGATACCTACATCGAAAAGGACCTCTCGATTAACGCCGAGATTGAGCAGTTGCGCCTCCACACAGTGGCTACGCTCCTTTCGGGGCGCAGGGATGTGATTGTCGTGTCGAGCGTCTCGTGCCTCTATGGCTGCGGTAATCCCTCCGATTTTCATGCTACGGCCATCCCGATTCAGGTGGGACAACATATCGGCTACAAGCAGTTGCTCTATCGACTGGTGGAGGCCCTCTATACCCGCACCGAACGCGAATTGTCGCCTGCTACGTTCCGCGTAAATGGTGATACGGTCGATATTATGGCCGCCTTTGGCGAGTTCGGTAACCAGTGCTTCCGCGTGATGTTTTTCGACAACGAGGTGGAGGCCATCTTCTCGATTGACCCCGTGACGGGCCAACGTCTTGCCTCGCTCGACAGCATCACGCTCTATCCGACCAACCTCTTTGTGACGACCAAGGAGCGCATCCATCAGGCCGTACAGGAGATTTACCTCGACCTCGGCAAACAAATTGCCTACTTCGAGGGGCTGGGACGCGCAATGGAGGCACAGCGCATCAAACAGCGCGTGGAGTATGACCTGGAGATGATTAAGGAGCTGGGCTACTGCTCGGGCATCGAGAACTATTCGCGCTATTTTGACGGTCGTGCTGCCGGTACGCGCCCCTTCTGCCTGATTGACTATTTCCCCGAAGATTACCTGCTGGTGGTCGATGAGAGCCACGTAACCCTGCCCCAGGTACACGCCATGTTCGGAGGCGACCGCGCCCGCAAGGAGAATTTGGTGGAGTATGGCTTCCGCCTGCCGGCCGCCAAGGATAACCGTCCGCTGACCTTTGCCGAGTTCGAAATGTTGCAGGGCGACTCGGTCTATGTGAGTGCCACACCGGCCGATTGGGAGCTGCGGATGTCCGAAGGGGTGGTGGTCGAGCAGCTGATTCGCCCCACGGGGTTGGTGGACCCGCCGTTGGAGGTGCGTCCCACCGAGGGGCAGATTGACGACCTGATTGAGGAGATAGACCGCTGTGCCAAGCGCGACGATAAGGTGCTGGTGACCACCATCACGAAGCGTATGGCTGAGGAGTTGTCGAAATATTTTGACCGCGTGGGTATCCGTAACCGCTATATCCACTCCGATGTCGATACGCTGGAGCGCGTCCAGATTTTGGAGGACCTTCGGGCGGGAATGTTCGATGTGTTGATTGGTGTGAACCTGCTGCGCGAAGGATTGGATTTGCCGGAGGTGGCTTTGGTGGCCATCCTCGATGCCGATAAGGAGGGTTTTCTGCGCAACGTGCGCTCGATTACCCAGATTGCGGGTCGTGCTGCCCGTCATGTACACGGCAAGGCCATCCTCTATGCCGATACCTGCACCGATTCGATGCGTCGCGCCATCGAGGAGTCGAACCGTCGTCGTCAAAAGCAGATACAGTTCAACACCCAGCATGAGCAGCTACCGCGTCAGGCACAGCGCAGTGGCACGGGGCAAAGCACCCTTTTGGCCGGTCGCTCGACCGAGGGGGTCGATTTGACGGTGCATCGTCTTACGGAGGACCACTATGCCATGGCGGCCGATGTGGACCAAAGCTATACGGCCGGTCAATCGGTGGAACAGTTGGAGGAGTTGATTCGTCGCGCCCGCGAGGATATGGAGCGTGCCGCCAAATCGCTCGATTTCACCGCTGCTGCCCGCTACCGCGACCGTATGTACGAATTGCAACAACTGCGCGAACAACAACTCGTCAGAAAGTAGAATTAAGAATTAAGAATTATTTAAGGGAATTTAAGGGAACTTAAGGGTTTGAAAGCGTTTACCTTAAGGCACTTTAAGTCACCTTAAGCCACCTTAATCGCCCTTAATCACCCTTATCACTCCAAATTCTTAATTTTTAATTTTTAATTTTAATTTCTCTCCGCTTTCCACATTCCGTAGAGAATCAACGCGCCACCCAACAGCGCAATCGGAGTGATACGCTCCGAGATAAAGACAGCAGCCGTGATGATAGTGACTAACGGGTTGAGGTAGATGTAGTTGGTGGCGCGGACGGCACCCAATTCCCGCATCGCTACGGCCCACACAAAATAGCAGAGCATCGAGGCCACGACCCCCAAAAAGAGCAGATTGCCCGCCACGATGGGGTGCGAAAGTGCAGCCCACGAAACGTCGAAGGGTTCGTAGAGGAACCACGGCAGAATGGTCAGCAATCCGTAGAAGAAGGTTTTGCGCGTGATGAAGAGCGCATCGTAACGGTGTCCTATCTGTTTGATGATGAGCGAGTAGAGCATCCATAGTAGGGCGGCGGCAAATGCCAATAAATCACCCTTGGGCGCGAGTTGCAACACAAACCGCCCGTTCAGTACCACCAACACCATTCCCAAGAAGGCCAAGGCCGAACCGATGGTCTGCCGACGATTCATCCGCTCGTTGCGGTAGAGGGCGGCAAGCAGCAGTGCCGTCCAGAGGGGCGCCGAGCAGACGATGAGCGAGACATTCGAGGCCGGAGCGTAGGCCACGGCCATATTTTCGGTCAGGAAGTAGAGCGAACCGCCCGTCAGACCGATGCCGACCATCGCCAGCTCATCCCGCCAATTATCGGCCCACAGATGACGTGCGGTGAAGGGTAGGATGCAGATATAGGCCATCAGAAAGCGCACGAAAAAGATTTCGGCCGGCGAAAGTCCGTAGCCGATTAAGACCTTTGTCGAGACAAACGTGGCACCCCAAACCGTCACTGCAAAGAGGGCATATAGGTGGTATCGTAGCATAAGTGCGAATTTCTTGCGACAAAGGTATGAAAAAAACGCATTTTTTGGGTGGTTGTTTTTTCGTTTCACTTTATTTTTCTATCTTTGCGTGCTATTATGGTTTGTATGTCAAATCAGAAATAAAAAACAACATAAACAAATTAAATTCACAATGCAAAGCAAAGGTTTTATCAAACTCATCGCCGTGCTGCTGGCACTGGCATGTGTTTACCAGCTCTCGTTTACGTTCAAGACACGTAGCGTAGAGAAGAAGGCGGTGGAGTATGCCGCTACGTTCCCCCTCGAGCAGCAGGCCGAGGCGGAGCAGCACTATCTGGATTCGATTCAGAACCTTCAGGTGTTCAACATGGGCTTCAAGAGCTTCACCTACAAGGAGTGCAAGGAGAAGGAGTTGAACCTGGGTCTGGACCTCAAGGGCGGTATGAACGTCATGCTGGAGGTGCAGGTGGAGGATGTCGTAAAGGCTTTGGCCGGTGACAGCGCACAGGACCCCGCCTTCATCGCCGCCATCGAGGAGGCCAACGCCAACCTCAAGAGCGGTACGTCGAAGGATTACATCGCCGACTTCGTGGAGATTTACGAGCGTCAGACCAACGGTGGTTCGCTTGCTCCGCTCTTTGTAAGCCCCGACCGCAAGGATATCATGCTCGAAAGCTCGAACGAGGATGTACAGAAGGTGCTTCAGCGTGAGACCGAGGCTGCTATCGCCGCTTCGTTCAACGTGTTGCGCAGCCGTATCGACCACTTCGGTGTTACGCAGCCCAACATCATGCGTCTTCCCAACTCGCACCGTATTTTGGTTGAGTTGCCGGGTGTAAAGGAGCCGCAGCGTGTACGTGACCTGTTGCAGGGTACCGCATCGCTCGAGTTCTGGACCACCTACAGCGCAAACGAGGTACTGCCCGCCCTGGTGCAGGCCGACCAGCTCCTGAAGGCACAGGTTGCCGAGGTGGCTCCCGCTACGGAGGAGGTTGAGGCCGAGGAGGGTAAAGAGGCCGAGGGTCTGATTGCCGAGATTGGTGGGCAGCCTGCCGAGGAGGCCGATGCCGTTGAGACGGGCCGCTACTCGCGTGAGCAGAACCCCTTGTTCGCTGTGCTTGACCCCTCGTTTGCCGGTGGTGCCGCTATCGGTGCTTCGTACAAGGCCGATATGGCCCAGGTGGATGCCTACCTCGCCATGCCGCAGGTACGTGAGCTGTTCCCCGCCGACATCGACTTCAAGTGGGCTGTGAAGGGTGACGACATGATGGATGGTCGCTACCAGCTCTTCGCTATCCGCGTGGCTCGTGCCGACGGCAAGGCTCCGCTGGATGGTTCGGTGATTACCGAGGCGCGTGAGCAGTATGCCCAGCAGGGTGCTACGGCCGAGGTTTCGATGGCCATGAACGCCGAGGGCGCACAGGAGTGGGCTCGTCTGACGGGTGAGAATGTAAACAAGTGCATCGCCATCGTACTCGACGGTTATGTATATTCGGCTCCCAACGTAATTAACAAGATTGAGGGTGGTACCTCGTCGATTACGGGTAACTTCACGATTCAGGAGGCACAGGACCTCGCCAATGTACTTTCGTCGGGTAAGGTTCCCGCTCCCGCCAAGATTATCCAGGACACCGTGGTAGGTCCGTCGCTGGGTCAGGAGTCGATTAACGCCGGTCTGTTGTCGTTCGTGATTGCCTTTATCCTCGTCCTGCTCTACATGGGTCTGTTCTACAAGACGGCCGGTTGGATGTCGGATATCGCCCTCTTGACCAACGTATTCCTCTTGATGGGTGTGCTGGTTTCGTTCGGTGCCGTGCTGACCCTGCCGGGTATTGCCGGTATCGTGCTGACGATGGGTATGGCTGTGGATGCCAACGTGATTATCTACGAGCGTATCAAGGAGGAGCTGCGTGGCGGTAAGGGCCTTTCGCTCGCTATCAAGGATGGCTTCTCGAAGGCTTACTCGGCCATTATCGACGGTCAGCTGACCACGATTATCACCGGTATCGTCCTCTTCATCTTCGGTACGGGTCCGGTACAGGGCTTCGCTACGACCCTCGTGATTGGTATCATCACCTCGGTATTTACCGCTGTATTTATTACGCGTCTGCTGATTGAGTGGGCTGTGGCCAAATTCGGTGAGATTTCGTTCTCGCGTCCCTGGTCGGAGAACTTCCTCAACAACACGAAGATTGACTTCCTCTCGAAGCGTAAGACGGCCTACATCGTGGTGGCTGTTGTGCTGGGTCTGTCGTGCATCTCGTTTGCTGTACGCGGTCTGAACCTCGGTGCCGAGTTTACGGGCGGTCGTGCCTACGTGGTACGTTTCGACCAGGCTGTTTCGGCCGAGGAGGTACGTCAGAACCTCGATGCGGAGTTTGCAAAGATTGAGGATGCCGACGCCTCGAACGTATCGTATGAGGTGAAGCAGTATGGTGGTGAGAACCAGATGCGTATCGTTACGCAGTATCGTTTCGACGATACGTCGGACGACGCTACGGCCGAGGTAGAGGAGATTCTCTACAATGCCGTGAAGGGTCTTTACACCTATGACATCAGCTTCGAGCAGTTCCGTGATACGCAGACCGACGAGAACGGTATTCTGAATGCCGACAAGATTGGTCCTTCGATTGCCAAGGATACGACCTGGAATGCTATCTACTCGGTACTCTTCTCGCTCATCGCTATCGGTCTCTACATTACGCTCCGATTCAAGCGTTGGCAGTGGGCTTCGGGTGCTACGCTGGCCCTGGCCGTGAATGCCTTCATGATTATCGGTGTGTTCTCGATGTTCTACGGTCTGCTGCCCTTCAACCTGGAGGTAAACCAGGCCTTCATCGCCGCCATCCTGACCATCATCGGTTACGCCATCAACGATACGGTGGTAGTCTTCGACCGTATCCGCGAGTTCCTGGGTCTCTACCCGAAGCGTGCGATGATGGAGAATGTGAACAAGGCCATCAACTCGACCTTGTCGCGTACGATTAACACCTCGGCTACGACGCTCGTAACGCTTATCGCCATCTTCCTCTTCGGTGGTGAGACGATTCGCGGTTTCATCTTCGCGTTGATTCTCGGTGTCTGCATCGGTACGGCCGCTACGATTTTCGTGGCTACGCCGATTGCTTACGACCTGATGGCTCGTGCCGACAAGAAGAAGGAGCTGAAGAAGTAATTTTTCACACGCTCGATACGAAAAGCCCTGCGAAATTTCGCAGGGCTTTTTTATTGAATAGTAAGTTAGGGGGGGGTAATGTTTCTTTTTTAATCTCCTTTTTCCTGTTTCTCCGAATAAATTTATACCTTTGTATAAATATATAAATTGCAATACTGCGTAGTTATGGAAAAAATTGTTGCTTGGGTGCGTCGCACCGTCTCACCCGTCTTTGTGGTGTTGCTCGTCGCCTCGTTTATTTTGTGGTATATCGCCAAGTTGAGCTATACCTACACGACCGACCAGGTGATGCGCCTCAATGTCGAGGGCAACGAGTTTCAGATTACCTGCGTGGTGGAGGGTGTCGGTACGAACCTCTTCGGCTACCGTGTCTATCACGACAAGGTGTTGCGTATCCCCCTCTCGGAGTTGCGCACCAAGACCTCTTATGACGAGGAGACCTACGGCATGATACTTATCGACCCCCAGTCGTTGCAAAATGCCATTTCGGTACGTTGCACCGATATTAAGATTGTCTCGATAGGGGAGGTCCCTGCCTTGAAAAACTTTGTGGAGTAATGTTTAAGGTCGGAATCACCGGAGGTATCGGGAGCGGCAAAAGCACCGTGTGTCGGTTGTTTGCCGAGCGCGGGGTGGCGGTGTATGATACGGACGCTGCCGCCAAGCGACTCATGGCCGAGGACGAGGCGTTGAAAAGGGGCATCGTGGCGCATTTTGGCGCGGAGAGCTACCGCGATGGGGTGTTGAATCGCCCCTATCTGGCCGAGCGTGTCTTTGGTGATGACAAGGAGCGCGAAGCCCTGAACGGGCTGGTTCATCCGGCCGTGATTGCCGACTTTGAGCGTTGGGCCGAGGAGCAGCAGGGCGAGTATGTGGTCTTGGAGAGTGCCATCTTGTTCGAGGCGGGCTTGGATAAGCACCTGGACCGCGTGGTGGCGGTGCTGGCACCCGAAGCGTTGCGCGTGGAGCGTGCCATGAAGCGCGATGGAGCCACCCGAGCGCAGATTTTGAGCCGCATGACCGTCCAGCTGGACGACGATACGTTGAGCCGTCGGGCCGATGTTTCGGTGGTCAATATCTTCGAGGAGGAGTTGGAGCAAATCGTACAGGAGTTGGATTTCCGCTTTAAGAACCATCTGTAATGGCACAACGAGAGGCATACCCCCGTCAGGTGATGGGCATCGTGAACTGCACGCCCGATTCGTTCTACACCGGTTCGGGCGAGCTGCCCAATCGCGCGCAGTTGCGTGCTACGCTTTTGCGCCATCTTGCGGAGGGGGCCGATTGGCTCGATTTGGGGGCCATGTCCACCCGCCCGGGTGCCGAGGAGGTGCCTGTCGAGGAGGAGTGGTCGCGCCTGAAAGAGGGATTGGAGGCGGTCGAGGAGCTGCGTCGGGAAGGTAGGCTGACGGCCCGCGTTTCGGTCGATACCTTTCGTGTGGAGGTGGCACGCCGCGCCATTGAGACCTACGGTGTAGCCATGATTAACGATATCACGGGCGGTCAATACGACGAGCAGATGTATCGCCTTGTAGGGGATACGGGGGTGCAATATGTGGCGATGCATATGCGTGGCACGCCACAGACGATGCAGCAACTGACCCACTACGACGATGTGGTGGAGGAGGTGCGCAGTTGGCTCCTGGAGCGTGTTGCACGGATGGTTGCAGAGGGTGTGCAGCCCGAGCAGATTTGGCTCGACCCGGGCTTCGGCTTTGCCAAGAATCTGGAGCAGGAGTATCACCTGGTGGCGGGTCTGAAACGCATGACCGAGGCGGGATTCCCGCTTTTGGTGGGCATTTCGCGTAAATCGATGCTGACCCGCGTAGCGGGTATTACGAAGGAGGAGGCCCTGCCGGCCACGACCGCCCTGCATTGGGAGTTGTTGCGCCAAGGGGCTGCGATGTTGCGCGTGCATGATGTGGCCGCAGCCCGTCAGACGGTCGATTTATACAACTATTACGAACAAACAGCCTTGCAAAGATGATAAAGGTGAGCAATATCCACAAACGCTTTGGCGCGTTGGAGGTCCTGAAGGGTATCTCGTTGGAGGTGAAAAAGGGAGAGCTGATTTCGATTGTCGGAGCCAGTGGCGCGGGAAAGACCACGCTGCTGCAAATCCTTGGCACGCTGTCGCGGGCCGATGAGGGGACGCTGACGATTGATGGTCATCGCGTGGAGCAGCTCTCGGAGGGCGCATTGGCCCATTTTCGCAACGAGAAAATTGGCTTTGTCTTTCAATTCCACCACCTGTTGCCCGAATTTTCGGCCTTGGAGAATGTGATGATTCCGGGCTTGATTGCCAACCGTCCGCGTAAGGAGGTGGAGTCGTACGCCCGTGCGTTGTTGAAACGAATGGGGCTGGAGGAGCGTCTGGCGCATAAACCGGCGCAACTTTCGGGTGGCGAGCAGCAGCGTGTTTCGATTGCCCGCGCCCTGATTAACAAGCCGGCCGTGCTGTTGGCCGATGAGCCTTCGGGTAACCTCGATTCGCGCAACCGCGATGAGATTCATCGCCTCTTTTTCGACCTGCGCGACGAGCTTGGGCAGACGATTGTTATTGTCACCCACGACGAAAAATTGGCCTCCACGGCCGACCGTTGCATCCGCATCGAGGATGGTCTGATTGCCCAATAATTCCCCACAAGGATGTCTTGCTTCCGCTTCAAAGAGTTCGCCATTCGACAATCCGACACCCCGATGAAGGTGGGAACGGATGGGGTGTTGCTGGGGGCGTGGACGCGCATTGATGGGGATGAAGAGCGTATCCTCGACATCGGCACCGGCACGGGTGTTATTGCCCTGATGATGGCACAACGCACCTCGCAGGCCGAGGTGGTCGGGGTCGATATCGATTCCGTGGAGGAGGCTCGTTACAATGGCGACCAATCGCCTTGGGCGGCACGTGTTCGTTTTCTGCAAACCCCCATTCAGGCCTTTCAGGCCGAACCTTTCGACCTGATTGTGTCGAATCCCCCCTTTTTTACCGAGTCGCTGAAGTGTCCCGACCGTGGGCGCACGATGGCGCGTCATGCGGTGGCTCTTCCCTTTGAGGAGTTGCGCGATGCGGTGGCGCGTCTGCTGCACAAGGAGGGACGATTTGCCTTCGTGTTACCCCTGGTCGAGGCCGAACGCTTCATACGGCTGTGTGAGGGGGTGTTGCGCCCGATTCGTCGTACCGAGGTGCGCACCACACCGCGCCATCCGGCCAAACGCCTTCTGGTAGAGATGGTACATCAGGACGCTTCGATGAGGACCTTCACCTGCGACGAACTGATGATAGGCACGGGCGAACACGAAACCTACACGGAGGCCTACCGCGCCTTGACACGCGATTTTTACCTGAAATTTTGAAAGTTACGCAAAATCTGCTATTTTTGTCCTATCAATCAAAAATCAAAAGACTATGAAACGACTGTTGATGCTCTTTGCCCTGTTGCTTTCGACGGCAACCCTGATGGCACAGCAAAATCCCTATATCGCCCTGTCGGGTGTTGTCAATACGGCCGAGGGGGCAACCCTTTCGGCTCCTACGACCCTCCTGTCGGTGGATGTGGAGGCCGAGTGTGAGCGTACCTTGTGCGGCCCGTATGCCCGTTATGCCCAGAAATACCTCGGTGTACGCGCCCCGCTGACGGACAAGACCGAGTGGCGTGTAAAGCGTGCTGCGGTGGGTCTGGCCGACTTTTCGAGCTACGTGCAGGCCCCCTTTGAGGCCGACGAAACGGAGGTGATGACCTATGCCGATGCAGCCAACGATTTTGCGGCTATTCAGCCCGATAAAAGCTCGACTTCGGCCGTGACGTTGGAGGATGCCGCCCTGATGGCTGCCAATACGATTTTCTCGTTGCGTCGTCATCGCATGGAGTTGATTACGGGCGAGGCAGGTGAAAATGTCTTTGGCGAGGGTCTGAAGAGTGCGTTGGAGGAGATTGCCCGTCAGGAGCAGGCCTACCTTGAACTCTTCCTCGGCAAGCGCACGAAGGAGCGTGTCGTAAGACGTTTTACGGTCTATCCCGACCATACGAAACAGCAATATGTAGTCTGCCGCTTCAGTGCGCAGGATGGCCTGGTTTCGGCCAGCGACCTCACGGGCGATATGGTTGTGTTGCAGATTACCCCCTCGGAGAGTATCTCGTCGCCTCTGCCCGAGGCCGGCATGAAGGAGACCTCGACCATCCCCGCCATGGTGGCCAACGTGGCTACCTGCACCGTATCGGTGCGTGGTGAGGAGGTGGCTCGCGAGCAGCTGCCCATCTTCCAGTTCGGCCGCACGATTCAACTCTCACAACCCCGCCAGCGTTAATACGACGTGTCACAACACACCCATACTTCGCGCATGGTTCGTCTGCTCGGGGCGTTTCGTCGTGAGCGTAACGGACTTGTGGCCGATACGATGCACTACGACGGGGAACGCTATGGGCTGAATTACGGAGTGAGCCTCGCTACGGTGCGTCGCATCGTGCGCGAATTGGAGCCGCAACGCGATGAATCCTTCGCCCGCTTTTTGGCCGGCCAGCAGGTGCGCTGTCTGCAATTGGCGGCACTGCATCTGGCCGATGATACGGCATGGAGCCAAGCAGAGGAGGCGCAGGAATGGCTTCAGAGGGCGCAGAACTCGGAGCTGGCCGAAGAGGCCGCCTATGCGCTGTGGAGTCGCACCGAGTGGCTGCATCGGCTCTTTGAGCGTGCGGTGGAGGATGGGGCGTTCTACGTGTGCTATACGCTTATCATGGCCGCGGCACGCCTTCCGTACCCTTCGGTCGGCTATCTTGAAGGTTCGTATCGGATGCTTCAACGGCATGACCATCGCCTGATACGCCAAGCCGTCACGGCTCTTTGGGCGCAGACGGCCAATAGCGGAGCCGAGGCCAAGCAGGCCGTTTTAGCACGCCTTGCGACGCTCGAACAGGCCCCCTATGCCGCCTTTCTGAACGAGGAGCTTGCGTGGCGCATCCTTTAACGCTGCCCTGCCAATTCGTACTCCTCCAACTCCTCCAAAATCGTCACCAGGTGGTGATAACTCACCGCCCCGCTTTCGCGCCACAACACCTCACCGCGACGGAAGAACATCAGCGTCGGCACCGATACCACATGATAGCGGTGGATGACCGCCTCCATGGTCGGGTCATCGATATCGATGCGGATAAGGTCGGTGCGCCGTTTCATCCGCTCGCCAAATTGGATGATGCTCGGCTCCATCTCTTGGCACGCAATGCACCATGTGGCGTAGAACTCGACAAAGGTGAGCTTCTCCTGCCAAATCATCTGTTCGAATTTCGACATACGTATCTCGTTATTGGTTGATTTCAATCCAGGATAGAAAGGTGCCGGAACGCTCCGTCAGCTCCTTCTCGATGTAGTTGATGGTGCGCTTCAGCCCCTCGTCGAGCGACGTTTCGGCCCGCCAGCCCAATTCGCGTTGGGTGGCTGTAAGGTCGGGGAGGAGGTTCGCAAACTCATCGTTGCGTGCCGCCACGTGGAGAATGCGCGATCGGCTTCCGGTGAGCTGGAGGATGCGCTTTGCCAGGTCGAGAATCGAGACGGCCTCACCACTTCCCAAATTGACCATCCGCGTATGGTCGGTCGGAAGGGCCTGCATGAGGGTTATCAGCCCCTCGACAATATCGCCTACGTAGCAGAAACTGCGTTGCTGTTCGCCACTCCCCTCGATGACCAGGTCGCGATTTTGTAGGGCCGCCACCACCATCTTTGTCACCACCCGCTGGTCCATCAAATCGCAGCCGATGCCGTAGCAGTTGTAGATGCGTGCAATGCGTGTATCGACCCCGAATTCCTGTCGATAGGCCCGATGCAGGGCCTCGGCCGCTCGTTTGCTCTCGAAGAGCAGGCGATGGGTCGAAGTGGGCTGGTGTGCAGCGTTGGAAAGTTCGCTCATCTTACCGACACAACCCGATGAGGAGAAGACAACGCGGGCGTGTTCGGTGCGTGCGGTGTCGAGGGCGTGAATCGACCCCAACATACCGACGCGGAGTGTTTCGACCGGCAACGCCTTTTTGTAGCGCACGGTGGTGGGGGCGGCAAGGTTGTAAATCTCGTCGCAGCGGATGCCAAAGGGGTGGACAATGTTGTGGTGAATGTAGTGAAAGTTGCTCAATCGAAGAGCAGGACGAAGCATCGGAGCATGGGCCACATCGCGCACATCAATCGCAAAGACCTCGTCGCCCCGCTCCACGAGGGTGCGACAAAGGTGGGAGCCGATGAAACCCACACCGCCCAATACAACAATTCTCTTTTTTGCCATCTTGTTCCCTTTTTCGGGAAACAAGCGCAAAAACTATTCCATAAACATCGCTTTGGGAAGCTCCATGATGTTATTGATGGAGAGGATGCGTAGGCCCTTGGGGGCTTTCAGGTTCTTGGTGATGTAACCCGAGACGACGATGCACTTAAATCCCAGACGTGCCGCCTCCGCAATGCGCTGTTCGGTGCGCGGGGCGGGGCGCACCTCGCCAGAAAGTCCAATCTCGCCCGCAAAGCAGACTCCATCGGCAATCGGTCGGTCGAAATAGGAGGAGATGACCGCTGCCACGATGGCCAAATCGAGGCCCGTATCGGCCACCTTGAAACCACCGGCAAAGTTCAGAAAGACATCCTTTTGGAACATCTTCATCCCGACCCGCTTCTCCAGCACGGCCAGGAGCATATTCATGCGTCGGGCATCGAATCCCGTGGTTGAGCGTTGGGGCGTGCCATACGCGGCACCGCTCACGAGCGATTGAACCTCAATCAGATAGGGTCTTAAGCCGTCGGCCGAGGCTCCTACCGAAATGCCGCTGAGCGGCTCTTCGTAGTGCGAGAGGAGAATCTCGGAGGGGTTTTCGACACCGCGCAGTCCGCTGTCGAGCATCTCAAAAACGCCAATTTCGAAGGTGGCTCCGAAGCGGTTTTTGATGCCGCGCAGGATGCGGTAGCAGTTGTTCGAATCGCCCTCGAATTGCAGGACAACATCGACGATATGTTCCAAAATTTTCGGGCCGGCAATCGTGCCGTCCTTCGTAATGTGGCCGATGATGAAGATGGCCGTGCCGGTTGTCTTGGCGTACTTTAGGAGTGTGGCGGCACATTCACGAATCTGCGATACACTGCCGGCCGAGGAGTCCAGCACCTCGCTGTAGATGGTCTGTATCGAGTCTATCACCACCACGTCGGGTTGCTCTTCGACGATTTGCGTGGTGATGTTTTCGAGCAGTGTTTCGGCATAAATCAGGCACTCCTCGTTGCCGATGCCGATGCGGTCGGCACGCATTCGAATCTGCTCGGCCGACTCCTCGCCCGACACGTAGAGGGTCTTGAGGTGATTCTCCTTCAGGGCCAGCTGCAACGCAAGGGTCGATTTGCCGATGCCCGGCTCACCGCCCAACAACACGAGCGACCCGGGAACCAAACCGCCACCCAGCACCCGATTGACCTCCGACGACCCCGTGTCGATGCGCTTGTGGTCATCTTCGCGTATTTCGTTCAGGCGTAACGGACGGCTGCGCTCCAACGAGGCGGCCGCCTTGAGCGACGGGGTGGAGCTTTCGCGGGCAATCACCTCCTCCGTGAAGGTGTTCCATTCGCCACACGAGGGACATTTGCCCAACCATTTCGGGGCCTCGAAACCGCAATTGCGGCAGAAAAAAGCCTTCTTAACCTTTGCCATCGTCGCTGTCGTTTTTTTCGTGGGGTTAGTAGGGGTAGGAGGTGTACTCCAAGCGCAAGACTTCGAGAATCGATTCGCTCTCGAAGAGGGTGCGGTACTGTTCGGTCACATCGACCGTCAGGAGGGTCATCGGCAGGAGGACCGTCTCGTCCGTGTAGCTCGAGGAGCGTACAAGGTAGCTCTGCTCGCCAAAGCTGAAGGTCATCTCTTTGGCGGCAGGCTGTTTGTCGAACGTGCCTGCGATGGGGCTTTCATCGGCCGTCGGGCGCACAAAGAGCAGACCGCCATCGAAACGGTTGAAGTCGAGCTGATAGCTCCCTCCCTCCTTTACGGGGGCATCCGCCAGTACGGCCGTGCGAATCTGCTCCTCGAAGGCGGCATCTGCGGCCGAGAGGGTAATCTGTGTATCGAGGCGCACGATGGGGTAGTGGGCCGTGTAGAAAACCTCCCCCTCGTCCTCTGTACAAGCGGTCATCAGCAGTGCGGATAGTGCAATGTATAGCAGGCGTTTCATGGCCGTTTTACTTAATAAAGAATCGGTAAATATCGTTGCCGTTGGCATAGACCAGCAGTACGATGAGGATACCCAAACCGATGTATTGGGCCGCCTCCAGCACCTTGTCGCTCACCTTGCGACCGGTCACCATCTCCCAGAAGGTGAACAGGGCGTGACCACCGTCGAGTGCCGGAATCGGCAGGATGTTCATCACGGCCAGAATAATCGACAGGAAGGCCGTCTTGAGCCAGAAATCGAGCCAATTCCATTCGGGAGCAAAGATGCTGCCGATGGCGATAAAGCCGCCCAACTCCTCGTACATCTTCGTCTCGGGCTTCACGATGAGCTTGAGCTGCTCCCAATAGTCGGCAATCGTCGTGCCGGCACGCTTCAGGCCGGCCGGAATCGACTCCCAAAGGGTGTATTCGCGCGTGCGGAAGGTGAGCGGATTTTGCAGCGTGATGCCCATCACGCCCTCTTCGTTGACCGGTACTACCACCTCGACGAGGTTGCCCTCGCGCTCCACCGTAAGGCGTACATCGCTACCGGCTGCATCGGCAATGTATTGACGCACAGAGGCAAGGTCGTTGGCAGCAAGGCCGTCGGCCGAAACCACGCGGTCGCCTCGCTGAAATGCAGCAGCCGATGCAAACGAGACGCTATCGACAATAAAGGGAATGTGGGGCGTAAGGAACCCTTTGTAGCCCTCCTCGCGGCGCATCTGAATCATATCCTCCATCTTCAGCACCAGCTCCATCGTTTGGCCGTCGCGCTCCACCTCGACCGTGCAGTCGCCATCGGTCAGCAGGAGCGAATTCATAATCAGAGCCACGTTCTCGACCTTTTCGCCATTGATAGAGAGCAACTTATCGCCATCCACAAAGCCTAACTCCTCGGCCGCCTCGTTGAAGTCGTAGCCCCACTTCACATCCTCGTTTGCGAGGTAGCTGTCGCCCCACGTGAAGCAGACGGCACAGTAAATCACAATGGCCGTCAGGAGGTTCATCACCACACCGGCCACCATCACCAGGAAGCGTTGCCAGGCGGGTTTGGCGCGGAAATCGTCGGGACGTACCGGCCCCTCGATTTGGCTCTTGTCCATCGACTCGTCAATCATGCCGCCAATCTGCACATAACCGCCCAGCGGTAACCACCCGAGGCCATACACCGTCTCCTTGTGCTTGAACTTAAAGAGCGAGAACCAGGGGTCGAAGAAGATGAAGAACTTTTCGACACGAATCCCGAAGATACGTGCCATGATGTAGTGTCCGAACTCGTGCAGACCGACAATGACGGTGAAGCAGAGGAAGAATTGAAGCAGTTTGATTACAATATCCATGTGTCTGTTTTATCGAAATGAAAGGGGTTACAACTTAAGAAATTTGGCCGCCAGACGACGCGCTTCGAGGTTCGAAGCGGCATAATCCTCCAGCGTGGGGTTGAGTTTGAAATCGGCCTTCGTGAGGGCATACTCAATCGTGCGCACGATGTCGAGCCAGGCACAACGTCCCGCCAGGAAGGCCCCGACGGCCACCTCGTTCGAACCGTTCATCACGCACGCGGCCGTGCCTTTGCGCTTGAGGCAGTCGTAGGCGATGTCGAGGGCGGGGTATTTTTGTCGGTCCACCTCCGAGAAGGTCAGTTCGGGGTGGTTCAGGAAGTTGAAACGCTCGGTCGGGCGATTGGCGCGCTCGGGGAAGAGCAGGGCATAGCTAATCGGCATCCGCATATCGGGCGTGCCAAGTTGTGCCTTGATGGCTCCATCCTCGAACTCGACCATCGAGTGGATAATCGATTGCGGATGCTGAATGACCGAAATCTGCTCGGCCGGCACATCGAAGAGCCAATGGGCCTCGATGACCTCGAAGCCCTTATTGACGAGGGTCGAGGAGTCAATCGTGATTTTGGCACCCATGTCCCATTGGGGGTGGCGCAGGGCCTGCTCCACGGTGACGTGTTGCAGTTCCTCGGCCCGCAGGTCGCGGAACGAACCGCCACTGCACGTGATGATGAGGCGTCTTAAGGGCGACCGCTCACCGATGAGGCATTGGAAGATGGCCGAATGTTCCGAGTCAATCGGGATAATCGGAGCCTTGCGCTCGCGGGCTAAAGCCATCACGCGCTCGCCACCCACAACCAGCGACTCCTTGTTGGCTAGGGCCAGCTTTTTGCCCTTTTCGAGCGTAGCGACCGTGGGGGCCAGACCGGCATAGCCGACCAGGGCATTCACGACAACCTCCGTGTCGCCACCACCGGCCACCTGACTTACGGCCTCCTCACCGGCATAGACCTTCGTGTCGGTGTCGGCAAGGGCCTCCTTCAGGGGTTGGTAATATTGTTCGTCGGCAATAACGACCGTATCCACATCAAAAAGGCGGGCCTGCTCGGCCAATCGCTCCCATTGGCGATGAGCCGTCAAAACGCGCACCTCAAAGCGGTCGGGGTTCTCGCGGGCGATGTCCAGCGTCTGGACACCAATCGAACCGGTCGAGCCGAGAATACACAAGCGTTGTTTCATCTTCTATCGGGGCTGTTTTCTTAAAATACAATGTAGGCTTCGGGGTCGAGGGGCTTGCCACCACTCCATAGCTCCAGGATGAAGGGTCGCTCCTCCTCGGTGGTGCTTTGCTCGCTCTTCAGGTGGCCGAGCAACTCGCCCGCTCTGACCGCCTGGCCAATCGCCACGGCCGGTTCTGCCAGGTTTTTGTAGATGGCGACCAGCTGGTTGCGATGCTGCACCAAGAGTTGCTGTCCGGCATCGGGACTCCACACCGAGGCAATCACCGTGCCTTCGTCGATGGCCGTTACGCGGTCGGAGTTGTCGGCCGCAATCGAGATGCCGAAACGCCCCTCCTCAATCGAGAAACGCTCGGTAATGATGCCCTCGACGGGGGCAATCAGCTCAATCGATTCACGTACGGCACGACGCGCGGCATCGTGTTGCAGGTTGTAGGGACCTTCGCCCTCCATCTGGGCGCGAAGGAGCGAATCCTCGACCGAAGGCATCACCAAAATCTTGCTTTGGCGGGTCGAATCCGCGAGCTGTACGGTGCGGGCTACGGGGCTTTTGCCGGCCATAATCATCGCGATGTTCTCGTTGTAGGTCATCATCTGCGCCATGACGCGCTCCATCGAATCCAGGCGGATGATGTTCTGCATCAGGCTTTCGCGCGAGCGGTCGGCATCGCTGCGGAATCCGGGCAACATCTCCAGCACGGGCGAGTAGGCCACGAGCGTGAGAACGAGGATGAACATCACGATAAGGAAGGAGAGGGTAGCGGTCACCAATCCGGCAGGCGAGAGGTGCATATGCCACTCCTCGGTGCCGTCGCTGACGTTGGTCAGCGAGACCCTGCGTTTGCGAAACAGGTTGCGCCAACTGTTGGATATCTTGGTAAAGAATTTCATCGTTTCAATTTTCTTACGGCTCATAGAGCCGACTCTACATCTTCTAAACGGCAAAGATAACCAATTTTGCATGAATCTTTGGTGCTTTGAATTGAAATTTTTACCTTTACACCATCAAATGACCACATTAAAACTAACAATACAATGGTAAAACCTACTTTATTGGTGCTGGCTGCCGGTATGGGGTCGCGCTACGGCTCCCTGAAGCAGATGGACGGTGTAGGCCCCAACAACGAGGCCATTATTGATTACTCGATTTACGATGCCATTCGCGCAGGCTTTGGCAAGGTCGTTTTTGTCATTCGTCACGCCTTTGAAAAGGAGTTCCGCGAGGTCTTCTCGAAGGAGCGTTTCGGCGGTAAGATTGAGGTGGAGTTCGTCTTCCAGGAGCTGGACTACCTGCCCGAAGGTTGCACGGTACCCGAGGGTCGTGTGAAGCCGTGGGGTACGAACCACGCTTTGTTGATGGCCAAGGAGGTGATTCATGAGCCGTTTGCCGTCATCAATGCCGACGACTTCTACGGTGCCGAGGCCTACGAGACGATTGGTGCCTACCTCTCGCAACTCGCCGATTCGACCGACCGCTACTGCATGGTGGCTTACAACCTGAACCTCACCCTTTCGGAGAATGGTACCGTTTCGCGCGGAGTGTGCGGCGTGGATGAGGAGCAGAACCTCACCTCGATGGTCGAGCGCACGAAGATTGAGCGTATGCCTTCGGGACAGATTGTCTTCCACGACCTGGGCGAGGATGAGCCGCTCGAGGAGGAGACCCCCGTGTCGATGAACCTCTTCGGCTTCACGCCCGACTACTTCACCCATACCGAGAACTACTTCAAGCAGTGGTTCAAGGAGAACACCGACCATATTAAGGGCGAGTTCTACATCCCGACGATGGTCAATAAACTCATTGCCGACGGCACCTCGAAGCTCCGCGTACTCCGCTCTGCCGCCCAATGGTATGGTGTGACCTATAAGGAGGATAAACCGGCTCTCGTGGCTGCCATCCGTCGCATGGTGGAGGAGGGTAAGTATCCTGCTCAATTGTGGAAATAGGTTGAAAGTTGAAAGTTGAAAGTTGAGGGTTGAAGGTTGAAGGTTGAAGGTTTCTTTAGCACCCTTTAATTCTCTTTAGTCACCTTTATCAGCAAAGTTGATCTGTTCAAGACAGGTCAAAGATAGCTCAACAAAAAAGGGAGATGGCTACCGGATAGGCCATCTCCCAATTTTTTGTTTGAGCGGCTCAAAGAACCACCAAATAACTTTCAACTCTCAACTTTTAACTCTCCACTTTCCGGATGCGTAGCAGCACGTAGGGCGTTTCGGGGAGTTGCACCACGCGGTGGCCCGTGTCGTAGTGGCGGTAGTTGATGCGCTCGGTCGCCTCGAACAGGGTGGGACACTCCTCGATGGTCATATCCCACAGATTAATGACCTCCACACGGAACTTATCGCCCTTTTGGATGCGCTTGAAGCGCGAATTCGAATCGGGCAGGTTGAAGACCCAATCGCGCAAAATCTGCTGACCGAAATAGACAAAGAAGTAGCCCTCGCCGGCCGTTGAGGTCTGCTCGTCGCGGCTGATATCGGCCGGACGAATCGGGTTGGGGGCCTCTTCGACAATTTTTCGCAGGAAGGCAATGCGCTCCCAGCTCTTGCCGCGCAGCACGCTGCCATCCGACCAATAGACCCAATCTTCCCGCTCCGTGTCGCGGTAGCACTCGCCATGCGTGACATAGATACCGCCCATGATGCCGTTGGTGACAAGGTGCAACATCTGTTGCGGACTCCAACGCGCCCAACGCATCGGTGTATTTCCTTCATAACCAATCTCATCGGCAATGACCGGCTTGCGGAAAATCTGACGCATCGTGCCGGCAGCGGTCATCGTAAAGAGCGGACCCTCGTCCTGGAAACTTACGTGTGTATATTCGGGCAGGTGGTAGTCGTAATAGACGGCCGAACCGCCATGAATCGAGCAGAGGTGACGATAGGGGTCGGCATCAACGACAATGCGCGTGAGGGTGGCCCAATCGGCATACTTTTTCGTGCGCACCAAGTCCCACTCGTTGGCCAGCGACCACCAGACGTTGCGGTAGCTTCCCACGCGGGCGACAAGGTATTCCAAATAGCGACGGTCGAACTCCTCGCCCATATCGTCGAAGCCCCATACCCCCTTGTCGTAGGGGTGGAAGAGAATCAGGTCGGCCTCAATGCCCAGCTGTTGCAGGTCGAGGATGCGACGGTCCACATTTTGGAAGAAGAGGGGGTTGGGACGCGAAAAATCCCACTCATAGACCCGCTTTCCCGTCTCATCGACCGACTGCGAAACCATTTCGAAGGGGAAGAGCGTCGGAGCGTCGTGCGGTGTAGGATGGTCTTTCGGCAGGATGCAGAAGCGGGTCTTGTTAAAGCCCGTCTTGGCGAGCGATTGCAGGGTCTGCTGCTGAATCTCGGAGCGGAACAGCGACAGGGCATAGGTCGTCGTACCGAAGGGGTGGTAGAGTGTGCCGTCGGCATAGCGGAAGCCCAGCCCCTCCGTCGTGACGGGGCCATGATTCTCGGCCGAAGGCTCTACGGCCTCGATGGTGCCTTTCTGACGATTCATCGAGCGTGCGGAACTGCGCGTGAGGTAGCTCCACGTGCCGACTTCGGTGGGCATGAAGCGGATGCGGTAGGTGTTGTCGCCATCATAGAAACCGCGCACCGTAAGGCGCTTGTCGCCTTGCGTGAAGGTGGCCTCGAGCGTGACTTCGAAGGGATTTCCGGAGGCTTCATGGGTGAACGAGAGTTCGGCGCAGCCCCACTTTTCGACCGTGGTTTGTGCATGGAGTGAGGTTGCTACGAGGAGCAACACGAGGGTTAGAAAGTGTTTCATGGTTGTGTGTAATGGTTCGTATGCACAAAGATACAAAAAGGGGAGCGATTCTGCAACCGCTCCCCCGTATTTATCCGATTGGATGTACGTTAGACAAGACCCTGGGCCAGCATGGCGTTGGCCACCTTCATAAAGCCACCGATGTTGGCACCCACCACGTAGTTGATATAACCATCCTCCTGCTTGCCGTAGCGCACGCAGACCTCATGGATATTCTTCATGATGGCGTGCAGCTTCTCGTCCACCTCCTCGGGCGACCACGTGAGACGCATCGAGTTCTGGCACATCTCCAGACCCGAAGTGGCCACACCGCCGGCATTCGAAGCCTTACCCGGAGCGTAGAGCAACTTGTGCTGCTGGAAGATGCGGATGGCCTCGGGCGTCGAGGGCATATTGGCACCCTCCGTCACGCAGATGCACCCGTTATCGACCAGCATCTGTGCCTCTTCGCCATTCAGCTCGTTCTGCGTAGCGCAGGGCATGGCGATGTCGCACTTCTCGCCCCAGGGACGCTTGCCCTCGTGATAGACGGCTGAAGGATACTGCTCGGCATACTCCTTGATGCGGCCGCGGAAGATGTTCTTCAGCTCCATCACATACTCCCACTTCTCGAGGTCGATGCCGTCGGGGTCGTAGATGTAACCCGTCGAATCGGAGAGGGTTACCACCTTGGCACCCAGCTCGATAGCCTTGCGGCAGGCATATTGTGCCACGTTGCCCGAACCGGAGATGCAGACCGTCTTGCCCTCGAACGTCTCACCGCGCGTGGCGAGCATCTCCTGGGCGAAGTAGCAGGCACCGTACCCCGTAGCCTCGGGACGCAGCGGCGAACCGCCCCAATCGCGCCCCTTGCCCGTAAGCGTACCCGTGAACTCGTCGCGCAGTCGCTTGTATTGGCCGAACATATAGCCTACCTCACGACCACCTACACCAATATCGCCGGCCGGTACATCGGTATCCTGGCCGATGTGCTTCTGAAGCTCGGTCATGAACGATTGGCAGAATTTCATCACCTCGTTGTCCGACTTGCCCTTGGGGTTGAAGTCCGAACCGCCCTTACCGCCACCCATCGGGAGGGTCGTGAGCGAGTTCTTGAAGGTCTGCTCAAAGGCGAGGAATTTCAAAATCGAGAGGTTGACCGAGGGGTGAAAACGGATACCGCCCTTGTAGGGGCCGATGGCACTGTTCATCTGCACG
Organism: Alistipes sp.; assembly: GCA_017398045.1. GTDB lineage: Bacteria > Bacteroidota > Bacteroidia > Bacteroidales > Rikenellaceae > Alistipes. The sequence goes on along the minus strand of JAFQHI010000012.1, from coordinate 21,412 downwards.
CGGTAACCGCGGTTAATCTCGATTTCGCCCTTGTCGTTGAGCCAGGGGACACGGAAGATGATGACACGCTCCGGCTCGGCGATGCGCTCCAAAATCTTCATCTTTTGCAGCACGGGGCTGGCTACGATGTGCGGAGCAAGCGACTCGGTTACCTCACGCACGGCCTGGTGAAACTCCGGCTCATTCGGGTTCTTGGCTACGATTTTGGCCATGAACTCCTCGACAAACTGTTCTACTTGGTTGTTCATACAGCTTTTTGGTGTTTTTTGTTGCTTTTTCAGAGGGCAAAGTTACGATTTTATGTCCTATTCTGCAACACTGTTCGTCGGCTAAAAGTGAGCTTGTGCGCTGTTTGCTTGCTGTTGAATCGAAAATCTGTATTATTTGCTTACAGATTGAAAGAAAAAAGAGGAATCTCGTATCAGAAATTCCTCTAAATTTTCAAAATATCGCAACGGCCGATTACGATTTGGCAAAGCCGAAACCGAGATAGACATTCTCGTAGTTCTCCAGCAGAGCCGAGATGGACTTCAGGTAGGAGATTTTCGAGCCGAGCGTGCGAATCATATTGACGAGCTTCGTAACGGGGAAGACCAACTTCAGCTCCTTGCCCGAGATGTAGGCGTAGCCCGACATCGTGCCGAGGTTCTTCATGAGGCCCGAACCCGAGAAGTGGAGCGTGATTTTGTGGCTCTCGGTGTCGAATTCGTAGGTGCCGCTCAGGTTCTTGGCAAGGCCCAACTTGGCGGTGAAGGTCTTATCCTCGTTGAAGGTGAACGAAGCAGCACCCTCTTTGATGCCGATGAACGAGTAGGCCTTCTCGAGGCGGCTTGTCACGGTCGATTCCATGGCCGAACCACCGAGCGACGAGAGGATGTTCTCGCTCTGGAATTTCACGGCGGGCTGCTTGTAGCTCCAGGTGCCGTTCAGCGCGGCATCCGAGAGCGCACCATTGGTCACCTTGTCGGCAATTTCGGTAACGGCAGAGCCGGCTACCTGCTTCAGCAAATCGCCCCACGATTGTGCCGAGGCGGTCGAGATGGTTGCTACGAGGGCAACCAAAGCAATCAAAAGTCTCTTCATGTAATATAGGTATTAAAGTTTTTCAATCTCGTTGAGCCACATACGGGCCGAGGCATCGGAGGGCATACGCCAATCGCCACGGGGCGAGAGCGAGAGCAGACCGGCCTTCGGGCCGTCGGGCATGGCCGACCGCTTGAACTGTTGCGAGAAGAAGCGTCGGAAAAAGACCTTGAGCCACTTCAGAATCACCTCGCGGGTGTACTCGCCACGGAAGGCTGTCTCGGCCATGTAGAGAATCTTGGCCGGTGCGTAACCCGAGTTGAGGAAGTGGTAGAGGAAGAAGTCGTGCAGCTCGTAGGGGCCGACCAGGTCCTCGGTCTTTTGGCTGATTTTACCCTCGTTGTTGGCCGGCAACAGCTCGGGGCTGACGGGGGTGGCCACCACATCGTGCAGAATCTCGCCGATGCGACGGTTCTCGGCCTTCGAGGCTGCCCACGTAACGAGTTGGCGTACCAGGGTCTTGGGAATCGAACCGTTAAGACCGTACATCGACATTTGGTCACCGTTGTAGGTGGCCCAGCCGAGTGCCAGCTCGCTCAAATCGCCCGTGCCGATAACCAGCCCTCCCAGCTTGTTGGACAAATCCATCAGAATTTGCGTGCGCTCACGTGCCTGGGCATTTTCGTAGGCGGCCGAGCGGTCCGAGGGGTCGATATCAATATCGCGGAAGTGTTGCAGACAGGCCTCACGAATCGGAATCTCCATCAGGGTTATGCCGAGCAGTTGCATCAACTCCAGCGCATTGCGGTAGGTGCGGTCGGTGGTGCCGAAGCCCGGCATCGTGACACCGATGATTCCTTTGCGGTCCAGCCCCATTTTGTCGAACGTCCGTACAATGGCCAGCAATGCCAGGGTCGAATCCAGACCGCCCGAAATGCCGATGATGGCACACTTCGAGCCGATGTGTTTCATGCGCTTGGCCAGACCATGGGACTGAATCTCGAAAATCTCTTCGCAGAACTCCTCCTGGCAGGCCTTTTCGGGCAGGAACGGAAGGGGGTTGATGTCGCGGTCGAGGGCCGAAGTCTGCATCGGGTCGGGAATCTCCATCTCGATGACCGTATTCTCCGAACCCGACTCATTGACGCGGAACGAGGTGTTACGCTGACGCTGGAACTCCAGCAGCTCGATATCCACATCGGCCACGATGAGCTTCTCTTCCATCGAGAAACGCTCCGTCTCGGCCATCAGACGGCCACTCTCGGCAATGAAGGCCTTGCCCGCAAAGACCAAATCGGTCGATGATTCGCCAAAGCCGGCCGAGGTATAGACGTAGGCCGAGAGGGTGCGTGCCGACTGCTGGACGACCAATTGGCGCAGGTAGGCGTGTTTGCCCACCGCCTCGGGCGAGGCCGAGAGGTTGAAAATCACCTTGGCACCATCGAGTGCCAACTGCGACGAGGGTTGCTGGGCTACCCAGAGGTCCTCGCAAATCTCCACACCGAACTCCACGCCATTGACCTCGAAGGTCAGCTCCACACCGAAGTCACACATCACATCGCCCACGCGGATTTGCTCCTCCGTGATACCGGCACCCGACGTAAAGACGCGGTTTTCGTAGAACTCCGAGTAGTCGGGGATGTAGCTCTTCGGCACCACGCCCAAAATCTTGCCTTGCGAGAAGACGACGGCACAGTTGTAGATGGCCGAACCGTGGCGCAGGGGCGCACCTACGATGCCCACAAGCGGCAGTTTGCGACTCTTGCGGATGAGTTGTGTGAGGGCCTCCTCGGCTCCGTTGAGGAGCGTGGGTTGCAGCATCAAATCGCCACACGTGTAGGCCGTGAGCGAGAGTTCGGGGAAGGCGACAATCTCGGCACCGCGCGTTGCGGCCTGCTCCATCAGGGCAAGGATGCGCGAGGCGTTGAAATCGCAATCGGCCACCTCGACATGAGGAACGGCAGCCGCCACCTTCAAAAATCCGTATTGATTCATACGTTTGGTTGTAGGGTTACTATTTGGCCCAAAGTTGGGCGAGGTTGAGAATCACCTGCTCGGCCTTTTGCATCGTTGTCAGCGAGCAGTACTCGAATTTGCCGTGGAAATTCATGCCACCCGTGAAGAGGTTGGGGCAGGGGAGTCCCATGAACGAGAGGCGTGCGCCATCCGTGCCACCGCGAATCGGGCGCACGAGGGGCTTCACGTCGGCCAACTTCATCGCCTCAATGGCGCGGTCGATGACCTGCGGGTGGGGAGCCACCATCTTACGCATATTGTAATATTGGTCCTTAAGCGTTACGTTGACCACCTCGCCTCCATATTTGGCACGCAGGAAATCCATGGCCGACCAGATGAAACGCTTGCGCTGCTCGAAACGGTCGGCATCGTGGTCGCGGATGATGTACGAGAGCTGTGCCTTCTCGACCGTACCGCTCATGCCTACGCAGTGGAAGAAACCTTCGTAGCCCTCGGTATGCTCGGGACGCTCCCAGGCGGGGAGCAGCTGCATGAACTCGCCGGCCACCTCGATGGCGTTAATCATCTTGTTCTTGGCATAGCCCGGGTGGACGTTGCGACCCTGAATCTCGACTTTGGCCGAGGCGGCGTTGAAGTTCTCATACTCCAGCTCGCCCTCCATGCCGCCATCGACCGTGTAGGCGAAGTCGGCACCAAATGCGGCTACATCGAAGAAATCGACACCGCGACCAATCTCCTCGTCGGGCGTGAAACCGATGCGAATCTTACCGTGCTTACATTCGGGGTGGCTCATCAGGTACTCCGCAGCGGTCATGATTTCCGCCACGCCCGCCTTGTCATCGGCACCGAGCAGCGTTGTGCCGTCGGTGTGGATGAGCGTGTGACCCTTGAAGAAGGCGAGTTCGGGGAAATCCTCCACGCGCATCGTCAGGGCGGCATTGAGTTTGATGTCGGCACCATCGTACGACTCGATGATGTGGGGCTTGATGTTCGCGCCACTCATATCGGGGGCCGTATCCACGTGGGCAATAAAGCCGATGACGGGGGCATTTTCACACCCCTCCGATGCGGGAATCGTACCCATCACATAGCCATATTTGTCCATCGTGACGTCGGTCATGCCGAGGGTCAGCATCTCCTCTTTGAGGGCCTCTAACAGCACCTTTTGTTTGTCGGTCGAGGGGAACGATTCGCTCGACTCGTCCGACTGCGTATCATACGATACATATTTCAAGAAACGCTCTAACAGAGTCATAATTCTGATTTTTTAATTTTTAATTAACCCTGCTTCGCAGGCTTTTCCTCCTCGCGGCTCGGCAGAGTCTGCAAGCAACCTCTGCGCTCACTCGCAGCGTCGGTTCTTAATTTTTAATTCTGAATTCTAAATTCTAAATTTTCAATTTTCTTTCTTGGCTTTGAGTGAGTGCCACGTGAAGTAGGCGATAATGGCCACATACATCACAAGACCGGTCCACTCGGCACCCTTCGACGAGGCCCACTCGGCGAGGTACCAATCCACGTTGGCAAACTTCAGGATGGCACTTACGACACCCATCAAGGCACCACCGGCAATGAAGCCCGAGGCGATGAGCGTACCGCGGTCGAAACGAGCCTTGTTCGTGGCGGCATCCTTCGAGCGGGTCGATACGAACCAGGCCACCAAACCACCCACTACGAGCGGAGCGTTGAGGCTCATCGGGATAAACATACCGAGTGCGAAGGCGAGAGCCGGTACCCCGATAGCGGTCAAAACAAGTGCCAGAGCCGCACCGCAGAAGTAGAGCATCCAGGGGGTCTGACCACCCGTCATGAGGGGCTGAATCACGGCCGCCATGGCGTTGGCCTGGGGAGCCACGAGGGCATTCTCACCCACAAAACCATAGGCCTTGTTCAGGACAATCATCACACCGGCCACGGTAGCGGCCGATACGAGCGTGCCGAGGAACTTCCAAGCCTCCTGCTTCTTGGGGGTCGTGCCGAGCCAATAACCAATCTTCAGGTCGGTGATAAACCCACCGGCCATCGAGAGGGCCGTACAAACCACGCCACCAATGACAAGTGCGGCGGTCATACCGGCCGTGCCGTTCAGACCCACGCTCACCAAGACGAGCGACGAGAGAATCAGCGTCATGAGCGTCATACCCGATACGGGGTTCGAACCCACGATGGCAATGGCGTTGGCCGCAACGGTCGTGAAGAGGAAGGCAATGACGAAGACAATCACCAGTGCGACAATCGTCTGCACCCAATTGTGCAACAGCCCGAATTGGAAGAAGACGAGTACGCAGATAAGCGTGGCGCAAAGAATCGTCAGGATGGTCTTCATCGTCAGGTCGTGCTGCGTGCGCTCGGGAACGGCAGCGGCACCCTTCTTGCCACCCAGCTCCGAAACGGCCAGGCCCACAGCCTGACGGATGATGCCGGCCTGACGGCAGATGCCGATGATACCCGCCATGGCGATACCGCCGATGCCGAGGGGCTTACCGATGAATTGGAAGAGGTTCTCGGCTGTGAAGAGTTGCTCGGGGTTGGCCAGCAGCTGCTCGTTCGAGACACCCAGCAACGAAGCCATAACCGCGGGGTCGAGAGCCTCGCACAGCGAGCCTACGAGCGGCACGATGATAAACCACACGAGGCACGAGCCGGCCGTGATAATCATCGCGTACTTCAGACCGATGATGTAGCCCAGACCCAGCACGGCTGCCGACGTGTTGAGCGAGAAGACCACCTTGAACTTATCGGCAGCCATCACGCCCCACTCGGTAATGCGCGTCGAGATGGTATCGACCCACAGCCCGAAGGTGCCGACCACGAAGTCGTACAATCCGCCCACCAGACCTGCTACGGCCAGCAGTTTGGCCTGATTGCCACCCTTTTCGCCCGAAATGAGGACCTCGGTCGTAGCCGTAGCCTCGGGGAAGGGATATTTGCCGTGCATCTCCTTCACGAAGTATTTGCGGAACGGAATCAGCAGCAGAATACCCAGCAGGCCACCAAACAAGGACGAGAGGAATACCTGCCAGAAGGCGGCCTCGAGGCCCAGGATGTAGAGGGCGGGGAGGGTGAAGATGGCACCGGCCACAATCACACCCGACGAGGCACCAATCGACTGAATAATCACGTTTTGACCCAGCATATTCTTCTTGCCCATCACCGAACCGACACCGACGGCGATGATGGCAATGGGAATGGCGGCCTCAAAGACCTGACCCACCTTCAGTCCGAGGTAGGCGGCTGCGGCCGAGAAAATCACGGCCATCAAAAGACCCATACCCACCGAGTAGGGGGTAATCTCCTTCGGAGAGGAGGCGGTCGGCATGACGGGTTCGTACTTCTCGCCCGCCTTCAGCTCCCGATAGGCATTTTCGGGAAGCGATGTCTTATTTTGCTCCTGCATAAGTTCAATTATTGATTTTTATAGATTTAATTTTGAATTCTAAATGCTAAATTTTGAATTTTGCGTTAGCGATTATCGCCGCTGCCGGTAATCTTCGAACGCTCCATGCGCGAGCGGAGTTTATCGACATTGGTCTGTGCCACCTCGTCGAGCGTGTAGCCCAGGTCGTGCGAGAGGGTTGCGCAGTACCACAGCACGTCGCCAATCTCCTTCATGATTTCGGCTCTCTTTTCGGGGGTGAACTCCTTGTGGTTGTCGCGGATGATTTTCTTCACCTTGTCGGCCACCTCGCCGGCCTCACCCGTCAGTCCGAGCGTGGGGTAGATGATACGACTTTCGGCCGGATAGATGGCCGTTTCGAGCGCATGCTCCTGGTATTCCTTGAGTGTCATGGTGTATAAATGTTTTTGTTTGATTCGACATAATCGAACAAAAGTAGCGAAAAAAAATTACATACGGCACAGAAAAACCCCCGAATCTACGATTCGAGGGTGAATTTTTTGTTTATCGCTTCCTGACGGTGGACTACAACAGCGTCAAAACACGTTCAAGCCCGATGCCGCGCGAGGCTTTGATAAGGATGAGCGCATCGCGCAAAGGCTGCTCTTCGAGTGCTTTAAGTAAGGCGTCGCAATCTGCATAATGTTCGGCAGTTAGCTCTTCGATGATTGACGAAAGAGCCTTGCCGAACTCTTCGCCCACAAACTTCACTTCGATTGTTTTGTCGCGGTGCGCAAGGCGGATGATACGCCGATGCTCCTCCTCGGACCACCGACCCAATTCGCGCATATCGCCCAGCAGCATCACCTTGCGGCTGCGTCCGTTGAGCGGTTCGGTCATAAAATGCTCCATCGAGACCTGCATACTCGAGGGGTTGGCGTTGTAGCAATCGACAATGAGGGTGTTCGTTGCACGCTCCTCGCGTTGCGAACGGTTGTTGTCGGGGTGGTAGTCGATGATGGCTTGGCGGATGGCCTCCTCCTCGACGCAGAAGTAGCGACCGATGGCTGCGGCTGCCGCCACGTTGTAGCGGTTGTAGTTGCCCTCCAGTTGGTGTGCAATCCCCTCGGCTTCCTCCTCCGAGTAGCCCTCCACGCGGAGATTTTCGCGCTCCTCGGCCATCGCACGAAGGGTTTCATCTTCCTCGCGAATAAATGCAACTCCCTCGTTTTTAGCCAAATAGTCGTATAGCTCGCCCTTTCCGCGGCGCACTCCCTCTTCGCCTCCGAATCCTTCGAGGTGGGCGCGACCTACGTTGGTGAGGATGCCGAAATCGGGGTCGGCAATCGCACACAGCGCAGCAATCTCGCCACAGGCACTTGCCCCCATCTCCACGATGCCCATCTCTACGCGCTCGTCCATCGCCAACAGCGTGAGCGGTACCCCGATGTGGTTGTTGAGGTTGCCTCGCGTGGCGTAGATGCATAATTTTTGGGCGAGGACACGGCTGACCAGCTCTTTGGTGGTCGTCTTGCCATTCGAACCGGCCACGGCCAAAATCGGAATACCGAGTGCGGTGCGGTGTTCATGTGCCAACGCTTGCAGGGCTTGCAGGCTGTCTTCAACGACGAAATAGCGGTCGTCGAGGGCTACCGAAGGGTCATCGACCACGGCAACGGCTGCCCCTTTTTCGAGGGCCTCGGCTGCAAAACGGTTGCCGTCGAACGAGGCTCCGCGCAGGGCAAAAAAGAGCGACCCCGGTGCAATGCGCCGGGTGTCGGTAGATATAACGGGATGCTTTAAGTAAAGCTCGTAAAGTGCAGACATTCGATTAAATATGTTTCTCTCCGTTGTGGAATTTCACCTCGTCGATAAACTTCTTGATGGACTGCTCCTCGCTTCTCGGGCAAATCATCAGCACATCCTCCGTATCGACCACGATGTACTCCTTCAAGCCACTGATGACGGCAATCTTATCCTTCGGCAGTTGGACAATCGAGGAGCGGGTGTCGTAGAGGTAGCACCCCTCGCTCGGCACGGCATTGGCGTAGCGGTCTTTGCGGGCGTGCTGATAGACCGAACCCCACGTACCCACATCGCTCCAGCCGAACTCGCCACAACGCACATAGACATTGTCGGCCTTCTCCATCACACCGTAGTCAATCGAGATGGCACGACACTCTGCGAAGACGCGCTCGACAGCCTCCTGCTCGGCCTCCGTACCGAGGGTCGGTTGCAGGTCCGAGAAGAGGGTATGATGCTCCGGAAGATACTTTTTGAAGGCCTCGATGATGGCCTCGACACTCCATACGAAGATGCCCGAATTCCAGAAGAACTCACCGCACTGGAGGAAGGTCTGTGCCAACTCCAGATTGGGTTTCTCGGTGAAGCACTTCACCTTCGAAATCTGCTGATTATCCGACACCTGGATATAACCGTAGCCCGTGTCGGGACGGGTCGGCTTGATGCCCACGGTCAGGAGTGCGCCACGCTGTGCGGCAAACTCCATGCACTCACCGATGATGGCGCGAAACTCCTCCTCGCCCAGAATCAGGTGGTCGGCCGGCGTGACCACCATCTGCGCCTCGGGGTTGAGCTTTTGCAGCGTGTAGGCGGCATAGGCGATGCAGGGGGCCGTATTGCGACCAATCGGCTCGCAAAGCACCTGGCTTTCGTTCAGCTCGGGAATATGCTCCAGCACCAGCTCCTTGTAGCGACGGTTGGTGACAACGAGGAAATGCTCGGCCGGAATCATCTTCGCAAAACGCTCGAAGGTGTGGCGGATGAAGGACTTGCCGGTGCCTAAAATATCTAAAAACTGCTTGGGCATCGTTTGGCGGCTGCGGGGCCAAAAACGCGACCCGATACCGCCTGCCATGATGACGCAATATTGATTACTTGCCATAAGAACTTTTATATTTATATAAATCTCACTACAAAGATAAAATCTTTTTTGTAACTTTGCATCTGTTTAGTGATGAATTTTTACTTCGAGAGATGAAAATACGACTCTTTACGTTGCCGAATCTCATTACGCTCGGCAACCTTCTGTGCGGTGCAATGGCGATTGTCGCTGCATTGGTCTATCGGGACCTTACGATGGCCTTCTGGCTGATTGTGGCGGCTGCCGTGTGCGACTTTTTTGACGGCATGGTGGCGCGTCTGATGGGCATCAGCGGACCGCTCGGTGTGCAGCTTGATTCGTTGGCCGACGATATCTCGTTCGGCTTGGCCCCCTCGGCCGTGTTGTATGTGCTGTTCGGGCTGACGAATCGGGGAGAACTGCCCGAATGGGTAGGCTGTACGGTCTTTCTTTTTGCCGCTTTTGCCGCCCTGCGTCTGGCAAAATTCAACATCGACGAGGAGCAACATACCGAATTTCGCGGTCTTCCGACGCCGGCCGCTACGCTCTATGTCGTGGCCTTGGGCTGGTCGGTCGAGCAGGGTGGTCTGATGGCCAATCTCAATCCGTGGGGGGTGCTGATTACAGCCTGGGTGCTGGCCGCCTTGATGGTGTCGAATATCCCGATGTTCTCGCTTAAATTTAAGGGCTTCGGCTGGCGCGGAAATGAGTTGCGCTACCTCTTTATGGCCTTCTCGCTGTTTCTGCTGCTCGTTTTCGAGGTGGAGTCCTTCCTGCTCATCATTGGAGCTTATATTGCCTTTTCGACGACGTTGGCGGAGATAAATCGCTCGAAGTCATAAGATTTGGTGTTTTGAAAAATTTTTAGTAATTTTGCCCCCGACTTTTTGCCCGAATTGAAAGCGATGTTGCAAAAGAAAGGTTTCATAGCACTCTTGTTTGGCTGCCTCATGTGGTTGGGCTGTGGCTCTGCGTGGGCGCAGGGTTTCAGTGCGCGTGACCTGCAACGCGCCCAGCAACGCGGTCAAAATACCAACCTCTACGGTTCGAATCCTTTCGAGCAGACCGACGAGGAGGGTGAAGAGGGTGCCGAGCAGCAGGATACGACCAAGCAGGAGAAGCGTATCAAAAAACCGCTCGAAAGCTACTTCTTTGACGATTCGGTGCGTGCGCTCCCGAACTTCCGTTGGAATCTCGACGGCCGTTACAACGGTGTGCATATGATGCAGATGGATACGACGCTCACCGATTTCCGTATCGACTATCCCTTCAATCTGGAGGATGTGGGCGATATTTCGCAAGGTGCGCTGGGCCAAAGCTCGATGCCGGTGAACTACTTCCGTCGTCGGCAGGATTTCGACTTTACCTTTGCCCAGCCCTACTACGCCTACGCCTATACGCTGGAGAATGTTCCCTTCTACAACGTGAAGAAGCCGATGACCCGCCTGCACTACATCGAGTCGGGTCAGAAGCGTTTCCGCGAGGAGAACTTTGCCATCATGCACGCCCAGAATGTCAGCCCCTCGACCGGTTTCAATGTCGAGTACAAGGCGCGAGGCACGCGCGGTCAGTATGAGTGGCAGCGCACGAAAAACCACACCTTGTCGGTGGCCGTAAACCACACCGGACGTCGCTATTCGGTTCATGCGGGCTATTACAACAACCACATCGAACAGCAGGAGAATGGTGGCGTGGTAGGCGCGTGGGCCATTGCCGATACCACCTTCCAGATGCCTTCGGGTGTGCCGATGAAACTTTCGAAGGCCGAGGCCGAGAATACCTACCGCAACAACGGCTTCTACCTCGTGCAGTCCTACGGTATTCCCCTTCAGCGCATGACCGACAGCGACTTCTCGATGGCCAACCTCTCGGCCGTCTATATCGGCCACGCCTTCGAGTATTCGGCCTGGAGCAAGACCTATCAGGATATTCGTGCCGAGTACACCAACGAGCGCGACCACCGCGATGAAAACGGTGATTTTGTCTCGGCTACGGGCGAATACTATAAGCATTGGTACATCAACCCCACCCAGACGCGCGACTCGCTCTACGAACGTCGTATCTCGAACCGCTTCTTCGTGCAGGCGCAGCCCTGGGACCGCGACGGGGTGGTGGGTACGCTCGATGCGGGTGTGGGCATCAATATGCACACCTATTCCCAATTTGCCATGGACGACTACCTCACGGGTAGCTATCAGAAGGTCAAGGAGACCGACTACTATGTCTATGGCAAGGTTCGTGGAAAAATCAAGAAATATGTGAATTGGGATGGTCACGTGGAGTTCCATCCCAGCGGATATCGAGGTGGCGATTTGACCGTCGGTGCCAACCTGGCATTGACAGGCTACCTCAGTGGACGACCCCTGATTCTCGAAGGCGGCTTTACGATGGAACGCCGCTCGCCATCCTATTGGCAGGAGAATCTATTCTCGAACCACTTTATGTGGTCCACTCCTTTGAGTAAGGAGACTGAAACCCGTTTGGAGGCCAAGTTCTCGATACCAAGCCGTGCCTTTGAGGCCGGTGTATGGCAGAGTGTGGTGAGCGACCCGATTTATTACGGTGCCGATGCCCACGTTGCCCAGTTCGATGGCGAGGTGTCGCTGACGGGAGTGTATCTGCGCAAAGATTTCCGCCTGGGCGGATTTCATTTGGACAACAGGGTATTGTTGCAGTGGAGTACGGAAGAAGAGATTGTGCCGGTTCCCTTGGCTGCCGCCTACCTCTCGTGGTATTACGAGTTCTGGGTGGTGAAGAATGTATTGCGCCTTCAGCTGGGTGTCGATGGGCATTATAATACGAAGTATTATGCCCCCTCGTACAACCCCGCCTTGTCGGCCTACTACAATCAGCGCGAAATCGAGGTGGGCGAGTATCCCTACCTGGATGCCTTCGTGATGGCCAAGTGGAAGCGTATGCGCATCTTCCTCAAATACCAGCACGTGAACAAGGGTCTGTTTGGCGATGGAGCTTACTTCTCGGCCGCAGGCTACCCGCTCAATCCGGGTATGTTCAAGATGGGTATTTCGTGGGGCTTCTATGACTAACGTGCTGTTCTGCGCGGAATAAACTGCCCGCAAAGAGACAATTTATGCTGAAAAAGACCATTTTGGTCGTTCTGTTTGTGCTGGGTCTGACGACCTTGAGCGGCTCCTATGACCGTATCGACGCAACAACACGTGAGAACGCCTTGCTTGCCGAGCGATTCGAACCGAACGACAACTGGATGTTGCTTGCCGAGGGTGAGTATCAAATCTCGGCCTACGACAACATCTTTCGAAACATTTGCGAGGGTGATGGCACCGATTGGCGACTGATGTCGGCCATAGCCTATCACGAATCGCGCTTCATGCCCGAACTTTGCTCACCCCGAGGTGCGCGCGGCATGATGCAGATTATGCCTCATGTGGCACGTCAGTTCGATGTCACGGTGGAGGCGTTGAACGACCCGGCCACCAATATCCGTGTGGCAAACAAGGTGATGAATATGCTCTCGAAGATGATGCGTATTCCCTCCGAAGCCACGGCCGAGGACCGTTTAAGTTTGATTTTGGCCGCCTATAACAGCGGTATCGGTCATGTGGCCGATGCCCGACGATTGGCCAAGGCGCATGGTGAGGACCCCAACTCGTGGAAGTCGGTGTCCCGCTATTTGGAATTGAAGGCCGAGCCGGCCTATTACGAGCATGAGGTGGTCAAATATGGCCGTTTTTCGGGTTCGCGTCAGACGATTGCCTATGTGGAGAATGTCCGCGCCCGCTATGCCCGCTATTGCAACCGCGTAGCTCGTTAAACAACACTAACTGATGGAGTCGGAACAGAAAGAGGAGTTGATTTGGTTCGCCATGCGAGCCACCTACCGCCGCGAGATGATTGCCAAACGCGCACTCGAAACGCACGGTGTGGAGAGCTTTGTTCCGATGCGTTATGAGTTGAAAATCGAGGGTGGAAGGCGCAAGCGTCGGCTTGTTCCGGCAATCCACAACCTGATTTTCGTCCATGCCGAGCCGAAACAGTTGCAGGCCATCAAGACGCGATTGAGCTATTTGCAGTATATGATTCGCAAGGGTGGCGAGAAGATTCTCGTACCGGATGCCGATATGCGTCGCTTTATGGCCGTTACGGAGAGCCTCGATGAGGAGTTGACCTACTACAACCCCGAAGAGCTGCACCTCGAAAAGGGACAGCGTGTGAAGATTCACGGTGGTCCCTGCGATGGGCAGGAGGGTGTGCTGGTCAAACTCCCCGGCTTCCGCTCACGACGCGTTGTCGTCGAAATCGAGGGCGTCATGGCCGTCGCCCTGGCCTCGGTAAAGCCCGAACAGCTGGAGATGCTGTAAGTTGAAAGTTAAAAGTTGAGCGTTGAAAGTTTTTTTTGTGCTTTCAGCCGCTCAACAAACAAAAGGGAGATAGCCTAACCGTTGGCTATCTCCCTTTTTATTGAGCGAACTAATTCTTAATTTTTAATTCTTAATTCTCACTGCTGTCCTGTTCCGTTGTCGGCGGCATAGGGAGCCGAGGCGTAGCCCTCCATCTTACCGACACCGGCCCCTGCGCGGACAATTTCGGCCACCTCCGAGGCGGGGTCGAAGGGGTAGGTGTAGGCGGGCTTAAAGTCGGCATACACGAGCGGCGTGGAGAGCTTCTCTCCGTTGTAGGCCTTCCACTCCACGTTTGTGAAGGGGTAGGGGTCGGAGGCGTTCGAAGGCTTGTTCGTGAACACGTTGTTCTCGGCATAGAGATAACCGGCTACGCTGCCCGTGAGGTTCGAAACCCACGACGAGCCGCTCTGCTTGGCGGGGAAGGTGCAGATATCGGTCGGCAGGTGGACATTGTCGAAGGCGTTATGCTCGACCAGCACCATGGCACCATAGGCACTACCTACGCCATAGGTCGTACAGCCGTTGTAGAAGTTGTTATAGACGTGTACCTTGCCGAATCTTACGCGCGGATGACGCGACGACGAACCATCGAAGAAGTTGTGGTGGAAGGTGGCGGTGATGGCCGCATCTTCCGAAGCAGAATTCGAGTGACCCACCAAGCTCGATTTCTGGGTCTTGATGTAGTGGCACCACGAAACCGTTACCCCGCTGGTGGCGTGCGTGATATCGCACGAACCATCCTCGTAATCCTTCTCCTGATTCACCGACTCGAAGGTGCAGTGGTCCACCCAGACGTTCTTGCTCTCCTGCATCGAGATGCCGTCTGCACCGTTGTCGGCCTTCGGCATGACGATGTAGATGTTGCGGATGATGATGTTTTGTGCCTCGTTGAGGAAGAAACCTACGTTCTGCATCTTGAACGAATCGGTGCCATAGATGGAGATGTTGCTCGTGCGCTTGATATCGAACCAGGGGCTGTCCGAATCGCGACCATCCGCAGCGGTGAAGGTGCCGCTGAGCCATACGATGGCCGGGGTGGTCGATTTGTTCTTCTCGCGCAATTTCAGCCAGTCGCGGAAGGCCGTTCCCGAATTGAAATGGTGGGTGTTGGCGGCCGTAGCCCCTGCGCCACCCGTGGTCTCCTGGCCGTAGCCGTAGAGGGTGTTGATGTCGGCATTGCCCGTGGCCGCTTTCGACTCGACAGCTATCGTCACGAGCTTCAATAATGCCCCTTTGGAGGTTGCGTAGAGGGTGATTTCGCCACGGCTTGCCTGTTTTGGGGCGGTGATGGTGACAGCCGTCTCGGCAACCTTGACAACCCAACCTTCGGGACGCTCGATGGCAATCTCGGCCACGCCCTGCTGCTTGAGGGCGAAGCTGCGTGTCTCACCGGCCGAGAAGGTTTCGCTCTTTTCGATGCTCAACTCAAACACGAGCGAACCTGCAATCGGGATGCACAACTCCTCACCCGAGAGGAGCGTGATGCACAGCTCCTCGCCCGTATCGCTCACTGCGGCCGAACGGAAATAACCGGTCGGCACCTTCGAGGGGTCGGCAACCACGAGGTGGCCGTTTATATCCTTGATGGGCTGTGCGCCCTTGCCGTCACCGAGGTCGATGGTCCAGTATCCCTCGTCGCTGATGCCCAAAACGGGGGCCGTACCGACCGCTCCGCCTGCACCCGCTTCGCCCGTTGCACCCTTTTCGCCAAGCCCCTGCACGGGGTTGCCCTCCGTGTCGAGCAGCTGCTGCCAGGTGGTGCCGTCGTAGGAAATTTGCCAATAGCCCGTAGTGGTGTCGATGCGGAAGAGCGGCATGACGATTTTGCCCCCTTCGCCAACCGGTCCCGTTGCACCTGCGTCACCCGTTTCACCCTTTGCGCCGGAGGTGAGGGTGATGGTCGAGTGGTCGTTGTAGGTAATGGTTATCGTGCCTTGTGCCTCGATAACCTCGGTGATGTAGTTGGCTCCGTCGAGCGCAGCGATGATGCTTTGGTAGCTCTTCAGGTCGTTGTTGAGGGCCGTCAGTGCAGTCTGCGCGGCCTCGATACGTGCTGCCAAATCGTTCAGGTCGTTTTTGAGGGCCGAATCGTCGTATTCGTCCGAACAACCGCACCATAGCGTGGTTGCCAGGAGTACAAAAAGAAGTTTTCGCATCATTGGTTCGTAGCGTTAGGATACAATTTTCTCAAAGATACGCATAAACGAGCGAGAAATAGGGAGTTTACTCCCTTATTTTTCACAGCGAGTGCAAGTATCTTCGAGGTTTACCTCAAAGATACGAAAAAAATCGTCACAGCCAACCGACTGCGACGATTTTTTATCTGTTTAGCTCCCTTTTTACTTGACGTATTTGTCGAGCCAGCCGAAGAACTCACGGTTCCAAACGAGCGAATTCTGCGGTTTGAAGACCTGGTGAGCCTCATTCTCGAACGATACGAGGCGTGCGGGAATTCCCTTCAGACGGGCAGCCGTGAAGGCCTCGAGCGACTGCGTGTAGGGGATGCGGTAGTCGTACTCGCCCGTGATAATCAGAATCGGGGTATCCCACTTATTGACAAACTTATGGGGCGAGTTGGCATAGGAGCGTTGTGCCGTGGCATTCTTCGTGTCCCAATACGAGCCACCGTAGTCGTTATTGACAAACCACAGCTCCTCCGTATGGCCGTACATCGACTCGAAGTTGAAGATACCGCAGTGGGCGATGAAGGCCTTGAAACGCTTCTCGTGGTGGCCGGCCAGGAAATAGACCGAATAGCCGCCATACGAGGCACCTACGCAACCCATGCGCTCCTCATCGGCCCACGGCTCCTTCGCCACATCGTCGATGGCCGAGAGGTAGTCGCGGATGTTCTGACCCGAGTAGTCACCCGAAATCTGGTCCAGCCACTCCTGACCGAACGAGGGCAGACCGCGACGGTTGGGCGATACGACCACATAGCCCTGTGCGGCCATAAGCTGGAAGTTCCAACGGTAGCTCCACGACTGCGAAACAACGCTCTGCGGACCACCCTGGCAATAGAGCAGCGTGGGGTACTTCTTCGCGGGGTCGAAGTTGGGGGGCAGGGTCACCCAGACGAGCATCTGCTTGCCGTCGGTGGTCTTTACCCAACGCTTCTGCACCTCGCCCAGCGTGATTTGGTCGTAGATGGGCTGGTTGATGAACGAGAGCTGCTCCATGGTACCGGCCTCGGCGTCAATGGTGAAGAACTCGGTGGCCATCGTTAGGCGCGTCACCTCGGCTGCAATCAGCTTATCGACCTTCGTGAAGGCGTTGATGTCGTGGTCGCCTTTGGTGAGAACCTCCACCTCGCTGTCGGCGAGCTTCACGCGGCAAATCTGGTGCGTAGCCTCAATCGGGGCGATGAAATACAACTCCTCGTTGCCGTTCCACACCGTGTTGGCGGCGTTGTAGTCGAAATCTGCCGTGAGGTCGCGCATCTCCTCCGTGGCGGTGTTATAGACAAACAGACGCTCCTTGTCCGATTCGTTGCCGGCACGACGCATCGAGCGGAAGGCAATCCACTCATCCGAGGGCGAGAAGACGGGATATTTGTCGTAACCCGGCATCACCTCGCGTGCCTCCTCCGAGGGCTTGCAGATGTTCTTCGTCGTACCCGTGGCTACGTCGTAGAGGTAGATATCCGAGTCGGTCGATACGGCATACGCGGTACCCGTCAGGGGCTTACCCGTGTAGGCCAACACCGTACCCGCGTTGTTCCAGGCAATCTCGGCCATATCGAAATAGGGGGCCAGCGGAGCATCCCAGGCGGCATCGGCACCGATGATGTCGATACCCTCCGTGAGCTTGCCATTTACGAGGTCGGCCACGAAGATGTGGCGATAGTCGCCCTCCTCCCAGTAGTCCCAGTGGCGCACCATCAAATCGTCGTAGATGCGGGCCTTCGACTTTGCCATATCCTTATGAACGTCGGCCGAACGACGGTCGGCTACATGGACCGTGCGGACATACCACGCCTTGTCACCCGTGGGGGCGATGCCGTAGCCCTCGACATCAAACGCGAAGTCAGAGAGCTGCTGCGGATTTTCACCCTCGCTGGTCATCATCCAGAGCTGCATCGAACCCGAGCGGTTCGAGAGGAAGTAAATCGCACTGCCGTCTGCGCTCCAGGTGGGGGCGGTGGCCGTCGAGGCCGTATCGGTCAGCTTGACCACCTTTTTGGTGGCTACCTCCTCCTTCCAGAGGGTCGTCACGCCCCGGTTCTCCTCCATCGAATAGTCGGTCTGCGCATAGAGCAACCAGGCTCCGTCGGGCGAGAGCGACGACTGCGATGCGCGGCTCATCTTCCACATCACCTCGGGCGTCAGACGCTTTTCGGCTTGCTCTTGGGCCGTGAGGGTATTGTCGATTGTAAGCGGGGCGGGGCGGTTCTCCTGACACGCCTGCATCCCCAAAGCTGCAATAGCCATCATGAGCAGGAATTTTTTCATTTTCGTTGCGGTTTTTCGTGTTTATGCTTAAATTTGTAGTCTCATAGTAACGGTATGGAACAGACTATCTATTTTCAAGATAAATCGCTCACATTCAGTCGTGTGCAAGCTCCTTCGGCGGATTTTGTAATCCCCTCCGAGGAGGCCGGTTCGCTCACCAGAGCGAAGGTACTGAAAATTTTCGAAACTCACAACTCCCTCGTGGCTCTCTCGAACGAGCCGGAGGCCGCCTTCCGTCGCTTCGGTGAGGAGTTTACGGGGGTGGAGGCTGCCGGTGGGGTGGTGGTCAATCCGCGTGGCGAGTGGCTGATGATTCGTCGCAACGGCCGTTGGGACCTCCCGAAGGGCCACGTGGAGCCAGGCGAGAGTTTTGACCGGTGTGCCGAGCGCGAAATCGAGGAGGAGACGGGTGTCAAGGCGCGTGTCTTGCGGCCGTTGTGCGATACCTATCACGCCTACTTCTTCCCGCCGACCGAGCGTTGGGAGCTGAAACGTACCCATTGGTACCTCTTGCGTGCCACCGAACTCCAATCGCTCGTGCCGCAAACCGAGGAGGGCATCGTGGAGGTGGCATGGTGCAACCCGACGCAGATTGACGAGCAGTTGAAGGCGAGCTATCCGACCATTCGTCGCGTGGTGGAGGCCTTGCGCTCGGTCGGACGACGATAGCTTTGGCACGTTTTTAGGGCTTTTTGGGGCGTATGGCGAGCATGAAAAGGGGGCTGTATAGGGTGTTGTGGATGCTGCTGCTGTTGGTGGTGGCTCACACGGCCTATGCCGACGACCCTCCCCGCGTCGGGCAATCGCCGGCCCGTTTTGCGCCCGATAGAGATTCGGCCTCCGACAGCCTCGATATGGGGGTGTTGGGTCGCCACGACCGCCTCTACGACAGCATCCGCGCCAAGGCCTCGCGCCGTAAATCGACTCGTGCGCTCTATCGGACACTCTTTCGTCGTCCCAAGCGCGATAGTTTGATGCAGGGTGAGATTGTGGATACCCGAAAGGCTTTGAATCGCTATGCGGGGCGGGAGATTGCCTCCATCTCGATTCGTCGTCGCCACCCCTTCGATGTGGATGGCAACTGGTGGGAACGGACGGCCAACAAGCTCCACACATTGACCCGCGAACAGATTATCCACCGCGATTTGCTCTTCAAAGTGGGGGATAAGTTCGATGCCGACCTGCTGATGCGCAACCTGCAACTTTTGCAGTCGCGTCGCTATATCTCGGATGCCGATGTGGAGGTGCGCCCCGATTCGGTCGATTCGATGCGCCTGCATCTGGTGATGCTGACGCGCGATAGTTGGACCATCGATGTCGATGCCTCGGTCCATTCGGGCGGTAAAAGCTCGCTCGGCCTTTCGGAGTCGAACTTTTTGGGACGTGGTCACGATATCCGACTCGAAACCAACCTCAATTACCGTAACTTCGACTACGGAGGCAATCTTATCGAATACCGCATCCCCAACGTGCTGGGTTCGTTCTACGAGTTTGCCTTCGCGGCGGGCCGGAATTTCGACCGCTCGCGTTTTAACCTGTTGCTCAAGAAGGACTTCCTGAAATTGACCGATTACGAATTCGGTGTGGAGTATCTGCGCAACAAGGAGGAGCATCGCTTCCCCGACCGCGATACGGTCGAGTTGGTCAATAGCCGACGTTTCGACCTTTGGGGCGGCTATTCCCGTTTTTTGCCGCGCCTGCACACCAGCCTCTACCTCTCGGCTCGTTACCGCTACGATGATTTTCTGATGCGTCCCGAGGATGCCGCGGCCGATATCCATCCCGCCCTGCACGACAGCCATCTGCTCTTGGCCAACGTGGGTCTGTATCGGGAACGCTTCTACGCCACCTCGATGATTTACGGCTACGGAAAGCGCGAGTACCTCTCGACCGGTTTTCGCAGCGAACTGACGACCGGCTATCGTTGGGGGGAGTTTAGCGATGCCCTCTATCTCGGACTTTCGCACACGATGGGCGGCTTTCTCCCAATCGGTTATATGATGGGACGTGTCGAGTTGGGCGGCTACCTGCGAGGTGGGGAAAGTTGGAGTCGGGCGGCCCTCGATGCCGAGTTGCGCTGGTTCTCGAACCTCTTCAGCCACCGAAGAACCCGCATCCGCCAATTTGCGGGGCTGTGCTATACGCAGGGGTGGAATCGACTGGCGGGAGCCGACGAGTGGCTGGAGTTCACCAAACAGTGCGGTCCCCGCGTGCTGGATGAGCCGCTCCTGGGCATCAATCGCCTGGTGATGAATGCCGAAACGGTCTATTTCACCCCCTATGCACCGCTCGGTTTTAAGCTGACCATCTACCACTTCCTCGATGCAGGCCTCTTGGGCTACCACGACAACATCTTCCGCAACGACCCTTGGTGCGCGATAGGTGTGGGTGTCCGCCTGCGTAACGAGCGGTTGGTATTCCGCACGATTCAGATTCAGCTCGGTGTCGCCTTTGGTCGTCATGGTTGGGCCGACAGCAAATGGTTCCGTCTTTCGAGCGAGCCGGATTTGCAGCAGTTCCGCTATACGCCCCAACGCCCCGACGTATTATTATATAAGTAAATCACACACACAACACAATCCGATGAAACAGACACTATCCCTGCTCTCTTTTGCTGCGTGCCTCCTCCTTCTGGGGGCGTGTTCCAGCCAACGCCAACCGGCCGCTGTGCGGGTGGTGGAGGTTCCCGTGCGGGTGGAGGTGCCGGTTGAAGTACCCATCGAAAAACCCCACAGCTCGTTGCAACGCCAAACGGGCATGATACTCATCTCGAAGCGCGAGATGCGCCTCACGCTTCTCGACTCGTTGCAAAACCCGCAACTTGTCTTGCCGATTGCGTGTGGCAAAAACTACGGCCAAAAGGAGATGGAGGGGGATATGAAGACCCCCGAAGGCGATTTTCTGATTCGGGAAATCGACGACTCGTCGGCCTGGAAACATGACTTTAAGGATGGCCTGGGGATGATTGAGGGGGCCTATGGACCCTACTTTATCCGTCTTTTGACACCGCCCCATACCGGTATCGGTATTCATGGCACCCACCTCCCCACATCCATTGGCTCCCGCGCCACCGAGGGGTGCATCCGCCTTGCCAATGACGATTTGCGGGAGCTGGTCCGCTATATCTATGTGGGAATGCCCGTCCGCATCCTCGCGGATTAAAGCGAATAGGCAGACTCTTTTTGCATTCGGCTTACGGGTAGCGAAAGAGCGTAAAGAAATTAAAGAGTTTAAAGAAATGGTAATGTTGCCAAAAAGGGCTGCTGGGTTAACAAATAACAGGCTGAATATTTGTTAATTACGAGTGAAAAAGAGAGATTAGTAGAAACGCGTTTCTACTAATCTCTCTTTTTATGGCAAAAATACGGCATCAAAGGTG
>JAFQHI010000011.1 GCA_017398045.1 Alistipes sp. | reverse complement strand
ACACCTTTGATGCCGTATTTTTGCCATAAAAAGAGAGATTAGTAGAAACGCGTTTCTACTAATCTCTCTTTTTCACTCGTAATTAACAAATATTCAGCCTGTTATTTGTTAACCCAGCAGCCCTTTTTGGCAACATTACCTTATTTTACATCTTCGGCCACGACTACAACTCGAATCCGAGCTTCACACCGACCGAAAAATAGAAGATATCGGAGAGGGACAAATCCTTGTTCGAGAATTTGGCAATTGCATCCAACTCCTTCACACTCAACTCGTAATAGAGGGTCACCTGCTTAAAGGTGGCATCCGGACGCTGCACATACCATGTCGCTCGCTGACCGGCATAGAGATAGGCTCTGACGCGGGTCGCAAAGCGATAATAGGGGCCTCCGTATTTCGACGGTTCGGAACGCCAATAGATGGCACGCGGGCCGGTGATGGTCGTCAGATAAAGACCGCACGAGAAGGGTTCGATACCCAGCCAATCGGTGCATCGAATATTCCACGGCATCCAGTTCTGCTTCAGGGTAAACACGGCATGATTGCGGTCCGAATAGCGACGCGGGAGAAATCCGAAATGGAAGTCGGTCTCGAATTGGTTGCTACGCCCGTAATCCCAGCCGATACCGACCGAGGCAATACCCATACCGCCCGCATATTGCGCCTTAAAGTAGGATGGCAAGGCGCGTTTCCAACCCGTATAATCGGTGTGCAGACGCTGCTCCTGCCAAGCCTTCAGGGTTTTGTGGCGCACCGTTTTCGCCTCCTCCTGCGCATGAGCGGCAGTCGAGCAGAGGAGCATCAACGCACCCAACAGTGTGCTAAAAGAATACCTGCTCATGCGTGTAGCCCTCCTCGTTAATGGTGAATACCAAATAGTTGCGCTTCTCGATGCAATCGGCCTGAATATAGAGCAGTCCATCCTCGAAAATATCGTGAATCTCATAGCTGTGGCCATGGCCGTGGATGGCTACCAGCAGATTCGGAAAACGACGCATCGTGGCGTGATATTGGTCTGCCTTCTCGCCATAGAGCTGTTCGGAGTGGGGTGCAGCGTGCATCAGGGCGACCGTGCGACGAGCCTCGGCAGGGAATGAGGTCAGCTCACGCTCCAGAAAATCGAAATCCGGCACCGGCTTCGAGGGGTTATACTCCAAGGCATTCGTATTGGCGCACACGAAACGCACATCGCCTGCCGTAAAGGCAAAATGGGGGTCACCAAAGAGTTTGCGATAGACTATTTCGCCCGTCACCAAGCAGTCGTGATTGCCGATAATGACCACATAGGGGACCTTTAGCCCCTCCAAAATATCGCGCTGACGCTCAAACTCATCGCGCAACGACCAATCGCTCATATCGCCCCCATGGACCACAAAGTCGATATCGGTGCGCTGGTTGATGGAGCGTACGGCATCCTCCGCCTCGTCATACCAGCGTTGCGTATCGCTCAAAAAGGCAAATCGAATCTCGCCCTTACCGGCACACAACTCCTCAATGCGCGGAATATTACGGCTGTGAATATCCTTGGCTCCGCTCACATCGGTGTCGTAGGCATGGTATTCGGTCTGGCAGGCCATAAAGAGCATGGCACACAATATAATAGATAGGTATCTCATCATAGTCATTCAATCGGGATACAAAATTGGGAATATTCATCCGCTCGGCATTGGTATTTTTACGTATATAATTGGTCAAAATCAACAACCAAAAACAACTTTTCGGAACAAGGTTGGAACGAAAGGGAACAATTGTACATTTTGACCAAAAGAGCAGGGTTTTATACCGCTAATTTTGGCTTAAAGGGACTAATTTTGCAACGATTTAACACAAACCGAGACAATCATGGAGATTCAAAGTGTCACATTGACGGAGCTTATCAAGCACCGCAATACCCACCTTCACGACCACGAAACATACCTGCACAGAGGCTTTTTCAGTACCCGATTTTGCAGCGAAACGGCATCTCAGAGTATGCTCTTCGAGCCGATTCGCATCGATGCCATCGCCCTGATTTTATGCACCGAAGGGTGCATCGAATGTAGCTGCAACCTGAAAGAGTTTCGTGTCGAGGCCGGCTCACTGTTGCTCATACCTCCCAAAAGCCTGATTCTCGGACGTGGCAGTTCGAGCCACTATGCCGGCCAAATCATCATCATGGATACGGGCTACCTCAGCGAGTGTAATTTCAACGTCAGCCGTTTCACCTCGTTCATGGTCCAACAACACGTCGATAACTCCTGTATCAAACTCACCCAAGAGGAGCAGAGCCGCCTTATGCAGAGCATCGACCTCATGAATCAGGTCATCAGCGACGAAGCCACTTCCCCCTTCCGCGAAGACATCATCCGCTCGATGGTTGAGATGCTGATTTACACCGTTTGCGAGGATTTTTCGCGCCATTCGACCAACGAAGAGAGCGGCAACATCTCGCGCCAGGAGAGCTATTTCCGCCAATTCATTCATGAGTTGAGCGCACACTACGCCGAACGGCAGGGGGTAGGATTCTATGCCGAAAAACTCTGCATCTCGGCCCGCTACCTCACAACCATCGTAAGGCGCGTGAGCGGCCTCACGGTGACGGATTGGATGAACCGCTACCTCATCATGGAGGCCAAATATCTGCTCAAATACAGCGAATTAAGCATCCAGGAGGTGGCCTATCGGCTCTCCTTCCCCGACCAATCCTTCTTCGGGAAATACTTCAAACAGCACGTCGGAGTCTCCCCCTCGCACTACCGCAACAACCAATAGATGCGACCAAGGAAAAAATAAAAAAGGTTGCCCAACTTTTCGTTGAGCAACCTTTTTTCATTGAAACTGTATTTAGACAGCCTTTAGCGGCTTACCAATTCAGAATCTTGTGGAAGTCGAACTCCTCGGGATTGGCGACATAGGCCTTGGCAGCCTCGTAGTCGGCCGGCGTGATGGCATTGATGATGTTCTCAACCACCGACGAGAACTTATCCGAGTTGATATCGACCAGACGCGGCGGAATCTTGCCCGTCGTGGGGTCCTGCAAATCCTTCAGGTAGAGCGGAGCCACGTTGCCCTCCGAATCGACATAGACCATGCAACCGGTCTTGCCCTCCGAGAAGAGCTTATGTACACCGATACCCAGCTCCGAGCAGTAGGTCAAATCGTAGGCAATCGGGGTCTGGCAACGCACCTCGTAACCCAACTCTACGGGACGGCTCTTCACCTTCAGCCCCAGCTCCTTCACCTTCTTCTCAATCATCTCGTTGAAGATGTGGGCCTTCGACACCTTACCCAACTCGGGGTGACCATGCTCGTCATACGAGAAGTGGATACCGCTCTTGGCAATCTCCTCGTCCGACAGCGAGTGGAATACGCCCTCCGAAATCACGGCAGCACCGTAATCCATGCCCATAATCTTGCGCTTGATGATGGCCGAAATCACGAGGTTTACAATCTTCTCGACCGTAATCTCCGTCTTGTCGAACATCTCGGGGATAACAATCATGGGGTAGTGGCAGGCCTCACCGATACCGAATGCGAGGTGACCGGCCGAACGACCCATGGCAGCCAATACGAACCAGTTGCCGCTCGTGCGGGCATCCACATAGACGGCACGGGCAATCACGGCACCCTTATCCTTGGCCGACTCGTAGCCAAACGTCGGTGCGCCCTTCGGCAGCGGAAGGTCGTTGTCGATGGTCTTCGGCACATGGATGTTTGCGATGGGGTACTGCTTGGCCTCCAAGAACTTGGCAATGCGATTGGCCGTCGAAGCGGTATCGTCACCACCCACCGTAACCAGCAACTTGATGTTGTTGTCGGTGAAGAACTTGAGGTTGAAATTATTCTCAAAATCCGAATCCTTCGGCTTGAAACGGCTCATCTGGAGGAACGAACCACCCTGGTTGAAGATGGCATCGGCCATGGCGAAGTCGATTTCAACGGTGCGGGGAACGGGATTGAAGAGGCCCGTATAGCCCTCATGCAGACCGATAACCTTGTAACCATGGTGGAGGAAGGTCTTGGCGACACTGCCCACAACGGTATTCATACCGGGAGCCGGACCACCACCGGTCAGAATTGCAATAGCTTCTTTCATGATGTTGCGTGTTAGATTATTTGTTTATTCGTGTTAATTGCACATATATCGTTCAAATGTAACTGATTTTTTTTGATTCTGCAAATATTTTTCAAAAACCTGCTTTTATCTGCTCCAAAGCAGAAAAAGGAGGCAGCAGCAGATGAAACTTACAAGATTTTTGTTATATTTGCTCCGTATAGTCACTTCTTAAGAAGAAAAGATGAAAAAATTCAAATTAGCCATCCTGACCTTGCTCGGCTTTTCGACCGCCTGCTCGACGGTCAAACAGACGACCAAAGGCGAAGAGTCGATTCCGGTAAAGACCGAAGAGACCACCCCGCAGACCTCACGCGAAGGCGAGGCAGGCGTTGAGGGTGAGGAGGTTGTACCGGCCGAGATTAACCGCATCAAATTGATGTACGGTGTACCTTCGCCGCGTCCCACCGCACCGCAGACTACCGAACCGACGCAACCCAGCGAGGAGTAACCATGAGTGGGTGCCGACCGGGGTTAAGAAAACGTCTTGGGCTTCGCCTCTTTGCGGATTTGTACCGCGAACGGGTGGCCGCCCATCGGCTCGATACGCTCTTTTGGGAGTGTACACTGCGCTGTAACCTCGCTTGTCGCCATTGCGGCAGCGATTGCAGCACCAACCCCGCGTTACCCGATATGCCGCTGGCCGACTTCCTAAAAGTGCTGGACGAGGAAATCACCCCGCACGTCAATCCGCGCGAAGTGCTTATCATCCTTTCGGGTGGCGAGGTGCTTATGCGCGAAGATTTGGAGCAGGCCGGCATGGAAATCACCCGTCGCGGCTATCCCTGGGGGATGGTCAGCAACGGTCTGGCTCTCACCGAGGAGCGGTTGGCGCGATTGGTGAAGGCCGGCATGAAATCGCTCTCGATTAGCCTCGACGGCTTCGAGGAGGAGCATAATTATGTGCGGGGCAATCGCCAAAGTTTCGCACGTGCCGCAGCGGCCGTACGGGCAGCCTCGCGCCATCCGGAGTTAGCCTTCGATGTGGTGACCTGCGTCACGCCGGCCCTCATTCCGCGTCTGGAGGCCTTCAAGGAGTGGCTCATCGGAGCAGGGGTAGGCGAGTGGCGCATCTTCTCGATTTTTCCGGCCGGACGCGCCAAGACCGACCGCACGTTGCAACTCTCGGCCGAGGAGCTGAAAGAGGTGTTGGAGTTCATCCGTCGCACCCGCAAAGAGGGGCGCATCAACCTCTCCTACGCCTGTGAGGGCTTTCTCGGCAAGTACGAAACGGAGGTACGCGACCATTTCTACCAATGTGCAGCCGGCGTTTCGGTCGCCTCGATTCGGGTCGATGGCTCGATTTCGGGTTGTACGTCGATTCGCGCCAACTACCACCAGGGCAACATCTACAAGGACCGCTTCTGGGAGGTCTGGCAGGAGCGATTCACTCCCTTCCGCGACCGTAGCTGGGCCAAAGCGGGGCGTTGTGCCGCCTGCGCCATGTGGCGTTACTGCCAGGGGGGCGGTATGCACCTGCGCGACGAGGAGGGGCAACTGATGTATTGCCACTACGAAAAGCTAAACCAAGCACTCATCAAATAATTTTTTTTACCGAACACACACAATCCCTATTTAATTTTAATTTTACGCATTATGAAAAACCTTCTCTTACGCTCGATGCTCTGTTTGGCCTCCCTTGTGGCGGCACAGACATTGTCGGCCCAATCGGTAGAGTGGGCCATGCAGGCAGACCCGATGCAGGGCGACAGTTGCCGCGTTGTGCTGACGGCTGCCATTCCCGACGGGTTCCATATGTACGACATGGGACCCTACAAGGGAGGACCGACCGCCACCTCCATCAGCCTTTCGGCCGAGGGAGCCACATTGCTGGGTGAGGTCAAACCGATTCAGGAGCCGCATCGCTATTTCGACGAGATGTTCGGCATGGAAATCGGCACCTACGAAACCGAGGTGCAGTTTGAGCAGTGGGTGCGCCTGACCGATGCAGGGGCAACCATCAAGGCACAACTGGAGTGGATGATTTGCGACGACACGAGCTGTATGCCGCCCGAGGATATGGAGCTGAATGTTTCGATTGGCCAGCAGGCAGCGGCTGTGGAGCAGGTGGCCGAGGCCGAGCCGACCGTCAAGGAGGCTCCGAAGGATGCCGCCGGTGGCGGTTCGTTGTGGTCGCTCATCATCGAGGCCATTCTGTGGGGCTTTGCCGCACTGCTGACCCCCTGCGTATTCCCGATGGTGCCGATGACCGTTTCGTACTTCCTCAAGGGCGAGGGTGGTGCCTCGATGGGTCGTCTGCGTGCCGCGCTCTACGGATTCTTCATCGTAGCCCTCTACACGTTGCCCATTGCCGCCATTATCATCATCACGCGCCTGGTGGGTGGTGATGCCGTGACGGCCGATATCTTCAACTGGCTCGCTACACACTGGCTGCCGAATGTGATTTTCTTCCTCGTATTCATGGTCTTTGCCGCCTCGTTCTTCGGTGCATTCGAGATTACGATGCCCTCGTGGATGGTCAACAAGACCGATTCGAAGGCCGACACGAAGGGGCTTGGCGGTATCTTCTTCCTCGCCCTGACGCTGGTGCTTGTCTCCTTCTCCTGTACGGGTCCGATTGTCGGCTCGGTGCTGATTAAATCGACCTCGGGCGAGTTCTGGGCCCCGATTCTTACGATGCTCGCCTTCTCGATTGCCTTTGCCCTGCCCTTCACGCTCTTCGCCATCTTCCCCTCGATGCTCAAGAGCCTGCCCAAGAGTGGCGGTTGGCTCAACTCGGTGAAGGTGGTCATCGGCTTTATCGAGGTGGCCTTGGGTCTGAAGTTCCTCTCGGTAGCCGACCAGGTCTATCACTGGGGCATCCTCGACCGCGAGATTTACCTCGCCGTTTGGATTGTCGTCTTTACGCTCTTGGGCTTCTACCTGCTGGGCAAAATCAAGTTCGCCCACGATAGCGAGGTAAAATATGTCAGCGTAACCCGCCTGGCATTGGCCATCGTCACCTTCTCGTTTGTGGTCTATCTGATTCCGGGTATGTGGGGTGCGCCTTTGAAGGGTCTTTCGGGCTACCTGCCGCCTCTCTCGTCGCAGGATTTCGTCCTCGGAGGTGAGGGTGCAGCTCCCCAATCATCGGCCAATACGGCCGAGCAGCAGGGTCGCAAATACAGCGATTTCCTCCACCTGCCCCACGGACTGGAGGGCTTCTTCGACCTGAAAGAGGCCGAGGCCTACGCTGCCGAGGTGCAGAAGCCTGTCTTCATCGACTTCACGGGCCACGGTTGCGTGAATTGCCGCGAGATGGAGATGCGCGTATGGTCCGACCCGCGCGTGCTGGAGTTGCTGAAAAACGAATATGTGATTTGCGCTCTCTACTCCGACGATAAGAAGGTGGTTCCCGAGTCGGATTGGGTGACGACCGATGCGGGCAAGGTGCTGAAGTCGCTCGGCAAGATTAACTCGCACTACGCCCTGACGACCTACGGTGTAAATGCCCAGCCCTACTACGTATTGCAGGGTGCAGACGGCAAACCGCTCGTTGAGCCGCGCGGCTACAACCTCGATGTGGAGGCCTTCATCGCCTTCCTTCAATCGGGTATCGAGGCCTACGGCAAATAACAGACAAAACCGATAACGGCACAAAGGAGCAGTCGCAAAAGATTGCTCCTTTGTTGCATTTATAGGGCAGGGGTTGCCATCGGCGATAATTTTTATTAAATTTGTACAAACATCAAACTTCGCCCGACTATGCGCCACCTCATCCTCCTCCTTACGACCATCCTTGTCGCAGCCTGCCAGCACTCCTCACATGAGGCGTTACGGAGTGTGCCGCTCGACCGCGTTACGCTGCTTCCGTCGCCCTTTCTGGAGGCCCAGCAACGCGACATCGACTACCTCCTAACGCTCGATGCCGACCGGCTCCTGGCTCCCTATCTGAAGGGAGCCGGACTTACGCCCAAGGCGGAGAATTACCCGAATTGGGAGAACACGGGGCTGGACGGACATATCGGCGGACACTACCTGGCCGCCCTGGCGCAGATGGCCGCATCGACCCACGATGCACGCATCGAAGAGCGACTAACCTACGTGTTAAATGAGCTGGAGCGATGCCAGGAGGCGGCCGGTGACGGCTACCTGTGTGGCGTACCCGATGGGCGAAGAATCTGGCAGGAGGTGGCTCAAGGCGAGATTCGGGCCGGACGATTCAATCTCAACGAAGGGTGGGTGCCGCTCTACAACATCCACAAGATATTTGCCGGTCTGCGCGATGCCTTTGTTGTGGCGGGCGAGGAGCGCGCCTTGAAGATGCTGGTGCGGCTGACCGATTGGTTTTATCGCATGGTCGAGCCGCTCACCGATGCGCAGATTCAGCAGATGCTGTACAGCGAACACGGAGGCCTAACGGAGGTCTTTGCCGATGTGGCGGCTCTGACGGGCGAGCAACGCTACCTCGATTTGGCCATTCGCTGCTCCGACCAGGAGATTCTCCGTCCGCTGCTTCGTGGCGAAGACAGCCTGACGGGTATGCACGCCAACACCCAAATTCCGAAGGTGATAGGTTTTAAGCGCATTGCCGAGGTGGGCAATCGTCCTGCATGGGCCGAGGCTGCCCGCAATTTTTGGCACTGCGTCATCGAAAAGCGGTCGGTTTCGATTGGCGGGAACAGCGTCCGCGAACACTTTCACCCGACCACGGATTTCTCCGCAATGCTCTCCTCGGAGCAGGGACCCGAGACCTGCAACACCTATAATATGTTGCGCCTGACGCGGATGCTCTACCAAAGCGAAGAGGATGTCCGCTACATGGACTATTACGAACGCGCCCTCTACAACCACATCCTCTCGACCCAACATCCCGAGACGGGTGGTCTGGTCTATTTCACCCCGATGCGTCAAGGCCACTACCGTGTCTATTCGCAACCCGAAACCTCGTTCTGGTGTTGCGTGGGTTCGGGATTGGAGAACCACGCCCGTTATGGCGAGATGATTTATGCCGAGCGGGGGAGCGAACTGACCGTCAACCTCTTCATCCCCTCCGAGGCGCAGTGGGAGTATGGCCGTATCGAGCAGCAAAACCATTTTCCGGAGGAGGAGGCCACCACCCTTACGCTCCATCCGAAACAAGCAGGCGAGCGTTTCACGCTGCGCGTCCGCATTCCCGCATGGTGCCATGCGCCACAACTTTTCATCAACGACCGTCCCCAACCGCTCCGCATCCGCGACGGCTACCTGACCCTGCGTCAAGCCTGGCAGGAGGGGGATTGTGTGCGCGTAGAGCTTCCGATGCACCTCTATGCCGAGCAGTTGCCCGACCTTTCGCCCAACTACTCGCTGCTCTATGGGCCGATTGTCCTCGGTGCCGACCTCGGCGAGGAGGGGCAGGAGGGTCTTTTTGCCGACGAAAGCCGTGGCGGACACATTGCGCAGGGACGACGGCTGCCACTCGACGAGATGCCCTGCATCGTTGGCGACAAAGCGACCCTTATGCAACACCTTCGAAAAGGGGATAAGCCGCTCCATTTCACCCTGCATGGCCTCTATCCCACCCATTTCGAGGGGCTTACGCTCAAACCCTTCTACCGCATCCATGCCACACGCTATGCCCTCTATTTTCCGCTCCGCTCGGAAGTGGAGTTGGCGCAATTCCAACACGAATTGGCTTTGGCGGAGGCCGAGCGCGAAGCACTCGACCGCATGACAACCGACCGCGTGGTGTGCGGCGAGCAGCAGCCCGAATCGGACCACTTCATCCACATGGAGGATGCCGTGACCGGACATGACGAGGGTCGCACGTGGCGAGCCACGGCACGTAGCTTCTCCTACCGCCTAAAGAGCCAACATCGCGCCCAAAAAGTGCGCATCGCCTACCGTGCCGAAATCATGAAGGAGGCCGTTGTAGCAGTCGAAGGGGTCGTGTTGGGTAAGCTCACCGACTCGGAGGCGGGCGTGGATGCCGTTGCCGAATTTCCGCTCCCCGAATCGCTCCGACAAAATCCCTTCCTGCGCATCACAATCAGCAAAGGGGATCTTACTATCACGCCCCACATCTACGAAGTGCGGCTGGTGGAGTAGCGGGGTGGAGGTGTCGGCCAAGCTGCATCATTTCACAAAGTAGCGTTCATCCAACCCCAGCACAAACCCTCGGCGATTGAACAACGCCACGAGGGTCATCACCACCGCCAGCACGGCATTGACGCGAAAGCCGAAGTGTTCGTTTTGGCTATGAAAGAGGGTGTGTAACATCGAGAGGATAAAGGGGCAAATCATCACCGCCAGGTAGTTCATCGCCATCACAAACGAGAGGGCCAACGTAGCCGATTGCGGAGGGGCGATGGTGGCTGTCTTGTCGTAGATGATGGGCTGCATCACGCCATAGCCAAGCCCCGCCAACAGAGCAGCCACGACCATCTGCCATGCCGTGTGCGCGAATCCGAACAGCCCCAGGCCGAGCGAAATAAGCAGCAGCGAAAGGAGGTTGGTATTCGAGCCGAAGCGACGGATAATCCCGCCCAAAAAGAATCCGGGCAACATGATGGCTAGGAAGAAGAGGGCAATGAGCCAGCCCGAAAAGTCGGACGAAAGGCGGTATTTCTCGACAAGAAACGGCGCATCGTAGGTGACAACCAACACGGCGTAGGTGATGAGGAAGTAGAGCCACATCATCCCCACGAGTTTATTGCGGTCGATTTCGCGCTGTTGAAGTTGCAGGCTCTCCTCCGGTTCGGGTACCGAGGGGGCATTTCGCAACGCAAGGCACAATACGAGCGAAAGGCCGGGCAGGAGATAGACCAAAAACGGGAGGTGCCAATTACGCGTGGCGAGGTAACCCGTGAGGGCGGTAGCCAGGACCAACGAGAGGTTGTTGATGGCCGAGGCATAGCCGAGCTGACGCACGCGGTAGTCGCCCGTGAAGTACTCCACCACAAGCCCCGTCGAGAGGGGGATGACCATCCCCGCACCGACACCGAGCAGACAGCTAATGACAATCAATGCCTCCATCGAACGGGCAAAAAGACACATCAGACCGCTCACGAAGAAGATGGCCAAGCCACTCATCAACAACGTCCACCGATTGCGCCCCTCGGAGAGTTTGCCCGCCAAGAGGACAAAGGGGATAATCAACAGCGAGGGTAGCGACGTGAGGAGTTGAATCTCCAGCTCGGTTGCGCGAGGAAAAATCTTCGTCAAATCGCCCAGGATGGGGGAGATAGCCAAGCCGGGCAGGGAGCTGATGGCCGACACGGACCAAATGGCCAGCAACACCACAAGCGTCACCGACCCTTTACCGGTTTTAATCTGCATAGCGATTGGTTTTGTCCGCTACACAGCAAGCCTTATGCCAAGAAAAAACGTGGGTATTAAAAACAATACCCACGCAAAATATGATTGACTATCGGCAATTACTTACCGTGATACCCCTTTTGCGGCTCACCAGGATAGTACCAACCGTGACCATCATCGTAAAGATATTCCCAACGAATCTTGCCATCTGCGGTATAGTAGTCATATCGTGGATCATATTGAAAGTATCGAATTCCCGAAAATGAATCCGTTATCATTTGTGTAATAGGATTGTCGTAGCAATACAAACTCTGCAACGCCGTAAATACATCAAGGTTTGTCAGTTGATTGTTGTAGCAATACAAACTCTCCAACGCCATACATCCAGATAGATCAAGACTCATCAGTTGATTGTTACTGCAATGCAAAACCTTCAACGCCGAACAATCTAAAACATCAAGGCTCGTCAATTGGTTATCATCGCAATACAAACCCTCCATCGCCGTACACCCCGATAGATCAAGACTTGAAAATTGGTTACCGGAGCATTTCAAAGACTTTAACGCCGTACACCCCGATAGATCAAGACTTGAAAATTGGTTACCGGAGCATCCCAAAAACTTTAACGCCGTACAATCTAAACCATCAAGGTTTGTCAGTTGATTGTTACCGCAAGACAACCACTCCAACGCCGTACACCCCGATACATTAAGGCTTTTGAGCTGATTGTTATCGAAAAGCAAATTCGCCAACGCCGTACACCCCGACAAATCGGCTTTGCCGACTAAATTGTTTGCAGGCAACTCCAATTTACACTTTCTACGGCCAGCTTCATCAGTAAATATTTCGACCCCATACCACTCATCAAGCGGTTTATCCGAACACCAATTATCATTGTGCGTCCAATTATCGCCCCCCGTATCGTAATAAAATTTAATCAGCATATCACGGAGATCATCCTCGCCAACAGTCTTAAATGTACGCGTTGCTCCATAACGAGCAATAGCATGATCTTTATCGGAATAATAAACAAAATAACTATACTCTGTATCATATTCCAAACCACGGAAGAGCAAAGAGAAAGCACCTCCGCTACCCACAATATCCTCCTTATGCATACGATTATTAGGATCAGCCGTAGGATAAACGACAATTCCATATTCTATCTCCGCATATGCATCCAACGGCGTGAGTGCTTCCGGAGAGACATACCCACTCAATTCTGCCGTATGTTCAGTTACATCCTTTGCCACGCCCGTCTCTACTTTATAGTCGCGATGAGCGAGAATCAACGCCAATTTTTGCCGTGCATCAGAGACAGTTTCACCCCAAAAATAATCTATCGCGAACAAGCCAAAATCAGCTAACGTCAGTCCTTTTAATAATCCTAAGGGTTTCCCAAATCTACTTTCTAAATATTTATTAAGATACTCCTGATTAGATTTCGATAAATTGTCGCACAAATAGTCAACTCCGTGCTCCTTTATTAAATCAACCACAAAGGGATCCATTTGCCTATCAGCCGGACCAAACAACGTCTCTAAATTATTGTACAACGCATAGGACGATGCTCCAATTGTAGGCAAGCCTGTTCCGGCACCAACCCCCGTGCTTGTTAGAAACACACCAACACCGATACCTATGGAGCTTGTAATCACACCTCCAACAGCACATGTATTACGCACCCAATTATTATCACTCCACGCGCGAGAGGTTGCGGACAATTCCAAATCCGTACCCGTCCACACCGGATCTCCATCGATAAATAAAGAGGCATCGAAGCTTGTATCTGTATGATTATCGATAAAAATGATATTATCGCCAATGACAAGATATGTAGGGAACCCCGTTTCATCGAATTCCCCGTAGATAGGAACTACTCCCAGGGAATCCACCGACATCAGCACGAAAGCTTTCTCGACCTGTTCGGTTGCCTTATCGTTCAAGGTAAAAATTGCCACTCCATCCTTGCTGATACGCGTATTTGTCCATCCATCAGTGTTCTCTATATTGCAAAAATACGGCAAATCTTCATAGGGAATCTCTATTGGATCATCACTATTTCCGATATTTTCTTCATTGTTTTCCGTATTATTCTCGTCTAGTACGGTCTCTTTATCACCGCAACCAACAGAAAACAGGGTTACAGATACCACAAACAAGAACTTGATCAGTTGCTCCATCTCTTTGTACTTTTGCCATAGAATCTCCGCCACAGCATTTATTAATATGAAATATAAAAGAAAGTGTGGAGATACTCGTTTATCCAACAGGAGGCTCTGGAATGCCCGTGCATTAAATAAACCATACTCCACACCCGTTGGTATGGAGTATCAATAGATGACATACCATGACGAATGTTGAAGTGATTGGCCACCTTAATACACTTGAAATTTTCCAGATTTCCTGTTAGGGTTAGCGAAACACTTTCACTATAATATGTATGCAACCCCTACGGATTGCTTTACAAAATTAAAAACTATTTTTCAAAACAGCAACACTCCACGCGACATTGTTCGCGTAGAATACAAACATCCCACGACAACAGCCATGGGATGTACAAAAAAAAGGTTGCCGAAATTTCGACAACCTCTTCATCTATTGTATCACCGGTTACTCCTTCACGCAGCGGACCATCATACCGTTGGCGGTCGAGAACTTCAGGTCGTTACGCAGGCTGCTCTCCGCAGGTGCCTGCTTGTTGAACCAGAAGGCGAAGACCTTACCCTCGGCCGTCCAATTGTAACCCACCCAAGGCTGTGCTTCGGTGGCGACGTTGCGCGTCAGCGACTCGTCGAAGACATTCTGAATCAGTGCATCGGCATAGACACGACGACCACCGGCAAAGTAGAACGACTCCACGCCGTTTTTCTGCATCGTCCAACCATACTGCTCGGCATACTTCGTCGATGCGTCTGCTACGGTTACATCATCCACAATCGTCATGCCGTCGAATGCCTCGGCAGGAGCGACGCGCCACCCATAGGGGCAGGGATCATTGACCGACTTCTGCTGCGTATGCTCCCAGCCCTTCACCTCCGTGGTGATGCTCTGATTCCAAGGAGCGTTCTTATCCTTGACCGAGATAAAATGGTTCGGGTGGGCATTCGTGTAGGCATAGCTGCCCGTCGTGGCATCCGAAGCCACCGTCGCGAGGGTCACCACATTCGAGTCGCCATCGAAGAGGGACATCGTCACACCCTTTGCCGCGTTGTAGGTCGAAGGACCCGGGAAGGGGTCTTTGCGTCCCCACTGGTAATAGAGGCCATAGGAGGCCAAAATCGACTCTTTATCCGTGGTCATGTTCTCGAGCTGACCCAGCGCACGGCTCATCATCGTATAGTCGCCATAGGCGAGAGCCTCGGCATCGGCATCGTAGTTCACAGCCCAGATATGCCAGCTCCAAAGGATGTTACCCGCCTCGTCATAGGCTCCAATGAGCGCGTTACCCTCACGAACCAGGCTCTCGTCCTCCGTATCGGCCGAGAGGAAGAAGGTGGCCGTACCATCCTCTTCGAGGGTAAGGTATTTCACAAAATTGGTCGAGGGCTGCCAAATCACACCCAGCGAGGCGACGTTGAACTTCTCGCCGGCAAGGTTACGGCTGACATCGATGCGATAGAGCGCACCGGGCTTGTTGGCCAGGTAGCTGTTGGCGGGCTGTGCCGTAAAATCAACCTCGGGCGTATCGAGCGACACGAAGAGATTGGCATATACCGTCTCGCCGCCATGGGTCACTCCGCGGAGTTTGACATCACCCGACACGGCCACCGTATCGGCAGGAGCCTCGGGAGCCACAATGGTTACGGTCATCGACTCCGTATTGACCGTGGGAGTCTCCCAACCTTCGGGAACCGACGAGATGGAGTAGGTGCCGATGTTATCACCACCTACGCTCACCGTTACCGACTCACCGTAGGTCATGAAGAGCGACTTGCGCTCCCAGCGCACCGAGCCTGCCTTATCATCGTCCGAGCAGGCTGCGAAGGCCACTGCCGAAAGAAGCACGACACAAATCAGTTTCAAATATTTCATAGAGTTTCTCATTGTTTGTCCATATAACCTTGCAAAGGTAAGAAAAAGCGTGCGAAAATCCGCACCCACGCGGCAATTTATTTCTTTTGCCCGCAGTAGAAACGCAAAAACGCCGCGTTTCGTATCTTATAACCGAAAAAACATCCATCGGAAAAGGCGCATAAGGGCAACTAAAGGCAGGGAGGGGGATAAGGATTTAGTTTTTCGCGAGCTACAAAAATGTAACTCACAAGAAAAATGGCCGACCGTATTGGAGTTTTCCGAAATAGTTGCTACTTTTGTAATGCAGTCCCCGCGGATTGCATACATATTTATTAGTGAAAGTGTTTCGCTAATCCTTGATAGGAAATCTGGTAAATTTCAATGCACCGAGGATAGATGAACGCTTCATTCTCGTTTTGGTATGTTATCTGAAGCAAATGCTCCATACCGACGGGTGTGGGGTGTTGTTTATTGGTGCATAGGCTTACCAGAGCCTCCTATCAGATAAACGAACGGCTCCACACTTTCTTTTTACCAAAACCGCCGCATCGGGGCTGCTACGGCAACAAAAATGGGACGAACCATGAAAAAACTTTTAACCTTGTTTGCGGCAATCTCGATGCTCTTTGTCGCAAGTTGTGGCGGTGATGATTATGACGATACCGCCTTGCGCAATGAACTGACCGATTTGGCGAATCGTGTTGCCAAACTCGAACAACTCTGCCAGCAGATGAATACCAACATTTCATCGCTGCAGACGATTGTCAATGCCCTGCAACAAAACGACTTTATCACGGCAGTTGTTCCCGTCACGCAGGGCGGAAAGGTCATCGGCTACACGATTACCTTCTCGCGCAGTGGTGCTATCACGATTTACCATGGTAGCGATGGCGCAGACGGTAAGGATGGTTCAACGCCTCAAATCAGCGTGAAGCAGGATTCGGACGGCATCTACTATTGGACACTCAACGGCGAGTGGCTGTTGGATGCCAACGGTAACAAGATTCAGGCCGAGGGTAAGGATGGTGCTGACGGCTCAAACGGCTCGAATGGCGCGAATGGTGTCGATGGCATCACTCCGCAACTGAAAATCGAGGAGGGATATTGGTATATCTCCTACGATAACGGCTCTTCGTGGACACAGCTCGGCAAGGCCGTAGGCGAGGATGGTGCAGATGGAAGTGACGGTATCGATGGCTCGGATGGTCAGGATGGCGACAGCATCTTCTCGAAGGTTACGCAAGATGACGAATTTGTCTATTTCTACCTCTCCGATGGCACGATGATTACCCTCCCGAAACACGACAAGGAGAATATCCAATTCGAGGATTTGAATGTGAAGATGATTTGCTGCAAAAATTGGGATACGAACAACGATGGCGAACTTTCGTATGCCGAGGCAGCTGCGGTGAAGGATATTGGTACTACTTTTTATAAGAAGGATATCATTGCGTTTACTGAGTTGAAATATTTTACGGGATTGACAGCTATTTCTTCAGCATTTACTTCTTGCTCGAAGTTGTGGAAAATCGAGATTCCGTATGGAGTAGCAAAGATTGAGAGTGGTGCTTTCAGTGGATGTTCAAGTCTTTCAAAAATATCGCTTCCGCAGTCTTTACAGGAAATTAGTGGTTTCAATGGATGTACAAACTTAAAAGAAATTACGATTCCTGACGGTGTAACAATTATAGGTTTTCACGCATTTAATAATTGTATTTAGAAGCCCAAAGCAACCAAAACTAACCAGAAATAACCATTTGTAAACCTTTAATTATCAATACATTCTAAAAATTAACACTTTCAGACTGCTTTTTGATGGTTCCCAAATTTCCACATATTTTTGAGACATATT
>JAFQHI010000010.1 GCA_017398045.1 Alistipes sp. | reverse complement strand
CTCTCCTCTCTCCTCTCTCCTCTTAAAAAACACGCCCTTGCATCAGAAGATGCAAGGGCGTGTTTTTTACGCTTCTTCCTCCTCATCCTCATCCGGAGCCTCCGGCTGCTCGTAAGGTACGATGCGCAGGTTCTGGAAATAGAAGCAGAAGTTCGAAATCTCGGTCGGAGCCGGTGCGCCGGCAACCTGGTCGTTGTAGAAGGTGATGAAACTCTGGTAGGTCCACTCACCCGAGGCGGCAGCCTTTTGCAGGTAAAGCACCGTCTCGCCCACAAAGGCGGGGAAGCTCTCCAGCGGAAGCGTCACGGTCTCCCAACCCTTCATCTCCACGGGAACAACCTCCTTACCCGATGCGGTCGTCACGAGCCAGGGGTGATACGAAGACATATAGTCCGGACCGCCATCGACTGCCACGTAGGCAATACGACCCGACGACCATTTCGTAGGCACATAGACATCGAACTGGATGGCCAGCTTCGAGAGCGGCGTAGCGGTCGTAATGGCCTCCTCGCCCAACTCCTTCGTCAGGCCGATGATGCGCGTATAGCAGGCACAGCCGTTAAAGATGGCACGGCCCAAAGCACCCGTATCATAGGCGTTGTCCGAACCCGAAAGAACGGGAACCGTAGCGGGCAGTGCGCCCGACTCGCTATCGCCCGGAATCGCACCATAACGGTTGCCGAACTTCGCATTGTCGGTACTCTTATGACCATCACCCGTGGCGGGAATCGTCTCCGTGAGGTCGGTAGCCACATTCGAACCCCAGCCGTAGTAACCGTGCGAACCGCTCTGGCAGTCGTCGCAATAGTTGTTCGAGGTCTGGAAGCCGTCCGAATCCTCGGCATAGAACTTCGAATTGACGATGTGCTTGCGGCGGTTGAAGTAGTTGCGCGAATAGGCAATACCGTTTGCGCTGACCACCTCGATGGCACCACCCACTTCGTCGGCATAATCCTCCGGAATACGGACGCGGATGAACTCGCCATCCTCATCCTCCTCGACAATACCATCGCCCATGACGGCTACACCACCGGGCAGGTTCACCTGCTGAATCTCACGCAGGCGCGAGCCGTAAATCGTGATAATCTCACCCGGGTTGGGCAACGTATGCGACAGACGCGATACGGAGGGAGCCTCGTCCTGAATCAGGAACAAAATCGTACATTCACCACCGAGCGTCACCACGCGAATCGTATTGGCCACCTCGGGGTCACACTCCGAACCCACGGGAGCCTTGCTCGGGATGCGGAAGATGACCGACGTCGGGGTCACATAGTTGAGGTTCAACGTGGCGGGATAGCCGTTGCAATAGATTTCGCGCACGGTGGCAAGCCCCGTACCCTCCAGACGAATCATCGTACCCAGACGGGCCTTCTCGATGACGCGCGTAGTGCTTTTCTTCGTGTGCTGATAGACCGTATGGATGGCCAACGAACCCGAAGCGGCACCATCGTCGTCGCTGTCACACGCCGTCATCGAAACGGCTACAAAGAGTGCCAGGACGGCGAGTTGAATCTTTCTTAACATATACTTGTTCATACTCATCTCGTTTTTGAAGGTTCATCAATGAGCTACTCGGCAAAGGTATAAGGAACCGGCTCCGACTTAAGCATCGGGTTGAGCAGCAACTCCGACTCGGGATAGGGAAGCACCAGGCACGACGACGAAGGAGCAACCTCCTCGCGCTCGTGCATCTTGTTCTCGCTCCACTCGAAGTTATCCTCCTCGGCCAGCGGCTGGTACGAATAGCTTTGGTTACGCTTCTGCGCACCCATATAGTCGAGGACATACTGCTCGTCCCAATAGGCGCGACGCAACATATCGAACCAGAACTGACCCTCCATGCACAGCTCGCAACGACGCTCATTCCACAGCTCGGCCATCGTCACGGTCTCCACGGTCGGCATACCGGCACGCTCACGCACCTTATTGAAATAGGTCACGGCACGCTCATCGGCAGTCTCGGTGGCCATACCCATCAACGCCTCGGCATAAATCAGATAGACATCGGCCAGACGCAACATCGGGGTCATCAGACACGAGTTACCGTCACGAGCCACACCACCCGTATCGGCAGGCGAACCCACCACGCCCTTCTTAATCCAGGCGCGATACTCCTGACCCGAGGCATCCACCGTGTAGCTGCCCTCCTCCGAGTCGGTACAGATGTAGTCGTAGTTCTCGCCATGGCAGAAGAAGGTGGCCTTGCGACGAATGTGGTCACCACGGTTGTGGAACAGCTCCACCATATCGCCACCGGCAAAGGTACCGTTACCCCAGGCACTCGTACCACCTACGCAGGCCGAGTTGTGGGCCAGGTAGCGCATGGCCGAGTTACCCGAACCGTATTGGTCCGTACCCTGTACCCATTGCAGGGCAAAGAGCGACTCCTCGTTGTTGTTAAACTGCACCTTGAAGAGGTCCTCGTAGTTCTCCAGGAGGCTCAACTCGCTCTCCTCGCAGACCTGACCGGCCGCCTCGGCAGCCTTTGCATACCACTCCTGGGCCGAGGTCGTATAGGCCGACGAGAACTTACCGCCACGGGCATAGCAGGCAGCCGTGAGGTAGAGTTTCGACAACATACCAAGACCGCTCCACTTCGTCAAACGGCCGGCCTCGCCATCGGTTTCGGGCAGCCACTCGGCCGCAAACTCCAAATCCTTGATGGCAAACATCAGGCAGTCCTCAAAGGGGTTGGGGGCTACCAACGGGTTGTCGATGAAACGCTGCGGCTCCTCGACAATAATCACATTCTTCCACAGCGAGCAGAGATACCACATGGCCGTACCACGCATGAAACGAGCCTCTGCGCGGCAGATATTCAGCTGCTCTTCGGTGCAGTTCTCGGCCGTTTCCAGACCCTGTAACACATAGTCGGCCTGGTTGATAACGATGTAGAAGGACTGCCATGCACTCTGAAGCGGACCCGTCAGACCCGTCTCGGTGAGGTTGCTGAAGGGGTAGATATAGTCCGACCAGGGGGCGTTGATGTTGTTACCGCGACCATCGCCCAGGGCGTAATAGAAGTTGTTGTTGAACTCGAACCACACCTTGCTGTAGAGCGGCGCGGTGGCCAGGCGGCACTCCTCGTAGGATTTGTAGTAGTTCTCCTTGGTGGTCGAACCCTCCGAAGTCACCTCCAGCCAATCGTTACAACCCGCAAAGAGCATTACAACACCCAGCATCAGGATATTTATTATCTTTTTCATAGTCATAGATTCGTTTTAGCGTTGTTAGAAACCGACCGAAACACCGAACGTATAGGTGCGGGGCGAGGGATAACGACCGCGGTCGATACCGTTCGTCAGCGCATCCTGACCCGTATTGGCATACTGGCCCGTCATGGTACCGATTTCGGGGTCATAACCCGAGTACTCGGTCAGGGTGAAGACGTTCGTGATGTTTACATACAGGCGCAGCTTGTCCAGATGAATCTTCGACACCCACTTCTTGGGGAAGGTGTAGCTGAGCGAGAGGTTTTGCAGACGGATGTAGGAGGCATCCTCCACGAAACGGTCCGAAAGGCGGTTGTTGTTGTTCACGTCGGCAGCCGACATACGCGGCATCGAGCTGTGACCGCTCTTCACATAGACATTGTAGATATCGTTTGCCGGACGGGTCTCGTCGATGAGGGCAAGACGGGCATAGTCGGCCGTGCGCACCGTGTGGTTCGACGAACCGCGCGGGTCATCGGTGAAGCGGCGTACCCAGTTCAGTGCCTTGTTGCCATACGAAGCGTTGAAGTAGAACGAGAGGTCCCAACCCTTGTAGCTGAGCGTATTGCCAAAGCCGAGCGTAAATTTCGGCAGCGGCGAACCGAGGAAGTCGCGGTCGTTCTCGTCAATCACACCGTCGTTGTTGATATCCTCCCAGATAAAGTCACCGACCCAGACACCGGCCGTCTCACTTACAGGCACATTGGCCGGCAACGCAATCTTCAGGTTGCCCTCCTTGTCGTAGATATCGTTGGCCGAGTTGATGCGACCGGCAATCTTGTAGCCGTAGAACTCGCCCACCGAGCGACCCACCTGCGTGCGGGTTACGATATCCTTACCACCCGAGAGGTCGAGCGTGCGGTCGATGGTGGCGGTCTTCGAGTTGAGCGAGAGAATCTCGTTGCGGTTCATCGAGAAGACTACCGACGAACGCCACGTGAAGTCCTTCGTCTCTACATTGACCGTATTGAGCGTAAATTCGAAACCCTTATTCTCAATCTCGCCCATGTTGGCCCACGGTGCGCTGGCGGCACCCTGACCCTGCGAACCGAGGTACGAGGGGAGCGACATCTCGAGCAAGAGGTTGTTCGTCTTCTTGTAGTAGGCATCGGCAATCAGCTCGATACGGTTATCGAACAGACCCAAATCCACACCTATATTATAAGAGTCGGTGGTCTCCCACTCCAGGCTCTCGTTCGGCACACGCGACGTAAGCTGACCCACACCCCAGTTTGTCGGCGTGGTGGCCAACATGGCGGCATAGGCAAACTGCGTGACATTCGAGTTACCTACCTGACCGTAACCCAGACGGAGTTTGAGGTTCGTCAGCGTCTCGCTATCGCGCAGGAACGGCTCGTTCGAGATGCGCCAAGCCAAGGCAACCGACGGGAAGAGACCCCAGCGATGGCCATCGGCAAAACGCGAGTTACCGTCGTAACGCAGCGTAGCGGTCAAGAGGTAACGCTCGTCGAACGAATAGAACAGACGACCAAAGACCGAAGCGAACTTATTCTCGCCCGAGTAACCGGCATTGGTGGCCGTGGTCGAGTCACCGGCATTCAAATCGCCCAACGTATTGCTACCGTCCAGACGCTTGCCCTCCAGATACTCCCACGTGGCCGACGACATCTCGGTACCGACCATGGCGTTGAGGTTGTGCTTCTCGTTGAAGGTCTTGTTGTAGGTCACCACGTTGCGCCATGCCCAATAGAGGTTGAACTGCTTCGACTGCTGATTCGAACGCTCCGAATTGATGATGGAACCGAACTGATAGGTCGGCACACGACGATAGGCATTCGTGACGTTGATATCGGTCGAGAACTCCGTGCGGTAGCTCAAGCCCTCAATCGGGGTAATATCCAGATAGATGTTGTTGCGCACACCCGCCTTACGGTTGTAGTTCTCGATGAGTTTCGCCAGACCCAACGGGTTGGACTGCGTGAAGTTCGAATCCTCGGGACCTCCGTAGTTACCATCGGCGGTCGTGGACTCCACAGCGGGCGACTGTTGCAGTGCGGTGTTAATCAGGTCATTGTCCGACACCGTAATCACCTGCTTCGAGTAGTTCATCGAGGTATTCAGACCCACCTTCAACCACTTCTTGGCCTGGGCATCCACCACGCCACGCATCGTGTAACGCTCGAACGACGAACCGGCTGCGATACCGTCCTGATTCAGATAACCACCGTTAATCATGTAGGAAATCTTCTCCGTACCGCCCGAAATCGAGAGGTTGTAGTTCTGCATAAAGGCGTTCTGGAAGAGGGCGCGTTGCCAATCGGTACCCTCACCGAGCTTCGAGGGGTCGGCAAAGTCGTCACGAATATCCTGCCCGCGCAGCTCGTAGTTCTCGTTCGTGAGCTGGGCAAATTGGCGCAGGTTCATCATGTCGATATACTTCTGCATGG
This sequence comes from Alistipes sp., assembly GCA_017398045.1. Classification (GTDB taxonomy): domain Bacteria; phylum Bacteroidota; class Bacteroidia; order Bacteroidales; family Rikenellaceae; genus Alistipes. Next base: position 17,217 of record JAFQHI010000010.1, on the reverse strand, counting down.
TCTGCACGCCCCAATAGGCATCGAAATTGACCTTCGCTTCGCCCGTTGCGCCGCGCTTCGTGGTGACAATAATCACACCGTTGGCACCCTGCGAACCATAGATGGCCGTTGCCGAGGCATCCTTCAGCACATCAATCGACTCGATGTCCGAGGGGTTAATCGACGAAAGGGCATTATCGGTGTTCGTACCCGTCTGGCCGTCGATAATCACACCGTCGATGACGATAATCGGCTCGTTCGACGAGTTAATCGAGTTCACACCACGGATGCGAATCGACGAACCGCCACCCGGCAGACCCGAGTTCTGGGTCATCTGCACACCGGCGGCACGGCCTTGCAGCACCTGGTCGAGCGACGTAGGGAGTGCGTCGGCAATGGCCTCACTGCCAATCGAAGCGACCGAACCCGTCACATCGACCTTACGCGACGTACCGTAACCGATGGCCACGACCGCCTCAATCTCCAGACCGTCGGCATTCAGCACCACATCGATAGCGGTGCGCTGACCGACCTGCTCCTCGACCGAATTCATGCCGATATAGGAGTAAACGAGCGTCTGGGAGGGGGTTGCCTGAATCGAGTAGGTACCGTCGATACCGGTCGTCACACCGGTCGTCGTACCCTTCACGATGACCGATACGCCCACCAGCGGTTCGCCGGCCTCGTCCTTGACAAGACCCTTCACCGTCTTGCGGACCTGGCTGTTATTCGCGGCTTGGGGAGGGGTTGATTCCCCTGCCGTCTCATTGGCCTGCACCTCCCCCGCAACGAGGAGCATAACGGCCGCGGCTGCACACATCAGCCAACGTCCGGAACGCTGTGCCAAGCTCAAAAAATCATTTGCGAATACTTGTTTCATAAATGAACTTGTTGATTGTTTTAGGTTGTTTTGTTTAGCGTTTTTGTGTCGGGGAAATTTCTATATGCAAAGTAAGAAAATTCGGAGCATTTTCAAAGTCAGCCACGACACAATTTCTATCAATAAGGTAACACGAAAGAAAATTTTGATACAAAAACTTGCAATTCTGTAACTAAACTATTGCGCTACGACCGTAAAAGCGGCCCCGGACAACGCTCTCGGGCGGTTTTCGACTTTTTCGCCCCACACACCCCGTTTCGGCCCCGACAACCGCTCCGGACAGCAGCTACCGCACCGACACGCCTTTGCGCAGCCAAACAAGAGCGCACTGCACAGACTACGGCAGACACAAAGCGGCTCGGCAGGGGCTTTGTTTCGATTTTGACACTAAATGTTTCATTTTCGCAAATCGTGTTCTAAAATCGACAATCAAAGAATCAAAGCGGCAACAGAACAGCAAACCAAAATAGTAATTTTGTAGTGTGATGGAGGGTGCAGATAACATCCTTGCATCCGAGTGTCGGGAAACACTAAAATTACAAACAACTTATCTAAACAAAGCTATGAAAAGAGTCTTACTACTTCTTTGGGCGGCGGCCTTCTCTCTTGGCTCGTGTTCGGACGATGCGGGCGTGTACGAGGAGTTCGGCAAACCTGATGTAGAGAAGCCCGGTGGATGGGTGGAACCCGAGCCGGAGACCGATTACGAGAAATACGGATTGGCCGAGCTGGCCGAGAAGGCGGGCATCCAGTTGGGTGTGGCCGTCACGAAAGACGACCTCGACAAGAGTGCAGTCAGCTCGCTCGTTTACAAGCACTTTAAGTCTGCTACCTATGGCAACGAGATGAAGAACGACGCCATCATGCAGACCAACGGACGTCTCTCGTTCGACAAGGCAAACCAGATGTACACCGACCTAAAGAACAACAACGTAGCCCTCTTCGGCCACGTGTTGGGTTGGCATTCGCAGCAGCGTTACGCCTACCTCAACGGCTTGGTGGAGTCGGCTGCGCAGTATGGCGACGAGCTGAAAGTCTTCATCAACTTCGAGGGCGAGGAGTCCTCGCTCGGTGCATGGGGCGATATGCTCGTTAAAAACGAGAAGGTGACCGACCCGAAGCTCGTCTTTGCGGGCGACGAGGCCCAGGCCCTGACCGTTACGGCCGGTGAGGTCTATCAGGCACAGGCCAACATCTACATTCCCAACGCCGTCGCAGGTCAGACCTACGCCGTAGGTTTCTGGATGAAGGGCGAGAAGGAGGGCCAGATTCGCATCTCGACCTCCGACAATCAATACCTCTACGACCCCACGACCATCTCGACCGCGTGGACCCACTACACGGCCTATGTGAAGTGTAAGGAGGTGGGCGAAGATGGTTCGTTGCAGGTACGCCTGGATTTGGCGGCTGTGGATAACACCTATTATATCGACAACCTGCGCGTAACGGAGGTTGAGGACCAGACTCCGACGGTGAACTACATCTCACCCGACGATATTCTGGGCGATGGTACGTTCGAGGATTATGCCGATTTCAATGCCGCCTACACGGGTCAGGGTTGGAATAACTACGGCAACGCGATGATTACCGTCACGACGACCGACGTACATAACGGCGAGCGTGCCGTGGAGGTCAATGCGCTGGCAGCTGCCGAGAACAAGTGGACGCATCAGGTGATTTGGCCTGCCGAGGCGACGGCCAAGAAGGATGGCGCACACGTAGTCGGTATGTGGGTCAAGGCGGCCGAATTTGCCGATGCTACAGCTACGGAGGGTTACTTCCAGATGAAGGTCAATACGACCGGTGCGGGAGGTGACCAATACATCGACCAGCTGAAGGTCACCAAGGAGTGGAGTTTCGTCACCCTCGTGCTGGACGATGCCACCTACGCCATCAAGGCGGGCGACAAGATTGCCGTGACGCTGATGATTGGCGGTACGGACAACAGCGAGGATAGCAATGCCGGTCCGGGCATCCGCCAGATGCGCCTGGTGATTGACGATATGCAAATCTATCCCGAGGGTTCCGACCCCAACCCGGGTACGGGCGGTGGTGACAGCTTCATCAACGAGGGGTCGATTGTTCCCAATGGCGATTTCGACAACCTGACGAGCTTTGACGACCTGGTAGCTGCCGGCTGGACGAGCTACGGCAATGTCAATGTCACGCTTGACACGACGACGGCCCACAGCGGTTCGAACTCGATTCTCATGGACAACACGGCCGGCTCGGCCAACAAATGGGATGTACAGCTCATCACCCCCACCTTCGAGACCGCAACGAGCGGCCAACATACGGTGGGTATGTGGGCCAAGGCCGACATCGAGGACCGCACGTTCCAGATGGCTATCGAGGTGGATGGCACGACCCTCTACAAGGATAGCTCGTGGGGAGCCTTCCCGAAGGTAGGCACCGAGTGGGTCTATGTAAGCTATGATATCACCGCCGACGAAGCCGCCATGGTGGCCGGTTCGACCGTCAAAATCACCTTCCAGGTTTCGGGCGACACGGCAGAGACGATGTCGAAACTCTGGATTGACGACTTCCAGATTTATCCCACGGCCGCAGCTGCTCCCGCATCGGCCGAGAACAGCTTGTTCTACCAGCAGATGGTAGCACTCGACAAGCAGGTTCGTGCCGCCTCGGCAACGATGGAGACCACCACGAAGACCACCACCGAGACGGCTGACGACCGTATTCAGGTTGCCTTCCGCGAGTGGATATTCGGCATGATGGCCGAGTTTGGCGACAAGGTCTATGCCTGGGATGCCATCAACGAGCTGTTTGACGATGGTACGAATCAGCCGCGCAACAACAACCGTCAGCTTGTCACCACGGGTCACTTCTATTGGGGCGACTTCATGGGTGGCGGCGAGAAGTGGGCCGTGAAGACCTTCCAATACGCCAAGGCTGCCAAGCCCGATGCCGTACTCTACATCAACGATTACAACCTGGAGTACAGCACCGGCAAGCTCGACGCCTTCTGCGCCTTTGTCGAGAAGTATAAGTCGCTGGGCATCATCGACGGTGTAGGTACGCAGATGCACACCTTCATCGGTGCCGACCGCGCGAAGATTGATAATATGTTCCAGAAGTTGGCCGCTACGGGTCTGAAGGTTCGTATCTCGGAGCTTGATATCGACGCCAACCAGGGCCATACGCTCACCTCGCTGACGGCCGATGTGGCTCAAAAGCAGGCCGAATTGTACGCCTACATCTTCCAATCGTACATGACCCACGTGCCGGAGGCACAGCGTGGCGGTATCACGATTTGGGGTGTGCGCGACGACGGTAGCTGGCTCAACGACGACAAGGGTGATGCCTACCCGCTCCTGTTCGACGATTCGGGAGCCATGAAGCCCGCCTTCAAGGCCATCTACGACCTGCTGCTCGAAACAACCGGTACGACAAGCCCGAAGGAGGAGTAACACAAATAAACCCTCGCATCCGTTGATGCGAGGGTTTATTATTAACAAGGGGGGGGGCGAGCGAGACGAGAAAGGCGGAAAAGGGGAGAAAGGCGAGAAAGGTGACTAAAGGGAACTAAAGGATATTAAAGAAAATAAAGAGATTAAAGACCACTCCTTAATCTCTTTAATCTCTTTATCAGAGCAGGCAACCGCAAAGGCAGATGCCAAAAGAGCCTTGTTAGACGGATTCCTTTAGAGGTTGTTTTTCTCGATATCCTTAAAATACTTATAGGTGTTGACCTTCAGTTCGCCACAGGCATCCTCGTCGGCTACCAGGATACCCTTCGGATGCACCTGGAGAGCCGTGATGGTCCATACGTGCGAATAGGCACCCTCGATACCCATCTGCACGGCACGCGCCTTCTTCGGACCGGTAGCGAGAATCATCACCTCTTTCGATGCACATACGGTACCCACACCCACCGTCAAAGCGGTCTTGGGGACCTGGTTGATGTCGTTATTGAAGAAGCGCGAATTGACGCGAATCGTATCCTCGGTAAGGGTCTTCTCGCGCGTGCGCGACGAAAGCGACGAGAAAGGCTCGTTAAAGGCAATATGGCCATCCTCACCAATACCACCCATGAAGAGGTCGATACCGCCCGCCTCAACGATGGCAGCCTCGTAAGCCTCACACTCGGCCTTCAGGTCGGGAGCGTTACCGTTGAGAATATGAACCTGCTCCTTCACGATGTCGATGTGCGAGAAGAAGTTATTCCACATAAACGAGTGGTAGCTCTCGGGATGCTCCTTCGGAAGCCCTACATACTCGTCCATATTGAACGTAATCACATTTTTGAACGACACATCACCCGCCTTGTGGCGACGAATCAACTCGGCATAGGTTGCCAGTGGCGTGGAGCCGGTCGGAAGACCCAACACGAAGGGAGCATCCGTCACGGCAGCTTTGGCCTTGATGGAACGAATGATGTAATCGGCAGCCCATACGGCCACCTTCTCCTGGGTAGGTTGAATAATTAAACGCATAATAGTTAATTTTAATCCTATAATGAGTGTCTAAAACAGTTTCACAAAGACCTCAATGGCCTGATACTCGGCCAATCCGAGGCGGTGGTAAATGGCAGCCGTGAGTTGATTGCGCTCCTCGGCACGCTGCCAAAACTCGCGCTGGTCCACCTCGCCAAACAGCAGCACATCCTTCTGCGAGAGGTGGCGATAAATCGCATGGCGTTTTTTAATCAGTTCGTCGGGCGAGAGCGGCACGGCCATATCGACCTTGCTCACCTCCCATTCGGTCCACGCACCACGATAGAGCCACAGATGGCACTCCTCGCGCCAGGCATCATCGCGCGTTGCTTCCAAGGCCTCCAACAGTGCCTCGATGCAGGTGCGGTGGGTACCATGCGGGTCGTTCAAATCACCGGCAGCGTAGATTTGGTGCGGACGAATCTCGCGCAACAGCGCCACAATCGGTGCAATGTCGGCCTCGGTCAAAGGGTTCTTCTTCACCGTACCCGTCTCGTAGAAGGGAAGGTCGAGGAAATGGGAGTGGGTATCGGGGTCGAGACCGAAGGTGCGCACCGCAGCACGCGCCTCGGAGCGACGAATCGCCCCCTTCACGGCCGACAACTCCTTCGGCTCGGGGAAGCCGATTTGTTTCTCCCGAATCAGGGCTGTCATCTCCTCCAGGCGGTCACCAAGCCCCATTTCGCGCCCCATATCCACCGATTGTAACACCACATCGTCCTGCACTCCGAAGCTACCCGAGGTCTGGTAGGCCACATGGACTTCGTGACCCTGCTCCACCAAACGGATAAAGGTACCGCCCATCGCAATCACATCGTCGTCGGGATGGGGCGAGAAAATCAGCACCCGCTTCGGATAGGGGGTCGATTTGACGGGGCGGGTCGAGTCGTCGGCATTGGGTTTACCGCCCGGCCACCCCGTAATGGTGTGTTGCAGGTCGTTGAAGACGCGAATATTGATTTGGTCGTAGGTCTGCTGCTCGAGCAGCTCGCCCAGCGAATGTTCGATATAATCTTTATAGGTGAGTTTGAGAATCGGTTTCTGCACCTCACGGCAGAGCCACACCACCGCCTTACGTACAAAGCGGGGCGTCCACCGACAAGGACCCACCAACCAGGGGGTCTCGACGCGGGTCAAAAGCTGGGCGGCACTCTCATCGACCACCACCTCGATATTGGCGTGTTCTTGCAGGCAGGTGGCCGGCACCTGGTCCGAGAGCGGCCCCTCCACCACGCGACGCACGATTTGCGACTTCTCCTCACCCCACGCCATCAGGATGATGCGGTCGGCCCGCATGATGGTATCCAAGCCCATCGTAATGGCCATGCGCGGGGTGTTCTCCAGCCCGAAGAAGGCCTTGGACTGAATCGTGCGCGTGTTATGGGTGAGCTGCACCAGGCGGGTACGCGATTTGGCATAGGAACCCGGCTCGTTGAAACCCAACTGGCCATCCTCGCCCACACCGATAATCATCAGGTTTATCTTGCGCAGCTGCTTGTCATACGAATCGCAATATTTCGACACCTCCTCCTCCGAGGCCGTCCCCTTCAGGATATGGATATTCTCGGGCAGGATGTCGATATGCTTCAGAAACTCCTCATGGATGCGGTAGTTACGGCTCTGCGGTTCGGTAGGGGCAATGGGATAGAACTCGTCGAGCGAGCAGACCGCCACGTTGCTGAACGAAACCTCGCCCGCCTCGTAGCGACGCACCAACTCACGGTAAAGGCCCAGCGGGGTGCGCCCCGTCGTCAGGCCCAACACAAAGGGCTGCTGGTCCTCATAGATTTCGTTGGGCAGGAAGACCTCGTTGTAGTTACGAATCGCTTTGACAATCAAATCGGCCACATGGCTCACCCCTTCATACTCGTTTGCATAGATTTGCGTGCGCATACGTTCATAGCGACGTAAGATGTCGCGCGGAGCCGATTCGGTCTTCAAACCGCCATCCTTGGGAAGAGAAAATTTGTTGTTCATAGGCGAAACGGTAACACTATTGCGGAATAAAGATATAGGTAATCGTACCCTGCTGGCGTTCAGGAGCGGAGGGGTCGATGTTAAACCGCGAAGCACGAGCCGCACTTACGGCCGTCTCACGCATACAATCATCACCACCCGACTCCACTTTGGCTGCAATAACCTCGCCACCACGATCCACCGTGATGCGCACAACCACATCACCACCCGACTCGCAACGATAGGCCGGAATATGAAGATAGCGCGATGTGCGCACCGGGTTCGTCAGTGAGAAAGAGACCGTTACGCGACCTTTGACCTTCACATCGCGCTGCTCGGAGGCCTCGCCCTCGTTGCCTCTTTCGGCTTGGATGGCTCGCTCCTCGGCAAGCCCCTGCTCATAGGCTTCGCGGTTGGCCCGCATCCGGTTGGCCGCCTCCTGCGCGGCATCGTTCAGTGCGGCAGTATTCGTCCCGCGGTCATCCTTCAATCGCTCATCGGTGGCGTTTTCGTTCGAGGTGCGGTTCTGTATCGAACGCCAATCGAGCTGCTCCTGCTGCATCTTGCGTCGAATCTCCTCTTCGAGACGGTCGCGTTCATCCTCCAGCGCAGCCAACTCTTGGAGGTCGATGTACATCCCCTGCATATGGTTGCGCTTGCCGACCACCACCTTTGTCGAGACGAAGGCTATCATCAACACCAGGTAGGCAATCAGCGTCACACACAACCCCACACGGTGGCGATAGGTCCATTCACCGGCATCTTCGCGCTCGGTGCCGAACGGCAGGTCGAGCTTGCGACGACGACGTCGCGGAGCCGCTCCCTGCTCTTTCGGAGCGGGTTGCCGTCGGGGACTATTTTCGAAAAGCTCTTGCGCCATACGTTCGTAATCTCTTATAGAGAGCAAAAGTAGTGATTTTTGTCGATAGTTCTATCTTTTTTTCGCAGTTTTCTCACCCAAGTCGGCAAAAGCGGAAATAAATTTGGTAATCACAAGATAAAACCGTACCTTTGGACGATTATAGTGGTCTAAAACCACCACAGTTGAAGACTTTTTGAATGAAAAAATAGGATAAAAGGAACAAAAATAAATCTATATTCGCATGAGTACGAAACAGCAAACCTTAAAGGCAGCCATCACCTTTTCGGGACATGGACTTCACACGGGCGTCAAAGCCACGATGACGGTACATCCCGCCAAAGCCGACCACGGCATCGTATTCCGTCGCATCGATTTGGAGGGTCAGCCGACCGTTCCCGCCCTGTGCGACTACGTAACCGACACTTCGCGCGGCACGACCATCGAGTCGGGGGCTGCCCGCGTCAGCACCATCGAACACCTCATGTCGGCCCTCTGGACGCTGGGCGTGGACAACGCGCTGGTCGATATCGACGGTCCGGAGGCTCCGATTATGGATGGCTCGGCACGCGAATATGCACGCGCCATTGAGGAGGTGGGCGTCGAGGAGCAGGATGCCGAGCGCAACTATTTCCAGATTACCGAGAAGATGGTTTACACCATTCCCGAGAAGGGCGTAGCCGTGATTCTCTATCCCGACGACGAATTTACCGTCTCGCTGCACGTGGATTACAACTCGAAGGTCATCGGTAATCAGTATGCCACCTTCAACCCCGGGGATGACTACACGGCCAAGATTTCGCCCTGCCGCACCTTTGTCATGCTGCACGAGCTGGAGCCACTGCTGAAGATGAACCTCATCAAAGGCGGTGACCTGAACAATGCGATTGTGGTGGTCGAGAACGAGGTATCGGAGGAGACCGAAGCCCACCTGCAAAAGCTCTTCAACAAGCCCGGCCTGAAGATTGAGCGCGGTTTCCTCACCGAGCTGCGTTTCAACAACGAGCTGGCACGCCACAAGCTCCTCGACCTACTGGGCGACTTCGCCTTGCTCGGTATGCGCATCAAGGGCCGTGTATGGGCCACCCGCCCGGGCCACTATGCCAATACGGAGTTCATGAAACAGCTCAAGCAGAGCATCCGTCGCAGTGGCGAGAAGCCCCGCTACAAGTACAACGCCAAGAAGCCCGCGCTGCTCGATATCAACGATATTCGTCGTCTGCTCCCCCACCGTCCCCCGTTCCTGCTGCTGGACCGCGTCTTCCACTGCGACGAATCGTCGGTGGCCGGTATCAAGAACGTAACGATGAACGAACCCTTCTTCACGGGACACTTCCCCGAGGAGCCGGTGATGCCGGGTGTGCTGATTGTCGAGGCGATGGCCCAATGTGCCGGTGTGATGATTCTCAAGTCGGTACCCGACCCCGAGAACTACTCGACCTACTTCATGAAGATTGACGAGGTGAAGTTCAAGCGCAAGGTGGTGCCGGGCGACCAGCTCCAATTCGAGGTGCGCCTCTTGGAGCCGATTCGTCGCGGTGTCTGCCGTGCCGAGGGCAAGGCCTTCGTCGGCGACCAGCTCGCCTGCGAGGCCGTGTTGATGGCTCAAGTTGTAAAAAACAAGTAATTAACCCAAACAATAAGCCTTATGATTAGTAATTTAGCTTATGTACACCCCGACGCAAAGTTGGGCAAAGATGTGGTTGTCGAGCCGTTCGCCTACATTGCAGGCGACGTGGTAATTGGCGACGGTTGCTGGATTGGCCCGGGTGCCGTGATTCACGATGGCGCACGCATCGGCAAGTGCTGCAAGATTCACACGGCAGCCTCGATTTCGTGCCTGCCGCAGGATTTGAAATTTGCCGGTGAGAAGACCACGGCCGAGATTGGCGATTACAACGATATCCGCGAATATGTAACCATCAGCCGCGGCACCGCCTCGAAGGGCAAGACGGTCGTGGGCGACCACAATCTGCTGATGGCCTATGCACACGTGGCACACGACGATGTGGTGGGCAGCCACTGCGTCATTGCCAACCGCGTATCGCTGGCCGGTGAGGTGCAGGTGGGCGACTGGGTGGTCATTGGCGGCCACGTAGCCGTACACCAGTGGAGCGTCATCGGTGACCACGCCATGATTCAGGGCGGCACGCTCCTGGCACAGGATGTACCCCCCTACATCATTGTTCGCAACTCGGACCCCGCACGCTATGCCGGCCTGAACAAGGTGGGTCTGTCGCGTCGCGGCTTCACGGAGGAGCAGATTAAGTCGATTCACGAGACCTGCCGCATCCTCTTCCAGAGCGACATGAACTATATGAACGCCTGCGACGAGGCCGAAAAGAGCGTTGCCCAAACGCCCGAACGCGACAAGCTCATCGAGTTTGTCCGCTCCTCGAAACGCGGTGTGATTAAGCCCTACCAGGGACGATAAAGCAAAAGCCTCGGCAATCACCGAGGCTTTTTGTTTAGAGGAAAGAGAAAACTTTGCGATTAAGGCGAGCGCACACGCTTGCGTGATGCCGAGCCGGAGCAACCGACGCTGCGGAGCGAGAGCAAAACCAAACTCGTTTGGGTTTTGCCAAGCCGCGAGGAGGAAACGTAAAGCGTAAAGTCAAGCCACCGAAGGTGGGTTAAAGAGCAAAGAGAGTTGAAATTAAAAACCCCTTAAGTAACTTTAAGCACCCTTAAGCCCCCTTAAGGCACCTTACTCTTTCCCGCCTTCCTCGCCCTTCCGCCTTCCTCACCCTTCATCCCCTTCACACCCTCCCCCTTCCGTTTCCTCAAAATTCTCCGCAAAAACTCCACGAAACGCTTGGAAAATCAAGACTTTTGCGCTATCTTTGCAGCGTCAAAAAACCGATAGGAGGCCGCCCTAAAGCGGCCTTTTATTGTAGCCATTCCGAAACAACCGTTTACAAATGATTGATAAAGAACAAATTACAGCGATTTCCGAGCGCATTTTGGAAGGCTCGGACCGCTTTGTCGTAGGCTGCAAAATCAGCCCTGCAAACGAAATTGAGCTGACCATCGACAGCCTCACGTCGGTCGATATCGAACACTGCATCACCCTCTCGCGTGCTATCGAGGGTGAGTTGGACCGCGAAACGGAGGATTTCGAGCTGACCGTTATGTCGGCCGGCATCGGCGAACCGCTCGTGGATATGCGCCAATACCGCAAACTCATCGGCCACTCGGTGGAGGTGATTCTCAAAAACGGCATCAAGGTGCTGGCCAAGTTGGACGAGGTAACCGACGAGGCTCTTACGTTGAGCTACGAAGAGAAGCAGACCGTAGAGGGCAAAAAGCGCAAGCAGCTCGTAAAGGTGACCCGCACCTACCCCTTCGAGGAGATTAAGCAGACGGTCGAGTACCTCGACTTCAAGTAAGCGAAAATAAACGAATAACAAAATAAAAACAACAAGAAAGATGGACAATCTGAATCTTATCAGCAACTTTGCCGAGTTCAAAGAGCTGAAAAACATCGACAAATCGACCATGATTGGCGTGCTGGAGGATGTCTTCCGTCACGCACTGCAAAAGCAGTTCGAGACGGACGAAAACTTCGACGTGATTATCAACCCCGAGAAGGGCGACCTCGAAATCTGGCGCAACCGCACCGTAGTAGAGGATGGCGCAGTAGAGAACCCCAACACCGAGATTTCGGTTTCGGAGGTGAAGCTTATCGACCCCACTTACGAGATTGGCGACGAGTATGCCGACCAGGTACAGCTCGCATCGTTCGGTCGTCGCACGGTGCTGTCGCTGCGTCAGAACCTCGCATCGCGCATCCTCGATTTGGAGAAGGCTGCCCTGTTTGAGAAGTACTCGGAGAAGGTGGGCGAGATTATCACCGGCGAGGTTTATCAGGTCTGGAAGCGCGAGGTGCTGATTATGGACGACGAGGACAACGAGTTGCTGTTGCCCAAGTCGGAGCAGATTCCCAACGACTTCTATCGCAAGGGCGACACGATTAAGGCCATCGTGAAGTCGGTCGAGATGAACAACAACCAGCCCCGCATCATCCTTTCGCGCACGGCACCCCAATTCCTCGAGCGTCTGTTCGAGCAGGAGGTACCGGAGATTTTCGATGGTCTGATTACCATCAAGAAGATTGTCCGCATCCCGGGCGAAAGAGCCAAGGTGGCCGTAGAGTCGTATGACGACCGCATCGACCCCGTAGGTGCCTGCGTAGGTATGAAGGGTTCGCGCATCTACTCGATTGTCAAGGAGCTGCGCAACGAGAACATCGACGTGCTGAACTACACGGCCAACACGTCGCTCATGATTCAGCGTTCGCTCAACCCCGCCAAGATTTCCTCCATCACCATCGACGAGGAGAAGAAGACCGCTTCGGTTTACCTCAAGCCCGACCAGGTATCGCTGGCTATCGGTAAGGGTGGTCTGAACATCCGCCTTTCGAAGATGCTCACGGGCTACGACATCGACGTTTACCGCGAGATTGAGGAGGAGGATGTAGCCCTGTCGGAGTTCACCGACGAGATTGAGGGCTGGATTATCGAGGCCCTGCACAACGTAGGTTGCGACACGGCAAAGAGCGTACTGGAACTCTCCGTGGAGGAGATTGCCGCCCGCGCCGACCTCGAAATCGAGCAGGCACAGAAGGTAGTCGAGATTCTCAAAGCCGAGTTTGAAGAGTAAAAAAAGAAAGGAGACAATATGGGGAATGAAAGAAGATTAAGGCTCATTCAGGTTGCCAAGGAGTTCAAGGTGGGTCTGAATACCATCACGGATTTCTTGCAAAAGAAGGGCATCAAGAGCGACGGCTCGCCCAACACGTTGGTCGATGAGGCCACCTATGCCGTACTGGAGAAGGAGTTCGGTTCGAATCGTGCCGCCGCAGGTGCGCGCGACTCGGTACGTGAGCGCATCTCGCAGAAGCAAACCTCTATTTCGCTCGACGGCTCTTCGACGAAGGCCAAGGAGGAGAAAGAGGTAGTCATCAAGTCGAACATGATTCACGTCAAGGACGAGATTCAGCAGCCCAAATTCCTGGGTAAGATTGACCTCGACGGCAAGAAGCCCGAGGTGAAGAAGGAGGAGCCGAAGCCCGTCGTAGAGGAGGCTCCGAAGGTGGTCGAGCAGCCTGTGGAGAAGCCCGTTGAGGCCCCGAAGGTGGTTGAGAAGCCCGTCGAGCAGCCCAAGGTAGAGGCTCCGAAGGTGGTCGAGCAGCCCGTTGAGGCTCCGAAAGCCGAGCCTACGCAGGCAGAGGCCCCGAAGAGCGAGGAGAAGCCGGCCGACAACGTCTTCCGTCCGGGTGGCGTTACGCTGCAAGGTCCGCAGGTGCTGGGTACGATGGATGTATCGGGCTTTGTACCGGGTGGCAAGCACAAGCGCAAGCGTCTGCAAAAGGAGAAGGTCGATGTAACGAAGGCCCAGAAGGGTCAGCAGGGCGGTGGCAAGAACGAGCAGCGCGGTGGTGGTCAGCAGAACCGCCCCGGCCAGCAGCAGCAACACCAGCAGCAGAACCAGCCCAAGCCGGGTGAGGGTCGCCGCAACAAGAATAAGCAGAAGGCACAACCGAAGCCCGTTGTTCGCCCCGAGGTGAGCGACGAGGAGGTATCGAAGCAGATTAAGGATACGCTGGCCCGCCTCACGGCCAAGGGTACGAAGACCAAGGCGTCGAAGTACCGCAAGGAGAAGCGTGAGATTATTGCCGAGCGCATGAGCGAGGAGTTCGAGCGCGAGGCAGCCGAGCGTCAGGTACTGAAGGTCACGGAGTTTGTGACCGTAAGTGAGCTGGCGACGATGATGAACGTACCTCCGACGGAGGTCATCATGGCCTGCATGAACCTCGGTCTGATGGTGTCGATTAACCAGCGTCTGGATGCCGAGGCTCTTGTGGTAGTTGCCGAGGAGTTCGGTTTCAAGACCGAGTTCGTTTCAGTCGAGATTCAGGAGGCCATTGCCGAGGAGGTCGATACGGAGGAGAACCTCGTACCGCGTCCGCCGATTGTAACGGTCATGGGTCACGTGGACCACGGTAAGACCTCGCTGTTGGATAACATCCGTAAGACGAACGTCATTGCCGGTGAGGCCGGTGGTATCACGCAGCACATCGGTGCTTACAGCGTGGAGCTGAACGGCCAGAAAATCACCTTCCTCGATACGCCGGGTCACGAGGCCTTTACCGCCATGCGCGCCCGTGGTGCCAAGATTACCGACGTGGCGATTATCATCGTGGCTGCCGACGACAGCGTGATGCCCCAGACCATTGAGGCCATCAACCACGCCCAGGCCGCCGGTGTACCGATGGTGTTTGCCATCAACAAGATTGATAAGCCGCAGGCCAACCCCGAGCATATCAAGGAGCAGCTTTCGCAGATGAACTACCTTGTGGAGTCGTGGGGCGGTAAGTACCAGGACCAGGAGATTTCGGCCAAGCAGGGTCTGAATCTGGACAAGCTCTTGGAGAAGGTGCTGTTGGAGGCCGAGCTGTTGGAGCTGAAGGCCAACCCCGACAAGCGTGCCACGGGTTCGGTGATTGAATCGACGCTCGACAAGGGTCGCGGTTACGTTTCGACGATTCTGGTGCAGAGCGGTACGTTGCGCGTAGGTGATGTGATGCTTTCGGGTACCTTCACCGGCCGCGTAAAGGCGATGTTCAACGAGAACGGTAAGAAGGTGCTGGAGGCAGGTCCCTCGACGCCCGTACAGGTGCTGGGTCTGAATGGCGCACCGCAGGCCGGTGACTCGTTCAACGTGATGGAGGACGACCGCTCGGCACGTGAGATTGCCAACAAGCGCGAGCAGTTGCAGCGTATGCAGGGCATCATGACCCAGAAGCACGTAACGCTCGACGAGATTGGTCGTCGTATCGCCATCGGTTCGTTCAAGGAGCTGAATATCATCGTCAAGGGTGACGTGGACGGTTCGGTAGAGGCTATGTCGGGTTCGCTCATCAAGCTCTCGAAGGAGACCGTACAGGTGAACGTAATTCACGCTGCCGTGGGTCAGATTTCGGAGTCGGATGTGCTGTTGGCTGCCGCCTCGAACGCCATCATCGTCGGCTTCCAGGTACGTCCCTCGGCCTCGGCACGTAAGCTGGCCGAGAAGGAGGAGATTGAGATTCGCCTCTACTCGATTATCTACGATGCCATCAACGACATCAAGGATGCTATCGAGGGTATGTTGGAGCCTGTGATGAAGGAGGAGATTGTGGCCTCGGTGGAGGTATTGGAGACCTTCAAAATCTCGAAGGTGGGTACCATCGCCGGTGGTATTGTCCGCGAGGGTAAGATTGGCCGCAACACCCCGATTCGTGTGATTCGTGACGGTATCGTTATCTACACCGGTAAGCTCGGTTCGCTCAAGCGATTCAAGGACGATGTGAAGGAGGTATCGACCGGTATGGATTGCGGTCTGAACATCGAGTCGTTCAACGATATCAAGGTGGGCGATATCATCGAGGGTTACGAGCAGGTAGAGGTAAAGCGCAAGTAACCGCACCAGAGAACAAAGAGAAAACTAACCATTCATAAAAAATTAGAGTCAAAATGTTGACACCTATTCATTTCACAACGCCCGAAGAGGCCGTCAAGGTCATCAAGTCGGGCGACCATGTACACCTGAGCTCCGTAGCATCGGCACCTCAGTGTCTGATTCAGGCCATGTGCGCCCGTGGTGAGCGCGGTGAGCTGAAAAACGTACACATCCACCACCTCCACACCGAGGGTCCGGCTCCCTATGCCGATGAGAAGTTCGAGGGCATTTTCCAGCTCGATTCGTTCTTCGTGGGTGGTAACGTGCGTAAGGTAACGCAGTCGGGCTATGCCGATTACATTCCCATCTTCCTGAGCGAGACGCAGCGTCTGTATCGCTGTGGTGCCGTTCCCTGCAACGTAGCCATGATTCAGGTGACGCCCCCCGACAAGCACGGTTACGTAT
The DNA here is from genome assembly GCA_017398045.1 of Alistipes sp. GTDB lineage: Bacteria > Bacteroidota > Bacteroidia > Bacteroidales > Rikenellaceae > Alistipes. The sequence goes on along the minus strand of JAFQHI010000010.1, from coordinate 1,181 downwards.
CGCTTGGTACGTCGGTAGATGCTACGTTGGCAGCCGTTGAGTGTGCCGACCACGTCATTGCCGTCGTGAACAAGAACGTACCGCGTGCCTTCGGTCAGGCAATGATTCCGATGCAGAAGATTGACATCTGGTGCGAGGACGATACGCCGCTCATGGAGGCTCACTTCACGGCTCCCAACGAGGTGGAGACCGCTATCGGTCAGCACTGCGCCGCCCTGATTGAGGATGGTGCTACGCTCCAGATGGGTATCGGTGCCATTCCGAATGCCGTATTGGCCCAGCTGGGTAACCACAAGAACCTCGGTATCCACACCGAGATGTTTGCCGACGGCGTACTGCCCCTCGTAGAGAAGGGTGTGATTAACGGCGAGGCAAAGAACATCGACCAGGGTAAGATGGTTTCGACCTTCCTGATGGGTTCGCAGAAGGTTTATGACTTCATCGACGACAACCCGGGTGTGCTGATGATGGACGTTGGTTACACGAATGACCCCTACGTGATTGCCAAGAACGACCGCGTAACGGCCATCAACTCGGCCTTGCAGGTGGACCTCACGGGTCAGGTTTGCGCCGACTCGCTGGGTACGAAGTTCTGGTCGGGTGTTGGTGGTCAGGTCGATTTCGTCTATGGTGCATCGCTCTCGAAGGGCGGTAAGGCCATTATCGCCATGCCTTCGATTACGAACAAGGGTGTATCGAAGATTTGCCCCACCCTCTTGGATGGTGCCGGTGTCGTAACGACCCGTAACCACATCCACTACTTCGTGACGGAGTATGGTGCTGTGGATTTGTATGGTAAGACGATGCAGGAGCGCGCTCGCCTTCTCATCTCGATTGCCCACCCCTCGGCTCGTGAGGAGCTTGACCGTGCCGCATTCGAGCGTTGGGGTTCGCACCACCATTATATTAAGGGTTATATGGGTAAGTAATCGTAGAGCCGAGACTTATCAGTGGTGCAAAGCCTTCCCTTTAAGGGAGGGCTTTCCTTTTAACCCTTAATATAATGGTGGTGCTACCACTTGTGTGTTACCTATCCCCCAACCCCCTTTCTGTAAAGGGGGCTATGAAAAACACAACTTCAAAGGGTTATATGGGTAAGTAATCGTAGAGCCGAGACTTATCAGTGGTGCAAAGCCTTCCCTTTAAGGGAGGGCTTTCCTTTTAACCCTTAATATAATGGT
>JAFQHI010000045.1 GCA_017398045.1 Alistipes sp. | reverse complement strand
GGAGGGGCTACAGAGTTCCTCGTCAACCAGCAGATGGGTGGCGGTACGTGGGTCTATCTCGGCCACTTCGAGTTCGACAAGGGCACGAACGAGCACGGGATGGTCGTCCTAAGCAACCAGAGCAAGCAGAAGGGGGTGGTGTGTGCCGATGCCGTGCGCTTCGGGGGAGGAATGGGAAACATCGCCCGCCAAGGTCAGACCAGCGGATTGCCCCGCTACCTGGAAGGTGCCCGATACAATGCCCAATGGGCAGGGATGCCCCTCGACGTGTATAACCGCACGGAAGGCAAGACAGACTATAACGACGACATCAACACCCGAAGCCGGATGACCAATTACGTGAGTGGTGGCTCGGTATATAACCCTACGGATAAGGGGCTCAGTGTGCCCATCGAGATGACTTTGGGCTTCCATAGCGATGCAGGCATCTCGAAAATAGATGGCTGGATAGGCTCACTCGGCATCTATACCACCGATTTCAACGAAGGGCGGCTGAATAGCGGAGTGTCACGCTACACCTCACGCGACTTGACGGACAGGGTGCTCACCGGGCTTCAAGAAGACATCTCCGCCCGATACGGCATCCAGTGGACGCGCCGGGGGATGTGGAACCGCAATTATAGCGAGACGCGCCTGCCTGCCGTGCCGAGTATGATTCTCGAACTCCTCTCGCACCAGAACTTTGCCGATATGAAGATGGGACACGACCCCGGATTCAAGTTCACCGTGGCACGCTCGGTGTATAAATCCATTTTGAAATACACGGCGATGATGCACGATGCCGACTATACCGTACAACCCCTGCCCGTCACCCGATTCGCCATCGAGGAAAGCGGGAAGAACCGTTTCCGCCTGACTTGGCAAGGTGTCATCGACCCGCAAGAGCCTACCGCCCGACCGGATGCCTACATCGTCTATACCCGATTGGGACACGGAGGATGGGACAACGGTACGCTCGTGAAGGGCAACTCCTACACCTTCCAGGGCGAAGAAGGGTTGGTGTATAGCTTCAAGGTGACGGCCCTGAACAAGGGAGGCGAAAGCTTCCCGTCCGAAATCCTCTCGGCTTATAGCGCCAAGCAGAGCAAGGGGACGGTGCTCATCGTCAATGCGTTCGACCGCACCTCGGGACCTGCCACCATCGAGACACCCACCCATCAAGGCTTCGACCTGTCGCGCGACCCGGGCATCCCTTATCTAAACACAGCCTCGTATTGCGGGGCGCAGCTGTCCTTCGACCGGCAAGGCATCGGACGCGAAACACCCGATGGCCTCGGATATAGCGGAAACGAGCTGGAAGGAATGTTGATAGCGGGCAACACGTTCGACTATCCTTTCGTCCACGGAAAGGCCATCCAGGCGGCAGGCGGATATTCGTTCGTGTCGTGTAGCGACGAAGCCATCGAACAGGGTTTCATCCGTATGGAGGACTACCCGGTGGTGGATGTCATCTTCGGTGCGGAGAAGAGCCTCGTGAGCACCCAGATGCAGGAACGCATCGCCGACTATGCCCGTCAGGGAGGCAACCTGCTGGTGAGCGGTTCCTACTTGGGAAGCATCCTGCCTGCCGCGTTGGCTCAAAACACGTTGAAGTTCACCCACGGAGGCTCGATGTGGGGCGTGACCACTGGAGAAGTCTCGGGAGCCAACACCTCGCTCACCTTCCCCACGAAAGTGAATGAAAGGACGTATGCCGTGCCTTCGCCCGATTGCATCTTGCCTTCGGGAAGCGCCTACTCCGCCTTCGTCTATACGCCGGGGAATTATGGTGCCGGCATCGTCTATCAGGGTACGGATTACCGCACCTTCGTCCTCGGTTTCCCCTTCGAGAGCATCGAGGGCACGGAGCAACGGACACGGGTGATGCAGGCTGCGCTGGGGACGTTCCGATAAGGATACTTTTTTAGGCACGGATTACACGGATTGCACGGATAAATTTAATGGATACATACACTAAAAACCGTGTTAATCCGTGTAATCCGTGCCTAAAATACATTACGACACACCCAAAAGTATATTCACAACAACAATTCAACCAACTCACAAGGAAATTCCACAAATAATTCCTACATTTGTCCATCGAAACCATAAACAAAGAAGAATATGTACACCATACAGACAAACGCTTCGGGCACCCGAAGTATGGAAATATCGGAAGTGAACTTGCAGACCATCCAGAAGTATTCACTTTTCCAGCACCTCATCGACAGCAACGGCATCGTGGACGAAACCGTCCTCGACAAGCTGAAACTGAACATCCGTTCGCTCATCGCCTCGGCCGAAGGAAATTGCAAGGACCTCCTCGACCTCTGCATCGACGTGATTTACCACAACAATATGAAGGCATTCGGGCTTCATCAGTTGGTGTTGCTCTACATCAAGTGGGAGAAGGAAACGGAAGAAAGCCAAGAGGGTCATACTGAGCAAGGCGAAGAATCTGAATGCATCAACTGATACCCGCTTTGTCATCCAGAGCGTAGCGAAGGATCTCGGTAACACCCACTTTATGCTTCCGAGATTCTTCACTACGTTTCACTTCGTTCTGAATGACAAATAGAAAACACCCAATATATGAAAGAACATAGACTCACCGACTGGCTCCCCACCACCAAGAAGGAAATGGAGCTTCGCGGATGGGATGAACTCGAT
>JAFQHI010000009.1 GCA_017398045.1 Alistipes sp. | reverse complement strand
CATCGAACTCGCCAAAAGAGAGTGTAAGGAGTTGCGATTTGAGCATAACGGCAAACCATATTTCGCTATCGGCTTCCCGAATATCTCTGGTGGCTATGAACTCCGCAACCGCTACTTCAAAGGTTGTCTTGCCCCAAAGGATATTACCCATATCCGACAGCAGGGTGAGCAACGAGCAGCCTGCTATCTCTTCGAGGGCTTTATGGATTACCTCTCATTCCTCACAATACGAGTGAACAACAATCCCGAAGAACCTCAAACAAGCGAGCAGGATTATATGGTACTCAACTCCGTTACTAACCTCTCGAAAGCGGAGCAACTGCTACGCCCATATACCCGAATAGGTAGTTTTCTCGACAACGACCAAGCAGGGCAAAGAGCGTATGAGAATCTGAAAAAGATGTTCGGAAACAGGCTTCAAGATATGTCGCATCACTACAAGGAGCATAAGGATTTGAACGACTATCTATGCCACCGAAATCAAGCAAAACAAGCAGAGAAAAAGTCGCAAGTCCAATCCGCAAGGCGGATGCATAATCCACCACCAAAGAAGAAAAAGGGATTGGGTTTATAATCGGCACGCTCGCTTTCCCAAAGGTATTTAGCAAAAATACCATAGCTCAATAGGGCGTTTTCTTAACGCATTACTATCGTAACGCTAAAAACTCCCTATCGAGCCAAAGGGAAAGCCCTTTGGAAACCCTGCGAGCCAATGCAGAGAGCAACCAAAAAGCAATCAAGTTAAACCACTAAATCAAGCAATATGGGAAATTTCACATTTGATGTAAAGAAAGCAAAAGGCACTTCGGATTCCACACAATCCGACCACATAGAGAGAAAAGTAATACCGCACAATGCCGACCCGACAAGAACGCATCTTAATATGGCGTTGGTTACATATCCCGATGGAGTGAATGGCAGGGACGAGGCAATCGCCTACCGACTGAAAACAGCAGGTATCAAGCGGAAGATAACCAACGACCAAGTGAGAGTTGTCCGTATCGTAATGTCGGGAACACACGAGGATATGATGACTATTTACAAAAATGGCAAGCTCGGAGAATGGTGTCAAGACAGCATACGATACCTGTACGATACATTCGGTTGGGAGAATGTGGTTTCGGCTCATCTTCATATGGACGAGAAAACACCACACATCCACGCATCGGTTGTACCCATCGTAACGGGAGAACGCCGTAAAGCCAAGAAAGAACAAGCCAACGGCAAACGCAAATATCGCAAGAAAGCAAATGCAGTCCGCTTGTGTGCTGATGATTTGTTCAACCGTCAGACGCTGATTTCATATCACGATGGCTATGCCGAGGTAATGGCGAAGTACGGATTGCAGCGTGGTGTTCGTGGATCCGAAGCTCGGCACACTACCACCACGCAATATTATCGGGAATTGAAGAAGATGAACGATACTCTTGAAATGGAATCCAAACGACTGCAAGAAGAGAAAGCCGAAGCCGAACAAGAACTCAAACAAGTGAAATCGGAGATACGCACCGACAAGCTCAAAAGCGTAGCCACCGATGCAGCCACAGCACTTGCAAGCGGTGTCAGTTCTCTTTTCGGTAGCGGTAAGATGAAATCATTGGAACGCAAGAACGAGGATTTGCGGGACGAGATAGCAATCCGAGACGAGACCATCGAGAAACTGCAATCCAATATCAAGCAAATGGAGGTGGAACACCAAAAGCAGATAGAGGAGGTCAAGCAATCATACGAAGCGGAACATCGTAAACAATCGGAGTATATCAACAAGATTCTGCGTTACTTCCCGTATGTAGAGAAACTGATGCCGATGATTAAATACCTTAGCGAGAAAATGGGATTTAATGATGACCTTATCCGAAAGTTATGTGCTTTCAAGGAAATAGCCGTTGTAGGTAACCTCTATTCAACTATGTTTAACCAATCGTTTTCAACCGATGGTGCAGTATGTTCTCTCAAAGAGGACAAGGAGGGACGATTTGACCTTAGAATCGATGGTGTTTCGCATCACTCTTGGTTCAGACGCAAGAAAGATGAGTTTATGGAAGCGTTGGGATTGCCGACAAGCAGAAGACAAAATCGAGGGCTGAAGTTGTAAAATATGCCGTTGTCAAAATTTACTTTGACAACGGCATTATACTTAACAATTCCCACAAGAGCATTTAGGAACCTCCCTTTTCAAAATTTGAGAGATATAAAACTCTGCAAACCTCTGTTTGATTTCATCACGTACTCTGCGAAATTCACTCATTACAAATTCATCTGTACCCACAGCATCCGATGGGTCATCAAAGCCGATATGCAGGCGATGTTTTACATTGCCAACAAACATTGGGCAGCTTTCGTTTGCTCCACCACATACAGTAATCACATAGTCCCACTCGTCATTGAGGTATGTTTCCACACTTTTAGGTGTGTGTAATGATATGTCTATGCCCACTTCACTCATTACCTCTACAGCCTTGGGATTTACTTGCTTGGCAGACTTTGTCCCTGCCGAGTGTACTTCTATGTTCTTGTCAAATGATTGTAAAAAGCCGTGAGCCATCTGGCTACGACAACTATTGCCTGTACATAAAATCAATACTCTCATAATATCCAATTAAATAAATAGCCTGATATAATAATCAATAACGTAACTACTCCGAAGAAGATACCTATCAAACGCCAAGTCATCACCTTTTTGAGCATAGTGGCTTCTGGGATTGACAAACCGGTGATGGACATCATAAAAGCGATAGCCGTACCAAGTGGAATACCCTTTGCGACAAAGACCTCAATAATCGGAACGATACCCGCAGCATTGGCATACATAGGTACAGCAAGAATAACCGCCAAAGGTACGCCCCACCAATTTTCAGCCGAGAGATAGCTCTCAAAGAACTTTTCGGGAACATAGCCGTGCATAGCTGCACCGATACCGATACCAATGATAATGTAGAGCAACACACCACGCACAATGCCCCATGATTCTTTCGTTATGGCTGGGAGTCGCTTCAAGAAAGGCGTTTCTTCGGCTTCCCACTGCTCGCTCTGCTCGGTGGATTGCAGCTGTGCAGCCTTTACCCAATCGCTCAAATAGGGTTCGAGGTGCATCTTGCTTAATATATATCCTGCAATCATCGATAACACCGTACCGCTAACCACATAGATAAGTGTCGCCTTAATGCCAAACGAGCCCCAAAACATCGCTATTGCCACCTCGCTCACTAAGGGCGATGCAATCAAGAAAGTCATTGTGACACCTAACGGAATGCCGCCCTTGACAAAGCCTATGAACAACGGCACTGACGAGCAGGAACAGAACGGAGTGATACCACCAAACAAAGCAGCCAAGAAGTAGTCCAAGCCATAGAGTTTGTGTGTGGCAAGATACTGACGCAGTCGCTCAATGGGGAAATAGGCGTTGATAATGCCCATCACAAAGCTAATTGAGAAGAGCAAGATAATAATCTTTATTGTATCGTAAAAAAAGAAATTTACCGCGACCCCCAACGATGTTGCTGCATCTAACCCGAAGATGCCATAAACTAACCAATCTGCAAATTGCTGTATCATACGCCTAATAACTCTTTAATTTCCGTCTCACTCGGTACTCGCCCCTTGATTTTTACCTCGCCATTAACCACAACGGCAGGTGTTGATAGGATGTTGTAACTCATCATCTCCATAATGTCATCTACTTTTGTGAGCGCTACATCGAGATTGTTATCCTTGATTACCTTCTCAACAACATTGTAGGTTGTTTTACACTTGGCACAACCCGGTCCCAATACTTTAATCTCCATAATTCTTAAATATAAACGGTTATACAACAATAAATTCCAATCAACACGAACAAGATGCCTACTGCCACATTCAGCAACTTCTGTATGCTCTGCATCCGTCCATAGACCTTACCTATTTGCCCTGCACTGAATGCTAATACCCACGCAACAATCAGCACAGGCAAGGAGGTTGCGATAGCAAACAGTATGGGTAACAGATACCCCATCGTGACAGTCGCAGACATCGGTATCAGCATTCCGAAGTAGAAGACTCCGCTTGTAGGACAGAATGCCAATGAGAACAGTACTCCCAAGAGGAATACGCCCCAACCGCCTTTGCTTGTCAGATTCTCGCCACTACCACTAAATCCAAACGATGGCAATCTGAGTTTGCCCCCGAAGAGCATATACAAGCCGATGAGCAGCAACGCAGGACCAAGTATCATTTCGCCATACTTGCCGATGAACTTTTGAACACCAAACAGACTTGAACCGCTTTTGAGCAAAGCAATAAGCACCATGCCAAGCAGAGTGTATGCCACCACACGCCCCAATGTATAGAGCAGCCCATTAAAAAATATACGATTGCGATTATTTATGCTCTTGCCAATGAAGCCGATAGCTGCAATATTTGTAGCCAATGGGCAAGGCGAAAGAGCTGTAAGCAAGCCTAATAGAAATGCTGTCAGTATCGGTGTCGTACTACTTTCGAGCAACGATTGTAACCACCCCATAGCGTTAGTTATTTAGCATCTGGTTGATTTGTTCTTTAATGCCCTTCTTAAAGTTGTCAGAAGCCGTTCGTGCATTGGCAAAACCAAATTCTGTCATATTTTTGGCTTGTTCTTTTCCGTACTTGTCATAATCAACAATGATTAGAGAAGACCAGCTCACTTCATATTTATCGGCAAGTTCCTCATTCTCGGTTATATCCACCGACTTGAATACTAGCTTTCCGCTTTTCAGTTTGTCGGCAAAAGCTGATTCTACCAATTCCTTGGTATTCTTCTCGATAGCCATACAAGTGGCACAACGCTGTTTACCGTGGAAGTAAATCACCTCTACAACATCACTTTTGACCTGATTTTCGGCTTTTGATTCATTCTTTGCATTGCTGTTTCCGCAAGCAATCATACCCATACATAGGGCAATCATCAATAATTCTTTTTTCATACACTAAATAGTTTATCTAATTACTTATTTGTAGTTCGCAAAACAACGAACATCGTTTCTAAAAAAAGATGCTGTTTTACCCACAGCAACTCTCTTTCTTACGAGCACATTCACAGAAAAACTCACCGAATAATTCCTGTGCTAATCGCCAATTATCTCGGTTGATGCAATACTTTACCTTGGGAGTTTCCACCTCGCCCTGTATCAGTCCTGCATCTTTCAACTCTTTGAGGTGTTGTGAAACGGTTGCCTTTGCAATGGGTAACTCTTCGTGAATATCGCCGAAGTAGCAAGTTGATTGCTTTGCCAAGAACTGCAAAATCGCAATGCGTGCGGGATGTCCCATAGCTTTTGCAAAGCGTGCAACTTGCTCTTGCTTAATGCTATAATCTTTATTTGCCATAATCGAATATTGTTTGTTGTTCGCAAAAGTACGAATAATATTTAAAACAACAAAGAAATCCCCAATTATATTTTCAATTTAGATTCTTTTTGTACCTTTGTAGCGTCAAGAGTTATCACATTGGAGTAAAGTAATGAAGAACTCAGAAATACGAACGGTTGCTATCTCGTTACCCAATTTCCATGCAATCCGACCAACCGATTTATTCTAAGCGAGTTATCTTTTCTTGCAAAAGTTACTAAAAATCCCGACAGATGCCACATCTGTCGGGATTTTTAACGTGTAAAGAGCTTTATTACCAAATAATCACACGCTCCTCCTCGGGCATGAACATCTTACCCTCCGTGATACCGAAGGCATCGTAGAAGCTCTGGAGGTTCTTCAGCGTAGCATTGACGCGGTTCTCGCCCAGCGAGTGTACATCAATCTTCGTCAGGCGGGCCTTCTCCGCATCACGGATGTTCTGACCCCACAGGGCGGCATAGGCGAGGTAGAAACGCTGCTCGGCCGTGAAACCGTCAATCGGCTCGGGGGTCGTCTCGCCCAGGGCATTCTTCAGGGCCGTGAAGGCAACGCGCAGACCACCCTGGTCGGCGATGTTCTCACCCAGCGACAAAGCTCCATCGGCCATGACGGCAGGAGTCTCCTCCGTGGCGGGCAGCACCTCAATCTTGTTGAACTGCTCGATGAGTACCTGGCTCTTCTTCTGGAAGGCCTCGGCATCGGCATCGGTCCACCAGTTAATCATGTTGCCATCCTTGTCGAAGTTGCGACCCTGGTCGTCGAAACCGTGGGTCATCTCGTGGCCAATCACCACACCGATAGCACCGTAGTTCACGGCATCGTCGGCCGTCGAGTTGTAGAACGGGGGTTGCAGAATGGCGGCAGGGAAGCAAATCTCGTTGGTCGTGGGGTTGTAGTAGGCGTTTACGGTCTGGGGCGACATGAACCACTCGTCGCGGTCCACCTCCTTGCCGAGGCGCGAGAGGTTGTCGGCCGTACTCCAGGCCGAGGCACGCTTGATATTCTCCCAATACGAGAGCGTCGGGTCAATCTCGAGCGTCGAGTAGTCCTTCCACTTGTCGGGATAGCCAATCTTCACCGTGAAGGTCGAGAGTTTCTCCTGTGCCTTCTGCTTCGTCTCGTCCGACATCCACTCCAGGGCGTCGATGTGCTGACCGAGAGCCACCTGGAGGTTCTTCACCAGCTCCGTCATGCGCACCTTATCCTCCGAGGGGAAGTACTTCGAAACGTAAATCTCACCTACGGCCTCCGAGAGAATCGAGTTGGGTACGGCCATGGCACGCTTCCAGCGGGGCTTCATCTCCTCCACACCGGTCATCTGACGGCTGAAGAAGTCGAACGAAGCGGCATACAGCTCGTCACCGGCATAACCGGCGGCACTGCCCAGCAGGTTGGCCTTCAGGTAGCTCTTGAGGGTCGAGAGCGGCTCGGTTTTCACCAGCTCGTTCACGAGGTCAATCACCTCGGGCTGCTCGACGATAATCTGCTCGAACTCACCCAGACCGAGCTGCGTGCGGTAGCTCTCCCAATCGAAATTCTTGTAACGGGCATAGAAGTCACCCTTCGACATGGGGTTGTAGCCGGCAGCCACGTTGCGCAGCTCCACATTCGAGCGGAAACGCTCGGCCATCTTCTTCTCGAAGGCCATCACAGCCTCGGCCTCGGCCTTGGCGTTGTCGATACCTGCCAGCGTGAAGACCTTCTCCAGATAGGCAACATAGCCCTCGCGCTTCGAGGCATGCTCCTCGTCGAGGTAGTAGTCACGGTTGCCCATGCCCAGACCCGACTGCGAGATGTAGAGCGTATTCATTGAGCTGTTCATCAAATCCGACGTGACGTACAAACCGAAGAGGGGGTTGCCCGTCGTGGTGTGGATTTGGGCCAGCGTTGTGGCGAGCGAACGGCTGTCGCTGATGGCGTCGATGGCGGCCAGGTCGGCGGCCAACACCTTCAGACCCTCCTCGTTCAGGCGCACCGAATCAAGGCCCATCTTGTAGAGGTCCGAAATCTTCTGCTCCACCGAACCCTGCTCGGCCTGGCTCTTGGCCATGGCAGAGAAGAGTTCGTTGATACGCTTCTCGTTGTTCTCGCGCAGCACGTCAAACGAGCCGTAGCGGGCAAATTCGGGCTTCAGGGGGTTCTTCTTCTGCCAGCCACCCGTAGCGTACTGGTAGAAATCGTCGGCCGGCGACACGGTCGTATCGAGGTTCGTCAGGTCGATAGCCGGCGTGTTTTGGTTATTTGCGCAACTTGCCATAAACATCATAGTCGCAAAAAAGAGTAATTTCTTCATTTTGTTTAAATCAATTTTGAATTCTAATTTTTGAATTTGTATGCGGCACCTTTCGCCCCTCCTTGCCGTGTCAGTCGGTCACATACGCTTTAGTATGCTCCCTCGTGCCACGACTGCGGAGTCGCAAAATCTGCTCGCCTAAAATCCAAAATTGGGGTGCTGTAAGGCGTTGTCCCAATTTTGAATTCTAAATTTTGAATTTTGCATTTGAAAAAAGCCGCTCTTCGGGGAGCGGCTCTTTTTCTTTAGTCGCGGATAGCCGCTACACCCGGCAGGTCGCCGAACTCGATGTACTCGAGCAGCGCACCGCCACCGGTCGAGATGTACGAAACCTCGTCGCCCAAGCCGAACTTGTTGACGCAGGCTACCGAGTCACCACCACCGATAAGCGAGAAGGCACCATTCTTCGTAGCCTCGGCAATGGCATCGGCTACGGCCTTCGAACCGGTCGAGAACTTGTTAATCTCGAATACACCCACGGGACCATTCCAGAGAATCGTCTTGCAACCGAGGATATGCTCGCGGAAGGCAGCCTTACCACCGGCACCGATATCGACACCCTCCCACTCGGGATCGATGTCCATGACCGAAGCCTCCTTCGTGTTGGCCTCCTCCGAGAACTGGTCGCAGGTCAGCGCGTCGGGCGACATGACAAACTTCACACCCTTTGCCTTGGCCATCTCCAAAATCTCGAGGGCTACGGGGAACATATCCGGCTCGCAAATCGACTTGCCGACCTTGCCACCCAGCGCACCGGCGAAGGTGTAGGTCATACCGCCACCGATGATAATCGAGTCGCACTTGTCCAACAGGGCCTTGATAACGCCAATCTTCGACGAAACCTTCGAACCGCCTACGATGGCGCAGAAGGGACGCTGGGGCTTCTCCATCACCTCCGAGATAGCTTTTACCTCCTTCTCCATCAGGTAGCCGAACATCTTGTCCTGGGGGAAGTACTCGGCGATGAGGTAGGTCGAAGCGTGCTTGCGGTGTGCCGTACCGAACGCGTCGTTGATGTAGCAGTCGGCATACGAAGCGAGCTTCTTCACGAACTCCTTCTGCGGCTCCTTCAGGGCCTTCTTGGCGGCATCCTTCTCCTCCTTCGTGGCCTCGGCCGAAAGACCGCGGGGCTTGCCCTCCTCCTCGGCGTAGAAGCGGAGGTTCTCGAGCATGATTACGTCACCTGCCTTGGCAGCGGCGCACATCTCGGCAGCCTTCTCGCCCATGCAGTCACCGGCAAACTGAACCTTCACGCCCAGATTCTTCTCCACGGCGGGGATAATCTGCTCCAACGTGAACTTCGGGTCGGGATTCTTCTTCGGACGACCCATGTGCGACATGAGAATCACGGCACCACCCTCCGAGAGCACCTTCTTGATGGTGGGCATGGCGGCACGGATGCGGGTGTCGTCGGTTACGTTACCCTCTGCATCGACGGGTACGTTGAAATCCACGCGAATAATCGCGCGCTTACCTTTGAAATCGTAGTTGTCAATCGAAACCATAGTCGTTTGATATTTAATGTTGTTACATGTCATATTTGCGGTGCAAATATAGTAACAATTTTGAATTCTAAATTCTAAATCATGAATTTAATTGTACCGCATCCACTTCCACAGCTCCTTGAGGGTCGGTTTTTTGCCGTACATGAAGATGCCCACGCGGTAAATCTTGGCGGCAAACCACACCAGCACGATGAACGAAAGGTAAAGCACAACGAGCGAGAGCAAAATCTCCCAGGTGGGGATATCGTAGGGGATACGGGCCATCATGACGATGGGCGAGGTGAAGGGGATGACGGAGAACCAGAAGGCGAGCTTCGAGGTGGGGTCGTTAATCACGGCCATCATCATCAACAGACCGAGGATAATCGGCAGCGTGATGGGGGTCTGGAGCTGTGCGGCATCCTGCACATTATCCACGGCCGAACCTACGGCGGCAAACATGGCGGCATAGAGCAGGAATCCACCGAATACGAAGAGAATCATCGAGCCGAAAATCTTCAGCAGGTAGCCCATGTCGGTTACGGCGGCCACGGCCTGCATCAGGTCGGGGTCGAAGTCGGCAGTTTGCATCGCGGCACCCTGTTCGATGGCGGTGGCGGTAGCCATCACATCGTCGGGCATCAGGTGGGGAACAACGAGCGTACCGACGCCCATCACCAGCACACCCCAGATGACCACCTGCAAGACGGCTACGGCACCCACGCCCAGGATTTTACCCATCATCAGGTCGAAGGGCTTCACCGAAGAGACCATCACCTCCAGCACGCGGTTGTTCTTCTCCTCGATGACCGACTGCATGACCATCGAGCCGTAAATCAGGAGGAACATATAGAGTACAAAGGCGAGGATGTAGCCGATGACGGTGGCCACCATCGAAGATTGCGTCTCGCTGGTCGTCTCCTGCGACTTGTCGTTGCGGAAGGTCTGCATCGAGACCGAAGTCTCGATTTCGTCGAGGATAGCTTGCAGATTCTCAATCTCATACCCTTTGAGCTTCTCCTCCTCCAGCACCTGCTCGATTTGCGAGCAGATAGCCATCTCGAGGGTCATCGAGGTCGAAGAGTTGGCGTAGAGTTGTACCCCCTTCGGATTTTGCAGAATGTCGGGGGCGATGTAGAGAATGGCAAAGAGGTCCGACCGTTGCTGACGAGCCTCGTTGAGGGGTATTTCGAGCTTTTCGAAACGAAGCGTCTCGTCGTCTTGCAATCGCTCGCCAATCAATCCGCTGGCATCAATCACACCAATCGATTTCTCATCGCCCTGCGAGAAGGACATGATGAGGGCCGGAGCCGCCATCAACAAAATCATCAGCACGGGCATCAAAATCGTCGTGATGATGAAGCTCTTTTTGCGGACGCGCTCATTGAATTCGCGCCCGATGATAAGACCAATTTTATTCATGGTACTATTGTTTTATAGCGAACCGTTTACGGCTCTTATAAAGATATCGTTCATTGAGGGGATGAGTTCGCGGAACGAGCGCAGTTCGACCGCCTCGTTGGCCGTGGCAATCATCCGGCGTACAGCCGCATCCTCCTCCACGCAGAGTTTGAGCGTATTGTACCCCAAGACCGATTCCGTCCCCTCCAAAATCGTACACGAAGAGCCGAGAGCCTGGCGCAAGGCCTGCTCCTCACCGCGATACGAAAGTTCGAAGATGTTGGCTCCGTAGCTGCGACGAATCTCCTCGACGTTGCCCGAGAGGATGTTTTTCGAGCGGTTGATGAGGGTGATATGGTCGCACAGCTCCTCGACCGAGGACATATTGTGGGTCGAGAAGATGATGGTGGCACCTTTGTCGCGCAGGGCCAAAATCTCCTCTTTCAGCAGGTTGGCATTGATGGGGTCGAAACCCGAGAAGGGTTCGTCGAAAATCAGCAACTCCGGCTCATGCAGCACCGTGACGATAAACTGCACCTTTTGCGCCATACCCTTCGACAGCTCCTCGACCTTCTTGTCCCACCACGCCTCGATGCCGAATTTCTCGAACCAGCATTTCAGCTTTTTGAGGGCATCGCGGCGCGAAAGCCCCTTGAGGCGGGCAAAGAAGAGGGCCTGTTCGCCCACCTTCATCTTTTTGTACAGACCGCGCTCTTCGGGCAGGTAGCCGATGCGATAGACATCTTCGGCCTTCAGTTCTCGCTCGCCAAGCAGGACGCGCCCCTCGTCGGGAGCCGTGATGCGGTTGATGATGCGAATCAGGGTGGTCTTGCCGGCACCATTCGGCCCCAGCAGGCCATAGACCGAACCACGCGGAATCGTCAGCGACACATCGTCGAGAGCCGTGTGTGCGGCATAGTGTTTCGAGACGTGTTCAACGGTAAGCAGATTCATAACTTTTCTATATTAGTGACTTTTCAACGGCAAATATAGTAAGAAAAGATGAAAAACAAATAAAAATTATCGAATCTCGATATATTTTTTGATTTTATAGGGCATATTTTGCACTTCCCTCGCGGGCTGCGAATGGGAAATACGCATAGTATGTCCCATCCGCGCCCACTTCACGAAGCACAAAATCTGCCTCTCTAAAATCAAAAAATGGTTGTGGTGCTGATGATTAAATGATATTAAGGAGTTTAATGAAATTAAGGAGATTAAAGAATCTTCCTTAATCTCCTTAAAATCTTTACTCTCTTTAATCTCTTTACCCTTTTTGCTCTCTCCTCTTTGCTCTCTCCTCTTTGCTCTTTGCTCTTTGCTCTTTCCTCTTTGCTCTTTGCTCTCTCCTCTTTTTGATGCGGTCGAGGTGGTCGATCCAGGCGATGCGGAACTCCTCGCGGCGAGCGCGGAGATTTCTGCGCCACCCCTCCCAACGCATATAGCGAGCCTTCTTTTCGGGGTAGATGTCGGGAACGGTCAGCAGGATACCCGTCTCCTCCACATCGCCGAAATCGGGATTCGACACCGTATCAAAAACGCGCATCGTGGGCGAGAGGTTCATGTAGGCATTTACCAGGGGCGGAATATGCTCGTTGGCCTTGCGAATCTCTTGCAGGAGGATGAGGTAATTTTCGTGGAAGTTCTCTCCCGAGAAGAGTTGTTCGTAGAAGGGGTCGTCGAGGTCGAGTTTGAGGGGGTGAATACCCTCGACGAGGTGTTCGCGGTCGGGGAAGTAGTGGTGCAGGAACCAGATGAGGGCGTTGCGGGCCTCGGTACGGTAGGAGGTGTACATCGTAACCTTACCGAAGAGGTAGCGCACCTTGGGGTTGAGGACCAATACGGCACCCAGACCATCCCACAGATTGTCCAGCGCGTAGATGCTCTTGCGATTTTCGCGGGTCTGGTAGGCGATTTGTACAAACGAGCGACCCAGCTCCAGCGTATGGGGCAGGTAGCGACGACGAAAACGGGGGCTGAAACGGAAGTAGTGTTCGGTCGAGAGGTGGCGAGGGTTGGACGAGGTGCAGACGATGAAGCGGTAGCCGCCCACAATCTCCTCGCGCTCGGGGTCCCAGACGATGAGCTGGTAGTAGCCGTCGGGGGCCATATCCTCCTCGTCGATGTCAACTTCGTGGCCCGTACCGCCACCGGCACGACGGAAGGCCTCCTCGCGCAGACGCCCCACTTCGCGCATCAGCATGGGGCATTCTTCGGCCGTGAAGATGTAGATTTCGTTGCCGGCGTGATTTGTGTCGCGCAACTTGCGCTCGGGGGTCAGTTCGGCCTTGAGCAGTTCGCGCTCAACGGGGGCAATGATAGGTTCCATGTGGATAATTTGGGTATTCTTGTCGGCAAAGATAGACTTTTCTTCGATTTTTTTAGTCTATTTGTTCAACTCTTTTTCCAAAGCGTAGCATTTTTCGCGGATGTAGGCCACCTGTTCGCGGAGCGTACCGACGGTTTGCAACTCCTCGAGCGGAATCGGTTGGCCGACCTGCAAACGGAAATGGCTGTCGTGCTGTGCAAACATTTCGTCGGGCAGCCACAACATCTCGATATTGGCCTTGATGCCGAGTTTTTTACGCAGATTGCTCAAATTGTAGAAGAAGTTCGAGAGGCGACCTTCGACAAAAATCGGCACAATTTGTCGCCCCGAAGCGTAGGCCTTTTTCAGGAAGTTGAGTTTCCATTCGGTATCCTGAACGCGGCCGTCAATGCGGCGCGAACAGAGACCGGCCGGAAAGGTAAGAATCTGTTTGTCACCGAAAAATACCTCTTCGAAACGGCGGGCATAGTCCGACGATTGCGAGCCGTGTTTATTGACCGGCACCCACAGCTCGTCGAGCGGCTCAATGGCACGGAGGATATCGTTCACGACCACCCTCACATCGCCGAAGTGGTCGATGAGTTTGTCGATGAGCATCAGTCCGTCCATGCCTCCGAAGGGGTGGTTGGCCACAAAGAGGTAGCGACCGTCGCGCTCGAGTTTTTCCAGCCCATCCATCGAGTAGCTGATGTGCCAATCGCGGAAGCAGGCACGGATGAAGGCTTGCGGGGGGAGGTCCCAATAGTTTTCACGGATGTAGTTAAAGTCCGCTTCGTGAACCGTGCGACGCAGCCAATTGATGACAAATCGGGGCAGCTTGTCGGCCAATTTGGGGGCCTTTGCACGGAGAATGGCGGCAACATCTATCTTTTTGGTCATCTCTGAAGTCGGGTTGTTGATAAATATTATCGACAAATATAGGCATTCTTTTTTGAAAAATCCCTAACTTTACACCCAAATCAACCTATGGTTGAATGAAAAACGACATGGAGAAAGAGACCTATCACGTACCGGTGCTGTTGGAAGAGTCTGTTGCACTGCTCGATATCAAGCCCGCGGGAAGCTATGCCGACCTTACGTTCGGTGGTGGCGGCCACTCGCGTCATATCCTCTCGTTGTTGGGCGACGAGGGGCGACTCTATGGCTTCGACCAGGATAGCGACACGCTGGCCAATGCCCCCGATGATGACCGCTTCCACTACGTGGCGAGCAATTTCCGCTTCCTGCGTGGAGCCTTGCGTTGGCGCGGAGTGGAGGCCGTGGATGGCATCTTGGCCGATTTGGGCGTTTCCTCGCACCACTTCGACGAGCTGGAGCGCGGTTTTTCGTTTCGCGGTTCGGCTCCGCTCGATATGCGCATGAACCAGCGCGGTCGCCTGACGGCCGCCGATGTGGTGAATGGCTATTCGGCCGAGGAGCTGACGCGCATCTTCCGCGATTGGGGCGAGTTGGAGACCCCCTGGAAGATTGCCTCCTGCCTTGAGCGCGCCTGTCAGAAGGGGCGTATCGAGACCACGGCCGAGCTGGTCGAGGCGGTGAAACCGTGTACCCCGAAGAAGGATGAATCGAAATTCCTTACGAAGCTCTTTCAGGCCCTCCGCATCGAGGTCAATGGCGAGATGGAGGCCCTGAAGATGGCCCTCGAGCAGAGCCTTAAGATGCTTAAGCCGGGCGGAAGGCTGGTTGTCATCTCGTACCATTCGCTCGAAGACCGCCTGGTGAAGAATTTCATGCGAAGCGGTAATTTCGAAGGCAAGGTCGAGAAGGATTTCTTCGGTCGTGTTTCGACCCCCTTTGAGGTCATCACGCGCAAGGCCGTAACACCGTGCAGCGAGGAGTTGGAGCGCAACCCCCGTTCGCGCTCGGCCAAGTTGCGTGCCGCCATTAAATTGTAAAATCAGAACCCCAAGAAGCTGCACCGATGTTGAAGGACCTCGATTTTCACCCCGAACGCCAGGAGGAGGAGCTGCGCCGCCAAGAGGAGGAGGCGTTGGCGCGTCGTGTACGACGCGAGGTGTTGCGTGTGCAGAGCGGTGAGGCGGCCGAAGATTTGGAGGCCGACCGCCGTGCCGAGGAGGCCGAGGAGCAGGCGCGTGTGGAGGCCGAGGAGCGTCGTGAGCGTCGTCACCGCAACCCCTTCTATCGGTTGATATCGGGAACGATTCTCGTGGGTGAGCATGCCACCCGCAGCTATCCCTACCTCATGACCATTGCCGCGATGTTCTTCCTCAATATCGTGGTGCTGTTTTGGTCGTTGCACCTCGATTTGCGCTACTCGCGTCTGGAGCGCGAGGTGCAGAAGTTGCGCGAAAGGTCGATTCGCTACGAGGAGCAACGCTACCGCCAATCGACCCATTCGGCCGTGAGCAAGGAGTTGGAGCAACGCGGCATTGTCCTGAAGGACCCCGCCACGCCGGGACAAATCATTCGTTAAGAGATGGCACAGCAGGAACCTTCCCGGATTAAGAGCGACATCCTGATGCGCGTGCGCGGCCTCTACCTCGTCTTTATCGTGGTGGTGGCCGTGGTGCTGGTGCGTCTGTGTTATGTGCAGTTCCTGGCCCCCGAGACCCGCCATAATGCCCGCCGACTCTCGACCCGCATCTTCCTGCCCGATACGGTCTATGCCCAGCGCGGGTCGATTCTGGCACGTGACGGAGAGCCGTTGGCCACCTCGATATTCCGCTATCAGCCCCGTTTCGACTTCGCCTCGGAGGGCTTTGCCGACGAGGAGACCTTCCTTACGCAGGCCGACTCGCTGGCCAAACTCCTTGCGGCCTACTTCGGTGACCGTAGCGTGGAGCAGTATCGCCGGCTGTTGCGTTCGAAACGCGACTCGGCCCGTCGTTACCGCTTGGGTGAGCCGCGCGATACGACCTACTACCGCGAGGACGAGGGGGTCTTGCTGTTGTTGTTGGACCTGATGACGGGTCGCGCGAAGGTGACCGAAACGGTGCGTGACACACTGCGCAACCACCGCCCGACCAAGATTCTGCCCCGCGATGTCGATTACGGAGAGTGGGAGGTGTTGCGTCGCTACCCGATTCTCAACTACAACATGGGCGTCACCTACTCGCTCGACGAGTATGACCGTCGCATCTATCCGCAGGGCGATTTGGCGCGTCGTCTGATTGGTCGCACCGGTACGGCCGGCAACTACGGCCTTGAGTTGTTATACAACGAGCAACTGAAGGGCGAAAACGGCTTCTCGGTGCGTCAGCGCATTGCCCGTGG
Organism: Alistipes sp.; assembly: GCA_017398045.1. Lineage (GTDB taxonomy): Bacteria > Bacteroidota > Bacteroidia > Bacteroidales > Rikenellaceae > Alistipes. The sequence continues at coordinate 249,132 of JAFQHI010000009.1, read as the reverse complement.
CTTCTCGACCCGCGTGGCCGAGGCCGAACATCGGGATGCGGTGGATGGGTTGCAGGTGGTGACAACGCTCGATTTGAACCTCCAGGATGTGGCCGACCGCGCCCTTCGCGCCCAGCTCGAAAAGCAGAATGCCACGTGGGGTACCACCCTTGTGATGGAGAGTCGCACGGGCGAGATTTTGGCCATGGCCAACCTGGGGCGCACCTCCGACGGCAAGTTCCTGGAGCGCGAAAACTATGCGCTGGGTTACTCCATGGAGCCGGGTTCAACCTTTAAGTTGGCCACCGTGCTGACCCTCTTGGACGATGCCAAGATGTCGCCCGAGAAGCTATACGAGACTCACGACGGCAATCCCGTGAAGGTGGGTCCGGCCGAGAACATCCGCGACTCGCACCGTGGCGACCACGAAATTGCCCTGAAACGGGCCGTGGCCGGTTCGTCGAATGTCTATTTTGCCAAGGCCGTCTGGGAGTATTACGGGCAGACGGGCAAAAAACAGCAATACAGCGACCACCTGCACAAGGTGCTGGGGTTGGGCGAGACCACAGGGTTGGATTCGCTCGGTGAGCGCAAACCCTCCGTGACAACCGATTGGAAGGTTCCCGACCCGGGTATCATGCTGGTCAAGATGTCCTACGGCTACCGTGTGCAGCTGACCCCGATGCAGATGCTCACCTTCTATAACGCCATTGCCAACGGCGGTAAGAAGATAGCCCCCGTGCTGGTCAGAGAACTCCGCCAGGGCGAACGAACCGTGGCGCGATTCGAGACCCATACGCTTCGCGACGAGATTTGTTCGGATGAGACGCTGGCCATCGTGCGCGACTGCCTCGAGGAGGTGGCCAAGACGGGTACGGCTGCCGCCTTCTTCAGCGATACGACCCGCCTGCGTGTAGCGGCCAAGACCGGTACGGCACAGATTACCTCGGGCGAGGCGGGACACTACCTCGGTTCGATGGTGGCCTACTTCCCGGCCGAGAACCCCCGCTATACGGTTTTGACAACGATTCGCACCAAGCAGCAGGCCGGCAAGGCCTACTATGGAGCTTCGTTGGCCGGTCCGGTCGTAAAGCGGGTGGTCGATTACCTCTATGCACGCGACGAGGCGTGGGCTTCGGAGTTGCGGGACGAGGGGCAGCAACATCGCCCCACCACCCTCAAAGGTGGCTCTGTGCGCCAGATGCGTGCGGTGGGTGAGCAACTCTTCGACGAGGTGCAGGCCGACGAGCGTCGCGGTTGGGGACACGCTTCGGTCGATTCGCTGGAGCAGCTGCACATCGAGCGAATGAGCCTCGAGAGGGGCCTCATGCCCGATGTAAGGGGCATGGGGCTGAAAGATGCCCTCTTTGTGCTTGAACAATGCGGCTTGCAGGTTCAGGTAGAGGGAAGCGGTGCCGTGCGCGAGCAGTCGATTGCCCCCGGGCAGCCGATTCGCGGTGGTGGTGCCGTGTTGATACGATTACGAAGATAACAACGATAGAAGATGAAGAGCATTTCAACCTTGTTACGCAAGGTGCAGGTGGTGACACGTGCCGGAGCCGAGGAGGTGCAAATCGACGATTTGTGCTACGATTCGCGTCAGGTGACGACGGGCAGTTGTTTCTTTGCCGTGCGCGGTACGGCGATGGATGGCCATCGCTTTATCCCGATGGCCGAGGAGCGAGGTGCCGTAGCGGTGGTGTGTCAGGTGTTGCCCGAGGAGATACATCCCGAGGTGGCCTATATCGTGGTGGAGGATAGCGAGCGGGCGATGGCCGAGATGGCGGCCGCCTTTTACGATTATCCGAGCCGCGAACTGAAATTGGTCGGCATCACCGGCACGAACGGCAAGACGACGACCGCCACGCTGCTCTATGAGCTGGTGCGCAAGTTGGGCTACCGTGCGGGGTTGATTTCGACGGTGGTCTATAAGGTCGATGACCGCGAGATTCCCTCGACCCACACCACCCCCGATACGATTCGCCTGAACAAAATGTTGCGCGAGATGGTCGATGTGGGGTGTGACTACTGCTTCATGGAGTGTTCGTCGCACGCCATAGTGCAGAAGCGTACCCACGGATTGTCGTTTGCCGGCGGTCTCTTTTCGAACCTCACGCACGACCACCTCGATTACCACAAAACCTTTGCCGAGTACCTGAAGGCTAAAAAGGCCTTCTTCGATGCCCTTCCGAAGGAGGCTTTCGTGGTGACGAACAGCGACGACAGAAACGGCAGTGTGATGGTGCAGAACACACGCGCTCGCGTGAAGTACTACTCGCTGCGTTCGATGGCCGACTATCGGGCGATGATTACGGAGATGCACCTCGATGGGATGTTGCTCCAAATCAACGGACGTGAGCTGTGGACCTCGCTTACGGGACGTTTCAACGCCTCGAACCTGCTGGTGGTCTATGCCACGGTCGTGGAGCTTGGTTTTCAGGCCGAGGAGGTGCTGACCGCCATGTCGTTGTTGTCGGCTGTGAGCGGGCGATTCGAGTGTATTCGCTCTGCGAGCGGGGTCATCGGGGTGGTGGATTATGCCCACACGCCCGATGCGCTGGAAAATGTCTTGCAGACGATTCAGGAGATACAGTCCGGCAGTGGTGCGCTGGTGGTGGTGTGTGGTTGCGGAGGCAACCGCGACCGCGAGAAGCGTCCCGAGATGGCCCGTATCGCCACGGCCTATGCCACGACAACGATTCTCACCTCCGACAACCCACGCCATGAGGACCCCGAGGCGATTTTGGATGAGATGGAACGGGGCGTTCCGTCAGGAGCGCGTTACCTGCGCATCACGGACCGCGCAGCGGCTATTCGCACGGCTGTGATGCTCTCGAAGCGGGGCGATGTGGTGCTGGTGGCCGGCAAGGGACACGAAAATTACCAAATCATCGGCGACGAAAAGCACCCCTTCGACGACCACGAAGAGCTGCGAAAAGCCTTTGAATAAGAGGAAAGAGCAAAGTCAAGCTGCCGAAGGCAGGTTAAAGAGGAAAGAGCAAAGAGCGAAGAGCGAAGAGGAAAGAGAGTTGAAAAACTTGAGCTGCCTTTAGTTTCCTTTAGCAACCCTTAACTCCCCTTAGCCCCCCTAATTTTGAATTTTGAATGCTAAATTTTGAATTTGTACTATGTTTTACCACTTGTTTAAGTATTTGGACGAAGCCTACAACCTCCCCGGTTCGGGAGTCTTTCAGTACATTTCGTTTCGTTCGGCTGCCGCGATTATCGTTGCGCTGCTCATCGGCATCATCTTCGGCCGAGCGATTATCGACTTTTTGCGTCGCAAGCAGATTGGCGAGGAGATTCGCGACCTGGGGCTGGAGGGTCAGCTCCAAAAGCGTGGTACACCGACCATGGGCGGTGTGATTATCCTGCTCTCGATTTTGGTGCCGACCCTGCTGTTTGGCCGTCTGGATAATGTCTATATCCAGCTCATGATTGTCTCGACCATCTGGCTGGGCCTCATTGGCGGTTTGGACGATTACATCAAGGTTTTCCGCCACCACAAGGAGGGTTTGCAGGGCAAATTCAAGATTGTGGGACAGGTGGGCCTGGGCCTGATTGTGGGTACGACGATGTGGTTCTCGTCGGATATTGTGGTGCGCGAGGAGCTGCCTGCCGCTACGGTTGAGGTGGTCGAGCAGAGCTATCCGAGCGAGGAGGTGACCCTGCAGCAGCCCGACAACGTGAAGACGACGAAAACCACCATCCCCTTCTTCAAAAACAACGAGTTGGATTACGGTTGGTTTACGGGCGGGAACGATCTGCTGGCCTGGCTGTTATACGTTCTGGTGGCCATTTTTGTCGTGACGGCCGTTTCGAATGGTGCCAACCTCACGGATGGCTTGGATGGTCTGGTGACGGGTGTCTCGGTGCCGATTGTGGTGGTGTTGGGTGTCTTGGCCTACCTTTCGGGTCACATCGTCTATGCCGACTACCTCAACATCATGTACATCCCCGACAGCGGTGAGTTGGTGGTCTTTGCCTCGGCCATGGCGGGTGCCTTGGTCGGCTTTTTGTGGTACAACTCCTTCCCGGCTCAAATCTTCATGGGCGATACGGGTTCGCTCTCGATTGGCGGTGTGATAGCCGTCTTTGCCCTCTGCATCCGCAAGGAGCTGTTGTTGCCCATCCTGTGCGGTATCTTCCTCGTGGAGAGCTGTTCGGTCATGTTGCAGGTGGGCTATTTCAAATACACGAAACGCAAATATGGCGAGGGTCGTCGCATCTTCCTCATGTCGCCCCTGCACCACCACTACCAGAAGAAGAACATCTTCGAGACGAAGATTGTCATCCGCTTCTGGATTATCTCGCTGCTTCTGGCGGCCATTACGCTTGTAACCCTTAAGATTCGCTAAAAGATGAAACGATTGGTTGTATTGGGTGGCGGCATCAGCGGCTATGGTTCGGCCATCCTGGCTAAAAAGGAGGGCTTCGAGGTCTTCCTCTCGGACCGTGGCTCGATTGCCGAGCGGTATAAACTTAAATTGGAGGAGTGGGGTGTCCCCTACGAGGAGGGGAGCCACGACGAGGAGCGCATCCTCATGGCCGACGAGGTGGTCAAGTCGCCCGGTATTCCCGACTCGGCCCCCATCGTGCGCAAGATTCGTGAGCGAGGCATCCCCGTCATTTCGGAGATGGAGTTCGCGGGGCGGTATATGGGCGATGCACGCTGCATCTGCATCACCGGCTCGAATGGCAAGACGACCACCACGTCGCTCATCTACCGCATCATGTGCGATGCCGGGATGAATGTGGCGCTTGGAGGAAACATCGGCGAGAGCTTCGCCTACTCGGTCGCTACGGGGCAGTACGATTGGTATGTGTTGGAGTTAAGCTCCTTCCAGCTCGACGGAATGTTCCGCTTCGGGGCGCACATCGGCCTATTGATGAACATCACGCCCGACCACCTCGACCGTTACGACCACTGCTTCCAGCACTATGTCGATTCGAAGATGCGCATCACGCAGAATCAGCGTGCCGAGGATTTCTTCATCTTCTCGGGCGATGATAAGGTGATTGGTGGCGAGTTGTCGAAATATGCGCTGAAGGCCCGCCTGCTCCCCTTCACGGCTGCGGAATCGGCCGCAACGGAGGGTGGCCGTTTCGACGGCAAGTGTTGTCGGGTACGGCTGGGCGACAAGGCTCTGACACTCGACACGGAGCGGATGCAACTCAAGGGACTTCACAACTGCTACAACGCCATGGCGGCCGCTTTGGCGACCTTGGCGGCGGGTGTGCCGGCCGAGGTGGTGGAACAGTCGATTTATGCCTTCTCGCCCGTGGAGCATCGCCTCGAACCGGTCAAGGAGGCCGATGGGGTGCTGTGGATAAACGACTCGAAGGCGACCAATGTCGATTCGGTATGGTACGCGCTGGAGAGCATGACACGCCCCGTGGTGTGGATTGCGGGCGGTACGGATAAGGGCAACGATTACGCCCCGTTGATGCCGTTTGTGCGCGAGAAGGTGCATACGCTCGTCTGCATGGGGTTGGACAACGAGAAGCTCCTGCGCGACTTTATGGGCGTTGTGCCGACGGTGGTCTCGACCGCCTCGCTCGATGAGGCGATGCAGGCGGCCCGAAAGGCGGCGCGTGAGGGCGATGTGGTGCTGTTGTCGCCCGCTTGTGCCAGCTTTGACCTCTTTAAGAACTACGAAAACCGTGGCGAGCTGTTCAAGCAGTGGGTCATGGAGCATGTATAAATCAAGACGAACAAACCAACGAGAACGGGATGGCAAGTGCAACCCATACAACCGACGAGCAGCCCCGCCGCCGCTATTTTACGGGCGACAGGGTGCTGTGGGTCATTGTGGCCGTGCTGGCCGTGGTGTCGGTTCTGGTGGTCTATTCCTCGACCGCCAAGATGGCCTATGATGCCCACACGGTACGCACCACAGCCCACTTCCTGCGTCAGCAGTTGCTCATTCTCTTCCTTAGTCTGGGAGTGATGGTGCTGGTGCAGCGGCTCAACAGCTCGTTCTATCATGCCACTTCGCGCTGGGTCTATTATTTGAGTCTGTTGCTGACTTTGGCGGTCTATTTCCTGGGCCATACGACCAATGGCGCAGCGCGTTGGATTCCGCTCGGCCCCTTCCAATTTCAGCCCTCCGAGGCGTTGAAGGTGGCTACGGTGATGTTCCTGGCCATGCAGTTGGCGGCACGCCAAACCAAGATTGATAAGATTTGCATCGTCCCCTCGTGGCGTTTCTGGACCTGGCGTACCGACCGCATCCAGCGACGCATCTGGCGCGAAGGCACCTATCCGATTCTGCTGCCGGTCGTGGCGGCTTGTGCCGTGATTTTGCCGGCCCACACCTCGTCGGCGGCCCTCTTGTTCCTGGCGACGTGGGTCATGATGCTTGTGGGGCGCGTGCGCGGGAGCGAATTGATGAAACTCATTGGTTGGGCATTGGTGGGCTTCTTCCTGCTGATGGCCTTGAACCTCGGACGCGGTGAGACGGCCGAGGGTCGCCTCTCGACCTGGGTGAAACTTTGGGTGCTGCCGCAAGATACGAAGCCAATCGAGGATTTGACCGACACCGAACGCTCCATGATAGCGATTCATAACGGTGGTGTGCTGGGTGTCGGGGCCGGGCAGAGTGCCATCCGTGTCGAGATGATTCACCCCGAGAGCGACTACGCCTTTGCCTTCTTTGTTGAGGAGTACGGTCTGTTGCTGGGTCTTGCGCTGATGATGCTCTATCTGTGGATATTCTTCCGCGCTATCGAGATTTTCCGACGGTGCGGTACGGCCTACCCGGGACTGTTGGTGTTGGGGTTGGCGCTGATGATAACCTGTCAGGCCCTGCTGCACATCATGGTCACGGTGAACCTGATTCCCGAGACGGGGCAGACGTTGCCCCTCATCTCGCGCGGTGGCTCTTCGACCCTCTTTACGGCCATTGCGCTGGGAATGATTCTCAGCGTGAGCCGCCAGAACGAGGAGCACTCCCACCTCCGACCCAAGAGTGAAAGTATGTTGGAATAATCCTGCATGAGCAGGCAGAGACCCCCCCCCGAAAAAAAGTGAACTATGGACGATATTCGATTGGATAAATACCTGTGGGCGGTGCGCGTCTTTAAGACACGTAGTGATGCCGCCGATGCCATCCGCAACAACCGCGTGATGGTCAATGATGCCTATGCCAAACCTTCGCGTGAGGTGAAAATCGGCGACCGCATTTCGGTGCGTCGTCAGGCGGTTACCTATCAATATAAGGTACTCGATTTGGTTTCGAGCCGCCAGGGGGCGAAGAATGTCCCCCAATATTGCCTCGATATCACCCCCGAGGAGGAGAAGGCCAAACTCAACGTGCCGCGCGAAACGATTTTTGTCTTCCGTGACCGAGGTACGGGTCGCCCCACGAAGAAGGAACGCCGCGAATTGGACTCGCTCATGGAGGGCTTCTTCTACGCGGAGGAGGATGAGTAGCCACCTCTTATTTATAGGAGCTGAAAAAGGTCGGTTGCATCCCTAAAAAGGGGTGCAACCGATTTTTTACCCCTATCATACGAAAATTTCCACACGCAACCCCCAATTTTTGAGCAACTTTGTTTGCGAGGCTATCCTGTATGCGTCGTAGGTGTCAGGCACGCCTCCGAATAAGCACCTTAAAAATTATCGACCATGAAAAAACTGTTCTTCCTGTTCCTCTTTTCGGCCGCGCTTTCTGTCGTTCAGGCGGCCGAACGTACCTTTGTGGTGGCACAAGACGGCTCGGCCGATTTTCGTTCGCTGCAAGCGGCTATCAATGCAGTCCCCGACAACAGCACCGAGCGTTATACGATTCTTATCAAGGCGGGGCTTTACGATGAGGAGAAGCTCATCATCCATGCCACGAAACCCAACATCACGTTGCGCGGAGAGGGGCGTAACCGCACCATTATCAGCTACTGTATGTACAACGGCCCCAGCCCCGAGACGCGCGGGCAGTTGCCCCGCTGGTTGTGGCGCAAGTGGAACTACGACCCGATGCTGGTGCGCACCTCGGCTACGCTCACGCTCATGGCCGACAATTGCCGTCTGGAGCATCTTACGGTGCAGAATACGGCCGGCCCGGGTGGTCAGGCCCTGGCGGTGACCATCTGCGGCAACCGCACGATTTTCTACGATTGCAACCTGCTGGGCTACCAGGATACGATTTATATGTGGACCAGCGGCAAGCATACCTATTTCGATAAGTGCCTGGTGGTGGGGCGTACCGATTATATCTATGGCGGTGGCATCGGCTATTTCCATCGTTGCGAGATTAGCAGTTACGGCGGTGGTTGGATCACGGCCCCCTCGACCTCCAAGGAGCAGCCCTATGGCTTTATCTTCCATCGTTGCCGCTTTACCTATCGCACCAACTCGCCCCAGGAGGGGGATGACGGTCAGCCCTACGCCCTGGGACGTCCGTGGCACAACTATCCGAAGGTGACCATCTTGCGCTCAAAACTCTCGAAAGAGGTTCATCCCATGGGTTGGTTGCCGTGGAATATGCCTTATGCCCCGACGAGTCCCGATTTGCACCTCTACGAGTATCGCAATCGCGGCGAGGGAGCCGATATGACGGAGCGCATCGGATGGGTCGGCCTGCGAGCCTTAAGCAAAGAGGAGGCGGCACGCTATACCCCCGAGGTGGTCTTCGGTTGCCATCCCAAAAATTGGCACTAAAGGGCATTGGGGCGCAAAAATGTGAATTTTTCCACCTACAATGAGAAAAATACCACATCAAAACGTGCCGGAATGAGGAAATTTGTACTACACAATAACCCAAACGAGCGAGAAACCTATAAAAAACAACCTACAACAAACTTAACAAAACAACCAACATGTCTAACCCAAAATGACAAGAATGATGAAAAACAACGCTACTCAAGGCGCATTCTCGGCATTTGCTCGGAAACTCACGCTCGTCGTGGCTTTCTTGGGCATCTCCGCGTTTGCATTCGCCCAGTCAAAGGTGACAGGAACGGTGAAAGATTCGGCCGGTGAGCCGATTATCGGTGCCAGTGTAATCGTCGATGGCACGACGACGGGTACAACGACTGCCGCCGACGGTACCTACTCGCTTAACGTACCGAAGGATGCCGTGCTTCAGGTTTCGTTTATCGGTTACGAAACCGTTTCGCAGGCCGTGGCTCCCGGCCAGACAACCGTTGATTTCGTACTTAACTCGTCGAGTATGCAACTCGACGATGTAGTGGTAATCGGTTATGGTACGATGAAAAAATCGGATTTGACCGGTGCCGTGTCGCAAATCACGAGCGATCAGTTCAAAGTCGGTAGCGGCCTGAATGCACAGTCGATGATGCAGGGTGCTTTTGCCGGTGTGAACGTATCGCAAAACTCGGGTAAGCCGGGTGCTTCCAACACGATTCGCGTGCGTGGTGGTACGTCGATTACCGCTTCGAACGAGCCGCTTTATGTAATTGATGGTGTGCCTATCGATGCAGCGGCCGGTGTAAGCAAGTCGAGCATTAAGACCTATCAGCACGATAACTTCGACCAGGAGGCTGTGAACCCGCTCGATGCCATCAACCCGAACGATATCGAGTCGATTAACGTCCTGAAGGATGCTTCGGCAACGGCCATCTATGGTAGCCGTGGTGCCAATGGTGTTGTGATTATCACCACGAAGCAGGGTAAGAAGGGTACGCAGTCGTTCGACTATGGTTATAAAATCGGTGTCTCGAAGGTAGCCAACACGCTCGACGTCCTCTCGGCCGACGAGTATCGTACCGCTGTTCAGGAGTTGGGCCGTCCGCTCGACGACAAGGGCTTCAACACGGATTGGCAGGATGAGATTTTCCGCACCGCCATCTCGCAGGAGCATTACGCCGCCTTCACCTATGGTGGTGAGAAGACGAGCTATCGTGCATCGTTGGGTTATGGCGACCAGCAGGGTGTTATTGATGGTTCGGGCATCGAGAAGTACAATGCCCGCATGAACATCAACCACAGTGCATTGGACGACAAACTGAAGTTCCGTCTGAATGTAAACTATGGTGAGATTCACGCCGACCAGGCTGCCACGTCGAGTACCGTAGGCTCGGAGTTCGGTAGTAACGTCCTCTATGAGGCCTATGTATTCAACCCCACCTATCCGATTTACGACGAGACGGGCGATTTCGTAGATAGCCGTCCGTACCGTGTGAATCCCCGCTCCTACATCGAGGAGTTGAAGGATGAGCGCAAGACGAAGCGTTTTATCGGTAACCTGAACGTGAATTACAACTTCTGGGGTCCGCTTTCGTTCGAGGCCAACTTTGGCTACACGAACAACGACCTGAGCCGTAACTCCTACATCCCGAAGTCGAACCTGCTGGGTGAGGGTGACAGCGGTTTCGTGAACATCCAGAAGATGGAGGATTGGTCGAAGCTGATGGAGTTGATGCTCAAGTACAACCAGAGCTTCGGCAAGCATCACATCGACGCCATGGCCGGTTACTCGTACCAGTATTTCTGGAACGAGGGTGTGAATACCTCGGCTGCCGGCTTCCTCTCGGATGAGTTCCAGTGGTACAACATCTCGGCCGCCTCGACCATTCACACGCCGTCGAGCTGGGCCCAGAGCAACAAGCTCATCTCGTTCTACGGTCGCATCAATTGGAATTATGACGACAAGTACCTCGTAACGGCTACGTTGCGCGACGACGGTTCGAGCCGTTTCGGTGCCGATAGCAAGTGGGGTCTCTTCCCGTCGGTAGCCGCTTCGTGGCGTCTGTCGGAGGAGGAGTTCTTCAAGAACAACGTGCTGACCTATGCCAAGCTGCGTGCCAGCTGGGGTATCACGGGTAGCCAGGAGATTGGTAACTACAACTCGCTCAGCACGCTGGGTGCCTCGACCAACAAGTACCTCATTGGTGGCAACGTCATTACGATTGTCCTGCCGCAGCAGTATGCCAACCCCGACCTGAAGTGGGAGGAGACGACGCAGTACAACGTAGGTTTCGACTTCGGCTTCCTCGATGGTAAGATTCACGGTAGCATCGATGTATATCACAAGCGCACGGACGACCTGCTGCTCAGCGTAGCTGTTCCGGCTCCGTCGTATATCACGAAGCAGACGGCCAACGTAGGTTCGGTGATGAACAACGGTATCGAGGTGCAGGTAGGCTTTGATGTGTTGCGCAAGAAGGACTTCTCGTGGACGGCTAACCTCAACCTGGCCCACAACCACAACAAGGTCATCAGCCTTTCGAACGGTTCGTGGTCGGGTGAGAACTTCTGGTCGGCTCCCTGTAACGGTCCCGGTCTCTCGGGTCAGTATGCACAGATGATTCTGCCGGGTGAGGCACTGGGTACCTTCTACGGTAAGAAGTTTATCGGTGTGGATGCTAATGGTAAGGAGATGTTCGAGGTGGATGAGAATGGCAACGCCGTAAATCAGGTAATCGGTTGCGCACAGCCCGACTTCACCTATGGTCTTTCGACGCAGTTGCAGTATAAGAAGTGGACGCTCTCGATGAACTTCCGCGGTAGCCAGGGCAACGACGTGTACAACAACACGGCCAACAACCTGATGTACCTGACCAACCTTCCGGGTCGAAATGTCCTGAAGGATGCCCTTTCGTCGGGCGTAGGTCCGGGCGAGGCCAAGCTCTTCTCGTCGCGCTTCATTGAGGATGGCTCGTACTTCCGTATGGATGCTCTGACGCTGGGTTATGATTTTGCTATTCCGGCTTTGCGTCTGAAGCGCGCTCATGTCTATTTCTCGGCACAGAACCTCTTCGTTATCACGGGTTACTCGGGTCTCGACCCCGAGGTGAACACCGATGTAACGGGTAACGGTGTCGCTCCGCTGGGCATTGACTATCTGAGCTATCCCAAGGCTCGTACCTTCACTTTGGGTATTAACCTCTCGTTCTAACACTAAAAGTAAAGAAGCATATGAAAACCAAAAATATCTTGAAAGGACTCCTCGTGCTTGGAAGCGTTGCGCTGCTGATTCCGAGCTGTACGAATCTTGACGAGGAACTCTATGGCCGTCTGACTCCCGATTCGTTCTTCCAGAACGAGGAGGAGGCCGTATCGTCGGTTGCCGGCGCATACAACTATTTTGCCCGTATGTTCCAGGCCGGTGGTGACGGATGGCGTTCGGCCGAGTATGGTACCGATGAGCTGATGTGTCCGGGTCGTTCGAACGGTGGTTGGCTCGATGAGAATGTAAATCAGATGATGCGCCACGAAGTGGTTCCCTTCAACGACCGTTTGAATGGTCTGTGGAACTGCATCTTCCCGGGTATCGGTTTGGACAACTCGCTTATCGAAACCTTTGAGGCTTCGCCTTTGAAGGAGCAGTTGAAGGGTGTTATCGCCGAGGTTCGCGCACTGCGTGCCTACCAGTACTACTACGCCATGGACTGCTTCGGCAACGTGCCTATCTGCACCGACGCCCGCATTTCGACGACCAATCTGCCGGCAACCAGCCCGCGTGCCGATGTCTTTAAGTTTGTCGTTGAGGAGTTCAAGGCCGCTATTGCCGACCTGCCGTCGGTGAAGGATGTGGATGCGTCGTATTATCCCCGCTTTACGAAGGAGTCGGCCCAGGCTGCTCTGGCCTTTGTTTACCTCAATGGTGAGGTTTACTCTGGTACGGCCTATTGGAAAGAGGTTGTCGATTTGTGCGATGCCATTATCAACACCGGTGCCTTTGCGCTTGAGGAGCGCGTAGGCGACTGCTTCCGTGCCGATATGGAGGGTAAGACGAAGGAGGTTATCACGGCTATCTCGGTCGATAAGTCGAAGGGTGTGGATGGCAACCAGTTTATCCTCTATGCCCAGCACGCTACCGACCAGCAGAAGTACAACCTGCCGTTTGCCCCCGCTTGCGGTTACTGCTTCGACGATACGGCCCTGAATCGCTATGAGGAGGGTGACGAGCGTCTCGAGCTGTTGGAGTACGGTCCGCAGTTCTATCTCGATGGCACGCCGATTATGGACCCCGACCACGCCGGCCAGCAGCTCGTGCTGACGACGATTAAGGACTTCATCGCTGCCGAGAATAAAGAGGGTTACCGCGTATTGAAATATACGCCGATTGGTGCTTCGTTTGCAGGTTCGGATGGTAACAACGATTACATCGTAGAGCGTTATTCGCACGTGCTGCTGATGAAGGCCGAGGCCCTTGTACGTCTGGGTCAGAACCTCGATACGGCTCTCGATTTGGTAAACCAGGTGCGCAACCGCAGCGAGCTGGATGATTGGACGCTGAGCGAGCTGACGCTGGAGAATATCGAGCGTGAGCGTGCTAACGAGTTCATCTGGGAGGGCAAGCGTCGTCCCGACATGATTCGCTTCGGCAGCTATTTCAACTCGACCTGGTCGTATAAGAAGACCGTTACGCCCGAGTGGCGCGGTATTTATCCGATTCCGGGACAGCAGATTAGCGCGAACCCGAATCTGAAGCAGAACCCGAACTATAATTAAGAAATCTCTTTGACCAGGAGATAGGTTTATAGTAGTTAGTTTTTAGTAATTGGTGCGTTTCCGGCCGAGCTTGTCTCGGCCGGAATTGTTTTTTAGTGCGAAGAAGAGCGCGTGGGGGGGGTAATAATAAGGGTGCTTAAGGGTACTTAAGGGGGCTTAAAGTTCCTTAAGCGAACTCCCTTTAGCAACCTTTAATCTCCTTTAGAAGTCTTTGGCAGCCCCCTTTGGCTACCCCTGCTTGTCGGGCCGTTATTGCGGTTTATACTGTGAGGGGGAGACGCCGAAGCGTTTTTTGAAGCACTTGCTGAAGTAGCGCGGGTCGGAGAAGCCGACCATATAACTTACGGTCGAGATATCGTAGCTACCCTCGGCGAGGAGTTGCGCACCCCGCTTGAGGCGCATTTCGCGGATAAATTCGACAGGGGTGATGCCCAACAGCGACTTAACCTTGTTGTAGAAGGTCGAATGGGCCATGTTGAGTGCGCGGGCAAAGTCCTCGATGCTCATCTCCGTGTTGTCCATCTGCTCTTCGATGAGGGCCATGAGCTGTTGCATGAAGTTTTCATCGTGCGAGAGCAGGTGTTGTTCGGAGGCCGCCATCCGCTCGGTGTCTTGCTGCGGAGCGGTGAGCTGCGAGAGATAGCGTTCGCGCTGTTGGCGGTAATGCTCCATCAGGTTGCGCACGCGGGCCTTGAGCAGCGAACCGACAAATGGCTTGGTGATGTAGTCGTCGATGCCCTGCTCCAGCCCATGGATGCGCTCCTCGATAGATTCGCGGGCCGTAAGGATGATGATGGGCAGGTGACACAGTTCGCGGTCGTTTTTCAGGTGCGCAATCATCTCCAGACCATCCATTTTCGGCATCATGACATCGGTCAATACCAAATCGGGGAGCAGTGCGCGACATTGCTCCAAACCCTCGACGCCATTTTGGGCCGTTGCCACGTTGTACTCCGGCGAGAGCATATCGTTCAATAGGAGGCGCAGTTCGTTGTTGTCCTCCACCACGAGAATGGTCTGTTTGTTGTTCTCCTCGGGGATGGCGATGCTGCTGACGGGGAGGTGGCTCTGGGCCTCTTTCTGGTCGTCGAGCAGGAACTCGGTGTGCGAAAGACGGCTGTAATGGTTGCGAAGAATCGGCAGGTGGACCGTGAAGCAGGAGCCTACGTTCGGGGTACTTTCGACCTCGATGCTTCCCTCCATCAAATCTATCAGCTCCTTGACAAGCGAAAGGCCGATACCCGACGAGGGGAAGTTGGTTGCCCCCACGATGTTCTCGAAGCGACGGAAGAGTCGGTCGTTCATTTTGGGGTCGATGCCGACACCTTCATCCGAAACGACAATGGTCAGCATATCCTCCTCAATGGAGGCCTCAAACAGAATACCGCGCCCTTCGGGGGTATATTTGAAGGCGTTGGAGAGCAGATTGAGGCAGATTTTCTCCACCTTGTTGCGGTCCAGCCATCCCGTAATTCCCTGCTCGGGCAGGCAGACCGTATAGTCATGGCGGTTGCGCTCGGCCATGAGACGGAAATGCTCGGTCATCTGTTGCAGGAAGGGGTAGAGTTCCACCTCCTCGATGAGGAGCTTCATCTTGCCGCTTTCGAGCTTGCGGAAATCTAAAATCTGGTTGATGAGTCGCAACATACGTTGCGTGTTGTGCTGCACGATGCGCAAGTGTCGGCGTGCCTTTTCGCTCAGCGGCTCATGTTCCAGCACCTCATCAACGGGCGATGCAATCAGGGTTAATGGCGTGCGCAGTTCGTGCGACACGTCGGTGAAGAAACCGAGTTTGATATCGGTGAGGTGCTGTTCGGCATCGATGCGGCTTCTGAGGCGGTAGATGTGGAGGTGGATGGTAAGGGCAATGAGGATGATGCCGATGATGCCGACCAGCAGCAGCAACCTGGCCCATGGTGTTTCGAAGAAGGTCGGCACGACATGGATATTCAAGGTGCGGAGGTTGTCGGTCCATACGCCGTCTGCGTTGGTTGAATAGACCTGAAATTGATAATCACCGTGGGGCAGGTTGGTGTAGTTGGCCACCTGCTTGCCGTGGGCCATGTTCCAATTGCGCTCGACGCCATTCATGCGGTAGGCATAGTTGATGGCCTCCGGAGCGGCAAAGTCGAGGGCGGAGAAGTATAGTTGGATATCGCGCTGGTGCGGTTGTAGGGTAATCTGCTGCAGGTGGTCGATGGCAAACTCCTCATTCGTGCTTTGGATGCGGAGTGCGGAGAAGCCGATGGGTGGCACATAGCCGCTTTTATGGGGTTGGTCGGTTCGGATGAGCGCGATGCCGCCGTTGGTGCCGACAATCAGGTCGTTGCCGAGGAAGGTCGGATAGGCCTCGGTGTAGATGCGCTGTCGCTCGCCGTAGGATTCGAAGGACTCGGTTTCGGGGTTGAAACGGTTGATGGAGTTTTCGGTTATAATCCACAGCTTGCCGTGTCGGTCTTCACGCATGGTGTGTGTAAGCTCCGACCGCAGACCATCTTTGCTGCTGAAGGTGCGAAAGCGTAACGTGTCGGTGAGTAGCGTAGGCGAGAGGATGCGACTGATGCCGCCCGTGAAGCTCATGACGTATGAGTCGCCCTGGCTGTCGGTGAAAATCGAGTGGATATCGTTGGCCGGCAGTGAGGATGAATCTTCGGGACGCATACGGTTGATGTAGAAGCGGACGCTGTCGCCATCCGTGAAGTCAAGCGGAAAGGTAATCAGGCTGCTAAACGAACCAATCATCAGCACATCGTCCTGCTCTTTGAGGGCGCGAATATTGGCTCCGACATCCATCGGGTAGTGGCTGAAATAGTTGCCTGCGTGTAGGAAACGCGCCCGATGAGAGGCATCGTATTGCAAAAGGTTGATGCCGCCGTCCCAGGTGCCTATCCAGAGGCGGTTACGGCTGTCGATAAGCAGGTCAAAGATGCTGTCTCCGCTCAAGCTGAAGGGGTCAGTCGGGTCGTGTCGGTAGGAGGTGATGTGGTAGCGATGCTCCCCATCGGGGCGCAGATGAAACAATCCGCGCAGGCGGGTACCCATCCACAACTCACCGTTTTTGGTCTCGATGATTCGATAGACGTTGCCCAAAAAGGGGGTCTGCGTTTTGTGAATCGCACCATCGTGGCCCAAATAGCCGAGCAGCGAGAGGTCGCTGTTGAAGATGCGCACATAACCGCCTTTGGTGGCCACCCACAGCCGATTGTGGCTGTCGGTCATCAGGGCGCGGGTTTCGTGTTCGGCATCCAGCGTGCGGTAGCGCACATCGTCAGGCCGTAATGTGGCGCGATAAAGGCCCGAAGTGCCGGTGTACCACAGATTGCCCTGCCGGTCCACGAAGTGGAACAGGATGGTCGGCGTAAAGCGTGTCTCGGGGAGTGACGGGTCGGTATGGTAGGTCTCAAGCCGATGCGTTTCGTAGTCGAAATAGCCGAGCGTTCCCCCTCTTGGCAGCACCCAGAAGGTGCCGTTCAAATCCTCGAAACAGAAGGGTACGCTGTCGGCCGAGGTGCTTGGGATATCCTCTTTGGGGGTCTGGAGATATTGCATCGTCCCCCGATTCAAATCGTAGCGCACCACACCGTTGCCGTAGGTGTGAATCCAGAGTTGCTTGCGCGAGTCGAGGTGAAAGTTCGATACGTGGCTGTCCGGTGAGCCTGATACGGAGAGGTCGATGTGGAGGAAATGGTGATTCCAGGGGGTGTAGAGCCAGGCTCCGTGGTGGGTGGCGATGGCGATGCGCTCCGTGTCGAGGGTCAGAACAAAATCGGCCGTCTCAATCTGCTCGGGCATCATGACCCACTCTATCGCGCCACTTTTGGTTGAGACGAAGAGCAGTTGTCTTTGGTTGGTAAGCAGGCAGAGTCGGTTGCCGAAGCGGGTGGCCGATATGATTTCGGTTCCCTCCGGCATCCCCACCTCGCGTTCGCCGATAAAGAGTTTCTTATCGCCTACGAGACAGATTTCGCCCTCTTCACTCTCCAAGACCGTGACCATCTTCGAGATGCCCAGCGGCTCATCGCCCTGCGAAAACCAGCGGGTGCGAAAACCTACGCCTTGTTCGATGTCGAGCGTGGTCTCGTCGATTTGCATCACGCGGTCGCGGGAGACCAATATCGTCGTCCCGTTTTCGAAGGTCGAGAGCAGGTGAAAGGCCGGTTTCGATGCTTTGTCGCCAACAGTTTC
Source organism: Alistipes sp. (assembly GCA_017398045.1). GTDB lineage: Bacteria > Bacteroidota > Bacteroidia > Bacteroidales > Rikenellaceae > Alistipes. The sequence continues at coordinate 231,551 of JAFQHI010000009.1, read as the reverse complement.
GAGCGGCAGATGGAAGAAACGCTCCCGCGTAGGGTCGAAGAGATAGATGTTGCGCTCCTGGTCGCGGCAATAGATGATGCCACTTTGTCCGATGATGATTTCGAGGATGCGGTTGCTGGCCATGACGCACGCCTCACCCGGGTAGGTCTTGTAGTTTTTGAAGGTGTGGCCGTCAAAACGGTGCAGGCCGTTCCAGGTCGAAAACCAGAGAAATCCCCGAGCGTCCTGGTCGATGTCGGTCACCATGTGTTCGGAGAGTTCGTGCGAGTAGTTTTGCACGCGCAGTGCCGACTGTGCCGCCATTCGTTGAATCGGCAGCAACAGCATCAAAACGCTCCACAAAGCCCAAATGCATCTCATAGAATTATCCTCGGCTATATTGACCAAAGGTACGAATTTTTCGTAAGATTATCAAGGCCGAACCGCTTATAAAAAAAGAGTTGCCCAACGGCAACTCTTTTTATTTCTTGTTGAAGTTGTTCATCGTCATCTGACAACCGACCGCAACGAACGAGAGGATCGCATCGCCGAAGAGTTTCAGCCGCTCGGGGAGGGCTTTCTGCTCCTCGTCCGACCACTTGCCCAGCACATAATCGACCTGATGGCCGCGCGGGAAGTCGCCCCCCACACCGAAGCGCATACGGGCAAAGGCCTCCGTGCCTAACAGCTCGGCAATGTTCTTCAGGCCGTTGTGACCACCGGCCGACCCTTGCGGACGCAGGCGCAGCTGACCAAACGGGATGGCGATGTCGTCCGAGATGACGAGCAGGTTTTCGGGTTTGATTTTCTCCTGCTCCATCCAGTAGCGCACGGCCTTGCCCGAGAGGTTCATGTAGGTCGAGGGCTTCAAGAGAAGCACCGTGCGACCGCGATGACGCAGGGTGGCCATGTCGCCGTAGCGGACTGTCGAAAACGAAGTGTTGGACGCCCCGGCAAGGGCATCCAACACACTGAATCCAATGTTGTGACGGGTATCGGCATACTCCGAGCCGATGTTTCCCAATCCAACAATGAGGTATTTCATGCTGCGCTACGACTATTTCTCGGCGGCAGCGGCACCACGAGCGGCACGGGTCATGCGCACAGCGCAGACAGCGGTCGTAGCGGGCGTCACGAACTTCAGGTTCTCAACCGACAGGTCGCCAACGAAAATCGTCTTACCCAGACCCAGCGTCGTTACATCAACAACAATCTCATCGGGCAGGTTCTCGGCAAGTGCGCTTACGGTCACCTTGCGAGCCGACAGTACGAGCTTACCACCGACCTTTACACCCTCGGCGTTACCGGTCAGACGAACGGGAACGGCTACCGATACGGGCTTGCCGTCAGCGATGCGGAAGAACTCAACGTGGAGCAGCTCCTCGCGAACGGGGTGCCACTGTACCTCACGCATTACGGCCTTCTCAACCTTCTCACCGAAGTGGAACTCAACGATGTACGAATTGGGCGTGTAGATCAGCGCCTTAATCTCGCGGGGATCAATCGAGAAGTTTACGCTCTCGCCATTACCACACAAAACGCAGGGTACCATACCCTCGCGACGAACAGCCTTGGCTGCCTTCTTGCCGAAGTCGTTACGCTCAACGGCATTTACAACGATAGTTTTCATAGTGTATGAAAATGTTTAAAAAAGTTAAACCACCGACGGTTTTCAGTACGATTTCCACGAATCGCACCCCTGTTCCGTCTGTTTGGGAGTGCAAAAGTACAACGAAGAATCGAAAATTCAAAATTATTTGATAAAGAATGAGTAAGAAAGAGGAAAGAGGAGAGAGCAAAGAGCAAAGAGCAAAGAGGAAAGAGCAAAGAGCGAAGAGGAAAAGGTTTCTTAAAGTGCCTTAAGGGTGCTTAAGGTTACTTAAGGGATTTTCCTTTAATTGCCCTTATCGCCCTTATCACCCTTCGCGCCTTTCAGCACTTTCCTCTTCGCTCTTTGCTCTTTCCTCTTTATTTTTACTATTTTTGTAACCAAACGGCCATTTGGTGGTCTAATCCGATAGATGACACACCACGACGAGCAGCGATTGATTCGCAAAGTGTTGGAGGGCGATGCCGAGTCCTTTGCCCCATTAGTCGAGCGGTACAGCCGCCCGATTTTTGCCCTTGTCGTCGGCATTGTGGGACAGCGGGAGGAGGCCGAGGAGCTGACGCAGGATATCTTCCTCAAGGCTTATACGCACCTTGCGAGCTATGGCTCGCGCAGTGCCTTCTCGACCTGGCTCTACCGCATCGCCTGCAACACGGCACTCACGGCCGTAAAACGCCGACAACGCCGCTTCGCGCTCTTCGACTTCGGCCGCGCGGAACGCCTGCCCGAGGTGCCGGATGAGGGGGAGCTGACGGAGCTTGACGAGGCGCAGGAGCAGGCTCTTCGAGCGGCTCTCGACCGCCTCGAGGCCGAGGAGCGGGCGTTGATACAGCTCCACTACTACGAAAACCGCCCCTTGAGCGAGTGTGGCGAAATCCTCTCGCTCACCGAAAGCAATACGAAGGTGCGCCTGCACCGAATCCGCAAAAAATTAGGAGTATGGATAACCGAAAAACAATAAGCGACAGCGAGTTGCGCCGTGTGGTGCAGGCTCGAAAGCAGCCCTACGAGCCGGCCTTTATGACCGAGAAAATCATGCGCGAGGTGAGGCGTGAGCAGGAGCGGATGCTCCGTCGTGAACGCCGTCTCTTCTTCGCCCCCGTGGTGGTGGCGATTGTCGCGCTTATCGCCCTCGGTGTTTATATGATGGTGCGCTCGTCGCAGACGGTCATTACGCCCCACGACGAGATGGGTATTATGCTCCTCGGAGTCTGCTACCTGCTCTACGAGTTGCAACGCTGGCTGTGCCGAAAATGGGGAATTCCGGAGTAGAGGAAAGAGGAAAAGGTTTCTTAAAGTTCCTTAAGGGTGCTTAAGGTTACTTAAGGGATTTCCTTTAGCTGCCTTTAATTGCCCTTATCGCCCTTCGCGCCTTTCAACTCTTTCCTCTTCGCTCTTGGCTTTTTCCTCTTTTTTGTAACCTTTTTCACACTTTGCAGTCTAACCCATTGAACGCAAAACCGGTAGCGCAAGAAATGAGAAAACAAAAGTAAAACCTTAAAAACTAAATAATTATGTGGTTTGTACTCTTTACGTTGATTATCGCTGTGGCGATTTATAAAATTCTTGAATTGTCGCTGACTCGTTACGAGCGTCTGAAGGCGTTGCAGAAGCTCGAGGGACAGGATTTGGTGGAGTATCTGGGTAAGGCTGCACCGCAGGTGGATTCACTGAAACAGACGATGTGGTGGCTGATGCGTATCGGCAGTATTTTACTCGGTGTCGGTGTCGGCTTTTTGCAGTCGTTTTGGATAGGACAACTTCCCGAAGGTCCCTTTGGCGATACGCCGGAAATAATGCTTGTGGGCGGTATGATGCTCGGCGGTGCTTTGTTCCTGATTATCGAACTCTTCATCGAGCGCAAACTCCGCAAATAAAAATGTAGAATTTAGCATTCAAAATGTAGAATTCGGTATTTGTAAAAGTTAAAGAGCGGGAAGGGGATACCTTCTCGCTCTTTTGTTTGCTTTTTGCAGCCGGACGGCCGAGATGTAGGGTTGCTTAAGGTAATACCCCCCCCTAATTTTGAATTCTACATTCTAAATTCTGAATTCTATTCGATGCCTCTCACGTGCTTCTCCCAGGCCCAGGCCGAGCGGAGCGTGTCGTCGAGGTTGCGCGTAGCCTTCCAGCCCAGCTCCTCGTTCGCCAGGGTCGGGTCGGCCCAGATGGCGATGATGTCGCCCTCGCGGCGGTCGGCAATCTTGTAGTTGAGTTTCAAACCGTTGGCCTCCTCGAAGCGGCGCACCAGCTCCAGCACCGAAACACCGTTGCCCGTGCCGACATTGAAGACCTCGTAATCCTGCTTGTTCTTGCCCTCAATCATGCGGGTAATGGCCACGACATGAGCGCGTGCCAAATCCACCACATCGATATAGTCGCGGATGTTCGAACCGTCGGGGGTGGGGTAGTCGTTGCCGAAAACCGAGAGGCACTCGCGGATGCCGGCGGCGGTCTGCGTCACGAAGGGAACAAGGTTCTGCGGCACACCGCGCGGCAGCTCACCGATGAGAGCCGTGGGGTGCGCTCCGATGGGGTTGAAGTAGCGCAGCGCGATACCCTTCAAATCGCCATAGGCACGCACCGAGTCGCGCAGGATATCCTCGCACATGGTCTTCGTATTGCCGTAGGGCGAGGTGGCCGGCTTGCGGGGTGTAAGCTCCGTTACGGGCTGCTTGTCCGGCTCGCCATAGACCGTACACGACGACGAGAAGACGATGTTGTGACGGCCGTAGGTGCGCATCAGCTCGATGATGTTCATCAGCGAGGTAAGGTTGTTGCGGTAGTACTCCAACGGCTTCTGCACCGACTCGCCCACAGCCTTGTAGGCGGCAAAGTGAATCACCGAGTCGAACTCGTACTTTTCGAACAACTCCTTGGCCAATCGCTCCTTGTCGCAGCAATCGACCTCGACGAAGGGAACCTCTACGCCCGTAATCTTGCGGACACCCTCTACGGCACCCATATCGCTGTTTGACAAATTGTCGGCAATCACTACATCATAGCCTGCCTCGATAAGTTCCACGGTCGTGTGCGAGCCGATGTATCCGGCACCTCCGCTGACCAATACGCACTGTTTCTTCATGAGTAAATTGACGGAAAAATGTTTAATTCTACCGCAAATATAGTGGAAATTAAAAACTTTGTTGTTATATTTGCTAACAATTTGATAGAAAATCCACAAACCATCTCAATTTAGTTGTCTATGTACACAAAAATGCAAGCTCATTTGCAGCACGAATTGGACGAAATCCGTGCCGCAGGTCTCTACAAAACCGAACGCGTGATTTGCTCGCCGCAACGTGCCGAGATTGAAGTGGCAGGCCGCAAGGTGCTGAACTTCTGCGCCAATAACTACCTGGGTCTTTCGGATAACAAGCGTCTGGTGGAGGCTGCCAAGCGTGCCATGGACGAGCGCGGCTACGGTATGTCGTCCGTGCGTTTTATCTGCGGCTGCCAGGATATGCACAAGGAGCTTGAGAAGGCCATTTCGAACTACTTCGGCACGGAGGATACGATTCTCTATGCCGCCTGCTTCGATGCCAACGGCGGTGTCTTCGAGCCGCTCTTCACGGAGCAGGATGCCATCATTTCGGATGCGCTGAACCACGCCTCGATTATCGACGGTGTGCGCCTCTGCAAGGCGGTGCGCTATCGTTATGCCAATGCCGATATGGCCGACCTCGAAGAGTGCCTTAAGAAGGCCCAGGCACAGCGTTTCCGCATCATCTGCACCGATGGTGTCTTCTCGATGGACGGCAACGCCGCCCCGCTGGATAAGATTGTCGAGCTGGCCGAGAAGTACGATGCCATGGTGATGGTCGATGAGTGCCACTCGGCAGGTGTCCTCGGCAAGACGGGTCGCGGTATCACGGAGCTGTACGACCTGCGCGGTAAGGTGGAGATTTTGACCGGTACGCTCGGCAAGGCCTTTGGTGGTGCCGTGGGTGGCTTCACGACGGGCAAGAAGGAGATTATCGATATGTTGCGCCAGCGTTCGCGCCCCTACCTCTTCTCGAACTCGCTGCCCCCTGCCGTCGTAGGTGCCGGTATCGAGATGTTCAAGATGTTGGAGGAGAGCGATGCGCTGCACGATAAGCTGGTGGAGAATGTGGAGTATTTCCGCACGAAGATGATGGCCGCCGGTTTCGATATCAAGCCTACACAGTCGGCCATCTGTGCCGTGATGCTCTACGATGCCAAGCTCTCGCAGGATATGGCCGCCAAGTTGCAGGAGGAGGGTGTCTTCGTGACGGGCTTCTACTACCCCGTTGTTCCGAAGGGTCAGGCCCGCATTCGTGTACAGGTTTCGGCCGGCCACGAGCGCGAACACCTCGACCGCTGCATTGCGGCCTTTGTCAAGGTGGGTAAAGAGCTGGGCGTCCTTAAATAACGACACACACAATCCCTAAAATCCCTCAAACTCATGAAACCTATGAAGACAATTAGCTTGGACGCGATTGATCGCAAAATTCTGAAGTACTTGGTGAAGAATGCCCGTATGCCCTTCCTGGAGATTGCCCGCGAGTGTGGTATTTCGGGTGCCGCCATCCACCAGCGTATTCACAAACTCACCGAGGCCGGTGTGATTCAGGGTAGCTATATGGTGGTGAATCCCAAGATGTTGGGCTTCGATGTCTGCGCCCATATCAACATTTCGCTCAAGGACCCGCAGCAGTTGCAGCAGGTGATTGACGAGTTGCAGGAGATTCCCGAAATCGTGGAGGCTCACTTCATCACCGGTAAGGGCAGTATCCAGGTCAAACTCTATTGCCTCGATAACGAGCATCTGATGCACACGGTCTATGACAAGGTGCTGTGCATCCCCGGTATCTCGGCCACGGAGACCATCATTTCGCTGCGCGAGGTTTTCCGTCGTCCGCTGGCTGTGGAGTTTATCGACGACCTGCCGACCAAGAAACGGTAAATCGTCTGTTGCTGATAAAGAAAAGAGCCTGTCTAATCTTGTTAGACAGGCTCTTTTGTTAGGGCTTACAAGAAGGGCGAGAAGGGCGTGAAAGGCGAGAAGGGCGAGAAAGGAAACTAAAGGAGGCTAAAGGTGACTAAGGGTTTTAACTCTCAACTTTCAACTCTCTTTGCTCTTTGCTCTTTAACCCACCTTCGGTGGCTTGACTTTGCTCCGGCTCGGCATCACGCAAGCGTGTGCCCTCGCCTTAATCGCAAAGTTATCTCTTGCCTCTTTGCTCTTATTACATCGCTTCGCCGACGACATAGGTGCTGCCGCCGATGAAAATCAGGTCTTCAGCAGAGGCCAACTCGCAGGCGCGTTTCACCGCCTCCTTGACATCCTCGACCACCTCACCCTGAAGGCCGAACGAGGCCGCTTTTTGGCAAAGCTCTGCGGCCGGTACGGCACGCTCGGTTTGGGCGGCCGTGAAGAGGTAGTGCGCCTCTTTCGGCAACAGGGGCAGGATATGCTCCAGGTCCTTATCCTTCACAAAACCCACTACGCAGTAGAGCTTTTCGTGGGGCGTGGCGGCAATCTGTTCGCTCACGTAGCGAATGCCGTGGGCGTTGTGGCCCGTGTCGCAAATGATCAGCGGATTCTCACCCAGCTTTTGCCAGCGACCCATCAGCGAGGTCTCCTTCGAGGCGGTGCGCAACCCCTCGATAAAGGCGCGACGCGAGATGGTCAGCGGGGTCGATTCGTGGAGGTAGTCCGCCACTGCGGCAGCCGTCACGACATTCTTGCGCTGGTAGTGACCCATCAGGTCGAGTTGTACGTCGTAGAGATACTTATCGCGCAGGCGACGCAACGAAAGGCGTTGTGCGCCCTCCTCGTCGTGCTGCTCCTCGCAGAGGAACTCCTGCTCGGCATAAATCACGCGCGAACGATTTCGCGTGGCTATCTCCTCAATCACCTCGCTCCAGCGGTCATCCTTTTCGCCCACCACAACCGGAATACTCTTCTTGATGATGCCTCCCTTCTCGGCGGCAATCTTCGGAAGCGTGTCACCCAGCAGGGCGGTATGCTCCAGTCCGATGTTGGTGATGATGCTCACCACCGGAAGAATCACGTTCGTGGCATCGAGACGACCTCCGAGACCGGTCTCAATCACGGCCACCTCCACGTCGCTTTGGGCGAAGTAGTCGAAAGCCAGGGCTGCGGTCATTTCGAAGAAGGAGAGCTTCAGCTCGCACATCTTTTCGCGGTGCTTATCGACGAAATTGACCACCTTCTGCTTCGGAATCATCTCGCCATCAACGCGGATACGTTCGCGGAAGTCTTGCAGGTGGGGCGAGGTGAAGAGTCCGGTGCGATAGCCCGCCTGCTCCAAAATCGAAGCCAGGAGGTGCGACACCGACCCTTTGCCGTTCGTGCCGGCCACATGAATCGTGAAAAAGTTGCGTTGCGGATTGCCCAGCACACGGCAAAACTCGCTGATACGTTCCAAGCCCGGCTTGTAGGCCGATACCCCCTTCTGCTCAAAGGCCGGGAGTTGTTGGAACAGAAATTCGAGTGTTTGGGTGTAATTCATAATGTATGATAGGTACGGGATTAGTTCACTAAATAGTTGCGTCGTTTGACGCGGTAGGCGACATAGTAGAGCAGGCACAGCAACAGCAGGTAGGTGGCTACGCGCCCCAGCAAATCGCCATGCAGGGTATAAAAACTCTTTTCGCGGTTGAGGGCAACCTCCTCGGTCAGCACGCCACGCTCCTCCCAGCCCAGTGTCGAACTCACCTCACCGCGTGCCGAGATAAAGCCCGAACGACCCGTGTTGGCCGAGCGGATGACCGAACGACGGTGTTCGATGGCACGCAGCCGCGAGAGGGTGAAGAGGTGCTTGTAGCCGGGCGTATCGCCCCACCAGCCATCGTTTGTGAGGATGGCCATCAGCTCCGCACCACGGCGCACATGATCGCCGAAGAACTCGCCATAGACCCCCTCGTAGCAGATGGCAGGGCCGATTTTCACCCCGCGGTGGTCAAACGCAGAGCCATGCTTGCCCATGCCGATTTGACCCACCACGCCTCCGAGGTCGATGACCAGAAAATCCATCAGGCGGAAGACCCACGTAGGGGTGTTCTCCACACCGATGACGAGTTTGCCTTTGTGGTGCAGTTGAACGCGCGAGGTGGTGTCCAGCCCCACGGCCGTATTGAAGTTATCGTAAGCTCCGTAGCCGCCCCGTCCGATTTGTCGGGCCGTTTCGCTCTCCAGCCCGGGGGCGTAGTAACGGCGGGTGTTGGCACCCGTGAGGAGCATCGCTTCGGGGTGTTTTTCGCGCAACTTTTCGCGCACTTGTTGCCACAATGCGGCCTCCTCGTCATGAATCATCTCCGAGAGCGACGGCTCCCAATAGTAGCCCGGCATGGCTGTCTCGGGCAGGAGGATGAAATCGACCCCCTCGGGGACCTCCTCCAACAGTTCAAAGATGTTTTGGATTTGGTATTCGTCCGTATTGGCGAACTTTTCGTAGCAGTCGATGTTGGGCTGGATGGCACTCACCTTGACCTTGCCGGCCGCAGGCTCTTGGTAACCGACCCACATGAGAAGTGAAACGACGATGGGGAGCAGGATGCCGATAAAGGCCGTCGTGAGCTTGCGTTTGGTGCGTGTTTCGTAAGCCTCAAAGAGGAGCAGATTCACCACCAGAACCCACAGCGAACCGCCTAAAACGCCGGTCCATTCATACCACTGCACGGCCCAAATGTCGTGTGAAAAACCGTTGCCGAGGGTGAGCCACGGCCACGAGAAATCCCCGTTCATGTACCAATACTCGGTCGCTATCCAGGCCGCCACGAGGGTCGTGTAGGCCAACGCTTTGGGGGCCTTTTTCGAGACCGTGTGGTAGAGCATGAAGGCTACCATGTTGTAGAAGGTCGAGAAGAGGGTGGCGGCAATTGGCCCTACGGGGGTGGCGTTCCAAATCCACCAGATGGTGGCTGCATTCCACAGCACAAAGGTCAGTGCAGCCTTGAAAAACAGCCCCCACCAACCGCGGCGCGAGTCCTCTGCCTCGCGGCTCATGATAAGCAGCGGTACAAGGGCGATAAGAAGCGGGAGTCCCGACACACCGAGCCATCCCACTGCGAGCAGTACCACCGACAAAAGTATAAGGGCCAAATCACGCTTCATAGCCACAAATGTAGTCAAAGAAAAAGAAATAACCGCAATTTTCATTGAAAATTGCTTGCCGATACACCTTTCCTCGGAAAAGATGCGGTGCTTTGCCATTTTTTTAGTAAATTAGCACCAATTTGGATGGCTCTACGCCCGCTAAAACTACGAAAACCATGAAAAAACTCTGCTCGACCCCACTGCCCGTTGATGTCGTTTTTCACCCCTCGTGGTGGAACAAGCACGTCGGAATTGTCTTTGACGAAGATTTCTTTTATGACCCGCGTCGTCGTGTGAGCGATGAGCAGCTCATGGAAAAGACGCTCTACGAGCGTTTTGGGGATTGCGGCTTGGGGCAACACCATGCCGAGGAGCGTCCCGAAATCGGAGCTGTGCATCTGGCTGCGGGTTACCTGCTGTCCGAGATGCTGGGATGCACCATCGAATACGGTGCCAATACTGCTCCGCAGGTCATCTGCGCCCACCGCGAAGAGCTTACCATCGACGAAGAGGCCCCCTTCCGCTCGCCCGCCTTCAAGCGACTTGTGCGCCTTATCGAGCAGCTTAAGGCCAAATATGGCTACGTGACGGGCGATATCAATTGGGGTGGTGTGTTGAACCTGGCCCTCGATGTGAAGGGCGAGGGGATTTTGATGGATATGATGCTCGACCCCGAGGCTACGAAGGCCTACTTTGCCCAAATCGGCCGCGTGGTGGAGCGATTCTTCAGCTACATCCGCAGTGAGACGGGGACGACCTCTATTTCGGTCAACCGCATCGCCCGCCTGCTGGATGAGCCGCTCTACCTCCATTCGGAATGTACGCACACGATGATTTCGGAGTTCGATTACGAGGAGCAGTTGCTGCCGATAGATATTGCCTGGAGCGAAAAATACCAACCCTATGGCATCCACTATTGCGGCCGTGACCCCCACCGTCATGCGGCACAATTCGCCCAAATCAAAAACCTGTCGTTCCTCGACCTGGGGTGGGGTGGCGATGTGAAGGCCCTGCGCGAGATGTTGCCCGAGACCTTCTTCTCGTTGCGCCTTAATCCGGCGGAGATTGGCGGTTACTCGTCGGAGGAGCTGCGCGAAATCATCGCCTCGCGCGTAGCCGCCTCGGGCGACCTCTACAAAACCGGCATTTGCTGCGTCAATATGGACGACACGGTGACGGACGAAAGAGTCAAAGAAATCTACAAAATAGCTGAAGAGTTGAAAACGAAATAGGTATGGCTAAAAAAGATACATTCAACACCTCGTTGGCCGATTCGCAGGCCACGAAGGTGGAGCCGATTGCTCCCGAAAAGTTTGACCGCGCCCGTTATGCCGACTACGCTGCCAAACTCGATGCCCGTTGCAAGGCCTTCTGGGAGGCCGACGAAGGGGTTTTGGTCTATCGCCGTATGCGCGTCAAGGAGGTCTTTGCCGAGGATTGCCGCGACAGGCAACTTTCGCTTGCCTGGCAGCTCGGTGCGCTCGATGCCTCGATGCAGTTTGAGGCCGATGTGCCGAACTTCCTCGAGCCGTGGTATGGCCTGGGTACGGTGGCGGCCGCCTATGGGTTCGATTACCGCTGGGAGAAGGGGCAGGCTCCGGCCGTGGATGGCAAATTCATGACCACGGCCGATTTGGTGGCTGCCCCCTTTAAGCCCGTGGCCGAGACGGCCATTGGTCGCCATACGCTCGAGATGGTCGAATACTTCCTCGACAAGACGAAGGGCGAGATTCCGATGTCGTATTGCGATGTGCAGTCGCCCCTCAATACGTTGAGCAACATCATCGACTCGAACTCTTTCTACCTGGATTTGATGCTCGACCCCGATTCCATCACGACCGCCATGGAGCGCACGGCCGACCTCTTGATTGACTTTACCGAGGCACAGCGTCGCCTGATTGGTGATGCCCTCGTAAAGCCGGGTCACGGCTTTGCGTCGAGCCGTATGTTCGATGGTTTGGGCATGAGCGATGATACGGTGACGATGCTCTCCGACGACCTCTACTTCCCGCTCTGCGTGCCTGCCATGCAGCGCGTGGGCGACCGCTTTGGTGGTGCCGTCTTCCATTCGTGCGGTAATTGGTCGCAGAAGAAACAGGAGATTGCCCGCATCGGGGGCCTTCGCATGGCCGATGGAGCCTTCTCGCTCGCTACCGACCCGGGAGCCAACCCCACCGAGGGCTTCGCCGATGCCTTCGCCGGCACGGGCGCGGTGCTCAACGCCCGCATCGTCGGCGACGTAGAGCTTGTGGAGGAGAAGGTGCAGCAGCTCTGGAAGCCGGGCATGAAACTCATCGTTGTCACCTACGCCGAGACTCCGGAGGAGCAGGCGGAGATTTACCGCAAAATTCACGAGATATGTCGTTAAATAATTCGCAAAAGGTGGGTGCCTACCGTTGGACGGTGGTCGCTCTGTTGTTCTTTGCCACGACCATCAACTACATCGACCGTCAGGTGCTGGGTATGTTGAAGCCGGTCATTGCCGATGAGATTCACCTCTCGGAGGCGGCCTACGGTTACATCGTTTCGGCCTTCCAGGCCGCCTATGCCATCGGTCTGTTGGTCGTAGGACGACTCATCGACCGCTTCGGTACGCGCCTTTCGTATGCCGTGGCCATTGCCCTGTGGTCGATTGCCGGCTGTTTCCACGCTGCGGCACGCGGAGCCGTGGGCTTCGGTCTGGCCCGTTTCTTCCTCGGCCTGGGTGAAAGTGCCAACTTCCCTGCCGCCATCAAGGCTACGGCCGAGTGGTTCCCCAAGAAAGAACGCGCCTTGGCTACGGGTATCTTCAATTCGGGCAGTAACATCGGAGCCGTGGTTGCCCCGATTATCGTTACCTTCCTCACGGTGACCTACGGCTGGCAGATTGCCTTCATCGTGACCGGTGCGCTGGGCTTTATCTGGATGGTGGCCTGGCTCTTGGTCTATCGCCTGCCGCGTCAATCGAAGCGACTGACGGCAGCCGAGTTGGCCTACATCGAGCAGGATGATACGCAGGCCGATACGCAGGCGGTGGAGGAGAAGGTCGATTGGCGTGCCTTGCTGACCCAGCGTGCCACCATCGGTATCACCCTCTCGCGTTTTGTCTGCGACTGGGTGTGGTGGTTCTTCCTCTTCTGGACACCCGATTTTATGGAGAAGAGCTACGGCGTGAATATCCAGCAGATGGTCTTGCCGCTCATTGTGATTTACACCTTCTCCTCGTTTGGCGGCATCTTCGGAGGCTACCTCTCCTCGAAACTCATTCGTGTGGGGCGGTCGGTGGCCTTCTCGCGTAAGGCGGCCCTCTTAACCTGCGCCCTGCTGGTCGTGCCGGTGATTTTGATTCCCGAGGTGAACAGCCTTTGGGCCTCGATAGCCATCATCTCGTTGGCCTGCTTTGCCCATCAGGGTTGGGCCTCGAACATCTATACGCTCGTTTCGGACTACTATCCCAAGAACCGCGTGGCAACGATGACCTCGTTGGCCGGTTTTACGGGTTCGATTGGCGGTGTGCTGGCCGCTTCGGCCGTGGGTAACGTGCTGGAGCTGACGGGAAGCTACTTCGTGGTCTTCATGATGGCCGGTCTGGCCTACCTCGTGGCGTGGGGTTGCCTGCAACTTTTCCTGCCGAAAAAGACGCTCGAGTAATGGCCAAAAAGTTAGAGAAGACCAACGCTGCCCGCCTCTTGGACCGTGCCGGCATCAGCTACGAACTGATTCCCTACACGGTTGATGAGAACGATTTGGCCGCGACACACGTAGCCGAAGAGCTGGGCGAACCCATCGAGCAGGTCTTTAAGACGCTTGTATTGCGAGGCGACCGCAACGGCCATTTTGTCTGTGTCATCCCGGGCGATAAGGAGGTCGATTTGAAGAAGGCGGCCCGCTTGTCGGGAAACAAGAGTGCGCAGCTGATTCCGATGAAGGAGCTGCTGCCCACGACCGGATACATACGCGGCGGTTGCACCCCCATCGGGATGAAAAAACGCTTTCCGACCTTCCTGCACGCCACGTGCGAAGCCTTTTCGTATATCTATATCTCGGCCGGTGTGCGTGGCTTGCAGCTCAAACTCGCCCCGCAGGATGTGGTGCGCTATACGGAGGCCGTGGTGGCCGACCTGGTGAGTGAAAACGAATAAAAACCAAACTATAACAAACCTATGAACAAACTGAAAGAATCCATTTTGAAGCACAACGGGGTGAACTACCTCGTTCCCTTCATTTTGATTACCTCGTGCTTTGCCCTTTGGGGCTTTGCCAACGACATCACGAATCCGATGGTGAAGGCCTTCTCGAAGATTTTCCGCATGAGCGTCACGGATGGCGCGCTGGTGCAGGTGGCCTTCTATGGCGGCTACTTCGCCATGGCCTTTCCGGCCGCCATGTTTATCCGTCGCTACTCCTACAAGGCGGGTATTCTGATGGGTCTCGGCCTCTATGCCGTGGGAGCTTTCCTCTTCTTCCCCGCGAAGATGACGGGCAGCTACTACCCCTTCCTTTTGGCCTATTTTATCCTTACGTGCGGTCTTTCGTTCCTCGAGACGAGTGCCAACCCCTACATCCTCTCGATGGGTTCGGAGGCGACCGCTACGCGCCGTCTGAATCTGGCGCAGGCCTTCAACCCGATGGGTTCTCTCTTGGGTATGTATGTGGCGATGAACTTCATCCAGGCGAAGCTCAACCCGCTCGACACGGTCGGTCGTGCCACGCTCGGTGAGGCGGAGTTTGAGGCGATGAAGCAGGCCGATTTGCAGGTCCTGATTACCCCCTACCTGATTATCGGTGCCGTGATTACGGCAATGTTCCTCGTCATTTGGTTGGCACGTATGCCCAAGGTACAGGAGTCGTCGAAGCAGGACGGCCTGCTGCCGACCCTGAAGCGCATCTTTGCGCAGAAGCGTTATCGCAACGGTGTGATTGCCCAATTTGCCTACGTAGGTGCGCAAATCATGTGCTGGACCTTCATCATTCAGTACGGCACGCGCGTCTTTATGGCCGAGGGCATGGCCGAGAAGGCTGCCGAGGTGCTTTCGCAACAGTATAACATCATTGCCATGGTGATTTTCTGCTCGTCGCGCTTTGTCTGCACCTACCTGTTGAAATATATCAACCCGGGCCGTCTGTTGTTCTTCCTGGCCATTGCCGCCACGGTCGCTACGGCGGGTGTGATTGCCATTGACGGTCGCGTGGGTCTTTACTGCCTGGTGGCTGTTTCGGCCTGTATGTCGCTCATGTTCCCCACCATCTACGGTATTGCCCTCGAGGGTATGGGTGAGGATGCCAAATTCGGTGCTGCCGGTCTGATTATGGCTATTTTGGGTGGCTCGGTACTGCCTCCCGTGCAGGCGATGATTATCGACTGCGGTACGCTCATGGGCTGGCCCGCCGTGAATCTGTCGTTCATCCTGCCGCTCGTTTGCTTCCTCGTCGTGATGTACTACGGTTGGAGTACGGCAAAAGAGTAGTGGTAAGCCGATACAATAAAAAGAGCGTGTCCAACAAGTTTTTTGGACACGCTCTTTTTGTAATCTGTTATGGCAATTGATAAGTCATTTCGGCGCAATTGCGATTCGGATGTAACGGTTCAAATTACTCTATACAACATATCAGATTCTTCTCAACATCATATTGTATCTTCAATCTTCTATCAATTGCATCTGAATCCTCCATTTCAGATACTGACACGCCGTGTATGGCCAACACTTCCTTGTATATAAACAGGTCATTCTCATCAAGGGTATTGAGTTCTATACCCTCATTCCACATATATACGATTTGTTCAACGCTCAAAGTCTGGGCGATATTATTGAGAGATTGACGGAAATATCTTTCATATTCCTCATCACTCTCCTCCTCGTCATAATCATCACCGGACTCTTCGCTATCATCATCGAACATTTTCATCATTTCAGTATATATTGCTTTTGCCTCGTCGTTCTCCTCAACCATCAATTCCATTTCAAGATCCATAATGGCATCATCAATATCTTCTGTATCCAACCCATCTTCCATGCGCTCATCCCTCTTTCTTCGTAGATTGATAAGTGATATCTTCATGTAATACACTCTTATTTGATCTTCAGACATAATGTCTGCCATCAGATTTATGATGTCATTAGGCGTACGAACCGAACACCTTTTATCTTTGTCAATTTCCATTTCAAGTTCGTTTTCAATCACTGAAAACAACCCGTCTTCGTCCAAACCCTTGATATGCTCAAATAAATCAACATTTAACGGAACCATGCTGTCAAAAGCCTCCATTATTACCTGCATCATTCGGATTTGAATCAACGGTAGATATCCGTTCTCGTCTGTTTTGAAATCGTACTTGGCATTCATAGTATTTATGTTAGTTATGCAAGATAGTCAAAAGAGGTGAAATATCAAAAAAAATAGTGAGAACCAACCCTATGGCTCTCACTAATAGTCAAAAATTTTGTCTGTTTATCGTGATGCTACGAGCGATGATGGGGTCACTCCTTCTGAACTCTTGGCCCAATCACCACGGGCGCGCAGTACCTGCTCCACGATGTCGCGCACGGCACCACGGCCACCCTCGAACTCCGAGACATAGCGCGAACACTCAATCACCTCGGCTGCCGAATCGGCCGGACAGACCGGCATACCCACCTCGCGCATACACTCCAGGTCGGGAATATCGTCGCCCATGTAGAGGACATTTTCGGGGTTCAGGTTGTACTTTTTCATATACTCGCGCAGGGTCGAAATCTTGTCCATGCAGTCAATGTAGAAGTCCTGCATGCCGAGCATCCGCAGTCTGCGCTCCAGAATCTTGCCGTAGCCGCCCGTGATGACACAGACACGGTAACCGTGGCGAATGGCGTAGGCCAGCGCGTAGCCATCCTTGCAGTTGTAGCAGCGGATAAAATCGCCCTCGGCGGTGGGGATGATGCGACCATCGGTCATCACACCATCCACATCGAAAATCATCGCTTCGATGCGGGCTATATCTTCTTTGAAGTTTCCCATATCAGTTGGCTTAAAAGTTCGTAAATCTGTTGTAATTGCCCCTTGCCCTCGAGCAGCGCAAGATGGCCCTGCTGGGTTGCCCGATCGCCTCGCTTGGCGGGTCCGGTCTGCACCCGGGCGGGGTGCGAAGCATCGAGTGCCTTCATGGTGGTCTCTTCAATCAGCGGCTTTAAGACCTCGTAACCCAGCCCCGACTCGGCCAAGAGGTCGGTGGCCGTGGCGTAGAGCTGATTGACAAAGTTGTTGGCAATGACTCCCGCGAGGTGTATTTTTTTGCGACGCGCCGAGTCAGCCTCATAGACCTGACTGCTCAAAAGGCGGGCAAACTGCTCCAAGCGGTGCATATCGTCCTCCTCGGTCCCCTCCAAAAAGAGCGGAATCCGGCTAAAATCGGCCTTGCGACCCACCGAAAAACCCTGGAAGGGGTAGCAGATGGCGCGGTGCGGATAGGGTTTCAGTGCATCGAGCGACACACTGCCGGCCGTATGGGCAACGATGGCCGAAGGTGGAATCGGAAGCGTGTGCGCCACCTCCTCCACGGCGCGGTCGCTGACCGAAATCAGGTAGAGGTCGGCCTCGCGGTTCAACTCCGCAGGGTCAGCCGTGTGGGGGCATCCCACCATCGCGGCCACCTCTGCACCGCGTTGCGGATTGCGGGCGTAGAGTTGCTGCAGCTCCACCTCTTCACACGCAGCGATGGCTTGCGCGAGGCTCTCGGCTACATTGCCGCTACCAATCAATACAATGCGACGAATCATCGGATAAGTTCGATTAAGGGAATGTTACGGGGCGAGGCGAGCGAATCGCTTTTGATGCCCTCAAGAAGCTCTTCGACCCGCTTCAGGTCGCTTCCCTCCTCGAAGATGAGGGGGTTATCACCGTGGTTTTCAACGGCTGCCAGCACCCCGTAGAGGGTCATGCGCGAGATATCGTAGGCCGGTGCATAGGCCGCCTCGCGGGCATCCTCGTTGGGTCGGGCATCGATGAGTTGTCCCGAGCGGGTCAGCTGGAACAGCACATCGTTGATGATGCGGGTCGGCAGGTTTAAGATGTTGCTGATTTCGGCTCCCGACATCGGGCCACCCTCTTCGCGGAAGCGACGCACGATGATGAGCATCGAGGCCAACATCACCTTGCGACGCTGGTCGTAGCTGATGCGTTGCCACTCATGCTCCTCACCGAAACGGGTGATGTTTTGGAAGGCAAACGACAACTCGCCGCCAATGAGCAGAATCTGCCACGAGACCTGCACCCACAAAAGGAACAGCGGCAGGGCGGCAAAACTACCATAGATGGCGTTGTACGAGGTCATCGACTTTTGCAGATAGACATAACCCCATTGGAAGAGCAGGAAAACCGTACCGGCCACTATACCGGCCGTCAGTGCGCTCATGAATTTCACCTTTGCATTGGGGATAATCAGGTACAGGAGCGTAAACATGAGCCACATAAGCACCATCGACAGCAGGCGCGAGAGTGCGCTGAAATACCACGTATCCTGCAACACGTTGTCCAGATGGCTACCCATGGCGTAGGCCACAATCCAGAGAATCGGCACGATGAGCGTGACGGCCAGGTAGTCGCTCCATTGGCGGGCAATGCTGCGCGAAGTCTTGACCTCCCAGATGTTGTTGAAGGCACTCTCAATCGAGCTGAAGAGCTGGATAATCGACCAGAAGAGCATCACCAAAGCGACCGAAGCCATCACACCGCCTTGTGTGCGGGCCAAGGCATTTTCGGCAAACGAAACGATGTAGTCAATCACCTCGGGATATTGCGGAAACAGCCCGTAGAGCGACGAAACCATCGTGTCGGCCAGGCCAAATCCCTTCACCAGGGCAAAGGCCACGGCCACAATCGGCACGAGCGAGGTAATCGTGTAGTAGGTCATTGCGGCCGAGCGTACCAGCGTGCCGTGGTTCAGCATACCGCGCACCATGTAGAACAGGAGTTTGTAGATGCGGATACACATCCGTGTCAGGGGGTTCTCCCAACTCTTGTCATCGCGCAGGAAAACCGTCTCGGTGAAAAACGTGTAAAGTTTGTTCAGTTTCATAGCTTTCGGGGTTCGCTTTTGACAAAGCTACTTATTTTAACCAAATTGTCCAATACGAATCTTCGATTTTTGTGAAGGCGAGGCGAAATTCATCACCCGCCACCACGCCCAAGCGACGACGCAACTCCTCAATCGAAAAGGGGAAGTCGTGTTTGAGCAGCTCGGCCCGATGCCCTTTCAGGGCGCGTTTCAAGGCCTTGGGGTTGTAGGGTTCGATGCGCTCGATGGCATAGCTGCGCCCCAAGACCCCCTGTGGCTCCTCGGTGGCAAAGCCGTAGCCGTTTTCGCTCCACACATCGCCTACGCCTTGCAGGTGACGGCGCACCAATCGTGCCTTTTGCAGTGCGACATCGGCCTGAATAAGGTAGCGATAGCGTGCGGGTGTGAAGTGTTCGGGGGGTGTAATCGGTCCGTTGTCGGTCGCGGTGTAGCTCCCCAGGTCGATAGCCGTTGCCGTGAGGCGCGGGGCTATCCCTTCGCCCACCGAAATCAGCACCTCCTTGCACTCTCCACCGAGCGAGACGACCTCCACGGCACAATCGGGGAAGATTCTGCGTGCCTCATCCACATCGAAAAGGGGCGAATTTTTCAGGCATAAGCGCGGGGATAATCGTTGTAAGTGGGGCATCAACTTCACCACATCGGGCGAACAATCCTCCAACCGCACCAGCTTTTTGCCCTCCGACGAGCGGCGGTCGGGGTCGGCATAGACCCAATCGAAACGCTCGGTGCAGTGCTGTACATAACTTTCGGCATCGGTCGTCAGGACCGTGACGTTGTTGATGCCGAGCCGACGGAAATTCTCGCGAGTTAACTCGGCCAACACCTCGTTACGCTCCAGGGTGACCACCTCGCGAAAGCGCGTGGCCAGGGCGCGGGCATCGACTCCCAACCCGCACGTGAGGTCCAGCACCCGCTCGCCGCAGAGCGGTTTGTGGGCGGCACATCGCTCGCTCGAGGCCTGTTCGAAGGCACGCGGTGGCAGGATGCACTCCGCCTCGGCATAGGAGGGGAGTTTCGTGCGGGCGCGGTCGAGGTATTTGAGCTGCGTGGCCACCAGACGGGCGTGGGGTATCGAGCTATCCATCGCTACGGCCAGCACATCGCGTGTGCGATTTTGGTGAATCGCCTGACGAACCTCGTCGCTGCAAAGCAGGATATATTCTTCGTGGGTGAGCATACGCTACAAATTTACATTTTTTTTGCGTCCCGACACCACAACAGCAGGATGAGAAGCAGAAAAATGAGGTAAATTGCCGTAACGAGCAGCCCCGAAGGGCGAAAGTCAACCACAAGTGCCGTCATCGAGGCGACCTTTGCCGATAGTTGGTTCACCCAGTCGGCCGCCATCAGGGTCAGGGGGCGCAGGAGGGGCGCAAGGGGCGGCAGGAGCAAGAGCAGCACACCGCACGCCACGACAATCGTCGCCACAAATATCGCTATCGGATTCATCACGATGCCAGCCAAGGGCCATACTCCGAAGCGGTAGGCCGCCAACGGCATGGTGGCAAGCGATGCGACAATCGAGATAAGGAAGGCATCGCTCAAATAGTTCAACAGCCGATAACGGCCCCGCACCTGTTGGCAGAGGGGTAGTCCGACCAACAGGATGGCCCCGACGGCTAAAAACGAGAGCTGGTAGCTGATGTCGAAGAGCCAATTGGGTTCGTAGAGGAGCAGTAGCAGGGCTGCTGCCGCCCAACTGTTCACCGACCGATAGGGGGCAGAGCTGAACAAAGCCCATTGCAGGAGCGTACACATCACCGCGGCACGAATGGCACTAATCGGGAAGCCGGCCACCGCCACAAACAGCCACACGGCTCCGATGGCCAGCAGGTGTTTCAGGCGATGCCCCCGATGAAAGAGAGGCAGCCACCACAGCACGAGGTTGATAAGCAGAAAAAGCATCCCGACGTGCAGTCCCGAGAGAGCCATCAGGTGCGAAAAACCGCTTCGGGCATAGGTGGCACGCAGGGTGGATGAGATGAGGTTGCGGTTGCCGACTGTCATGGCGTGAATCAGGGCGGCAGCATCATCCGTGCGGTGTTGCAACCGTTCATCAAGCGCACGAGTTGCCCGAAGATGGAGGCTCGCGCTCCCGCCCTCCAGCGGTTGTGTGTCGAGGTGGGGGTTGAGGTAACAACGACCGAGATAGCCTTTATACCACAGTTGTCGCGCCCACGAGGCGGTATCTTCCGCAAAGGGGTCGATGCGCCCTTCAACCAAAAGACGCTCTCCTCCGCGAAGCACACGGAGCGTATCGCTATAGAGCCATAGTCGGCCACTGGAGGGGTGCCAAACCGAGTCGGTCGGCTCGCACCACTGCTTCAGCCGCGCTTCGAAGCGGTGGGTACGCGGACGACGGACACCGTCATCCAGCACATTGATGACCATTTTCAGTTCCCGCTCGCGGGGAGGCAATTCGGGTGTTGCGTGCCAGGTGGCCAGCAGGTAGCCGGCCGCGAGAAGGGCCACCACATAGCAGGCAACACGTTGATAGAGGATGCTCCCCAGCCCGGCCACAACAAAGAGGGCTATCAGGCCGATTACGGGAAGCTCGAGGTAGCGATGCAGCAGGATGCCTCCCATGACACACAGCGTGATTTTCAACATGGGAACTGCTTGCAACCGTTTATAGAGCGCGTCGAGCGACATCGTCAAAAGGGGAGCCGTATGGGTTAGGGGACAGGGTCGTAACCGCTACCGCCCCAGGGGTGGCAACGGGCCAATCGTTTCAGCGTAAGCCAACCCCCTTTCAGCGGGCCATATTTGCGTAACGCCTCCAGCGCATACTGCGAGCAGGTGGGTGTGTAACGACACGAAGGGGGTGTGAGGGGGGAGATACAGAGCTGGTAGAAGCGTACCAGCACGATGAGCGGCCAGGCGCAGATGCGCTTACAACTGTTGAGCAATCGACTCCAGAATCCGGCGGAGGGCATGGCTGATTTTTTTCGAGGGTAACACTTCGCGGGCCGAATAGACAAGGGCCAAATCGAGGTTGCGATTACCGACATGGAGCGTCAGCAACTCCTTTTGCAGGCGGTAGCTCTCCTTCGTGCGACGACGTAGCAGGTTGCGCTTGTTGGCCCGTTTGTGGTACTTCTTGGGGACAGAAAACAGCACCTCGACCGAAGGCTCGAGGTCGCTCTCCACATACCACATATAGCGAAAGGGATAGACAAAACCCGACTCGCCCTCCGTGAAAAGACGGCGGATGGCTCCCAGCGTGCGGAGCCGTTCGGAACGGGAAAGCCTCCTGTCGGGCATGGCGGTAGGGTCGATTTAGCGGCGACTATTTCGTGGCACTCGTCGCTGCGACGCGGCGCGTGCGGCTCTTCTTGGCCAGCTTGTGCTGTTGGGTGCGGATGAACTCCTCCTTTTGGCTATCCTCTACCGGCTCGACGGGGATAATCTCCTCGCCTTTGGCCACCTTTTGCAGATAGAGGTCGATGGCCTTCACCATCGAGGGGGCTTCGGGGGTGGGGGCGTTGGCTACCACCGTGAGGCCGGCATCGAAAGCGGCACGCAACGTGCCGGCACCAAAGACGGCAATCGGAGGCAGGCCCTCGGTGCCGAATTTCTCGACAAGGGCCTTTACGTCCGAGGGCGAATAGAGGGCCAGCAGACCCATCTCCGAGAGATTCACATCGTCGAGGTCGGCAGCCACCGTGCGCGAAAGAATCACGGGGTCCACCGACAGCTTGAGGGTCTTGAGCGTCTCGGGCAGCTCGGGCTTGTGCGGTTCGCTCAGGGCGAGGAGGAACTTCTCCTCCTTGTGCTTGACGATTTGCTCGACAAGCGAGGTGAACGACCCGTCGGCAAACGAAATCTTACGCTTGCGATAGACGATGTATTTTTGCAGATAGAGTGCTACGGCCTCCGTCTGGCAGATGTATTTCATCGTCTCGGGAACGGTGATACGGGCCTCCTCACAGATGTGAAAGAAGCTATCGACGGTGGAGCGCGAAGTGAAGATGACGGCCGTGTGGTCGAGGATTTCGATGCGCTGGGAGCGGAACTCCTTCAGACTGACACCTACGACTCGGATAAAGGGCTTGTAGCCTATTTCAACTCGGTGTTTTTGAGCGACTTCGTTAAAGGGCGACTTTTCAGGAACGGCCGGTTTCGGCTGCGAGACCAATATTCTCTTCACGTTTTCGAATCTTTATTTGCTATCAATTAGGCGGATTATCTTACAACCCACAGTATCAAAAGGGAGAGGGGGAAGATTTCCACGCCGCAAAGGTACAAAAACCAATGCAAAATTGAAATTTTTTTTGAAATAAAGAGCGAAAGGGTCTCTTGCAGGTAGAGAATAAGGGATAGAACCAACTCGATGATTATCACCCAAAACCAAATAGTACCCGTATCGGCAGGGGTGAGCAGCCACAGCAGAGTAAAGGGGGTGGCTATGAGGGTAAGGAGGGC
This sequence comes from Alistipes sp., assembly GCA_017398045.1. GTDB lineage: Bacteria > Bacteroidota > Bacteroidia > Bacteroidales > Rikenellaceae > Alistipes. The sequence goes on along the minus strand of JAFQHI010000009.1, from coordinate 208,418 downwards.
AAAAAAGGTGCGTTTGAGGAGGAAGAGCTGCTCGAAAAGGTGCTGTGTATAGGTGATGCGACCCGCCACGGCACAGACGATGAGCTGGTAGAGCGTTACGCCACACAAGGCGACAGCCACGCCCAACGCACCGATGAAGGCTCCCGTTTCGGGCCAGGCGGCGAGTGGCGTAAGGTGTAACATGGGGGCGGTGAGGCGCATCGTCACCACACCGAGCAACAACAACCCGAGGGTGGTCGTGAGGGTCAGGAAGTGGCTGTAACCACCATTCGCATCTTCGGAGAGTCGCTCTCCGGTGGCGCGTTCGCGTGTCACACGGCTGATGAGCAGCGTGGCATCGCCCAGGTGCTGGTAGAGCATCAGGCAGTAGAACAGGAGGATGGCCAGCGTCAGCAGACCAAACGGACCGGTGGCAATGGGTGAGGTGTGGCGTGGCTCCAAAAAGGGCATCTCGGCCTGTACCGACTCCGTGCCGAACAGCTCCTCGGGGCTGACCTCACGATAGCGCGTCGAGGGTTGCTCCGTGGCGTTGAGGTCGCTCCAGAAGATGTGTGCAGGCGATGCGGGGGTCGGCTCAACGAGTTGCAACGAATCCATCGCAAGTGAATCCACCGCGAGAGTATCCGTCGTGAGCGAATCCACCGCAAGCGAGTCGCTCGTGGCGGGAGGTGATGCTTCAGCCTTGGGCTGCGTGGCCAAAGGCTTTTCGATGCGGTATGGAATCAGGTGGCTCATCCTTCAAATGAGCGTTTGAGGATGATACGGAAGGTGGTGCCTTTGCCCAACTCGGACTCGGCCACAAAGATTTTGCCGGCGTGGTACTCCTCGATGATGCGACGCGAGAGCGACAATCCGAGGCCCCAGCCGCGTGTCTTGGTCGTAAAGCCCGGCTCGAAGATGCGATTCCAATTGCCTTTGGCGATGCCCTTGCCCGTATCCTTGACATCGACCGTGACGTGCTTTTCGTCCGAGTGGATGCTGACCGAAATCGCGCCATGGCCCTGCAATGCATCGAGGGCGTTTTTCATCAGATTCTCCACCACCCACTCGAAGAGGGCCGTGTTGATGGCCGCCTGTACGGGAGCGATGGCCAGGCCGTTGTAGTCGAGGGTCACGTTGCGCGGAATACGCTTGCGGAAATACATCACCGAGCCGCCTACCACCTCGTTGATGTTGGCCGGTGTGAGCGGGGTTTCGGAGCCGATTTTCGAGAAGCGGTCCACAATCTTCATCAGGTGGGCGAGGTCCTTGTTCATCTCCTCGACGGCTGTCTGGTCGATATCCTGCTGGCGCAGATACTCAATCCAACCCAGGAGCGATGAGGTGGGCGTACCAAGCTGGTGGGCCGTCTCCTTGGCAAGACCAATCCAGACGCGGTTCTGCTCGTCGAGCTTCGAGGAGCGGAAGGCGATGAAGGCCATCAGGATAAAGACGGCGATGACCGTAATCTGCACGTAGGGGTAGTAGTAGAGGCTCTTCAGCAGGGCCGATTTGCCGTAAAAGATGATGTGGTAGTGGCGGTTCGTCCAGCTGAAACGTACCTGACGCGGGGTGTTCTCCTCGGTGAATTTGTCGATTTGACGGCGCAGGCGGTCCGGGTGGTCGATAATCTCCTCGGGTATCAGGTGCGAAGAGATGACCTCCAGGTTCTCGTTCGTGATGATGAAGGGGATGTTGTTGTTGCTCGAAATCAGGTCATCGACCAACGGGTCCTGCACCATAATCGTACCACTCAACACATCGCGGTTCAATCGCTCCATGGCGTGGGCCCAGAGAGCCACATCGTGTTGCTCCTTCTCCTTCAGACGACGCGCCATGTCGTTCGTATAGAGGAGCGATATACCACCCAACAAGACACCCACCACAATCAGTACGACGCGGTTACGAAACGAGAGCCATTTACGAAGTTTCATCTTTTTTTGGTGTTTTTCGAGTGGAGTTTCGGGGGCTATTTACGGGCCGTATCCTGTTCGCGGAGGATGCGGTCATATTCGGTCGTGTCGGCCAGCAGTTCGAGGGCGCGTTTCAGCTCGCGGTCCTTCTGCAACGAATTTTCGGTCACACCGCGCTGGTAGGCGTGGCGCAATACCAAATCGCTGGTGAGGGCATCGCTCACCTCCTCGCGGTAGGTCTCGAGGTTGGTCTTCGTGTCATCCTTCAGCTCGGCCTCGATTTGCTCGATTTGCTGCTCGATGGCGGTGAAACGGTCGTTTTTGGCCGCCCGCTTAATCAGCTCCAACGCCTGACGGGTCTCCGATTCGTAGGGGACCTCTTTGCCCTCCATGAAGCGGACAAAATCCTCGAAATCCTGATCCGTGATGCGGAAACTCTTGCTGTCGATTGGTTGATAGCCGTTGCGACGAATGTAGTCATCGCCAAAGTCGTCGATGAATCCCAGACCATAGAGCGTGGCGGCAAAGCGGCTGATGTATTGCGGTTCGAGCTTCACGTCGGGCATGATGCCGCCACCGTCATAGACCTTGCGACCGCCACGGGTGGTGTATTCGCGAATCAGCGAGTCGGGGATGTTATGCACCTCGCCCTGCTGCGACTGCGAGTAATCCACCTCCTGGATGCAACGTCCCGAGGGGATGTAGTATTTTGCCGTGGTGAGTTTCAGCATGGCGTTGTAGCCGAGCGGCAGGGTGGTCTGCACCAACCCTTTGCCCAGCGTGCGCTGACCTACCAGGACGGCACGGTCCAAATCCTGCAACGAGCCGGCCACAATCTCCGATGCGGAGGCCGAGCCGCCATTGACGAGCAGTACCAACCTTAAGTCGGGATAGACCGGGTCGGTGGTGGTCTTGTAGCTCTTCTCCTCGTTGCGACCCTTCGTGCGGACGACCTCCGTGCCACGCGGCGTGAAGAGCGAAACAATCTTCACGGCCTCCTGCATGAAGCCGCCGCCATTGCCACGGTAGTCGAGGATGAGGGAGTGCAGTTCGCCCTCCTTTTTGAGTTTTTCAATCGCGGCACGCAGCTCGGTTGCACAGCTGTCCGTGAAGTCGTCGTGGCGGATGTAACCCACCCCATCGGCCACCCAGCCCGAGTAGGAGATGGCCGGAATGGTGATTCTTTCGCGCATGATTTGCAGCTCGTGTTTCGTGCCGTCCAATCGCTCGATGGTGAGCTGTACGGCCGTGTTCGGCTCGCCCTTAAGGCGTGCGGAGACCTGCTCGGTGGTGAACCCCTTGGCCGAGTCGTTGCCGATGGAGAGGATGCGGTCACCGATTTTCAACCCTGCCTTGTCGGCCGGCGACCCCTCGTAGGGTTGGGCGATGATGACGTAATCGCCCTTCTGGCGAATCAGCGAACCGATACCGCCATATTTGCCCGTGGTGAGCATTTCGAACTCCGAGACCTCCTTTTCGGGGATGAATTCCGTGTAGGGGTCGAGGTTGCGCACCATACCGGCAGCCGCTCCCTCCATGAGTTTGTCCGTATCGACCGAATCGACATAGTTGAGCGAAAGCTCGCGCATCATATTGACCGCCAGCTCCATGTTGCGACCCAAGCCGAAATCCTCCTTGTGGCCGTAGATAAAGCCACCGGCCAAGAGCATCAGCGCAGCCGCTGCACCCAGATAGTTGTAGCTACTTTTTCTCATCTCGTTTGACCATTTCAAGGTACGAATCGAGCAGATACCATGCCCGCACGACACCGCGTCGGATACCCTCCAACTCAATCCACTGCCCGTATTGCGACACGCAAATTTCGTCCTCGAAGAGGAGCGTGAGGCGTTTGAAAAAGCCGTCGCCACGGAAGTAAAGCACGCCATCCTCCTCCTTTACGAGGCGGAATCCGGCTCCGCGGAAGGCATTCTCGATTTGCGTGCGATGTTGCTCCATGTCACCCTCCACACGCTTACGGATAAAGCCGAAGCGGGGGTAGGTGGCGGCCAATACGACAATCGCGATGCCGAGCAGCAGGAAGCGGTCGGAGTGGAACATCAGGTAGAGGGTCTCCTCGGCCGTCAGTTGCGACGTGCCGGTCAGGAGCATCAGCCCCATCAGTACCACACATAGAACGCATAAAGCGACAAAATATTTCAGCGAACGAACCAGGTATTTCATGATTTCGGAAATGATATTAACGAGATTAAAGATATTAACGAAATTAACGAAATTAACGAAATTAACGAAATTAACGAAATTAACGAGGCTTCCTACCCCTCCATTCTTAATTCTTAATTCTTAATTTTGAATTCTAAATTCTAAATTTTGAATTTTGAATCGCTTCGGCAACCTCCTCCATCAGCCATTTGGGGGTGGAGGTGGCTCCGCAGATGCCGACCGATTGCGCCCCTTCCATCCAGGCGGGGTCCAACTCGCGGGCCTCCTCGATGTTGTAGGTGCGGGGGTTGGCTCGTCGGCACACCTCGTAGAGGACTTTGCCGTTGGAAGATTTGCGTCCGCAGACAAAAATCACCACATCGAAGCGGGCGGCAAACTCCATGAGGTGTTGCTCGCGTCCCGAGACCTGGCGGCAAATCGTATCGACGATTTTCACCTGCTCGGGGTGCTTGGCGCGGCGCATCATCTCCTCGCCCAATCGGTTGAACAGGGCGATGGATTGGGTCGTTTGCGAGAGGAGGTAAATCGGGCGCGAGAAGTCAATCTGCTCCAAATCGGCCTCGTTTTCGATGACGATGGCGCGGTCCTCGACCTGCCCCGTAAGGCCTACCACCTCGGCATGGCCCCGTTTGCCCAGAATCACCACCTGGCCGCCTAGCGGAGCCATCTCTTCGTAGGCCTCCACAACACGGCGTTGCAGGCGTGCCACCACCGGACAGGTGGCGTCAATCAGCTCGATATCCAACGAGCGGGCCTTGGTGTAGGTGGTCGGAGGTTCTCCGTGGGCGCGGATAAAGAGACGCGCACCACCCAGCTGCTCCATATCGGCATGCGTGATGGTCCGCAGTCCCAACTCCTCGAGGCGTTGCACCTCCATCCGATTGTGGACAATATCGCCCAGCGAATAGACCGTGCCACCCCGTTCCAAGGCCTTCTCGGCCTCGGTGATGGCGCGAACTACGCCAAAGCAAAAACCCGATTTATCGTCGATCTCGATCTGCATCCGTCAACTTTCAATATTTGATTAATCTCTATGCCAAGAGCCACCATCTCTGCGCCACTGCCCACCATATTGATCATCGGCGTAGCCACCACCACGGCTACGCAGGTTAATCTGCGAGCCATATTCATCGTTTGTGCGCCAATCGACTCCACTATCGGAGCCACCCGACGAGCCACCACCGTTACGGCTGCCACCACCAGCCCCGGGAGATACGCCCATAAAGCCCTCGATCAGAAGGATTATCAACACAATACCCAACAAGGACAAGAAGACACCCAGCAAACTGAATGCAGCGACCATCGCCACAAGATAGAGTACAGGAAGCAGGAGGCTGAACAGATTGGCAAAATTGCCGGACGCAAGCCCCTGCACAACACCTACCACGGTAATTGCAAAGGCAATGCCCAAAGCAATGAACATCGACTCGGCTGTAGCCGGGGATTCAAAGCCACTCCACCACATCAGAAGGAATCCGAGTACTACCACCACTCCGCTTGCTATGTGCAGGTAGCGTAGCTTCTGCGATGGAGCAAGCGTGAGTCCAATCATAAGCGGGATGGCAACCACACCCACAATCAGAGCCGCATAGTACATCAGCCCCATGATGACTACAGCAACCCAAATTAAAAGGTCGATCAGGAAGATATGGGTTCTGAGAAAATCAAGCAACTCGACATCTACCACGGGCTGAACACCGCACCACGACAAGATGCACAACACCTCCATCACCATCGCCACAGCACCCGAAAGGAGGACTCCCCAGCGGTTTTTAGTCCCATAGAAGACTAAGGTAAGGAGTAGAGTCAGCGCGAGTGCCGCCATTATCGAATAACGCCACGCTGGTTGGAGGAGCTTATAGTGTAGGTCGGAATCAATCATTTGAGCCACCGCAAGGCCGATTGATTTTCCCGCCTTGTTGTCGCTATTTTTTAGATTCTCGGGGAACGATTTACCCTCGGTGCGGTAGAGCTGGTGCGCCTCGACATAGCCCTCGCGACCGTCCGAAAAACGCACCTCGATAAAACGGTTACCTCCAACCTCGATCTGTCGGCACTCGCTGCGTGAGGGTACGGCAAAGATGAAGTTCTGCGATTGATTGTAGACTGCTACCCGACCACTCGGATCATAGACCTTACACTGATATTCGTAGTACTCCGGGGCGTCACAAGCGGTACATACCAAGAGAAGCAAGCCTGCCAACAAGAGTTTTTTGAAGTTCTTCATCATTGTTCGGGGTTATCGTTAAGTAAAACTCGGAGCGCAAATCACTCACAGAACTCGGCTTTAGCAAAGGGCAGATGATTAGATAGTCACTGTGCGCTGCTCAATCTGCTCCATGACCCAGGTCATCTGCTCCTCGACGGTCATCTGCGAGTTGTCCAGCACGATGGCATCCTCGGCCTGACGCAGGGGCGAGATGGCGCGGTGCATATCCTGATAGTCGCGGTCGCGGACATTCTGCTCAATCTCCTCCAAGGAGACCTTGTCGCCCTTGGCCGTCAGCTCGTCGTAACGACGTTGTGCGCGTACCTTCGGGTCGGCGGTCATGAAAATCTTCAGCTCGGCATCGGGGAATACGACCGTACCGATGTCGCGGCCATCCATCACTACGCCCTTCCGGCGGCCCATCTCCTGCTGCATCCGAACGAGCATCTCGCGCACCTCGGCAATGGCACTCACGGCACTTACGCAGTTCGAAACCTCGATGGTGCGAATCTTGCCCTCGACACGGTCTCCATTGACATAGATGTCGCTTGCGCCGCGCTCGGGGTTGAAGCGGAAGGTAATCTGAATCTCCTTCAGCAGGCGTACCACCTCCTCCTCATCGACGATGCCCGAGCGGATGGCTCCGTGTTCGAGCGCGTAGAGCGTGACGGCGCGATACATCGCACCCGTGTCGATAAAGATATAGCCCAGGCGGGCGGCAATGGCCTTGGCGAAGGTACTCTTGCCACACGACGAGTAGCCGTCGATGGCGATGATGATTTTATGGGGTTTAGTGGACATCGGGGAAAATATCGAAAAAGGTGGATAATATGGTATAGATACCGAGCAGACCAATCAAAAGGCCTGCCACATGGTTAATGGTCAGCATATGGCGCGGGCGGAAACGTCGGCGGAAGAGGTTGATGACAAAGGCCAGGAAGGTCCACCAGGCCACGGCTCCGCCAAAGAAGCCTCCGAGGGTGAGCAGTGCGCGCATGAATCCCGCTACTCCGCTGCCCGTGATGTCGCTCGACGAAATCTCGAAGACGGCAAAGAAGGCGAGGATGTAGGGAATCACCATGATGAAGTTGGCAATCGTGAGGCCGAAAATCGAGGCGAAATCCTGCCACAGCGAGGAGCGACCGGCACGGTTGCGACGAATCTGCGGTACGGGGTTCTGCGAAAAGACATAGACGCCGACCACCACCACAAAGATGCCGCCAATGACGCGAAGCAAGGTATCGTACTGCTGAATCTGGTACTCGAGCATCGAGTAAAAGAGCAGTGCCACGATGGCCATGATGGTATCGGCAGCGGCAACACCGATGCCCGAGATGATGCCCGAACGGCGGCTCTTCGAGAGGGTGCGTTGGATGCATAACACCGCCACGGGACCGACCGTAATCGATGCTGCAATGCCGACCAGCAGGCCGCGCAGTAGAACCTCTATGAATGTGACCGTCATACTTCGAAGGGCTAAAGTGGGTTTAACAAGGCAAAGATAGGAAAAAATGGTGGCATCCGAGGTGTTAAATGCGAAAGATGTTGATAAATTATCGAAAACTTTGGAACCAAAGTTGCAGACCGCAACCGTTGAACGGCTAATTTTGCCTTGTCAAACAATCCGAAAGCTATGGCAGAAGTAAAACAGACAGGGTTGGAGATTCAACTCGACGAGCAGGTTGCCGAAGGTATCTACTCGAATTTTGCACTGATTAACCACTCCACCTCGGAGTTTGTCATCGACTTTGCAACCGTGATGCCCGGTATGCAGAAGGCGCGTGTGAAGAGTCGCATCGTCCTCACGCCCGAACACGCCAAGCGGCTGTTGCGTACCCTGCAAGAGAATATTGCCCGCTACGAAACCACGATGGGTAAAATCGAAATCCCTACGCCGATTTCCACCCCGAGTGCCGGCCCCAAAATGGGCGAAGCGTAAACAAAGAGGAGAGAGGAAAGAGGAAAGAGCGAAGAGGAGAGATAAGATAAAGAGATTAAAGATTTTAAGGAGTTTAACGAGATTAACGAAGAGCGTCATCCTGAGCCTTTGGCGAAGGATGACGCTCTTTTATTGTGTCGCAGCTTATTTTCTCTAAAAATCTTCGCTCTTTAACCCACCTTCGGTGGCTTGACTTTGCTCCGGCTCGGCATCACGCAAGCGTGTGCGCTCGCCTTAATCGCAAAGTTATCTCTTCGCTCTTTCCGCTTTTTTATTTCAGCCTTTCGAGGTGGCAGAGGAGCAACCTCCCGTCACCATCGCGCAGGTGCATACCGTTGCCCTGACAGTAGCGGAAGAAGGAGCAGTCGGCACATTGGCCCGTGCGCATCCACGCGCGGTTGCGGAACTTCTCGAAGCGTGTCTGCCATACCTCCCAAAAGTCGTCCTTGTAGATATTGCCCTGGTGGTAGTCGGCGCGAATGCTGGCGCAAGCCGAAATCGAGCCATCGGCCAGCACCGACCCTACCGAGATACCTGCCCGACAGCCGTAGAAGCGGTTGCGCACCTCCCCTTCGTAACGTCCCAGGAAGCCTTCACATCCATAATCAACACGGATACGACCCTCCTCGCGCGTCTGCTTGATATACTCCATCAAACGGCGGAACTCCTCGTTGGTGAGTTGCAACGCGGGATCTTGCGCCGCACGCCCCACGGGGAAGACCGTGAAGATTCGCCAACGCTTCACACCGAGGCCGATCAAAAGCTCCTTGACCTCATCCAGCCGATCGATGTTACGGCGGTTGCAACAGGTCACCACATCAAAGAGGAAATCGGGTGTTTGCGCCATCATGCGAATCGCAGCCACAGCACGCTCAAAGCTACGCCCATGCCCGCGCATAAAGTTGTGATCCTCCTCCAGGCCGTCGAGGCTCACCGTAGCCGAGTGCATGCCGGCGGCCAGGAGTCGGCGAAAACGCGCCTCGGTCATCGCCAGGCCGTTGGTCACCATGCCCCACGGGAAGCCCTTCTCGTAGATGGCACGGCCACACGCCTCCAGGTCAGGGCGCATCAACGGCTCACCACCCGTGATGATGACAAAAACCTTGTGGGGATCGGTGTGGGAGGCGATGTTGTCCAACACGCCAAGGAAGTCCGCGAGGGGCATATCCGGCCGGGCAGCCTCCTGCTTACAGTCGCTACCGCAGTGGCGACAATGGAGGTTGCAGCGCAGCGTACACTCCCAAAAGAGTTGGCGGAGGGGATGTTCGCGCGCCACTCTACGCTCCTCGATCCGCCAAAGTTCGAGTGCCAAGCGTCGGCGCAGGGACAGCTCCCCCATCTACTTCTCCTTTTTGAGTTTGATGTCAGCCTTCAGTTCGAAGACTCCATTGTACCATGCTCCTTTACCATCTTTGAGCTTAATCTGCTCAAACTCCTTCATGGTGAGGGTATCGGGAATAAAATGACCACCATTGGCCTCCCCGTCCGAATCCGCCACCACAATCGGAGGTATTCCCATTCCTTTGAGCGTATCGAGTTTGAAAGTTCCGTCCTTTTCGGTGGTTGTTGTGGGATATTGCGACGGAGCGAACGTGCCATAATGGAGATAGGGGGTCACCAGCAATCCCTCGATCGGATTCCCCGCCTCGTCGGTCACCGATCCCTTCACGATGTAGTCGGCCGTGGGGACACCATACATATCCATTGGTTCATCCTTACCAAAGATTCCATCTTCACAACCCGAGAAGCCCAAGAGTCCCAGGAGCGAACCGATAACCCATTGCAGGCATTTCGTGTAGCGTGATTTAGCTTGTTTCATAACTTACTCTTTTACCTCCTTTTTCAGTTTTACCTCAGCCTCCAACTCGAAGACTCCCATGTGCCAAGTATGCTTGCTCTCGCCGACTTTCGTACTCTTAAAGTCATTGTAATAAAGCGTATCGGTCTCAAAGCGACCGCCATTGGCATCCCCATCCGGATCAACAAAGATATAGGGCCCGACATAAGAGAGGGTATCGGTCTTAAAACGCCCCTCGGCATCGGTTTTAGCCGGAGTAAGGGTGCCTGACGGGTAAATATTGATACCCATAATCGGATTCCCTGCCTCGTCAGTCACCGTACCCTTCACGATGTAGTCGGCCGTAGGTGTGCCGTACATATAGATCGGTTCATCCTCCTCATCCTCCGAGCAGGCCGAAAAACCCAACAGGCCGAAGAGCATGGCCATCAAATAGTGGGTCAGTCGTTGTAATTTTGTCTTCATAGGCTTGAAGCTTGGGTTTTACAAAGATAGTTGTTTTTTAGCTATTAAACGGGCGATGGTACAAAATACTGCATCGAAAAAATAAAAAAAGTCGCATTTTTTTTGCGACTTTGACTTCAAACCCGAAGAAGGTCTATAAAAAGTGGGATTTTCAGGCTTGCGAAGTACGAAAAACCGCAACATACTAAAGTATGTGAGGATTTCGAGAACGAGCGTAACGCAAAAATCACCTTTTTAGAGGCCTCCTTGTTACTCCCGACTAATCGTCTCCTTAATCTCCGACAGCTCGACCAACTTATTGACGATGGCATAAATCGTCAGACCGGCGGCCGAGTGGATTTGGAGCTTCGAGGCGATGTTGCGACGGTGGGTAATCACGGTGTGGGTCGAGATACATAATTCGTCGGCTATCTCCTTGTTTGTCAATCCTTTCACCACGCAAACGATAATCTCTTTTTCGCGTGCGCTGAGCGTCTCCTGCTCACCTTGCGCTTTCGGACTCTGCTCCACGCGGGCGGCCAACTCCTCGATGGCCGGTACGTAGAGTTCGTCCTCTACGCGGTTGTGCGAGGTCAGCTCCTGTTCGCACGTGAAGATGTCGAACAGGGCATCATTCAGCTCGTCCGAGCTGTTGGCCGGATAGTATTTGATGATGATTTGTTTCAACTCGCGCAAGTGTTCGGCCACCTTGTCGTGCAGGCTGCGGAAAATCGCTATCGAGTAGTCGTTCTGGGGTCGGTGTTCGAGCAGCGACTCCACATAGGGGAAGACCGTTTGCTCCTCGTAGGCCATGTGTTTCTGCACCTCGGCCACATACTCGTCGTAGTAGCGCATGATGGCGAACGAAACATCGCTCAATGAGCAATCGACCGCCTCGATGAGTTTGCGTCGAATCGAGGGGAGGCGGAAATCGAGAAAATAGCGGTGCGAGTTCTTCAGGTATTGGGTCAGCGTAGCCACCGAGAGCTGCTCGATTGCAGGTGCTTTCACGCCACCATCGAGCAGCAGATTGACCACGGCGAGGAAGGTGGCGGCATCGACCTGATGGTCGGCACAGACCTCGCCAATCGTCTTATCGCCAAAGCCGAGCGGAATGTCGAAACGGCTCATGATTTGCAGCACGGCATAGTGCTGCGTGACCAGCTCGCTCATGCGGTATTCGCTCGTGTAGTGTGTCAAGTAGTGCATCAGAATCGCTTTATGTGGCAAAAGTAATCTATCTCCCCCTTGTTGTCAATCCCTAAAAGCAGGTATTAGCCCTTATCGGCGGGCAATATCTTCGTAGGTCTGTTGCAGGAGGGTGCGTCCCCATACAAGATGCTCCTCCAAAGCATCCTCGGTGGTGCGGTCCGAAGGGGCATCCCAACCCGATTCACCCCGCTCATCGACCACGACAAAGCCCTCGTTGTAGGCGTAGTAGCCGAATTTCGGTAGCGAGGCATCGAGCATATCTTTCGAGTAGTCGAAGTCGCTGTGGTCGATGCCGAGCTGTGCCAGCAGCGTGGCGGCAATATCAATCTGGGAACCATAGGCCTCCACCACCTTCGGCTCTTTGACCGCTCCTCCGGCCCATATCATTGGGATACGGTGAATTTCGGTCTCGCTCCAGGTGCCACGACGGAAGTTACCCATGCCGTGGTCGGGAACCACCACCAGGAGCAGGTTCTCCCACGCCTTGGAGGCCTTGAGCTGCTCGACCATCTCGCCCAGACAATCGTCCGTGAAGGCCATCGAGTTGGCAATCTTATCCTCGAACTTCTCAAACGGCACCTCGAAGGGTTCGTGACTCGAGAGGGTCAGCCAACCCGCCAGGAAGGGTCGCCCCTCCTCCGACATCCGAATCACTCGCTCGGTTAAGTCGCGGCACACCACGCGGTCGTCGTAACCCCATTTCGAGGTGGGGGCATCGAACGACATCTCGTTTTGCCAATACAGCTCCTCCCAGCCCGTGGCGTACATATAGGAGGATTGATTGGTGAAGTTGATATCGCCACCATAGGTGAAGTGGGTGCGGTACCCCTCACGCACCAACGAGCGGGCAATCGAGGGAAGCTCCAAACATTTGGGCGTGAGTTTCATGAGCGAAATGCGCGTCTGCGCCGGAAAACCGCTCAAAATCGCCACCTGACCGCGGTCGGTGCGGAACGAGTTGGCATACAGGTGCGAGAAATAGACGCCCTCCTCCTTCAGTCGGTTGAGCGTCGGTGCCACCGCTTCGCCCCCTTCGTCAGCCTCCATGACGGTCGAACCGAATCCCTCCAAAATCACAAAGAGGATGTTGGGTCGCGTCGTCGTCAGGAGTGTATCGGCCGGCATGGTGCCGGGGCGGTTGCCACGAATGGCCTCGAACTGCTCGGCCAGTACGTCCGCCTCATAGAAGGGGTATTCCGCAGCATAGTCGGCCTGCTTGCCGATGGTCGAGAGGAACGAAAAGATGGGGTTCGTGGCGGCGTGATTCAGGAAGAGCTTCGAGGAGAAGCAGACCTTCGAGACGTTGGCCACAGAGGGGCCTACGCCACCGCGAATCGAGAGAAAATCAAGTCCCGTGAGGAGCAGTACAACGGGCGTCCAAAGGAGTGCTTTTCGCCACGGAAGTCGCTCTCCGTCAAACAGATTGGCCACCTTCATCCATACCCAGACAAGCAGCGCACCATAGGCGATGGCTACGGCCGACTGCTTCAAGAAGAGGGGCAAATCGATGCTTGCCATCGCCCCCTTGGGGTCGGAGAGGTAAATCAAAATCGTGGAGTCGAGGCGGAATCCCCAATAGCCGTAAAGCCCCAAATCGACGGCAAAAATAGTCGCCGCGGCGATGGCCATCAGGATGAAATAGCCCTTCATCATCCATCGTCCCACACGCTCCGAAATACCGGTCCAGAGGGTGATGAGGGTGAAGAGAATCGGCACAGCCGTGATGTATCCGGCCATGGTCGAGTCGAGCAGCAGGCCATGTCCGATGACCTGCAAATACTCCGCGAAACGATACTCGGCCGCCTGCTCGGCATACCAAGCCAAAAATATCGGTTTTTGCAGGGCCATCAGGAGAAGGGTCGATAGCCATGTCAGGAGTAAAAAGCGCAGTTTTTTTGCCACGATGGTTTTTTTTCGGGGTTAAACGGGTTGTGTGTCGGGCGGTTAAATCTTCTCGCCAAAGGCCAAATCACCGGCATCGCCCAGACCCGGCACGATGTAGAACTTCGAGGTCAGCTCCTCATCCACGGCTCCGGCCCAGAGGGTCGTATCCTTCGGCAGGTAGCTCTTCACGTAATCCACACCCTGCTCCGAGGCAATCACGGCCGCCACGTGCAGCTTGGCCGGCGTACCGCAACGCTCACACATCGCTTCGTAGGCCAAGACGAGCGACTGTCCGGTGGCCAACATCGGGTCAACGAGCAGCAACGTCTTGCCCTCCAACTCACCGCACGAGATGTACTCCACCTTGACCGTGAACGAACCATCCTTGTGGTTTTTGCGATAGGCCGAAACAAAGGCGTTGCGGGCGTGGTCGAAGTAGTTCAGAAAACCTTGGTGGAACGGCAGGCCGGCACGCAGGATGGTGGCAATCACCACATCATCGTCAATCTGCTGTACGATGGCCTCGCCGAGCGGGGTCTCTACGGTGCGGGGTGAAAAATCGAGCGTCTTCGAAATCTCGTAGGCCGTGACCTCGCCAATGCGCTCCAAGTTGCGACGAAAACGCATCGGGTCCTGTTGAATCCGGCGGTCACGAATCTCCGACAGGAAGGAGTTCAAAACCGAGTTCTGCTCCGAGAGAATGTTGATTTTCATAGTCTTATACGGTTTATGGGTTCGCTAATAGAGGAAGTTGTTAAACGGATAACGTCCGGCGTGAATCTCGCGCACCATGCCGTAGAGGTCGGTGCGGAATTTTTCGATGTTGAGCTTCTCGATGGCCGAGAGGAAGATGCAGGGGGTGTTTGCCTTGGCAATCCAACTCTTCTTCAGCTCCTCCAACGAGAGGTTCTCGCGCGTTGAGGGGGTCAAATCATCCGGCTCTTTTTCTATATAGGTATAGGCATCAATCTTGTTGAAGACCAAATAGACCGGTTTGTCGCCTGCCCCAATCTCCTGCAAGGTCTGCTTCACGACGGCGATGTGGTCCTCGAATTGGGGGTGCGAAATATCGACCACATGAATCAGCAGGTCGGCCTCGCGCACTTCGTCGAGGGTCGATTTGAACGACTCAATCAGCTCGGTGGGGAGCTTGCGGATAAAACCTACCGTGTCCGAGAGTAGGAACGGGAGGTTGTCGAAGACCACCTTTCTCACGGTCGTATCGAGTGTGGCGAAGAGTTTGTTTTCGGCAAAGACCTCGCTCTTCGAAATCAGATTCATGAGGGTCGATTTACCGACATTCGTATAGCCGACCAGTGCGACACGCACCATCGACCCGCGGTTCGAACGCTGCACGGCCATCTGCTTGTCGATTTTCTTCAAATCCTCCTTCAGCTTCGAGATGCGGTTGCGAATCTGGCGACGGTCGGTCTCAATCTCACGCTCACCGGCACCACCGCGCGTACCCGTACCACCGCGCTGACGCTCCAGGTGGGTCCACATACCGCTCAAGCGGGGCAGGAGGTATTCGTAGTTGGCCAGCTGCACCTGCGTCTTGGCATAGGCCGTCTGGGCGCGTGAAAGGAAGATGTCGAGAATCAGGCGTGTGCGGTCCAGGATGCGGCACGGCATTGCCTGCTCGATGTTGCGCGTCTGCGAGGGGTTCAGCTCGTCGTCGAAAATCACCACGTCAATCTCCTGCTCCTTGCAATAGTCGGCAATCTCTTGCAACTTACCCGGCCCCACGTAGATGCGCGAGGAGGGTTGCGGCAGGCGTTGCGTGAAGCGACGCACCGTCTCGATGTCGGCCGTCTCGGCCAGAAATTCCAGCTCGTCCAGGAACTCTTCGGCCTGGCGCGGCTCTTGATTGTCGCGGATGACGGCGACTAATACTGCTCTTTCCAAATTGCTCTCTTTAGCGTTAATGGCGGCTCTTGCTTACCGCCCCTTTTCCCCACAAAAAGGGTATCTCCCTCGCGGCAGATACCCTTTATTTTGTGTTTGCCCGTAGGGCGATTAGTTCTGTACGCGGAATACTACCGGCAGGTTGTACTTTACACGTACCACCTGGTTACGCTGCTTACCGGGCGTCCACTTCGGCGACTTCGACAATACGCGGGTTGCCTCCTCCGACAGCGAGCGGTCGGGCGTGCGGAGTACCTGGATGTTGGTCAGCGAACCGTCCTTCTCAATCACAAACGAGAGAACCACCGTACCCTGGATACCGTTCTCGAGGGCAATCTGCGGGAAACGCACGTTCGACTGAACCCAGTTACGGAACGTGTTGAGGTCACCACCCTGGAACGTCGGCATGGTCTCTACGATGAGGAACGGCTCGTCGTCCACGATCTCCTCCTCGACTACCTCTACCTCCTGGAATACCTCGGCATCCTCGTCGAACTCGTCGAAGGTCATGGCCGTCTCAATCTTCGTGTCGTTGGTTACCACCTGCAGCAGGTCGGCAATCACCTTCACCTCCACCTTCTTCGGCGGCTCGGGAGGCTTCTGGTCCTGACGCGTAATCTCGGTAATCTCCTCCTCTACGATGGCGTAGTTCAAATCGACTTGCTCGATACGGTGCTCTTTCGGCGTCCATGCAAAGGCACCGATTACGATGGCCAGGGCTACGGCCAAACCAATCTCCAGCAAAAGACCTCGCTTGTTCTGAAGGTCTGCTTTGGGACTCTTTTTAATCTCCATTCTATTGTAGTTTTTTAATTGTTATTTCCACAACAAACGACACGCATGGCATGGCCATACGTATCCAATGCACCACAAATATAAAGAGAAAAAATTAAAATTGTATCATCCGCTCCGAAAAATCTTCAAAAAATAGCTAAATTTGTCCCTCGGAAGCCCAAAATCAGAGTCATGACAACCCAGAAAGAGCCTCTATACGGAAAAAATCCGGCGGAATTGGCCGCCGTGTGTGCCGAATTGGGAATGCCCCGTTTTGCCGCCAAACAGGTGGCACGCTGGCTCTATCAGCGGCACGTGGAGGAACCGTCGCTCATGAGCGACCTCTCGCTCAAAAATCGCACGTTGCTGGCCGAGCGATTCGCCACCGTATTGTCGGCTCCGGTGCGGGTTTCGGTGTCGAAGGACGGTACGAAAAAATACCTCTACAAGACCTTGCAGGGTCACTACGTGGAGGCTGCTTATATTCCTGACGGTGAGCGTGCTACGCTTTGCGTATCTTCGCAGGCGGGGTGTCGCATGGGGTGTAAGTTCTGCGCCACCGGACGACAAGGGCTGCAACACAATCTCACCGCTGCCGAGATTTTGAATCAGCTGGTCTCGTTGCCCGAGCGCGACAAGCTCACCAACGTGGTCTTTATGGGCATGGGAGAGCCGCTCGACAACCTCGATGAGGTGTTGCGTGCGCTGGAGATTATCACCTCGGAGTGGGGCTTCGGCTGGTCGCCCACGCGCGTTACCGTTTCGACGGCCGGTGTGGTGAGCAACCTGCGTCGTTTCCTCGATAGTACGAAGGTGCATCTGGCCGTCAGCCTGCACAACCCCTTCCGCGAGGAGCGTAAGGCGATTATGCCGATTGAGGGGGCCTATCCGATTCATGAGCTGGCCGACATCCTGCGCGAATACGACTTCACGCACCAGCGAAGGGTCTCGTTTGAGTATATCGTGATGAGCGGCCTGAACGATTCTCCGCGCCACATCCGCGAATTAAGCCGCCTGTTGGATGGCATCAAGTGCCGTATCAACCTCATCCGATTCCATAAAATTCCCGACTCGCCCTACTTCTCGCCCGATGACGAGGCGATGCTCCGTTTCCGCGATACGCTCACGGCACGTGGCATCCAGACCACCATCCGAGCCTCGCGTGGCGAGGATATTCAGGCCGCTTGTGGATTGCTATCCACGAAAGAGCAAAGAGCGAAGAGCGAAGAGCGAAGAGGAAAGAGATTAAAAAGAGATTAAAGAAATTAAAGATTTTAAGGAGATTAAAGGCTTCCTTAATCTCCTTAATTTCGTTATTATCCTTCAGGTCTTTGCTCTTCGCTCTTTACTCTTTCCTCTTCACAATTTGTTCGAGGTGGCGCAAAAACTCCTCGGCGGGGTAGGCCCCCAGAATCGAGCCGAGCAATTCGCCTTCGGTGTTGAAAATCAGATACAACGGAATAGAGCCTTTGCCGTAGAGCTGCATCAGTTTGCGCCCCGTGGGTCGCTCGATGTTGTATTTTGCGGCTACGAAATGTCGGGCGAAAAATTCCCCCACCTCCTTGCGCGTAAAGACACGGTTGTTCATCATCTGGCAGGGGCCGCACCAATCGGCATAGAGGTCGATAAAGACCAACTTATCGCTCTTCATGGCCAACTCGCGCACCTCGTCGGTCGAACCCTCGACCCAGTGTACCTGCGCCCCGACCTTCGTTACGGTGAGGCCTACAATTGCAATCAAAAGGAGAATCAGTCGTTTCATAGCTATCGGTTGTTTTCGCAAAAATAGTACATTTTTTACACGTTTTGTTTGTCGAACGGAAAATAAAGTGTAATTTTGTCGTGCAATCCGCGAGGATTTGCAACCTATTTTTTGATGAAAGTGTAATCGCTTTTATTCTTGTGTAGAAATCTGGAAAATTTCATTGAATCAGGGAGAGCAATCACACTCATCACTCGGTATTGGTATCGTTCGTGGCTGCATTTTTGCCCCATGCTCCAATACGGGTGTGGGGTATTGTTTATTTGATTCAAGGTGTTCCAGAACCTCTACACAGATAGACGATTCGGCTCCACACTTTCTTTTTACCCAAACCGCCGCATCGGGGTCGCTACGGCACAAAATGGCATATAAACCATGAAAAAATTTTTCTATTTTGCTTTTGCGGCATTGCTGTGCTGCACGATGACCGCTTGCGGTGACGATGATGGGGGTGTTGGCAATCCGTCCGACATTATCGGAGAGTGGTCGATTGTTAAGGAGGTCTATGTTGAAGACGGAGAGACTGACATCGACGACGAGTACGCTTACGGTGAGTACGTCTGGGGTTTCAACGAAGATGGTACGGGCTACATCAAAGAGGACGGATATGTTTATGAGAATTTTACGTACCGCGTATCGGGCAACACACTTTTTATGTCGGAGGATGGTTACGAGGGTAGTGCCGTGATTAAACAGCTGACCGCTTCGTCGTTGGTTCTCTATGAAGAGGAATATGACGAAGAGTATGATTGCATGATTCAGGCAACGATTTATTTCGAGCGTTACGAGTAATTCGTTTTGTTTCGTTATGGGGCTGATGCGTAAGGTTTGCGCATCAGCCTGCTTTTTTATACCGAGACAGAACGAAAGGCGAAAAGGCGAAAAGGGCGAGAAAGTTTTATAAGGTGCCTTAAGGTGCCTTAAGGGGGCTTAAGGGGGCTTAAGGGGGCTTAAGGTTGCTTATGGGAGCTAAAGGGGGCTTAAGGGAGCTAAAGGTTGCTTAAGGGGGCTTAAGGTTGCATAAGGGAGCTTAAGGGGGCTAAAGGGAGCTAAAGGATATTAATGAAATTAAAGAGATTAATGAGATTAATGAGATTAAGGACAGGCTCTCATTAAAATCTTTAATCTCTTTAATCCCTTTAATCCCTTTAATATCTTTATATCTTTTCCTCTCTCCTCTTTGCTCTTTCCTCTTGTCAATCTTGGTCCTTTATTGTTCTTTTTGGTATGAAAAGGTTGTAGTTCTGCGATTTTTTCAAGACCTTTGCTCTGTTATCGTCATGAAAAAGAGTTTTCGCACCATAATTTTCCTTTTATTCCTCTGCTTCAGCCTTTCGGCCGTGGCACAATCGACCCGTGTGCGTGGTCGTGTGACCGACTCGGAGGGCAATCCGCTGGAGTTTGCCTCGGTGGTCTTTAAGGGGACCACGGTCGGCATGATGACCGACGAAGAGGGCCTCTTCTCGCTCGAAACACGCGAGGCGGTCGATACGTTGCAGGTGATGATGATGGGCTTCGTGACCGACGAGCGGGCCGTGAAACGGAGTGCCTATACCGAATTTACGTTCCGCCTCAAGACGGCCGATTTTGCCATCGACCAGGTGGTGGTTACCCCGGGCGAAAACCCCGCCTTCCCGATTTTGGACCGCGTCATCGAGCGCAAAAAACGGAACAATCCCGACCATTTCGAAAGCTATACGACCGAGACCTATACGAAGATGGAACTGGGGCTGACGAACATCAAGGAGGAGTTCAAGAACAAGCGTATGCAACGCAACTTCGGCTTCATCTTCGAGTATGTCGATACGTCGGCCCTCACCGGTCGCAGATACCTGCCGGCAATGATTTCCGAGACGAAGGCCGACTACTACCACTCCCTCTCGCCTTCGGTCGAACGCGAGGTGATTCGCGCAAACCGCGTGTCGGGTGTCGAGGACAGCTTCTCGGTGGCCCAATTTACGGGACAGATGCCCGGCAATGTCAATTTTTACCACAACTTCATCGATATTTTCAATGTCCGCTTTGCCTCACCCCTGGCCGATGGCGGGCGGATGTTCTACAACTATTTCCTCATCGACAGCCTCGATATCGAGGGGCGCAAGAGCTACAAGATTCGCTTCCACCCGAAGGGGCTTTCGACCCCCGTCTTGGATGGTGAGATGCACATCGATGCCGAGAGTTACGCCCTGAAGAATGTGACGGCCCGTCTGCCGCGCCGTTCGAACATCAACTGGATTAAGCACCTCGTGCTTGAGAACGAAAACGAACCGGTCGATTCCCTGCATTGGATGCGTCGTCGTGACCGTGTGCAGGCCGAATTTACGATTGCCATGCGCGACTCGTCGAAACTCAATTCGTTTATCGGCACACGCGAGGTGTCGTACAGCAATTCCCGTGTCGGGGTCGAGATTCCGCGTGAGGTGCTGGCGATGGACAACAATGTCTATGTCGAGGCCCGCGAGGAGACCAAGGAGGATGCCTATTGGGACAAGGTGCGTCCCTACGCCCTCTCGGAGCGCGAGAGGAATATCTACCACATGGTCGATTCGATTCAGCAGGCACCCCTCTATCGCAACATCTACACGATAATCAATATGTTTATCGTGGGTCACTACAACACGAAATATATCGGTATCGGCCCCTACTATAAACTCGCTTCGTTCAACGATTTGGAGGGCTTCCGTCCCCAGTTGGGCGGTCGCACGACCACCCAATTCAGCCGTCGTGTGCGCTTCTCGGCCTACGCGGCCTACGGCACGAAGGATGAACGCTGGAAGGGTGGCGGAGGCGTGGAGTTTTCGCTCAGTCGTCGCCTCACGCGCAAACTTACGCTGAAGGGTGCGCACGATGTGATGCAGCTCGGTGCGGGTGCCAATGCCCTCACCGAGAGCAACATCCTCTCGTCGATTTTCTCGCGTGGCGACCAGCGACTTTCGATGGTGGACCGTGGCGAGGTGCAGTACGAACACGAGTGGATTCACGGCGTCAGTACCTTCCTCACGGGGCAGATGCGTCGCATCTACAGCAATCGTTATGTCCCGATGGTGCGCTCCGGTGAGCTTCCGCAACCCATTGAGTCGGTGGATGATGCCTCGCTTTCGGTGGGTATTCGGTTGTCGAAAAATGAGAAGATTTACCGCACGGCCTTCGATAAAAATTCGCTCGGGTCGGATTACCCGATTCTGACCCTCAGCGCAACGGCCGGTCTGAAGGGACTCCTGCCCAGAAGCCCCGAATATTACCGCATCGACGGCTCGATTTTCTTCCGTCCCGAACTGCCTCCGATGGGTCGCTCCGAAATCCTGATTCAGGCGGGTAAAATCTGGGGTCGCCTGCCCTATCCGCTGCTGAAGTTGCACGAGGGTAACGGCACCTACTTCTACGACCCCTATGCCTTCTCGTGCATGGACTACTACGAGTTTGCCTCCGATCGATGGGTGGCCTGCTTCTATGAGCATCACTTCGGTGGGGCGTTGTTGGGCAAGATTCCGCTGCTCAAGCGGCTTAAACTGCGCGAGGTGCTGGTAGCCAAGGGCGTATGGGGCAATCTTTCGGAAAAGAACGATGGTTCGTTGGCCGCCACCGAGGCCTCCCTGCTCTTCCCTGCGGGCATGAGTTCGGTTGCCAAACCCTACTTCGAGGCGGGCTTCGGTGTCGAGAACATCTTCCGCCTGCTGCGCGTCGATTTCATCTGGCGACTCTCGCACCGCGGTGCGCGTCCCGATGGCCATAAACCGCAAAATTTCTCGATTAACGCCAGCCTCCATTTCGACTTTTAGCCGCGCGATGCAACCGCTCGCGGTGTAAAGTCGCCACGATTGTTGTATCTTTTCACATTTTACCCTATTTTTGTGGAATGAAACTCAAACACCTTGCATGGCTGGTTGTCGTGTTGCTTATCGCCGACCAGGCTCTTAAGATTTGGATTAAAACGCACCTCGCCCTCGGTGAAGGTATCATCGTCTGCCCCGATTGGTTCCAGCTGCGCTTTATCGAGAACCCGGGTGCGGCCTTCGGTATGCGCCTTATGACGGGCGGGGGGCACGATTGGGGCAAACTCATTTTGGGCCTCTTTCGTGTGGCCGCCTCGTGCGGTATCGCCTACCTGATTTATTACCTCAACCGCCGCGAGGATACCCCCAAAGGGGTGTTGGTGGGGTTGGCGTTGATTTTGGCCGGTGCCGTGGGTAATATCCTCGATTCGGCCTTCTACGGTCTCTGTTTCTCGGCCTCGACCCCGATGACCGTGGCCCACTTTGGCGGTGAGTATGCCGGCTTTATGATGGGTAAGGTGGTCGATATGTTCTACTTCCCGCTCTTTGAGTGGAGCAGTTGCCCGAGTTGGCTTTCGTTCCTGGTGGACCAGAACAACTACTTCTTCGGCCCCGTTTTTAACCTCGCCGACAGCTATATTTCGGTGGCGGTGGTCTATCTGTTGCTCTTCCACTTTAAGTATTTGAACAAGTAGGGAGGGAGTTTTTTGCGATTTTTTTTGCAAAACGCTTGCAGGTTGTGTTTTTTTCACTACCTTTGCC
The DNA here is from genome assembly GCA_017398045.1 of Alistipes sp. Classification (GTDB taxonomy): domain Bacteria; phylum Bacteroidota; class Bacteroidia; order Bacteroidales; family Rikenellaceae; genus Alistipes. The sequence continues at coordinate 185,883 of JAFQHI010000009.1, read as the reverse complement.
CCTGCAATTCCGAAATGCCCAGGTGGCGGAATAGGTAGACGCGCACGTTTCAGGTGCGTGTGCCGCAAGGCGTGCAGGTTCGATTCCTGTCCTGGGCACTGGAAAAAGGGTTGGCTTTTGGCCAACCCTTTTGCTTTTTTATCCCTCCCCGTTACTGCTTGGGCATGGAGGTGGGGGCAGGGGCGGGGGCGGTAGCAGAGCGCAAGAAGAGGAGAAGCGCAACGACGGCACCCAGCAGAATCACCATCGAGGCCACTAAAGTCAGGGTCGAAATCAATCCCCAATTCGGTGCTTTGAATCGCCATTCGACCGTATGTTCGCCTGCGGGCAACTGCATACCGCGCAACACGTAGTCGGCGCGGAAATAGGGTGCCTCCACCCCGTCGATATAGGCCTTCCACCCCTTGTTATAGTAAATCTCCGAGAAGAGGGCCACGGCATCGGTCGGAGCCGAGTAGGTGTAGCGTTGGTAGTGGGGGTGGTAGTCGGTCATCGTGATGCGGTGGTTCGCCACATCGGCCACAGGGGTCGTGATGAGCGCACCATCCTTGCCCGCCACAACGGCCGTTTCGCGCAGATTGACCTGCCCGAGTTGCTCGATTTCGCTCTGTGCGGTGGGGGCATAGGCTACCTCCGATACGAACCACGCGGGGCCAAAGGCCGTGTCGCGACGACGGGGGGTGGGTTGTCCCTCCTCACCGCGCACAATCAGGTAGCGCGTGTTGAGCATATCGAGTACCCCGTTATCCATCTTCGAGAGGTAGTGGTCAATCAAATCCTGGTAACGGGCGAGCTTCGCACCGTGATAACCTCCCACCGAGCGGTGGAAATAGGAGGTCGTGGCATCGTTGAAGGTGCTAACCGTCAGGTTCATCACACGGTAGCCCGGCTCCTTGTCCTGCAAGATGGCCTTGTCGGCTGCCGTCATCGTCATCTTGCGACGTGCAGGCGATACGAAATCATCGTGCGAGAGGAAACGTATATCGACCGGAACGAGGTCGATGAGCATCACCACGGCCAGCAGACCGGCCAACATCGAGCGGTTGATTTTCTCTCCGACAAAGAGCAGGACAGCCCCTGCGGCAAGGATAATCATGAGGAGCGAACGCCAACCGTCGGCCTGCATCATCGAGATACGCTCCGACACCATGGCCGAAGCGAGCATCTCGCCCCATTCGAGGTCCATGCCGCGGTCGATATAGCTTTGGAGGTTGTTGGCGGCAAAGATTTCGCGCATATAGCCCGTCATCAGCTCCGTAGCCTCCCCTTCGCCAAACGAGCAGAGCGCACCGCCCAGCAGTATCATCACCAGACACAGACCGCCCGTAATGCCGGCCGCCCAGCCCACCTTTTTCAGGGTCAGCTTGCGGTCGCGCTCCGTGCGCACCAACTCCCCGAGGGCCAAAGCCCCCAGCACCGGTACGGCCCACTGTACCACCACGAGGGTCATCGAGACGGTGCGGAATTTATTGTAGCCGGGCAGGTAGTGGAAGAAAAATTCGGTGAATCCCATCAGGTTGCGTCCCCAGGCCAGGAGCAGCATCAACAGCATCACGGCGACCATCCACCAGCGATTGCGCCCCTCGGTCAGCATCAGACCCAGCACCGCCAGGAAGATGGCGGCAGCTCCGAGATAGGTCGGGCCGGCCGTGAAGGGCTGTCCGCCCCAATAGGTCGGGAGTTGCTCGGCCAGACCATTCAGCCCCAGCTCGTTGGCTACGGCTGCCACCTCGCCATTCGACGAAAAACTGTGACCCGAATCGCGTCCTGCAAAGTCGGGAATCAGCATATTCCAGCTCTCCGCCTTGCCGTAGCTCCAGGCGGTGGCATACTCCAAATCGAGTCCCGACTGCGGAGCATCGCTCGCAACGGCCAACTCCGAGCCTCCGCGGATGGTGTCGGGGGTGTGTTGCATCGTGTAATAGAGGGGAGCCAGGTTCGAGAGAACGGCTACCACGCCCGCAGCGGCCAGCCACAGCGTGCGACGCACGAAATCAGCCATTCGTTTTTCGCGGAGCGCGAAGCAGAGTTCGCTCAACCAGAAGGCCGCCATGGCCATCAGGAAGTAGTAGGTAATCTGCGGGTGGTTGGCACCGATTTCGAGCGATGCGGCCAAGGCCGTCAGCGCAACGCCCGGCCACATTCGACCGCGTAGAGCCATCCACGCCCCACCCATCATGAGCGGGGCCCAAACCATGGCCCACATCTTGGTCACGTGTCCCGCCCCGATGATGAGCAGGAAATAGGTCGAAAGTCCGTAGGCCAGCGCGGGGGCTATCGAGAGCCAGGGGTCAATCTTCAGGATGCGTAGCATGAGCCACAGCGCGAGCATCGCAAAGAAGAGAAAGGCGGCCGGTGTATCCATCAGATTTTTGATGCGTCCGACGCTCTGCATGACCAGCTGTGTGGGGTAGCTCACGTTAATCAGGTAGGCCGGCATACCGCCAAACATCGCCCCCGTCCATTGCGGGTCCTCACCCGTAGTTGTGCGGGTCTGCAAAATCTCGTGGGCCATGCCTTCATACTGCACCGTATCGTGCGCGGCGAGCTTATCGCCCCCGAATTGCGGGGCAAAATAGAGGGCCGAAACCACAAAAAAGAGGGCCACGGCCACAGCGGCCGGCAGGAGGTGGGGAATGAAACTCTTCAAACGATTCATAAAAACTCTTCTAAAGCACCTCAAAGGTACGAAAAAAAGCGGACACAAAGGCGATTCGTCCAAGAAAATGCCTATCTTTGCATTGTAGTTGAAGTTTGAATCGTCATGATAACACTCGATGCCATCCGCCAACCCGTCACAAAGGAGTTGGAGGCCTATGAGGCCTTTCTCGAACGACAATTCACGGCCGAGGGTGACCTGCTGAACGAGATGTTACAGCACGCCCTCTCGTCGCGTGGCAAAGGGGTCCGCCCACTGTTGGTAACCCTCTCGGCCGCTATGAATGCCCGCACGGCCGGAGCTGCGGGTGGACAACGTGTTTCGTTGGCCGCCATGTTGGTCGAGATGATTCATACCGCCTCGCTCATCCACGACGATGTGATTGACGAAGCCGACGAGCGACGCGGTCGCCCCTCGGCCAATGCCCTCTGGCAGTCGCGCAAGGCGGTTTTGCTCGGCGACTACATCCTGGCGCGCAACATGGCCATCGGTCTTGAAAGTGGCCAGTTCGACCTCGTGTCGCACATCTGCGGCCGCATGGCAACCCTCTGCGAAGGGGAGCTGTTGCAGGACGACTGCGTGAGAAAGCAGAACATGACGCGCCGCACCTACCTCGACATCATCTACAAGAAGACCGCCTGCCTGCTGGGTGTCAGTGCCTCTTCGGGTGCCTTGGCCGTAGGTGCCACGCGCGACAAGGTGACCACCATGCGTCGCTTCGGTGAGGCACTCGGTATGGCCTTCCAGATTCAGGACGATATCCTCGACTACTCCCCCTCGGCCGCTACCGGAAAACCCCTGGCCAACGACCTGCGTGAGGGGAAAATTACCCTGCCGCTGCTCGTTATTCTCGATAGAGCCGACGACAAACGCCGTGCCTATCTGCTCGACCGCCTCCAAAAGTGCCATGAGGACGAAGCGGCTGTCGAGGAGCTGCAAAATTTGGTGATTGAAGAGGGTGGACTGGCGGAGTCACAGGCCGTCATGCAAGGCTATATCGCCCGTGCCGTTCAGCTCCTCTCCGAATATCCCGACACCCCCTACAGAACTTCTCTGGTACATCTCTGTACCTTTGTTGCAGAACGCAACAAGTGATTTTTCGATTTTATAGGGCAGATTTCGCCCTTCCTTGTCCGGCCTGAATGGGAAATACGTTTAGTATGTCCCATCCAGGCCGAACTTCGTCATGACAAAATCTGCTCCTCTAAAATCAAAAAAGCCCGTTAAGAACGGGCCTTTGCGTTGAGTTTGACAGAAAAAAGCGGTGGTGCTAATAATTATAAGGATATTAAGGAGTTTAATGAAATTAAGGAGATTAAAGAATCATTCCTTAATCTCCTTAAAATCTTTAATTTCTTTAATTTCTTTAATCTCTTTCTCTTACTATCTCTTCGCTCTTTGCTCTTTCCTCTTTGCTCTTTTCTTTCTGACCGAGAAGCCAAACGTACCCAGTTTCTCGCCCAGCGTATAGTACTCTCCGTGCGAGTAGGCCACCAGGTCGGCCTTCTCGAGTTGGAATTTACCCGTCTCGGGGTCGAGATATTGCGGGTCCACCTCGATGCCCACCACCTCGGCAATAAACATATCGTGCGTACCCAGCTCCATGACCTGCTTGACGCGACATTCGATATTGACCGGTGACTCGGCCACCAGCGGAGCCTTCACGTGTTTGGCCCACACGGGGGTCAGCCCCATCTCCTTGAATTTGTCGTAATCGCGTCCCGAACGCACTCCGCACCAATCCGTTGCACGACACAGGGCGCGGGTTGTGAGGTTGATGACAAACTCACCCGTGCGGCTGATGATGGCGTGTGAGTGACGCTCCTTGCGTACCGAGATATAGCACATCGCGGGGTCGGAGCAGATAGTACCCGTCCAGGCTACCGTAATCAGATTCTTCTCTTCGTCCGTTGCACCGCAACTCACCAATACGGCCGGCAGGGGATAGACCAGGGTCCCGGGCTTGAAATCTTCGCGTGTCAGGTTCATACTCTTTGTTATTTATTATAAAACAAAGGTACGATATTTTTTTATAACTTTGTATCGTATGCTTGACGACTTTACCCGATACCTGACCGTTGAACGCCGTTATTCGCCCCTCACCGTGCGCAACTATTGCCGCGATGTGGAGCGTTTCATGGTGTGGTGGAGCGAGAAAAACAAACAACCGTTCGTGGCGAACAAGGTGAAGAAGGAGCATCTGCGCGAATGGATTGTCTATCGCAGTGAGCAGGGGCGAGGAAAATCGACAGCCGGTAGGCGTGTGAAACTCAAGGCCGACACCATCAACCGCGAACTTTCGTCGCTGCGGGCCTACTTCCGCTTTCTGCATCGGCACGGCAAGCTGGAGAGCGACCCTGCGTTGCATCTCCCCGCACTGCGCACGGCGCAACGCCTCCCCTCGTTTGTCCCCGAAAGCAGGATGCAGGAGCTGCTCCACGATACGGCCGAAACGCCGACGAACGATTTCGAGTCGTCACGCGACGAGCTAATCATCCTGCTCCTCTACACCACGGGGTTGCGTCTGGCCGAATTGGTGGCCATCGACTGGTCTGATTTTTCAGCCGATATGCGCACCCTGCGCGTAGTGGGAAAGGGTGATAAAGAGCGACTTGTCCCCATCTTGCCCCCAGTAGCCGAAAAAATTATTGCCCACCGACACCTAATTCAGTGGCAACAAATTTGCAAAAGTGGAGAAAAAGCACTATTTTTAACGTGCCGAGGTGACAGAATCTCCCGCATCAAGGTCTATCGCATTGTGCAGCGGGTCTTGAGCGAGGCGGGCGTGAAGGGCAAAAAGAGTCCCCACGTGTTGCGTCATACGTTTGCCACCCACCTCATGAACGGAGGTGCCGATATGCGCGAGATTCAGGAACTGATGGGGCATAGCTCCCTGCAATCGACGCAGGTCTATACCCACAACAGCATCGCCCGCCTCCGCGAGGTCTATGCCGCCGCCCACCCCCGCGAAAGGGAAGAGTAGCGAAGAGGCAAGAGGAAAGAATTAGAATTCAAAATTTAGAATGTAGAATTTAGAATTTAGAATTCAAAATGGCTAAAAGCTGATAGCTGACTGCTGATGGCTGATAGCTGATAGCTTAATACAGCAGGTAATGGGGCCTGCAACCGAAGTTAAACCATTAAAACATAAGGCTATGGACGTACAGATTCAATCCGTAAAATTCGATGCCGGTAAGCAACTCATCGAGTTCATCAATGCCAAAATGGCTAAATTGGAGCGTTTTGCAGAGCCTACGAGTGCCGAGGTGGTACTCAAGCTCGAAAAGGATGCCGAAAAAGGCAATAAAATCGCAGTGATTACCCTTCGTGTTCCCGGTGGCGATATGCGTGCCGAATCGCAGGCCCGCACCTTCGAAGAGGCTGTGGATAATGCAATCGACGCCATCAAGCGTCAAATCGAAAAACGAAAGGAATAAAGAAATCGGGGTTGTGAAAGCAACCCCGTTTTTTTATGCGAGGAAAGAGTTGCATGGAACGCAAAAACCCTTAAGCCCCTTAAGGCACCTGATTCTTTCTCGCCCGTCTCACCCGCGGTTTCGACAACTGCCGTGGCGGGCAACTTTTTTCGCAAAAAGAATTATTTTTTAGCGAAAATTTTGCTTTTTGCAAAATCCTCCCTATATTTGCACTCCCGAAAGGCACAAAGCCTTGACGGAAACAGTGTCTGCCCAGGTGGTGAAATTGGTAGACACGCTACTTTGAGGGGGTAGTGAACATTAGTTCGTGCAAGTTCGAGTCTTGTCCTGGGCACAGAAGGGTTAGCGAAAGCTGACCCTTTTTTGTGTTTATGGTGTACCTCGCCCCACCCAAAAGCCGGGGAAAGCGAATCCGCCTCACAAGCCTCTTGCGGCATCTGCCGTGTCCGAAAAAAAGCGGGTGTCCAACCTTTCGGTTCGAACACCCGCTCTATTGTCTGATGTCGTATAGGGCGAATCGTGTGGTTTAATACCGCTTCAGAATGCCGTAAATTTCGACTACAAAGCCTCCTACGACCAAAATCGGAGCCAAGGTAATACGACGGAAGGAGAAAATCTCGTAGTTGAACTCGGTGGTCGAGTGGTTGCCGCCACCGGCCATCAACACAAAGCCCAGCAGCACGATGGCAAAGCCGATGGCCAGGATGATGTAGTTCTTGCGCGTAAGGGGCATACGCGGATTCTCGGGTTGATTATCGAGTTGCTTGTTCATATCAATAGAGGTATATTTTATTCGACTTCATATTCACAAACTTGTTGATGGCCACCGCCGTAAAGAGCAACGAAAGAAGGATGCCCACAGCGACCAACAGCCCCAGCATTATCCCGACGTGTTGCCACTCGGCCAGGGTCGTAAGCTCCGGAACCGCCTCCGAGAGGCCATATACGGCTGCAGCGAACAGCAGTGCGGCCAGCAGGCCCGACATGACCCCCTGCGAAATGGCACTCGAGAGGAAGGGACGCATGATGAACCACTTCGTTGCACCGACCAACTTCATCGTGTTGATAAGGTAGCGTTTCGAGAAAATCGCCAGACGAATCGTATTGTTCAGCAGGATGAGCGAAATCAGCAGCAATGCACCTCCAAAAAGCAACATCACGAAGCGTATCTTACCCACCGTGCGATGCAGTTGCTCGGCCATCAGGGCGGGGAAGGTGGCGCGGTCCACTCCGTCAATCTGCTCGACCATGGTCAGGAAACGGTCCACCTCATCGCGCTCCTCGGAGCCGGCCGTGAGGGTCACCTCGAACGAGTCGAGCAACGGATTCTCATCCAGCACCTCCTCGAAACTGCTCTCAAAAACCTTGCGAAACTCCTCGTCCGCAGCCTTCTCCTCGCGGCTCACAAACCGCAACGAAGCGGTTAGGTCATCCTCCTCAATGAGTTTTCCGATGGCCTCGCGCTCCACCTCCGAAAGGCCGTTTTTAAGTTCGACCATCACCACGATGCTGTTCTTGAGCGACGAGGCTACGCGCTCGGCGGCCATCATCAGGTAGCCCACCGAGCCGAGCAGAAACAGCACGAGGGCCATGCTGACCATCGACACGATGTACGAATTGCGCACCTTGCGCTTCAGGCGTTTGTCGTCTTTCATCTTACGGAAGCGGTTTCGTCGGAAAATCCTGAGGTTTAACTGAACAAAGATAGTGGTTATTTTTCTAAATCTTCAAAAAAACGCTATATTTGTCAAACAGAACCGGCCGAAAAGATGTTTATTCAGATTCTTCTCTTCCTTGCCATTTTGGTGCAGACCATCGCCACGGTCTATGCCCTGAAGTTGGTACGCGCCACCAAATACAACTCCATCTGGATTCTCTTCATCATCGGATTCTCGGTACTATCGGTCGAGCGTATCATTCAGCTCCTTGTCTTTGCCGGCCACCCCATCCCGCGCTTTTTTATGGCCGATATCGGTTTCGTGGTCTCCATCTGCCTCTCGATTGGTGTGATGTATGCCCATAAACTCTTCAAATACATCGACCGCCTGAACCACCAACGCCAGCTTTGGAATCGCCGTATGCTCACCGCCACGCTCCGCACCGAGGAGAAGGCCCGCAGCACCTTCTCCAAAGAGTTGCACGACGGCCTCGGACCCCTCCTCTCGTCGGCCAAGATGTCCCTCTCGGCCCTGCAAAGCGAGGAACAGGACCCCGCCCGTCGCGAGATGCTCTCGAATACGACCTATCTTATCAACGAGGCGATTCGCTCGATTCGTGAGATTTCAAACAACCTCTCCCCCCACGTCTTGCAGGATTTCGGTCTGGCACGCGGTGTCCAGAACTTCATCGATAAGAGCGTCTCGATGCACAACGTGAAGATTCTGTTCAAAACCAACCTCGGTCGAGAGCGTTTCGAGACCGATATCGAAGTGATTCTCTACCGTGTCATCTGCGAATTGATTAACAACTCGCTCAAGCACGCCTCGGCCTCGCTTATCGAACTGCAACTCACCGCCTCGCCCACGGCCTTGCAACTCGACTATCGTGACGATGGGCGCGGTTTCAACCCCGTCGTGGCCAGCGAGTGCGGCATGGGCCTGTCCAACATCTCGTCACGAATCGGCTCGCTGGGCGGTCTTTACGAGCTGCACTCACAACCCGGAGCGGGTATGCAGGCGCATATCTGCATTGCACTCGCGGGAGGCGAACCAACCCCGAAGAGTGACCACAAAAAGAACAAAAAACGCTAAACAAACCTTTCATAATGACCTACCGAATCGCTTTGGTCGATGACCATGCCCTGTTTCGCACCGGATTACGCGGTCTGCTCGAACACAGCACCCCGCATCATGTTGTAGCCGAAGCTGCCTCGGGCGAAGAGTTTCTGGAGATGTTGCAGGGGCTGGAGGCCGATGTGGTCTTCATGGACTTCTCGATGCCCGGCATCGATGGTGCCGAGACCACGGAACGCGCCTTGGAGCGTCGTCCCGACCTGAAGATTATCACCCTCTCGATGTTCGGCGAGGAGAGCTACTATACGCGCATGGTCAAGGCCGGCGCGTGCGGCTTTCTGTTGAAGGACTCGGCCATTGGCGAGGTGATTGAGGCCATTGACCAGGTGATGACCGAGGGGAGCTACTTCTCGCCCCAGCTGTTGATGTCCATCACGCGCCGTATGCACTTCGAAAATTCCACCGAGAACGACCCCCTCTCGGAGCGCGAGAAGGAGATTTTGGTGGCCATCTGCCGCGGTCTGTCGAACCAGGAGATTGCCGACGAACTCTTCATCTCGAAGCGTACCGTGGATAAGCACCGCGCCAACATCCTCGAAAAGACCGAGTGTAAGAATACGGCCGCACTGGTCGTCTATGCCATCCGCACCGGCATCGTTGAGGTATAACCCTTCCCTTCAGCCAATCCAAACAAACATGAAAAAACTCTTTACACTGCTGCTCATTTCACTCCTTGTTCAAACGGTTTCCGCTCAAGAGGAGGAGTTGCTGAAATTGGGCCTGGAGGCCCGTGTGGACTATACGCGACAGACCATCGACGGCCACCATATCAACGATGAGTCGGGCTTCAAAGGGAAGTTTATCAACCTCCTGATTAGTGGTGACCTCGGACACGGGTTGAGCTACGCCTATCGCCAGCGACTGAACAAGGCCCACAAGGACCAAAGCTTCTTCGATGCCACGGATTACCTCTATTTGAGCTACACGACACCCAACGACCGGTGGACGCTCTCGGCCGGTAAGCAGGTGCTGGGCATCGGCGGCTATGAGTACGACATGGCCCCGATTGATGCCTATTTCTACTCGGAATATTGCAGCCAAATTGCGTGTTATCAGCTTGGAGCGAGCCTTACGCACACCCTCAAGGGTGGGCGCGACTCCTTCATGGCGCAGGTGACCGAAAGCCCCTTCCGTGCCGAGAAAGAGATGTATGCCTACAACCTCATGTGGGTCGGTAAGCACGGTTCGTTCAGCGCACTCTATTCGCTCAATGCCATCGAGTATCTTCCGGGCGAGTATATCTACTACGTTGCATTGGGCAACCGCCTCGAGGTGGGGCGCGTGACGCTGGACCTCGATATCATGAACCGCGCCACCGACCGTCAGCCCTTCTTCTTCAACGATTGCTCGGTGATGGGGCAGGTGAAGGTCACGGCGTGCGACTATCTCCACCTCTCGGCCAGGGCGACCTACGATGTAAACCGCACCCACCATGCCGGTGATTTCTGTGTGCAGCCCGGCACGGAGCTGACCCGCCTGAGTGCCGCCGTGGAGGTCTATCCCATTCGCGGCAAGCGCAACGTACGCCTGCACGCCGCATACAGTTACACCTACGGGTCGGATGACGCGGAGCTGAACGTCTTGCGCAACAAACAGTCGATTATCGACTTTGGCCTGACTTGGCGCATGAATCTCCTCTCGTTTACCCCCAACAGACGAAAATAACAAAGATGAAACGACTACGCATACCCGACGGCATCCCCTGCCTGGTGATTATCGGCCTCATTTTCGGCTATCTCGGCTCCGTCATGGGGCTTCCGAATATGCTCAATACCATCATGAAAACGGCGCACGCGCTGCTGCTCGACACGGTGTTCTATCTGATGGGTATCTGTGTCATCACGGGAGCCTTGGGGCGTCTGTTCATCGAATTCGGGGTGGTGAAACTCATCGAGCGGTTGCTGCGTCCGCTGATGAAGCCCCTGTTCAACCTTCCGGGTGTCGCCTCGCTCGGTGCGGTGGTCACCTTCCTTTCGGATAACCCCGCCATCATCTCCCTGGCCCAGGACAAACGCTTTGCCGCCTATTTTAAGAAATATCAATATATCTCGCTGACGAATTTCGGCACCGCCTTCGGCATGGGACTCCTGGTCATCGTCTTTATGGTGGGGCAGGGTTTTTATGTCGAGCCGTTTATCGGTCTTGCGGGGGCCTTTGTCGGTTGTGTGGTTTCGACGCGCATTATGCAACGATTTGTCGTCAAGGCCTATCCGCAATTTGCTGACGAGCAGGTCGTTGAGGAGCCGCTCGAAGTCGCTGCCGAGGAGAAGCAACCCCACGAGTCGCTCTTTATCCGTATCCTGAATGCCCTCTTGGATGGCGGACGGTCGGGTGTCGATGTCGGCATTGCGATTATTCCGGGTGTGTTGATTATCTCCACCTTTGTCATGATTCTCACCTTTGGACCCTCGGCAACGGGATATACAGGAGCTGCCTTTGAGGGTGTGGAACTGTTGCCGTGGCTTGCCAACCAGTGTGCATGGCTCTTTGAGTGGCTCTTCGGCTTTACCGACCCGCATCTGATTGCCTTCCCCATCACAGCTCTTGGAGCCGTAGGTGCCGCTTTGAGCGTGGTGCCGAACTTCGTGGCTGAGGGGTGGATGGATGGCAACGCCATTGCCGTCTGCACGGCAATCGGTATGTGCTGGAGCGGCTATTTAAGCACCCATACGGCCATGCTCGACTCGCTCGGCTATCGCCAGCTGACGAGCAAAGCCATTCTTGCACACACCATCGGCGGTCTCGCTGCGGCTATCGTGGCGCACTGGATTTACCTGCTCTATGCCTTGATTTAATCAAGAGGAAAGAGGCAAGAGCGAAGAGGAAAGAGGCAAGAGCGAAGAGAAAAGAGCAAAGATAATAAAGGGATTAAAGAGCGTCATCCTGAGTGAAACGAAGGATCTCTATTCAGTCAGACTGCTATGATAGAGATGCTTCGCCAACAGCTCAGCATGACGTTTTTCTTTTATCCCCTTAATTTTTTTGAAGAAAACCCGAAATTTGTGAAAGGATTGTGCGATTCCTGTGTCTAATGTTGTAGAACATGATCGGAAATGGAGCAGATTGAACAACAATTTACGGCAATGGTTCGAGAATTTCGACAGACGATTTATACGGTTTGTTACTTTTTCTCGAAGGATAAGGAGGAGGTGAACGACCTTTTCCAGGAGGTGTTGATTAACCTATGGCGCGGTTTTCCCTCGTTTCGGGGTGAGAGCGCGCTGAAAACCTGGATATGGCGCGTGAGCCTCAACACATGCAGTAACTATGAGCGAAAGCGGAGAGGTCGTGTACAAACCATTCCTCTTTCGGTCGGCATCGATTTGTACAACGATGACGACGACCACACCATACAAATCCAAAAACTCTACGACAGAATCAATCGCCTCGACCCTTTCGATAGGGCCATCATTCTTCTTTGGCTGGAGAATATGACCTATCAAGAGATAGCCAACGTGGTCGGTATCACGCTGTCGAATGTAACAACTCGGCTGTTTCGCGTCAAGGAGCAACTGAAAGCAATGTCCAACAATAAATAAGCATCAATCATGAATCAACAAATAGTAGATATGGCCGATTTTCAGGACCTGAAAAGTCAATTCGGCCTCCTTCATAAAAAACTCGAACATCAGCGCATCGTGACCGATGAACTGTTGCAAAGCTCGATGAAAGCAAAAATGAACTCTGTCAATCGGTGGTATAAGCAGCGTATGCTCCTGAGTGGTGTGGCCGCTCCGGTGGTAGCGGTTGTCTTCATAGCCCACAATTGCGATATGGGGGTCGCATCGTGGGGTTTTGGCCTGCTCGTGCTGTTGGTCGCTCTGCTGGAGCTGATCCTTACCCTTTCGGAATATCGTACCCTCGATATTGTCCATTTGGCTACCAAGTCCATGACCGAGGCGACCGAACGGGTGTGTCGTCACCGCAAAATGGTTGCACGCAACCAATTCATTTTATCCGTTCCGCTTGTGGTCGTTGTGGTGTGGACGGTGCTATACGCATCGCGTTTTACGCTGAATTTACCGATCTTCGTGCTTACCTCCGCATTGATTGTCGTCTCTTTGATGTGGGGCTTCAAACTCTTAAAACGCCGTTGTCGACAGGTCGATGAGGTGCTTCATCAAATTGAGCAGCTGCGCCAATAGTATTTCGTACAAAAAAAGCGAGGGGTTCCCCTCGCTTTTTGTTCTCAAGCAATCAAAGCGTTTTTCTTTAATCTCCTTAATTTCGTTAATATCCTTTATTTTTCTTGCCTCCTGCCTCTTGCCTCCTGCCTCTTGCCTCTTTTTTTATCGCATGGCGATTTCTGTGGAGCCAATCATGCGGCCCTCCATGTAGAGTTCGATTTTGTAGGTGCCGGTGGCAAAGCCCGAGGAGTTGAAGTAGATACCCACCTCGAGGTCGGCATTTTGGTAATCGACCTCACGCATGGCCGAGTAGCTGATGGCCGAACCCTCGAATTCGAAGGTGGGCATCGACTCGGTGGTCAGCACGTAGCCGTCGGGCGAGGTGATGCGGACATAGATGGCCTTGTTGCCGGGCGTGGCCAACTCGTTGGCGGCCAGCACGAAATCGACGCGCAGGCGGGCGGCATTCTTAATGCGCGTCACCTCACGACCGCGGTCATTGAGGGCCATCAGGCGAATATCGCGGGCGCGAACCACGGCACCCACCTTCACCTTGTTCTCCAGCTCGGCCTGACGCTCCTCGGCCATATCGGCACGCAGGTTTGCCGAGGTAATCTCCTTGCGGTAGGAGACATTCTCGGTGATAAGCTTCTTGTTGAGCGTGTTGAGTGAGTCAATCTGGCGGATATAGCCACGCATCACGGTGCGCAACGAACCCAACTCCTTCTCGTATTGGCGCATCTTGTTGTAGTTCCAACGACGCTCCTGCTTGAGTTGCTCGACCAGCTCGTTAGCCTTCGTAAGCGACTCGGCAATCGAATCGTTCTGGTAGCGTAGGCTGTCGTAGTTGATAATCAGGTCGTTCAGACCGGCCTGAATCGAGTCGCGGTCGGCCGCCAGAAGGGCGTTGTCGCGCATCTGCTCGCGGTGAATACTGAAGTAGAGCAGCGAAATGGCTACCAGAATCACCGACAAGATACCGATTACGATGCGATAACCGCGAATCGATTGGTCTTGCTGGGGGCGGGGGTCGTCGTAATACTCCTCGTCATCCTCCTCGGCAGGGTTGTAGCCGTATTTATCTTCTTTCATGGCGTTTAGTTATAAGTGGTTTCTACCTACAAAGATAGCGAAAAAATCACTTTATCAAACTTTCAACGGGATATTTCAGCCCTTTGAAGTCGTAAATGTAGGCTTGGATGCTGCCAATGCGCACGGGCGATTCAATCGCAAGGGGGATTTTGTTGCTGTCGTCCGAAATCCAGAGCGTGAAAACGGTGCCGTCGGTGAAAGAGAATCCTTCGGTCGTGCCGAGCTGACATTCGAACTTCAGGGCGCGGAATTTACCCTTGTTGCGAATCTTCTTCACCTCGCGCCCCAGGTAACGGTAGTTGATGTGGCGCACGGTATCCTCCAGCACCATCTCCAGCGTTCCGACACCCCCTTCGGTGAACTCGTCGACCGAGGCTGAACGCATATTGAAGAAGAGCGAGATGGCATCCATCGAACGGTCGGTGAGCGGCAGGGTCATCTCCTTGAAGGGGCGTTTGCGGCTGCTCCAGCGGGTTGCCACCTGCATCTGCTCCCAATCGTAGCGGTAGGTGCTTTCGAAGGTGTAGTTGCCCTCCTGGAGGTCGCTTGCGAAGTGAACCGTGCGTTGGGTCGCGGGGTCGATATGAATCGTGTAGCGGTCCTCCATGTTGAAGAACCAGCGGTAGGTCGGCAACGTGCGGCCCACGCCCACCACGCGATAGTGGGGCGTACCTTGAAAATCGACCTCTTCGGTCGTGACCTCCACCGAACCGATTTCGGTGTTGGGGAAATATTTGGCGCGATAGCTTACGCGGTACTCCAACGCTTCACCCGGGTGGTAGAGTTGTGCCGAGCTGGTCGATGCCCAAAGGATGGCAAAGAGCGCAAATAGCAGTCGTTTCATAGTCGTGGGAATTTTCTTATCTAACGCCTTTTCGGAGTTCTTTATTACGAAATGCGTGAAAAATCAATCTTTTCGCGGGCCGAGAATCGCTCCATGAGGCTCTTCAGTCCGCCGTGAGCGGGTTGGTCGAGGTGGGGGTCCTGCTTCAACACCTTTTCGGCGGCTTCGCGCGTGAGGGTCAGCACCTGCACATCGCGCGTGGGGTTGGCAATCTTCAAATCAAAGGCCATGCCGCTCTGCATCGTGCCATTGATATCGCCTGCACCGCGTAGCTTAAGGTCCAACTCTGCGAGGCGGAATCCGTCGGTCGTCTCGCACATGGCCTCCAACCTTGCGCGGCTCTCCTTCGAGAGTTTTTCGCCCGACATGAGGATGCAGTAGGACTGTTCGCCACCGCGCCCTACGCGCCCACGCAATTGGTGGAGCTGCGAAAGGCCGAATCGCTCGGCCGACTCGATGACCATCACCGTGGCGTTCGGCACATCGACACCGACCTCGATAACCGAGGTGGCGACCAAGATATGAGCCTCGCCCGACTTAAAGCGGGCCATCGAGGCCTCTTTGTCCTGGGGTTTCATCTTGCCGTGGCAAATCTCCGTCACATATTGTGGCAGGGGAAAGTCGCGCGAGACGGCCTCATAGCCATCCGTGAGGTCCTTGTAATCCATCGCCTCGGACTCCTGAATGAGCGGATAGACGATATAGACCTGCCGTCCGAGGGCAATCTGCTTCTTCAGAAAGCCCCACAACCGCAGGCGTGCCGAGTCGGTGTAGTGGAAGGTCTGAATCGGACGACGACCCGGGGGAAGTTCGTCGATGACCGAGACATCCAGGTCGCCATAAAGGGTCATGGCCAACGTGCGGGGGATGGGGGTGGCGGTCATCACCAGGATATGGGGCGGTCGTTGGTTCTTGGTCCAGAGGCGGGCGCGTTGTTCCACACCGAAGCGGTGTTGCTCGTCAATGACGACAAAGCCGAGGTTTTGGAACTGCACCTTGTCCTCAATCAGGGCGTGGGTGCCAATCAATAAATCCACTTCGCCCGAAGCAATGCCTTCGAGGGCCGTGCGTCGCTCCTTCGTTTTCGACGAGCCGGTGAGAATCGCCACACGCACCGGAATCCCCTCCAGCATCCGCGTAATGGTGGCAAAGTGTTGGCGGGCCAGAATCTCGGTTGGAGCCATCAGGCAGGCCTGGAAACCGTTATCGACGGCCAGCAGCATCGAAATCAGCGCGACGAGCGTCTTGCCCGACCCCACATCGCCCTGCAAGAGGCGGTTCATCTGGTAGCCCGTGACGGTATCTTGGCGAATCTCCTTGATGACGCGCTTCTGCGCACCCGTGAGCGGGAAGGGGAGCTTTTCGTTGTAGAAGGTGTTGAATGTTTCGCCCACCTTCGGGAAGAGGAATCCGTTTTGTCGCTCCAGACGCTCCGTGCGGCGCGACTGCACACCGAGCTGCACACCGAGCAACTCATCGAATTTCAGTCGATATTGCGCTTGTCGCAGGAGTTCGGCCGATTGCGGAAAGTGGATGTTGTAGTAGGCTTCGTGCAGCGCGAGAAGGCCATATTCGCGGCGCATCTCCTCGGGTAGCGGGTCCGCAAGGCGCGACCGCCCGACCAAGGCCCAGGCGTTTTGAATCAGGCGGTAAAAGCCCTTGGTGCCGAACGAAGAGGTAATTTTCTCGGTCGAGGGGTAGATGCCCTGCATCCCGCTTTCGGCCTTGCGCGAGAGGGCCTGCTCCATTGTTTCGATTTCGGGGTGGGCCAATTGCAGTTCGCCCCGATAGAACGACGGTCGGCCGAAGATGAGGTATTCGCGTCCAACTTCGATTTTTTTCTCTATCCATTTGATGCCCTGAAACCAGACCAGCTCGACACGTCCCGTCTCGTCCTGGGCATAGGCCGTGAAACGCTTTTTGCGCCCCTCACCGGCATAGGCGACACCCAGGATGCGGGCGCGAAGTTGCACGTAGGTCAGTTGGGCGGCTTCCGTAATTTCGCGGATGGGGTAGATGCGCGTGCGGTCGATGTAGCGGAAGGGAAAATGGTTCAACAAATCCCCCACCGTGCGGATGCCGAGTTCCCGATTGAGCAGCTTGGCGCGTGCCTCACCGACCCCCGACACATACTGTATATCCTGCATCATTACGCGCTCCATAGGACAAAGATACGAAATTTTCATTATCTTTGCTTATCGAAAAAAGAAAACTTAAGGAGATGGAACTGACACACTATGCGCGGCGTAAGAGCCACGCGGTCCGCATCGGAACGGTGATGATTGGCGGTGAATATCCCGTAGCCGTGCAGTCGATGACCAACACCGACACGAACGACACCGAAGGTTCGGTGGCACAAATCGAGCGTATCGACCGTGCAGGAGGTAAGATTGTCCGCCTCACGGCGCAGGGACGAAAAGAGGGCGAAAATCTGCGCAACATCGTTGCAGGGCTTCGTTCGGATGGTTTTCAGACAGCCATCGTGGCCGACATCCACTTCCTTCCGGAGGTGGCAGCCGTGGCGGCCAACTACGTCGATAAGGTCCGCATCAATCCGGGCAACTACCGCCTCGACCGTGGCGAGCTGGAGGCCCTGATTGCCCAATGCAAGGAGCGTGGTGTGGCACTGCGTATCGGTGTGAACCACGGTTCGCTTGCCAAGCGCGTCTTTGACGAGTGGGGTGACACGCCCGAGGGGATGGTCGTCTCGGCCATGGAATTTTTGCGCATCTGCCGTCGCGAGGACTTTGACCAGGTGGTTGTCTCGATGAAGTCGAGCAACACGCGCGTGATGGTGGCCGCCTATCGCCTTTTGGTCAAGGCGATGGAGGAGGAGGGGATGACCTACCCGATTCACCTGGGCGTAACGGAGGCGGGCAACGGCCTCGAAGGACGCATCAAGAGTGCCGTAGGCATCGGTGCGCTCCTTTCGGACGGTATCGGTGATACGATTCGCGTATCGCTGACCGAGGCCCCCGAAAACGAGATACCGACGGCAAAGCTCCTCTCCGAATACTTTACCGGACGCGAAGGCGCGTTTGAGGTGAAATACCCCGAACGCTATTCGCCCTATCGCTATCGTCGTCGTAGCGGGGTACAGATTCCCCTCACGCACGATGAACCGCACGCAGGTTTCCGCGTTTTGGAGGCGGTGAGCAAGAACCCCACGGCCGAGTTGCGTGCTGCGATTCTCTCGCTCGACGAGGCTGCGGAGCCGGTGATGGTGCGTCGCAAGTATGATGACAAGGAGTTGGAGACGGTGGCCGTGAAGGCGGCAGCCGATTTGGGTCCGCTCCTGCTGGATGGACTGGCCGACGGTGTTTGGGTCGATGCGCCCCAATTTTCGGCCGAGGAGTTGCGCGAGGTGGAGCTGATGATTCTTCAGGCCGCCCGTGTGCGCTTCTCCTACACCGAATATATCGCCTGCCCCTCGTGTGGTCGCACGCTCTACGATATCGAGAAGACGCTGGCCGAGATTCGCTCGAAAACCTCGCACCTGAAGAATCTGCGTATCGGTGTGATGGGGTGCATCGTCAATGGCCCGGGCGAGATGGCCGATGCCGATTACGGTTATGTGGGGGCTGCCCCGGGACGCATTACGCTCTACAAGGGGCGTGAGGTCATCGAAAAGAATATCCCGCAGGAGGAGGCACTCGATAGACTCATCGAGCTGATTAAGCGCAACGGTGACTGGACCGAGGAGAGGTGAAAAGAAAATGTAGAATGTAGAATTTAGAATTAAAAATTACAAATTATACCGCTTTGAATCGGCGTATTCTTCTTCCGGCAGCCTATCTGCCCTCGATTTCGTGGTTTTGCGCCCTTGAACAGGGGGCGTGCATCATCGACACGGGCGAACACTTCCTGAAACGCTCGGAGCGCAATCGCGCCCGTATCATGACTTCGGACGGCGTGATGGAGCTTTCGGCCCAGGTGGTGCGTGCCAATCGTCCGCGCCAACCGATGCACGCGATGCGGCTCGACTACTCGAAGCGGTGGCAGAAGCAGCATTGGGGCGCACTGATGGCCGCCTACAAGGCGTCGCCCTATTTCGACTACTACGCTCCCCGTCTGGAGCGATTCTACGACCGCGAATACCCCTCGCTTGTCGAGTTTAACCTCGCGCTCATTGCCGAGCTGTGTGCGATGCTCGGCCTTCAGATGCCCCCCGTCACGGAGCAATACATCGAGGCCGAAGCAGACGATTTGGATTTGCGCCCGAAACAAAAAGAGGGTCCGGCCTTTGTGACCGAACCCTATATCCAGGTTTTTGCCGACCGCCAACCCTACGTGGGCAACCTCTCGGTGGTAGACCTCCTCTTTAACGAAGGCCCGGCCGCGCTTGGGGTCTTAAGACGTTGCCGACCTGCATGGTGACACCGTCACCCACACCTCCGGCCGAGACCCGCACCTGCACCTGACCACGCAACTGTAACGTATCGCTTCGGTAAATAACCGGAGCGATTTTGTGTAGGCGCACCGTGTCATCGTTGATAACCAACACGGGGTGCGGCTCCGAAGAGTAAATCGTGAAACTCTGCTGTGCATTATAGCGTTGGCGGTCACGGCGATTGGCCAGGTGAACCGTCTTGGCCTCCTTGTTCCACATGGCGCGGTAGAGGTAGTAGGCATCTTTTTTCTCGCGGCGGTCGAGCGTGACCAACCCGTTGGCATTCAGTCCGTAGGGACGACGTGCCGAGCCGTATTCGAACATATTCTCCACCCACGTACCCCAGAAGAGCGAGTCGGCCTCCAACTGGCGGCTGTACTCCTCATGAAAGCGCGTTTGTCGCTCCTCGGTCGGGAGTGAGCGTTGGGCAAGTTGGGGTGCGCGTGCGCTCATGCCGAGGAACCCCTCCCCACCATATGTCACGGCAGAACCGAGGTGTGACCAGTTGGCTTTGAGCTGGTCGCGCCAGAGCGTCAGGTCGGCGGTCGAACCGCGCTGCCAACCCACATCCTGTCGCCAGGCAATGAGGTCCGTAAGGAAGTTAATCGGGCCGTCCTGGTCGCTGCAAGCCACCGTTAAACGCTTCGGGTCGAGGCGTTTGGCCTCGGTGTTGAGGTTGCGGACACATTGCAGAATCTCCTCGCCTCGCGGCACCAGACGCGAGAAGATACCCCACATGATGACCGAGGGGTGGTTCATGTTCTGGGCGATGATTTCGCGCAGCTGTTCGCGGGCATTATGCTCGAAGGCCGGGGTCGAATAGAAGGCCACATCCCCGATGAAGGGGGCGCGGTGCATCGGCAGGTCAATCCAGACCAACATACCCTGCTCGTCGCATCGGTGGTAGAGGGTTTGCTCGTGGGGTTGCAGGGCCGAGCGAATGGCCGTGGCTCCCAGCTCCTGCGCCATCTTCAGGTCCTCCTCCAGCTCCATGGAACCCAGCAGACCGCCCAGCGCGTTGTCGTGGTGCAGTACCACTCCGTGGAGACGTTGCGGTGAGCCGTTGATGGCAATCCATCCGCTCTTTTCGTCGCGCTCCACGCTGCGGAATCCGGTGCGAATCGACACCTCGTCCTGGAACGAGTCGTTCGAGAAGCGCACCGAAGCGGTGTAGAGGTTGGGGTTCTCGGGACTCCACAATCGGGGTTGCTCGAAGAGGAAGGGGATGCGCACCGACTTATGCTGCCCCATGACACGTTGCGAGCGGGTGTAAACCGTCTTGCCCTGTGCGTTGAAAATCTCGAGTCGGAGTGTGGCGTCCGTATTGGGGTTGGTGAGCAGGTGTACCTCCATTTCGCCCTCGACACGCTCTTTCGTAACACGCGAAGGACGACACAGCACACCCTCCGAACCGTAGTAGAGCGGCGAAATGGCCTGCTCTTCGGTCACAATCAGCTCCACCTCGCGGTAGAGACCGCCGTAGAGGTTTTGGTCGGTCGATACGGGCAGCACATCCGAGCGGAAGGTGTTGCTTACGACCACCTGCAACGAGTTGTCCATGCCGAAACGAATCAGGTCGGTCAATTCGAAACAGAAGGCCGTACCGCCCCCCTTATGCTCGCCCACGTGCGCTCCGTTCAGAAAGAGGTCGGCAACGGTTTGTGCGCCGTTGAAACGGATAAAGATGCGCTTCGAGGCCCACTCGTCGGGGATATAGACCTCGCGCAGGTAGTTGCCCGTCGTTTCGCGGAAATTCTGTCCGGCCAGCGGGTCGGTATTCCACGAGTGAGGCAGGCTCACGATGCGGGCATTGTCGGAGGTGTTTTCCGATTTGAAGAAGAACTCCCAGCCGTCGTTAAGCTGGTATATATCGCGTGCCGAGGCTGAAAATGTGAGGCATCCCAGCAGGCAAAGTAGCAGAAATCGTTTCATGTTTTTAGCTGTTTATAACCTAACCAAGTGCAAAGATACGACTTTCGGAATTAAAAATTAAGAATTAAGAATTAAAAATTAGGGGAGAAGGGCGAGAAAGGCGGAAAGGCGAGAAAGGCGAGAAGGGCGAGAAAGGCGGAAAGGGTAACTAAGGGTAACTAAAGGTAACTAAAGGCGATTAAAGGAAGCCAAAGGATTTTTAACTTTTCTCTCTTTCCACTCTCTTTGCTCTTGCCTCTTGCCTCTTTCCTCTTTTTTTGTTATTTTTGTCCAAAATAACCCCCTGTCGAAGATGAATATACTCGATTTAATCGTCTGTGTGGTGCTGCTTGCTGCCCTTATTAACGGTTGGCGACGCGGTTTTATTTTGCAACTCTGCTCCCTTGTGGCTGTTGTGGCGGCCATCTGGCTGGCTGCCCGTTTCGGTGCCGAGGCGGGAGCGTTGTTGAAACTCGATGCGCAGTATGCCGAAGCGGGTGGCTTCGTGGTGGTGCTGGTCGTGGCGATGCTGCTGGTCGGCCTTACGGGGCGTGTGGTGCGCAAATTGTTCCACTTTGCCGGTTTCGGCTTTGTCGATATCCTACTCGGTGTGGTGGTAGCAGCCGCCAAATACCTGCTGCTGCTCAGTTTGGCATTTGCCGCTTTCGAGAAAATCAACATCGATAATGCCCTCCTCTCGCAAGAGAAAATCGAACAATCGAAGGGGTATGCCCCCGTGCGTAACCTCTCGCGGCAGATACTGCCCTTTATCGATTGGTTGGAGGACGAAGTCGAAAAACTACACAAGGAGTAACCGATGGCAGAGAACTACTTTACGGGTGTGGTCATACGCGCTACGGGCAGCTGGTATGAGGTGTTGTGTGCGGGCGAACGCTTGCAGTGTCGTATTCGCGGCAAGCTGCGCCTGAAGGGGGTCCGCTCGACCAATCCGGTGGTCGTGGGCGATGAGGTACGATGCCTCACGGACGAGCAGGGGAGCCACCTTATTATCGACATCACGCCCCGTCGCAACTATGTGATTCGTCGCGCCTCGAACCTCTCGAAGGAGTCCCACATCATCGCTGCCAACATCGACCAGGCCCTGTTGCTTGTTACGTTGCGCCAACCCGAGACGGCACTGGAGTTTGTGGACCGCTTCCTGGTCACGTGTGAGGCCTACAAGATTCCGGTGACGATTCTGCTGGCCAAAATCGACCTGCAAGCGGCCGAAGAGGTGGCCTTTTTCCGTTCGATATACGAGCCTATCGGCTACCGCGTGGTGGAGGTTTCGGCCACAACGGGGGAGGGCGTCGAAGCGGTGCATGACCTTTTGGTGGGACGCACCACGCTCCTCTCGGGCAATTCGGGTGTCGGGAAATCGACCCTCGTACAACGCATCGACCCTACGCTCGATATCCGCACAGGCGACATCTCCGACAGCCACCACAAGGGACGTCACACGACCACCTTCTCGACCATGTACCCCTTGCGCGAAGGGGGCGCACTGATTGATACGCCGGGCATCAAGGGCTTTGGCCTGATTGATATCGAGGAGGAGGAGCTGTGGCACTACTTCCCCGAAATGATGCATTACGGCCGCGAGTGCCGTTTCTATAATTGTACCCACACCCACGAGCCGGGTTGTGCCGTGATGGCCGCTTTGGAGGCGGGTGAGATTTCGGAGCTTCGCTACGAGAGTTACCTCAAAATGATGGACGACGATGACAAATATCGCAAATAACATCCCCTCGCTCCCCACCGAGGAGCATCCCCTGTCGTGGTATCGGGAGCGCATCGACTACCTCGCTACGTTTATGACCGAGGAGCGTTTTTCGCTCTTTGTGAAGACCCTTTCGATGCGGACTAACTACATGACCCTCCTCACGGAGAATACCTTCCATCCGCACAACGCGGCGGCTCTGATTCGCCACGCCGAGGCCTTTGGCGTACAACGTATGCATACGATTGAGACCCGCTGCCAATTCGACCCCTCGCAAAACATTTCGCGCGGTTCGGACCGTTGGCTCAACCTGGTGCGTCACAGCTCCACGTCGGAGGCCCTGTCGGCCCTCAAGGCGGAGGGCTATCGCCTGGTGGCCACCACGCCCCACCGCGAGAGTTGTACGCCCGAGACTTTCGATGTCGGGCGGGGAAAATTTGCCCTCATCTTCGGCACGGAGCATGCCGGTATCTCGGACGAGGCGATGGAGGCGGCTGACGAATACCTGCGTATTCCGATGTGCGGCATGGTCGAGAGTCTGAATGTCTCGGCCTCGGCTGCCATTCTGATTTACCAGCTTTCCCAGCGTGTGCGTGAGCAGGTCGAGGGGTGGCAACTCACCGAAGAGGAGCAGACGCGCCTCCTGTACGATTGGACGCGCCTCAGCGTAAAGGATGCAGGGCGCATTTTGGAACGAAAATTCGGATTTTAAGCGATGAATATCTTACGCAAACAATTCCTGTCTCACGTGGGGCAGACGTCGCCTTCGCCGATGCTTGTCGAGGTGGAGCGTGCCGAAGGGGTCTATTTCTACACCCCCGAGGGGAAACGCTACTATGACCTGATTGCCGGTGTATCGGTGAGCAACGTAGGTCATGCCAACCCTGCGGTCGTAAAGGCGGTGCAGGAGCAGGCGGCCAACTATATGCACGTGATGGTCTATGGCGAGTTGGTCGAGACGCCCCAGGTGCAGTATGCCAAGCTTTTGGCGGAGCATCTGCCGGCCGATATCGACAGCATCTACTTCCTCAATTCGGGTGCCGAGGCGGTGGAGGGTGCGTTGAAGTTGGCCAAACGCTTTACGGGGCGCACGGAGCTGATTTCGATGCGTCGTGCTTACCACGGCTCGACCCACGGTGCGATGAGCATGATGGGACAACCCGAAGGCGAGGAGTGGAAGCAGGCGTTCCGCCCCCTGCTGCCCGATGTGCAGTCGCTCGAATTCAACGATTTCGAGGAGTTGCAGCGCATCACCCGCCGCACGGCTGCCGTCTTGGTTGAACCCGTGCAGGGTGAAGCCGGTGTGCGCCCTCCGGTGAAGGGCTATCTGGAGGCACTGCGTCGTCGGTGCGACGAGGTGGGGGCCTTGCTTATCTTCGATGAAATTCAGGTCGGCATGGGGCGCACGGGATCGATGTTTGCCTCGACGCATTACGGCGTTACGCCCGATATTATCTGTCTGGCGAAGGCCCTCGGTGGCGGTATGCCGCTCGGAGCCTTTGCGGCCCGTCATGAAATCATGGATACGCTCCAGGTGAACCCCGTGCTGGGTCATATCACCACCTTTGGCGGCCATCCGGTCTGCTGTGCCGCGGGTTTGGCGGCGATGAAGTACCTGCTCGAAAAGAGGGTCTTGCAGGGTGTGGAGGCGAAGGGCGCACTCTACGAATCGCTCCTCAAAGACCATTCGGCCGTGCAGGAGGTGCGTCGTGCGGGGCTGCTGCTGGCCGTGGAGCTGGGTCGCTCGGACCGCCTCTACCGCATCATGGAGATTTTCAAAGAGGTGGGCATCTTGAGCGATTGGTTCCTCTTCTGCGACACGGCCTTCCGCATCTCGCCCCCGCTGGTGATTACCGAGGCCGAGATTTTAGAGAGTGTCCTGCTGATTCGTGAGGCACTCGACCGACTGGAAAATGAACTCCCTTAACACTTTACAACGATGATGAAAACCTTTACAGTGGTTGCTGCCCTGCTCTTTGCGGTGGCTTGCACAACGCCGGAGCCGATTCCCGGCACGATTGATTGGCGCGTGGCCGACCTGCCCGCGATTGACAGCGTAAAAGGCGCACCGACGCTCGTTGATACGAAGCTCGGCAAGGCGGTTCGTTTCAATGGTGAAACGGATGGTTACTACCTCGGTGTCAATCCGTTGCAGGGCATGGAGGAGGTGACTGTCGAGGTCATCTTCCGTCAGGCGGGCGATGCGAAATTCGAGCAACGATTCCTCCACATGGGTACGATTCGTGGGGCGCGTATTCTGTTTGAGACGCGCGTGAATCCCGATGCCACGTGGTACCTCGACACCTTCATCCGTCTCGATAAGGAGACCGACCTGGTGTTGATTGACCCCGAGCAGACCCACCCCTGCGACCGCTGGTATAACCTGGCCATGGTGGTAGCCGATGGCAAGGCCACGAGCTACGTGAATGGCGTGCAGCAGCTCACGGGCGAGATTCCCTACCGCGAGATTTCGGAGGGTATCACCTCGGTCGGTGTGCGTCAAAACCAGGTCTGCTGGTTCAAGGGCGATATGTATCGTATCCGCATCACACCGAAGGCGTTACAGCCTGCGGAGTTTTTGAACGATCACGAAAAATTGAACGAATAAGATGTATTATATCGGAGCGCACGTGAGTGCAAGCGGCGGGCTGGAGAATGCCCCGAAAAATGCCCATGCCATTGGTGCTACGGCCTTTGCACTTTTTACGAAAAATCAACGACAATGGTTGGCTAAACCCCTCATCGAAGAGGAGATAGCCCGCTTCAAGGCCGCCTGTGCGGAGTATGGTTACACCGCTGCGCAGATTTTGCCCCACGACTCCTACCTCATCAACCTCGGCAATCCCGATGATGCAGCGTTGGAGAAGTCGCGCCAATCCTTTATCGAGGAGATGCACCGTTGTGAGCAGTTGGGCCTCGACCGCCTGAATTTCCACCCGGGAAGCCATCTGCGTGTGATTTCGGAGGAGGAGTCGCTCGACCGGATTGCCGAGAGCATCAACCTTGCCCTGGAGCGCACGCAAGGGGTGACGGCCGTGATTGAGAATACGGCCGGGCAGGGTTCAAACCTCGGTTACCGTTTTGAGCATTTGCGCTACCTGATTGACCGCGTGGAGGATAAATCGAGAGTGGGCGTCTGCCTCGATACCTGCCACTCGTTTGCAGCCGGTTACGACCTGCGCTCGGCCGAACTTTGTGCCGAGACCTTTGCGGAGTTTGACCGCGTGGTAGGGTTTGAGTACCTGCGCGGTATGCACCTGAACGATGCCCTCAAACCGCGTGGCAGCAAGGTGGACCGCCACACGCCCCTGGGCGATGGCCTGATTGGGTGGGAGTGCTTCCGCTACATCGCCTCCGACCCCCGCTTTGAAAACATTCCCTTAATCCTCGAAACCCCCGACGAAAGCCGTTGGGCCGAGGAGATTGCAACGCTGAAAGGGTTCTCGATTTAAGCGTTTTAAGAGGAAAGAGCGAAGAGGAGAGAGCGAAGAGGAAAGAGGAAAGAGCGAAGAGAGAAAGGATAAAGGATAAAGATATTAAGGATAATAAAGAAATTAAGGAGATTAAAGACAACCCTTAATCTCCTTGAATTATTATTTCTTTAATCTTTTTTCAACTCTTTGCTCTTTTCTCTTTCCTCTCTTTTATCTGTGTTTGTAGCGCGAGGGCGAAACACCGGTGTGCTGTTTGAAGTACTTGCCAAAGAAGGACTGGGTCGAGAAGTTGAGGCGGTAGGCAATCTCCTGGATGCTTAAACCGGAGAATTTCAACATCGTCTTGGCCTCCAGAATCACCGCATCGTCAATCCAGCGGGCGGCCGTTTTGCCACTCACCTGCTTGATGGCCGACGAGAAGTATTTGGGCGTGATGTTGAGCTGCTCGGCATAGAAACTTACGTTGCGCTCGCGACGGCAATGCTGCTCCAAGAGATGCATGAAATCGTCGAAAATCACCTCGCAACGTCCCTGCTTCGGCAGCTGCTCCTTCTCGCGGTTCGAGACCTCGGAGATGATGTAGAAGGCGGTGCGGAACAACGATTCGATAATCTCGTTGCGGTAAAGGGTCTTGTCGCTTCTTAAGAGCAGCTTCATGAGGCGGAAGACGGCCAAAATCTCATGCACATCCTGCTCCGTGACCTTCAAAATCGGTGATTTGCGGTAGTGCATAATCACCGGCAAGGCGGTCGAAAGGCCCACCTGTACGCGGTTGATGAAGGATTTCGAGTAGGCCAAAAAGTAGCCCGCAGCACTCGATGAGGCTCGCTCGGTGCGAATCACCGCATCGGGGCTGAAGAAGAGAATCATGTTGGGCTTAATCGTGTAGCTCTTCGTGTTTACCTGCACGACAGCCTCGCCCGAAAGCATGATGATGGCAGCAAATCCATCAATCGAGCGCGGAGCCTCGGCCGTGGGGTTAATCTCGGCCGACATGGGCAGAAAGACCAGGTCATCGGTGAGGTAGGAGGCATCGCTCATCGTCTTTTTGATGCGCGAAATCGACACCTTGTCGAATCGTCGAATGGTTGGGATAAACTCTTTAGGCATAATGGATTGGTTTGTTTGGATTATGGATTGGTAGTATGGTCGCGATGACAGCGAATGCGCAATGCCTTTTCCAGACAGCGCACCGTGAGCGGAAACGAAGCTCCGCGTTGTCCGTCCACGTCGGTCGGCTCCTGGACGGCAGCATGAATGGTCAGCTCCCGCACGTGGAGGTGGTGAATCGTTTTGGGGTTGCCTCCGAAGAGGTAACGTAGCATCGTCCACGAGGCGTGCAGGAAATTTCGCTTCTCGAGCAGCAGGCACTCGAAGTGCCCATCCTGCAACGAGGAGCGGCGTGCAAGGCGGAATCCTCCGGCTGTTTCTCCGTTGAAAATCAGTGCAATGAGCGTGTCGAGCGAGAAACGTCGGCCGTCGGCCTCAATCGCTAACGGAATCTTGTGCATCCGCTTCAACTCCTTCAGCCCCTCGACGATGTAGGCCAGCTTGCCCCAGCGGTGTTTGAGCTGATCGGGCGTGCGTTGCGAGGTGGTTGTGAAGAGGCCGAACGAGAAGATGTTGATGAAATAAATATCGTTTACCCGACCGCAATCGACCGCAATCTCCTCGCCCGAGGCAATCTGTTCGGCCGCCTTCAGCGGGTCACGGTCCATGCCGATGGCCAGGGCGAAATCGTTGGCCGTGCCGGCCGGAATCACTCCCAGGGCAATATCCAATCCCTTCTCTTTCATGCGGTTGATGACGAAGTTGACGGTTCCGTCTCCGCCCGCAACGACCGCCAAATCAATCGCTTCGCGTCCCTCAAACGGGTTTTGTGAGAAGTCAATCGGCAGCGGCTCGATGGCGAATCCGTGACGGCGGAATAGCTCCACAATCGCTGCGCAGTTGCGCTCGATACGGCCACGGCCCGAGTGGGGGTTATAGATGAAAATCGCCTGCTTCATATCCTTCGTGCTTACATCATGAGTTGCTCCATGGTGGGGGAGACAACCTCTTCGAATTTGTCGCCCTCGCGGGGAGCCAGAATCAGGTACACGGCCATCGTCGGATGGCTCTCCGTAAAGGCCAACGCGGCCTCGTCGCCCATCGCCAGGAGCATCGTGCAGAGGGCGTCGGCCTCGGCACAGGTGGGGGCCACGACCGTAGCCGACAGCAGACGCGAGGTGCGACTGTATCCGGTGCGGGGGTCTATCGTATGGGCAATTTTCTGCCCCTTATCGTTCAGGTAGTAGCGACGATAGTTGCCCGAAGTGGCCATCGCTCCCTCGGTGAGGGCGATGCGTCGCTCGATGTAGGCTCCGTCGGTCATGTTGCCGTCGAAGGGTGATTCGACCCCGATGCGCCAGGGGTTGCCTTGGCGGTTTACCCCCTTGCAACGCACCTCGCCACCGATATCGACGATGTAGTTTTCGGCTCCCGTCAGTTCGAGGTATTCGGCCAGCAGGTCCACCGTGTAGCCTTTGGCTATCGAGTTCAGGTCGAGGGCCGTGCGCGGGTCCTTTTTGCGTAGGCGATTCCCCTCGATGGTGATTTTGTCCATGCCGACAAAGGCCAACAGCGAATCCACGTTGGGTTGCTCTTCGGCCTTGCGTCCGGCAAAGCCCCACGCCTCGACAAGCGGTTTGACGGTGATGTCGTAGGCTCCGTCGCTGATGCGGTGTATCGAATCGGCCAGCAGGATGTTGCGCAGGATGTGGCTGTCGAGCGAGTCGGTGAGGTTTTGATTCAGTCGGTTGAGGAGCGACGTCGGCTCGAAAATCGACATCGAGGCTTTGGCTTCGCGGTCGAGAGCCATGGCCCCCTGATAGAGCGTATCGCACGGTGAGTCGGCAATGATGTGCAGGCGCGTACCGAGCATGACCCCGTCAATGACGCGGTAGGTCTGCTTGGGCGTGCAACCACTCCCCGTGAGAGCCAGTAGGAGCAGCAATAACAACAACTTATGCCGTGCGATTTTCATAGAACTTTTCGATTTTTCGGCAAATATAACCACTTTTTCGCGAAATTGTGCCATTTTTCCGTATGAATGTTGCCAAAAAGTGGCCAAAAAGGCGAATTTTGCGATTTGTGTGGTAAAAATGACCATTTTACCCCGCTGCATCACCGGCGCAAAAGGGGTGCGGAATCGGGGTGAAGAGGGGGTTGCGACCCGTTTGCGGGGCTGCAATGCGGTCGTGTTGGTCGTTTTTGGGGGTGAAAGTGTGAAATTATGGCGAAAAGTGGCATAAAATTTTACGCTTTACTTCGTAAATATCAATTTATTTCGTACCTTTGCGCGACGCTCTGGCGCGATTCCGTGTAAGGGGAATGCGTCGTAGAGTGGAACTATTAAATAATCAAAATTTTTATGGCTTATTTAACAGCAGAGAAAAAGCAAGAGCTTTTCGGTCAGTACGGCAAGTCTAACACGGATACGGGTTCGCCCGAGAGCCAGATTGCCCTGTTTTCGTACCGTATTGCCCACCTTACGGAGCACCTCAAGAGCAACCGTCACGACTTCGGTACGCAGCGCGCCATGTTGCGTATGATTGGTAAGCGTCGTCAGTTGCTGGAGTACTTGAAGGCAGTGGACATCGAGCGTTACCGCGCTATCGTGAAGAAGCTGAACCTCCGCAAGTAATCCGCGAGGAAGAGATGAGGGCAATTCCCTGCCGAGGCAGGGGTTGCCTTCATTTTCGTAAAGACACAACGACAAACAAACACTATAGGAAACAAAAACAAACATGGAAGAAAAGAAGCTGTACAATGCTGTCCGTAAGGAGATTACGCTCGAAGATGGTCGCGTAATCGAGATCGAAACGGGCAAGCTGGCCAAACAGGCCGACGGTGCGGTGGTCGTCAAGATGGGCGGCACGATGCTCCTCGGTACGGTGGTGGCCGCCAAGGATGCAAAACCCGACACTGATTTTATGCCCCTTCAGGTCGAGTACAAGGAGAAGTACGCCGCTTGTGGTCGCTACCCGGGCGGTTTTATGAAGCGTGAAGGCAAGGCGAACGATAGCGAGGTGCTGACGGCCCGTCTGATTGACCGCGCACTGCGCCCCCTCTTCCCGGCTGACTACCATGCCGAGGTATTCGTAACGGTGAACCTGATTTCGGCCGAGAAGGATATTCAGCCCGATGCACTGGCCGGTCTGGCCGCTTCGGCCGCTTTGGCCGTGTCGGACATTCCGTTCGGTGGTCCGATTTCGGAGGTACGTGTGGTTCGTAAGAACGGCGAGTACAAAATCAACCCTGGCTTCTCGGAGATGGAGGAGTGCGACCTGGACATCATGGTCGGCGGTACGATTGACAACATCCTCATGGTCGAGGGTGAGATGAAAGAGGTTTCGGAGGAGGTGATGCTTGGTGCCATCAAGTTCGCTCACGAGGAGATCAAGAAGCACTGCGCCGTGCAGATTGAGCTTTCGAAGGAGCTGGGCAAGGATGTAAAGCGCGAGTATTGCCACGAAACGAACGACGAGGAGCTGCGCCAGACGATTATCTCGGAGCTTTACGACAAGGCTTATGCCATCGCTACGAGCGGTACGATGAAGCACGAGCGTGAGGAGCTGTTCAACAACCTGGAGGCCGAGTTTGCTGCCCGCTTCACGGAGGAGGAGCTGGAGGAGAAGGCTGTCCTGATTCACAAATATTTCCACGACGACGTGCAGAAGAAGGCCATGCGCAACATGATTCTGGACGAGGGTAAGCGTCTCGACGGCCGTCGCACGGATGAGATTCGTCCCATCTGGTGCGAGGTAGGTTACCTGCCCTGCGCCCACGGTTCGGCCATCTTCACGCGCGGTGAGACGCAGTCGCTGACGACCGTAACGCTCGGTACGAAGCTCGACGAGAAGGTGAAGGACGAGGTACTCGTTCAGGGTACCGAGCAGTTCGTGCTGCACTACAACTTCCCGCCCTTCTCGACCGGTGAGGCTCGCCCCACGCGCGGTCTGTCGCGTCGTGAGATTGGCCACGGCCACCTGGCATGGCGCGCCCTGAAGCCGATGATTCCGCTGGGCGAGGAGAATCCCTATGCCGTGCGTGTCGTATCGGATATCCTGGAGTCGAACGGTTCGTCGTCGATGGCTACCGTTTGCGCCGGTACGCTGGCTCTGATGGATGCCGGTGTGAAGCTCAAGAAGCCCGTTTCGGGTATCGCCATGGGTCTGATTTCGGACTCGGCCACGGGTAAGTGGGCCGTGCTGTCGGATATCCTGGGCGATGAGGACCACCTGGGCGATATGGACTTCAAGGTGACGGGTACGAAGGATGGTATCACCGCTACGCAGATGGATATCAAGGTGGACGGCCTCTCGTACGAGGTGCTGGCTGCCGCTTTGGAGCAGGCTCGTCAGGGTCGTCTCCACATCCTGGGCAAGCTGACGGAGACCATCGCCGAGCCGCGTGAGGATTACCGTCCGTTTGTGCCGCGCATCGTTCAGATTACCATCCCGCAGGATATGATTGGTGCCGTTATCGGCCCGGGCGGTAAGGTGATTCAGGACATTCAGAAGACCACGCAGACGACCATCACCATTACGGAGGTGGACGAGAAGGGTATCGTCGATATCTTCGGTGTGGATAAGGAGTCGCTCGACGGTGCTTTGGCCCGCATCAAGGCTATCGTGGCTATCCCCGAGGTGGGTGAGACGTACCACGGTAAGGTGCGCTCGATTGTTGCCTTCGGTGCCTTCGTCGAGATTATGCCCGGTAAGGATGCCCTGCTCCACATCTCGGAGATTGACTACAAGCGTTTCGAGACGATGGAGGAGACCGGTATCAAGGAGGGTGACGAGATTGATGTGAAGCTCATCGGTCTGGACGAGAAGACGGGCAAGCTCCGCCTCTCGCGCAAGGCTCTGCTTCCCAAGCCGGAGGGCTATGTGGAGCGTGAGCGTCGTCCCCGCCCCGAGCGTGGCGACCGTCCGCGCCGTGAGCGAAACGACCACAAATAGTCGCAGGCAGAAAAAAAGTACTCGGAAAAGTGATAATTTCGGGTCGAAAGAGTAGCATTTTTCGAGTACTTTTTTTATATTTGCGTTTGACGCGCAAGTGAAAGAAAATAAACTTCAAACACAAAACACTTTAATAAACAAAAATTATGAAAAACTTCATGAAACTGAGCGTGGTGCTGGTAGCTGCCGCGCTGGCTTTCTCGAGCTGCAACTGCTTCAAGCAGATGGCCAAGGCCCAGGACGAGGTTAAGGTAACCTGCACGCCTGAGATTTTGGTGCTGAACAACGGCGTGATTGCTGCCGATGTTAATGTAACCTTCCCGGTTGAGTATTTCAACAAGAAGGCTGTTCTGAAGGTAACGCCCGTTCTCGTATTCGAGGGTGGCGAGGTTGCCGGTCAGACGAAGTACTTCCAGGGTTCGAAGGTAGATGAGAACTATGCCGTAGTTGACAAGGTAAGCGGTGGCAACTACACGATGCACGTTGAGTTCCCCTACGACGCCCGCATGGACCAGTGCGCTCTTCAGATGCGTGCCGAGATTAAGTGTCCGAAGGGTAAGTGCAAGGAGTTCACGCTCGTGAACCTGAACAACGGTGCCATCCCGACCAAGGAGGAGGCTGCTATCCTTGCCGGTGACGACGCTGCTGCCAAGAACGCCATCGAGCGTGAGTTTGGCCTGGTTGTAGCTTACGGTCTGAACACGCTGCAGAAGGACATCAAGTACGGTGACCTGATGGAGAACATGGCCAACAACTACAAGCGCGTAACGACGGTTGTGAACAAGACCGACCTGCTCTACGCCATCAACTCGTCGAAGGTAACGAAGAAGAACCAGGCTGCTGCTGACCTGGACGCTTTCAAGGCTGACGTTGATGAGAAGCTCGGTAACGACCGTGCTACGCAGAACATCGCCGTGAAGGGTTACGCTTCGCCCGATGGTCCGGAGAAGTTCAACGACAAGCTCTCGAAGGCTCGTAGCGAGTCGTCGAAGGAGGTTGTTGCCAAGGTACTCGAGGAGACCGGTCTCGATGTAGATGCTGCTGCTTATGGTGAGGACTGGGACGGCTTCAAGGAGATGGTTGCCGCTTCGGATATCAAGGACAAGAACCTGA
This sequence comes from Alistipes sp., assembly GCA_017398045.1. GTDB lineage: Bacteria > Bacteroidota > Bacteroidia > Bacteroidales > Rikenellaceae > Alistipes. The sequence continues at coordinate 152,359 of JAFQHI010000009.1, read as the reverse complement.
TTCTTCAGGTACTGAGCCTCTACAACTCGCCCGCCGAGCGTGAGGCCGAGATTAAGAACCTCTCGTCGGTTTACGGTGAGCTGAAGGATGACGTGCTTCCCGAGCTGCGTCGCGCTCAGATTGTAAACAGCACCGACATCCAGGGTAAGACGGACGTTGAGCTGATGGCTGCTGCCAACCAGGGTCAGGAGATGACCGTTGAGGAGTACCTCTTCACGGCTCAGGAGCTGGCCAAGACGCCCGAGCAGGCTGTTGCTTTCCTCAAGGAGGCTGCCAAGCAGTATCCCAACGACGCTCGCGTATGGAACAACCTCGGTGTTGCTCTGACGAAGGCCGGTGAGAAGGCTGAGGCTCTGAAGGCATTTGAGAAGGCTGCCAAGGTTGATCCGTCGGCTGACCTGAACAAGAACCTGCTGCTGGCTAACCTGGCTAACGGCAACACGGCTGCTGCCAAGAAGTATGCTGCTGCTGCTGACAGTGAGGCCAAGGCTGCTGTTGCTGCTGCCGAGGGTAACTACCAGGCTGCTGCTGCCCAGCTCGAGGGTTACAACGCCGCTATCGCTTATGTAATGAACAACGACCTGGCTGCTGCCAAGAAGGCACTGGCTAACGAGACGTCGGCTGACGCTGACTACCTGCGTGCCGTTATCGCTGCCAAGGAGGGTCAGGTTGCCCAGGCCAAGGCTCAGCTGAAGTCGGCTATCGCCAAGGCTCCGGAGCTGGCCGAGAAGGCTGCTAAGGATGTCCTGCTGAAGGCCATCATGGAGGCTTAATTAAATTTAGAATTTAGAATTAAGAATTTTCAAGAGTCGGGCAAGATTCCATCGGTAATCGAGCAAGATTCGAGCATGAATGAAGCCAAGATTCGCACAAAATTCGAAATTCACGATTCAAAATAGGGTGGGAGCAAATTGTTGCTCCCACCTTTATTATATGGTTCATCCGTGTTGTGGAATCGGATTTGCTTTTTTTAGGGGCGATAGTATACTCTTTGCAAAAAAATTACTATATTTGTAATGTACCTTAAAAGTGAAAGATATGTACATCAATCAACTCAACGAATATGCACCCGCGTGGAGCGTGGAGCAGGTGGATAACGAGGTGGCCCGTCTGAAGGAGGCAGCCAAGAAGAACTGTACGACCGAGGTCTATAAGTTCTGCTACTCGACCATTGACCTTACGACCCTCTCGTGCAACGACTCGGTGGAGTCGGTGACGGCCTTTGCCACAAAGGCGGCGGAGTTCTACCAGAAATATCCCCACATCCCCAACGTGGCCTCGATTTGCGTCTATCCCTCGTTTGTTGAGACGGTGGGTCTGGCTGTGGATGGCACACCGATGCGCATTACGAGCGTGGCGGGTGGCTTCCCCGCTTCGCAGACCTTCCTCGAGGTGAAGGCGTTGGAGATTGCCATGGCGGTTGAGAATGGTGCCGATGAGATTGATATCGTGCTGAACGTGGGCCATATGCTCACGGGCGAGTATAACGAGGCCGCCTCGGAGGTGGAGATGTTGCGCGAGGAGTGCAGCGACGATGTGGTGCTGAAGGTCATCATTGAGTCGGGTGCGCTGAAGACGCCCGAACTGATTCGCAAGGCGTCGCTCTTGTCGATGTTCGCCGGTGCCGACTTTGTGAAGACCTCGACCGGCAAGATTGATGTGGCCGCCACGCCCGAAGCTGCGTTGGTGATGTGCCAGGCCATCCGCGACTACTACGAAAAGACGGGTAAGAAGATTGGCTTCAAGGCTGCCGGCGGTGTGCGCACGGCCGAGGATGCCGCCCTCTACTATACGATTGTCGAGGAGACGTTGGGCAAGGAGTGGCTCACGCCCGACCTGTTCCGTATCGGAGCGTCATCGGTGGCCAACAACCTGATTTCGGCCATCGAGGGGCAGCCGGTCAAGTACTATTAACGGTAACTATTGGCGCACTACCCGTTTTGGGCGGTTGCGATATGATGGAGGATGTCCAACTTTTTGGTCGGACATCCTCTTTATATATAATAAATAGGTATAGTCCACAAATTTTTTGTACTTTTGCACGAACGAACACAATTGCACCAAACGATATGAGAAGAATCCTCTTTTGCGCGATTTTTGCCCTTGTGGCTCTGGTGGCAGCGATGCCCGCCCGCGCACAGTTTACGATTGACCGCGTGGAGCCTAAAAAGGAGAGCATCAACTTCACGACTGCCGACACGCTGAAAAAGACCACGGCCGACACGGAGTATTTTTCCCGCGCCCGCTATCGTGCCGAGCGTGCCGCGATTCGCAAGGAGCGTAATACGTTGGAGATTACGAGCGGCCTGCAAGGTACGCTCACTTCGTACAACGACCCCTGGGTCGATGTGTCGGGTGGTGATAACTCGATAGCCATCGTTGCGAGCCTCTACCTCAACCATAAATTTACGAAGAACCTCTTCTCGGTGGAAACGAAGTTTGAGGGTAAGTTCGGCTACAACCGCATGAAGGTCGAGATGCCGATGTTCGATGCCGCCACGGGCGATGCCATGGTGGATGAGGCGGGCAATCAGCTGATGGACCGCGAGGGCATCTGGTTCAAGAACCAGGACGAGTTCTCGATACAGATTTCACCCTCGTGGAAGATGTCGAAGAACTGGTCGTATGGTGCCACGTTTAAGTTCCGTTCGCAGATTGCAAAGGGTTATGTTTCGCGCACGGAGCAGGAGCGCAAAGACCTGAAGAGCAGCTTTATGACCCCGGGTTATTTGGACCTTTCGGTCGGTTTGAAATATGCCTGCCCGAGCAAGAAGTTCCCCATCAAGGTGGACCTCTCGCCTTTGGCGTTGAGTGCCGTCTATGCCAATAACAGTTGGATTCGCCGCGAGCAGTATGATGGGAATGGCAACCGCATCAAGAAGGCCTTCAATTATGGTATCGAGGACCCCGACAAGAGTGCAAAGTATGAGGGCGGTTCGTCGATTCAGCTCGATTTCGACCGCACGTTTGGCAAAAACGAGTACCTGCGTTACCGCACGACCCTCTTCTCGTTCTGGGGCTGGATTACCAACCTGGGGTTGGATAATAAGGTGAAGCGTTGGGATGCCTATAAGGAGGCGTTGGAGGCCTGGGATGGTAATATCAAGACCAAACCCCGCCTGCCGATTCACCCTACGGTGCGTTGGGAGAATACGATTGATATCAAGGCGACGAAGTTCCTGACGACCTCTATCTCGTTCCAGCTCTACTACAACCGTGCGCAGAACACCTCGATTCAGACCAAAACGCTCTTGAGCGTAGGTTTGAGCTACACGTTTAAGAATAAGTAATGAGCAGTTATCGCAATTCGAAGCGGGCCGTTTTGATGCCTGTCGTGCTGGCCGTGGTGCTGGTTGTCGGCCTCTTTGCCGGCAACTATTTCGGTCGCTTTAATTCGGCCGCCCAACTGCGCGGTATGCTGCAACAGATGGGGCAGATGCCGCAGAATAAACTCACGCAGACCCTCGCACTCATCGAGCAGGAGTATGTCGATTCGCTTTCGATGGACACCCTTTCGGAGCATCTGATTCCGGTGTTGCTCAAAGAGTTAGACCCCCATTCGGAATACATCCCCGCCTCGGTGATGGCCGAGTTGAACGAGCCGTTGGAGGGTGAGTTCGACGGCATCGGTGTGGTCTTTAATATGGCCACCGATACGGTGATTGTACTGAACGTGATTCCCAAAGGACCGAGCGACAAGGCGGGTGTGAAGGCCGGTGACCGCATCATCGAAATCAACGACTCGATTGTGGCCGGTCGCAAGATTCCGCAGAATGATATCGTGAAACAGTTGCGCGGCAAGCGCGGTACGACGGTGCGCCTGGGGCTTGAGCGTCAGCATATCGACGAATTGGTCGAGGTGGAGGTGACGCGCGACAAGATTCCGATTAAAAGCATCGAGTCGGCCTTTGTCCTTACCGATAGCATCGGCTATGTCAAGTTGGGCCAATTCGCCAAGACCTCGCACGCCGAGTTGCAGTTGGCACTGCTGAAGTTGCGTGCCGCGGGGGTTAAAAAGCTGATTTTCGACCTGCGTGGCAATTCGGGCGGATTCCTCGACCAGGCGATTTTGATTGCCAACGAGTTCCTGCTCAAAAATCAGTTGATTGTCTATACCGAAGACCGCTATCGCAAGCAGATGCGCGAGTATGCCGATGGCATGGGCATGGCGCAGGATATGGAGGTGGCCGTATTGATAGACGAATACAGTGCCTCGTCAAGCGAGATTTTGGCCGGTGCCTTGCAGGATAACGACCGAGGTACGATTATCGGCCGTCGTTCATTTGGTAAGGGTTTGGTGCAGAAGCAGATACCCTTCCGTGACGGCTCCGCCTTGCGCCTTACGATTGCCCGTTACTACACCCCCACGGGTCGTTCGATTCAAAAGCCCTATACCATTGGCGACCAGGAGAGCTACGATGCCGACCTGTGGAATCGCTACCAGAACAACGAGTTCTTCTCGGCCGATTCGATTCACTTTGCCGATTCGCTGAAGCGCGTAACGGCAGGTGGTAAGGTGGTCTATGGCGGTGGCGGTATCATGCCTGATTGCTTTATTCCGGCCGATACGACCGACCTCACGCCCTACTTCCTGGAGGTTTCGGGGCGCAACATCCTCTATCGCTATACGATTGAGTATGCCGACCGCAAGCGTGAGGCGTTGAACAAGGTCGCCTCGCTCGACGATTTGCAGCAGCTGCTCGATAGCGACAAGCGTCTTGTGGAGGATTTCATCCGCTATGCCGCACGACAGGGCGTGAAACCCAATTACCGCGATATTGCCGTTTCGCGTCGCCTGATTGAGGCCCAACTGCGTGCCTATATCGGTCGTAATACAGTCTTGGAGGATGACGGTTTCTATAAAAACATCTATCCGATTGATACGGTTATTCTAAAGGCCATCGAGGTGCTGCACGAATAGCGGTGTCGTAGCAACGAGCAGGAGTGGGGGTTGTCGTTCCGAATCGCCCTAACTGCTTCAGAATGAATAAAAAAATAAAGGAGTGCGATTGGCGCTCCTTATATTTTTTGTTTCTTTTGTAGTGGATAGGGGATTCGAACGGCGCAGCCGAAGAGCCGATTCCTCTTAGCGCAGACCGTAGGTCGAGCAATATATATGTTCTATCGGCTCAACCCCTTTTCCCTGTGAGCAATGCCTTTTCGCGTCAAAAGCAGAGCGAGTCGCAGACTGCTTTGGTTTGAGGCAATGGCGTGGGCTTGCACACAAGCCATTGGCACAAAACAAAAACAGACGACTGATAGTCGTCTGCTCTGCTTTGTAGTGGATAGGGGATTCGAACCCCTATGTCGTGCGTGAGAGGCACGTATCCTAGCCCTTAGATGAATCCACCATTATTGTTTGTTGATGCAAAGATAAGGCAAGATTTTATTCCCTGCAAATTTTTGGTGTAAAAAAATACAAAAAAATTAAGAATCGGCCCTGGAGCGCGTTGTGGCGCGGGTATGAAGGAGTGAAAACAATCCTCTTTTCGAGGTCCGGTGCGCCTCTTTTTGGTCGCCACGAATACCCCGTAGAGGCAAGAAAAAAGGGTCGAACTCGAAAGTTCAACCCTTTGTTCTGAGGTGAATCAGCTGGATTTCGACTTCTCCGGCGAGCACCGCTCGGAGTCATCTAAGTCGTGCTTTGCACAACAGCCGGCCGATTTTTCCTCTACCAACCTAAAACTACTAACCTAAAATGAACCTTAAAACTTCACTGCAAAGGTAAGGCGTAATTTTTAATTATGCAAATATTTTAGGAATAAATTAAATAAATTTAACAATTCTTTAACGAAAAGCCCTTTTGGGCAGGCTTCATAGGGGTAAAGCGGGGTGTGACAAAGGCGAGCGGGTGGCTTGGTATATGCCGAAAGGTGTGCAGCGGAACGCCTATCCGAGGCGGCGGAAGGTGGTGTGCGGAGTCGTGCGGAGCGAGCGATAATCCAGACCGGTGACAAGATACAGCTCTCCCTGCTGCGGCAGCCGTTCGGGGAGCCAATCGGGCAGGGGGTCATAACGCGAGAGAAGTTCCTTTTGCAGGGCATCATCCAATCCGACGACGAGCAGTCCGGCGTAGTGTTCGGTGAAGGGTTCGCGGTCGGGCGTTTCGCACCGTGTGATGCGCACGACAACGCCCCGCTCGTCCAATTCCACGAGCGGGTTATCGATTACGCCCTGGTGCGTAAGGGCCTTATTGGATGCTATCTTTCGCAAGGATTTGGCGGTACATCTCCTCGGCAAAGATGCGGATGCCGAGCTGTTTTTTATACAACTCTTCGGTCGCAGCGCGTTCGTCGGGGGTGTAGGTCACACGGAGGTCGCGCACCGTAATCGAGGGGCGTTTTGCCTCATCGGGGAAGACCAGCAGTTGCAGGCAGAGCGAGTCGGAGAGCGAGTCGGCACGGAAGGTGCGCAGGGTCTTATCTTCGCGGTTGCGTTGCAGGGTGTAGATTTGCATGGCCGCCTTCGAGCCATTCTTGCGACGAATCCACATCTTGCGTTGCAGGCGTTTGTTCTTATCGAGCGAATCGACCCGATAGGTGTAGCTGACCTCGTAATCGCCCTCTTCGATGGGGAGCGTGAGGCGAAGGCGCGCCGTATCTTTGAGCGAGCTGACCCGAATTAGCGAATCCGAATAGACAACCCGTTTGGCTTTTCGCAACGAGACCTGGCGAATCGTATCGAGAATGGCCACCTGGCGGTCATACGCCATGCCCTCCTCCTCCAGCAGCTCGATGGCACGCTCCACCACATCGCTCAAACGCGCACTCTTGCGCTTCGAGAAGTTGCCGATGGTGAGTTGCACATCCTCGGTCGTGTAGCCGTAATGGTTGAAGAGTGGGGCATAGAGATTCAGTGAATCGAGATTTACGCGCTCGTGTTCGAGGTAGGCGTTCGTCAGGAAGGCATCGCGAAAAATCAATGCCAGCTCTTCGTCGGGGATAATCACCGTGCGTTTGCAGGCTGAAAGGGTCAGCATGGCCCCTATCATGAATAGAAAAATACGTTTCATGGGCGTTTTTCGTCTTTAATCATCGTATGTACGGTCAGCGAGCAGAGGGCATAGCTGACAAGGAGCGTGGCTACTCCAATCAACAGCAGGTCACCTACCTGCAGCGCAACGGGGTAGCGGTCGGTGAGGAAGGTATCGACCGGCATACGAATCATGCCGATGTGCTGTTGCAGGAGGCAAAGTGCGATGCCGATTACCAACCCGATACCGCCTCCCAAGGCGCAAATCAGGTAGCCCTCGCGGCGGAAGATGGAGCGGATGAAGGGTTCGGTAGCACCCAAGGCGCGAAGCGTATCTCGGTCGTCGCGTTTCTCGAGAATGAGCATCGAGAGGGCCCCGACCACCGAGAAAGAGGCGATGATAAGCACGAGCAGGGCGATGAAGAAGATGCCCCACTTCTCGAGCTTTACAAGGCGGTAGAACGAGGCGCGCAGCTCTTCGCGGTCAATCAACTCCAACTCCTCGTCGAGGTGCGGTGCAAGCAACTTCTTGACCCGCTCGGGGTGTGCGGTTTGCAGCAGAATTGCCGAAACACCGTCCGGACGCTCGGCCAGCTCGCGTGCCAGGCGGAGCGGAGCGATGATATACTCGCGCTCGGCGGTGTAATCGACGGCAAAAAGTCCTACCACGGGAATCCGTTGGCGGGTGGTGTAGTTGGCAAAGGGGACGAGGGTCGAGAAGGAGCCGCGACGCACGGCATAGAGGTTGACCGTAGCCCCCAGCAGTTGTCGGAATCCCAGCTCATAGGCCGTGGCATGACCCATCAGCAGGCGGTCCAGCTCTCCCAGGCGGTATTGGCTCTCGCCCACCGTCACGGCCTTGTCGATGGGCAGGATGGCAGGGTAGTGGTCATCCACACCGCGCAGCGTCAGGGTGGCCTGGTGGCCGTCGGCCTCGACCAAGACCTTCTCTTCGAGGATGGCGGACCATCCATCAACCCCCTCCAGGCGATTCAGGGAGGCGGTATCGACCTTGCTCAATGCGAAGAGTTGGCCCGTGCGGGGTCGAATCTGCAACGGCGCATCAAAGACCGAGTAGGAGTCGTGTATCAGCCCTTCGAAGCCGTTGGTCACCGAGAGTAGAATCACCATGGCGGCCACGGGTATAGCTACGGCCACGACGCTCAGTGCGGCAATGAGATTGATTACCGAGCGCGACTTGGCCGAGAAGAGATACCTGCGGGCGAAGAGTGATGCGAGCATAGGTCGGGAATTAAAAATGAAGAATTAAGAATTAAAAATTAGGGTTGGGGGCTTAATCCTAAATTCTAAATTTTGCATTGGCACCGCGTTAGCGATTCAGTGCCTCCTCGATGTTCTCGATATATTCGAGCGAGTCGTCGAGGAAGAACTGCAACTCGGGAACCACCTTGAGCTGGTTGCGGATACGCTGACCGAGCTGACGACGGATGAACCAATTGTTCTCCTCGAGCGTTTTCAGCAGTTCGGGGTGTTTGTCGAAGGGGAAGACGCTGACGTAAATCTTCGCATAGCCGAAATCGGGCGATACGCGCACGGTGGTCACCGTCACCAAAAGTCCGCGCACGAGGTGCGAACCCTCCTTCTGGAAGATGTCGGCAATGTCCTTCTGAATCTGTTTCGATACCTTTTGTTGGCGTGTTGTTTCCATATTGGGATGATGTTTTATTGTACGTATTCAAAGACCTCGCGGTTCTTTTCGCGTTTGCGACGCGGTTTCCAGCTCTCGAAGCCCTCCTTGTTGAAGCGGTAGGAAAGACCGATGGTGATGGTCAGGTTGTCGAGCGGCGAACGCAAGGGGGTGAGCATAAATCCTTCGACCGTGTCGTAGTGCTTGTTGCGGTTTTTGAGGATGTCCGAGTAGCCGAAATAGTAGCGCACACGTGCCACCACCTCAAACTGCTTGACGAGCAGGGCCAGACCACCACCGGCACAAAGGCCATAGCCCCAGCGGTTGTCGCGCACGGTCGAAAAGGAGTAGTCCCCCTTTTCGGTTGTCTTCTCTCCGTCGGCTCCGAGTCGCTCCATCTCATACTCCGATGAGAGGTTGTAGGAGAGGGTGATGCCCGCCTCGCCATAAAGACGCAGGTGGTGATTGAACATATAGGTGTGGGGTTGCCAAACGATGGGCAACGAGAGCGAATTGACGCGACGCGTGTAGTAGAGGTAGTCCTTCTCGTCGTCCACGCGCGACGTGTTGGTCGCCACCTGGAATCCGCGCTGGATAAACTCCAAATCGGCACCTACGCCACCCACGACCCGTTGCGGGGAGTAGTAACGCCACGATGCACCAAAGGTGATGACGCCCCAAATCGGTTTGGTCTCCTGGGTCGGTTCGAAACGGCCGTTGGCCATACCGCCACCGCCAAAGAAGCCCACCGTGTGTTGGGCCGTTGCGGGAAGGGTGATAAGCAACAGCAACAGGCTGCCCATCCAAAAACGTATCTTCTTCATGCTCCTAATCATCGATTAAACATTCCGCCGGTCATATCCATCATGCCGCCCATACCGCCACCCATGCCGCCGAAGCCGCCCGAGGTGTGGTTGTGGTCGTCATCGTTCTGCTTTCGACCCTCCTTGCGTCGTTTCTCCGCCTCGCGTTCCAGGCGACGCAGCTCGCGCTCGTCGAGCATCTGCTGCAAGGATTGCATGGTCATCGGGGCAAAGAGCTTATCCATGTCGATGGTTAGCTCAATCTCCCAGTTGGCCTTCGTGGCAAAGAGCGTCTCGCCCTCGTCATCGGCATACAGCTCGGTGCGCTCCGGCTGGCGCATCTCGACCACGTTGCCCGTATCCCACTTGCCGTTGTGGTTCTTGTCCTCCACAACGCGAATCTGAATCTCGCCCACCGGCACATAGTTCATCTGTACGGTACCCGGGCGGACGTTGCTCTTCTCCTGCTGCAGCTTGCCACCCGCATCGAGTTGCTGAATGATGTAGCTCGATTCGGGGTCCGAACTCTGAACCGTGAGCATCAGCACAGCATACTTGTCGGGGTCATAGACCGTGTAGGAGGCCTCTATCGAGTCGTTCTTCTCGCGGGCCACATTCTCCAAAGCCCCCTCGGGGATGGTGAGCGTGTATTTGGCCCCCGTCTGCCAATCGCTGCGCAGTTCGTAGCGACGCATACAGAAGGTATCCTGCACGAAGTGGAGCGGGCAATCCTCCGAGGTGCCATCCTCCCAGGTGCGCACAAGACGGATGTTGGCCGAGTCGATTTTCGTGAGCGGGTAGTCGAAATCGACCGTGAGGTGTCGTTCGGGGTTGATGTCGCCACTGGTGGGAATCGAGTGGCCGAAGGGGCTGGGTTTCTTCGGCTCGACGAACTCCTCACCGGCAGCCTCGGCCTTTTTGCGCTCACGCTCCAACCGCTCGCGCTCCTTCTCCTCCTCCTTTGTCTCGATTTTGCGCCAGGCGAGTTTCAGCTGTGCCGTATCGGGACGCAGGATGTTGGCCGTGTCGTGCTTGAGGTAAATCATTTCGCCCTTAATCGTGTCGGGCAGTGCCTCGGGCGAGATGTTGAACCAGAGGTTGAGCGTATCGCGCCCCTGCGTCACCGGCTCAATCAGCACGCTGTCCGAGGGGATGCTGTCGAATTTCAGGCTGAGAATCTCGGGACGCTCGGCCGAGAAGAAGAGTTCGGCTTTGTGTTGCAGGGGGCGTTTCGACTCCTGCAAGACCTGACGACGGAAGGCGCGGTCGGTGAACATACGGAAATAGAGCTGCGGCTCGGCCGAAGGGTAGAGGCGCAACGAGTCGTACCAAATGGCGAAATCGGGTTGCTCGGCCGGATTGACCACCTCACCGAGGAAGCCTACCTGGTCCGACCCCGGTTCGTACATCTGGTTGTCGTTCTTGTCCTGAATGGCATAGACGCGATAGGGTATCGGCTTGAGATTCTGGGCAATGAAGATGCCGTTGTTCTCGGCACGTGCAATCGCGTCGGGCTTGTACTTAAAGAGCGTCGAGTCGTGGTCGATGACCTGCTCCACCGAGTCGGCGGCGAAGAACCAGATGAAGCTCTTCGATACGGAGTCGGCCTTGTAGCTGTCGGCCGTGTAGCCCGAGACAATCATCGAATCGACCTCCGGCCCCGTCGAGAAGACGTAGCGCATGGCGTTCAGGGGGTTGTTCTCGTTGTTGTCGCGAATCGAACCACCGAAGTTCAGCGCGTAGGTCGTATTCGGTTCGAGCGTGTCGCGCAGCTGCACCACAATGCCCTTGCCTTTGAGCGTAATGAGGGGCTTCTTCTTCATCGCAGGCGAGGTGAAGAACTCCTTTTGTTGGTCTTTGATTTGGACATACTCGTCAAATTCAATCAGGATGCGCTCGTGACCCGTCAGCGGGCGATTGGTCGAGAAGTTGTCGGGTGTGAGGTTGATAATCACGGGTGGCAACGAATCCTTCGGTCCGCCCGTAGGGCTGCCGATGGTGGCACAACGGCACAGGAAGGCCGTCGTGAAGAGCAGGGCTACTGCCGTGCGTAAGAGGGTAACAGGCGATTTAAGACAACGCATCGTTATTCGGTTTCGGTAGGAGTCTGCTCCTCGGTTTCTGGTTCATATTCGGGGTTGACCACGCGCCAGCCGTTCTCTTCCGAAATCCAGGCCGTGAGCCAGGGGCGGAACAGGACGGAGAAGGTGGGCGAAAGGTCGCTTTCGAGGTCAACCGTCTGCTTCGAGTAGGCGTACATACGGTGGGTGCGGTCCACGACCACCACCATCAGGGGCGAAGCCCCCACCTTGAGGCGGAAGGTTCCCTTTTCGTTCGTTTCGTAGCCGTTGTACTCGGGGTTCGAGCGGGTAATCTGCTCATCCTGCTTCGAGGTCAGCATACCGCCCACGGCATCGTCGTAGGAGGCGATACGCCACTCGGTGGTGTCGGCGGCAAAGGCCATCACCTTGACATTCGGAATCACCTCCTCGGCAGCCCCTTCGGCCAACTGTGCGGCCACCTTCACGAAGCTCTCAATCTCCTTGGCGGGGCTGTAGAAGGAGTTGTAGAAGGACCACCCCTCGGTCCACGAGGCCCCCTCTTTCCAGGTCTTGAAAATCAGCGTCACGTAGAGCGAGCCGATGTTCTCCTTCAATTCGATATTGGTGTAGGCGTAGAGGCGGTTCTCGGTGTCGATGGCCAACAACATCACCTCGCGCGGCGGAAGGGTCATCTCCAGGCGGTCGGTCATCCCCTCCACCTCGTAAGGGAAGGCCTCGGTGATGGGGGTCGAGTTTTTCTCCTGCGGATTGCTCTTCGAGGTGATGATGCCTTGCAGAGCCTCCTCGTAGCTGGCCACGGTCCACTCGGTGGTGTCGGCCTCGAAGGCGAAGACCAGCACGCCCGGCAAAGGCTCGTTTAATCCGCCCGAGGTGCGTTGCACAAGGGGCTTGAGGATGTAGGCCGTGTTCTCGGCTACATCCTTAAAACAACCGGTCAGCAGCAAGGCTGTCAAAAGGGTGAATAGGACTCTTTTCATGGTGTTATGGTTCAGTGGTGACCTCCTCCGTGCGCAGTGCATCCAGCATCTCGCCTACGCTCTTGCCCGTCACCGGATGGGGGAACGAGCGCATAATCTCGGCCAAAGGTTGGAGCGCGAACTGTCGCTCGGCCAGGAGCGGATGGGGAATCCGAAGTCGCTCTTCGTCGATAATCTCCGAGCCGTAGAAGATGATGTCGATATCAATCGGACGCGAAGCGTAGCGCGCCCCCGTGGCAGCCTTCTCAATCTGCTCGGCTGCGCGGTTGCGTCCCAGCTCGTTCTCAATCTGCTGTATGGCATCCAAAACCTCGAGCGGGCGGAGGTCGGTTGATATTTCGAGTGCCTGGTTCGTGAAGGGCAGCGTGGCGTTGAAGCCCCACGCCTCACTCTGATAACGATGCGAACAACGCATCACGGCACCCACGCGCTCGTTGATGAGTCGCTGGGCCGTTTGCAGGGTGCGCTTCATGTCACCCTCGTTTCCTCCCAAAAGAAGTGCTACACGTGCCATGTCGTTTCGTGTTTCATTATAAATGTTTAATCATTTTGCTTACAGCCAACGCAAAATGGGTAAATACAATCGTTGAGTTGCCGTTTTGGTTGATTTGGGCTTGTGCCGTCTCAATCTGGGCGACTATCGGTTCGATGTTTTCGACCCCTACGAAGGGGGCAAATTTCGAGCAGAACTGAAGCTCCTCACCCCAGAGATAGGAGATATCGCTCATGCCGGCATGGAGCATGAAACTCTCGCGCAAGAGGCGTGCCGCATCGCGCAGAAAGCTGCGCTGTTGCTCGCGAGGCAGCTGCGCAACCTCCTCGGCCCAGGTGATAAGCTCGAGGTGCTTATCGTTGTAGCTTAAGCGCATGAGCGCGCAGAAGAGGTCGAAATTCTCTTTGCGTTGCTGGTCGCTCTCGCCCGTTAAGAGGTGGCGCAGCTCCAATAAATCGCCATCCGAAAGGCGGGCCATGTTGCGGGCCTGCAAGGGGTCGCTTACCCCCTCGGTGGTGGCAATGCGGGCCAGCACCTCCTTTTCGATGCGCCCGACGGTGACCTCCTGCGTGCGCGAGAGAATCGTCGGCAGCAGGCGCGTGGGTTGTTCCGTGACGAGCAGAAAGAGGGTCTTCTCCCATGGCTCCTCCAGAATCTTGAGAATCTTGTTGGCCGCCTCCTCGTTCATCGTCTCGGGCAACCAAATCAGCATCGCCTTGTAGTCGGCCTCGAAACTCTTGAACGAGAGTTTACGAATCATCTCGTCCGCCTCGGCTGCCGAAATCATCCCCTTGAGGGTCTTGCCCAAATCGAGTCGTTCGTACCATTCGCGCGGTGCGAAATAGCCTCCGCGCTCCTCAAACAGCGCACGGAACAGGGGTAGGAACTCGTCCGAAAGCATCTTCTCGCCCGACTTCTTACCCTGCTTATTGACCGGAAAGACCAGGTGCAGGTCGGGGTGGGCCAACGCGGCTATCTGGCGGCAGTCGGGACACTCGCCACACGAGTCGCCATCGTGGCGGTGGCGGCAGCAGAGGTATTGGAAGTAGGCCACAGCCAGTGCCAACGACCCTTGGCCGGCCGCCCCCGTAAAGAGCTGGGCATGGCTCACGCGCCCCTGGTCCACCGAGCGAATCAGGTGACGTTTCAACTCCTCTTGTCCGATAATATCCTTAAACTGCATCGTTTCTCTATTTTCGTTTTACGATGGCACGAGCCATCGCCTTTAAGTCAATCTTTTCGCGCTTAATGAGGTAGCACAGGTAACCTCCGAACAGGAGGAGGTTGATGCCATAGACCGCCACGCGACATTCGCCACCGAACGAGTCGGCTGCATACTCGGCTCCCACAAAGAGCAGCAGAGCTACCGCAACATACTCCAAAATGCGCCCCCACGGGTAGGGGGTAGGGTAGTAGCGACGGGTGATGAGAAGGCTCACCAACACCATCGTCAGCTCACTCATCAAACGCATCCAGGCCGCTCCGTAGTACCCCAAGGCGGGAATCAGGAGGAAGCCTGCGGGGAGGGTGACCAACAAGCCGGCTCCCGTCACCACGATGGCCAGCGAGGTGCGCTCCTCGCGTTTGTACCAGAACGAGAGGTTGAGCCATACGCCTGCCAGCACGTTGCTCATCAGCACCACGGGCAGGATGTGGATTCCCTCGCGGAAATCGCGCCCCACGATGAGCGCGAAGAGGTCGCGGAAGAGGGCAATGCCGAGGAATATCACCATCGAGGCCATCATGTAGTACTTCAGCGCGGCGGCATTCATCTCCTTGAACTCCTCCTTCTTGAAGTTCGAGAGGAAGAACGGCTCGGCCGCCAGGCGGTACATCTGGTAGAAGAGCATCATCACGACGGCAATCTTGGTGATGGCTCCGTAGATGCCCAGCTCGGCCATGGCTCCCTCCGGCACGAGGTACTTAATCAGTTGGCGGTCGAGGAACTCGTTGGCCGTGCCGGCCAGTCCACCCACCAACAGCGGGAGCGAATAGACCAAAATGCGTTTCAACAACGCCCCGTCGAAACTACCATGCAGCCCCACCTTGCCCATCAACAGCAGGTAGCTGATGAGGCTGGCAGCGAGGTTGGCCACGAAGACCCAGCCTACACCGAAGTCGGTGGCAAAGAGTCCCAGCGCACCGAAGAGGAAGGCCAACGCCACATTGACCACCACGCCCAACAGTTTCAGCCCCACGAAGGTCATCGAGCGTCGCTCCTCCCGAAGGCGAGCGAAGGGGATGGCCGACGAGACATCAATGAAGATAATCAGCGCAACCCACAGCAGGTATTCGGGGTGCAGCAGGTAGCTTTCGCCCATCCAGCCGGCCAACGTGTCGCGCAAAAGGGCGACCAGGCAGACAAAGGCGAGGGCCGCCAACGTGGTGATACCCCACGTCGTGGCAAAGAGCTTTCGTTTGGCCTGCACCACATCGCCTCCCTCCGCCTCGGCCTTGGCCGCAAAGCGGAAGTAGCTCGACTCCATACCCATGGTCAGGAGCGTCAATGCCAACGGAATCAGCGCATAGACATCCGTGACGATGCCGTAAGCCTCCTGCCCGAATACGCGCGTGTAAAAGGGCGTGAGCAGGTAGCTCAGGAATCGCACGAGAATCGTGCTGACGCCATAGATGGCGGTCTGTTTGGCCAATTTTTCGAGCATAATACCCCAATCTATCTTGCAAAGATAGCGTTTTTTGGCGATAAGTCAGCATGAAAAGCGAGAAATCTTGCGCGTGCGGGTGCGTGCGGGCCATAATGTGTGCCTGCGCGTGTGTGCTACGAACGAGTATTCGGCTCTTTTGAACCGTCGGAATACAATCTTTTGTTTGATTTTTCGTTTATAATTTGTAATTTCGCACCAAATCCTTACACTATGAAGACAATTTTTAGCCTATTCTCACTGCTGTTGGTTGCCTTGTCGGCCTCGGCACAAAACGAACCGGTCCCCTTCAACGGATTGTTGCTCGGCCACGATGGCAAGCCGGCTCGTAACGTCCGCATCTATGTTTCAAATCCCGATAAATATGCGCAAACCGACCGCAAGGGGCGTTTCGGCTTGACGAATGTGCAGCCTAACGATACGCTCCACATCCGCTACGAGAAGCAGGATTACCTGATTCCCGTCAATGGCAAGCGCAGCATGAAGATTCGCATCTACGATGTCGATAAATTCGAGAGTGAGGAGTCGCAGTCGCTGCTCGACTACGGCATGGGCTATGTCGGCCAGCGCGAGTATGTGGGCTACAACAGCCGCATCACGGGTGCCGAGCTGCTGGCCACCGGTTGTACGGATATCTTGTCGGCTCTTTCGGGCATGATACCGGGTCTGACCGTGACGGAGGATTTTGAAACGGGAACCTATCAGGTGTCGATTCGCGGTGCCGCCTATCACGAAAACAGCGCACCGCTCTACATCGTTGATGAGGTTGAGGTGAAATCCATCGACCATATCCACCTCAATCAGGTGGCCTATGTGATTGTGATGAAGGATGCTGCGATGTATGGCGTAAGAGGTGGTAATGGCGCGATTGTCGTCCGTACGAAATCGGCCGAAACGGCCTCGATGAATTAACCCGAAAAGGAGTTGTTGATGATACAATAAAAGCCGCTCAAACGAGCGGCTTTTTTGGTATTTGTTACAACCATTTCTTGTATTTGAAATACCATATCGTAAGACCCGAACAGAGCAGCATCAGGCAGACGGCAAAGATGTAACCCAGGGGCAGGGTCCAACCGTTTGAGAGGGTCAGTTGCCAGTCCAGCTCGGGCATTACCTTGAAGTTCATACCATACATAGAGGCGATGAGCGTCGCAGGCATGAAAATCACGGTTACCACCGAGAAGATTTTGACGATTTCGTTCTGCTCGATGTTGATAAGACCGAGGGCGGCATCCTGGATGTAGTCCAGACGCTGGGTCGAGAAGTCGGCATGGCTGATAAGCGAGTTCACGTCCTTAATCATCAGTTGCAGACGCGGATAAATATCGTGGGGGAATCGCTCCGAGCGCAAGATGCCCGAGAGGACACGCTGGCGGTCGAAGATGTTCTCGCGCAGCGACATCGTACTCTCCTGCAAGGCACTGATGCGGTGCAGAATCTCCTTATCAATCGAGTCCTCCGACGTAATATCCTTCGAGAGGGTGGCCACCTGCTTGGCGACCAGCTCCACGAGGTCGGCATCGAAGTCGATGCGCACCTCCAGCAGCGAGATGAAGAGGTGGTAGCCCGTCGAATAGTTGCGGTAGTTCATCTGCAAACGCTTCTCCGTCTCGCGGAAGGTTCGCGACTCGGTGTTACGCACCGAGACCAGCACGCCCTCGTTCGAGATGATGAACGACATCGGTTCGACGAGGAACGAATCGCCCGTGGGGATGAAGAAGTTCGAGTTCGAGATAATGGCGTTCTCGTTCTCGGAGTATTTCGAGGTGGACTCAATCTCCTCGACCTGCTGGCGCGATTGGAGGTTGATCTCGATGAAGTTCTCCACGGCACGCTGCTCCTTGATGGTGGGTTGCATCATGTCAATCCAGAGAATATCATCGTAACCCAACTCGTCGAAGAGGCGGGTGTCGGCGTTGCGGATAATCTTGTTGTATTGCTTGAGGTAGATGGTAATCATGGCAAAGGTTCGCTCTGTAATGTTGCGTGTACTTTGGTTTATTCGCATCCAGTGACGGCGACCCTCGTTCGTGGGGCCGCTAACCTCTTCAGCCGGGATTGGGAACAGGGGCAATCTTTACTCCCGCATCCCAACAAGTTTTATCGAGTGAGAGAATCATCGCCTCGAGCAGGCGACGTGCGTGCAGTTTCAATAAGGCATACGAAAGCTCGGCGCGGGGAAGTATCCCGTGCTTAACACCACAGCGGCTCGGCTTTGCGAAGATTCGCAAGGCTGCAACTATCCGTGTAACAAGAGCCATCGTCCATAAAAGTTGAAACAGAATTTGGTTTGTAGTGCAAAAGTACACAAAAATCGGAATTTTTTTCCATAAAATTTAGAAAAAGTGAAAAAACCTCTTGACAAGGGGGTATCGGCCGTTGTATATTTGCACTGTCAATCGACAATCAACAGCCCCCGAGCCGTAATTATCAACAATCTTTAAGCGGCTGACAAACAATCTTCTACGGGGAGTTATCAAAACTTATTGACATCTTTTCGTCGTTTTATCGACATCTTTTTCGCGCTTTTCGGGGGGTTCATCTTTTTTCGCCCGTTGCTTCATTTTGCCCCCTTTTTTGTCTTACCTCTTCTACCTTTTTTTATGCATTTTGAATCCCTTCCCCCCTCCTATGCCCCCACCGGGCAGCCGATGTGGTGTACCATCACCGAGATTACCGACCCCGTGATGGAGGTGCAGTTACACCTCTCTTCGCACGGCATTATCGGCATCAAACGATTTGTCAATCAAAGCTCCGTCACCTTCGATGTGGCCCCCTACCTGGCACGGCGTGTTCGGTTCAAAATTCCCCTCGCGGGCAGTGCCGTCGAGATTGGCTCGGACCGCCAGCTGATGCTGACCCTCGTGGCGGTGAGCGCGAGTGAACGCATCACCTCGCCCACAATCATCTATCGTCCGGCGCAGGATAACGAGGAGCCGACCGCCCTATTGACCACCCTCCCCACCGAGCGACTGCTGGCCGCAAACGAGATGGATGAACTGACCTTCCTCTCCGGCCCGCCCCAACCGTTGCAACTCGTTGTCACCCATCGCGATGGAACAATCTCCACCTCCTCGTTCATCATTCCGGGTACGGGCCTCTTCCGCTTCCGCCTCGATGCTGCCGATTATCCCGATGCCACCCGCATCGTGGTCGATGGTTCACCCACGGCCGTAGTCGGCTACACCCTGACCCACCCCCTTGAAGGTGGTTGCCGTGTTGCCTGGCACTCCTCGCGTGGCTCGCTTGAGCAGTACACCTTCCCCCTTGTGAAGGCAAAACGCCTCACCGTTGAAAAGGAGCGCATCGACAGCGATACGGGTAGCGAGGTGGTGCGTTGTGCATCCCGTGCGTGCATCGTCCTGCAATCGGCCCTCGAGAGCGAGGAGATGATGCAGGGTCTGAAGGAGCTGTTGTCGGCCGAGCAGGTCTGGATGCTTTGCGACGGGGTCTATGAGCCGATGGAGGTGGTGAACGACGAGCTGGAGATTTTGTGTGATGGGTTGTTCACCTGCTTTGAGCTGACCCTTTGTCCCACCCGAAAAAATGGTATGTAATGAGACTCTTTATCGACCAAACGTACTGTGATTTAGCCACTTCGAAGATTACACTCCCGAAGCTCGATTTGAGCCGTCTGGGTGAAGTTTCGGCCCACCGCGAGGGGCGAAAGTTGCGCCTAAAGCTGCCCGCCTCGCGTCGCAATGATGACCTCTTCGGATGCGCCCGTGACCCCGAAACGGCGCGTCGATTCAATGCCGACCGCCACACGGCACGCCTCGAGGCGGATGGGGCTGTGTTGATGCAGGGCGAGGTGCTGCTCGAGCGGGCCTCGGATGCGGGCTATGAGGTGCTGATTCGTGAGGGTGGCAGCTCGTGGGCGAATCAGGCCGCCCTCAAGATGTTCAACGAATTGGGCCTCGACTTTCAGGCCACCCTGACACCGCAGGCCATCCTCGAGAGTTGGACCAATGACAGCCCCGTGAAGTTTTTCCCGATTCACCGCGACAGCTATGAGCAGCAGATGAGCGGTTCGGACCTGCTGACGGCCGAGCGATTGCTGACGGTCGATGACTACCACCCCTTCTTGCACATCAAAAGCCTTATCGAGCAGATTTTCAGGGAGTCGGGCTACACGCTCCAAAGTCGTTTCTTTGGCTCGGAATTCTTCCAAAAGCTCTACATGAGCGGTGCCTACGCTTCGCGTGATACGACGGCTGCGATGAACCGCATGGGCTTTTTGGCGCGTCGTCTGACATCGGTCACGGCTACGGCCGACTCCTCGGGGCGCGTCTATGCCAACCCTTCGGCTCTCTACAGCACGGTGGGCAATCTGGTCGAGTCGGCCAATCCGACCACGCCGGACGAGGATGGCGAACCGGACCAGGAGCTGTACACGGCCGGTAACTGCTTCACGATGAACAACGGGCGCATCCTCTTCCGCCCGTTGAGCGAGGTGAGCGTCGGGTTTGAGTATTACCTGAAGTATGTGACCGAGCATCGCATCCTTACGCGCCACGAACTGACGGGGTTCGATACGCTCTACATCCCCGGGTGTGGCATGGTCACTTCGCATCTGACGAATCGCTATGTGGATAGACGTGAGGCGTTGGATAACAACTACATCTATCGGCTGATTGTCTTTGACCACACCGAAGGGACGCGCTATCGCCTTGTTTGGCTCGTTGACGGAGTGCCTGTGCCGGCCTCGGAGGGGGTGTTTTCGAGTCGCACGACACTCGTTACATCGCCCGTCGATGGCACACTTTCGACGGCTATTCTTCAGCAGGAGGTCGATGGGCAATGGGTCACCACGACACTCGATTGGGCCCTCTACGACGGCTACATCCGGGAGGTGGGTAAGACGACCGTCGAGATGCGCCTGCACTCGGCAGCCGAGCGCGTTACGCCCGAAAGTCCGAAATATTTCGACACGATTTTCTTTGGCGGAGCCGAGGAGGGGATGACCCTCACGCTCGACAAACACTGCTCGATTCGCCCCCTCTTCCTCTCGACCCCGGGCTACGGCTCGAAAATCGATTTTGCCACCGTGGCACAGCACCAAATCCGCCAAATCGAACTCTTGGAGGCGGTGGCGCACCTCTTCAACCTGCGCTTTTTGACCGATGAGGAGCAGAAAACGGTGCGGGTCGAACCGGCCGATGTGATGTATCTGACGAGTCCGGTCGAGGATTGGCGGAGTCGCGTGGTGCAGGAGGAGCCGGCCACGATGATTGACCTCTCGGGCGATCTCCACGAAGTGCGCACGCTGGCCTATGGCGTGAGCGATGGAGCGGTGGCGCGTCTCGAACGCGAGGAGGGGAGCCGCTTCGGAGCCTGGAGTACCGAAGTGGAGAGCCAGGCCGCGCTGATGGGCGAACAGGTGCGCCGCAACCCGCTGTTTCATCCTACGTTGAGCAGTGTGGGTCACTACCTGAATGCCCCCTCGGCCCGTCTGTTGCAGGTCGGTGACCGAGACTCGACGGATGCGAACGGCACGAATTTCACACCGCGCATTGTCTCCTATCGTGGTTTGCAGCCCCTGCCCGAGGGGGAGCGGTGGGGGAGTCCGGCCCACGCGAATTACTATCCGCTGGCCGTCTTCCACCTCCCCGCAGAGGGTGAGGAGCCGGGCTGCACGCTCTGCTTCGAGTCGCGCGACGGGGTGAAGGGGCTGCATAGCTACTACGACCATGAGCTGCGCTGTGAAGCCGAGGGCGGGTTGGTGGAGTTGACCCTGCGCCTTTTGCCCCACGATTTGGAGAGTCTGTTGCGCCCCGAAGGGGAGGGTGCTACGCTCCGCTCCCGCTTCCGCCTGCGCACCTCGCATGGCGAATTTGTAGGTCGTCTGCACGCCATCGAGCGAGGCGTACACGACAGTGGTAAAGTACGTTGCACCTTCTTCCGCCTTGATAGATGAAAAACACCCGTTTAGAGCGCGAATTGCTGGATGAGCTGACCCCTCTCCTGCCGAAAGGATGTTCGCGCGCCCTCTTCGAAGAACTCAATCGCCTGGGGCTGATTAACCACAAAGGGTGCGAGGAGTTGGCCATTCGACGCGATATCGAGCGTTCGATACGCTCCGGAGCCATCCGCACCGATGCCTTTCTTTGGGCTGCCGACCGCTTTTGTTGCTCCTTCGAAAAGGCGCGAAACATCTACTATAAACACAAACCCCTTTAACCTTTTTTCCCAACCGAATGAAAACCAACATCCAGATTAAAAACGAAGCCGAACACTGTCTCATCGAAATCGAGGGTACCATCGGCGTTCCCGAGGAGTGGCAGTTCGACGACCCCGATTCGCGGGTGGCGACCTATGAGCGTTTCCGCGAGGCGGTGGCACGCATCGCAGCCATCGACGCCGAGGAGGTGGTTGTAACGATTCGCTCGACGGGTGGCGATGTGAACGATGCCCTGCTCATTCACGATGCCCTGCGTCAGCTTAAGAGCCGTGTGACAACCCGTTGCTATGGCTACACCGCCTCGGCTGCCACCATCATCGCCCAAGCCGCCTCCGAGGGGTGCCGCGAACTCTCGGCCAATGCCCTCTACCTGATTCACCGTGCCACCTGCTCCACCGAGGGCAATGCCGATGACCTCGCCTCGCAACTCGACCTGCTGCGCGTGACGGATGACCGCCTCGCCTCGCTCTATGCCGAGCGTTCCGGTCAGCCCAAAGAGCGGTTCGAAAGCCTGATGGCCGAGAATGGTGGCGATGGTCGCTGGTTGCGCCCCGAGGAGGTGCTTGAGGCCGGCCTGGCCGACCGCATCATCGGCCAGGGAGTAGAGACCCCGACCCTGACGGAGAACATCGCCTCCGGCCTTGAGCGGTTGGCGCGTGCCATCGGGCTGAAGCGCGAAGAGCCGCTGCCCGAAGACCGCAACATCCTTCATGCCGACTCGGCCGAGCTGCAACGTCGCGCCTCGACCCTGCTCCTCGAGGGCCAGCGCAGCGTCAAGCCCACCGATGTAAGCCCCGTGGAGGACCCCTCGATGGGGGATAGAAACCTCTCGGCCAACGAAGCGGCCTATGCCCGCGACGCCAAGGCGTTCCGTCGCTACTAACCTTTTTCAACCACTTAACCCCTTTTTCTAATCCATTTTAACCTTAAAAATCAGATTTACTATGAATTACATTGAAACCGCCAAGCAGTACACCGGTAACGACGTTGAGTCGATTTTCTTCCGCCCCATTCTCACCGGTCCGGGCGCACAGGAGTTGGGCGTGCGCGTCCTTTACAATATGCCCGTTCCGACCATCGTGCAGCTTTGGGATGCCAACCAGAACCTGCTGAAGAAGTTCACCTCGAAGGGCTGGACGGGTGGCGCACCTGCCGTGAAGTACCAGAAGCAGATTCCGATGGAGCGCGTGAAGGCCGAAATCGGTTTCTCGGCCGCCGACTACTTCTCGCTCGTCTATGAGCAGATTTCGGCCCGCGCGGATGTCAATATGCAGGACCTCACGGGGACGATTCTCGAGCAGGCCGAGACGGAGCTGTTCAAGCAGCACATTGCCGAGGATTTGCGCGTCACGATGTGGTTGGGCGACACGGCACAGTCGTCGGGCTTCAACACCTTCAACGGCTTCCTTACCTCCATCAAGGGTGGTGTCGAGGACGATATGATTAACTACCAGACCTACACGGCAGCCGAGATGGAGGAGCCGGAGGCGGTGGTCGAGCTGTTCGACAAGCTGTGGAAGGCCGGTGACCAGCGTATGCAGTCGCTGCGTCCGGAGGGTCAGCTGGTCCTCTTCTGCACCTCGGACATCTACTACCAGTATGAGCGTTACCTCGACAAGATGGGGGTAGATAGCTCGTTCCGCACCACCGTCGAGGGTCACCCTGCGTTGGCTTATCACGGTATTCCGGTCGTGGATGTGCAGTTGGGCCGTTACCTGCCCCAGACGGCTCATCACCAGTCGTTCTGCCTCTTAACCGACCGTCGCAACCTGGTGATGGCCGTGAATACGGCCGATATGCCCGGCAACGAGGTGCGTATGTGGTACAACCCCGACGAGATGGAGAATCGCCAGCGTGCCGTCTTTATGGCCGGTTGCGAGATTCTGGACGAGGAGATGCTCGTTTATGCCTACCGTGCGTAGGCTTACGTCCGACCACATAGGGTGTGTCCAACTTTTGGGTTGGACACGCCCCCTGAATCACCCTAAAACGAACCGATATGTCCCAAAACAAAGCTATCAAAACACGCGCGGTGGCGGTGGAAAATCGCGTGGACCCCTACTTCCTGGGGGCGGCCAAGGTGCATAACGACCACTTTTGGCGATGGGGCGACGATAACCTGTTGCCTGTAGCCCTGGCACTTATGGCACGCCGTTCGACCACCCATCGCCGCATCATCAACGACAAGGCCGACTACATTGCCGGTAAGGGTTTTACGTGCGACGAGCAGCAACCGCTCCTGCTCGATTTTATCCGCTCGGCCAATGGCGAGGGGGAGAGTCTGCGTAGCATCCTGCATCGCCTGGCCTTCGACAAAGCCTTGTTCGGTAACGCCTTCCTGGAGGTGGTGACCGACCCCGCCCACACCTTCCTCTCGCTCTACCATCAGGATGCTTCGCGGTGTCGTGTGGCACGCGATTCGGAGCATATTCTGCTCCACCCCGATTGGAGCAATTTTCACGAAAAGGAGGCACGCTCCCTGCCGCTCTACCCCCGCTACGAAGAGCAGGCCGATGGTACCCTGCGCACGATGATTCACTACAAGGATTACGAGCCGACGTATCGTCACTACGGCGTGCCGGCCTACATTGCCGGTATGAACGTCTCGGCCATCGCCTACAAGACCGACCGTTGGAATATTGCCCGCCTCGACAATTCGTTCCAGCTCTCGGGGGTGATGATGCTCGACTCGTCGGTCGATAACGATGCCGAGGCCGAGCGCATCGTCCGTCTGGCAGAGGAGAAATTTGCCGGTAACCCCGGGCAGGTGATGTTTGTCATCCGCGAAGGGTCGGAGGATGACCATTCGCGCTTCATCCCGATTGAATCCCGAAACGAGGGCGATTGGCAGTCGCTGCACGAACAGGCCACCTCGGATATTGTCGTGGCGCACTCCTGGTTCCGCTCGCTCAGCGGCTTGGATTACACCTCGGGCTTCAGCTCGGAACGCATCCTGCAAGAGTATGAGGTGGCCCTCAATACGGTGATTCTCTCCGAGCAGGCCGACCTTACGGAGCCGATTCGCGAGCTTATCGCCTCGGTGCTGGGGGTCGATGCTTCGTCGCTCGAAATCGTGAATCGCCCGCCCACCCGCTCGAAACCTATCTATATGAAGGTCTGGGAGGCGCGTAAGGCCGACGGTCTGGACTACGACCCCGAGGACGAACGCCAGCAGCAGTTCCTCTCCGAAATCACGAAGTATAACATCAAAAGTATCAATTAACCATGAAGACCTTGATTCCACCCTCCGAGGTGTTGCTCCGCGCATTTCGCAACCGAGAACGGTTGCCGGTCGATACTGTAACGGAGGCCGATATCCTGACCGTTGAGAGCCGCTATATTCGTCCCGTGCTGGGCGAGGAGTTGTATGCACGCCTTTTGACGGGCGGCGATAACTCCTTCATTGAGGACTATTTAGCCGATGCGGTGGCACTCTTGACCCGCTATCTGCTGCTGCCTCGTCTGCTTTCGTTCTGCTCCCCGATGGGGCTGTTTCGTCCCGACCCATCCAACACCTCGCTCCTCGATGCCGCAACGCTCGAAGGGGAGCGAAAAGCCTTGAAGCAGGAGGCGATGACCCTCCTGCGACGTGCGACCGACTACCTGGAACAGCACGCGGAGGAGTTTACAGCATACGACCCGAAAAACAACATCTTAAATCGCTGCATGACCCATGGAGGCTTTGTACAAACTTTTTAGCGGGCTGATGCTCTCGCTCATCGGGCTGTTTGCCCCTGCCGCTCCGATGATTCTTTGCTCGATGTGCTTCATTGCCATCGATTTCCTGTCGGGCGTGATGGCCGACAGAAAGCAGGCCGGCAAGGAGCAGCGGACGTGGTATTTCGAGAGTGCCAAGGCGTGGCGCACGATTCGCAAGGCGGCATTGGTCGTGGTGGCACTCGCCATGGCCTGGCTCATCGACAGCTGCATCCTCGATTTCCTCAATCTGAAGTTGGCAAGGCTCTTTGCCGGATTTATCTGCGGTGTGGAGCTGTGGTCGTTCCTCGAAAATGCCGCCCAGCTTTCGGATGCGCCCCTCTTCGAGTGGCTGCGTCGCTATGTGCATCGACGGCTGGAGAAGGAGGTGGGCGATGAGTAGGGGTTTGTCGAATTGCAACCCGGGCAATATCCGCCGCTCGGCGAGTCGTTATCGGGGCGAGGTGCGCCCCTCGCGCGATGCGGCTTTCAAACAGTTCGAGAGCCTTGAATGGGGCTACCGCGCCATCTTCGTTACGCTCCGCACCTACCGGCAAAAATATGGTTTGCGGACCATCCGTGAGATGATTTCGCGTTGGGCCCCACCCACGGAGAACCATACCGAGGCCTATATCCGTGCCGTCAGCGACCGCACGGGTTTTGCGCCCGACGAGGTGTTGGATATCCGCCTGAAGGGGCAGATGATACCCCTCGTAGCGGCCATCTCGGAGGTCGAAAACGGCACAAAAGCCGATTTTCAAGCCATTGAGCGCGGTTGGGAACTGTATGTCGATGGATGATGTCGTAACCGCCACGCGCCCTAAAAAAGGGGTTGTCCAACGATTTGGACAACCCCTTTGTCTTGTGGCAGGAGGGTGCAATTACTTGCGCTCCTTCTTGCTCTTCTTCTCCGCTTTGGCTTTGCGCTCCTCGATGCGCTTATACCACGCCTCACGCTCGGCCTTCAGGTCATAGCCGCGTTTCGAGAGGTAGTTGTTGATGCGCCCCTTGTATTTACCGAACGCGCCATGTTTCTTGTTCGAGTTCTCGGCATCGACGGCAAATTCACGCGCCTCGATAAGCCAGGCCTCAATCTGTGCCTTCTCCTCGTCGGTGAGCGAAGGAATCATATCCAGGTGCGAATCGTAGGTCACCTTCACCACACCGTAGGTCATGCCGTCGATGACGGCCGTCACCTGCTCCGGCGTAAGGTAGATGCCCAGCGTGGCGGGGAAGGCAAAGTGCGAACGATAGAGCTTCGAGTCACACTCATAGCGCACAAAATCGTCGGCCAACTGTTGGTATTCGGCAGGCAGATTCCACGCCTTGAACTCCGCTTTGCGGGCATCGCGTGCCTCGTAGATGTCGTTCAGCTCGAAGTAGCGGTTGGCGATGATGTGCAGCACGGCCTCGGCCTGTGCCTTGTCCTTCAGGTCGAGTTTATCGACAATCTTCTGCGAACGCTTTACGATAGCCTCCACGTAGGCCGCATCGCGACCCTCGCTCTTCAGCTCTACGGCAGAAGCGTTCAATGTAGTTACTGCCAGTAGCAGCGCGAAAATCAGTTTTTTCATCTTTATCGTAGTTTTGATGAGGTTTACATCAACTTACCCTTGGCGGCCAACGTGTCGTAGTTGTTCGACAAATCGCGCCAATTGGTGTAGTGGTTCGTCGAGATGCCGTTGATGTACTTCTCGATGTTGGTGTATCCGTCGCCCGTCAGGTCGCCGTTTGCATCCGACGCATCATTCGGATTCAGGCCGTTCTTATGCTCCCAATCGTCGGGCATGCCGTCCTTGTCCGTATCGACATAAGGCTCACCCTTATACTCGGGGTAGCCACCCATCTGGCAGGGGTCGGTGATGATACCCACCTTGTACGAATCGTTGCCCATACGACGGTGGCGGAACGAGCCGTCCTCGTTCTGCGACTTCTCGGCCAACCCCCACGTGTCGCCATAGGGATTCTTTTTCGGGAGCTTCTTCTCGTAGTAAATCTCGCCCGTGCGCACCTCGTTTACGATAATCTCATCCACCTTGTCGCGGCAGGGAATCGTGGCACCTACGTTGTTCAGCACGTAGTCATAGGCCTCGTTGGCCGACATGATTTTTACGTAGGGCATCGGGAAGGGCTTGTAGGCACGCATCTGCTGCGTATAGTCGCCCGTGTTGTGCTTGTTCTCGACCTGGATACCACCGTTCCAGTTGTCGGCCGTCACCTTGGGCGAACCCTCTACGATGTTGCCCTGGGCGAAGACGCGACCATACTGCTTGTAGGGGTGCTTCGAGCGACCGGCCTCGGGCTTGAGGATGCGGTGCGATACGGGCGTACCTTTCGGCGTGGCCGGACCGGGCTTGTAGTAGTTGTTAATCATGTTGAACATGGCCGTGTAATCGCCACCATCCACCGTGCGCAGGTGCCAGTTGAAGAGGACGTTGTTCACGAAGTTGAAGACGCCGTTCCAACCCACCGAGGGGTTGCGGCCCATGTTCGACGACCAGAGGTTTCGCATGAACGAGGCATTCTCGCCACCGAGGGTCGAACCGAACGAGTGGTTGTAGGTGTCGAGTGCCTTGGCCGAAATGGTGTTTTGAATCGTGACATTGACGGTCGGCAACTTCTCGCTGCGCGCCTGGTAATAGCCCTCGCTCGGGTCGTACATATGGCGATAGAACGAGATATTCTCATCCAGACCCCACGTGCAGGAGCAGTGGTCAATCATGATGTTACCCACGGGGTTGCCACCAAACGCATCCTCACGGTGCCACGACATTGTCTCACCGCGACGGAAACGCATATGGCGGATAATTACATCGTGCGTATCGATTTGGAACGTCTGGCCGGCGATGCAGACACCATCACCCGGAGCCGTCTGGCCGGCAATGGTTACGTAGGGAGCGCGAACCACAATCGGTGTTTCGAGGCGGATGATACCCGATACGTTAAAGACAATGATGCGTGCGCCGCCCTGCTCGCAGGCCCAACGGAACGACCCCTCGCCGCTGTCGTTGAGGTTCGTTACGGTCAGCACCTTGCCACCGCGACCACCCTGGGTGTACATACCACCACCCTCGGCACCCGGGAAGGCAGGAATCTCGGCCTGCAACAGGTCGTAGGGACGACTTGCCCAAGGCACATAGGGACGACCCTCGAGGGCCTCCTGTTTTACAATCGGAAGTGCCTTCTCCCAGGCGGCATCGGATGCTTTACGCGCTGCACCGAGTACTTTGCGCGCTTTGGCACTGGCTTCGGGCGTCAGCGAAGGATACTGTGCAAAGCCTGTCAATGCGGTAGTCAAGGCTAAACACAGCACAATCAGTTTTTTCATAGGCTTGTTAGTTAGAATTGGCTGTTATATTTTTCACAAAGATAGCCAAATTATCCGAAAGACCATGAAATATCGGGGCGAAACGCCATTTTGACGCGGTGAATCGGCTGAAACGAGGTGGTGCAATCGGCAAAATGAAACTTGGGTTGCGCGAAAAAAAGGAGGCGACCCTTTCGAGGTCGCCTCCCATCTTTTAAGCGTTTGTATCGACTAATAGCCGTTGGCACCGAACTCGCCGGGGTTGGCAATGGCATCCAGATACGACTGCGGAATCGGACGTACCGGGTGCTTCGACTCGTCGAAGTTCAGGATGTTCGGGTTGGTCTGTGCCAGGTAGCTCTTCGTCAGCTTGCCGTGACGCTTCAGGTCGTACCAGCGGGTCTGCTCACCCGACAGCTCACGAGCCTGCTCGGCCAGGATGAAGTCGAGGGTCATATCCGACTGCGAAACGGCCATCTCCGACTGGCGGCCCGTAACGGCTGCGCGGTTGCGAATCGGCTGTACATACTTCAGAGCCGTAGCCTTGTCGTCATTGTAACGCAGAGCAGCCTCGGCAGCCAACAGGTAAATCTCACCCAAACGGATGATAGGCACATCACCCAGCCACTTCTGGTTGTTCTTAATCCAATAAATCGACGAGAACTTGCGCATCGAGGGGTAGCACTCCTTATAATAGGTACCCATGTCGCTCGTCTCGGGCGTTACCCACTTGCCGTTGGCATCGTACATATCGCTCGGGTCAACGCAGAGGAAGGGCATGAAGGCCTTCTCCGAGGCGGGGATGTTGTAGTTCGGCGTGTAAACCGAGAGGCAATCCACCCAACCGTCACCGTTTTCATCCACCATGTTGCAGGCACCCGAAGTGTTCACCGTGAAGTAGGTCGGAACGGCCTTCATCGTGGTGTACGAGCTGAGAATCTCGTGGCCAATCAGGCTCGGGTCCTTCTTGAAGGTCGTTACCATAGCCTCGGTAATCTTAATCGTCTTACCCTTATCAGGCGGCGTAATCCAGTTCTTCGAAGCATAGTACTGCGTGAAGAAGGTCTCCTCGAAACGGGTGTCGGCGGGGTCCTTCACCGGCTCGAAAATCTCCGTCAGCTGGTACTTCGTCGGGCGGAAACCGCGGTCATTGGCACGGCCGTACCAAGCGCAGTTCTTCTCCGTCGTACCCCAGTTGGCACCTACGGTCTTGAGGTCCATCTCGTAGTACTGACGCGTACGACCGCGGTTGTCACCGTCGGGGTTCTTCGAACCCTCGTGGTCGTTGGCCTCGAGGAAGAGGAACTCCTTGTTTGTCTTGTTGTTCTGACCATCCCAAAGCTGCGAGTAACCCGACTTCTCGGCCGTACTCTCCCAGAGAGCTACGCCGTGCGTCGAAGCGTTGTTAATCAGCTCCTGTGCCGTCTCCAGTGCGAGCTTGGCCCACTCCTTGGCGTTAGCCTCACCCAGACGC
The DNA here is from genome assembly GCA_017398045.1 of Alistipes sp. Classification (GTDB taxonomy): domain Bacteria; phylum Bacteroidota; class Bacteroidia; order Bacteroidales; family Rikenellaceae; genus Alistipes. Next base: position 122,082 of record JAFQHI010000009.1, on the reverse strand, counting down.
GTACGCTGCAAATAGGCCTTGGCCAACATAGCCAAAGCGGCCTTCTTCGTTACACGGCCGCGGTCGGCACCCTGGCTCAAAGGCAGATGCTCGGCGGCAAACTTCAGGTCCTCAATAATCAGGTCATAGAACTCGGCCTCCGTGCTGCGAACGGGGTTGTTGTCCGGACCGGTCACCGACGAAGGCTCGGTGCGCAGAACCACGCCACCGAACTGCTCCACGATGTGCCAGTTCGACCAACCACGCAGGAAGTAAACCTCGGCCAACTTGGCGTTCAGCTCGGCCTCCGAGCCGTAGCCCTGCACCGTCGGTGCATAGTGGATAGCCGTGTTACAGTAGTTAATCGTGGCGTAGAAACCGTTCCACAACACCTTAAGCGTTCCCAGATTGGTGTTCATGTTGCTGTCGTAGCGCGTGAAACCAACCTCCTTGCCTTCGCTATCCCACAGGTCGGTACCCATCTCCATGGCACCGATACCGTCGATCTTACCATAGAAATAGTAGAGACCGTCGTAGCAGTAGTTTACCAAAGACTCGAAACCGTCTTTATATTGGTAGGCGGTCTCCATATCGACCGTCGAGGGGTTCCACTCATCCAACTCGCACGAGGTGAGCGTCGCAGATGCCAGCAGAACCGCAAATGCTGCTTTTACTATCTTTTTCATTGTGTTTAATCGCATTAAATGGTTAGAAAGATACATTCACACCGAATACAATCTGCTTGTACATCGGGAACGAGTCATCGGCACCCGTCTCGGGGTCAACATCCTCCAACAGGTGGCTCTTCGTGAAGATGAAGGGGTTGTGAACCGTAGCATAGACACGAGCGCGGCTCATGTTGATTTTCGACGTGAGCTTCTTGGGCAGCGTGTAACCCAGCGTGATGTTCTTCACCTTCCAGTACGAACCATCAACAACGCTCAGGCTGGACGTCGGATCCGAGTAATCGGTCGAACGCGACAGGTAAGGACGCGGGTAGTCGTTGGTCGGGTTATCCTCGGTCCAGTAGTTATAGAATGCCGGCATGTTCTTCGTGCCATACTTGAAGTTACCCAGCAGCGCACCGTTAATCATATGACCCCAACGAGCCGTGATAAAGATGTTCAGGTCGAAGTTCTTCCATACGAAGGTGTTGTTGAAGCCCCACGTGGTCTTCGGCGAGCCTTGACCATAGATGATACGGTCCTTAGCACCAATCGTATAAGGATTCTCGGCCGTGTACTCCGTCACGGTACCATCCTCGTCGGTCAGCGTCCAAACGCCCTCCGACTGCTTCTCGAGGCGCGACTGAATCTTTACATCACCCGGAGCCAGACCGAATACGGCTGCATCAGCTGCCTCGTTCTTCTGCCAGATACCGAGCTTCTTCAGACCGTAGATCGTACTCTTCGGGTGGCCCATGAACAGACCCAGCGATACGAGGTCGTCAACCGAGGTGTTCGAACCCAGGTCAATCGACTTCACCTGCTCCTTGTTGTAGGCGAACGTAAGGGTCGAGGTCCACGTGAAGTTCTTCGTTACGATGTTGCGCGTGTTCAGCGTCAGCTCGACACCGCGGTTGTGCATACGGGCGATGTTGGCCACCATCTTATAGGGGTTCTTGGCGTTGAACTGGCCACCCGTTGAGGGGAGGCTGCGCGAGTAGAGTACATCCTTCGTATCGGTGTCGTAGAACTCAATCGAACCGTCGATGCGACCGTTGAACATACCGAAGTCCAAACCTACGTTGAGGTTGTACGACTTCTCCCAGCCCATCGAGGCGTTACCCACGGCCTGCGTCAATACGTTCACGGGAACCTGACCCGAACCGAAGTTCAGGGCATCCAGACCCGACGAAGTAACCTCCGTGCGCGATACATAAGCACCTACGTTGGGGTTACCCGAAACACCATAACCCACGCGGAGCTTCAGGTTGTCGAGCCAATCCTTCGTATTCTTCATGAAGCCCTCGTCCGAGATACGCCATGCGATAGCGGCTGCGGGGAAGGTATCCCAGTGGTTGTAGAGCTGCGATACACCGTCACGACGAACCGAAGCGGTGAAGAGGTACTTGCCCTTGTACGAGTAGTTTACACGGGCAGCCAACGACATCTTGTTCTTGTGCTGATAGCCCGAGTTTACCGACGGGTTGTTACCGGCCTGGAGCGAGAACCACAGGAAGTCGTTGTAGAGGAAGCCCTCGTTGTAAGCCGACGACGACTCGCTCTGGCTCTTCGACCACGAGGTAATGAGCGTTGCGCCTACGTTGTGGTCCTCGGCGAAGGTCTTGTTGTAGTTCAGGATGTTCTCCCACGTGTAGTTGTAACCCAGCGACGTGCCGTAGTTTGCGTTGCGGATAGCCGTGCGCGAACCCATCAAAGCCATGTAGTCCTCATCGCTCTGGAACGAACCCGAGCGCGAGTTCGACAGCGAGGTACCCAGAATCGAGCGGAAGGTCAGCTCGGGAAGAATCGTGATGTCCACATAGGGGTTGGCCGTGATGTGGAGCGACTTGTTGTTCGAGCTGTAAACGCCCGGACGGTCGTCGTTAATCAGGCTGACATAGTCCTGCAAGCCCTCAATCGGGTAGATGTTGATGTCGCCATTCTCGTCATAAACATCACCCAGCGGAATCATCGAGAACGACTTGTTCAGGCGGCTGCTGCGCGAGTCGCTGTCGCGGAACGTAAGACCCATCTGAATACCGGCCTTAATCCACTTGGCAATCTTCACATCGACACCGGCACGAGCCGTGTACATATCCACCTTATCGTTCTTGTAGATACCCTTCGTCTGGTTGTAACCGAGCGAGAAGTTACCCTTCACGGTCTCGTTACCACCGCGTACCGATACCGAGTAGTTCTGCTGCGTACCCGTGTGGAGGGTCTCGTCGGCCCAGTTAATCCACTTACCGGCGTTCAGGTAGGGCTGTACCATGTCGTAGTTCATACCCCAGGCGGTGAACAGCTCGGCCTGCGATGCGGGAGCGGAACCGTTCGTGGCAATGTAACCCTCGTTGAGGTAGTTGAGCCACGCGTCGCCCGAGAGGGTTTTGGGATACTTGGCAAAGCCGTTCACACCGTAGTAGGCGTCGAAATCAACCTGCACCTTGCCCTCCGAGGCCTGCTTGGTGGTAATCATGATAACACCGTTTGCACCGGCCGAACCGTAGATGGCGGTCGAAGAGGCATCCTTCAATACGTCAATCGAGGCGATGTCGTTCGGGTTGAGGTTGTCAATCGAACCGGCGATACCGTCGATGATGTAGAGCGGCTCCTGACCGGCCGTCAGCGAGCGGTTACCACGCAGCAGGATGCTCGTACCCGAACCTGCCTTACCGCTGTCGCGCGTGATATCCAAACCGGCTACGCGGCCCTGCATGGCCTCGATGGCATTGGCTACCGGCGATGCGGTCAGCTCCTCGCTCTTTACCGACGAAACGGCACCCGTCAGGTCACGTTTCTTCACCGTACCGTAACCGATAACGACCACCTCGTCGAGCGAGGCAACATCCTCGGTCAGCGTTACGTCGATAGTCGTCTTGCCGGCAACGGCTACGACCTGCTCCTTGTAGCCAAGGAAGGCAAACACGAGATTTGCCTTTGCGGGGGCCGAAATCGTATAGGTACCGTCGATACCGGTTGTCGTACCGGTCGTCGTACCCTCTACGATCACGCTTGCACCGATTACCGGCTCGCCATTGGCATCGGTCACCGTACCGGTCACGCGTTGCTGTGCGAACGCAAATGCGGAGATAGACAGAAAGGCAACCAGGAAGGTTAACTTTTTGCCAAACGCCGCCACATGATTGTAAACGTTTTTCATGTTTTAGTAGTTTAGTAGTTAGACATTGTGTGAGTTAATAAAAGGTTTTCCTAATAGTTTCGTAACTAATATACAAAGATAGACATTTTGTCCTCTTATCCAAATTTTTAGCAAATAAAATGTTATACGTTTTTGCCAATTCCGAAAAGTTTTATTTCAACCTCCGTACTATTCGACCAAAATAGGAATTTTATGTGAATTCCGGAAATGAAAGAGGGTGTCCAAATCGTTGGACACCCTCTTTGAGTGAATTGTCAATCGACCTTACTCGGCGTTGTCGGCCAGCGGGTCGAACGTACCCATCGAGTTGGTCTGGTTATCCTCCCAGCCAATCGTCTGCGGCAGTGCCTTGTTGTTGTTCTGCGCACCGGCTACAAGACCCAGCAGGTAGTAGTGAGGACGCCACGTAATCACGTAGTTGAGCTGCGTCTCACCATCATAGCTGTCGCCCGAGAATACCTTGCAGGCGAGGTACTGCGTGTAGAACTCCTTCACGGCATCCATCTGGGCGGTCAGCGCATCGCCCTCGTTGCGGTAGTCGATAGCGGCCGGACGAACGATGCCTGCTACGTTGGTCAGCGGGTCACCATCGTTGAGGTCCTCACCGATACCGGCACCCATACCGGCGTCGTAGGTGATGTAGAACTCATAGTTCTCGCGACGCTTGCCGTTGAGCGGAGCGACGCCCAGCCAGTTGCAGGTGTTGCCACCCCAACCATCAACAGCCCAGGTCGAAGGTGCGCCCTCGGGCAGCGTTGCGCCACCGTCGAAGAGCATCCAACGACGCATATCGTCGAAACGCTTACCCTCGTAAGCCAGCTCAATCATACGCTCGTAGAGAACGGCAGCTACCGTCTCCTGCTGCGACATACCGTCCGAAATACCGCAGTCGCCCGTGTAACCTACACGCTGGCGAATCTGACGCAGATAGCCCACAGCCTCGGTCGTGTTGCCCGTCATAGCGGCAGCCTCGGCCATGTTCAGCAATACCTCGGCGTAACGAATCTCCATGAAGGGAGCGGCCGAAGCGCGGAAGGTGTTGTTCCAAGCATAGTTGGGGGCCGAAACGTCACCGTCGCAGGTGCGCTTGCGTACCAGGAAGCCCTTGGCCGAACCATTCAGACCATCGGGACCGTGGTTCGACGACGAGCGGAACTCGCCAATCTTCGAAGCGTCATCCTTCAGATACCATACGTAGCTCCAGTACTCGTAGTTGGCACCATCCTGCCAGTAGTTCGAGTTCGATGCCGAGGGGTTACCGCTGAAGGTCCAACGCACGCCCGGGAAGGCGAAGGTGCGGTAGAAACGCGGGTCGCGGTTCATCCAGGGGCAAAGCTCGTCGTACTCAATCTCCGACGTGCCGAGCGAGGTATAGTTCGTAGCAACCGAAGGCACCTTACCATCCGACATCGGGAAGAGGTCAATCATCATCTGCGAGGGCTGCTGACCACCGTTACCGTAGGTGTTCTTCGGGCGAATCGACTGCTCCCAGCCGTTGTTCAGACCGATGTTCTCCGTAGCCTCGGCATTTCTATCGTGCGTGTTGTAGAGCTGCACGAGGATAGCCTCGGGGTTGCGGTCCGTACGGGCAAACATATCGGCCCAACCGGCAGCCGTCTGTGCCGAACCATCCACGAGCGAGTGGCCGCAAGCGTCAATCTTGGGCTGTGCCTCCTTCATGAAGGTGTAGGCAGCCTCCCAACGTGCGGGGTCGTTCTTGCGGTTGAAAATCGGGCTGGCCCAGAGGTTCATCACGCGACCCTTCAGGGCGAGAGCCGAAGCCACCGTTACGCGGCCCCAATCCTCCTGCGAAGCCCAACCACCGCTGGCGGTGGCCTTCTCCAACAACGTAGCGGCCTTGTCCAGGTCCGAGCAGATGAACTCGAACACCTCACGAGCCGACGAACGGGGCGTACCGGGACCCTCGACGGGAGCCTGAACCTCCGTGATGATAGGCACACCACCATACCACTTGAAGAGCTGGTAGTAAGCCCAAGCACGCCAGAAGTAAACCTGACCTACCAACTCGTCCTTATCCTCCTGGTTGATGTTACCGCCCTCGATACCTGCAATCACATCGTTGATGTTGCGGATACGACCCCAAACCTGCGTCTGGACGTTGTTGGCACCACCGTGGAAGTAGTCGAAGTTGTAGTTCTCACCGACATAGTTGGTCGTCTGCATATTGATGGTCGGGTTGACCCACTTGCTCAAACCAGCATACTCCTCGGTCGATTTGGTCATATCGTCCGAACCACCGTAGTTCAGACCGCCACGTCTGTCGTCCAACGAATAGGCTCCGTTGAGCGACCAGGCATAAATATCGTTTACGCGGCCCTTGGCACCCATGTAGTCGTCATAGACAATCGAGCTGACGAGGTTCTGGTCCTTCTTCTCCTCCAGAAACGCCTCGCTACACGACGTGAAGCCTACGGCCGTGGCTGCCACGCAGAGGGCAACCAGCTTTATATTCATCATCTTTTTCATCATCTTAATACGCTGTTAGAAGTTTACATTAAGACCAATCGTCCAGTTGCGCAGGTTCGGGTAGTTACCATACGAGCCGGCCAGCGGATCCATGAACTTATCGGGATAGGGGTTGTAGAAGCTCAACAGGTTGGTACCCGTTACGTTTACACGTACCGACGAGATGCCAATCGGGGTGAGCCACTTCTTGGGCAGCGAGTAGGCCAGCGTCAGACGGCGCAGGTTCACGCGCGTACCGCTCACGCGCCAGAACGACGACTGACGAGCGTTCACATCCGAATATACGGGGTTCGGCATACCGGCGTCACGGTTCTCGGCGATAAGCAGATTGCCATTTACGTCGTAGATGTTCTGATACGAATATACGTTGTCGGGATTCCAGAACGAAGGCATATTGAATACCTCGATGTCGTCGGTCTGGATAGCCTGGTTAGGCACGAACGAGTAACCACCCCACGAAGCCGAAATCTGGGCGTTCAGCGAGATGCCCTTCCACTCGGCCGAGAGGTTAGCCGTCAAACCGTAGGGGTTCGAGCGGTTCGAGAGACGTACCTGGTCGTACTCATCGCTCACCGAACCATCGGGACCGCTGTAGGTCTTGGTCTCGGAGTCGAACTGTGCGCCACGAACATCCTTGTACATCAACATACCCGGACGGATATCCTCTACCGGCATACCCATATACGAGGTGATGTTGTACTTCTCTACGTACTCGTTGATGTCCTGGAACGAGCGGAACATACCGATGCACTGCATACCCCACGAACCGATATCCGTGCGGCCGCCCTGATGCATCGACTTGTAATACTTCTCACCCTCGGTCTCGAAGTCGGCAACAAGCACCTTGTTGTCCGAGTAACCGGTGCTGATGTTAATCTTATACTTGAAATCCTTACCGATGCGGTCGCTCCAGTTCACCGAGAACTCAAGACCCCACGAATCCATCTCACCCATGTTCACGGCAGCCGAGGCGGTACCTACGGTGCTGGGAACCTGCTGGGCCAGAATCATCAACATCTCGCGGTTCCACTCCTTGTAACCCTCGACGGTGAAACCGAGGCGGTTCTGCAAGAGGTTCCAATCCAAACCGATGTTCATCTTGTACGACTTATCCCAGTGTACATCGGGGTTCACAGCGGCAATATTCTTGTTGGTCGTAATGTGGTTCAGCGTCTCGTTCGAGATACCCGTACCGAATACCGGACCACCCTTCGTACCCTCCGAGGTCGAGTAGGACTGCATCCACTGCCACGGCGTACAGTTATCACGACCCGTCAAACCGAACGAGGCGCGGAGCTTCAGGAAGTCAATCCAGCGAACATTGTCCTGGAACCAACCCTCCTTCGAAACAACCCAACCGGCCGAAACCGACGGGAAGATACCCTTGTAGTTCTTCGGGGCAAACTTGGTCGAGTAATCGACACGTACAAGACCCTCCAACAGATACTTGTCGTCGTAAGCGTAGTTTACGCGCCCCAGGTAGGCGAGCGAAGCACCCTCCGAACGGGTGAACTTCAAATCTTTCGTACCCGTAGCGGTGGTCGACTGACCGGTCGAGAACGAATAGGGGTCGTCAATCGTAGCCCACGACCACTCCGACTCCGACTCCGACTTCTCGATGTTGAACATCGCACCGACGGTGTGCTTGCCGAACGTGCGGCCGTAGTTTACCTGGAAGTTAACCTGGTAGTTGTCCGTGCGGGCCATCTCACGCGAGATGAAGGCCGACGAGTCACCACCGTTCGAGTTCGTGAGGTTCAGGGCAACGAAGTTCTCGGGTGCCATCAAAGCCTCCCAAGCCTCCTCCTGACCCGGAATCGGGGTGTAGAGGTGCGAACCCGAACCGGCACGCTCGGTCATCGTGTAAATCGTGAACTCCGAGGTCATCTGGTTCGTCTTGTCGGTCGTAATCGACTTACCGTAGTTCAGGCGGGCGGTCAGACCCTGCAGGGGCTTCCAAATCTCACCGAAATCTACCGACAGGTTACCCTGAATGCTCATGTTCGAGGTCATGTTGCGCGAGCGGTCACCGTTGTTCTGAAGCTCGTTGTAGTGGTAGAGCTGGTTGCCGTCAACCTCCTCGTTCGTTACACCGTAAGCAGCAATCGGCAGACCGTTTACATACTCGGGAATGTAGCGCGGACGCATCAGAAGCATATTATAGTCGTTGCGCTGGTTTGCACCGCCAATCTTAACAACCGACGAGGTCTTCTTGCCGTAGTCACCCGTAATCGAGAGACCGGCCTTCAGCCACTTCGTTACCTTTACATCAGCACCTGCGCGGTAGTTCCAACGCTGGTCCATGAAGTTACCGATGTTACCATCCTGGTCGAAGAATGCGATACCGGCAAAGTAGTTGGCCTTCTCCGTGGCACCCGTGATGTTGAGCGAGTGCTTCTGCTTGATGGCAGCCGACCAGTGGTCATCCAACATATTGAAATCCAACTTCTTCATGGCGTTCAACTCGTCGAGCTGGAAGAGGTCGGCCGTGGTGTTGAGGTCCGTACTGGTCTTGTAGGGGTCAGCCGTCTGCATGATGTTGTACAGGCGACCATACTGGTAGGCGTTCAACATCTTGGCGTGCGACTGGTTCGAGATACCCACCGAACCGCTATACGAAATCTGGGGAGCACCCTCCTTACCGCGCTTCGTCGTCACGAGGATAACACCGTTGGCGGCACGCGCACCATACACGGCAGCCGAGGCATCCTTCAGTACCGAAATCGACTCAATCATCGTCGGGTCGAGGTTCGAGAAGGCCTCTGCACCGAGGTTCACGTTGTTGTTGTTACCGATACCGATACTGTTCGGGTAGGCGTAACCGTCAATCACATAGAGCGGCTCCTGCACGAAGGTCTGCGCACCACCGGCACCGGCCGTGTTCAGCGCGCTCAGGTCACCGGCACCACGCACGAAAATCTGCGAACGCTCACCCGGGGTCGAGTTACCACCCGATACCGATACACCGGGCATCAGGCCCTGGAGCGTCGTACCGAGGTCACCCGAAACGATATCCTGAATATCCTCCGTATCGACCGAGGTCACCGAACCGGTCAGGTGCGCCTTCTTCTGCGTACCGTAACCTACTACGACTACCTCCTCGATGTTCTGACGGTCCTCCTTCAGAACCACCTTCGGATTGTTGAGGTTCGAAACCGTCTCGGTGATGTAACCCAGGAACGAAACCTCGATAGCACCATTCTGCGGAACAGCGACATTGAACTGGCCGTCGAGGCCCGTCGTCGTACCCATGGTCGTACCCTTCACGATGACCGTGGCACCAATCACGGGTTGTCCGGCCTCATCCACCACGGTACCCTTGACCATGGTCTGTGCCATTGCCGTGAGCGAGAACATCATCGCTACCAGGCAGAGGCAAAAGCTATATATAAAATTTTTCTTCATCTCTTCTTATATTATATTATATATGTGTGAGATTACAACCAGCGCGGGTCACCAATCGTGGGAGCCAGCGTGCCGGACGTGGCCTTGAGGTTGATACCACCGTTGGCGGCATTCAAATCCAGCTCGGGGAAGGTTGCCTCCGTGAAGCCCGGGTCTTCGTTGAGCGAGTAGAAGTTACCCAGCTTATCCTTCTTCGTACCGTCACCGCTGTTGTACGAAGCGTTCGGCGAGCAGAACAATACGTTGTTCGGCGTGGTCATATACCACTGGCTCTGGATGAACTTCTCAAGACGCATGATGTCGAAGAAGAGGGTGTTCTCAATGTGGCACCACAGCTTCTGGCCGTTCTGCGTGTTGGGTAGGTTGTTACCGAAGTCCTTCTTGGGGAAGGTGCGGGCAATCGTACAATCCTTAATCGTGTACTCGAGGAAGTTGCGCGAGTTACCGAAGACCTTCTTGGGCTGGGCATTCGACGAGTTCGAGAAGCGGATGAAGTAGGTGCCATTATTGTTCTGCACCGAGTTGTAAATCGACGTGTTGGTGATGCTCATCTTCTGAATCAGATAGCCACCCTTGTCGAACTTGATGAAACCGTTCGAACCGCTGTTCTTAAGCTGAATAATGGCATCGTTGATGCGCAGGTCAGCCAGGGCGAACTTCTGCTGGTTGTCGTCGAGGAAGGCGTTGGGCAGGTTTTTCACCCAGCAGCTCTCGAAGATAACCGGTTTCACAATCACGTAGCAGTTCTGGTTGGCACCATCGGCCTTGTAGCCGAGCGACTCGGTCGAAATCGATTCATCGGGCGTCGAGTGCATCAGAATCAGACCACGATGCGTGGCATCCGTGCAATCGAAGTTGATGTTCATGACCTTCAGACCTGCCTGCGTCATGAGTGCGCCACCGCCCGAAACAACTATCAACGGACGGTTGTCGGCATCACCACGGAAGCAAACCTTGTCGAGGTTGAAATCGGCAGGAGCCGTCAGCGTGTACTGACCACCGGCCTCCAGCTCGTAAACCAGACCCAGCGAGGCACTCTCGGGAGCCGTGTAGTTCTCGGTAATCCAGCTCGAGATTTCCGAACCCGAAGGAATTACCTGCAACGTACCCCACGTGCTGTAGGTGTACTGCGTAGCCTCGGCAGCATCCGTGTTGTTGTAGCGGTCGTTACCGAAGACCTTTACGCTGATGTCGAAGTAGCTGTCCTCGACCATCGGGAAGGTTACGCTCTGACCGTCAATCAGGGTGTCGATAAGCATCTCGCCCGTCTCCTGGCTGGCCACCTTCACCTCGTAACCGTCACCACCATAGACAACAGGCCAGGTGAACTTCACGATGTCGCCATTGTTGGTCGTGACAATGTCGAAACACGACGCGTCAATCGTTGGCGATTCCAACTGGACGTTGGTTACGCCGGTCGAAAAGACCTCCTCATCGGCACCTTGTGCGCACGATACGGCAAACAATACCATCGCTGCACAGCAAATGCCTCCGAAGAACTTTTTCAAAGTCATCTTTTTCATAGGCTGAATAATTTAAATTAAGTTGGTTGAATGTTTATGTAAATATTTGATTATTAGCATCTGATAGTGTCACTTAAGGGTCGCAAAAGCCGTCGCTTTTATAGCTAAAAAGTAACATCCGCCCAAACGTATCGGGCTAATCCTTGGGTTCGTTCTGTATGTTTTAGTTTCGTTTTAAGTGGTTGGTTCTGTGGTAATTAGCGGGGTGTTTAGCGTAAAAACGGGCGCAAAATACCCCACCTTCAAAATACAAAGATAGCAAGCTTTTTTGCATAAAAAATTTTTTTGCGAAAAAAAGTGTTCGAAAAATTCCCTCGGTGCGGATGTGTGGCATAAATGGTCCCCCAAAAAGCACATAAAAGAGGAGATTTCAGCCCCTTTTTCGCACCTTACGATTTGATTTCGGAGGCGTTGTTAGTTATTCGAAAATGTTCGAATTGTGGCGTTTTCGGCTCACCCATTGCGTAATACACCGCCCCGAACCGGTTACCGTTTGACTACTAAATTTTTCGAGCAACAGGAAAAGTTTTGGTAATTTTTACCTCCTCTATCGACTCCTTATCCGCGCCCCTTCATCTGTCTTGATTTTTACAGCGCAAAAGACCAAATATGCACAGAATGTTCTCGACTATCTAAAAACTAAATAGATAGTATTAAACGGCTTAAAATCATCTTTTTAGCTATAAGTGGCATGAATTGGAAATGCGAACTAAAACAACCAAATCAATTTTTATTCATCAAACCAATTTTAAACTAAAAAGCCTATGAAAAAGATGACTTTGAAAAAGCTCTTCGGAGGCATTTGCTGTGCAGCGATGGCATTGTTTGCTGTATCGTGCGCGCAGGGTGTCGATGATGAGACATTCTCATCGGGTGTCAGCAATGTACAGCTGACCTCTCCCGACGTCGAGGGGTTTGTGATTTCGTCGCAGACCAACTCGGATGGTTCGGAAAGTCTCGTAGTGGAGTGGCCGCAGGTCTATGGTGCCGGTGGTTACTATGTAACGGTAGCCGTTGTCGATGATCCGGCCAACCCAAAGTATCTCTTCGTGCGCGGTCAAGCTCACGAGGGTGAAGGTGAGGACGTCTATATCGACGGATGCCGCATCGTCTTCGAGAAGATCGAGGACACGAGCTATGAGGTGCGTGTTCGCACGGCCGGCAACGAGAAGTTGAACAACAAGGAGGCCGCCGAGGCCAGCGTATTTGCTTACTCGACGCTTGTTCCTGCCGAGAAGATTCTTCACGCCGAGAATCCGGACATTGCCGAGTTTATTAACAAGTATATGGCCGACAATGCCGAATCGCTGCTCGCCAGCCATCAGGCAGATGCCAACTTTGAGATTGCCTTCGAGTTGGAGGCCGGCAAGGAGTACACGATGAACGATAAGATTGATCTGGGGCTGATTACCACGACGATTCGTACGGACAGCAAGACGAATAACGCGCGCGTAATTATGGGTGAGACCAGCGGTTTTGTAATTCAGGCCGGCCTGAAGGTTAAATTCGTAGATTTCGATTGCACGGCATCGACCCAGAACGCTTTCTTCGAACTTAGCTCGACGCCTGATGAGTCGATCATGGATGCCAACCTGCTCTACAAGGGTGGTACGGCTACCTACAAGCAGCTCGGTGCTGGTAAAGGTGCGTACATTATTGAGGATCCCATCGTGTTGCAGGATGCTATGGTCAAGAATATGCCCAAGAGCTTTGTCTATTCGTCGAAGGGTTACGGTATAATGGATTTACGCATCGTTCGTTCGATTGTTCAGATGAAAAACGAAAGCGGCATGCAGTTCATCTTGTTGCAGGGTGGTAACACCGGTATCAAGGATATGACTATTTCGGAATCCACGGTATTCGATTTGGCAAACAAGGGCTTCTATTTCATTGCTTTGAGCAACCAGAACCGCCCGAAGGTATTTGGTTCGCCTGCATCGACTTCGGCGTGGCGTTTCGAGGCTTCGACGCTCTACTTCACCGGTAAGCGTTGCGACCGTACGAAGGCTGACTCGGGCCATACGAACTACTTTACCGATATGATTTTCTACAACATCCAGCAGCTCGACCGTCTCTACGGAAACTTCGAGTATACGAACACGACCGTATTTGAAGATTCGGGTAGTGCTCAAAGCTACGATGCTGAGGTTGCAGCCGGCGGTGCTCCGGTTAATCCGGGTTTTGTAGGCCCGATTGCTGAGTTGGATCTCACGGTTGAGAATGGCGGTGTTAATCTCTGCCCGACTTCTGCTCCTTGCGTGGACGGTAAGCGTGGTGACCCGCGTTGGTTCTAATCTATCATTTCAGTAAAAATGACAGCTATGAAGAAATTATATAGTTTTTGCCTCTGCTTGGCAGCGATTCTGATGTCGATGTCGGCAATGGCGCAACAGACGGTCAAGGGTACCGTGGTGGATGAAGCGGGTCAGCCGGTAATCGGTGCAACCGTGATTGTGAAGGGTACGACGCAGGGTACGACTACGGGTGTGGATGGTCGATTCCAAATTGCCGTACCGGCCAAGGGTGAGATTCAGATCTCGTTCTTGGGTTACATTACCGAGAATATCGCCGATTTCTCGAAAACACAGTTCGTTTTGAAGGAGGACCGTCAGAACATTGAGGAGGTAGTCGTTGTGGGTTACGGCTCACAGAAGAAGGCTCACCTGACGGGTTCGGTAGCTACGGTAAATGTAGATGATGTGAAGGATATTACTTCGGGTAGCTTGGCTGCTACGCTGGAGGGTATGATGCCCGGTGTCTCGGTATCAGGTGGTGAGGCTCGTCCGGGTGAGAACGCTTCGATCTCGATTCGTGACGTAAACTCGCTCGATGCAATTGGTTCGTCGGGTGGTCAGCCGCTCTTCGTGATCGATGGATTCATCCAAAGCAGTAGCGTCTTCAACAACCTCGATCCCTCAATGGTTGCCTCGATTTCGGTACTGAAGGATGCTTCGGCTGCCGTGTATGGTGCTCGCGCTGCAAACGGCGTTGTTCTCGTGCAGACAAAGCGCGGTACGCTCGGTACCCCGAAGATTTCGTATAGTGGTTCGATCGGTATCACGGATGAGATTTCGCGTCCGAAGATGTTGAACGCATATCAGTATGGTAAGTTGTGGAATGCTGTACAGGGTGCAGACCCCACGAAGACCAACTTAAATGCTACGCTCGATCTCTTCCAGAAGGATGAGCTGGAGGCAATGAAGCACTTGAACTACGACCTGCTCGACCAGTATTGGGAAGCAGCAGTGAAGCAGCGTCATTCGGTAACGTTGAGCGGTGCTACGGAGAAGGCAAACTACTTCGCCGGTATTTCATACTTTGATCAGGGTGGTAACCTTGGTAAGCTCGATTACAATTCGTGGTCGTATCGCGCTGGTGCCGATATGAAGATCGGTAACTGGGTAAAGGCGAGCTTGCAAATTTCGGGTGATTACAGCGACAAGACCTCGCCGACGGTGAAGGTAGGTTCGTCGAATTCGGAGGACTATAATATGTTGCTTTCACACCCGCGCTACATTCCTGAGACGGTAGATGGCAAGCCTATTTCGGTGTATGGTCCGAGCAACACGGGTAAAGCCGGCGGCCGTGAGGACTACAACTTCGGATTGATGCAGGAGTTAGGCGATATGGGCAATACGATGACGCAGAATATGTCGATCAACGCCAGCTTGGAGTGGGATTTAGGTTGGATTAAACCGTTGCGCGGTTTGAAGACTCGCTTGAGCTACGGCAAAAATATCTCGACCAGCAAGACCAATCAGGAGGGTTCGGCGTTCAACATCTACCAAATGGTAGAGCGTTACGGTTCGGGGCAGCACCTCTACACTCCGACGGGTATTGAGGATGGTACGATCGATTATCTAGCATCGGAGAATTTCACTGTGAAGGAGATCTATAACGGTCCCGAGCTGGGTTACCACTCGCGCTCGATGAAACGTTCGGATAGCTATCAGTTGAACTGGGTGGTCAACTATGCTCGAGATTTCGGCAAGCACTCGGTAAGCGCACTGTTCTCGATCGAGCGTTCGGAGTCGGAGACGGAGGATAACGCAACACAGGTAACGGATCTCTATTCGTTTGGTACGGGTCAGTCAAACTCGGTAGGCCAAAATTCGGTATTAACAGGTTCGTTCGGCCGTTCGGAGTCAGGTACGCTCTCTTATCTGGGTCGTCTGAACTATGCTTATGATGATAAGTATCTATTCGAGTTCTTGTTCCGTTCGGATGCCTCGACAAAGTTTGCTCCCGAGAATTACTGGGGCTACTTCCCTTCGGCTTCACTCGGTTGGGTTGTTTCGCAGGAGGATTGGTTTGCTGACAATGTTTCGTGGATTGACTTCCTCAAGATTCGTGCTTCATTCGGTTTGACGGGTCGCGATAACACGACCGCTTGGCAGTGGATGCAGACCTATACGACCGACCTCGACAAGGGTGCTATTTTGACCGAAAATGGTCTGGCAGGTAGCCGACTTTCGATTAAGAAGGAGTTGGCAGCCGTAAACCGCGATGCTCACTGGGACAAGTCGTATAAGTCGAACTTCGGTATTGACTGGAATATACTGAACAACCGCCTTGGTTTCACGATCGAGGGTTATTATGAGTGGAACCGTGAGATCTTGATGCCCTATGTAGCATCGGTTCCGGGTACGGTAGGTACCGCTTCGGCTAATATGAATGTCGGTGAGATGGATTCGTGGGGTGTCGAGTTCTCTGCTACGTGGAATGATCGTATCGGTAAGGACTTCAAGTATAAGATTAACCTCAATACGGGTTACAGCGACAACAAGGTGCTCTTTATGGACTGGGATACGGATCAGCTCTTTATGCAGATCGAGAAGGGCGATCGTACGGATCAAGGTTCGTGGGGTCTGCAGTGCCTCGGTATGTTCCGTTCGTTCCAAGATATCGAGGAGTACTTTGCCAAGTACAATATTACCTCGTATATGGGTATGACGAAGGATCAGGTACGCCCGGGTATGTTGATCTACAAGGATGTACGCGGCCCTCAGCAGGAGGATCTTTCGTATGCCGGTCCGGATGGCGTCGTGGATAACGAGCTTGACCTCGTGCGCCTGTCGAATCGCTCGAACCCCTACGGCCTGACGGCTAACCTCTCGGCAGAGTGGAAAGGCTTGTCAATCGCAGCCCAGATTCAGGCTTCGTGGGGTGGTTACACCTTCGTGTCGGCTGATGCACGCAAGCCCAAGTATGATTTGGAATACAACTCGATGCCTTCGTTCTGGAATCCCGACAATATGTTCGTCTATGAGGACATCTATGATGGTTCGGGCAATTTGGTTGTAGAGCAGAATCTCGATGGTCAGTATCCGAGCCTTGC
This sequence comes from Alistipes sp., assembly GCA_017398045.1. GTDB lineage: Bacteria > Bacteroidota > Bacteroidia > Bacteroidales > Rikenellaceae > Alistipes. The sequence goes on along the minus strand of JAFQHI010000009.1, from coordinate 105,525 downwards.
TTATGGCATCAATACCAATCAGTCGTCGTTCTGGCGCGTAAGTGCGGCAAGCGTAACGTTGCGTCGTTTGACGTTGGCCTACACGATTCCGTCGAAGTATACGAGCAAGATTGGTCTCTCGAGCGTACGTTTCAACGTAACGGGTACCAACCTCTTGAATTTCTACAATCCCTACCCCGATAAGTTTATGAACCCGATGGCAGGCTCGTACGGTAAGTATCCGAATCTGCGTTCGGTAACGATCGGTGTTAATGTAACCTTCTAATAGTTTTGGCAATGAAAAAAATCAATTTCATATGGGCAGGTGCGCTGTCGTTGGCTGCGCTCTGCATCACCTCTTGCAGCGACGACTTCTTGCAGGAGATGAAGAACTACGACAAGGTAACTGTCGAGCTGTATAATGACTACAGCGGTGCAGTAGGCCGTCTGTCGGAGTTGATGGCGCGTGTACAGCCTGAAATTAATACCCAAAACCCGAGCCACAAGTCGGGTAGTTATGGTTGGGCTGACGATTGGTCGAAGTGTACCGAGGAGTACACCGGTTTCGGTCTCTTTGTAAATCCCGAGAAGGAACTGAACACTGTAACGGGTAAGGGTACGCCTCCCGACTATTTCCAGAAGCAGAACAATTCGATCCACGAGACTCCGTGGGGTTACATCCGTCAGGCGAATGATATTATCGCTGGTGTAACGAATGGTTCGATGTCGCAGGCCGATAAGGATAAAATTTTGGGTCAGGTTTATTTCTGGCGTGCTTGGACATACTACCGTATGTTTATGTGGTACGGTGGTATTCCGATCATTACCGAGGTTATGGAGCCCGCTCCGGAGTCGGTAGTTCCCCGCTCGTCGGCGAAGGAGGTCTATGAGTTCATTATCGACGACCTGAATAAGTCTGCAGAGTTGCTGGCTCCCTTTACGGCTAATGGCGGCTGGGAGTCGCCCGAGAATTTGGGTTTCGTAACGGCTGGTACGGCATTAGGCTTCAAGACGCGCGTTATGTTGATGTGGTGCTCGCCGCTTTTCAACCGCAAGAATGATCCGGCTCGCTGGGAGGCTGCATATCAGGAGGCAGTGAAGGATCTGCCGACGATTGATGCTTGTGGTTATGGTCTGGCTTATGAGGATAACCCGGGTGTTAATGCAGCTGGTTGGGCCAAGATGTTCTCGGATGTATCGAATAATAAGGAGGCTCTGCTCTTCACGCTCTACAACGACCGCGTATCGGGCCTGACCCCCGACTACCACCGCAACAACCCGTGGGAGCAGGCTATCCGTCCGAAGAATGCTTATGGTAGCAATGGTATCGCTCCTTCGTCGATGATCTTCGATATGTTCCCGATGGCCGATGGTAAGAAACCCTCCGCTTGTGGCACGTATTATAACCTGCCCGTATCGGATATCGACTACAACATCGTTCACCCCTTTATGAACCGCGACCCGCGTTTCTATCGCACCTTTGCCTTCCCGGGTGTGATGTGGCAGTACGACAAAAACTTTGACGTAACCTACACGCCGAAGGATGACGGTACGCGTACGATCAATAACAACCCCTATGCAAAGGGTAATGAGTTTGTACTTTGGAACTATGTATGGTATGCCGATGCTACGGAGGCCGACAAGGTTGATTCGGGTAATTCGTATGGTGCCGACAACCTGATGGGTGGTACGAAGGGTATCTACATCCGTAAGCGTTCGGATGATTATGAAGTAAATAAAACCCCGCGTTACAACCACGAGACGAGCCGTAACTTCTCACTCAGCTATGCATCGTACATCGAACTGCGTTATGCCGAGGTGCTGCTCAACATCGCTGAGCTTGCTTGCGGTGCCAATCAGCTTTCGGTTGCCGAGAATAACCTGAAGCGCATCCGTGCTCGCGTAGGTTATACGGAGGAGAACAACTATGGTCTGCTCGAGGGTATGAACCAGCAAACAATGATGTCGGCTATCCTCTACGAGCGTCAGATTGAGCTTGCGTTCGAGGGTAAGCGTTTCGACGATATGCGTCGTTGGCTCTTGTTCGACGGTGGTACGAAGTTCAACGAGATCGAGGGTTGCCCGCAGACGTGGCTTCTGGAAGGTTGGAACGGTAACACTTGCGAGTGGCTGGGCTTTACTCCCTTCAATGGTCAGCGTCGTGAAGGCCTTCAGTATCGCGTTCAACCTCAGCACAACAACGGCCTTGGTGGCAAGGAGTGGAAGAACAAGGGCGGTCAGTGGATCAATGGTGCTTGGACCGGTAACTGGCAGAGCCATCCCGACCCGCTGGTAGAGCTTATCGGTGGTGCTAACTCGGCCGAGGGTTATGCAACCTTCTTCAACAAACGTGCTGAGTGCGCTATTGATCTGAGTAAGCCCTTGGAGGGTCAGCAGGAAAAGCTTGCTGAGTTCTATGCAAACTACCTCGTACGCAAGGAGACGTTGGGTGACGGTCGCTCGTCGACTCAGGCCCTGCTCTACATCAACTTCCTGCCTCGTTACTATCTGCTGGGCTTTGATTCGAGCGCACAGAACAAGAACGAGACCCTGCCGCAAACGATCGGTTGGGAGGATGCTCTGCACGGCGGTGCTAATGGTACGTTCGACCCGCTGGCCGAGTAAAGAGAAAACCCACATCAAATTACAGAAGGGGGTTTCAGAACCCATCATCCGAAACCCCCCTTCACAATTGGGACGCACTCGAAAGTGCGTCCCTTTTTTTGTAGCCGTAGTTACCGCTTTTGCTCCCAATGGAAGGGGGCAAAATCGGCAGCCGCCTTTTCGTCGCGCCACGAGGGCTTACGCATCGCGTAGATGACAAAGGGGGTGGCTACGACCACGATACACCCAATGATAAGGACGGCATACCAGACCGTTTTCGAGCCGGTGGCAATCTGCGAGGGCGGCACGAAGCTCAACACGAAGGCCAACATCGCACCCGCAAAGCCGAGGGCGGCAAGGAACCACATCAATCCGTTGCCCTTGCCGAGGCGGAAGGGACGAGGGGTCGTTTTGAGCTTGTAGCGCAACACAATGGCGGCCGAGAACATCAACATATACATAATCAGGTACAGCAGCACGGTGAGCTGCGAGAGAATCTGGTAGAAGGATTGCACCGAGGGCATCACGACAAAGAGCAGTGCAAGGCAGCTCACGATGACACCCTGTACGAGGAGGATGTTGCGCTGCACGCCCGCCTTGTTCGTGCGCTGAAAGAAGGGGGGCAGGTAGCCCGCCTTACCCACGGCAAAGATACCGCGCGAAGGACCTGCCACCCAGGTCAATACACCGGCCAGAACACCCAGCATCAGACAGACGGCAATCACCGGCTTGGCCCACGAGAGGTGGATGTAGTCGAAGTAGCGGTCGAATCCGATGAGCAGCGATTGGGTGAGGTTGATTTCGTTGGTCGGAATAATGAGGCCCAACGCGAAGGTCCCCAGCACGAAAATCGAGACGGTCATCAAGGCTCCGATGATGATGGCCTTGGGGTAGTTGCGCGTGGGGTTTTCGACCTCCATGACGTGGATACCCATCATCTCCATACCGGCATAGAAGAGGAAGATGCTGCTGGCCAACACCAGGTTGTCGAAGTGTTCGAGGTTGGGGAAGAAGCCGGTCGAGAGGTCCATCTGGTTTTTGCCGCCCGTGGCCAGATAGATAATGCCGAGCAGGATGAGCAGGGCCGCCGGAATGATGGTGCCAATCATACCGCCCCACTTCGAGATTTTACCCACCCACGAAAGACCCTTCAGGGCGACAAACGTGGCGACCCAGTAGATGGCCATGACAACCACGAGCGTGAATACCTTGTTCGAGGCTAATGCCATGTCGTGCGTTTGGTCCATCCCGATGAAGGCGATGGAGACGGCCCCGAAGGTGAGGACCGTGGGATACCAGATGGTCGATTGAATCCATTGCAGGAAGATGGCCACAAAGCCGGCGCGTGCGCCGAAGGCCTCCCCGACCCAGCGGAAGACTCCGCCCTGCTTGTCGGCGAACATGGCGGCCAGCTCGGCTGCCACCATGGCCGTCGGAATCAGAAATACGATGGCTGCAAAGAGGTAGTAGAAGGCCGACGAAAGACCATATTCGGCCTCGGCAGCCAATCCGCGCAGACTCACCACAGCCGTCACGTTCATAATGGCCAGCGTCATCACGCTGAGCTTAAACCCCTTGCTCGGGGTTGCTTGTTTTGTCTCCATACGTGTGCGAATTGATTTTGTAAACGAAACCCCTTACAACAAGAACCGTGCAAGATTGAGCGAAGAGGAAAGAGGAATGAGGAAAGAGGAAAGAGGAATGAGGACAGAGGAAAGAGGAAAGAGGAAAGAGGAAAGAGAGTTAAGAGTTGAAAGTTGAGAGTTGAAAAGAGCAAAATCCCTTAAGAAACCTTAAGAAACCTTAAGCACCCTTAAGTACCCTTATTGCCCCCTTAAACTCCCTTCCCTCTCCCTCGCTTTTTGGCCTCGAAAATGCTTTTTGTGCCAATTATTTGCACTTTTTACAAAATAAATTTTGTTTTCACCGCCTCTTGCACTACCTTTGTCGTCCCAACAGGGCGTAGATCAACCTCTTTCATTGGGCGAGTGGGTCGAAAGTCGGGCGTAGGGAGGGCCGTTGTGCCGCTCTTTCGTCGTGGCGGGATTACGCGGTAAGTGCTTCGTATGGTAGGCTCCTCGCAGCGGGAATGTTGGATGCGAAATCATTAAAATTTGTTGCAACAATGAACAAAGATGCAATCATCAAGCTCGTAAACGAGCAGATGTGGGCGAAGACGGATGCCGACGTGCCTTCGTTCAAGGCCGGTGATACCATCACCGTAACCTACAAAATCGTCGAGGGTAACAAGGAGCGTTTGCAGAGCTTCCGTGGTGTGGTAATCCAGATCAAAGGCTCGGGCAAGACGAAGATGTTCACCATCCGCAAGGTGTCGAACGGCGTGGGTGTAGAGCGTATCTTCCCCCTCTATTCGCCCCACATCGAGAAAATCGAGGTCAACAAAATCGGTGTTGTTCGCCGCGCTCGTATCTTCTACCTGCGTAAGCTCACCGGTAAGAAGGCCCGCATCAAGGAGGCTCGCAAGGTTTCGACCAACAAATAGGCGAACTCCTATCATTGAAAAGGTCACCCGTCCGATTTCGGCAGGTGACCCTTTTTTATCCCCATGGCTCTATTTGCCCCTCCCGCTCTTACAGCAGGGGCGAGAAGAGGCGCATCACCGACTCGGCAAATCGTCGAATCGGAGAGCGGTTGAACCACTCCGAGTGGGTCAAACGGTGGCAGCGCGTGAGGTCCTGCTCCATGATGGTTTCGAGCCGATTGACCAGACGTCGGTCGTAGGCGAAGGCGTTGATTTCGAAATTATGCTCAAAGCTGCGGAAATCCATGTTCGACGAGCCGAAGAGCGCGAGTTCGTCGTCGATGATGAGCAGCTTCGAGTGTAAGAATCCTGCCATATAAAAGTAGATTTTCACCCCCGCCCGCATCATATCGTCGATGTAGGAGTGGATGGCCAAATCGACCGCCTTTGAATCGGAGCGCAAGGGGAGAATCAGTCGCACATCGACCCCGGCGAGGGCAGCCGTTTGCAGGGCATTGTTCAGCGTTTCGGAGGGGAGGAAGTAGGGCGTTTCAATCCAGATGCGACGACGGGCGCGCATCACGGCCATCGAGACGGCCTGCAACAGCACGCGCCACTTACCGAACGGCCCGCCCGAAAGCAGCTGTATGACATTCTGCTCCTCGGAAATTGCTTGCGCAAGGAAGTAGGTCGTCCCCTCGATTCGCTGGCGTGTAGTGGCATACCAGTCGCTCAAAAAGGCGTGTTGCAACCCCTGCACACCGCCCCCTTCGATGCGGAAATGGGTGTCGCGCCACGGCCCCAGCTCCGAGCCGTAGAGGTAGCGGTCGGCGATGTTCATACCGCCGATATAGCCCACGCAGCCGTCGATGATGACCATTTTGCGGTGGTTGCGGTAGTTCACCTTGCTCGTAAAGCGCGGAAACTGCACGTGCAGAAAGGAATGCACCTCGCCACCTGCCGCAACCAGCTCGTCGAAGAACTTTTTACGCACTCCGCGTGAACCCACATCGTCATACAGCAGACGCACTTCGACCCCTGCCCGCGCCCGCTCGATAAGTGCCTCGCGCAGCATGGCTCCTGCGCGGTCGTTGTCGATGATGTAGTATTGCAGGTGGATATGGTGTTCGGCCTGCTTGATATCGCGTAGCAGGCTCTCCATCTTCTGCATACCGGCCGTGAAGATTTCGTAGCGGGTGCCATAGAGCGGCACAGCCTGTCCGTTGTGGCTCAACAGATGGCTCAAGGGGAGGAATCGCCCGGGCAGGGCAGGGTGGTCCTCCTGCTCGTTCTGCTCAAGGTAGTTGGCCAGCTGCTTGCGTGTGCGGCGTGAGATGGCACGTCGTTTCGAGAGGTTCTGCCCGAAAAAGAAGTAGCAGACCAGCCCCACAATCGGGGCCAGCAGCAGGACAACCAACCACGGCAGGCTCTTCAGCGGGTTGCGGTTCTCGGAGATAATCACCACCACAACGCCCACAATCGAGAGTCCGTAGAGGGTTGCCAGAAGGTATGTAAGCCATTCGGGCATAGGCTTTCGGCATTATTTGGCCGGTGCGTCGGTCGGGAAGCGGAGCGTGTAGAGCAGGTGTTCCAACCCGTGCATCAGGTTGCGCTTGTGGGGCGGGAGTTTCGGAGCATAGACGTAGCAGTCGAGCGTGAAGAGATAGCCCGTCGAGTTGTCGATGGTCGTGTAGCTCACGAACGGACCTCCCATGAAGTCGCCCTCCACATCCCAGAAGCCGCGCATCTCGACCCACGGACGACCCTCCAGACGGAAGGTGCGCAACTCGGGTTCAAAGACGGGCGAGGTAATCATGTAGGAGCCATCCGAGGGACCCGGAATACGCTTTACGAAGCGGTTGCGTGCCTCGACGAGGGCCTCGACCGAAAGCTCCTTTTCGCTCGTGTAGGGGTAGGCGTAGATGACAAATCCCTGGCTAGCCTCGGGGTATTCGTAGCGGGCCCAGATGAAATCCTGCTGCTCGGCAGCCAACGTATAGCCCTTCGGTACGTGTATCTCCACGCCGAAATGTTGCTTGACAGCCTGCTCGATGCCCGCCACGCCATACTTCTTGGCATAGGCCACGGCACGGTCACGCTCGGCCATCTTGATGGCATAGACCAGCTTGTCGCCATGCTCGGCCAGGTAGTCGATGAGGGCCTGCTCGGTAGGTCCCTGCAACGTAAGCACCAGCTGCGGGGTGGCCGTTACATCGTACTCGACGGCTACGGATGCCTCCGGTACCTTCTCGTCAACCAGCACTTTGAGGATGTTTCGATGCTCGGCGACGATGTTTTTGAAGCCATCGGGCGTCGTGCGCAGTACATCAAATTCAGGCTCCTGCTGGGGCAGGTAGGGAATCGGTGCGGCCAGCAGCGAGCGGAGCGAATCGCCCAGCTCACCCACCCATACGGGCTGTGTGGCCACAACGACCAACTCGTAGGGACGGCCTTGTGAGGTCTTTTGGTTGTCGCTAAGCGTATGAAACGCTTTGCAGGAGACCAACATCAGCGCAACGGCCGACGTAAAGAGGAGCATACGAAGATTTTTCAACATAGGCGTAAGCGGTTATAAGGACTCGTAGATGCAAATATAAGAAATTATTCCTATATTTGTCCCCGTATGCGGCTGAAACCACCCAAAATATTGCGTCGGCTGATGCCCGACCTCATCTGGGAAATCGAGGACAAGGAGGGTATCTTCCTCACCTTCGACGACGGTCCTACGCCCGGAGTGACGGAGTGGGTCCTATCGATGCTCGACAAGTACGATGCCAAAGCCACCTTCTTTGTGTTGGGCAAGAACGTGGAGATGTATCCCGACCTCTTCCAGAAGATTCTCGATGCCGGCCACAAGGTGGGCAACCACACCTATTCGCACCAAAAGGGGTGGAAGATGAGCCTCGAGCGATATACCGAGGATGTTGATTTTGCGAACGATTTGGTCCATAGCGAGCTGTTCCGCCCGCCCTATGCCCAAATCAAGCCCTCGCAGGCCCGCTTCCTGGCGCAACGCTACAAACTCATCATGTGGGATGTCGTTTCGCGCGATTACAACCGACACCTCTCGCCCAAGACCTGCCTGAGGAATGTGGTCAAGTACCTCACCCCCGGTACCATCATCGTTTTTCACGACAGCGAGAAGGCTTTTCGCAATATGCGCTACGCCCTGCCCCGCACGCTGGAGGCCATTCGCGAAAAGGGCTTAAAGTGCAAAGCAATTGAGTTATAGCACTTTTTTTACGAAAAACTTTGTTTTGCCGTGCCGATGTCGTATATTTGCACCCGCGAAAATTATTAACAAACACACATAACATTATGCAAATTACTGCTGCTGATATTAAAATCGGCATGTGCATCGAGATGGACGGCAAGACCTTCCTTGTAGTCGATTTCCAGCACTGCAAGCCCGGTAAGGGTCCCGCTTTCGTTCGTTCGAAGCTTAAGAATCTGGAGAATGGTCGCGTTCTGGAGAACACCTTCTCGTCGGTAGGTATCAAGATTGAGCAGGTGCGCGTTGAGCGTCGCCCCTACCAGTTCACCTATGAGGATGACCTGGGCGCACACTTCATGCACACGGAGACTTTCGAGGAGATTAACATCGAGAAGTCGCTCATCAACAACTACGACCTGATGGCCGACGGCCAGGTGGTGGAGGTGATGTTCCACACCGAGAAGGAGATGGTTCTCTCGGCCGAGCTTCCCCCGATTGTCGATATGGAGGTGACCTACACCGAGCCGGGTATCAAGGGCGATACCGCTTCGACCAACTCGCTCAAGCCTGCCGTAGTAAATACGGGTGCTACGATTAAGGTTCCCCTGTTCATCAACACGGGTGACAAGATTCGCGTCGATACCCGCACCCGCGAGTACTACGAGCGCATCAAATAGTCGGATAGCTCACGAAGGAGAAAAAAGAGGTTGCCTGACAAGGGAATACCTCGTTATACAACTTCTACGAAAATGGGGTTGCTCAACAAAGTTTGTTGGCAACCCCTTTTTTTGGTTGGTGCAGACGCTCTTCGCATCCTCCGCTTTACTCCTTCAGCCCCATCAGTCGGCCGATGTGGCGGTGGAGCCATCGGTAGCCGCGTCGGAAGTGGTCGGCCATCTGATAGACCGTCTCCAGCTCCTCTCGAAAACGCGAAATCATCTCACGTATCGAGAGCAGATAGCTCACCGATGCCAGGACGGCAAAGAAGAGCGCGACGATGAGTGCGGCCGTGATGAGTGAGCCGATGCGGGAGGCTAACCAAAGCACCAAGGCTCCGACACCCGTGAGAATCGTGCAGAAGAGACTGACGGCAAAGATAAAGAGTGCGGTTACGAGTCGTCCTCCCATCTTGGTTGCGCGCTCCATAGCTTACCACTCACGCCTCTTTCGTTTCACAGCCGCAACGCGCTTCGTCGAGTCGCTGCTTCAACGTCTCCTGCATCTTTTCGGCCTTGGTTTTGGCCTTCTCGACCTCCTCCTCGACCCAATCTTTGATTTTGCCGCGCAGTTCGGGACCCGACTGCGGAGTGAGCAACATGGCCAAAGCCGACCCTACAACCATTCCACCCAGGAGCGAAATCATACAAATACCGGTGTGTTTCATAGCGATTTTTTTTTAGTGTGTAGCTCATCGAGGAGCAAACTACGCGCCAAAATTGCTATTTTTGCATTGAAATATGCCGATTCAACGCCAACATACCGTCGCTTTCACGGGCCACCGCACCTATGCGGGTGAGGCTCAAGCGTTGTTGTGTCAATTGATTCGTCGGTTGGCCGAGGAGGGTTATACCACCTTTTTGAGCGGGATGGCTGCGGGGTTCGACCTGGCGGCCGCCGAGGCGGTTGTGGCGTTGCGCAACGAGGGGCTGGCTATACAGTTGGTGGCCGTCATCCCCTTTGCTTCGCAGTCGGCCTCCTTTTCGGGTGCAGACCGCGCCCGCTTCCGACAGATAGTGGCCGAGGCCGATGAGGTTATCCTCCTGGCCGATAAATATGAACGAGGATGCTATCAGCGACGCAACGATTTCTTGGTGGACCATGCTGCCGCGCTGGTGGCCTGGTATAACGGCACGCGCGGTGGTACGCAATACACCTTCCTCCGCGCCATGAAACGTGGCCTCGCGCTCCACAACCTTTCGCCCACGATTCAGCCCGACCCGAGATTGTTTGAATAAGAGGAAAGAGCAAAGAGAGTAAAGTTCCTTAAGGTGCCTTAAGGGTGCTTAAAGTACCTGAAAGTAACTTTTAACTTTCAACTCTCAACTTTCAACTCTCTTTCCTCTCTCCTCTTTCCTCTTTCCTCTACCGAAAACACCCTCCCCAGGGGTAACTGCCCGGTTTGAAGGTGAGGTAGGTGTTGCTTGGGGCGTGATGCAGGCGCACGACACCCGGGGCAATCTCGTTGGCGATGGTCAGCTCACCCCATTTGAGCGCGTGCAAAATCGTGAAGGCCGTAGCACCACCCTCGATAACCACCTCCTCGGGCTTCAATCGCGCGATAAGAGCCATGACCGTCTTGGCCATTTGGTGGCGCAGTTGCAGGGCTTTTCCCGCTTCGTGGGTGATTTGTTGCGGAATACGCAACAGCAGCGAGTCGGCTTGGCGGGCAAGTTGCTCGGCCGATTGTATCCAACCCGCGGGCGAGCCACCTGCAAATACATCGTCTGGCATGGGGCTGATTGCTACCTTGTTACGCACAAAGAAAGGCTCCTCGAAGAGGTTGTGGCGGGCGGTACTTCCCAAGACGATGAGCGAACGGCGATTGCCAAATCCTGCAAAGGAGTCGGTCTTTGTCGCTGTTTTTCCGTGTTGCTCCATCAGACACTGAAAGAGGTCGGCACTGCCGGCTAAAACGACCTCCTCGCTATCGAAGCGGGCCACATGACTGCGCAGCTCCTCCATCGAACCGATTTCACCCATCGTGACCCCCTCGTTGAGGCGAACTCTTCGCGTGCGTGTAGTAATATAAGGTATGCCACCCCCCATCAGTTGAACCACGTTGGAGGTTCGGGCCGGAAATTCGGGGTCGTGGCGAAAGAGGGTACGTGTGAGCGGAAGGCCGCCGATGGTGTAGCTTTTACGACGAATCAGTCGCCCTTTCGAGGGGTTGGCCGGCAGGAGCAGGGCGCGTGAGTAGCCTGCTGCTTGCAGGGCCTCCAACTCCGCCACCACGTGGCCGCGCAAGACCGAATCGGTCTTTTTGAAGAGTCGCTCGACCCGTTCGCGTCCGGGCATCGAAGCGAATGTTTGAACCACTTCGCGGGTGGTCTGCAAGGCCTCCTCGCGGCTCATCGAGCGGGTGTCGGTGGCCAATACGACCACCTCGTCTTCGGCCAGAAATCCATCCACGGACGTGGTGAGGCGCACACGACAACCCAAACGGTGGGCTACACCGGCAATTTCGGCAGCCCCCGTCAGGTCATCGGCAATTACATAGGTTCGCATTGTCTGCTTTCGTGGCTACTTTTTGCGGTTTTTGGCCATCAAGGCGGCATACTCAATCGACATGAGCAGTGCATCGGGGTTGGCGATGCCCTTACCTGCTACGTCGAAGGCCGTACCATGGTCCACCGAAACGCGGATAATCGGCAGTCCGAGGGTGATGTTCACACCCTTCACGGCCACCATGCGTTGCGTCTCGCGGTCCCACTCGAAACCACCCACCTTGAAGGCGATGTGGCCCTGGTCGTGGTACATGGCCACGCAACCATCGAACTGACCCGAGCGTGCGCGCGAGAAGAGCGAATCGGGCGGTACGGGACCATCCACATTCCAACCCTTCTGCTTCATCTCCTCGATGGCGGGGATAATCTCCCGAATCTCCTCATCACCGAACAGACCGCCCTCGCCCGCATGGGGATTCAGACCGGCAATACCGATACGCGGGTCCTCGATGCCGAAGCTCAGGCAGGCCTCACGAATCAGCTCCGTGACGGCAATCACACGCTCCTTCTTGGCTCGGTCGCACGCCTCGCGCAACGAAACGTGGGTCGAAACGTGAATCACACGCATCTTATCGTCGGCCAAGAGCATGGCATACTTCTTCGTATCGGTGTAGTGGGCATAAATCTCCGTGTGGCCGGCAAAGTTGTGGCCCGCTACGTGCAGGGCCTCCTTGTTGAGCGGAGCCGTCACCGTGCCATCCACTTCACCCTTCATGGCCAACTCGATGGCCGTGCGTACCGCCTCGAAAGCGGCATGACCGCATTGGGCCTGCACCTCGCCATAAGCGAAGGTTGCCGGGTCAATCAGGTTGAGGTCCAAGACATCGATTACACCGCGCTCGTATTGTGCTTGCGACACCTGCTCGATGGGGCGCACCTGCAATGCAACCTTGGCCGAAGCGATGCCCTTTTCCATCATCTTGGCGTCGCCAATGACGACCGGACGGCAGACCGTATAGGGGTACTCCTGGGCGAGCGACATGGCGATAATCTCGGGGCCTACACCCGCGGGGTCGCCCATCGTAATGGCTAAAATCGGTAAATTATTCATAGCTTTTTAATATAATTCGTTGTAAATGGCAATGGCATCTTCGCGTGTCACCTCGCGGGGGTTATTCACCAGCAGGCGCGTCACCTTCATCGCGGCATCGGCCAACTCTTCGACCTTGTCCTGCGGAATACCCAGTTCGGTGAGGGTTGCGGGAATACCGCAGCGCGTAGCCAACTCGGCTACAAACTCAACCCCCTTGAGCGCGGCCTCCTCCGTCGAAAGACCCTCGCAATCGACCCCCATGACGCGAGCGATGGCGGCGTGCTTTTCGAGGTTCGAGTTCAGGTTGAAGCGCATGACGGGCGGCAGCAGGATGGCGTTTGCCAAACCGTGCGAGATGTGGTACTCACCACCGAGCGGATAGGAGAGGGCGTGGACGGCTGCCGTATTGACGGGTGCCAGACACAGACCTCCATAGTAGCTGCCGAGCGAGAGGGCGGCACGTGCCTCACGGTCCTGTCCATCTTTCACGGCTCGCTCCAGATTTTTGGCAATCAGCTCAATGCCCTTCAGTGCGTAGCTATCCACTACGGGGTGGGCATGGCGGTTCGTGAAGCTCTCGATGCAGTGCGAGAGGGCATCCATACCCGTCTCGGCCGTGATTTTGGCCGGCACGGTGAGCGTCAGCAGCGGGTCGATATAGGCGGCATCGGCCAAGAGGTAGGGGCTTACGATGCCCTTCTTGAGCTTCTCGGCGCGGTCCAGCAGGATGGCGTTGGGCGAAACCTCGCTACCCGTACCCGAGGTGGTCGGCAGGCAGGCGCACCAAACACCGCGCTCCTTGATAAGTCCCGTGCCGAAGCAGTCGGCAACCTGTTGCTTGCTCTTAAGGAAGGCGGCCACAATCTTGGCCGTGTCGAGTACCGAACCGCCACCGATACCGGCAATGCTGTCGGCACCGAACGCGCGAGCCTCGTCGATGATACCCACCACCTCATCCAGGGCCGGCTCGGCTGTGATGCGGTCGTAGATTTGAATCGTGGCTCCGGCCTCCTCGATTTTTTGGAGAATACCCTCAATCAGGGGGCGAATCGGAGGTGCAGTGAGCAGAAAAAGTCGTTGAAAGCCGTGTGCCAAAAACTCTTCGGCAAAACGCTCAGCGGCACCCTCGCCCAGAACGATGCGCGAGGGTTGTTGCAAAGTGATTAAATTCATCGTTTCTTCTTATTTTGCGGCCTTGCGGTCCTTCAAATAACCATAAATCGTCAGGCTGTCGTCCACCTTCGGTGCGGGGAAGAGGTACGATGCGGCCCAACCGACAAAGAAGACAATCAGGTGGCTATAGACACCCAACATATACTTGTGGTGCGTGAAATTCCAGCTGCCGAGGTCCATAAGAATCTGCTTCTCACCGTCAATCGTGAATTTCGACGAGGTCAGCACGGCATAGGCCGTGAAGAGGATGCAGGCAATAAGACCGACCCACAAGCCCTGCTTGTTGGCTCGCTTGATTAAAAGACCCAGCAGGAACAGACCTACGATACCCGACGAGAAGATGGCGTAAAGACCGAACAATACACCGAGGATACCCTCGCCACCCCAGAAGGCGTAAATCGAGGCGATACCAATCGAGGCCAGACCGGCAATAGCCACAATCCAACGACCCAACACCAGTCGCTGACGATCCGAACTTTCGGGTCGGAAGCGCACGTAGTAGTCCTGCACACCGATGGCGGCAAAGCAGTTCAGGTCCGAATCGAGCGACGAGATGGCACCCGCTACGAGGGCCGAGATAATCAGACCCTTCACGCCAATCGGCAACTCATGGGCGATGAAGTAGGGGAACACCTCGTCGGCCTTCATGCCGGCAACAACCTCGGCACCCTCAATCTGGTAGTAGGCGTAGAGGCACGTACCGATGAACATGAAGAGCGTCCAAACCGGCACGCTGGTCAGTACACCGATGTAGGCGGCACGCTTGGCCGAGCGGTCATCCTTGGCCGTGAGGTAACGCTGCACGATGGTCTGGTCCGTGCCGTACTTCTGGATGGCGTAGAAGACACCGTTGATGGCCATGACCCAGAAGGTAAGCTCGACGAAGCTCCAGTGGAACTCGCCCACGTTAATCATGTTGTCGCGCATGGCCACCTCCCATACGGCCGACGGGCCGCCTTCGGGCGTGAAGAGCAGCAGGGCTGCACAGATGATGCCACCCACGATAAGGATGAAGCCCTGAATTACATCCATCCAAATCACGGCCTCCATACCACCAATGAGGGTGATAAAGGTCACGGCAATACCGATGACGATAATGACCATGTAGATATCCCAGCCCATGAACTGCGAAATGGCAAGCGACACGAGGAAGAAGACCGTGCCGAGCTTCGAGAAGTGGGTCAAAAGGAAGGCAATCGAGCCGTAGAGACGCGCTCCGAAGCCGAAGCGACGCTCGAAATACTCATAGGTCGAGAGTTTGATGGCCTTTCTAAAGAGGGGTACGATAAACCAAATCATACCCACTAGGACAATCGGCACCATCAGACCCTGCACCAAGAGAATCCAGCTGCCACCATAGGCGGCACCCGGGTAGGCAAGGAAGGTAACCGATGAAATCAGCGTGGCGAAAATCGACATACCGATTGCCCAGGCCGGCACCGAGCCGCCTGCGGCAAAATAACTATTGGTCGAGTCCTGCTTGTGGGCGAACTTCAGACCGAAGAGCATCACAAACACGATGCTGGCAATGACCAGCGTAATATCTATCCAATGCATAGTGGTTTCTTAACAAGTCGGGTTTTTAGGGGGTTAAATAGTGAGGTCGAATTGGGCAATCTGCTCGCGGATGGTCTGATACTCCTCCTCGGAAAGCTCCGTCAGGGGGGCGAACATCTCCGTCGTGCAAAGCTCGAGACCCTGCATGATGCACTTCAGGGCAGCCAGCTGCTTGCCCAGGGGACGGCCCTGCTGATAGACCTTGGCCATCTCGTCGGTGAGCTGCTGCAGGCGGTTTGCCTCCTCCATGTTGCCCGCAACGGCGGCCTCATAGAGCTTTTGGAAGTGCTTCGGCACGAAGTTACCCGTCGAGGGGACGATGCCGTCGGCACCCAGCTCGAGCGAGTGGGCCGATTGGGCAGCCCAGCCGCAGAAGTAGGCGAAATCGTCGGCCTCGTTTCTTACGGCAATGCACTGTGCCATGCGCTCCAGGTCGCGCTCCGAATCCTTCAGACCCACGATGTTGGGGTGGGCGGCCAGCTTACGCACCGCATCGACGGGAATTGAGAGGTGGGTCGTGGCGAGGATGTTGTAGAGCATGACGGGCAGGACCGACTCCTCGGCCAGAGCGGTGTAGTAGGCCACCATCTGCTCCTCGGTGAGGGCATAATAGCTCGGCAGAATGGCCACCGCGACATCGGCTCCGGCCTCTTTGAAGCCCTCGATTTGTTTGAGTTGCTCCTTCAGGCAAAGTCCCGTGACACCGGCATAAATCGTGATGCGATGGTCGGCTGCCTCCACAGCTGCGCGTACCATCTCGATACCCTCGGCCTGCGGTACGAGGTTGCCCTCGCCCGTGGTTCCCATCACGAGGGCATCAACGCCCGCCTCGACAAACGAGCGAATAATCTTACGGGTGGCCTCCAAATCGACTGAACCGCCCTTGACAGGGGTGGCCATCGGCACGACCACGCCTGCATACTTGCGCTTACTCATTTTGTATTTTCGTTTTTTAGAGTTTCTTCGTAATCTCCTCCAACACCTCGCGGTTGAGTTTCACCTGCACCATACCCATCGGGTGGAAGCGCATATCGTTGTTGATGGCGGCATAGACAATCGTGTAGATGTCATCGCCCTCGGGAATCAGACCTAGCGGCGTGCGCATCGTGTGCCACCACTTCTTCACCTTCGTGTCAATCGGCAGGTAGTGTGCTTCGCTCCAGTTGATGCCATCCTTCGAGAGGGTGTAGGCAATCATGTTCGGCAGGTTGAGCCACTCCGGACCACCGTCGAAGACGGCGATATAGAGACCGTTGGGCAGTTGCGAAACGATGGGGTTCTCCACAAAGCGGGGGTGAATCGAGGTGATGGGGTTCAGCTCCTTCATGCGCGTGAAGGGACCCTCCAAATTGTCCGACTCGGCCAGACCGACATACCAATGGGTCGGCTTGCCGCCAAAGGGGTAATCCTCCTTGGTCTTGTAGGGGTAGGCACCGCTGATAAAGCCGTACCACTTGTCACCCACCTGGTAGGGGAAGAACGAGGCGACGCCCTGGCGACCCTCCCACAGCTCACTGTCAAGACCCGGCTCGATGACGATGCCGCAGTCGCGGTAGGGACCACCGATGCCCTCGATGCCCTCTACGACCGACTCGCAACGCCAGATGCGGCCAAACGAGTGGTTGGGAGCTACGTCGAAGTCGCACGTATAGGCCAGGTAGTGACCCTGCCAGCGATTCTTCTCCTTGTTGAAAATCGGCATATAGCTCCAGATGGCGGCACGACGGTCGTTCATCGGGTGGTCGTAGTGCGAGATGGCATACGTACCGCTCGACTGATAGAGGGTCGATTGACGCTCCCAATGGATGGCATCCTTACTCGTCCAGTGGCCGATGCGGGTCTTGATGCGGTCGAAACGGGCCGGCTCGCCAATTTCACCGGCACGCTCGGTGGGGAACATATGGTAGGTGTCGCCCAGCTTAATCATCTGGCCACCCTCGAAACCGCCTTGGATGCCCTCCGTACCGGGCATACCCTCGTTCACCACGGGGTCGTCCTGACCACCGATGATGTCAAACAACGCAGGCAGCTCCGAGAAACCCTCGATGACAAAGGCGGGATACTTCTCGCCCGTGGCCAGCTCCGCATCACGGCCCGTAAAGGTGCTGACGGAGGTGAAACCGACTACGGCTACCTGACCCTGCATCCCCTCGGGAATGGTGAAGCTCTGCTTGCCGGCTCCATAGCGGATGGCGTAGATGTCCATCGCGGGCAGCTCGGTGATGCGCAGGGCCTGTTTCAGTGCGGGGGTGGCGTTGAGCTTGCCTTTGCCCCAAGCCACGGCCTCGATGGCCTTGCGCGAGGTGGCGGCTACAAGCAGGTTACCCGAGCGGCGGAGTTGCAGCTCGATGGTGGCGGGCTGCATCGCACCCTTTTCATTGACTGCAAGGCGGAAACCCTGCATCCCTTCCAGCTCGACGGCCAAATCCAACACGCTGCGCTTTGAGCCTGCAAAGGGGTTTACATAGTGGTCGGTGGTGAACGACTTACCGCCCTTTACTACGCTGTAAGGGGCTGTCTTATAGTGGCTCGATGCCGTTGCCGTGAGGGCGCACATGGCCAAAAGAGCCACGGCCATATATCGTAAAACCTTCATAGTGATAATGCTAAATACTAATTTTGGAATCTAATTTTGAATTCTACATGCTAAATTCTACATTCGTTTAGAACACCGCTTTGCGCTTTGCGCCCACGGTCGGAATCACCATAATCGGTTCATACTCCTTCTCGGGCATCAGGTCGTGATACTCGTGGCTTAAGCCCGAACCGTCCTGAATGGCCAGAGCCTCGTCGCCGAAGGGGATGTTGCGATAGACCTTCGTACCCTCGATGATGGTGCCGTTGCCGCTGTTGCAGAGGCGGTTATCCTTGACGTGGTTGTTGCGCATCGTGATTTCGTAGTTGCGGTCCGAGTCGATGTGCAACCAGAGTTGGTAGAGGCTCACAACGAAATTCTCCTCGATGAGCCAACCCGACGAACCGTCATCGGGATAGATGCAGCGCGGACCATCGAAGAGGTAGTTGCGACGTGCCACCGAACCCGGCTGACGGCCGAGCATATAGATGATACCGCCATCGGTCAGCATCGTGTGCGTATGGCCGCAACGGTTGTAGCTGATGGAGTTCTCACCGGCATTCTTCGACTCGGGGATGCGGGCGTTGCCCCACCACCAACCCAGCGCAATCGCGCCGTAGGGGGTGCCATAGATGTCGTTGTGGTCAATCTTCACGTTCTTGCAGAAGAAACCTACGATGGCCTCCACCTGGCGGAAGTCGAGCGAGACGTTGCGAATCAGGTTGTTCGAGATATCGATATGCTGGCACAGCCCCTCGATACCCGGTGCATAGACGGCACCCTTCTCGCCATCGCCGATTTCGTAGTGCTGGGGGTGACCCACGGCCACGGCATTACCCAGGCAGTCGTTGAAGAGGTTGCCCACCACCTCCGAATGAGTCACATCGTTGGCCATATTCACGGCCACGGCCGAACCCAGGTGCAGGAAGCGGTTGCGGATGATGCGGATGCCCGTGGCATTCTCGACCTGAATCGTGCCGTCGGGAACATCGACGCTGTTGTATTTCGTGGGGTGCCAGTTGCCGTCGGGGATGTACTTCATCGCCAGGCCCAGCGTCTGGATGCCGCCAAAGCCGTGCGAACCCTCGATATCGACCAGATTCCAGGCATCGTAGGAGAAGGTGAGGTTTTCAATGGTGACGTTCTCCACGTTCGACGAGCAGCTCGAACCCTGAATGCGAATAAGACCCTCGGTCATCGGGGCGATGACCTTCACGTCGGCCGGATGCTCGCCATGGCTCATGTAGTAAATCGTCTGCTCGGCGCGGTCGAAGTAGAACTCACCCGGCTCATCGAGCAGCTCGAAGGCGTTGCGAATGAGGAACGAACCCTCGAACTTCGTCTTACCGGCCCATGCCAGCGAGTTCAGGATGGCCGAGTAGGGCTGCTGCAACTCGATGGCAATCTCCTTGCCCCATTTCTGCACGTCGGCAGCGCAGAGAATCTTCTCGGTCCAGACGTTGTTTTGAATCAGCTCCACATCTTCGGGGTTGCGATAGGGCATCACCTCGGCACTCTGCTCGAAGCGGATGCCTTTGGGGGTCTTACCGGCACCGAAGGCCCAGGCCTCGTTGCCCGTAATCTCGATTTCGCCATAGCTGCCGAGTGCCTTCACCGGTTCGTTCATACCGGCCATGCGGGCGCGTTTGCCACCCACGATGAGGGTGCGGAGCTTCTTGTCGTGTTTGAAGGGGGCCTTGTAAAGGTTGCCCTGCACCTGCTCCCAGGCCGTAATCTCGACGCCACCGCTCAAGATGGCCTCTTCGCCCTTCACCGAGGCGAACTTTACGCTCTTGCCGTTCTTGCCGCCCAGCGTCTCGTCAATCAGAAGCGGCTCCTGCAGGAAGTAGGTACCGCCATGCAGGCGAAGCTCGACATCCTCTTTTTGCTTTTTGACCGCCTTGCGCAATGCCGCTACGGCCTCGTTGAAGGTCTCGGGCGTTGCCTCGATAACCTGTTGTGCCTCTACGCGCGGCGTCCACAGCAGACCGCCGAGCAGCAAAGCACCCAAAAGGAGTTGTTTTTTCATGGTATAGTGGTTTTTAGTTGATTGTTATTTCGCTTATTGACAATTGACAAAGTAATCCCCTTCGGGCAGTCTCCACGAGGAGCGCACCTCGCACCGCTTGCCCGTTTGGGAGTGAATCTTCAGCTCGGTCACCGTGCCGTCACACCACGTCATGTCAATCGTGTAGCCGCCACGTGCCTTCAGACCGCGAATCGAACCCGTGCGCCAGGCTGCCGGTACGGCAGGCATGAGGTGGATAGCCCCCTCATGGCTCTGCATCAGCATCTCGCAGACACCGGCCGTCAGACCGAAGTTGCCGTCGATTTGGAAAGGGGGATGGGCGTCGAAGAGGTTCATATAGACGCCGCCACCCGACGACTGCTCCACCTGGGGGCCAAAGCCCACGGGGCGCAACAGCGTGCCGATGAGTTTATAGGCGCGCTCCCCATCCAGCAGACGCGCCCAGAGGTTGATTTTCCAGCCGCTCGACCAGCCCGTGGCCTCGTCACCGCGAATCTCGAGCGTCTGGCGGGCAGCCGCAAAGAGGTCGGGCGTTGCAGGGGTGATTTGGTCGAAGGGATAGAGCGAAACGAGGTGCGTCACGTGGCGGTGGTGGATATCCTGGTCCATGAAATCCTTGTTCCACTCTTGCAGACGGCCGAAGGCTCCCACGCGGAAGGGGAGCAACTGCTGTAGGCGCATCTGCAACGTGTCGCGTAGCGGTGCATCCACGTCGGCAATCTCGGCCGCGCGGAGCGTGTGCGTGAAGAGGTCACGAATCATCGACATATCGCCCGTCGAGCCTTGCGAAACACCGCAGGCCTGGTCCGTACCCGGCACCAGGAAGAGATTCTCGGGTGAGGTGCTGACGGGGGTAATCCAATAGCCATCCTTGTCCTGAATGAGCCAATCGAGGAAGAACTCCGAAGCCCCTTTCATGACGGGATAGGCCTCCTTCGTGAGGAACTCCTTGTCGCCCGTGTAGGCGTAGTGTTCCCAGAGGTGCGACGAGAACCAGGCACCCATCATCGGCCAGAAGACCGTGGCGGCACCGCCATCGTTGGGGAATGTTTCGCGCCAAATCGAGCAGTTGTGGTGACCCACCCAGCCGCGACGATGGTACATCTTGCGAGCCGTCTCGCGTCCCGTCTCGGCACACTCCTTAATCATCTCGAGGAAGGGACGGTGGCACTCCGAGAGGTTGGCCACCTCCGAAGGCCAATAGTTCATCTCGATGTTGATGTTGGCCGTGTAGCCCGAATTCCACGAGGGGATGAGGTCTTTGTTCCAGATGCCTTGCAGGTTGAGGGGCTGTCCGCCCTCGCGCGAGCCGCTAATCATCAGATAACGGCCATATTGGAAGAGGAGCGTCACCAACTCCTGGTCGGTCGGTGCGCCCGTTGCACGGAATTGGCGGGCAAAACGCTGGATGCGCTGGTCGGTCGGCAACAGCTCGGCTTCGGCATCCGACGGCAGGGTCAGCGAGAGGCGGTTGAAGAGCGACTGGTAATCGGCCACATGGTCTGCGAGCATCTTTTCGTAGCTCTTCGTGCGGAGGGCCTTGAGCGGCTCTTCGGCCTTTTTTACGGCATCCACGCCATCGGTCGAGGGGCTGCGGAAGGGGCCGTTATAGCTCGTGGCGGCCGAGAAAATCAGCAGAATCTCCTTCTCGCCCCGAATACGGAGCTGGCCACCCATATCGGTCATCGATTTGGGATTCGAAACGCGCACCTCGAGACGACCCTCGAAGAACATACCGCGGTGGTCGATATCCTCGCCATACAGCACGCGGGGCTTACCCGTGCGCGAGCCATCCTCGTTGAAGAGGTAGGGGTGGCGTGCCTCATGTCCCCACGCCTCAAAGTCCGAATAGTTGCGACGGTCCACGCGCCCCGGAGCCTGTCCGCCCATCGAGAGTATTCCCTTGCGGGCATCAATCTTGCTCTTCACGGGATGGGGCGACGAGAGGCGCAGCGCGATGTCCCAACCTACCGGGCAGTCGGTCGTCAGGCGCATGACAATCACCTTATCGGGGTGCGAGGCGAAAATCTCGCGACGGAATTTGTAGTTGTCGCGCTCGAACTGCACGGTGGCCACCGAACGCTCCAGGTCGAGGTAACGACGGTAGCTCTTGGCCTTGCCGCCGCGGTAGTCGTGGATGTGCCAATCGCCCAGGGGCTGGTAACACTCGTGCAGGCGACCCGTCCACTGCTTGAGCAGCTCGGCCGCCTCGAGGTATTTGCCGCTTTCGAGCAGCGCGACCATCTCGGGGTAGGTCGCGGTGATATCCAACTCGTCCCAACGGCTCTCGGGGTCACCGCTGTAGAGCGTGTTTTCGTTCAGTTGCAGCAGCTCGTCATCGGCCGTGCCGAAAATCATGGCACCCAGTCGGCCGTTGCCCACGGGCAGTGCCTCGTTCCAATTCGAGGCCGGCTGCTTGTACCAGAGCTTCAAACGACCCGCCTCTACGCGCTGGTGCGCTTGTGCCGTGTGCGCGCACGCGATACAGAGAGCCGCACAAATCAGGAGTTTTGCTATCTTCATCTTGGTTAATTGTGTGTTTGGTCAATGTGGTGATTCGAAATCTATGGCAAGATACACAAAAAAATCGGGATTGCGTTTCGCTTTGTGCCAAAAAGCGCGTATCTTTGCTAAAAAGTAAGCTTCAGCTATGCGAACATCGGTAAAATTTCTCCTGTTGCTGGCCGTTTTGGCCGCTACGATTCTCCTTTTGTGGACCTCGTTGGGTCGCAAAGAGGCCGCTTTGAACGAACAAATCCAACACACTACGACTATGACACAAAAAATTCAGTATGCCGTCATCGAGACCGAGAAGGGTACGATGAAGGCCGAACTCTACACGGCCGAGACCCCCGGCACGGTGCAGAACTTTGTCGATTTGGCCAACCACAACTTCTACGACGGCCTTACGTTCCACCGCGTGATTCCCGACTTCGTGATTCAGGGCGGCTGCCCGAAGGGCGACGGTACGGGTGGCCCGGGCTACCGCATCAAGTGCGAGACGTCGGCTCCGCGTCAATACCACGACCGCGGTGTGCTGTCGATGGCTCATGCCGGTAAGGATACGGGTGGCTCGCAGTTCTTCATCTGCCACAACCGCCAAAATACGCAGCATCTGGACGGCCGCCACACCTGCTTCGGTAAGGTCGTCGAAGGGGTGGATGTGATTGACGATATCCGTCCGGGCGATAAGATTCTCTCGATTCGCATCATCGAACAATAAGCGCGTGCAGCCATGAAACGACTGCTTGGTATCGCTTTGAGCCTGATCGCGTGGAGCGCGACGGCCGGCGGGGTGCATATCCCGACGGCCGGTGAGGTGGGTGCCGCCGCGCTGCCCGCAACGATTGCCCCGATTGAGGCCCCGTTCTATATGCCCCAACTGCAAAAACCGACCTTCCCCAACCGCGAGGTGAAGCTGCAACCCGCTCCGGATGGGCGGATGCAGACCCGCGAGATTCAGAAGGCTATCGACCGCCTTTCGAAGGCGGGCGGAGGTCGCGTAACGCTGACCAAAGGTGAATATCTAACGGGCCGTATCACGCTGAAAAGCAACGTCGAACTCCATACCGAGGAGGGTGTGACGGTGCGTTTCAGCGGTGAGGTGAAGGACTTCCTGCCGGTGGTCTTTACGACCAATGCGGGGGTGGAACTCTATTCGCTCGGTGCCTGCATCTACGCCAACGGTGCGGAGAATATCGCCCTCACGGGTAAAGGTCGCCTGATTGGCCCCGCTCAAGGGGGTTCGATTCGTCAGGGTCGTCCGCAAAACGATGGTGAAATTGACCCCGATACGCCGGTCGAGGAGCGTATTTTCGACGGCAAAGAGGGCCGTATGATTCAGCTCCCGACCTTCTTCGGGCCTATCAATTGCAAAAATGTCTATCTTGAGGGGGTCTCGTTCGAGCAGACGGCCTTCTGGAACGTAGCCCCGGTCTATTGCGAAAATGTCATCATTCGCGGTATCAGCATTTCGTCGTTCGGTCAGCCTTGTGGCGATGGGGTGGATATCACCTGCTGCCGCTATGTGCTGGTGGAGTATGTGACTACGGACTGCGGTGATGATAACATTGCCGTCAAAGGCGGTCGCAACGAATTCGGCTATCGCGTGGGTCGCCCCTCGGAGCATATCGTGGTGCGTAACTGCTTGGCTCTGCGTGGTATGGGTGGCCTTACGGTCGGCTCGGAGACGGGCGGCTGGTGCCGTAATGTCTATGCCCACGACTGCGTGTGCGAGGGTACGCGCGTAGGTCTTCGTCTCAAGACCCGTCGTCCGCGCGGTGGCGGTGGCGAGAACCTCTACTTCGAGCGTGTGCGCCTCAAGACCGAGGCCGAGGCGATGGCCTGGGAGATGCTCGGCACGTCGAATTTTGTGGGCGGTCTGGCCTCGCGCCTGCCCGCACCGCCCCTGACGCACCTCACCCCCTCGTTCCGCGGTGTGACGATTCGCGATATCGAGGTGGAGGGTTGCCGTATGCTCCTCTATGTGCAGGGTATTCCCGAAAGCCCCGCCAAGCATATCCTGATTGAGAACGTGCAGGCCGATACGCGTCGCGATGAGTCGCAATCGGCTTACGGCCATTACAAACCCCAGCCGAAGCCCTATGTGGTGGATATGGTCGATGCCGATGGGGTGACATTGCGTAACTTCAAGGTTATTACCAATAAAGAGGAGTTCCGCGTGACCGATGTGCGCAACCTGACGCTGGAGAATTTCCACCTTACGGTCGATGGCGGAGTGTTGAAAACCGAGCTTTCGGGTGAGCAGAATCAGCACCTCAGACTGGAGAATTGCAACTTTGCCTTCTAACCGAGCAGAATGCAAAGTTCCGACACGGAATGAAAAGGGGAGCAGTGGCTTCCCTTTTTTTTGTGATTGAATATGCTTTTCGGACAAAAAAAGCCCTTTTTGTGGTGAGTTTTGGTAAAAAAATAGTATATTTGTTCTATAATTCAACAAATCTCATGAACAAATAACTATGAAAAAATTAGTCATTACACTGCTTGCCCTCGGAGTAAGCACTTCGCTCTTTGCACAGGAGCAGCCGGCTCCGGTTTCGGCCGAGCCGACCATTACCATCGAAAAGGATTACGACAGCATCTGGAAGAAGAGGCGCACCTACCTCAATCTGGGTTATGTGAATCAGGAGCTGAACTTCGCCGATGTCCCCGATGCAAAGTTTAAGAGCAATTGGGGTTTCTCGATTAGCTCGGGTAAGACCTTCTACCTGCACAAGAAGCCGATTGGTGGTGTGGTGAAATTTGGTCTGGATTGGTCGTGGGCCGATGTGAACATTGCCGGCTACGATACGTTCGAGGGTGGTGATTACGGCTACGACGATGAGTACTATGAGGACGAGGATGATATGCCGAGCTGGGCAAAGGATACCTACCAATTCGAAATCGGTATGCAGGTAGGTCCCTCGATTACCATCAACCCCACGGGCAAACTCAAGATTTCGGCCTATTTCCGCGTAACCCCCTCCTATTCGGCCATCTACTGCAACGAGGAGTTCTATGGCGGTTTTGCCGCGATGCTTAATCCGGGTGTTTCGGTCTCGTGGAAGCTCCTTTCGTTCGGTTGCGAGTACCGTACCGGCAAGGCCAAATATAAGAACTTCGTTATCGAGAGTGAAGAAGGCGAGTATGAGGAGGATATCGAATATACGTCGTCCGACAAGCTGAAGATGAAGACTGAGGGCTTCCGTTTCTACTTCGGTTTCCGCTTTTAGGCATTAAACACGGATTTCGATGCAATAAAAAAAGAGAGCTGCGTGGCTCTCTTTTTTATTTTTATCCTAAACCGCCCTCGGCGGCGAACTCCTCGACCGCCTCTTCGTAGCGACGGAGCGTTACCTCCATCGAGTCGAACGATTTGCCGCCTGCGGCATTCTTGTGGCCACCGCCGTTGAAGTATTTGCGGGCGAAGAGATTGACATCGACCTTGCCGCGCGAACGCAACGAGATGCGGATAAATCCGTTCTGCTCGATAAACATGGCCGACATCTTCATCTTTTTGATTGTCAGCGGGTAATTGACAAATCCCTCGGAGTCGCCCTGCTGAAAACCGAAGCGGCGCATCTCCTGCTCGTTGAGCGACATATAGGCCACGCGACCTCCGTGAATCAGCTCCATCTTGCGGTTGATGACATAGCCGAAGAGACGGGCGCGTCCTGCTGTGTAGGAGTTATAGACCTTGTTGTGAATTTCGGGAATGGCGATGCCGCGCTCCAACAAGACGGCCACGGCACGGAAGAGTTCGGGGGTGAGGGTCGAGAAGGCGAAGTTGCCCGTGTCGGTCATCATGCCGACATAGAGCAGTTCGGCCATCTCTTTGGTGATTTGCTCCACACCGACCATCGCCTCGATGATTTCATAGACCAAAAAGCAGGTGCTTGATGCTTCGGGGAAGGAGAAGAGCAAATCGAAACCCTCCTCGGGCGAAAGGTGGTGGTCAATCAGCACGCGACGGGCGTGGTTGTTCTCTGAAAGGGCATCGGTCAGAATCTCCAGGCGCGAAAGGGCGTTGAAGTCGAGACAGAAAATCATATCGGCCTCACGAATCGCCTCCAGCGCACGCTCGGTGTCGAATTTGAAAATCACCATCTCCTTGATGTGGGGCATCCAATTCAGGAAGTAGGGATGGCGATTCGGAACAATCGACGTGACGGTATGCCCCATACCGCGTAATAGCTCGGCCCACGCCAACGACGAGCCGATGGCGTCACCATCGGGGTTGGTGTGCGACACGGTGACAATCTTCATCGGTCGCTCTCCGAGCCACGTTTTGAGCTGTTCGATATGTGCGCGTTGGAACTCCATAACCCTTACAAAAGTAGTAATGATAATTGAAAATTCAAAATTCGGGGCAAAAAAGGGTGAGCGGGCGGGCGGCAGGCGGGCGGCAGGCGGGGCGAGAATGGCGAAAAGGTGCCTTAAGGGGGCTTAAGGGAGCTTAAGGGAGCTTAAGGGTACTTAAGGGAACTTAAGGGAGCTTAAGGGTACTTAAGGGCGGAAAAGGCGAGAAAGGCGAGAAAGGCGGTAAGGGCGGTAAGGGCGGAAAAGGAACTTTTTAACTTTCAACTTTCAACTTTCAACTCTCAACTCTCAACTCTCTTTAACCCACCTTCGGTGGCTTGACTTTGCTCCGGCTCGGCATCACGCAAGCGTGTGCGCTCGCCTTAATCGCAAAGTTATCTCTCTCCTCTCTCCTCTTTCCTCTTCTCAAACGCTCTGCACCACGGTGTGATGCCGCACTTTTCGCATCTGGGGTTGCGGGCGATGCAGGTGTATCGACCATGCAGGATGAGCCAATGGTGCGCCACGGGAAGCAGGTGGCCCGGGATGTGTTTCGAGAGGGTCTTTTCGGTCTGAAGCGGGGTCTTCGAGTGGTACGTGAGGCCGATGCGCTCCGCTACGCGGAAGACGTGTGTATCGACCGGCATCACCTCCCGTTGCCACAGCACGGCACCCAACACGTTGGCCGTTTTGCGCCCTACGCCCGGCAGGCGTTGCAACTGCTCCAAATCGTCGGGGACCTCGCCCCCGAACTCCTCGACAAGCATACGCGCGGCGGCAGCCAGGTGCTTGGCCTTGTTGTTGGGGTAGGAGATGGAGCGGATGTAGGGGAAAATCTCCTCGGCGGTCGCCATCGCCATCTTTTCGGGCGTCGGGAAGGCCTCAAAGAGGGCGGGGGTGGTCATATTGACTCGCTTGTCGGTGCATTGGGCCGAAAGCACCACAGCCACCAGCAACTGCCAGGGATTTTCGAAGTGCAGCTCACTCTCGGCCGAGGGCATCTCGCGCTGAAAGTAGGCGATGATGCCGGCGTATCGTTCTTGAAGGGTCATAGCTATAATTTTCTGAGTTTTGCAAATTTAGCCAGCAGCGTCTTCTGCTGCCCCACGTTGGGGAATTCGACCACCAGTTTCCAATCGCCATTGGCCTGCTCGATGCGCATAATCTCACCCCGTCCGAAGGTGGGATGCTCCACGCGGTCACCGGCATGAAACGCACACGACGAAGGGGTTGCACTTGGCGTGGGGGCAGAAGCGGTGCGTACCAGGCGACGCGGCTCGCCTTTGAGCGTATCGATGGCACTTTTTACCTGCCCGTCGAATTGGGTACGGGTGTTGGGGTAGCTCGTAGAGCCTTGTTTGCGGTAGGGGTCGTTTTGGCGCGTGAAGCGTTGCACACGTCCCGATTCGCCATCCGAAGGGCGCGAAGGGTATGTAGAGCCATAGCCGGTGCGCTGTCCGTAACTGCCTGCCGACGCCCCCTCCTGCCGTTTTTGCTGGAAACGGTAGTCGAAGCGACGACGCAACTCGTCGATGGCCTGTACCCCCTCTTCGCTTGGCGCGGGGCGTTGCCGCTCGGCCCGGAAATCGACCTCCGATTCGATATACGCGGGGTCCATTTCGCGCAGGAAACAGCTCGGACGCGAGAACTCCATGTTGCCCCACTTAAAGCGCATCTCGGCATAGGAGATGGTGGCGGCACATTTGGCGCGTGTCAGGGCTACGTAGAAGAGGCGTCGCTCCTCCTCGATGCCCTCGGCCGACTCGGCTGCACGCATCGACGGGAAGAGGTTCTCCTCCAACCCCACGATATAGACATATTTATACTCCAACCCCTTGGCCGAATGGACGGTCATGAGTGTCACCTTGTTTTGGTCGTCGGGGTCGTCGGAATCCATGTCGGTCATCAGCATCACCCCCTGCAACCACTCCTCGATGGTCGCCTCCTCCTCCGCTTCGCGTTCACCGCCACGAATCTCGGCATCGACACGCTCTTTGAACTCCTGCATCGAGTTCAACAGCTCCTCGATGTTCGAAAGGGCCGAGGCGTTCTCGGGCGAGTTGTCTTGGCGATAGAGGGGCAGGATGCCCGATTTGTTGGCAATCTCCAGACCGAAGTCGTAGAGTCCCATCGTGGTACGTGCCAGCGAGAGGGAGCGTATCAAACCGACGAACTCCTTGACCTTGCGGACAATGGCGCGGGTAACGGCATCTTCGGCCGGCTCTTCGATGAGTTGGTCCACCGCCTCCCACATCGAGGTTTGACGCGCAGCGGCAAGCTGGGCGATGCGCTCGACGGTCGTGTCACCGATGCCACGGGCGGGGTAGTTCACGATGCGTTTGAAGGCCTCGTCGTCGCGCGGGTTAATCACCAGGCGGATGTAACCCATCAGGTCGCGAATCTCCTTGTGGTCGTAGAACGACGAACCCTTGTAGATGCGGTAAGGAATACCACGGCGACGGAGGTTATCCTCCAGGACGGCCGATTGGTTGTTCGTGCGGTAGAGAATCACCGCCTCGGACCATCGGTCGCCCGTCTCGCGTAGCTTGTCCCGCAAATCGCCCACCACCATTTCGGCCTCCTCGCGGTCGGTGTAGGCCTTCAGGATGCGAATCTTCTCGCCCTCGTCACCCTGCGAAAAGCAGGTCTTCTCCAACTGACGCGCATTCTTCTTGATAATCGAGTTGGCCGCATTGACAATGGTGCGGGTCGAGCGGTAGTTCTGTTCGAGCTTGAAGACCTGTGCCGCGGGGTAGTCGTTGCGGAACGAGAGGATGTTCTCGATTTTGGCTCCGCGGAACGAGTAAATCGACTGCGCATCGTCGCCTACGACACAGACCCGACCGTGGAGCTGCGAGAGGCGGCGGATGATGATGTATTGGGCATAGTTCGTGTCCTGGTACTCATCCACGAGGATGTATTGGAACTGCTCCTGGTATTTGGCCAGCACATCGGGGCAATCCTTCAGCAGGATATTGGTCTGCAACAACAAATCGTCGAAATCCATCGCACCGTTGTGCTTGCAACGACGGCAATACTCGTTGTAGATGTGGCCAAACTCGGGGATTTGTGCCTGTCGGTCCTCGGTGGCGTAGATAGTTTTGGCCAGGTAAGCACCCGGGGTGATGAGGGCATTTTTGGCCATCGAGATACGCGAAGCGATGACGTTGGGTTTGTACTTGTCGTCCGGGAGCTGCATCTCCTTGATGATGGTCTTCAGCAGGCTCTTTACGTCGTTCGGCTCGTAGATGGTAAACGAGGTGGGGTAGCCGATGCGCTCGGCATTTTCACGCAGGATGCGCGAAAAGACGGAGTGGAACGTACCCATGCGGATATAGCGACTCCCGTCGCCCACCATCCGTTCGATACGCTCGCGCATCTCGGCAGCCGCCTTGTTCGTAAACGTGAGGGCAAGAATTTGCCACGGCTTCACGCCTTGTTCAATCATGTAGGCAATGCGCGAAGTCAGCACACGTGTCTTGCCCGAACCGGCACCGGCAATGATGAGTGACGGATGCTCAAAGTTCACAACAGCAGCACGTTGCGCCTCGCTCAAACCTTTTAATATCTCGGATTGCATACGTTTCGTTTCGTTTGGGAAACAAAGATACGCTTTTCCCGATTAAAAATTAAGGATTGAAAATTAAAAATTAGTCGATGACGGCAGAAAGGGCGATGAAAAGGGGGTGCAGGGGGCGTGGCCGAATAAATTTTTGATTTTCTCTGATTTTTACAATAAATTTGCAAATTCATACGTTTCACCGAAGGTGTCGCCGGAGGCGACGAGGAGACGTAGAAGGAGCAGATTGCCTGTGAACTGTTTTTTTTGATGTCACGGAAAAATCTCGGTGCGCAGCGTCCCACGGGGAGCGAAGCGACCAAGCCCCTGCCCAAGGCGGGGCGGTTTAAAAACCGCGTTTGTGTTGAGTTTGCAATCAACGAAGGGGTGGGTAAAATCTGCAAACGTCGCCAAAGGCGACGAGGAGACATAGAAGGAGCAGATTGCCTGTGAACTATTTTTTTAATGTCACGGAAAAATCTCGGTGCGCAGCGTCCCACGGGGAGCGAAGCGACCAAGCCCCTGCCCAAGGCGGGGGTTTGGGGGTGGGTAAAATCTGCAAACGTCGCCAAGGCGACGAGGAAACGTAAAGTAGAAAAATAACGATAAACAAAAGATAACAAAAATTAGAATTACTATGGCTGAAGTCATTAACATCAAGGAACTTAACGAGCGAATCGAGCGCGAATCGGTCTTTGTCGATACCCTGCGTCAGGAGATGGGAAAGGTCATCGTCGGTCAGCAGCACCTTGTCGATACGCTCTTAATCGGCCTCTTGTCGAATGGTCACATCCTTTTAGAGGGTGTGCCGGGTCTGGCCAAAACGCTCGCCATCACGACCTTGGCGAAGGCCGTGGATGCCAACTTCTCGCGCATCCAGTTTACCCCCGACCTCTTGCCGGCCGATTTGCTGGGTACGCTGATTTATTCGCAGAAGTCGGAGGACTTCATCGTGAAGAAGGGTCCCGTATTTGCCAACTTTGTCCTGGCGGATGAGATTAACCGCTCACCGGCCAAGGTGCAGTCGGCCCTTCTGGAGGCGATGCAGGAGCGTCAGGTGACCATCGGCGACGAGACCTACCCGCTGCCCCAGCCCTTCCTGGTGCTGGCTACGCAGAATCCCTTGGAGCAGGAGGGTACCTATCCGCTGCCCGAGGCACAGGTGGACCGTTTTATGCTCAAGGCCAAAATCTCCTATCCCAAGAAGCAGGAGGAGCGCGATATTGTGCGCATGAACCTCTCGGGTGCCGGTATGCCGGAGGTCGAGAAGGTGATTACGCCCGAGGATATCGTTAAGGCCCGCAAGGTGGTGGAGGATGTCTATATGGACGAGAAGATTGAGAAGTACATCGTCGATATCATCTTCGCTACGCGCGAACCGAAGGAGTACAACCTCGACCGTTTGCAGTCGCTCATCGCTTACGGTGGTTCGCCCCGTGCATCGATTTCGCTGGCAAAGGCTGCTCGCGCCTATGCCTTCATCCGTCGTCGCGGTTATGTGATTCCGGAGGATGTGCGTGCCGTCTGCCACGATGTCTTGCGTCACCGCATCGGCCTGACGTATGAGGCCGAGGCCGAGAACATCACCTCGGAGGAGATTATCACCGATATTTTGAACAACGTAATTGTTCCCTAATGCGCGACAACGAGAACGATATCCTGAAGCGCGTTCGCAAGATTGAGATTAAAACTCGCGGTCTGTCGAACGAAATCTTCGCCGGAAAGTACCACACGGCTTTCCGCGGACGCGGTATGTCGTTTTCCGAGGTGAGGGAGTACCGTGCCGGTGACGATGTGCGCGATATCGACTGGAATGTCACGGCCCGCTCGACGAAGCCCCATATCAAGGTCTATGAGGAGGAGCGCGAGCTGACGATGATGCTCCTGCTTGATGTGTCGGCATCGGGCGAGTTCGGTTCGACCGACAGACTCAAGCGCAGCATTATGACCGAGATTGCCGCCGTCTTGGCCTTCTCGGCTGCGCAGAACAACGACAAGGTGGGGTGCATCTTCTTCTCGGACAAGGTCGAAAAGTTCATCCCTCCGAAGAAGGGGCGCAGCCACATCCTGACCATCATCCGCGAATTGATTGGGTTCGAACCCGAATCGCGTCGCACCTGCCTTTCGGAGCCGATTCGTTTCCTGACGAATGTCAATAAGAAACGCTGCACGACCTTCATCCTCTCGGACTTCTTGGACTCCTCGCGTGATGCCGAGCCGCTGGACGATGCCCTCAAAATTGCCCGTGGCAAGCACGATTTGGTGGGTATCCGTATCATCGACCCGCGCGAAAAGGAGCTGCCCGATGTGGGTATTGTCGAGCTGCGCGATGCCGAGACCGACCGCAAGGTGTGGGTCGATACCTCGTCACGCAAGGTGCGGGAACACTATGCCGAGGCGTGGCGTAAGCGCAGTGAAGAGATTCTCCAGACGCTGAAACACAACCGTATCGACACGGCCGAAATCTCCACCGACGAGGATTATGTGGCCGAACTCATTAAACTTTTCAAGCAACGATGAAAAGAGTACTCTTTATCCCCCTGTTGCTCCTCGTGAGCCTGGTGGCCGTGGCGCAGAGCGATACCCCGACCGTGAAGGCCCGCATCGAGCCGGACAGCATCTTTATCGGTGACCAATTCGACTTCATCATCGAGGTGGAGAAGGATTTGGTGCAGACGACCCTCTTCCCGGAGTTTACACCCCAGGGAGAGAGCCTCATCGAGCTGGTTGAGGTGATGCCCATCGATACGCTGGAGCGCGACGGCCGTCGCCTGAAGATTGCCCAACGCTATCGTCTGGCCGCCTTTCAGGAGGGGCTGATAAATATGGGGAAGCCCGGTGTGCTGTATGCCGACAAGAACATTGTCGATACCCTCTACACGACCGATTCGTTGGTGCTGAAGGTGGCCACCTTCCAGATTGACTCCACCTCGCAATCCATCTACGACCTCAAACCGCAGCTTACGCTCCCGTTCAAATTGGCCGAGATTCGCGGCTACCTGATGTGGGGCTTGCTCTTGGCCGCCCTCATTGCCTTGGCCCTCTATGGGCTGCACCGCTATTTGGAGGCGCGAGGTCGTCATCTGAAGGACCTCTTCAAACCCGCGCCCCCCGAGCCGCCTCATGTGGTGGCCATTAAGGCGTTGGAGGCACTGCACCACCAAAAACTGTGGCAGAACAACAAACATAAGCTCTATTATTCGACCCTGACGGATATCCTGCGCACCTACATTGCCGGTCGCTGGGGGGTGGGCGCGATGGAGATGACCTCGGACGAGATTATCGCCGCCATGCGCGAGGTGGAGCTGCCCGAAAAGGCCCGCATGGACCTTACGTCGGTTGTGATGGATGCCGATTTGGTGAAGTTTGCCAAATTTACCCCCGAAGCCGAGCAGAACGAGTCGGATTACACGAAGGTCTATTACTTTGTTGAGGAGACGAAACCCGTTGAGGTTTTGCCCGTCACGGAGGAAAACGAGTAAAGAAGATGAAAAAGAGCCTTTTAACCATACTATTGTTGTTGGTGGCTTTGCCGCTGATGGCCCAGCAGATGCCCGAACGCGGGGAGGTGCGTCGCGGAAATCGCCAATTCAACAAGGGCAACTATGAGCAGGGCGCGGAGCGGTATCGCAATGCCCTCACGGCCGATTCGCTCAATTTTGAGGCCCGCTACAACCTCGGTAATGCCGAGTATAAAATGGAGCGTTACGAGGCCTCGGAGCAGACCCTATGGCGTGCAGCAGCCGATTCGTTGCGCACGGACGAGGAGCGTGCCATGGCCTTCTATAACCTGGGCAATGCGCAGTTTAAGCAGCAGAAGCTCAAAGAGGCGTTGCAGAGTTACAAAAATTCGCTCCTTTTGAACCCTTCGGATATGGAGGCCAAATACAACTACGCCTACACGAAGAAGCTGCTCGATGACCAGCAACAGCAGGGTGGCGGTGGCGATAACGACCAAAATCAGGACCAGAATCAAGACCAAAACCAGGACCAACAACAGCAGAACCAAAACGACCAGCAAAACCAGGACCAACAGCAAAACCAAGACCGGAACCAGCAACAAAATCCCGAACAGCAACAGCCCCAGTCCCAGCAGCCCCAACAACCCCAGCAAGGTATCTCCGAGCAGGAACAGCAGCAAATTCTCGATGCCATCCAAGCCCAGGAGGATCGCACGCAGGAGAAGTTGAAGGAGAAGCAGGGTGTAATTGTGCGCGGGACCAAAAACTGGTAGTTTTTCGATTTTATGCGGCACCTTTTGCACTTTCTTGCCGTGCGAAATTGGTCACATACCTTTGCGTATGCTCCCAATTCGCCCGACCTCGAAAGCCCAAAATCTGCTCGCCTAAAATCAAAAAACAGGAGGAATTGCCGGGGCTACAGAGCCTACTGCGGTTGTTCACGATAATAATTTTGAATTCTAAATTCTAAATTCTACATTTGATAATGCATTTTCATTCTCCATACTATCTCTGGCTACTGCTTTTGCTTGTGCCGATTGTAGGCTACTACGTGTGGCGCACGATACAGGGTGGGGCTGCGATTCAGTTTTCGAGCGTGAAGGGCCTTGTGAAGGCTCCCCGCACGTGGCGTTATTACCTGCGCCACCTGCCCTTTGTGTTGCGTGCGCTGGCCTTTGCATTGCTGGTGGTGGCGTTGGCTCGCCCGCAGGATGTGGAGCGGCTGTCGCACACCGATACGGAGGGTATCGATATCATGCTCTCGATTGATGTCAGCGGCTCGATGTTGGCGCGTGACTTTAAGCCCGACCGCCTGTCGGCAGCCAAAGAGGTAGCCGGAGCATTCGTTGCGGACCGTTATGGCGACCGCATCGGTCTGGTGGCCTTTGCCGGTGAGGCCTTCACCCAATCACCCCTGACGACCGACCAGGGAACGCTGCAAACCCTCTTGAGCCGTATCCGCAGCGGTCTGATTGAGGATGGTACGGCCATCGGTAACGGCTTGGCCACGGCCATCAACCGCCTGCGCGAGAGCGAGGCCAAATCGAAGGTCATCATCCTCTTGACCGATGGTGTGAATAACCGCGGTGAGATTGCCCCCATGACGGCGGCCGAGATTGCCAAGGCACAGGGTATCCGTGTCTATACGATTGGTATCGGTACGGAGGGAATGGCCCCCTATCCGGCACTCGATATGTTCGGCCAGATGACCTTCGTACAGCAGAAGGTCGAAATCGACGAAAAGACCCTCTCGGCCATCGCCACGCAGACCGGAGGTCGCTATTTCCGTGCCACGGACAAGGCCAAACTGAAGGCCATCTACGACGAAATCAACCAGCTGGAGAAGTCGAAGGTCGAAATCTCGGAGCGAGTCATCTACCACGAACTGTTCCTCGGCTGGGTGCTGGGTGCATTGGCTCTGCTTGTCGTGGAATTTTTACTCTCCACCCTTATTTTGAAACGAATCCCGTAACGCTATGTTCCGATTTGCCCATCCCGAGCTGTTGTGGTTGCTCGCCCTTTTGCCCCTTCTGGTGGTGCTTTTTATGGTAGCCATGCAGTTGCGTCGTCGCCGTTTGGCCCGCTTCGGCACCCTCTCCACGCTGGAGGAGTTGATGCCCGATGTCTCGAACGGACGTGTTGTCTTGAAATTTCTGCTTTTTCTCTCATCGCTCTTCTTCCTGATTCTGGCCGCGGCCCGTCCGCAGTTCGGCTCGAAACTTTTGGAGGAGAAGTCGGAGGGTGTCGAGATGATGCTTGTGGTCGATGTCTCGAACTCGATGCTGGCCGAGGACTTTGCCCCGAACCGCCTCGAGCGCACCAAATATGCCATCAATAAACTCTTCGAGGGGATGAAGCAGGACCGCGTGGGTTTGGTGGTCTTTGCCGGTGAGCCGAAAGTGCAGCTCCCCATCACCTCCGATTACCGCATGGCCAAGGCCTTTGCCCGCAAGATTGACCCCTCGCTGGTGAGTGTGCAGGGTACGGCCGTCGGGAAGGCCCTGGAGCAGGCCTTGCTCTCCTTCTCGGGCGAGACCGTCGATGCGGAGCATCCCCACAGCCGTGTCATTATCCTTATCACCGATGGCGAGAACCACGAGGACGATGCCATTGCCGTAGCCGAGCGTGCTGCCGAGATGGGCATCCGCATCTATACGATTGGTATCGGTACACCGGAGGGCGCACCCATCAGCATCGGGGGCGACTTTATCCGCGACGAGCAGGGCGAGATGGTCGTTTCGAAACTCAACGAGGAGATGCTCCAACAGTTGGCCGATATGACCGGTGGCCTTTATGTGCGCTCTACGCTTCAATCCATTGGTCTTGAGGAGATTGTCGAAAGCATCGAGGCGATGGAGAAGACCTCTCTTTCGACTGTCCGTTTCGAGGAGTACAACGAGCAATACCCCCTCCTGGTGGCCATTGCCCTGGTATTGCTCCTCGTCGAATTACTCCTGCTTGACCGCCGAAATCCGTTGTTGGCGCACCTGAATATCTTTCGCCTGAAATAGAAAAGGGCGAGAAAGGTGGAAAGGAGTTGAGTTCATCCTTATCGCCCTTATCGCCTTTAGTTGGCTTTGTTTCGGTTTTTTTTGGTTTTAGAGGCTTTCACTATCTTTACCTTCGCTCTGCGGAGTCTTCCGACCCGCGCCGCTCGGTTTAGATAGGATGCGCCTCGGCACTGCGTCTGAATCGGCCGAAAAGCACTCACGGTCGTTCGCTCCACCCAAGGAGCGTAGCGACCAAGCCTCCCTTATCAAAGGGAGGTTTGGAGGGATTGTCTATTCGTTTTTATTTAGTTTTGGGGAGCTTTTCGCTGTCCGTTTTAGCCTTTCGGCCCCTCCGTAGGAGGGACAAGGAGGTGTGTAATCTCGTGGCACAAGCGAGCTTGATGCTCGAGATTACACACCTCCTTGCTTATTGCCTTCGGCAAACGAAAGGCTAAAACCAGCACAACGCCATTGGGGGTGTCGCGGTTCTTATCGTGCTTTTCGGCCGATTCTTTTGGCAGTGCGCTCGGCTTTCACTATCTTTGCAACGGCAGGTCCGCCTTGTCGCTGCCGATCTTCGATCGGGGGAGGAAAGTCCGGGCAACACAGAGCACCACGCAGGTTAACGGCCTGATGGGCGTGAGCTTATGGCAAGTGTAACAGAAAAGAACCGCCCCGTTGGGAGATTCATAGAATCATCTGCGACGAGGTAAGGGTGAAAAGGTGGGGTAAGAGCCTACCGCGAGGGCAGCAATGTCACTCGGTCCGTACATCCCGTGGGTTGCAAGACCATGTATACCGACAATGAAGGGTTGCTCGCCCGATGTCGGGGGGTAGGTTGCTGGAGGCGGTGTGAGAGCATCGTCGTAGATAAATGACAGGGGGCCGCGAAGGGTTATGGCGACGTTTGGTCGCTGTGGCCCGAGTAGCGGTGACAGAACCCGGCTTATAGGGCCTGCAAAGTTGGCGACACTCTTCGCGGAGTGTCGCTTTTTTCTTTTTTTCGGTCGCGTGCAACAAATCAGGTAAGATATGCAACTATCAAGGCGTGTTGTTTCGCAAAAAAGAGCTATCTTGCTACAAAATTCAACTGCCATGAAAAAGAGCTGTTTATCCCTGCTGTTGCTTGTATGCGCATCGATGTTGCGTGCCGAGAATCCGATTATCCGAACCTGTTTCACAACCGACCCTGCCCCGATGGTCCACGACGGCCGTCTCTACCTCTACACGGGCCACGATGAGCGAGGTGCCGACTTCTTCTGGATGCAGGAGTGGCGCGTCTATTCGACCGACGATATGGTCAATTGGACCGACCACGGTTCGCCTCTGGCCATCGAAAGCTTTGCGTGGGGCGATGATCGCGCCTGGGCGGCTCAATGCATCGAGCGCAACGGCAAATTCTATTGGTATGTCTGCCTACACTCCAAAATTTCGGGAGGCATGGCCATTGGTGTGGCGGTGGGTGACAGCCCGATAGGTCCCTTCCGTGATGCGCTGGGCAAGCCCCTCTTCGAGAATGGAAGCTGGGACCACATCGACCCCACGGTCTTTATCGATGACGACGGCCAAGCCTACCTCTATTGGGGTAATCCACACCTCTACTACCTGCGCCTGAACGAGGATATGATTTCCTACTCGGGGGAGGTAACCTGCGTTGAGATGAGCGAGGAGAGCTTTGGCGCACCCAATCCGGCCCGACGCGAGGAGGGAAAACAGTACCGCGATTGCTACATCGAGGGGCCGTGGCTCATGAAGCGCGACAAGTTGTACTATATGCTCTATGCGGCCGGGGGCATCCCCGAACACATCGCCTACTCGACCGCACCATCCCCCACCGGCCCCTGGAGCTATCGGGGCGAGGCGATGCCGCTACAAGAAAGTGGCTCCTTCACGAACCATTGCGGGGTGGTGAACTACCGTGGTCACGACTACTTCTTCTACCATACGGGAAAGCTCCCCGGGGGAGGCGGCTTTGGCCGTAGCGTAGCGGTGGAGGAGTTCCGCTTCAATGACGATGGCACGATTCCCGAAATCACGATGACCGCAGAGGGGGTTGCCCCGATAGCCACATTCAATCCCTACCGACGTGTTGAGGCCGAGACGATCGCTGTCAGCGAGGGTATCGCCGCCTCGGGAGCAACCTCGGGAGTCTATCTCACGGAGATTCACCACGGCGACTACCTAAAGTTGCGCCAGGTCGATTTCGGCCGCCGTCCCTTGCACGCCTTCCGTGCCTCGGTTGCCTCGGCCCTGCGCGGTGGCCGCATCGAACTCTACATCGACACGATGGCGGGGGAGCCAATCGCCACCTTGGAGGTCCCCACAACGGGTGGTTGGGAGCGTTGGATGACCCTCGAAACGACCGATATCCGTCCCGTGGAGGGGGTCCATGACCTGATTTTGGCCTTCCGGGGGCGAAAAGGCCCCGAACTCTTCAACTTCGACTGGTGGGAGCTGGTGAGCGAGCCGGAGCAGGATGTGCTTGCCTTTACGCGTCCTGCCCCGACCAATGTAGCCGGAAATGACTATCCGCGTATCGATGCCGAAAACCGCGTCTATTTCCGCACCTACGCCCCCGATGCGAGCCGTTTGGAGGTCGATTTGTGTGGCAAGAAATACCCGATGCAAAAGAATCGGGAGGGCTATTGGACGGCCGTAAGCGATCAGCAGGTGGCCGGATTCCACTACTACTTCCTCCTCTCCGACGGTGTGTCGGTCATCGACCCTGCCACTACCTCCTTCTTCGGTTGTTGTCGTGAGGCGGGCGGCATCGAGATTCCTGAAGGGCCGGAGGGTGACTACTACCGTCCGCAGGATGTCCCCCACGGCCAGGTGCGCTCCTGTACCTACTTTGCCGCCTCGCAGGGTATCTATCGTCGGGCGATGGTCTATACACCGGCCGAATACGAGACCAAGCATAAACGTCGCTATCCGGTCCTCTACCTCCAGCACGGTATGGGCGAGGATGAGACGGGTTGGAGTACGCAGGGTCATGTGCAGCATATCCTGGACAACCTAATCGCCTCGGGGGCGTGTGAGCCGATGATTGTGGTGATGGAGAGTGGCGATGTCGAAGCCCCCTTCTCGCCAAAGGCGGGCAAGGATGTCGAGAAGGCCCGCAATCTGTACGGTTCGTCGTTCTATGCCGTGCTGCTCGACGACCTGATTCCGTGGGTTGATAAGACCTTCCGTACCCGCACCGACCGTCGCAGTCGCGCCATGGCGGGGCTTTCGTGGGGCGGTTTTCAAACTTTCAACGCGGTACTGCCGAACCTCGACCGCTTCTCCGCACTTGGTACCTTCAGCGGAGCCTTGTTCGGGGTGGAGCTTGCGACCTGCTTCGACGGGGTCTTTGCCGATGCCGAGCGTTTCAACCGCGCGGTGGATTACTTCTTCATGGGCTGCGGCTCGGAGGAGAATTTCGGCACCGAACCGATGGTTAAGGGGCTGCGCGAACTGGGCATCGAGGTTGATTATTACTGCTCGGAGGGTACGCACCACGAGTGGCTCACCTGGCGACGCTGTTTCCGCGAGTTTGTGGTGCATCTATTTAAGTAGAATTCCGGCGTGTCGCGTTTGATTTTTTCCTCGGAATCGTTATCTTTGTAGGGAATGAACCTAACACAAACTATGATGAAACAACTTTACACTTTTCTGACGGCCCTGGTGGCCATGATGCTGGTGGGCTGTGCGGGTGCGCCTTCGACCCCCGAAGCCACCTACACCAACCCGATTTTGGGCGGTGACTATCCCGACCCGACCATTATGCGCGAGGGCAACGACTACTACATGACCCACTCGGCCTTCGACTACCAACCCGGCCTGACGGTCTTCCACTCGACCGACCTGGTGAATTGGGAGCCTATCAGCTACGCCCTGAAGACCTACCTGGGTTCGATTTGGGCCCCCGATATCTGCAAATACGAGGATAAATATTACATCTACTTTACGGTGGCTCACCCGAAGGGTAGAATGAACTTCGTGACTTGGGCCGAGTCGCCCTACGGCCCGTGGAGCGACCCGATTGATTTGAAGGTGGGCAACATCGACCCCTGCCACGTGGTGGGTGAGGATGGCTCGCGCTGGTTGTTCATGTCGGCCGGTAAGCGTGTGCGCCTCACGGACGACGGTCTGGCGATTCTGCCCGAGACGATGGAGACGGTCTATCCCGGTTGGCAGTACCCCGAGGAGTGGCTCACCGAGGGCATGTGCCTCGAGGGCCCGAAGCTCCGCAAGATTGGCGAGTACTACTACTACCTCAATGCCGAGGGTGGCACGGCAGGTCCTCCGACGAGCCACATGGTGGTCGTGGCCCGCTCCAAGTCGATTCACGGCCCGTGGGAAGATTCGCCCTTCAACCCCCTGGTGCATACCTACGATGCCGCCGAGCGTTGGTGGTCGAAGGGCCACGGCTCGCTGATTGATACCCCCGATGGCGATTGGTGGATTGTCTATCATGCCTACGAGAACGGCTTTACGAACCTCGGTCGTCAGACCCTCATGGAGCCGGTCATGCTGGACGAAGATGGTTGGTTCCACCCCGTTGTGGAGGATGTGGCACAGCCTATTGCCGTTCCCCTGCCGCTCAACGACAAAGTCGATAGAAAGGCTCGCATCGGTGAGTTCCGTCTGGGCTATGAGTGGAAATTCTACAAGTCGTTCAACCCCGAGCGCGTGAAGGTCGAGGATGGCGTGCTGACGCTGCAAGGCAAGGGTACGCGGGCTGCCGATTCGTCGCCCATGATGTTCGTAGCAGGTGAACACGCCTACGAAATCGAGGCCGAGATTGAGCTGCACGGCGATGTGACGGCCGGTCTGCTGCTGGTCTATAACAGCGACTTCTTCCAGGGTACGGGCTTCAATAAGGAACGTCGTATGCGCTACCGCAAGGGTGGCGAGTCGGGTCGTGGCAAGTCGGCCGAGAAGATGTGGCTGCGCCTGCGAAATGACAACCACATCGTCACGGGCGAGTACAGCTTCGATGGCGAAAATTGGGAGCGTGAAACGTGGGGCATGATGATTAACGGCTACGACCACAATACGCTCTACGAGTTCCAGAGCGTGCTGCCCGGTGTCTTCTGCGCCGGCGAGGGTTATGCCACGTTCAAGAACTTTACGTATCGCTCGTTGGAGTAGACATTCAAATTTAGAATTTAGAATTTAGAATGTAAAATGTAGAAATTAGAAATTAGAAATGAGCAGAGGGTGTCCTACTATTGGGACACCCTCTCTTGCGCTACAAGGGAAATCATCACCAATCCATAAATTTCCCCTATTTAACGTGAGTAGCCCGACGCTTGTTGGCGCGATGTCGGTCACAAGAGGTGGTCAGGTGATCAATGGCCCGCAAAACGCGCGGAATGCTTTTGATGAATGAATAAAGCACGGCAAAGTAAAAGAGTACTCCAAACATAACTATCGGTATTTAAGGGTATTTTCTTATCGCAAAGAAACGCCGCCAAAGTGACAGTTTTTGACACAAAGCTGTGAAAGGCCTATATTTTTTGCGTTTTTTGCCATTTAGTCACCCTTTGTCAGACCGAAAGCTGTCAAAAAGGACAATTTTGTCGCATTTTCGGACAAAAAGTCATTCGGCAGGCGGTTGGCAAATCTTTTGCTGAAGAGGTCAATGCAAGCAAACGAAAAAAGAACCAAACAAGATAGACCATGAATATTAACGCACTTACGATTAAGGCGCAGGAGGCGTTGCAGGGTGCCGTCTCCGAGGCGCAAAACCATTCGCAGCAGGCGGTCGAGCCGCTCCATCTGTTGGCTGTATTGAGCCGCGAGCAGAATTCGCTCACGGGCTTTCTTCTGGGACGTGTAGGGGTGCATCTAAAGAGCCTTCAGGAGGAGGTTGCGAAGGCCCTGGAGCATCTGCCGAAGGTGTCGGGTGGCGAACCCTATTTTGCGCCCGACCTCACGCGCACGATTCAGCGTGCGGTCGATTTTACGAAGCCTTTTGGCGATAAATATGCCTCGGTCGAACACCTCTTGCTGGCCCTTGTCGCAGAGCGTGGTACGGCTGCCGAACTGCTCAAAGGCCAAGGTGCGAGCGAGAAGGAGTTGATGGAGGCTATCCGCACCTTCCGCAAGGGTGCGACGGTCGATTCCGCGACTGCCTCGCAGGAGTGGGATGCGCTCGGCAAGTATGCCATCAACCTCAATGAGCAGGCACGACAGGGCAAACTCGACCCCGTTATCGGGCGTGATGAGGAGATTCGTCGCGTCTTGCAGATTCTCTCGCGTCGCACGAAGAACAACCCCATCCTGGTGGGTGAGGCGGGTGTCGGTAAGACGGCCATTGCCGAGGGAATAGCCCGCCGTATCATCGACGGGGATGTGCCTGAAAATATCCGCTCGAAGTCGATTTATTCGCTTGATATGGGTGCGCTCATTGCGGGTGCGAAGTATCAGGGCGAGTTTGAGGAGCGACTGAAGGCCGTGGTGCAGGAGGTGATTGCCTCCGAGGGGGAGATTCTGCTCTTCATCGACGAGATTCATACGCTCGTCGGAGCCGGTAAGTCGTCGGGCGCGATGGATGCCGCCAACATCCTGAAGCCCGCCTTGGCACGTGGCGAGTTGCGCACCATCGGTGCCACGACCCTCGATGAGTTCCAGAAATATTTCGAGCAGGACAAGGCCCTGGAGCGTCGCTTCCAGAAGGTGATGGTCGAGGAACCGTCGGTTGAAGATGCCGTCTCGATTCTGCGCGGATTGAAGGAGCGATACGAAAACCATCACCGCGTCCGCATTAAGGATGAGGCGATTGTGGCGGCCGTGGAGCTTTCGACCCGCTACATTACCTCGCGCTTTCTGCCCGACAAGGCGATTGATTTGGTCGATGAGGCTGCCTCGCGCCTGCGTCTTGAGATGAACTCCGTACCCGAGGAGATTGATACGCTCGACCGTCGCGTGCGTCAGCTCGAAATCGAGCGCGAGGCGATTCGTCGCGAGAAGGACGAGGAGCGCATCGAGCTTTTGACCAAGGAGATTGACGAGCTGAAATCGCGCGAGGGGGCGATGCGTGCCAAGTGGCAGCATCAGCGCGACCTGTTGCAACAGATTCAGAGCCTGAAGGAGCAAATCGAGCTGCTGAAGGTGGAGGCCGAGCAGGCCGAGCGACAGAGCGATTTTGGGCGCGTGGCGGAGATTCGCTACGGCAAGATGGTCGAGGCCGAGCGACAGATTACGGACCTCGAGGCCGAATACCGCGAGGCTTCGGCCGGTGAGTCGATGATTAAGGAGGAGGTCTCGGCCGAGGATATTGCCGAGGTGGTGTCGCGCTGGACGGGTATCCCCGTGAGCCGTATGCTCAGCTCCGAGCGCGAGAAACTGCTCATGATGGAGCGCGAACTGCACAGTCGCGTGGTGGGGCAGGAGGAGGCCATCGTG
The DNA here is from genome assembly GCA_017398045.1 of Alistipes sp. Taxonomy (GTDB): domain Bacteria; phylum Bacteroidota; class Bacteroidia; order Bacteroidales; family Rikenellaceae; genus Alistipes. Next base: position 61,452 of record JAFQHI010000009.1, on the reverse strand, counting down.
GCCATCTCGGATGCCGTGCGTCGTTCGCGTGCCGGATTGAGCGACCCCCGCAAGCCGATTGGCTCGTTCATCTTCCTCGGCACGACGGGTGTCGGTAAGACGGAGCTGGCGAAGGCGTTGGCCGAATTCCTCTTCAACGATGACCGCATGATGACCCGTATCGATATGTCGGAGTATCAGGAGCGTCATGCCGTGTCGCGCCTTGTGGGTGCGCCTCCGGGATATGTCGGTTACGACGAGGGTGGTCAGCTGACCGAGGCGGTACGGCGCAAGCCCTACTCGGTGGTGCTGCTCGACGAGATTGAGAAGGCCCACCCCGATGTCTTCAACATCCTGTTGCAGGTCTTGGACGATGGTCGCCTGACCGACAACAAGGGGCGCACGGTCGATTTCCGCAACACGATTATCATCATGACCTCGAACATGGGTTCGCACCTCGTTCAGGAGCGACTGACGAAGGGCTACGACGGGGAAAAGATTGACCCCGAACTGCTCGACAAGACGCGCGAAGAGGTCATCGAACTGCTTAAGCAGCAGCTTAAGCCCGAGTTCCTGAACCGTGTGGATGAGATTGTGCTGTTCGAGCCGCTCTCGAAGGAGAACATCCGCGAGATTGTGGAGCTGCAACTCAAGGCCGTGCAACGTCTGCTGGCGCAGAACGGCATCCTGCTCGAATATAGTGAGGCGGCCCGCAACCGCTTGGCCGAGATGGGCTATGACCCGCTCTTTGGTGCGCGTCCCGTGAAAAGAACCATCCAACGCGAGGTGGTCAATACCCTCTCGAAGCGCATCCTTGCCGGCGAGGTGGAGCGTACCCGCCCGATACGCCTCGATGCGGAAGAGGGAAAATTGACGTTTAGCAATTAAAAAAACGAAGAGGAAAGTTCCTTAAAGGTGCTTAAGGGGGCTTAAAGGTGCTTAAGGGCATTACCCCCTCTTTCCTCTTGCCTCTTCGCTCTTGCCTCTTAAAAAAAGGACTTTGACCGACAAGGGTCAAAGTCCTTTTTTTGCAATCCGCCACGCTAAGCGGTTGTAAAGGTTCAGGAGCGGTTGTCGCCACCTCACGGGGAGGCGGTTCAGAACCTGCACCTTGCGTAGTGTGCGACGGTAAGTCTTTGTAAAGGAGAATGTTTCGATGGCGCGTCGGGCCGCCTCCGTGTCGCCTTTGGCGCAGAGGATAAGGGCCTTGCCGAGGGCGGCACGCGCCACAAACTCCCGCTCCTCAATCGGGGCCGCAGGGTCGTAGAGTGTTTCAAACGAATAGGCCGTCTTTTCGGGCGTGTAAATCGAGGCCGAGCGGTTCGAGGCCTCCTTCAGGTAGCGCACCAAGGGTTTGGGCGAGAACGAGACCCGGTATTTTCGGGCCAGCTTAATCCACATATAGAGGTCGCCGGCAATCTTCATCCCTTCGGGAAAGCCGCCAATCTCGTCAAAGATGCGACGCGGCATCGCGCTGGCCGAGGGGATGGCGATGTAGCGGTGTGCCGAGTCGCGGAAGAAGTTCGGAACCACGCCCCGCTCCTCGGGACTGGGGGCGCGAAACAGCCCTTCGTGCGAGACCACCTGAAACGAGGTGCAGTACAATCCGCAATCGGGGTAGTCGTTGATAAGGCTGTTTATCTCCTCCAAAAAGCCCTCCTCCCATTGGTCGTCGGCATCCACCAGGGCAACATACTCGCCCCGTGCCTCGCTAATGGCGCGGTTACGGGCGGCACACTCGCCGGCGTTGGGCTGGTCGATGAGCCGCACGAGGGGCGATGAGATGGCACGCACCACCTCGGCCGAATGGTCGGTCGAGCCGTCATTGACCACGACAATCTCCAGCGGCTGTAACCGCTGTGCCAGGACCGAACGAATCGTGGCTTCGATTTCGCGCTCTTTGTTGTAGAGGGGGATGATGACCGAAAAGGTGTGAACTGCGCGCATATCCTTGGCTTTGCTTTTTGCGAAGATAAGACTTTCTTTGTATATTTGCAAATAAAACAACTGCTCCGATGACGACTGCCGAACGAATCATAGATGCCGTGCGCAAGGGTTTCGACACCCTGCTCTACTTTGCCGTGATGGCTTGGAAAGAGGATTTTCGCGATGAGGTGAAGCGTGCCGGCACCGTGGGCGAGCAACGGCCGACGATGGCCGTGCTGGGCAACGGACCCTCGCTGAAGGGGGAGCTGGAGGAGTTGCTGTGTGACCCCGCAGCACGCGATTTTATGGCCGTGAATTTCTTTGCCGAGGATGAGCGGTTCATGGTGTTGCGGCCGGCCTACTATGTGTTGTCCGACCCGATGTTCTTCCGCCGCACTTCGCTCCGTGGGCGCATCGAGCAGTTCTACCGCACGCTCAACGAGCGGGTTACGTGGCCCATGAACCTCTATGTGCAGTACTACAACCCCGAACATTTCGACTACCGCGCCCATTTGACGAACCCCCTGATTCGTATCGTGCGCTTCCATACGATTACCTACTATGGCTTCCGTGCGGTGCGCCATTGGCTCTTCAACCATGGGTTGGGGAGTGGCAATTTCGGTACCGTGGTGCAGGTTGGTGAATTGATTGCCTTGCAGTTGGGTTATCGTCGGGTCGAACTCTACGGTGTGGACCATACGTTGCTCGAGGGGCTGACCGTTGATGGCGAGAATCGCCTTTGCCGTGCCGACCGCCACTTCTACGACGACGACACGACTCCACACCTGAAGCCCATGATGCAGAAGGTGCCGGAAGTTCCCTATACGATGGCTGTTTATCTGCAAGAGGTGGCCGACCTGTTTCGTGGCCACGAGCTGTTGCGCGACTATGCCGACAGCCTTGGAGCGGAGATTGTGAATTGTACCCGCTCGTCGATGATTGACGCCTACCGCCGTCGCGGGTAGTGTAACACAGCCCTTTTAGAGTCGCCGCGCCTTTTCGATGATTTCGGCCAGCGCAAAATCCTCCGGATAGTCGATATCAAGCCCCTCGATGTGGTCCACGACCGCCATGTAGGGCTTTTTGCCGATGCGTTGGTGCCTCTCGCACCAGAGTGCGCGGCTGAAGAGGAAGAAGGCCGAGGTCTCGACATAGAGCGGCTCGATGGTCTGCGTGCGGGGGATGTTGCCGAGCGAGTAGTTGAGCGGCTCGCCACGGAACCAGGCGAAGGTCTGAATCTTCTCGGCACTGAAGGCCGAGTCGTAGGGACCCGCCAGCACGGCATCGATGGCCTGCTCGATGGTCTCGCGTCGGATGAAGGGCGAGGTGGCATGGGCCAGCAGGTAGTAGTCGGCATCGACCTCGGCGGTGAAACGGTCGTAGATTTCGGCCCCTAACGTCTCGTCGCTGTCGAGCGATGCGGGGCGTTTGAGAAATCGCACCCCCTCGGGCAGTACCTCCCGAATCCGCTCATCCGAGCAGTAGAGATAGACCTCGTCGATTTGCTTTACCGCACAGAGCGTCTGTAAAATATGGCACATGAGGGGCGTATCGCCCAACAGCCGCAGATTTTTGCCGGCCACCCGTTGTGAGTTGAGCCGTATGGGTACGAAGGCTACGATTTTCATCCTTTTCTGTTTATTGCACCAATAAGTTACAACCACGGATTTCGCTGTGGTCGATGCGCCCCTCAATCTCGAACGAGCCGTCCGCGTGCAGGCGACCCACATCCTCGGTCTGGAGGAAGGCGCAGGAGTAGTAGTTGGCCAAATCAATGATATTCAGTCCGCCACGACCTGCCCTTTGTCGTACATCGCACGGGTCGTTCACGTCGCGCACCAGCACCCGCATCCAGGGCGGGCAGTAGAAACGATTCTCCCCCTTCGAGTAGGCCTGCGACGTGAGTTCGGCCATGCCGTACTCGGAGTGAATCTTTTCAACGCCGAATCCCTCGCAAAGAATCTTGTGGAAAAGCTCCTTCGGAAGCTCCTCGCGGTACCCCTTCATGCCACCCGTCTCCATCACAATCGTGTTGCCGAGCTTCGGAGCGTATCGCTCGGCCAAATCCCAAAGGGCATAGCTCACGCCCAACAAGATTTTGGGTTTTGCGTCGGCCTCCATATCGGCAATCAGCTTTTCGTATTCGTCGAGGTAGAAGCCGCCCGAACCGCAGGCCGCAATCAGTCGGTCGGCCATGTAGATGAGCGACGAGCCTTTGCGTTGCAGGTAGTTGGGCAGGAGGGCGTAGAGGCTCCACCCCTCGGGGTCGCCGTAGAAACGACGAAATGCCTCCGTGAAGGCCCTTTCGTAGAGTGCGAGTGAGGCCATCGGATGGCGCGACGGGGTCATGCCGGTCGTAGCCGAGGAGGTGAAGACCACCTCGGGCGCACCCTGGCCACAATAAATGTCGCGGTGCTTGAAGAGTCGAATCGGCAGGAAGGGTATCTGCTCCACCCCTCCGACCCGGGCGGGGTCGCACCCGATAAGCGAGAGATACTCCCGATAGGGGGCGCACTCGGCCGCCTGCCGACGAAACAGCTCCAGAGCCAACTGCTCGAACGCTTCGTCGGAGGTTACGGCAAAGATGCGTTCCAACTCCTTCATGCTACAAAGATACGAAAAAACGAGCGAGAAATAGGGAGTTTACTCCCTTATTTTTCACAGCGAGTGCAAGTATCTTCGAGGTTTACCTCAAAGATACGAAAAATTCCATAAAAAAGAGAGGAAGCCCAGGTTGGTTAGGACTTCCTCTCCGGTGAACTTTTTTTGTACACTCCTATATAACGCTTATGATAAGAGCCAAATGAAAGTTCTGGGGATATTTTTAACTATTTGCGCGTCAGCGTCGTCAGGTTACGGAACATATCCCAGTTACCGGCACTCGTACTGCTTGACGGGGTCGAAGAAGAGTAAGCACCGAAGGTGATACCGTTCGTCTGACCACCCTCCGGCCAACCCGGGTTGTTGAAGGGCTGTACCTCCAGCGTCGTGGTATTCACGAAGACGAACTTGATACCATAACCGGGCAATGCCTGGTGGATGATGTAGCCGTTATCCGAGTTCAGCGTCAAGAAGATATAGTACACATTATATACCATACCCAGCGGCTGCGACTCCAACGTGATGTATGCCGTGGTGTCGGTCTCTACATACGATACGGGAATCATAAAGCCACCTAATACGCAGTAGTACGAGCCACTCTCCTCATCATAACCAAACGAAATGTCCGCTACGATATCGGCAGCCTGACCGGCGTCATTATAACCACGGCAAGGCATTGCCCAATCTCCCATGAAGAGTGCGGGGGTCAGGAAGCCCTGCGATACGGTGATGGTACGCAGCACCTTCTCGCCGCCATCGGTCAGCGAAATCGAACCCGTGCGGTTCTTACCCGTCGTGTTCTCGGCGAGCTTCACGGTGAACGACTCGGCCGTCTTCTCAATCGTAATCCAGTCATAGGTCGTCGTCACGTCCCAGGTGGGAGCGGCCAGCGGGAGGTACTCGGTCGGGGTGATGGTCACCTCATAGGCAGCACCCTTGGCAGTCTCGATATGCTCAATCGTTACCAGATTTACCACGCCCTGCGTTACGGGAATCTCAACCGGCTTCCACGACTGCTTCACAGTAATCGTAGTCGAACGGGGCGTCTCGTAGTTCAGGTCGGCAATGAGCTGGATGGCACCCTCAACAGCCGTAGCGCGGAGCCACGAAGCATCGGCGGGAATCTCCACCGTGGGAGCTGCACTCGACGAAGCGTCGAAAGGAACCTCCACAACCTGCTGACCGGCAGGGTCAACAGCTACCGGCTCAACCGACATATCGAACGACGAACCCACCTGCATGATGGTCACCTCCTCGGTCAGCGCACCGGCTACAATCGTAATCTTACCCGAACGGGTCAAAGCACCGTCGTAAGGGGCAACAGCATAGCTGACGGTCTTGTTATAGGGGTCGGCCTTGTCCCAGCCCGTACCCTCAATGGTAATCCAGCTCTTATCGGTGGTAGCCTTGAAATCGCCCTCCGTCGTGTTCACGGTAATCATACCGTTACCACCATCGGCCGTGAAGCCGACGTCGGATTTTACGATTTCCAGCACCTGTACAGGCTCCTCGTCGTCGTTACAACCAACGAACGCGAAGGCCGTCACAGCCAGCATCAGATAAAATATCTTTTTCATAATCGTATTCGTTTGAAAGGTTTACTTTTTGGTCATCGTGTCGGGGCTGTACAGACGGCTAATCAGATACCAACCACCGTTGTTGTACAGGAAGAAGATGTCACCATACGAGCTGAGTGCAATGAACTGCAACACAATCTGACCATCCTCACCGATGTTTACCATGTCCCAACCATAACCCGGGGCGGGCATCAACGACGAACCGGAACCGGGGCAGAGGTAGGCAGGACCACGGGTCGAGTACTGACCCAGAGGCTGGTAATCCAGAGCCAGACCGCTGGTCGATTTCGAGTAGGTCACAACCACGTTGGGGAACGAGGCGTGCAGACCCGACAGATAGTAGGACTGCAAAGGCACATTCTCCTTCAGGGTCACCGTTTTGGTTACATAGCTCGACGAGGTAGCCGACGACTTGTAACGCAGCGTGTACTGACCCAGGTAGTCGTTGTAGTGAACGAAGCCCTCGCGGTACCAACCGGCCAGCGAAACAGTCGTCTCACCACCCTTCTCCGTTACGGCATCCGTGGCAATCAGCGCACCTGCGGTGGTGTCCCACTCGAAGGTCTTGGCCGTGATACCGTTAATCGTGATAGGCTCGTAGAGCGAGATACCCTTTGCAGTGAAGGCAAAAGGATACTCCTCGTAAGCACCCTCCGTATTACCGTCCGGATAGTAGATAAGCATATTACCACCATCGGCAGCGTAGAGGATAATATCGGTCGGACCCTCGCCCTCGGCGGGAGCAACCGCGCCCTCGGTCCAGCGATAGCCCGTGTAGAGCTTGGCGTTAATCTCCTGCTGGATGAGCTTGATGGTCTGTACGCACGATACGATATCCTCCTCCAAAGCGGTGAAGACAATGCGGTTGTCGGTCTTCGTACCACGGAATACCATCTGCTTGGCGTCACCCTCGACATAAGCCCACTCGAAATCGCCACCATAGACGTTCTCGGCATACTCATCGGGGTCGCAGAGGTAGTGGATGTAATCGTTGAACGTGTCGAAGGTCAATACGACGCTCGACGAAGCGTTAATCGAGTAGTGGCTCGTAACCGTAGCGGCGGGGTCCACGGCAAGCTCCGAGGTAACCGTTACGTTACCATCGGCGTTGAAGGTAGCCGCAAAGGTAACACCACCCGGGAAGTAGGTCGACGAGAAGCTGGGATAATACTCAATCATCCAGCCATTCGTAGCCGAGGTAAGCAGCTGCTTACACTCCTGCATCTTCTGCTCCAGACGCTCCGAGGCAGAGGCATCGAAGACCTCCTCAACCTTGTTCACGCAACTGCTCATCGAGAGTGCGAGCATCGAGAACAATGCTGTATAAAGTATCTTTTTCATTGCTTAATTCTCCATTAGTTAAAGTTCGACCAATCAATATGCTCGATATCGTTGTAGCGACGAGCCAAGGAGGCACGCATAGCCTCTACGTCGATATCCCAAACCTCCTTCATGTAGGTCTTCACGATGGCGAGCTTGCGCTGGATGCGGTCGGCACCTACCGAACCTGCCATTTGCAGACGCTGGTTCCACTGCGCGTCGTTCATCGAGAGGTAGTTCGAATAAACCTCTACGAAGTCCTCATGCGTTGCACTCGAAGCATAGGGGGTGATGAAACCGAGCCGGGCAGCCTCCTGGTCCGAAACCGAGGTCCACTGTGCCGAGTAGTCACCCTTCGAGATTACGTTGAAGTCCTGCGGATACTCCTTCTTCTGGTGCAGGATGTGGGCAAACTCGTGGTGAATCGTGTGCAGATAGTAGTAGTTGAAGTCATCTACACTCTTAATCGAAACCGTGTAACCATCCGTCTCATCTACACCGTTGTTGTAGTTAATCGTGACGTAGTTCTCCAACCAGTTACCTACATAGAGCGTAATCTTCAAACCACCCTCGGCCGTACCAAGCGTTACGGTACCTGCCGTGGGGTCGTGCGCACCCGAACCAATCACCATAATCACGCGGGGCGAATGCTCACGCATAAAGTGTACATCCGACTGCTCGGTGTAGAGGTCGAGCCAGAGGTAGCGTACGGCCTTGGCCAGAATGCGGGCATACAGCTCGCGGGCCGGAGTCAGGTCGTAGTTCAGATTCGTCTCAATATCCTCGTAGCGATAGAGGAAACGAATGTTGAAAGGAGCCCGGTAGTTATCCTCGAGCCAACGGTCGAAATCCGTCTCGGCGTTAATCGACTCCTTGATAACGCTTTCGCTGCTCAAATCGTCCTCAGCGCAAGCGCAGAAGAGGGCCGAGATACCAAGCAGGGCGATATATAACAATGATTTTTTCATAACTTCATCTTTTTCGGTTTAACAACTCCTGATTACCGAGGGTTACCCGGGATACCGGCCGAGATAACCGCGGCGGGCAGCTGAACGGCCAGTCGCTTGTCAAACGGCTCAATCTCGATATTCGCATCACCGTCAATCACGTGCGTGAAGGCAACACCATAACGCTTCAGGTCGAGAATACGGTCACCCTCGTGCAGCGTTGCGATACGACGAGCGTGCAGACAAGCCTGAACCAGACCATTCTGCGTACCCTCGGCTACCGTCATGCGGGGAGCGAGCGTCAGCGAATTGGGCGTCTCGCCGGCTGCATAGAAGGCTGCAATCTGCTCGGTCGTAACCGTGCGGGTCAGACCACCCTGCTGGTAGAAGTAATTCAAATCGCGCGTTGCGCTCTCGAAATCACCCATCAAGGCATAAGCCTCTGCGCGGTCAACGATGGTCTTCTCAACCGTGAACGGAACATTGATTACATAGGGATAACCGATGCCCTGTACGATATCCGTGTACTGGAAATACTCGTACTGCTTGGGAATGAACATCGAGGTGTTCTGGTTCTGGTAAACCGGCATATCCGAATAGTTGGGAAGCGTAGAACCCCACGGACCGGCACCCTCGACTACCTCGTCGATTTTCGTGCGCGTTACCACGTAGCGACCGCTGAAGAGACGACCGGCAAGGCTCTGAACACCCTGCACGAAGAGGTTGGCAGGCTCCTCCGAGTTGTTGTAGGCGTTGGTGTACTCAGCAGGCGTCGTACCGGCATTGTTGAAGGTATCCCAATCGCGGAAGCTCGGAGTCGGGTCCTCACCAATGGCAGCCGTAGCGCACTTGACAGCCTGCTCATACTTACCGTAGTAGAGGTAGAACTTGGCAGCAAAAGCATTGGCAGCCTTCGTCGTGAAGTGGAACTTCGGCTTCGCATACTTCGTGTCGTCAATCAGACCAACACCGGCCTCGAGGTCCTCGGCAATCTTCTGATAGACGTCGGCAACCGTACCGCGCTCGTAATCTACGAAGACGGTCTTCTCGGGCTTCGTCACATAGGGAATACCGGCATCCGTTGCACTCGTCTCGGGATTGTAAGCCTGGCAGAACACGTTGCAAAGCGTAAAGTGAGCATAGGCGCGGCAAAGCAGAGCCTCACCCTTCTGCGGAGCAATCTCCTCGGCCGTAGCCTTACCCGAAGCAATCATCTTCTCGATGCCCTCCAGTGCGTGGTTGGCAGCGGCGATGGCGCGATAGGTAGCATTCCAAATCTCCTCGGGCGAATCGGTCGAGGTGCTGGAGATGTGCTGGAAACGATAAGCATCCTCCCAGAGGTCATTCGACACATTAAACTTCTTACCACGGTCATCCGTGTTGTCCGACATCTGCTCCAGCACAACAAGCGGCAGTACCTCCGGATAGGCCGAAACCAGCATCATCGTCACCTTCTCGGGCGAGTCGATGGTGGTGCGGTTGTCCGGCATCTCGTCCAGGTAGTCGTTACACGAAACGAACATCGCCGAACCGGCCAGCAACAGCGCGAACTTATTGATTATATTACGAAAATTTTTCATACTCTATCAGATTTTTAGAAACCGAACTTCAGCGTAAAGGTGAACTGACGAGCCAGCGGCGACGATACACCACCTGCCTGGTAGAACTCCGGATCCTGACCGTTCAGCGACTTGTGAGCATAAATCAGGAAGGGGTTGGTCACCTGAATCTTCACCGAAAGGCTGTTGAACTTGGCGCGGCTGATCCATGCCTTCGGCAGGTCGTAGGTGAGCGAAATCTCCTTCATGCGGATGAAGTCACCCTTACCGATACGTGCGCTCGAATAGTTGTAGGCGTTGTAACCCGTGCGGACGTCATACGAACCGTACTGACGCAGCTGACGTGCGCTGGCCAGGGTTGGGATGTTCGTGAACTCCTCGTCACCGGCAACCATCCAGCGGTTCTTAAAGTCGTTCGACATGGCGTAGAAGTCCGAGTACGACGACTTGAAAATCGGGTTCAGACGAACTACGTTACCGAAGCCGTAGGTCATGAAGATGTTCAGGCGGAAGCCCTTGTAGGTGAAGGTGTTACCGAAACCACCCGTGTAAACCGGATCGGTCGGACCCTCATACTTGAGCGACTTGAGCAACTCCTCGTCCGTAGCCTGGAAGTCGATGTTGCCATAGTTGTACTTGTTGATAGGCTCACCGTCAATCTCGAAGGTGGGGAAACCCTCGCTGTCCAGACCCGTGAAGGGAATCGAGAAAATCGACGACGGAGCATAGCCCTCGAGGTTGTAACCCGTACCCAGCACGAGGTCCATCATGCGGGCGTCGGTCGAGAGGTTCGTAATCTTCTGCTCGCTCCACGAGAAGGTGAAGTCGGTCGTCCACTTGAAGTTCTTCTTCACGATGTTACGCGTCGAGAGCGTAAACTCGATACCGTGCGACTTCATATCGGCGATGTTGGCATACTTCCAAACCTCACCACCTACACCATTCGTGTTCGTCAGACCCAACAGGTCGTAGTTGTCACGCCAGTAGGCATCTACATCGAGGTTGATGCGGTTGTTGAGCAAACCGAGCGACATACCGATGTTGGTCTCGTGCTTCTTCTCATAGGTCAGGTCGGCGTTACCGAGCTGGGCAATCTCCAGACCCGTCTCCTTGTCGTCAGCCGAAGGACGCCAGCTCGAGTTCATGCTCTGGATAACGGCCGTCGAGTTGGTGATGAAGTCCGGACCGGCATCAGCGGTCAGCGAGTACGAACCCTTGAACGTCAAGTGCGAAATAACCTTGCTGATAGGCTCGAAGAACTTCTCCTCGTGTACGTTCCAGGCACCACCCACGTTCCAGGTCGGCAACCAGCGAGCCGTGCGCGACTCACCCAGACGGTTCGTACCCTCGTAGCGCATCGTACCGTTAATCGAGTAGCGACCCTTGTACGAGTAGTTGAGCATGCCGAAGAAGGCAGCTGAACGACGGCGGGTGTTCGAAAGGGTGAAGTAGTCGGCGTTATCCTCGGCCTGCTTCTTGAAGGCGAGGTAGTTGTAGAAGGCCTTCTCACCCTGGTTGTACTGCAAACCCCAACCACGGAACCAGTCGTTGGTACGCTCTACCGAGGTTACCTCCATACCGCCATAAGCGTGTACGATGTGCGTGTCGTTGAACGACTTGTTCCACGTCAAAGTGTTACGAATCGTGTAGCTCGGCGACTTGAACTCGCGCTTCTCGAGGATACCACCGTTCGGAAGAATCGTTACGGGCAGCTCGTTGAGCTTGTCGGGGTCGTCATAGAGGAAGGGGTTGTTCTCGCGAATCGTAGCATCCGACATCTCACGGTAGGCGCGAGCCTGGTTCGACTCGTCCTTGATGTGGTGCTGCATCGAGGTCTGCGTGTAGCGGAACGAAGCCAGCGAGTTGAACTCGAGGCTCGGAACAATCTTCCAATTCAGCTCACCCTGGAAACGGATATCCGTAGCGTCCATCTCGATGTAGTTGTTCTGCAACTCGTCCATGATGTTGAACGAGGTGTAGTTACGTGCGTAATCCTCGTTGGCGTCCATCGTGCGCGAGGTGTTCATTGCGAAGCTGAAGGGGTTGATATCGAAGTCACGCTTCACCTCACCGCTCACGGCGTCGGTTGCCTGACCCAGCGTACCCGGAGCCTCCTGCTTACGGTAGCTACCGTTACCGAGGATGTTCAGGCTCAGATTGTCGAAAATCTTGAACGTCGTGTTGGCGTTGAACGTGTAACGCGTCACCTTCGAACGCTCGTACCATCCCGGGTCGGTCATTACCGACATCGACATATACGAGGTGGCACGCTCCGAACCGGTCGACATGCTGACCGAGTGGTTCATCATCACCGAGTTGCTGAAGAGCAAATCGAACCAGTCGGTGTTGCGATACTCGGCCTGACGCAGGTACTCGTTCATGGCAGCCTGCGTGTGAGCCATACCGAACATACCGTTCGTGCGGTCGTACTGGTTAATCATGTGGTACATCTTACCATAGATACCATACTCGCTCGCGCGCAACGTCTCGGCATAGTTGAAGAAGCCCTTACCACGCAACTCCTCATAGACACTCATCTGGTCCTGCGAGTTCATGATGTTGTAGTCGCTATACATGGGCTTCAGACGCGTCGTGAACTCACCCATATAGGTAATACGCGCGTCGCCCGGGCGACCCTTCTTCGTCGTTACGACAATCACACCGGCCATAGCCTTGGCACCATAAATCGAGGTTGCCGAACCATCCTTCAGGATGCTGATCGACTCGATATCGTCGGCATTCAGACCGGCGATAGCCGACGAAATCATCGTCACGGCGTCACCCGACGAAAGCTCATCGGCACCAACCTCCGTAACATCCTCGATGATAACGCCATCGACAACCCAGAGAGGCTTCGAGTCACCCAAAATCGACGTAGCACCGCGGACGCGAATCTTCGGAGCCGTACCGAACGTAGCCGATACGTTCTGCACCGAGACACCGGCCGAACGACCCTCGAGCGAACGGCTGACGTCAGCCACACCGCTCAACATCACGTCCTCGGCAGCCAGACGGTCCGAAGCACCCGTGAAGAGTCGCTTGTCGATTTTGGCCATACCGGTTACCACAACGGCCTCCACATCGGTGGCGTCGGGTACCAGCTGTACCGTTACCTTCGGGGCAACGGGTACCTCCTGCGTCGTATAACCCACGTAGGAAATCACTAATTTCTGGTCAGCTCCCGCGGGGACGTTATTCAGTACGAAAGCACCGTTCACGTCGGTCGTGGTACCGTTCGTCGGAGTCGACTTTACCACAACGGTTGCTCCGATAGCCGGAGAGCCGTCTTCAGCGGTAACTGTACCGGAAACTTTCATGTTTTGGGCCATGACTGTCGTCAGCGTTCCCAAAACGGCCATGAAAAGTAGTACAATTTTTCTCATTAGACCTAAAATTTGAGTTAAACAATAAAATTCTCGCATAGAGAAAATGGATTCTCTGGGGGCGAAAATAGGTATTTAAATAGCTATTAAAAAATTTCTGGCACTTTTTGATAACAATTTAAAAGGGGGTCGAGTGGCGATTTGTAACTATATGTAGGCAAAATGTTATATATTGGTACTAAAATGTTAGAAGAGGGGGGGGTAGTGTAAGTTTGTAAGCCGTGTTTGGTTATTATTTATCATTTTTAATAATTTTAAAAATCAACCTCGATTGGCGCGTTGTATTGATTTGATATGCCTTAATCGGGCAAAAAACTGCGTTTTCAAAAAGTTCTTAAATGCTCGATATTCAGTTTGTTACATATTGTGCTAAAATTTTAGAATTGCAACTTTGCTTTTACGTTTTTGCCAATTCCCAATAAAAATCGACCAATGAATAGGAACTTTAGGCCATTTTTTCGGTCTTTTTATCGCTTTTATTCTCCTATCGTGCTAGTTCTTCCGACCGTGTAAGAAGTTTTCAAAAGCCCATAGGGGCGGTTTTGGGACAAAAAAGAGCCGCTCGTTGCTTTGTCGTCTTACTTTTCTTATTATCTTTGTAAAAATAGTATCACTAACAACACGTATGTATCCGATGAAACGATTTGAAAAGGGGGCGATGGTGCTGCTGGCTCTCTGCATGGCGGCCTGCTCCGCACCGGAGGAGACGACCGACCTCAAACTGCACTACGACCGCGAGGCCCGCATCTGGGTCGAGGCCCTGCCGATTGGTAACAGCCGACTCGGGGCGATGATTTATGGCGGTGTGCGTCATGAAGAGTTGCAACTCAACGAAGAGACCGTTTGGGGAGGTTCGCCGCATAACAATGTGAAACCCTATAACAAGGCGGGGTTGGATTCGATTCGTCAGCTCCTCTTCGCGGGTGAGAACCTGAAGGCGCAGGAGTTGTGCGGCCGCTACATCAGTGCCAACCCCTCCAATGGTATGCCCTATCAGACGGTGGGTTCGCTGCATTTGGATTTTCCTTTCGATGAGGAGGCTGTGGATTACCACCGCGAACTGGATTTGGACCGAGCCGTTGCCACGACCCGCTTTACGGTGGGGGGTGTGACCTATACGCGCGAAGCCTTTGCCGCGCGCTCGGATGAGGTGATTATGGTGCGCCTGACCGCTTCGGAGCGGGGTGCGCTCTCGTTCGATGCCCGCTATACGACCCCCTACACCGAGGGCATCTCGCGTACCATCGAGGGGGATATGTTGCGCCTCGACGGCAAGGCCGATGACCACGAAGGGGTCGAAGGCAAGGTGCGTTTCACGGCCCTGACGCGCCTTCTCCCCGAGGGTGGTACGATGACGGCCGTAGCCGATTCGTTGTTGCGCATCGAGGGGGCGGACCGCGTGACGCTCGTTATTTCGATGGGAACCAACTTTGTCAATTATAACGATGTATCGGGTGATAGTTATGCGACGGCGCTGCGTCCGCTCAACGACCTGAAAAGCCCCTTCCAAAAGGTGATGAAGCGACACATCGCCGACTACCGCGAGCAATTCCGCCGCGTAAAACTCGACTTGGGCCGTAACGCCCAGGCCGAGAAGCCGACCGATGTGCGTGTCAAAGAGTTTGCCACGGAGTTCGACCCGCAGTTGGCCGCCCTCTACTTCCAATTCGGCCGCTATCTGTTGATTTCATCGTCGCAACCCGGTGGTCAGGCCGCCAACCTGCAAGGCATCTGGAACTATCAGCGTCGCGCCCCGTGGGATGGCAAATATACCTCGAACATCAACCTCGAGATGAACTATTGGCCCGCCGAAATCACCGCCCTTGAGGAGTGCCACGAGCCGCTCATCCGCCTTACGAAGGAGGTTGCCGAGACGGGTCGTGAGGCGGCAGCGATGTATGGCGCACGCGGCTGGACCCTGCACCACAACACCGACATTTGGCGTTCGACGGGTGCCGTGGATGGCCCCTCGTATGGCATTTGGCCCACCTGCAACGCCTGGCTTTGTCAGGATTTGTGGGATAAGTACCTCATTTCGGGGTCGCGCGACTACCTCCAAGCGATTTACCCCCTGATGAAGGAGGCCGCCAAATTCTATTTCGACCTGCTGGTGACCGACCCTGCGACGGGTTATCGCGTGGTCAGCCCGTCGTTCTCGCCCGAAAATCGCCCCTCGGTGGAGGGAAAGCGTACCTTCTCGGTGGTCTTTGGCACAACGATGGACAACCAGCTGGTGAGCGACTTGATGCATAATACCGCCTTTGCAGCCCGCGAACTGAATGACGAGCAGCCCTTTATCGATTCACTGGAGCTGATGGCCGCCTCGCTGCCTCCGATGCAGGTGGGTCGCCATGGGCAGTTGCAGGAGTGGCTGGAGGATTGGGACAATCCCAACGACCACCACCGCCACATTTCGCATCTGTGGGGTCTCTTCCCGGGACGTCAAATCACGTTGCACTCGCCGCGCCTGATGGCAGCCGCCCGCCAGACCCTGGAGCATCGCGGTGACCCCTCGACCGGCTGGTCGATGGGGTGGAAGGTCTGCTGCTGGGCCCGTCTGCTGGATGGCAATCGCGCCTATAAACTCATCACCGACCAGCTCAAACCCGCCATTGGCGAGCGCGGTGAGGGAGGTGGTACCTATCCCAACCTCTTCGATGCCCATCCGCCCTTCCAGATTGACGGCAACTTCGGCTGCACGGCCGGTATTGCCGAGATGTTCGTACAGAGCCATTCGGGGGCGGTCCATCTGTTGCCCGCCCTGCCCGATGTGTGGCGTGAAGGCACCATCGAGGGTATTCGTTGCCGTGGCGGCTTTGTGGTGGAGAAGATGAGCTGGGAGGAGGGCCGACTGACCTCCGTGACGATTCGTTCGACGCTGGGCGGTATGTTGCGCCTGCGCACCTCGACCCCCATTGCGGGTTCGGCTTTGGCCGAGGCTACAGCCCCGACCGACAATCCGCTGTTGCGATTGCAGCCGATTCTTGCGGCGAAGATTTCGCCCGAGGCTCCGGCTCCGACCACCTCGTTGCCTGATTATTTGGAGTATGACTTGCAGACCGAGCGGGGCAGAAGTTATACCTTCCACGCCCACTAAAGCGAGCCTATATCAATTGATTATAAGCGTAATGGCGACTCGAAACGGGGTCGCCATTACGCTTTTTGTGCATTTTGAGCGGTGAATTGTTGTGTTAAATAAATGTTAAATCGGCATTCGATGTTTTTCGGATTGCACACTTTGTGGTATATTTGTGTCGTATTGTGTCCATATAGGAACGAAAACAAATTAACCCTTAGCAATGAGCGAAATCTACACAGTCATTGTCGTCATACTCGGTATTTTGGCCGTCTCGGGTCTCTTTGTGGGTGTGACGAACGATGCAGTAAATTTTCTGAATTCGGCCATCGGCTCGCGTGCAGCTTCGATGAAGACGATTCTCTCGGTGGCCTCTGTCGGTATTATTATTGGTGTATTGACCTCCAGCGGCATGATGGAGGTGGCCCGAAGCGGTATGTTTAACCCGGGGTTGTTCACCTTTCACGAGGTGATGATTCTCTACCTCGGCGTGATGTTCGCCAACATCATCCTCCTGGATTTGTACAACTCGCTGGGACTCCCGACCTCGACCACCGTATCTTTGATTTTCTGTTTGTTGGGTTCGGCCATCGCCGTCTCGATTTATAAGATTACGGGCAACGATGCCCTCTCCATCTCCTCGCTGGGTACCTTTATCAACACCTCGCGTGCGTTGGGTATCGTCTCGGCCATCCTGCTCTCGGTGGTGATTGCCTTCACCTGCGGTACGATTGTCATGTATATCTCGCGTGCCATCTTCTCGTTCCGCTATGCCGCCATGTTGCGCCGTATCGGTGCCTTCTGGTGTGGTGCTTCGCTCACGGCCATCGTCTATTTCGCCCTCTTCAAGGGGTTGAAGAGCCTGTTGGCCGGTCATCCGATGATTCTCTGGATTAGCGACCACCTGCTCTTTTCGCTCTTCGTGTGCTGGATTGTCTGCTCGCTGCTGCTGTGGTTTATCCAGCTCTTCAAGGTCAATATCCTGCGCATCACGATTCTCTCGGGTACCTTTGCCCTGGCGTTGGCCTTTGCCGGTAACGACCTGGTGAACTTCATCGGTGTGCCGGTGGCCAGCTTCGATGCCTATCGCATCGCCCACGCGACGGGTGACAGCTCGATGCTGATGGGGGCTTTGGCCGAGAATATTCCGGCAAACATGACCTTCCTGCTCATCGCAGGCGGTATCATGCTCCTTACGCTCTGGACCTCGAAGAAGGCGATGCACGTCTCGCAGACGGAGCTGAAACTCGCCTCGCAGGACGAGGGTTCGACGCAGGTCAATTCGTCGGTCTTCTCGCGCACGATCGTCCGTGTGGCCATGCAGTTTAAGGCGGGTGCCGACCGCGTAATTCCCGCCTCGATGCGCGCCCGCCTCGAGCGTCGTTTCGAATTCGAGGACATCGAGCATAGTGGTGCGCCGTTCGATATGGTGCGTGCCACGGTCAATCTGACCACCTCGGCCATGCTGATTGCCATGGCAACCTCGCTCAAACTGCCCCTCTCGACCACCTACGTCTGCTTCATGGTGGCCATGGGTTCGTCGTTGGCCGACCGTGCCTGGGGCCGTGAGAGTGCCGTTTACCGCATCGCCGGTGTGATGACGGTTATCATGGGTTGGTTTGTGACCGCCCTGGGTGGTTTCCTGATTGCCTTTGTCGTCGGGTTGATTCTGATTTATGGTGGTACGGTGGCCTTTGTCATTGTGACGGTGCTGTGTGGCTGGATGCTCTATCACAGCAACTTCAAGAAGAAGCCGGTTGAGGAGCAGGCCGAGGAGGCTGCTGCCGAGACGACCGAGGATGCCATCCGCTCGTTGCGTGAGGAGGTGGAGCATACGATGTTGCGTGCCACGAAGATTTACGACCGCACGCTCATCGCCACCATGAAGGAGAACCGCAGTGAGTTGCAGGCGATGGTCAAGGAGGCCAACAGTCTCTTCTACCACTCGCGCGACCGCAAATATACCCTCATGCCGACCCTCAAGAAGTTGCAACACGTCGATATCTACGTTGCGCACTACTATGTGCAGGTGGTCGATTACCTGAATGAGGTGACCAAGGCCCTGCTGCATATCGCCCGTCCGGCCTTCGACCACATCGACAACTGCCACGAGGGCTTCTCGCAGGAGGAGACCCGCGACCTGATGGCCATCAACGACGATGTGGAGGAGATTAACCGTTCGATTAACACGATGTTGCGCTCGGGCGACTTCACGGAGTTGGAGTCGGTGCTGGAGATGCGCGATGACCTCTTCGGCCGCATCTCGGAGGCGATGCTCTCGGAGCTGTCGCGCATCGATGCCTCGAAGACCAATACCCGCGCCTCGATGCTCTACATGACGATTCTCTCCGAGACGAAGAATATGGTGCTTCAGTCGCGCAACCTGCTCAAATCGCAGGAGTACTTCCTGAAACACCGCGAGGAGACGAAATAAAAGCCCAAGATAATGGATATAGCCGTTACGAAACGCAAAGAGAATATTGCCGAATACATCCTCTACCTCTGGCAGTTGGAGGATTTGTTACGTGCCTTGCAATTCAGTCCCGAGGCAATCTACTCGACCCTCATCGCTCCGCGCAAGGAGCTGGACGAGCAGCAGAAATCGGCCTTCCTGATTTGGTACATGGATATTGCCAACCTGCTGCGCGAGGAGGGCAAGGAGGAGAAGGGCCATCTGGAGCATACGTTGCACCTGATTCGTGACCTGCACGATTTGCACCTGCAACTGATGAAACTTCCTATCGGTGAGCAGTACCGCGCCACGGTGGCCAAGCTTGAACCGGAACTTCCGCGTCTGCAAGCCATCTGGGGCAAGCCCGGCATGAGCGATACGGAGCTTTGCTTCCGCGCACTCTATGCCGCAATGCTCTATCGCATCAAGGGCGATGGCGAGAATAAGGCCGTGAGCGATACGCTGGAGTTTATTTCGCCCGTCATTGCCCACCTCTCGGCCATGCATCGCAAGGTGGAAAAGGGCGAGGTGGACCTGTTCAAAGAGTAAAGAGCAAAGAGGAAAGAGGAGAGAGCGAAGAGGAAAGATTATAAAGAGATTAAAGATTTTAAGGAGATTAACGATATTAACGAAGAGCGTCATGCTGAGCAGTAGGCGAAGCATGACGCTCTCTCTTTATCTCTTCTATCTTCTATCTAAAAACCTCTTTCCTCTTTGCTCTCTGCTCTCTCCTCTACGGTAAGCTCCATGATGTAGTCGTTCATAAAGAAGCCGTTGCCGATTGCGACATCGACCGTGCGGGCGCGGTGCATGCCCATCTTCAGGTAGAAATCGACGGCTCGATTTTCCCGATTGACATTCAGCTCCATGGTGGCAGGTAATGTTCCGGCTGCGCTCACGTGCTGCACGGCTTGTCGAAAGAGCTGCTTGCCGACACCTCTCCCCTGGAATGCGGGCAACACGTAGATTTTTTGCAGGTGGAAGAGCGTTTCGTGCTGTTGCTCGATGGAGAGGTAGCCGCAGGGGCTATCCTCCGCGTAGGCGATATAATAGGTGTGTCCCTCGGCCATCTGGCGACGAAGGCTCTCGGCAGAGTACATCCACTCCATCATAAAAGGAACCTGCCCCGAAGGCAACAAGGCCTCATAGGTGGCCGGAAAGACCACCTCGGCCAACGCGCGAATCAGCGGAATATCGTTCTCGGTTGCTTTGCGAATCGAAATCATAATAAACAAGAGGAAAGAGCAAAGAGCGAAGAGGAAAGATAATAAAGATAATAAAGAGATTAAAGAACTTTCTTTAATGTCCTTAATTTCTTTAATATCATTAAATTCATTATCCTCAGCTGCAGACAAGGAACGGAAAAAGATGCCCGATAAACACGGTAAAAAAAAGAAAAAGACCGGCTTTGCCGGTCCTATTTCTTTGCACGAAGCAAGGTTCGGATTAGTACTTGAAGGTCGACTCGTCCGATACCGTGAGCTTCTTGCGACCCTTTGCGCGACGTGCAGCAAGTACCTTGCGGCCGTTAGCCGTAGCCATACGAGCGCGGAAACCGTGCTTGTTAACACGCTTGCGACGCGAGGGCTGATAAGTTCTCTTCATTGCCATAGCTGTATCGTTTTTGTTGTTTTAGACTTTTTTACGGATTGCAAAAGTACAACAAAAAACTAATTCGCAAAAATTTTTCGTGAAATTATTTCAAAATAGGGGCAAAAAGCCTCTTTTCTTGCTATCTTTGTACAAAGAGCCACCGCTCCGAGACCGGAGTAACGCGGCCACGACCCCAAAAACAGAACCACTATGGCAGTATTCAAAGTCGAAGGCGGACACCGCCTCCACGGAACCATCACCCCGCAGGGAGCCAAGAACGAGGCCTTGCAGATTCTTTGTGCCGTGTTGCTCACGCGCGAGCGTGTGATAGTACACAATGTGCCGGCCATCCTGGATGTGCTGCAACTCATCGAGCTGTTGCGCAAGATGGGGGTCGAGGTGGAGCAACTCTCGGAGGAGAGCTATGCCTTCACGGCCCGCGAAATCAACTTCGACTACCTGCAAAGTGACGATTACCGCAAGCGTGCCATGAAGTTGCGCGGCTCGGTGATGCTTATCGGCCCGCTGCTGGCCCGCTATGGTGTCGGCTATATTCCCAAGCCCGGGGGCGATAAAATCGGCCGTCGTCGTCTGGATACCCACTTTATCGGCTTCCAGAAGCTGGGCGCAAAGCTCAACTTCGAGGTGGGCGACGACTTCTTTGCGGTCGAGGCCAAGGAGCTGAAGGGGTGCTATATGCTCTTGGATGAGGCCTCGGTGACGGGTACGGCCAATATTGTGATGGCGGCCGTCCTGGCCAAGGGGACGACCACGATTTACAACGCCGCCTGCGAACCCTACCTGCAACAGCTGTGCAAGATGCTCGTGAGGATGGGTGCAAAAATCGAAGGCATCGGCTCGAACCTGCTGACGATCCATGGCGTGGAAGAGCTTGGTGGTACGGAGCATACGATGTTGCCCGATATGATTGAGGTGGGTTCGTTTATCGGTATGGCCGCCATGACCCGCTCGGAGCTGACCATCAAAAACGTATCGTATGAAAACCTGGGCATCATCCCTGCCCAATTTGCCCGCCTCGGCATCCGTTTCGAGCAGCGCGGTGACGATATCTATATCCCGAAGCAGGAGCATTACAGCATCGAGACCTTCCTCGATGGGTCGATTATGACCATTGCCGATGCCCCGTGGCCGGGACTTACGCCCGACCTGTTGTCGATTTTCCTGGTGGTGGCCACCCAGGCCAAGGGTGCTGTGTTGATTCACCAGAAGATGTTCGAAAGCCGCCTCTTCTTTGTCGATAAGCTGATTGATATGGGTGCGCAGATTATCCTTTGCGACCCGCACCGTGCGACGGTCATCGGCCACGACCATCAGCATCGCCTGCGTGCTACGCGGATGTCCTCGCCCGATATTCGTGCCGGTGTGGCCCTCTTGATTGCCGCCATGTCGGCCGAGGGTACCTCGACGATTCAGAATATCGACCAGATTGACCGCGGCTATAAGGATATCGACAAACGCCTCAATCAGCTGGGTGCCAAGATTACCCGCATCGAGGAGTAAGCGAAAAAAGGAACCATTAAAAGGAGAAGATAGAAGATGTTTATGGAGAATGCCAGCCGTAAGGGCTGGATTGAGGTGGTCTGCGGCTCGATGTTTTCGGGCAAGACCGAGGAGTTGATTCGTCGCCTGAAGCGCGCACAGTTTGCCCACCAAAAGGTGGAGATTTTCAAACCCAAGATTGATGTTCGCTACTCGGAGGAGGAGGTCGTCTCGCACGACTCGAATGCCATTCGTTCCACCCCCGTCGAGTCGCCCCAGAATATTTTGCTGATGACCTCGGAGGTCGATGTGGTCGGTATCGACGAGGCGCAGTTCTTCGATGAGAGCATCGTGGATGTCTGCCGTCAGTTGGCCGACAGCGGTGTGCGCGTGATTGTGGCCGGCCTCGATATGGATTACCTTGGCAAGCCCTTTGGACCGATGCCCGCCCTGATGGCTACGGCCGAATATGTGACGAAGGTTCACGCCATCTGTGTCCGTTGCGGCAATCTGGCGCACCATTCACACCGCCTCACGGCCGAGCAGAAACAGGTGATGCTTGGCGCACACGACAGCTACGAACCGATTTGTCGCCACTGCTTCAACGAATTGACCCGCAAGTGATACGCTTCGTAAAGGTGCAAAAGTAAATAGAGCCTGTCCGACAAGCCGATTTGGACGTTACGCTCGCCCCTCAAATCGCGCTTGTTGTACGCTAGAAAAAAGGGTTGTTCAACAATTGTTGGGCAACCCTTTTTTTTGTGCGGTTCGGCACGCAACTTACTGGCAACGAGCCACTTCGAGCCGAAGCTCTTCGGCCGTATCGACCAGCCGGTCGGCGTGGGCTTGCAGCAGCTCTTCGCGTTGGCGGAATCCCCACGTAACACCCACTGCGCGGAGACCGGCCGCATGGGCTGTCTGCATATCGACCCCCGAATCGCCCACGTAAAGTACTTCCGAACGCGCCACGCCGGTCAGGGCGAGAATCTCCTCCACGACGGCCGGGTTGGGTTTGAGCGGCACGTCGGGGCGTTGGCCGAAGACCACTTCGAAGTGGATATCGGGGAAAAAGGAACGAATCAGCTTCTCGGTGCCGGCCTGAAATTTGTTCGAGGCAACGGCCAACAGAATCCCCTGCTGCTGCAAGGCGGCCAACAGTTCGGGAATACCCGCGTAAGGCACGGTCTTGAGGTCGATGTGCTGTATGTAATAGTCCAGAAAATCGCGGCGGGCCGATGCGACATACTCCGCCGTGCGCAACGCTTCGGGCAGGGCGCGCTCTACCAAGCGCATGATGCCGTTGCCGACAAAGGTGCAGTAGGTCGGGTAGTCGTGCAGGGGCAACCCCCTTTGGGCCAGCATATGGTTGGCCGCCTCGGCCAAATCGCCAATCGTATTGAGCAGCGTGCCGTCCAGGTCGAAGATGACGAGTTTGATGGCCATTATTTTGCGCGTTTAATCTTCCAGCCGATAGCCGCCACCAAAATCGACATGAGGGGGCTGACCAGGTTGAAAATGCAATAGGGGAGGTAGGTGAAGGTGGCCACGCCCAGCACCGTGGCCTGCGTCATACCGCACGAATTCCACGGAACAAGCACCGAGCAAACCGTAGCCGAATCTTCCACGGCACGGCTCAAAAGTTTCGGCTCCAGGCCGCGGTCTTCGTACAACTCTTTGAACAGACGCCCCGTCAGAATAATCGAGATATATTGGTCGGCCGAGCAGAGGTTGAAGAAGATACCCGCTCCTACCGTCGAGGCTACGACAGCCGAGGTGCGACGCACCACGCCGAGGAACAACTCCGTCAGGGCGTGCAACAACCCGCTACCGGTCATCACACCGCCAAAGACCATGGCGCAGAGAATCAGCCATACGGTGTTCATCATGCCGCCCATGCCGCGCGTGGCAACCAGATCGTTCAGTGCCGTCGAGCCGGTCTCGATGGCCGTCGGCCCGTAGCAGGTCATCACGACCCCTTTGAAGCCCGTGAGGAAGTCCATCGTCTGCGCTCCGGCCACCTCGGCAACCAGCGTGGGCTGGGCGATTACCATCGCTATGCAGGCCAGCACGACGGCCGCAAAGAGGGTAATCAGCGCGGGCAGTTTCCGTGCAATGAGCAGCCCCGTCAAGAGGGGAACCACCAGCAGCCAAGGCGAAATGTGGAAGGTCTTGTAGAGCGTATCGGCATATTGGTCAACCGTGGCGGCCGAGGCGTGGTCGAGCGTGAAGCCGGCGATGCCGAAGACGGTGAGTGCCACGACCATCGACGGGACGGTCGTGTAGAGCATATAGCGGATGTGGGTGAAAATCCCCACCCCTACGGTCGAAGAGGCCAGGACGGTGGTGTCCGAGAGGAGCGAAAGTTTATCGCCGAAATAGGCTCCCGAGATAATTGCACCCGCAATCCACCCCTCGGGCAATCCCATCGCCTCACCGACACCCATCAGGGCAACACCGATGGTGGCAATCGTGGTCCACGAACTGCCCGTCATGAGCGATACACCGGAGCAAATCAGGCACGAGGCAAGCAGGAAATAGCTCGGATGGAGAATCTCCAGACCGTAATAAATCATGGTTGGCACCACACCCGAAATCATCCACGTACCGGCAATGGCACCGATGAGCAGCAGAATCAGGATGGCCGAGGTTGCCGAGCGGATGTGGTTGATAATCGACTCCTCCAGCTCGCTCCATGTGCGACCATAGCAGAGAATCGCCAGCATGGCGGCTACCGAGGAGGCCGAGAGGAGAGCAATCTGACTGCCACCCACAATCGAGTCGCTACCAAAGCAGCGAATCACTCCATATAAGAGGAGTGTGAGCAGTGCTAATGGAATAGCCGATACCCAGGCCGAGGGGTTCTTTTGCGTGTTCTTCTCCATCGTTTCGGGGGTTAATGGCGCAAAAGTACAAAAAAGTCAGGACTTTTTGCCGCTTTGGCCGATGCGCGGAAACATTTTTCTCAGGCGCAACAGCAGGGTTGGCACCTGATTGCCGGCAATGACCAGCGTCACGGCCAGGATGATGATGCAGACCCCCAGCACTTCGCGCGGTGTGAGCCGTTCGTTGAAGAAGAGCAGGCCGAAGAAGAGGGCCGTAAGCGGCTCCAACGCTCCAAGAATGGCCGTGGGGGTGGAACCGATGTATTGAATGGCCGCCGTGGTGCAGAAGAAGGAGATGGCGGTCGGGAAGAGAGCCAATGCCACGAGGTTGAGCCAAAGGTACCCATGTTCAGGTGTCTGGATGGCCATACCGAAATCGAGCCTGAAGAGGAAGAGCAACAGCCCGAACAGGAGGACGTAGAAGGTGAGCTTAAGGGTGGGAATGGCCTTGAAGGTGGGGCGGTTGACTCCGACGATGTAGATGGCATAGGAGAGTGCCGACCCGATGGCAAGGAGCGAGCCGGCCAGGCTCAAAGGCGCGCCATCGGCAGTTTTGTAGAGCAGACCGATGCCGATGAGTGCCATCAAAATGCAGAGTGCGGTCTGCCAGGTGATGCGCTCGCGGAAGAAGAGGGCCATGAGGACGGCCACGATGATTGGATAGATGAAGAGAATCGTGCAGGCGATGCCGGCAGCCATGTGGTTGAAACTTTCGAACAGACTGAGCGACGAGAGGGCCATGAGCAGGCCCAAAAGGGCCAACGGCAGGAGCTGGCTGCGCTCGATGCGCAATCCGTGTCCGCGAGCTATGAGCATTGTGCCAACAATCAGAATGGCAAACAGATAGCGAAAAAAGAGGACCGAATCGGGTCCCATGCCGTTGTGGTAGAGCGGCAACGCAAAGAGGGGACTCATGCCGTAGGTGGCCGAGGCAATTGCGCCGAGGAGATATCCTTTTGTTTTGGTGTGCATGATTTCGATGGTTGATATCGTATTCGATGAGCAAAGATAGTGCAGAATGCTTTTTTTTGACTTTTTTTCGCGAAAAATTTGCAAAACGGGATTTTTGCCGTATATTTGCACTCGCAATTGCGGAAACAGCTCAGTTGGTAGAGCGCAACCTTGCCCCAAAAGGATAAACACACCCAACCTTGGCAAGGAGCGATTGCAAAGTTGGGTGATACATATTATGCGGAAATAGCTCAGTTGGTAGAGCACAACCTTGCCAAGGTTGGGGTCGCGAGTTCGAGTCTCGTTTTCCGCTCCAAAACAATGAACGACAGCTAAAAAGCTGTCGTTTTTGTTTTGTCGCGGAAGATTCCGCGATTATATAGACAATCCCTCCAAACCTCCCTTTGATAAGGGAGGCTTCGCTTGAAACGGAAAACGATGATTCGCTACGAAGCGACCCCACTCGCCCCTTCCAGGGGTTGGGGGTGTAAATATAGTTCGCGAGAAAACTGCCCACGCTTGCGTGGGCTCGAGTCTCGTTTTCCGCTCAAGAAACGACAGACAGCCCAATAGGCTGTCTTTTTTTGTCGTTTCTTGAGCGGATTCTCCGCATTGATATAGACAATCCACCCAAACCCTCCTTTGAAAAGGAGGGCTTCGCTCCAGAATAATGAGCGACAGCTTTTTAGCTGTCGTTTTTGTTTTGTCGCGGAAGATTCCGCGATTATATAGACAATCCCTCCAAACCTCCCTTTACGGTGATGCTTGTTGTGGCTGTTTGTGTGCCATGGTCGGTGCTGTTGAGCTGTCATTGCGCCCCTTGCGTCGTGGTGACCAGGGGCGGGAGCAAGCCAAGAAACAAACGCAATCGTCTTTTCTTACTGCTGTTCTTTGGCGTTCATGCGATCCATCACCACGGCCAGCAGGATGACCAAACCCTTGATTACCTGTTGCCAGAAGGGCGAGACGTTCAGGAGGACCAATCCGTTGTTCAGCACACCGATAATCAGCGCACCGACCACCGTCCCCCATACCGAGCCTTTGCCTCCGTTGAGCGAGGTGCCACCAATGACCACGGCGGCAATCGAATCCAGCTCGTAGCCCGTACCTGCATTAGGCTGTGCCGAATCGAGGCGAGCCGTCACAATCAGCGCGGCCACGGCCGACAATACACCGGCGACCGTATAGACAAAGCATTTGACGCGTTTTACGTCGATACCCGAAAGGCGCGTAGCGCGTTCATTGCCGCCAATGGCATAGATGTAGCGTCCCCAGGGGCTTTTGCGCATGAAGAGGGCAAAGAGTACCACCACCAGCGCAGCCACGATAACGGGCATCGGCACACCGCAGAACCACCCCGTACCGAGGTATTCGAAGCTCTCGCCAAGCCCCGTAATCGGGTGTCCGTTCGTGTAGAGCATCGTCAGACCGCGGGCAATGGTGAGCATACCGAGCGTAGCGATGAAGGGCGGCACCTTGAAGCGGGTCACCATCTGGCCGTTGAACCAACCCAGCGCACCACCAATCAACAGAGCCACAACGACCACCCCGAAGAAGGTAAATCCGATGTGGAGATTTGCCCCCTCGACCGAGATGCCCGATTTAATCAAACCGGCCGCCACGGCACCACTCAAGGCAAGAATCGAACCCACCGAGAGGTCGATGCCGCCCGTGAGGATGACGAGTGTCATGCCGACCGAGATGCAGAGATTGACCGACACCTGACGCATTACGTTGAAGAGGTTATCGGCCGTAGCGAAGCTCTCCGAGGCAAAGGCCAAGGCCACCGACATCACCACCAGGGCGATAAGCGGGCGCAGCATCGAGCTGTCTATACGCAAGAATTGTTTTGTAAGCATGGTCTTATGACGTTATGTGGTTGGGAGGGAGGCTTTCAGCAGTGCCTCCTCGCTAAATTCGTCTCTCTCAAAGCAGCCCGTCAGTCGTCCCGAAGCGAGGGTCAGGATGCGATCCGACAAAGCCATTATCTCGGGCATCTCCGAGGATACCACCACTACGGCACGCCCCTCGGCGGCGAGGCGGTCGATGAGTTTGTAAATCTCGTTCTTGGCGTTGATATCAATGCCGCGAGTCGGCTCATCGAGCAGCAGCACCTCGGGGGCCGTGCGGAGCATCTTGGCCAGCACCACCTTCTGCTGGTTGCCACCACTCAACTCGCCCGTCAGTTGGTCCACCGAGTGCGATTTGATGGATAGCTCCTCGCGATAGTGTTCCGCCTCCTGCAACTCACGCTTGCGGTCGATGCCGTATCGGGTTGTCAGGTCGGCCAACGAAGCCAAGGTCGTGTTGCGGGCAATATCCATCCCCAACACCAGGCCGTCCCGCTTGCGATCTTCGGGAATCAGCGCAATGCCCATATCCATCGCCTCGCGTGGTGTTTGGGGCATCCGTTCCATGCCTGTCATACGCAACGTGCCGCGCACCTCGGCACCATGCAGGCCAAAGATTGCCTCCAGAATCTCCGTGCGACCGGCCCCCATCAGGCCGTAGATGCCCAGCACCTCGCCCCGATGCACCGCAAAGCGAATATCTTCTAACTTAAGCGTGCGATTTTCCAATTTCTTCTCCAGCGACAAGCCACACACCTCTAACGCAACCTCCCCCTTCGGGTGGTCTCCCTTGACAAAGAGGTCGCGTCGCTCGCGTCCCACCATGAGGCGGATAATCTCCTCGGTGGAGGTCTGCTGCACGCGGTGTTCGGCAATCAAACGGCCATCGCGCAAGACGGTCACATAGTCGGCCAGACGGCTCAACTCGTCCATCTTGTGGGTGATGTAAACGATTCCCACACCGTCGCGTTTCAACTGTTCGATAAGGCCAAAGAGGGTCTCGGTCTGCACCTCGGAGAGCGACGAGGTCGGCTCGTCGAAAATCAGCACCCGCGCCCCGAGCGAGAGTGCCTTGGCAATCTCGATGAGCTGCTGGTCGCCCACCTTCAGGTTGCTGACCGTTGTGTGGCTGTCGTGCGTAAATCCCACGCGCAGAAGCCATTCCTGCGCTTCGCGGTGCATCCGGCCGTAGTCAATCATTCCCCACCGATTGAGCGGCTCGCGCCCCAGGAAGATATTCTCGGCTACGTTGAGTTGCGGAACGAGGTTCAGCTCCTGGTGTACCATCGTCACCCCCGCGGCCTGCGCCTCGGCCGTTGTATTAAAACGAATCGGTTGCCCCTCCAGGTAGAGTTCCCCCTCGTAGTCGGCATAGACACCGGAGAGGATATTCATCAGGGTCGATTTTCCGGCACCATTTTCTCCCACTAAGGCATTGACGCGACCGGCATAGACCTTGAGATTGACTCCGTCAAGGGCCAACACACCGGGCCAGCGTTTCGTCACGCCCCGCGCCTCCAATAAGATTGCATCCGTTGCCATTATTCGCAGGGTTGAATCGATAGGGGAATCAGTTCGAAGGCCTCGTCGGCCGGCCCCTTCGGCGTAAGGTCAATGGCTCCGACTACGCGCAGGCGGTTGCCTGCCTGCAAGAACTCCTCGGCAGGGGCTACGATGCGCTCCACCACGCGGTCGTTGAGTTCCGAGGCAATACGGTTGAAGTCCATCGTGTTTTCGTAGTCGTCGATTGAGAAGGCTCCGGTAGCCTCGCGCACCGTGTTGCCGAAGATGTAGGCCGTGCGCATGAGGAATGTGGCTCCCGCCTCGGTGCGGAGCGTGGTAAGCTCTTCGCCCACCTCCGTAACGGTGAACGCACCGCCTACGAGCAACGAGTAGGGCGCACCGATGCCCAGCGTCAGGCCGTAGCGGTCGATGAGCAGCTGTCGGTTATTTTTCAACGCCTGGCAGAAGAGTTCGACCCCCACTACGCGGTCCCCGATAAGGAGTGCCGGAAGTGCATCGTTCCAGAAGTGTTCGACCTGTTCCGTAGGGTCAAACTCGGCCGTTGTGCGCTCATCGAGGCGTTCCACCTTGAGCGAGAGGGCAAGTATGATAACCACGACCACACACCATGCAATCGCTTTGATTACTCTTTTCATAGGGTTTGGCTTAAGGGAATTACTCGTTGTATTGATCGACATTTGCGCGCGTCACGGCCTGCACGGCAATCGGAATCTTTTTCGGGAAGTTGTGGTCGCCCGTGAGGTAGCGGTGGGCAAACTCGGCAGCCGTGCGTGCCATCAGGACGGGCGACTGCATACCGGTTGCCACAATCTTGCCCTCGCGGATGGCATTGAGTACATCGCGCTCGCCATCGAATCCGAAAATCTTGATCTCATCGGCCTTGCCGGCAGCCAGAATGGCCTGATAGGCACCCATGGCCATCGCATCGTTGCCGCAGAAGACGCCCACCAGGTCACCATGTGCCTGGAGAATCGACTCCATGACCATCATTGCCGTATTGCGGTCGAAATCGGCACTCTGCTGTGCCACCATCTTAAGGCCCGGGAAGCAATCCACCACCGTGTGGAATCCGCGCGAACGATTCCAGGTGTTGTTGTCGCCCACCAACCCCAACAATTCGGCATAGTTGCCTTCGCGGCCCACCGTGCGAACGAATTCCTTGCCGATGGCCACGCAACCCGAATAGTTGTCCGAGAGAATCTGACAAGTCGCCACATCGCGGGCGTTGATTTCGCGGTCCATGCAGAAGACCGGAATGTCGGCCTCCTTGGCACGCTTTACGTTCACTACCGAACCATCGGCATCGGTCGGGTTGAAGAGAATCGCCCCATAACCTGCGGCGATGATGTTGTCGAAGTGTTCGGTCTCCTTCGAGGAGTTGTTCTGCGAGTCGAAAATGACGGCCTCGTACCCCAGCTCCTCGGCGCGCGCCTTGGCCGATTCGGCCAACAAAACAAACCAGGGATTGTTCAAAGTCGATATCACGACCGCCATCCGTTTCTTGTCGGTGGTCTTCGGACGCTCGGTGCATCCCACCGAGAACAAGAGCGTGGCCACGAACATCAGCCACAAAAAGAGTCGTCTAAACATAGGTTGTAGGTTAGGTTCTACAAATATAATGTTTTCGAACTACAACTACAAATAAACGCTGTGGTGATGCAAAACTAACCGCATGACCTCAAACACGTAATATCCACCTAATGGGGTGTTTTGCTGTCATTTCGTCCCCGTCGGGAGGTTTCCGATGGGGCGATTTTTATTTTTCGGCAGTTAATTTCTATCTTTGTCCCCATGAATCGGATAAAGAACTTCCTCACCTCGCTCTCTTTTCGCACAGGGTTGATTGTGCTGTTGTGTTGCATCCCCTGCTACATCCTCTCTTTTGCGCAGCTGGCCCTGCCCATTTCGGCAACGGCTAAAGGGGTCTTGTGGTTTGTCCTTTTCGGAGCCGCCAAAACTACGCAATATGCCGGCCTGACCATCTTGGGCGTAGAGGGGGTGAAAAGGCTGAAAAAAGCCCTAAAGAGAGAGGAAAGAGGAAAGAGCGAAGAGGAAAGAGCGAAGAGGAAAGAGCGAAGAGGAAAGAGTTGAAAAGAGTTGAAAGATTTTCAGTAGCCCCAATCTCGTAATTTTGAATTCTAAATGCTAAATTTTGCATTAAAAGAGCCGTTCCCCCACTTCGGAGAACGGCTCTTTTTTTGTTACTGATGTTGCTCGCGCAGGAGGTCTTGCACCACCTTGACGGGCGAGAAGGTCGTGATGGGTACATCGACGAAAATCGTGTTCCACTTGGCCATGGCACCGTTCCACAGACCCGGCAACTCCTGGGCGCGGAGGTCACGACCACCGGCCGACTTCTCGGAGATAAAGCCCGTTTCGGGGTCGGTGTAGGCGGGCAGGTTGAACTTCACACCCTTCGAATCCTTCACACCGCACACCAAATCGACGGGGTTGAAGTGCGTGGCCGACTTCATGAGCGGCAAATCCTCGGGGGCAATCTGGCTCGACTCGGCAATCTGCAACGACTCCGTGCCGTCGGCATTCTTCACCCAGAAGGGACCGCCACCCGGCTCACCCTCGTTGCGTACCATACCGCAGACGCGAATCGGGCGGTTCAGGACGGCCTTCAGCAGGGCGGCATCATACTGCTCGGGGAGCTTCACGCACAGACGCTTCTCGATAAACTCGGCAATCGGCTCCAGCTCGGCACCGCCCACCTCGAGGGCCTTCAGGTACTCGAACGAACGCTCCTGGAGTTCAATCAGCAGACCGGCCAGCATCTTCTTGCAGCGGGTCGTATCGCCACGACGCGAATCGGTCGTCACGTTGTCGATATTCTTGATGAAGACGATGTCGGCATCGATATCGTTCAGGTTCTCAATCAGCGCACCGTGGCCGGCGGGACGGAACAGCAACTCGCCGTTGTCCTGACGGAAGGGGGTGTTGTCGGGGTTGACGGCAATCGTGTCGGTCGAGGGCTTCTGCACCGAGAACGAGATGTCGTAGCGGATGCCGTAGCGATTTTCGTAGAAGGGGAGCTTCTCCTCGAGGAGCGTCTTGAAACCCTCCATATGCTCGGGCGATACGGTGAAGTGGATGCGGGCAACGCCCTTCGTGGTGGCATAGGCGGCACCCTCGGCCAAATGCTCTTCGACGGCTTTGCGTGCGCCCTCCTCGTAGGCGTGGAAGGTCACCAGACCCTTCGGCTTTGCGCCGTAGTTCAGCCCCTCCTTGACGATGGCCGAAACAATCTCCTTGTCGTCGGCACCCTCCTTCAGTACGGCCTTTAGCTCGGGCCAGAAGGCGAACTTCTCGATGTTCTGGATGAGCTTGTCGATGCCCGCACCGCGCTTATCCTCATTCACGAACGCGAACAGCTCCTTGAACATACGGGTCGCAGCACCCGAGGCAGGTACGAACTTCACGACCGACAGGGCCTCCTTCTCCTGCTCGTAGCGGGCTACGGCGGCATCGGCCTCCTCAATCGACAGCACCGTTACGCCATCCGAAGGCGAGGCGGCACGGACAATTTTCAGGTAGGGGAATCCACGACGGAAATTCTCGATTTGAACCTCCACGGCCTCCTTCGTCAGGCCATGGGCTGCAATTTGTTGCAGGTCTTTTTCTGTAAACATATGTTGGTAGTTTTAGTGTTGGCCGCTTAAAATCCCCATTGCGGGGTCAAAATCTCTTCAAAGTTAATAAAAATTTCTAACTTTGCACTATGATTCGTGACTTTCAGGAGATAAATTTAGCTTCGCGCAACAGTTTTCATGTCGAACAACGCGCCCGTCGCCTCATCGAGTTTGAGACCGAGGAGGAGTTGATGGCGTTGTTTCGTCGGGAGCGGTTTGCGCGTTGGATGGTCCTTTCGGGGGGTAACAACGTCCTCTTTACGCAGGACTACGACGGGGCTATTCTCACCCCCGTATCGCAGCGTATCGACCTCTGTGAGGCGAAAGACGGGGCGGTTCGTGTGCGTGTCGGTGCAGGTGTCGAGTGGGACGACCTGGTGGCCTGGGCGGTGGAGCGCGGGCTGTGGGGGTTGGAGAACCTCTCGCTCATCCCGGGTAAGGTGGGAGCCGCACCGGTACAGAACATCGGAGCCTATGGTGCCGAGGCCAAAGATGTGATTCGCGAGGTACGTTTCTACGATGTGGAGAGCGACGCAATGCGTACCTTGAAGCGCGAGGAGTGTCGTTTCGGCTACCGTGAAAGTATCTTTAAGCAGGAGCTGAAGGGGCGTGTGGTGATTACCGAGGTCGAAATCGAGCTTTCGCACGAGGCGTCTCCCCGCCTTGGGTATGGGGATGTCGAGCGCGAGGTGGAGCGATTGGGCGGTGCCACGCTGCGCAACATTCGCGAGGCAATCTGCTCGATTCGTCGCTCGAAGCTCCCCGATACGGCCGTGCTGGGTAATGCCGGCAGCTTCTTCAAAAATCCCGTGGTGGAGCGTGCCGTAGCCGAAAAGTTGCTGAACGACTATCCCGAAATGCCGCACTATCCGACCGCGGAAGCGGGCAAGGTGAAGTTGGCGGCCGGTTGGCTGATTGACCGTGCGGGGCTGAAAGGCTACCGCGAGGGACGGGTCGGTGTACACGAAAAGCAGGCCTTGGTCCTGGTCAATTATGGCGGAGCGGACGGCGCAGAGGTGATTGCTTTGGCACACAAGGTGCAGCAGGAGGTGAAAAAACAATTCGGTATCGCGATTGATACCGAGGTCAATATCTTGTAAAAAAGGCGAGAGATGGGGAAATTGCTTGCGCAGCATTTTACGCAGTACATAGCCGATTATGAGCTGTTTACGCATCAGGACCGCATCCTGCTGACCGTTTCGGGCGGTGTGGATTCGATGGTCATGCTCTCGCTCTTTACCGAGGCCGGCTACCGCGTGGGCGTGGCCCATTGCAACTTCGGGTTGCGAGGTACGGAGAGCGACGAGGATGAACTGTTGGTGGAGCGCGAGGCGGCTCGACTCGGGGTGCCGTTCTACAACCGTAGGTTTGAAACCGCACGCGAAATGGAGCTGACGGGCGAGTCGATGGAGATGGCCGCGCGACGCCTGCGCTATGGCTGGTTCAATGAGCTGTGCGAGACGGAGGGCTATACCGTGATTGCTGTGGCACACCATGCCGACGACTCGGTCGAAACCTTCTTTATCAACCTCTTGCGTGGTACGGGTCTGCGCGGCCTGACGGGCATTTCGACCCAGGTGGGGCGTATCGTGCGCCCGCTTTTGTTCGCCACGCGCAAGGAGATTTTGGAGTATGCCGTACAGCATAAGATTCCCTATCGGGAGGATTCGTCGAACCGCTCGACGAAGTATCTGCGCAATAAAATCCGTTTGGGCCTCGTGCCGCGTATTCGGGAGATTAACCCCAAATTTACCTCCCTCATGCGTCGCAATATTGCCCGCCTGACCGATGCCCAGCAGTTTATCACGCAGGCCGTGGAGCGCATCCGCGAAGTGGCCGTCGAGCGACAGGAGGGGATGGATGTCATCCTTCTCGAGCGTATCGATGCCTCCTTGCCGCGCAACTTTGTCCTCTACGAATTGCTCAACTCGGCCTATGGCTTCAAAGGCGATGTAATTGACCAGCTGTGCCGTGCGTTGGATGAGGGTGCCGTGGGGCGTCGTTTCTACGCGCGGGACCGCGTGGCGGTCGTGGACCGCGAAAAGGTGCTTGTTTCGCCCATCGAGGAGGCCGATAGCTGCGAGGTGCAACTCCCCGAGGGGGCTTTGCGTGCCTATTGCGGCAACTCGGTACTCTTCTTCGAGCGTCGGAGCATCGACCTGGTGGAGGAGTTTACCGTTCCTGCGAACATGGCCCTTTTGGATGCCGATAAGTTGCAAGGACAGCTCACGTTGCGTCGTTGGCGCGAGGGGGATTGGTTTATCCCCTTCGGTATGACGGGTAAGAAGAAGGTGAGCGACTACCTCATCGACCGTAAAATGTCCCTGCCGCAAAAGCAGCGTCAGTTTGTGTTGCTGGCGGGCGAAGATATCGTCTGGGTGGTGGGCGAGCGTATCGACGAGCGGTTCCGCCTCGACGAGCGCACCGAAAATGTACTCTGTATCACCCGCGAGATTGTATAGTGAAAGATGGCTAAAAGTGCAATAAAATTTCGGGACTCGGTGGCCGAGTTCGAGCGGTTGCAAAAGGAGATTGCGGCACGTCGGTTCGCGCCGATTTACCTCCTCATGGGTGAGGAGAGCTACTTCATCGACCGCCTGCAGGAGCAGCTGGCCGCCACGATATTAAACGAGGCGGAGCGAGCCTTCAACCAGCTGATTATCTATGGCAAAGATAGCGATGCGGGGCAGGTGGTCAATCTCTGCCGTCAGATGCCGATGATGGGTTCGTATCAGGTGGTGATTCTGAAGGAGGCGCAGCAGTTGCGCCAAATCGAGAAACTCTCGTTCTACACGCAGAACCCCTCGCCAACCACGATTCTGGTGATTTGCCACAAGGAGAAGAATGCCGACCGTCGCTCCTCGTTTTACAAGGGGTGTGCGGCCAACGGTGTGGTCTTTGAGTCGGTGACGCCGCGCGATTATGAAATCGGCTCGTGGCTCGAGCAGTTTATCGCGGGACGCGGGCTGAAGATTGACCGCAAGGCCCTCGTGATGCTTACCGACCACCTCGGTACCTCGATTTCGAAGATTGCCGTCGAGCTGGAGAAGTTGGCCGTCTCGATGCCCGAGGGGGCTACGCGCATCACGGATGCCGACATCGAGACCAATATCGGTATCTCGAAGGATTTCAACAACTTCGAGCTTTGCAAGGCGGTCGTGACACGCGATATGGGTCGCTCGCTGATGATTGCCGACCACTTCGCCCGCAATCCGAAAGATAACCCCCTGCTGGTGACCATTATGGCCCTGTTCGGGCAGTTCCGCGACCTCTTTACGGTCAACTATTTGGCCTGGCTCAGCCGTCGCAAGGGGCAACCGATGCCCTCGGACCAGGAGTTGATGCGTATTTTGCGCAAGCCGGCCCTCTTCATCGTGCAGGAGATTAAACAGCAAACCGCCCTTTGGCCCAACAAGAAGGTCTTTGAGATTTTGGGTCTTTTGCGCGAGTATGATGCCAAGTCGAAGGGGCTGAATGCGGGTGGCGCATCGGATGGTGAGCTGTTGCGCGAGCTGTTGCTCAAAATTTTTATGCTGTAAATTCATCACGGGCATGGAGCCGTTTCTGTACCAAATTGTCCACCTCTATGCAGGGCGGGCGCGTCTGTTGAACGAACACGTGGCGCGTCTGCACATCGCCTCGTGTGAGCTGTTCGGCCGTGCCTATCGCCCCGATTTGAAGCTGCTCGAGGGCCGCTTGTTGCGTGAGGTGGAGCGGGAACGCTACCCCGATGCCGTCTCGTCGTTTGTGAAAATCGAGCTGTTTGAGACGGGCGAGGAGAACCTCTATGGGGTCGGCACCTCGCTTTATGCGGGTTATGCCCTGCGCAGTGTGCGTCCCGAGGTGATGACGATAGCCTACGACCCGCCCTTGGAGACGATGTCCGTGGCCTCCCTTTCGAATCATCTGGTGGCCCAATCGTTGGCTCGAACCCGCGGTTTTGACGAGGCCCTCCGTGTGGACCGCAATGGGGTGGTGCGCTCGCTGGGCGAAGGGTCTGTCTTCGGGTTTCGCGAAGGGGTGCTGATTGCCCCCAAAGGACTTCCGACGGCCACCGATACGGCGATGTGGGAGGCGGCACGTGCTGCCCGCCAGCCCGCCGTGCAACATCCGATTCTACAGGGCGAACTGTCGCTTTACGATGAACTCTTTGTGGTGGACCACTGTGGTGTCACCTCCCTCTCGAAGGTCGATGGACGACCGTTGCCGGCCATTCGAGCCGAGCGCATGGCCGACCTGCTGGAGCGTTGGGTCAGCGTGCAATAATCAGATACTCCGTATAAACAATCTGCGTCGAGGGGTTCGAGGAGCGAATCTCTTGACGCAATGCTTTTGTCCCCCAGCGAAAGAAGAGAAAGCGGTGCGGAATGCGATGCACCACCTGATGCAGGGTGTCGATGGTGCGGACGCGGCAATGGATGGAGTCGTTTTCGATAAAGCCCTCGACCAGGTTCCACCTGTCGCGCCAGACGAAGCGTCGAAGCGTGTCGATAAGTGGCGCGGTGTCGTGCCGTGTGATGCGGAGTGAATCCGCCAACGGGACTTCGGCCCGAAACG
Source organism: Alistipes sp. (assembly GCA_017398045.1). Classification (GTDB taxonomy): domain Bacteria; phylum Bacteroidota; class Bacteroidia; order Bacteroidales; family Rikenellaceae; genus Alistipes. The sequence continues at coordinate 24,140 of JAFQHI010000009.1, read as the reverse complement.
CGGTTTGCGTTGCGGAGGTGGCCATGCTCTCCACCCTCCGAAGGCGGATGCGTAGCTTTTTTAGTTGTTCGTTCTCTGCACGATAGAGTTGGCGAAACTCCTCCCGTTCGAGGGTCAGCACCTCGCAATGAGTCGCGAGCGAGTCGTTTCGGGCGTGTTGTTGCTCCAGGCGATGGAGCAGGCTGTGGCGGTCGCGGCCGAAACGCTCCGCCTGACGACGGTAATGGCAGGTGGTTGCCAGCAGGCCTACGGTGAGCAGCAGGAGGATAAGTAGCAGTCTGTTTTTCATCTTTTTGTGTTTTTGGACAAAGGTAAGGGCCAATTTTAGGTCACTTATCTAAATTTTACCGACAAAAACGAAGTGTTTTGTTAAAATCTTCTTACCTTTGTCTATTATGGAGAGAACCGCAATTTTCCCGGGGTCGTTCGACCCCTTTACGCGCGGCCATGCCGCCATTGTCGAGGAGTCGCTGAAACTCTTCGACAAGGTCATTATCGGTATCGGCAACAACTCGATGAAACACGGTCTGCTGTCGGTCGAGAACCGCAAACGGCTCATTGACGATGTCTATCGCGGTAACGAGCGGGTCGAGGTGCATATCTACCACGGCCTGACGGGCGAGTTTGCCGAGCAGATGGGTGCCGTGGCGATTATCCGCGGCGTAAGAAACACAACCGATTTCGAGTACGAGCGCACGATGGAGGCGACGAACCACCGCATCTATCCCGAGCTGACGACCGTCATGTTGTTTACCCCCGCTCCGGTGGCCGATATCGCCTCTTCGACCGTCAGAGAGGTGCTGTCGTTTGGTCGCTCGGTGGAGGAGTTCCTGCCCGAGGGTATTGATATTGCCGATTACTTAAAAGATTAACCATCAATAAGATAAATATGGAATTTACAGCTGAAATGATTGCCGGCTTTTTGGGCGGTGAGATTGTAGGAGATAAGCAGGCGGCCGTTTGGACCGTCTCGTCGATTGAGGAGGGCAAGAAGGGTTCGCTGGCCTATCTGACGAACCTCAAATACGAGGAGTTCCTCTATACGACGGGGGCCTCGATTGTCCTGTGCGACAAGAGCTTTGAGCCGAAGCAGGAGGTCCCTGCGACGCTCATTAAGGTGGATAATGCGGCCGAGTGCATCGTGAAATTGTTGCAGATGTATGCCGCCTCGAAACCCCGTCGCAAGGGTATCTCGGAGCGTGCCTCGGTGGCCGAGGGTGCCGTGGTCGAGGGCGATACGTATGTGGGCGACTTTGCCGTCATCGAGCGTGGCGCGAAGGTGGGTGCCAACTGCCAGATTTACCCCCAGGTCTATATCGGTGAGGGTGTCACCATTGGCGAGGGTACGACGCTCTATGCCGGTGTGAAGATTTACGAGGGATGCCACGTGGGCAAGAACTGCATCCTGCACGCAGGGGCAGTCATCGGTGCCGACGGCTTCGGCTTTATGCCCAATGCCGAGGGAGGCTTCGATAAGATTCCGCAGCTCGGCAATGTCATTATCGAGGACGACGTGGAGATTGGTGCCAACACCTGTATCGACCGCGCCAAGACCGACTCGACGATTATCCGTCGCGGTGTGAAGCTCGACAACCTGATTCAAATCGGCCACAACGTGCAGGTGGGCGAAAATACCGTTTCGTCGGCCCAGACCGGTATTGCCGGTACGTCGAAGGTGGGCAAGAACTGCTTCCTGGCGGGTCAGGTGGGCATTGCCGACCACGTCACGATTGGCGACCGCGTGATGGTCGGCTCGAAGAGTGGTCTGGACAAGAACGTCCCCGACGGAGAGATTCGCTTCGGCTATCCCGCCCTGCCCGGTATGCAGTACCACCGTGCCGCAGCCGTCTTTAAGCGTCTGCCCGAGTTGGACCGCACGGTGCGCCAGTTAGAAAAAGATGTCAATAACCTTAAAAACCAATAGCAAGATGAAGAAAATGATGTTTGGTGTGCTGGCTATGGCCGCACTCGTAGGTTGCTCGACGCAACCCAAGTTTACCGTTTCGGGTCAGGTAGAGGATGTTGAGAAGATGTACCTCGTGGAGCGTGTCGATGGCGCGTTCGTGGCAATTGATTCGGTTGAAGTAGTTGAGGGTAAGTTTGAACTTTCGGGCTGTGCTTCGGAGGCCAAAATGCTCTATGTAAGCAACCTCAAGGAGGTGCGCGGTGCCGCTGTCGTTGCCCGTTTCTTTGTGGAGGAGGGTGCGATTACGCTCACGAAAACCGAGGATGGCTATGAGGCCTCCGGTACGCCTGCCAACGATGCTTCGGTGGCTTATGTCGAGGCGATGGCTCCGCTGATGGCCGAGTATCGTGAGGCTGCGCCCGAGCGTCGTGAGGAGATTATGACCGCTTACGAGGCTGCCCAGCAGGAGGCTTTGGAGCAGAACAAGGACAACCTGTTCGGTGTCCAGATGTTGCAGAATCTCGCCTACGAGCTGTCGGGTACCGCGCTGAAGGAGGCCATTGCCTCGTTCTCGCCCGAGATGCAGGCCGCAGCGATGATGCAGCCCATTGCCGAGATGGCCGAGAAGAAGCTCAAGACCGATATCGGTCAGCCCTATATCCGCTTCGAGCAGGCCGACAAGGATGGCAACATCGTCACCTCGCAGTCGATTATCGAGGAGTCGAACAACAAATATGTCCTCATCGATTTCTGGGCTTCGTGGTGCGGTCCCTGCATGGCCGAGGTACCGGCGCTGAAGGCTGCCTACGATGAGTTCCACAAGAAGGGTTTCGAGATTTTCGGTGTCTCGCTCGACAACAACAAGGAGGCTTGGTTGGCCGCCATCGAGAACAAGGAGCTGAATTGGCCGCACGTGAGCGATTTGAAGGGCTGGCAGAATGCTGTTGCCGACCTCTATGGCGTGCGCTCGATTCCCGCCAACTACCTCGTAGAGTGCGCAACGGGTAAGATTGTTGCCTCGGGTCTGCGCGGTGAGGAGGTAAAGGCGAAGCTGGCCGAGCTGCTGGCCGAGTAGGCGTTTCAACTTATTGCTACACACAATCCGAATAGGTATGAAACGCATGATATTTTCGGCCACTGTCGCGTTGCTGTTGGCGGGTTGCTCCACGCAACCTCGCTTTACGGTGACGGGTACTTTCGCGGAGCCGACCGAGAAGGCCTATCTGTGGAATCGCAATAGTGACGAGGTGGTGGATTCGGTGGCTCTCGAGGCGGGTACATTCCGTTTCGAGGGGCTTTACACCGGTCCGATGGAGCTGTCGGTTGTCGATGCTGCCGAGCCGAACAAGGCACGTCAATATGTCTCGTTTCTGGTCGAGGAGGGGGATGTGGTGATTTCCCCCACCGGTGAGCGCAGAAACGACTACCGCGTAGTCGGCACACCGGCCAACGACGCCTACACCGCTTACCACGAAGCGCAAAGTCGTAATATGGCCGAGTTGCGCGCCCCCGAGACCACGGCGGAGCGTCGTGCCGAGCTGGAGCAGGCGATGCACGATTTGGAGTGGGAGCTGATAGCTGCCAATACGCACAACCTGATTGCTCCGATGCAGTTGCGCACGGAGACCTACGACCTCTCGGCCGATGAGCTGATGGAGTGGGTGGGTCGCCTTGCACCCGAAATTCAGGCTACGCCCGAGGCGCAGGAGCTGGTCCAGGAGGCCGAGGTGAAGCGTCGCACGGAGCCGGGGCAGCCCTACATCGACTTCGAGGATAGCGATGCGGAGGGTAACACCGTGTCGCTGAAATCGATTATCGAGAACCCCGCCAACAAGTATGTGTTGCTCGATTTCTGGGCATCGTGGTGTGGCCCCTGCATGGCCGAAATGCCCCACTTGAAGGAGGTCTATGCGGCCTACCATAAGAAGGGCTTCGAAATTGTGGGCGTCACGCTCGACCACAAGCGCGAAATGTGGCTGGGGGCGATTGAGAAGCATCAGCTGAATTGGATTCAACTCGGCTCGATGAACGCATGGGGCAATCCCGTATCGGATGCCTATGGCGTGCAGGGCATCCCTTCGAACTTCCTCTTCGATTGCTCGACGGGCAAGATTCTGGCCGTCAATCTGCGTGGCGAGGAGGTGATGAAGCGGGTTGCCGAATTGATGAAGTAACGACGAAGCGCGTTTACGGGGGGACAGGGTGATAATCGTGATAAAAGAGAGGATTTAGAGCGTTTAACTGAAAGAGAACCCTGTCCCCCTTTTTTTAATTGATATGGCTGACAGCTATCGCATTATGGGAATTGACCCCGGCACGAACTACATGGGTTACGGTGTGCTGGAGGTCGAAGGACGCACGGTCCGTTCGGTTGTGCTGGGCGAAATCGACCTGCATAAACTGACAGACCCCTATGCCAAACTGCGCTATATCTTTGAACGTGTGGGGTCGCTTATCGAGCAGTACAGCCCCCGCGAAGTGGCCCTCGAAAGCCCCTTTTTTGGCGAGAATGTGCAGTCGATGCTTAAGTTGGGGCGAGCGCAAGGAGTGGCTATGGCCGCAGCCTTAAGCCGTGACCGTCAGGTTTTTGAGTATGCTCCGATGCGCATCAAACAGGCCATTACGGGACGCGGTTCGGCTTCGAAAGAGCAGGTTGCCGCGATTGTCTGCCGCACACTCCGGGTCGATGAACCGCCGAAACGATTGGATGCTACGGATGGCATGGCCGTGGCCCTGTGTCACTATTATATGGTCTCCAGCCCCATCCATCAGGCCCTCTCCAACGAGCGGTCGAAGGGGCTTGGCGGTGGCAAGAAGGCGGCCTCGAAAGGTGGCTCGAAAAACTGGGCCAAGTTTCTTTCGGAACACCCCGAACGAGAGATAAAGTAAAGAAAAAGAGCGAAGACCCTTCGCTCTTTTTTCTTTTTGCTCTTTCCTCTACATTTTCACCTCTTTGCCATCGACCGTGATGCGGTGGTAGTACACTTCGCCGGCATCGTCCGTGACGAACAGCGGACGACCGTCGGGTTGGGCGTAGTGGAAATGGATGTCGCTGAGCGAGACACCGCGCGTGTGGCGAATAAAGATACCCTTGGCCGGAATCGTGCCGAACATCCACGGCTCGGGATAGGTGCGCTCCTGCTCGGGAGGCATCTTCAGCCCATCCGCTGCGCTGTAACCGCCCTGATAGTAGATGTGGATGTTGTCCAGCGTCACATCCTCAATCAGCGCACCCGGAATACCACTGATAATCGACGAATAGCGCGAATCGGCATTGAAGACGTTGATATGGCTGATGCGGATGCGCTTCATGGTGCCGACCGGTGTCCCCTCCGGACTGCGCATACGCGCTCCGAGGCGCAAGAAAATCGGGGCATTGACAATGTCGCGCATCGTGATGTTGCTGATGACAATATCTTCCAAATGGCCGCCATCGACCGTCTCCAATGCAAGACCGCGACAACGCTCAAAGATGCAGTTCGTGATGGCGATATTCTTAAAACCGCCACTCGACTCGGTGCCGAGTTTGATGCGTCCCGTCACGAACCCGTGGTCGGGAGCCTGCGGTTCGTCGCGCTGCCACGTGCAATCCAGTACGCTGCCACGGTCGTAACCGCTCACCAGACAATCCGAAATGGTTACGTTTTCCGTATCCTTGAAGTAGCCTAATGCGTAGGATGCCTTCAGTACAATGGCATCGTCCCAGGGCGAATTGACCGTGCAGTCGCTGATGCGGACATTCTTACAGCAATCGATATCGAAGCCGTCGCGATTCGTATCGACCTTCACGTTGAGGATGCTCAAATTATCGACCCCCGTAGCGAGCAGGGCAAAGTGGCCGCAGTGGAGCATCGAAATATCCTTCAGCGTCACATTCTTGCAGAGCTTCAGGCTGATGGCCTTGTTGCCCACGCCCCGCAGGCGGCTCTCCTCGCGCGTGAGTCCTTTGCCGTAAATCAGGCCCGGTCCCGTGATGGAGATATCCTCCAGCCCGATGCCCCAGATGAGCGAGTTTTTCCAGTGGCTGTGGCCGAAATCCTGAAATTTGTTGTGTTCGTTCGGCTCGGCTTCGTCGTAGCCCTCCGTCTCGGTGGGGAAGGCACCCACAAGCTGCGCCCCCTGCTCCAGGTAGAGGTGGATGTGGCTCTTGAGTCGAATCGAGTAGCAGGCATACTCGCCGGCGGGGAAGTAGATGGTTCCTCCGCCGTTGGCAGCAGCCTCCTCGATGGCGCGGTTGATGGCGGGCGTGTCGATGGTCACACCGTCGCCCGTCGCTCCGTAGCTCTGTACGTTGTATATCTTGGCCTCGGCAACTCCGACCGTCAGGCAGAAAATCAAAAGCAGTAGTCGTTTCATAGTGGTAGGTTATTGTTCAAAGTCCATGAGTTTGAAAGCCGGCAGATAGTCGGCATTGCCGTACATCAGATGGTTGTCGGAGAGGTTCCAAAACCCATCTTTCGAGGTGGGGTGTGCATCCCAGTCAATCACCGCCCAGCATAGGCCGATGAGGTTGCCTGCCTGGAGGTGTGTCGGGCGCGAATAGGCGGCTCCCCGCTCGTCGGCATGGTCGAAGGGGGTGAGGTAGCACTCCAAGGTCAATTTGCCCTTCCCGCCCTCTTCGAACGAGTAGTGGTAGGCATAATCGGCATAGGGAGGCTCTTTGAGCCACACCTGCGGTCCCCAATACATACACCAATCCTCGTCGTGCGAAGGGGTGAAGATGTGGTAGTTTTGGGCATGACAGCCGTGGAACTTAAACCACGCCTGCCACACATCCTTGGGGGCGGTGGGGTGGAAGCGGTCGATGAAGGGACCGCCCGAGCGGTCACCGTCGATGACCACCTCGAAAATGTCGGTTTGGAGCGAATTCTCGCTGAATCGCCAATGGTTGTCGTAGGCCTCGTAGAGGAAGTAGAGCCGTTGCGTTTCGTCGCACCAGCCCACCTTGACGCTGATGCGGAGCGTCGTCGGGTCAGCCTTCGCGTGTTTTCCCTCGTCCTCTTTCATCGCCTGCTCCGTGAGGATGTAATCGGCCGGTACGCAGGACCAATCGCGCCCCTTGCCATCTATCTTCGGCACGTTGTCGGCCGAAAACCGATAGACCTTAAAGGGCTGTCCCTGCATCGGGATGCAGAGCAGCAGGAGCCATGCCGTCAAAAGAATACGTCTCATTTTGTTGCGCGTTTTTGGGCCTCGTGAAAGACCGAGGGAAGCATATAGTAGTTGTAGTCGGCTCGCTGATAGATGCAGAAGTAGAGCTTCTCGCCTTTGCGCCAGGGCGTAAGGGCGGCAATGACGGGGGCATCGGTCTTTTTGCCCGAGTCGTACAGCGTCAGTGGCGAGGATTGCTGATGGCCGTCGGCAAGACGCAGTTCGCTTCGCAAGGGAGCAACACCTTGCGTAACGCGCAGGCGCATACTCGCACCATAGTAGGTCGTAAAGGCGTTGCCCTCGATGCTGTGGACATTGTGGAAACAGCTTGCGGTCGGAATCAGCTGATTCGCGGGCGAACGCTCCACGCCATCACACGCGCCAAAGGCCCAGCAGAGTTGCAACTCCTCGGGCAGACGGTCGCCTGCCACCTCGGCAATGAATCCGTTGGTGGTCAGGGGGTGGATGGTGAGGCGAATATGGCCGCCTTTGAAGAGTTTGTCTTTGATGAGGTAGCTCGCCCCGTCTTGGCTAACGGCACACTCGTCCAGCCAGCGGCTCTCCTCACCGCACGCTACGCCCAGGCGGAACGTGCCGGCTCCCTTGTCGAGTTGGAAGGGGAACGATTGGGCTTCGGCTGCATAGGGGAAAAGCACCAAACAGCACAGCAGTGGCAACAGTCGTTGCAGAAAATGGTTCATCGCTCTCATGATACATGATGTGGGTTAGTTTCCGTCCGGCTTTTCTACCTCGGTGAAGGGGCTGTCGTTCCACCGAAAGGCGGTCACATCGTCCGGTTGTGCGGGGTCGTAGGCCGTGTAGCCCTCGCGCAGATGCTCCAGCAGGGGCAAATCGACCTTTTTCATCCCCTCGATGATGCATTTGGCAATCTGGTAGGCCCCATAGGGGTTGAAGTGGGTGTTGTCGGCAAAATCGCGTGTCTGCCCCGGGTAGGTGCCGGCAGGGTAGTGTACGAAGGCGCGTTTCGACGGCTCGACGCCCATGGCCTCGTAGAGCGTGCGGGTCATCTGGTGCAGGTCGATTAAAGGCACCTGCTCTTTGGCGGCCAGAAAACGCATCGCCTCGGGAAAATCGGCGTGCGTGTCGCGGATTTTTCCTTGTTCATCGAAACTGCGTCGCTGGGTCGGGGTGACCAAGACGGGGTGCGCACCGCGAGTGCGAGCCTCGTCGATAAAGCACTTCAGGCTCGTCATGTAGGAGTAGAAGGCCCCCTTGCCCGGGCCTCGTTGTTTTTGGTCGTTGTGGCCGAACTCGATGAAGAGGTAGTCGCCCGCCTTCATCTGCGAAAGGGCCTTCTTTAGACGGCCGGCCGCGATAAAGGTGTTGCCGCACTCACCCGACTCGGCATAGTTGGCAAACGAGATGCCCTCGTCGAAGAAGCGGGTAATCATCTGACCCCAGCTGGCCCACGGCTCGTTGTCTTGGTCCACCACGGTCGAATCGCCACAGAGAAAGATGGTCGGGACGCCCTCTACACGCTCGATAATCAGTTCGCAGAGTTGGGGCATATTGCCGTTGAATTCGAGGGTCAGTTTATCGTCCCAATTCAGCTTGTGGCTCTCGCGCGGCTTGATGCGGACATCCTCCGTCTCCGAGATGTGGGTGTTGCGTTTGTTGATGACAAAGGTGCAGGGCTTAAATTCGCCCTTTTTGGTGGCTACGTTCTCGAAAAACAGACGACGCGACTCACCGCGCAGGGTCGTCTCACCGGCCGCGCGCTTGTTGCCGACAACGGCCGTTACGAGGTAGTTGCCATCGGGTACGGCCACCGAGAAGAAGAAGGGGGCGTTCGACTCCCCGTCGGGCGAGGCGGTCAGGTCGTAGCCGTAGCCACGCTCCTCCGAGAATCGGTCCGAGGGGGTTACCTTCGTGTAGCCCTCTTTGGCCTTTTTGTTGGCCGTGAAATCGAATTTGAAACTTTGCGCATCGGCTCCCCATGCAGTCAGGATGGCGGCGGCCAATAGGATGAAATGTTTCATAACAGGTCCAAATAATGGTGGGTATTTTTGGGTTTTTATGTTCCGGGTCGCACCCCGGATTTTGGTAATGCTAAATTACGCCATTTTTTGCAGATGCTCAATAGATAGCGATACATATAAATGGAAATCTGTACAAAAATAGGCGGCCGGGAATATCTGTTATGTACGATTTTGCATTGAACCGCCCAATCTGTACAAAAAAATGGAAAATCTAACGCCTACTTTTGTAATGTAAAAAATTGTCGAATGGTGCGCTTGAAGAAAATAGGACTTCTTTGGATGGCTCTGCTGTGGGTTGGCTCCGCCACCTTTGCCGCCGAGCCGGTCTATCTGTTCTCCTATTTCACGGGGAACAGCCGTGACGGCTTGCACTTGGCCTATAGCACCGATGGCGAAAGTTGGTTCGCGCTTAACAATGGGCAATCTTTCTTGAAACCCATCGTCGGGAAGGATTGCCTGATGCGCGACCCCAGCATCTGCCAGGGTCCCGATGGCGTGTTCCATCTGGTGTGGACCTCGAGCTGGACCGACCGCATCATCGGCTACGCCTCGTCGCGCGATTTGGTGCATTGGAGCGAGCAACGCGCCATTCCGGTGATGATGCACGAGGAGACGGCCCACAACTGCTGGGCCCCCGAACTCTTCTACGACGAACCCTCCAAGACCTATTATATTATTTGGGCCACCACCATCCCCGGTCGCCACAAGGAGGTGCCGGTCATCGAGAGCGAGAAGGGGTTGAACCACCGCATCTATTATGTGACGACGCGCGACTTTGAGCATTTCTCCGAGACGAAACTCTTTTTCAATCCCGATTTCAGCGTCATCGATGCCGCCATCGTGCGCGACAGGGAGCGGGACGAGCTGTTGATGGTGGTTAAGAACGAGAACTCGTTGCCCGCGGAGAAGAACCTGCGCATTACACGCGCCAAACGCATCGAGGAGGGCTTCCCGACCGAGGTGTCACCCGCCATCACGGGGGATTATTGGTGCGAAGGCCCCGCACCGCTCTTTGTGGGCGATGCGCTGTATGTCTATTTTGACAAATACCGCAACCATCAATACGGTGCGGTCGTAAGCTACGATCGCGGCCACACGTGGGAGGATATCTCCGACCGGGTCTCCTTCCCCGAGGGCATCCGTCACGGAACCGCCTTTGCGGTGAAAAAATCGGTGTTGCGCAAGTTGCTCCGCTTTGAGCGAAACGGGGGCGATAAACGGGCCGAACGGCTGTTGCAACGCAAGCTGCGAACGATAACGAACCCCATTTAAGGGAACCTGATACCTAACCGACGAAACCTACGAGAACCTATGATACGAAAACAACTCTTGACGCTGCTCATCGCCTGCCTGCTTACGGGCAGTCTCTCGGCCCAATCGTGGTTTGAGGAGAAGGATTTGACGCTTACGGGTGTCTATTACTATCCCGAACATTGGGATGAGAGCCAGTGGGAGCGCGATTTTCGCAAGATGCGCGAGCTGGGTTTCGAGTTTACCCATTTTGCCGAATTTGCCTGGGCGCAACTCGAACCCGAAGAGGGGGTCTATGACTTTGCGTGGCTCGATAGAGCGGTTGCCCTGGCGGCCAAATACGACCTGAAGGTCATCATGTGTACTTCGACCGCCACGCCGCCCGTCTGGCTCAGCCGTAAATACCCCGAAATCCTGCTCAAAGACGAGCAGGGCATCACGCTCGACCACGGTGCGCGTCAGCACGCCTCGTTCTCATCGCCCCTGTATCGCAAGCTGGCCTTCCGCATGATTGAAAAGCTGGCCGAACATTATGGCAACGATGCACGCATCGTGGGTTGGCAACTCGACAACGAGCCGGCTGTGCAGTTCGACTACAATCCGAAGGCCGAGCAGGGTTTTCGTGACTTCCTGCGCGAGCAATACGATAACGACATCGCCGCGCTCAATGCCGCATGGGGTACCGCCTTTTGGAGCGAGGTCTATCGTTCGTTCGACGAGATTACCCTCCCGAAACGGGCCCAGATGTTCATGAATCACCACCAGATTTTGGATTATCGTCGCTTTGCCGCCAAGCAGACCAACGACTTCCTGAACGAGCAGTGCCTTTTAATTAAGAGGTATGCCAAGAATCAGTGGGTGACGACGAACTACATCCCGAACTACGAGGAGGGCCATATCGGAGGCTCGCCTGCACTCGATTTCCAGAGCTATACGCGCTATATGGTCTATGGCGACAACGAGGGTATCGGTCGTCGCGGCTATCGGGTCGGCAACCCCCTGCGTATCGCCTTTGCCAACGACTTTTTCCGCCCCATTCAGGGGACCTATGGCGTGATGGAGCTGCAACCCGGCCAGGTGAATTGGGGCGCAATCAACCCGCAGCCCTATCCGGGTGCCGTGCGCCTGTGGTTGTGGAGCGTCTTTGCCGGTGGCAGTGATTTTATCTGCACCTACCGCTATCGTCAGCCCCTCTACGGCACCGAGCAGTACCACTATGGTATTGTCGGCACGGACGGTGTGACGGTCACCCCGGGAGGTGAGGAGTATGCGCAGTTTATGCAGGAGATTAAGTCCCTGCGTGGTCGGGTGGCCGAGCGCGAGAAGAAGCCGGCCGACTATCTGGCACGTCGCACGGCCATTCTCTTCAACCACGAAAATTCGTGGAGCATCGAGCGTCAGCCGCAAAACCGGACGTGGAATACGCTGGGCCATATCGAAAAATATTACCGCACGCTCAAAGCGTTCGGTGCGCCGGTTGATTTTATCACCGAAAAGCAGGATTTGACGCCTTATCCCGTGGTTATTGTGCCGGCCTATCAGTTGGCCGACAAGGAGTTGGTCGAGCGTTGGACGGCCTATGCGAAGCAGGGCGGTAATCTGGTCATCACCTGCCGCACGGCGCAAAAAGACCGCTTCGGTCGTCTGCCCGAGGCCCCCTTCGGTTCGATGATTTTTGATTTGACGGGCAACGAGATGGAGTTTTACGATTTGCTGCTGCCCGACGAGCCGGGTGTGGTTAAAATGGGTAACAACCACTATCGCTGGAACACCTGGGGTGAGATTTTGCGCCCCGCCAAGGGTACGCAGGTCTGGGCCACCTTCGAGGAGGAGTTTTATGCCGGCAAGCCGGCTGTGACGACACGTCGTCTGGGCCGCGGTACGGTGACCTACGTAGGTGTCGATTCGACCGATGGCGCATTGGAAAAGGCGGTCTTGAAACGCCTCTACGATGCGTTGCATATCCCCGTGTTGGATTTGCCTTACGGCGTGACGATGGAGTATCGTAACGGTATGGGCATTGTGTTGAATTACGGCGATAAACCTTACCGCTTCGAACTTCCGGAGGGGGCGAAAGTCCTCCTTGGCGATGAGGAGATTCCCACGGCCGGTGTGCTGGTCTTCTCCTTTGTAAAGTAAATAACCCCGCAACGAACCCGAATGAACCCCATGAAACGACTGCTGCTTATCCTTGTTGCAACGATTGGTGTGTTGCGCGTTGAGGCGCAACCGACCGAGCGTATCTATTTGAGTGGTACCGATGTCGAGCATCCCCGCACGTGGGAGTTTTTCTGCTCGGCCGGTCAAAACAGTGGCCATTGGGGAACCATCGAGGTGCCGAGTTGCTGGGAACAGCAGGGCTACGGTGGTTACACCTACGGCCGATTCTACCGCACCAAGGGGTTGAAGCCGAGCAACGAAACGGGTCGCTATCGCACCACCTTCAAGGTACCGAAGGGCGGTCATTATCGCCTGGTCTTCGAGGGTTCGATGACCGATACCGAGGTTTGGATTGACGGCAAGCAGGTCGGCCCCGTGCATCAGGGCGGTTTTACCGAATTCTCCTACGACATCACCCCCTTCATCCGCCCCAACAAGGTGCAGCGACTGGAGGTGCTGGTTAGCAAAGAGTCGGCCAATGCGAGCGTGAACGAGGCGGAGCGCAGAGCCGATTGGTGGCTCTTTGGCGGCATCTATCGTCCGGTCTATATCGAGGTGATGCCCAAGGAGCATATTTCGCACGTGAGCATTGATGCCCGTGCTACGGGTGATATCTATGCCGATGTGGAGCGTTCGGCCAATCGCCCCGTGCAACTTTATATCAATGGTGAGCAGGTTGCCTATGATGCCGAAAAGGGGTGCTGGCACTATCCCAACCCCAACCTTTGGACGCCCGAGACTCCGCACCTCTATACGGCTACCTTCGTGCTGGGCGATGAGGGCCATCGGGTGAGCGAAAAGATAGGTTTCCGTACCATCGAATTCCGCCCCTACGACGGCATCTACCTCAATGGTACGCGCCTGGTGGTGAAGGGTACGAATCGTCACTGCTTCCATCCCGAGACGGGTCGCGCCTTGAGTCGGGCTATGAGCCTCGAAGATGCACGACTGCTCAAACAGCTCAATATGAATGCCGTAAGATGCCATTACCCCTCCGATAGACACTTCTTGGAGGTGTGTGACTCGATAGGTCTTTTGTACTTTGATGAGTTGGCCGGTTGGCAGACCCGCTACGACAACGAGACGGCGGAGCGCATGGTGCAGGAGTTTATCCGTCGCGATGTGAATCACCCCTCGGTCTATATTTGGAGCAACGGTAACGAGGGCGGTTGGAATCGCTCGATTGACCACCGCTTTGCCGAGTTGGATATCCAGCAGCGCAAGGTGGTTCACCCCTGGAGCGATTTTGCCGGGTTGGATACCCACCACTATCCCGCCTACGAGACGGGCATCTATCGTATGCACAACGGTCAAAACGTCTTTATGCCCACCGAGTTCCTGCACGGCAAATACGACAAGGGACAGGGTGCCGCATTGGAGGATATGTGGTCGCATTGGATGCGCTCGCCCCTCTTTGCGGGTGGTTATATCTGGGCCTATGTCGATGAGGCGGTGCGTCGTACCGACCTCCCGACGGGCAAGTCCGTGGGCAAGCACTTTGGCGAAGAGGGCTTCGATATCAAAGATTGCCTGCTGGATAGCGATGGTGGCAACGGCCCCGATGGCTGCATGGACCCCTACCGCCAGAAGGAGGCGAGCTTCTTTACGATTCGTGAGGTGTGGAGTCCGATATATATCGACCGCCTGCACGTTTCGCCCTCGTTCGATGGGCGCGTGTTGGTCTCGAACCGCTTCCTCTTCACCAACCTGGCCGATTGCCGCATGACCTATCGCACGAAGAGCCTCGCCGGCAAGGTGTTGGCCGAAGGCGCGGTGACACTGCCCCCGATTGCGCCCGGTGAGAGCGGTTATGCCCGTTTCCGGTTGCCCGCAGATTGTCGTGAGGCTGCCATTTTGGAGTTGGTGGCCTACGACCACCACGGTGAGGAGGTCTGCAATTGGACCGCTCCGATTCATCGTGCCGAGCATCAGCCGATTCACCGTCGGTCGGATGCGAAAATTGCACCGATAGCCTTCGACGAGCGCGGTATGTTCTCGGTGAACGGCCTGCACGGCCCCTTCCCCGTCGGGATGCAGGTCGAGGTGCGTAAGCATACCCAGCGTACCGAGGCGGATGGTACGATTGTAAATACCTTCTGGTATCGGGGCGGCATCGACAGCATCGAGTGGCGACAGACGCCTGACGGCCTGCTGTCGATGGATGCCGTCATCCTGAACGACGAGCGCGGCCATGGGTTGCACCCCTTCCTGACGGAGGAGAGCAAATGGATGTTGGGTCTTACGTTCGACTATCCCGAATCGCGTGTCGATAGCGTGCGCTGGGTGGGTCGAGGTCCCTATCGCGTCTGGAAAAACCGCCTGAAGGGTCAGCAGTTCGGAGCGTGGTCGTTGGCCTATAACAATACGATTACGGGTAGCTACAATACGCCCAATCCGCCCCTCTATCCCGAATTTAAGGGCTACCGCAGCGACCTGCGTTGGGTGGAGATGGTGCCGAAAACGGGTCATCCGTGGCGTGTCTATGCGCTCAACGAGGGGATGTATCTGCGCCTCTTCACCCCTGAAGAGCCGATTGACCAGACGGCCGGCGAGATGGGTGGTTTGCAGGAGCTGCAGCCCCGCAAACAGGAGAAGAGCATGGTCGCGTTCCCCGCAGGGGATATTTCGTTCCTGCTCTCGATTCCGCCGATTCAGAGCTACAAACCGCTCGAACAGCTCGGCCCCGAAAGCCAACCCTACAACATCCGTATCAAGTTGGGCGATGAGGGCTTCCACATTCGTCTGGTATTTGATTTTAACACCCAGGAGCAAATTTGATAACCCGAAAAACCATGAAACGAGCCTTATTGATAGCGATATTGGTCTGCTCTTCGCTGAACCTTGCTGCCCAGGAGGGGTTGCTGCTGCACTACGACTTTCGTGGTGATAGCGGTCGTGTGGTGGTCGATAAGAGCGACTCGCACTTCGACGGAAAGTTGTGCGGTTCGGCTGTGTTGGATGCCGAAGGGGTCTATCTCGGCAACGAAAACGGCTACATCGATTTGGGCGAAAAGATTGGTGCGCGGCTGCAACAGTGCCGCCAATTCTCGATTGCCGTGCGCTATAAGGTTGATAGCGAGGCCTCGCTCAAGGGGCAGGGCTATTTTCTGTGGGCCTTCTCGACCCTGGAGCTGAACACCTTCACCGAGGGTCGCTACCACGCCTATAAACTCAACGTCCAGCGTGCCGAGAATTCGGTGGGCGGTTGGAAAAACGAGACCCTGATGGATTTGGGCAAGCCCTCGACGAAGGGCGAATGGCAGTATGTGGTCTATACGCAGAACGACGACGAGGGCCGCCTATTCCTCAATGGTCGTTTGGTCGCCTTCAACAACGCGATGTTCACCATGAGCGAGAGCTTCCCGACGGAGGCACCTCGCTACAATTGGATGGGGCGCGCTCCGTTTAAGGGGGACTCCTATTTGAAGGGGACGCATCTGTCGGATGTCCGCATCTACTCGACCTCGCTCACCGAAAAGGAGGTGCGCACGCTCTATAACGAGGTGCAGCAGGGCGATTTGAGCCGTTATGATTTTATGTACACCGGTCAGTCGAAAAACCGTCGCATCTTCAAGGTCGAGGCGGGTGAGATTGTCTGGCGTTACGATAACAAGGAGGGGCGCGGTGAGATTAGTGATGCCGTGCTGATGGACGACGGCCATATCCTGCTGGCCGACCAATACGGCATTGCCGAGTTGGACGAGTCGGGTGCGGAGCTTTGGCGTTGGCAGGTCCCCAAGGGTACCGAGGTGCATACCGTGCAGCCCATCGGGTCGCGCTATGTGGTCTATGTGCTGAATGCCAAGCCGGCCAAAGTGGTGGTGCTGGATATCGCCAAGCAGCGCGAGGTCCACGCGTTTGAACTGCCCTACGATGAGAAGGGGAGTGTGCATGGGCAATTCCGCAATGCCCGCCTCACGCGCCAGGGGACGCTTCTCGTGTCGAACATGGCGATGGGCTTCGTGGCCGAATATACGGCCAAAGGCAAGGAACTCAACCGCTGGGAGCTGTTCGGACCCTGGTCGGCTACGGAGTTGGAGAATGGAAATATCCTCATGGTGGGTCGCAAAGGCCCCGTGAAGGAGCTTACGCGCGAGGGCGAGGTCGTTTGGGAGACCGATGCTACGAAGTTCGGGCTGAAAAATCCGCAGAAGGCCTATCGCCTCAAGAATGGAAATACGGTGATTACCAATTGGTTCAACGAGTGGAACAAACAGGATGTGGCCAATTTTAATCCCCGTCGCGCTCCGCGTCAATTCGTTGAGCTGACCCCCGACGAAAAGGTCGTTTGGGAGGTCTCCTCCTGGTCGGGAGAGCGCAATTTAGGCCCGGCGACCACCTTCCAGCTGCTGGACGAGCCGGTGGTGCGCAGTGCGTGTCGATTTGGAAAATATGGAAAGTAATACGAAAAACAGCTAACTATGAAACGAGTTTTATTGGTGATGGCGGTCCTGGTGACTGCATGGGCCGCAACGGCACAACCCCGTCTGCACGTCGCGCCTAACGAGCCGATTGGCGAACCGGTAGGTATCAATTCGGGTCGTGTGGCCTGGATTCATAACCCGGGAGTGGCCACATGGGATGGCAAGACTGGTTTCTGGGTCGAGGAGCGTTGGAACGACCAGCAGAAGGCGGACGATATGGTGCGCCAGGCGGTGATGACCCTGGCCGGCAAAAAGTCGGCGAAAGCCGCTTGGAAGGCACTCTTCAAGAACTTCAACCAGCGTCACGGCAAGGGGAATGTGGGCTATAAGGAGGGCGAGAAGATTGCCATCAAGCTCAACATGAACAACGCCATTACCCACCGCGAGACGATTGAGCTGAACTCATCGCCCTATGTCACGCTGGCCCTGCTGCGCACGCTCATTAACGATGGCGGTGTCCGTGAGGAGGATGTGATTGTTTGCGAGCCGAGCCGCGCCATCACGGACAGCATCTACAACCGTTGTCACCGCGAGTTCCCGAAGGTGGTCTTTATCGACAACCTCGGTGGCGAGGGACGACTCAAGTGCGAGTACTATCCCGAGCAGCTGAAATACTCGGTCGATAACGGCAAGATGGCTCGCGGTTTGGCGAAGTGCATTGTCGATTCGGAGTACCTGATTAACTCGGCCCTGCTGAAGACCCACAAAGGTCCGGGCGTGACCCTTACGGCCAAGAATTGGTACGGAGCCACGGATATCAACCTCCTTTGGCGCATGAATGCCCACAACGGCATCAGCCCCGACAAACGTCACGGCAAGCCGAGCTATAAGACGATGGTCGATTGGATTGGCCACAAGGATTTGGGTCAAAAGTGCCTCTTGTTCCTCATCGACGGCACCTATGGCAGCCGCGATGTGAATGGTGCGCCCGCCCCGAAGTGGCAAAAGGCCCCCTTCAACGGCGAGTGGTGCTGCTCGATTATCGTCTCGCAAGACCCCTTGGCGTGCGATGTGGTGGGCATGGATTTGCTCATCTACGAGTGGCCCGAATTCGGCAGTTTCAACTACTGCGATGAGTACCTGCGCGAGGCGGCGATGATCCCCCATCCGGTGACGGGTGTAACCTACGATCCGGAGCGTGACGGCGAGCCTTTGACCGCACCGCTCGGTTTGATGGAACACGCTGACAAAAATCTAAAATATTCGAAATTGGATGTGGTTTATGTGAAGCAATAGCAAACCCCGCCAAATCGTACAAAAAACCCAAAAACATTAGCAATTCTATAAATTAGTAGTCAAAAATATAAAAATAATTATCCAAAAATGCGAAAAGTTGTACTATTTTGCTTAATTTTACATAAGCGAAATCCCACGAAATGAGATGAGGCAAAACAGTGCAAAATTCGATATTCACCTATTTACTAACTTAATAACTTTACGTATGAAAGACAGAATTACAAGTCTGTTAGTCCGTTTGGGGGGGGGTATCCAACGGATGTTCTTCGTCGCTTTGTTCTCCATGTTGGCCATTGGTGCCATGGCACAAAGCAAGGTCACGGGTACCGTGCTTGATAAGGCAGGGGAGTCCGTAATTGGCGCAAGCGTGGTAGTGAAGGGTACGACCATCGGTACTACCACGGGCGTAGACGGTTCGTTTACGCTTCAGAGCGTGCCGCAGAACGGTACGCTGCAGGTGAGCTTCCTCGGTTACAAGACCGTGGAGGTGGCAGTAAACGGCCGCACGGCTGTTCAGGTTGTCCTCGAGGAGGATGCCGCACAGCTCGATGAGGTCGTGGTTGTTGGTTACGGTGTGATGCGTAAGAGCGACGTAACGGGTGCCGTTGCACGTGTTACGTCGGAGGAGCTTACGAAGCGTCCGGTGAACAACGCATTCGAGGCCATGCAGGGTAAGATTGCCGGTGTGGATATCACCTCGAGCGAGCGCCCCGGTACGCTGGGCGAGGTTCGCATCCGTGGTACGCGTTCGCTGTCGGCTTCGTCGGATCCGCTCTATGTGGTGGACGGTGTGCCTCTGTCGGCAGGTGGTATCGAGACGATCAACCCGCACGACATCGAGTCGATCGACGTGCTGAAGGATGCTTCGTCGACCGCTATCTACGGTTCGCGTGGTGCCAACGGTGTTATCCTCGTGACGACCAAGCGTGGTAAGTCGGGCAGACTCTCGCTCAACTACTCGGGTACGGTAACGCTGGAGACATTGGAGGATAAGTCGCCCGCCATGTCGGCAAGCGACTACATTACGTGGCGTCGTTGGGCTTATTACTTTGCCGATCCGGTGAATAACCCGCGCGGTGATCAGCCTAACTACGAGAAGGACCAGGCCTACTTTATCGCTTCAGGTGACCCGACTGCTCAAGCAAATGTGAACAGAGGTTGGGAAGGCGGCCAGTGGGATGGCTCGAAGGTGATTGATACCGATTGGGGTGACCTGGTAACCCAGACCGGTGTAACGCACGAACATTCGCTCAGTGGTAGCTTCGGTAACGAGAACGCTTCGGCTTACTTCTCGGTAGGTTATCTGAACAATCAAGGTACCCAGAAAGGTCAGGAGTATGAGCGTTACAACTTCGCTTTGGCTGTTGATTTGCAGGTGAAACCTTGGTTCAAGATGGGTGGTACGATTAACGGTTCGTGGTCGGTGCAAGACTACGGTTATTCGCGCACCGGTCAGTCCTCGAGTTCGGGTCCCGTGGATATTTACAACGCCGCCAAGGCCATTCCGCGTTTTGGTATGCCTTACGACGAGAATGGTGAGATTATCACCAACCCGACCGGTAGTGCTACGAATGTTTACACCGTTGTTGACGAGTGGAAGAAGTCGAAGGATAACCGCCAGACCCTCCGTGCGCTGGGTAGCTTCTACGGCCAGTTCGATTTCGGTAAGATGTGGGAACCGCTGGAGGGCTTGAGCTACAAGATTTCGTTCGGTCCCGACTTCCGTCACCATCGCCAGGGTATCTTCATCAGCAAGGATTCGGCTGTGAAGATGGGTTCGAAGAACTACGCAAAGCAGGGTACGAACCGCTACCTGGCTTGGACGCTGGATAACCAAATCAACTACAACCGCACCTTCAACAAGCATACGGTTGGAGTTACGTTGCTGCAGACCGCCTCGAAGCACAATAACGAGGGTAACTCGCTGAGCGCAAATGCCATTCCGAATGAGAACTTCGAGTGGTACAACATGGGTAGCGTAGATATTACCGATTCCGCTGCCTATGGTGCCGATATGGGGACGAGCCTTTCGGAGAATCAACTGACCTCCTACATGGCCCGTGTAAACTACTCGTTCAACAACCGCTACCTCTTGACCGTGTCGGGCCGTTGGGATGGTGCTTCGGTGCTGGCAGAGGGCAATAAGTGGGCCTTCTTCCCCTCGGCAGCCATTGGTTGGCGTATCGACCAGGAGCAGTTTATGAAGGATGTTTCGTGGATTAACCAGTTGAAACTCCGCGTAGGTTTCGGTTCGACGGGTAACGCCGCCGTAGGTCCTTATAAGACTCTGGGTCTGATTCAGGACTTCTTCGTGCCGTTTGGCGATACGGTTCTCCCGGGTTATGCTACCAACGAGCCTTATTATACATCTAGTATGATGTTGATGGCCAACAAATCGTTGGGTTGGGAGATGACTACGCAATATAACTATGGTATCGACTTCGACTTTTTCGATGGACGCATCGGTGGTACGGTGGATGTGTACCACTCGAATACGACCGACATTCTGATGGAGATGACGATTCCTACGCTGACCGGTTATGAAAAAACTTTGGCTAACGTCGGTGAGACGAAAAACTTCGGTGTGGATGTGACGTTGAACCTTGTCCCCGTTCGCACGAAGAACTTCGAGTGGGTATCGAACATCAACGCCGCCTACCAGAAGGATGAGGTTGTTTCGCTTGCCAACGGTAAGGAGGATGATATCGTGAACAAGTGGTTCATCGGTGAGTCGATTAACGTATTCTATGGTATCGAGAACGCCGGCATCTGGCAACTTGGCGAAGAGGAGGAGATGGCCAAATTCAACGCAAATGGTACTTCGTTTGAGGCCGGTCAGGTAAAGCCTGTTGACCAGAATGGTGACTACAAGATTAACGATGAGGACCGTGTAATCCTCGGCAACCGCAACCCAAAGTTCGTCCTCGGTTGGTCGAATACCTTTAATTATAAGGGCATCGAGCTGGGCATTGAGCTTTATGGTCGCTTTGGCTACATGATTAACCAGGGTGCCGAGGGTCAGCTCGGTATGTACAATCAGCGTGAGATTGACTACTGGACTCCCGACAACCCGGGTGCTGAGTATCAGCGTCCGGAGTACAATACTTCGGGTGGTGACGGCTATTCGAGTCTCTTGGGCTTCCGCAAGGCTTCGTTCCTCAAGATTCGTAACCTCTCGCTGGGTTACAACTTCAACCAAAAGACGCTGAAGAAGCTGGGTATCGCTTCGCTGAAGGTTTATGCACAGGCACGCAACCTGGGTAACATCTACTCGTCGGTTGATTTCATGGACCTTGATACGGGTACGACCTTCTACAACCGCGGTTATACGTTCGGTGTACAGATTGGTTTCTAATAAACACTTAAACAGCTTTAGAATATGAAAAATTTAAGAAATAAGTTCATTGCAGCTGTTCTGTCTGTCGCAATGGCATGCAGCTTCAGCTCGTGCAGCGAGAGCTTCCTCGATGAGAATAATAAGTCGTCTTACAGCACTGACTATTTTGAGACGGCACAGGGTATTCAGGACCTGGCTACTGCGCTGTACGCCAATATTCGTTGGCACTTTGGTTACGAGTGGGCCTATGGTATTACCCTCTATGGTGCCGATGAGTTTACGAACGGTGCCGACCTGACGTCGGAACCTTGGAATACCTACGACAGCCGCCTCAATCCGATGGATTGTACGCCTGAAAATGGTGCTCCCAACAAGAACTGTCCTGCCGTATCGGGTCTTTGGAATCAGATGTATTTCGGTATTTCGTCGGCTAACCTGGTGATTGCTTCGGCTGACAAGGTAACGGACGAGAAGATTCGCAACTACTGCGCCGGTGAGGCCTACTTCCTGCGTGGTTACAACTACTACCGTCTCTTTGCCCAGTATGGTGGTGTGGTTCTTCAGACGGAGCCGGCTGCGGGTGTTGTTCGCACTTTCGAGCGTGCCACGGCCGAGGAGACGCTGAATCAGGTTATCGCCGACTTTGAGCAGGCTTACAATTTGTTACCCACCGACCGTTGGCGTGGTACGGGTTCGTGGACGAAGTACACGGCTGCCCACTTCCTGGCCAAGGCCCTCTTGTATCGTCAGTCGGAGCGTTGCGCCGATTGGAACTCGGCCTATCCCGTAGCTGCCGATATGCAGAAGGCGATTCAGCTGTGCGACGAGGTGATTCAGAACTGCCCGCTGGAGAGCGACTACAACGCCCTCTACTCGATTTGGACGGGTATCGATTGCAAAGCCGAGGAGTCGAAAGAGATTCTTATGTCGGCCCAGCATACCGTAGATGCTCACAAAGGTCGATATGGTAATCGTACCTACAACTACTTCAACCCGCAGTTCTCGAACTTCTCAGGTGGTTGGACGCAGCGCGGTCAGTATATTGGTGGTATGGACTTCCAGCGTTGCCGCCCCACGGAGTATGCGTACTCGATTTTCGACAACGTAAACGATGCTCGTATGTGGAAGACTTTCAAGACTGTCTATGGCTTGAACAACATTGCCGATAAGGCTGATAAAGTGGTTGCTACGCATGGCGTAACGGCCGAGCAGGTGCCGACCCTGGGTGACCACGGTATTATCTTCATCCTGAACAAGAGGGACGATGCTCGCTTCCAAGCCAACAACCAGTCGGACTTCGGTTCGGTAGGTCGTGCCGGTGTTGCACACTCGTTTGTACACCCCGAAACGGGTAAGTGGGTTCCCAATGTGTTCCCCGTATATGCCGGTGGTCAGTATGTGATGTACACCTTCGGTGTAAGCGGTAACACGGCAACCTCGAACGTATTCTGCGGTATCAACAAGACGGATGATGGTACGCGTACGGGTGAGAAGAACGATGCACACCGCGACGTAACGATGGCCCGCACGGGTGAGACCTATCTGATTAAGGCCGAGTGCCAGGTGCGCAACGGTGACAACGCCGGTGCTTTGGCGACGATTAACCAGCTCCGCGCCCGTGGCCAGTGGAAGGAGGGTGAGGACCGTGAGTATTACACCGACGGTTCGATGGCCTTCTTGAAGTCGGCCGGTGGTGACGACGATAACTCGACCGCAACCGGTTCGCTGGGTAAATGTAAGGATGTTAATGGTAACAAGCTGACTAACGCTCAGGCATTTGAAGCTTCGTTCTTGCAGAAGAACACCTACTACCTCTCGACGGGTATCGAGCGCACGACGGCCGCTTCGGACCTTCAGATTTCGAGCTGGGACAATATTCCCGCTGAGGATAAGGCTGTTCTGGATGAGATGGGTGTTTCGATTGCCAGCGTTGAGGGTAAGGTGAACTTCATCCTCAACGAGCGCACGCGTGAGCTGCTGGGTGAGTGGAACCGTTGGGAGGAGTTGAGCCGCACGAAGACCCTCGTACAGCGCGCCAAGCTCTTCAACCCCGAGGCCCGCGCCAACGTACAAGAGCGTCACCTGCTCCGTCCGATTCCGCAGGCATTCCTCGACCAGCTTCAGCATGAGGATGGCACGAACCTTACCGATGCTGAAAAGAATGCCATGCAAAATCCCGGTTATTAGTAGATGGTTCGACTATCTCATAGATAACTAACGATGGAGCCTGTCTGACTTTGGTGTCGGACAGGCTCCTATTTACCCCAAAAAAATCCTGGCGATGAAAAAATGGACGTTATCTCTGCTTGCAATGCTGATGTTGCTGCTCGTGGGGTGTAATCGAAGCGGGGTGGTGCGCTACGAACTCATTGGTGGCGACCCCGAAATCGATTACATCGAGTTTTTGAACGACTCGTTGTGTCGTTTCGTCGCCCCCGGACAGCTGACCCTTCATAGCCCCTACACCCGACAGGGCGAAACATACACGGTCATCATTCACGGCATGATCGAGGCCCGACTCCATGACTACGAACCCGATAAGTTGATAGGCGAACCGCCTTTCTTCGAGGGTGTGTGGGAGAAGAA
Organism: Alistipes sp.; assembly: GCA_017398045.1. Classification (GTDB taxonomy): domain Bacteria; phylum Bacteroidota; class Bacteroidia; order Bacteroidales; family Rikenellaceae; genus Alistipes. The sequence continues at coordinate 89 of JAFQHI010000009.1, read as the reverse complement.
GTAACAAAAAAGAGAACCTGATGTGAGGTTCTCTTTTTTTTAAGAGGAAAGAGGAAAGAGGAAATAGGAAAGAGGAGAGAGGAGAGAGG
>JAFQHI010000044.1 GCA_017398045.1 Alistipes sp. | reverse complement strand
GGTGTACACCGGCACTCACTACAACTTCACCTTCGCCACCACCGCCTCCTCCGTGTTCACTCTGGACGCTGAGAAGAACGCTCTGTGCACCGTGGTGAACGACGAAGTGTGCTACATGGGTACTTACGGCTCCTACAGCACTATGAGCGTGCTGCGCACCTCCAAGCTGTCCGAGACCGACTACATTGCCCGTCTGTACAGCACTGCCGGCGGTTCCACCCCCGACAACCCCGATAACCCCGACAATCCCAACAACGATCCCGAGCCCGACACCGAGCTGACCATCCCTCAGGCCAACGAGCTGGGTCTGTCCAAGGGCGCCAACACCTACACCGAGGGCAAATACTACGTCACCGGTAAGATCGTGGGTATCAACAACACCACCTACGGCAACGTGTACATCGCCGACGATAACAACAATATGCTGTACGTCTACGGTCTGTACAACGCCGACGGCACCGTCCGCTTTGATGCTCTGGATCCCCAGCCCAAGGTTGGCGACACCATCACCGTGTACGGTATCATCGGTACCTATAACGGCAACGAGGCTCAGATGAAGAACGGCTGGATCACCTCCCACACCACCGGTGATGGTCCTGCCAATGAGGATCCCGCCGATGGCACCGAGCTGACCATCCCCGAGGCCAACGAGCTGGGTCTGTCCAAGCTGCACAACATCTTCACCACCAACAAGTACTACGTGGTCGGCACCGTTAAGGAGATCGCAAGCGATGTGTACGGCAATATGTACATCGCGGACGACGCCGGCAACGAGCTGTACGTCTACGGCACCTACAGCGCTGACGGCTCTACCCGTTTTGACGCCATGGAGGAGAAGCCTGTGGTGGGCAACACCGTGAAGCTGTACGGCATTATCGGTCAGTATAACGGCTCTGCTCAGATGAAGAACGCTTGGATCATCGAGATCATCGGCGGCGAGACCCCCGAGAATCCCGAGAACCCCGAGAATCCTGAGAATCCTGAGAACCCCGAGAATCCCGACGTTCCCGATAAGGACGAGGATGACGATTCCCAGGATAAGCCCTCTGAGGACAACTCCAACGAGGACGACAACGCCGCCGACAGCAACACCGGCGACGACAGCTACAACGATAGCTACAACGACGGCTACGGCGACAGCTACACCGAGGATGATACCGCCACCGACGGCACCGTCGAGGATGACACCGTCGTGGACGATGCCCCTGTGGAGATCCCCGACCTGCCCGGTAGCGAGAACGACGGCAACGCCGGCACCAACGACCAGCCCGCTAACGCTGACAAGCGTGATGCTGCCCCGCTGATTATTGTAGGTGGCAGTATGCTGTTCATCGTACTGGCCGGCGGCACGGCCCTGATTCTGATTCTGCTGAAGAAAAAGAAGGGCATTAACCCCGAAGTCTAATCTCTCTATTCTCCCCTGAATAACATAGGCCCCCGAGGAATATCCTCGGGGGCCTTTTGTGTGCGGGCAATAAGAAACCTCGGCATAGGAGTCGTACTCTAAAGGACAGTACAACAAGATGCGAAAACACCCGTGTTTTTAATATTCTCTTTCTTTGTTAGTCAAGTTGTGCTATAATACAACTAACCGATAAATAAGAATTTGACGGAGGAGATTATTATGGACAATCGAGAAATCGTAATTCGTTTTTTTGATGAAGGTTATACCAATAAAAACTATGATTACATTATGCAGCATGTCTCGGAAGATTATTATGACCACAGTCCCGCAGGAGCACGAAGCAATAAAGCGGCAGTGGAAATTCTTAAAATCGTTGCCCAGCAGTTTTCAGATTTAAAAATAACTGTCCTTGACGCTTTTTCACAAGGCAATATGGTAGCTACCCGTGTCCTTTACGAAGGCGTGCATACAGGCGAATGTATGGG
>JAFQHI010000043.1 GCA_017398045.1 Alistipes sp. | reverse complement strand
GAGCATCCGTCGGGCTTCCTTGAAGAGCTGCATCGCCTCGGCAGCCTTGGCACGCTCGGCTTCGGGGAAGCGGGCAAGCCACAGGGCACGACAGGAATCGCACCCGTGGATGTCGGCTATGGTGGCGAACCGTGGCGCGAACCCCCAGGCATGGAAGAAGTACACCCAGTTGATGTACTCGCTTACCTCGTGGATGCGGTAGTGTATGGTCATCTTTCAAAAGTCAAGGCTTGTCCGCGGTGGTTGGCATCTACTTGACTGTCAGCATATACCAAGTGTCCGTTGACGAATGTCTTCTCTACCTTCGAGTGGAAAGTCTGTCCCTCCATCGGGCTCCATCCGCATTTGCTGAGGAGGCAATCCGAAGTCACCGTCCATTCGTGGGCAGGATTCAGCAAGACCAAGTCGGCCTTGTAGCCGGGACGGATGTAGCCTCGTTTTTCTATTTGATAAAGCTCGGCCGGGGCGTGGCACATCTTCTGCACCAGTTGTTCGATGGTGAGCTTTCCTTGGTGGACGAGCTCCATCACGGCCACGAGCGAGAATTGCAGGGTAGGCATACCGGAGACGGCCTTCAGTGCGCCGCCTTGCTTTTCGCTCAGCAGGTGAGGGGCATGGTCGGTGCCGATGACGTCGATGAGGTTGCCGGTCAAGGCTTGGCGGAGGGCGTCACGGTCGGCCTTCGACTTGATGGCGGGGTTGCACTTGATGCGTGCTCCGAATTTCTCATAATCCTCGTCGCAGAAGAAGAGGTGCGACACGCAAGCCTCGGCGGTGATGTTCTTCTCGCGGATAGGCTTGTTTTCGAGCAAGGTGAGTTCGCGGGCGGTGCTGATGTGCATGATGTGCAGACGTGCACCCGTTTCCTTGGCCAGCTGTACGGCCAATGCAGATGATTGATAGCAAGCTTCTTCGCTACGGATTTCGGGGTGGTATTTCACGTCCGGGTCATCACCATATTTTTCCTTGTAGGCGGCTGCGTTGGCACTGATGATGTGTTGGTCTTCGCAATGGGTGGCGATGAGCATACCGGCATGGGCGAAGATGTTCTTCAGTGTCTCCATACGGTCAACGAGCATGTTGCCGGTGCTGGCGCCCATGAAGAGCTTCACCCCGCATACCTTCCGCTTGTCAAGTTGTGGCAGCAGGTGGGCATTGTTGTTGGTCGCGCCGAAGTAGAAGGAATAATTGACGAGGCTCTTGGTGGCGGCATCCTGGAACTTGCCTTCGAGGGCTTCGAGGGTGGTTGTCTGCGGGTTGGTGTTCGGCATGTCCATATAGCTGGTCACGCCTCCGGCAGCGGCTGCCTGGCTCTCGGTGTGCATGTCGGCCTTGTGTGTGAGGCCGGGGTCGCGGAAGTGCACATGGTCGTCGATGACTCCGGGAATGAGGTACATCCCTTGTGCGTCGATGGTTTCGTCGCAGGGTGCGGAGGGTTGTTCGCCTTGTCCCAGGACTTCGGCTATCACTTGGTCTTCTATCACGATGGCGCCGCAGAAGGTCTGTCCTTCATTCACGATGCGGGCGTTATGGATGTATGTTCGTTTCATGGGGATTGCTTATTTCTTCTGTGGATACTTGCGGAACCAGCTGCTCCATTTGAGTTGCATCACGCCGAAGAAGGCCTCGCCGAAGATGCTGCTGTTCATCTTCGAGGTACCTAATTCGCGGTTGACGAAAATCACCGGAACTTCGGCAATCTTGAAGCCGCATTTGTAGGCCGTGAACTTCATCTCAATCTGGAAGGCATAACCCTTGAAGCGGATTTTGTCAAGCTCGATGGTTTCGAGCACCTGACGGCGGTAGCACTTGAATCCGGCAGTGGTGTCGTGGATGGGCAAGTCGGTGATGATGCGCACGTACTTGGAGGCAAAGTAGGACATGAGCACGCGTCCCATGGGCCAGTTCACCACGTTCACGCCGCTGACGTAGCGCGAGCCGATGGCCACGTCGTAGCCCTCGTCGGCACACTTGGCGTAGAGGCGAGGCAGGTCGGCCGGTGCATGGCTGAAGTCGGCATCCATCTCGAAAATGTAGTCATACTGATGCTCGATGGCCCACTTGAATCCGGCGATGTAGGCGGTGCCGAGGCCGAGCTTTCCCTTGCGTTCCACCATGAAGAGGCGGTCGGGGAATTCCTGCTGCATGCGGCGCACGATGTCGGCAGTGCCGTCGGGCGAGTTGTCCTCGATGATGAGGATGTGGAAATATTTTTCAAGGCCGAACACCGCACGGATAATGTTCTCGATGTTCTCCTTCTCGTTGTAAGTCGGTATGATGACAATGCTGTCTGATTTCATGGTATTCTTTCAGGTATTATGTTTTTAATCTGTTCTAACGTATGCGGATGCCTTTCTTGGCGACGGACGTTTTCAGTGCCTTCTGCTCGTCGCCGTTGTCGGATGCCGGGACATCGGGCATGGTTCCCGTAGCAATCAACGACAAGGTATTCTTCAACAAATACTCTTCGGGGTCTCCCAGGGGAAGCCAGTCGATGAGGTTCAGTTCGTTGAGCGGGTATGTCGGTTTGAATCCGTCGCTGTAGTCGCCGTTTCCTTCGGCATTTGCCACGTAGGCCACGACAGGCCAGAGGGTGAATCCGTAGGTCTCGTTGCGGAAGGACTGCATGGCCACGTTCTTGCCCTCGGTTTGTGTGCCGATAAGGATGACGTTCTCTGTCCCCATGTAAGGGATGAGGCCATTGATGATAACCTCGGAAGCCGATGCCGTAAGCTGTCCTGTGAGGATGTAGATGCGGCTCAGGTTGAGGTTGGCGTCAGCATATTGTGTCTCGAGGGGGAAATGTTCGTTGGTCTTGTTGCTGATACCGTTGAAGGTCAGCGTGGCGAAGTCCTTGCCTAATGCGTCGGCAGGTGCCAGGAGGCTTCCCAAGGCTTGTGCGCATTGCAGGAATCCGCCGTTGTTGTAGCGGAGGTCCAGAATGAAG
>JAFQHI010000008.1 GCA_017398045.1 Alistipes sp. | reverse complement strand
GAAGTTCATCCCTGCCCAAGCAGAAGGCTACTTCCTCCGCATCAGCCCGAAGGAAATCGTTTTGGCCGGTTACGATGAACGAGGTACGTTCTATGCTGTACAGACCCTCAGACAACTGATGAAAAACGGACAATTGCCCGTAACCGACATCACCGATTGGCCCGACATCAGTTTCCGCGGTGTGGTAGAAGGATTCTATGGCGCACCCTGGAGCCACGAAGCACGCCTGCGCCAACTGAAGTTCTACGGCGAAAACAAGATGAACACCTACATCTACGGACCGAAGGACGACCCGTATCACAGCTCGCCCAACTGGCGTCTGCCTTACCCTGAACAAGAAGCCAAGCAACTGAAGCAGCTGGTGGAAGTAGCCAAGCAGAACGAAGTGAACTTCGTATGGGCCATCCACCCGGGCAAGGACATCAAGTGGAACCAGGAAGACCGTGACAACCTGCTAGGCAAGTTCAACAAGATGTACGACCTGGGCGTACGCTCGTTTGCCGTATTCTTCGACGACATCTCGGGCGAAGGTACCAAGGCCGACAAGCAAGCCGAACTCCTGAACTACATCGACGAACAGTTCGTGAAGGTGAAGAAGGACGTCACTCCGCTCATCATGTGTCCTACCGAATACAACAAGAGCTGGTCGAACGTGAAGGGAGGCTACCTCACCACCCTCGGCACCAAGCTTAACCCGAGCATCCACATCATGTGGACCGGCGACCGTGTCATCTCCGACATGTATGAAGGCGACACCGAAAAGGGCGGCATGAAGTGGATCAACAACCTCATCCAGCGTCCGGCTTACGTATGGTGGAACTTCCCTGTGTCCGACTACGTGCGCGACCACCTCTTGATGGGTCCTGTATATGGCAACGACAAGCACATTGCCAACCTCATGTCGGGCTTCGTGACCAACCCGATGGAATATGCCGAATCTTCCTTGCTCGCCATCTACGGCGTGGCATCCTATGCCTGGAATCCGGAAGACTTCGACAGCGAAAAGGCTTGGCGCGATGCCATGAACGAAATCCTTCCGAGCGCTGCCAAGGAACTGGAAACATTCGCTACACACAACTCCGACCTCGGTGCCAACGGACACGGCTATCGCCGCGACGAATCGGTAACCCTGAAGCCTGTAGCCCAAAGTTTCCTGAACGAGTATCTGAGCAAGGGTACTTATAACCAGAATACTTGGCACACCCTGTACGCTACATTCGACAATATGGAAGAAGCTGCCGACATCCTGATGACCAACACTGAAAACCCTGCCCTCATCGCCGAAATGAAGCCATGGCTGATGCAGCACAAACTGATGGGCGAAACCGGTCAGACAGTGATGAGAATGCTGGATGCCTACCAATCAGGTCTCAAGGAACGCTTCCTCAGCCTTTACAAGCGAGCCAAGTCCTTGCAGCAGCAGATGTTCACCATCGACCAGACTTACAACCAGAACCCGTACCAACCGGGCGTGAAGACCGCAGGCCTCGTCATCAAGCCATTGATTGACCAGACATTCGCGAAAGCCGTCGAGCTGTACAACCAGAAGTACAATGCCCAATTGGACGGCAAGGCCGACTATATGCCTCACAAGCTGACCAGCGACGTGAATCAAATCAAGCACATCCCGTTGCGCCAGAAGACCAACAACATCCTCGTGTCGCCAGCCAACGAAGTCATCAAGTGGCAAGGCAAGGGCTACATGGCCATCGAACTGGACAACGTATATCCGGCACTGGGCATCAGCATCGACTTCGGCAAGCCCGACGTATCGGCATGGGGCGTGCTCGAAATCTCGGCCGACGGCAAGGAATGGAAGAAGGTAGATTACCAGCAGAACAAGAACCGCATCAGCGCGAAGCTGGACAAGGCTCCTGTCAAGGCCGTACGCTTCACCAACAGCAGCGACAAGGAACAGGAAATCTACTTGAGAAACTTTACAGTAACCGTAGAAAAGTAATACAATGGGAATATTCTCGTCACTCTTCGGGGGCAACAAGACCCCCGAAGAGAACAAAGCCAAGAACTTCGACATCTTGAAATACGACGGCATCCGCGCCATGAACATCGGTAAGCTGACCTATGCCATCAAGTGTTTCGAAGAGGCTACCGCCATTCAGGAAGACATCGAAACCCTACAGCACCAGGCCAACTGCTACACCCGAGTGAACCGCCTGGACGATGCCCGCACGCTGCTGGTGCGCATCACCGAACTGGCACCCGAGCAGCCCCTCACCTTCCACGCACTGGCCAGCCTCTGCTACATACAGGAAGACTACAAGGGCATGGACGAAGCTTGCCAGAAGGCATTGGCACTCGATGCCGACAACGCCTCCACCTACTTCCTGGCGGCCAAGGCTGCCATCGGCCTGAGCAACGGCATACAGGCCATCGCCATGCTGACCAAGGCCATCGTGCTGAACGACCAGTTTACCGAAGCCTACCAGTTGCGTGCCGAGGTATTGTGGGCCATGCGCCAGCCCAAGGATGCGGAAGCCGACGTGGACAAGCTGCTCGAAATGAACCCCGAAGATGAAAACGCCCTGCTCATGAAGGCAGAGATGCTCATCGTGGGCGGCAACGAAGAAGAGGCCGTGCAACTGATGGGCGAAGTGCTTGCGCTGAACCCGTTCTGCGAGAAGGCTTACCTGCTGAAAGGCAACTACCTCCTTGCCAAGAAGGAATACGATGCTGCCATCGGCGTGTACGACGAAGCCCTGGAAATCAACCCCAACTTTGCCCAGGCATACCACGAACGCGGACGCGCGAAGCTGGCCAAGGGCGACAAGCAGGGCTCGATGGAGGACATGAAGCTGGCCATCGAAATGGCTCCCGAACAAGGTGCCGCCATCACCGGCGAATACAATAATTTTGAACAGCAGAAGAACATTCCGTTCTAAAGCATAAAAAGAGGATGTGTTTTTTGAGCACATCCTCTTTTCTTTTGATTACCAATCCCTATACTCGTTCCACATCATCAGGTCCTCCATCGTCATCGAGCTGAAGTCGGGTTCTGTGACGGGTTGCGTGCGGGCATACGAGCGCTTGCCGGGGAAAGCCAGCCGGTAGCCTTTGCGGATGGCCTGCACATCGACAGCATGGTAGGGTATGCCGCACTCCATGGTGGTCATGGCGGCCAAGAGCTTTTCCAGCTTGTCGGTGAATGTGCCGCGCGAGGGTTGCGGCAGGTTCTCCTGCCCTCCCAGTCCGCTCAGCTTCAGCACCGTGCGGATGTAGGCTTGCGTGTCGTTCTCCGTAGGCGGCGCCCAGCGGCCGATGATGTTCTTCACGTTGAACGGCTGCCTGGTGCAGTGGAAATGCTTCCAGTACGATTCCAGCACCTTCCAGGCGGCGCGGTAGCCGTACGCCAGGGTCTTGAACTGCACGAACGATTTGTCGGTTTGTGTGGTGGCTGTTCCTTCCCATCGGTCGGTTGACCGACGGATGTTCAGCGGGTTGTTGTTTCGTAGTCCTCTTGTCATTTTCTTGATGTTTGATTTATAATGTATGATTTCTCTATGCCCCTTTGTCATTCAGAGGAGCTTTTAGCGACGAAGAATCCCCGTGTGCATCCACGTGTGTGTCCGTCTTTGTTGTTCTCGAGATTCTTCACTTCGCTTTGCTCCGTTCTGAATGACAAGAATAATATTACTGAAAACTGAAAACGCTGAAAACGGTCAGCGTTGCGGATGCTTGCGCAGATACTCCCCGGTCTTGATGTATCGCTGGCGGTGCACATCCTGCTTGGGCAGCTCCTCGCCGTAGAGCTCGATGTAGCCGCGGTGCGTCCAGTTACCTAACATCTGACGGAGCGAGCCGCTACGGATGCCTATGCGCTGACGCATCGTGCCTGCCTCCTCGCGGGTGAAGACCTCGGGCAACAAGTCGAGCAAGTTCTGAGGGCCTTTGGTGGGCAGCTTCGTGCCTCCCTCCTCCTGCGCCTCGATGGCCTCGCCGAAGAAGCGCATCTTGCACCACAGGTCGTACTGCAACGACCATCGCACAAATTCCTCCATCTCCTCGGTCCACACCTCGCCGTGCGCCACGTACAGCACCATCGCCTTGAGGTAGGCTATCACGTTGGCACGGAAGCTCAGGTTCTCATACACACGGCTCTGCGAGAGGCGGGCAAACTCGGCACACTCCTCCACCAGCCTGCGCGACAGGTCGCTGGCCTCGGGGCACTCCACCAATCCACGCGCCGCGTTCAGCCGGTCGATGTAAGGCTTCAGCTCCTCGGCAAAGTCCTCGCCGTAGGTGCCATAGACGGGCATCTCCGAGCCGATGGCCCGTTCGGGGATGGTGCAGATGTTCAGTCGCGAAATGGGGCCGTCCGTCAGCACACGGCGGAAGAATGACTGCCCCTTGCTGATGGTGGTGCTCACGTTGTAGTTGAAGCGTACGCACACCCTCTCGCTCACCGAGCCCATGCCCACACGCGTCTGCCCGTAGATGTTGCCGTAGTCGAACGCCAGGCAAAGCAGGTCGAACACATTGTTCGAGTTTCCACGGCTCGACAAGTTGTTCAGCTGCTGGATTTCGTTCATCCGTGCATAGAGGAAACGCCCTTCGGCATCGGCCATACGCTGCACGAAGGCAGCCGAGGTGCTGTCGGGGTCTATTTCCTGAATGACGATTCCCTCGGGGCGCTGCTTCTTGTCCTTGTTCGCCCCCTTGCTCTGCGTGTCGCGCTTCCATTTGCGTTCCTTCTCCATATTCTCGCGGTCGCGCTTGCGGATGTCGGCCATGATGTAGTCGATGGGCTGGTTTACGCAACTCTTTCCGCTACCCGTGGGTGCCATCAGCAACGTTGCCAACGTGGCCTCGTGCAGGGTATTGTCGATGTAGCGGAACGTGGTTTGCCACAAGTGCGTGCCCAGTGCGGGGAACACGGCATTCGCCACGGCAGGCTGATAGATGTCGGGCGTGCGGCTCACCAGCAGCTCGATGAGCGGCGGAAGCTTGGCGGGCATCTCGGGCGGAGTGTCGGCATCGGAGAGTTGGGCGTCGGCCTCCGACTCGCCCTG
>JAFQHI010000042.1 GCA_017398045.1 Alistipes sp. | reverse complement strand
TCAGAATGGCCCCGAAGAGTTGGGCACCCGAAACACCGCCCAGCTCATCAACCTCAATCGTGACTTCCTGAAGGCCGATGCGCCCGAAATGCGTGCTTGGCTGAAGCTCTATAACCGTTGGATGCCGGAGCTTTTCATCGATGTGCACGTGACCAATGGTGCCGATTTCCAATATGTGATGACATACGCCATCGAAAACCGAGGTACCATCATGGAAGAAGGCCTCCGCCGATGGTCGCTCGATGTGTATGAAAAGCAACTCAACGAACGGATGGAGAAGGTGGGCTTCCCGCTCTTCCTCTATGCCTCCTTCCGCAAGTACAATGCCCCCGAAAGCGGTATCCTGATTGACATCTTCGACCCTCGCTATTCGGAAGGCTATGCCGCATCGCGCAACCGCCTGGGCTTGCTTATCGAGAACCACATCTACAAGCCCTACGAGCAACGCGTGAAGGCTACCGTAGAAGCGTTTATCGCCAGTGCCCGCATCCTGGCGGAGAACAAGGAATCGTTGAAGAAGGTCATCGCCGAGGCCGACAAGAACGTGAGCTCTCCGGCATATCGCCAGCAACCGATGGAGCTGACTTTCAAGCCTGTGAACAAGGATAGCGTATGGGTGGATTACTTGAGTTGGGCAAGGGATACGGTGAAGAGTGACCTCTCGGGTGCCGACTGGGTGCGCCATAACTACAACAAGCCCATCACCTTGAAGTGTCCGATGATTACTTCCTACGAGGCGACTTCGTCCGTACAACTGCCCGAGGCTTACATCCTGATGCCTCAATGGACGGAAGTCATCGACTTGCTCGACTTGCACGACATCAAGTACACCCGCCTCACCGAGCCGAAGTCTGTAGAAGTGGAGACCTATCGTTATACCAAGGCCACCTTCTCGCCCCGTCAGAGTGAAGGACGCATCCCTGTCGTGAAGACCGAATACACCACACAGACAGAAACGTTGGAGTACCCTGCAGGCAGTGTCCATATCGATATGAATCAACCGAACGGACGCTTGGCCGCTTGGTTGCTCGAACCATCGGCACCGGGCTCTTTGGTGTATTGGGGCTTCTTCAACCAGGTGGTGCAATCCACCAACGAGTTCTGGATTCGCTTGCCGTATATGGAAGAAAAAGGCCGCGAGCTCCTGGCGAAGGACCCGGCTCTGAAAGCTGAGTTCGAAGAAAAGAAGAAAGACCCGAAGTTTGCCAACGACCCGCAAGCCATCCTCAATTTCTTCTATCAGAAGGTGAAGAAGGCCGCCCATCAGAATAATGAGGTGCATCCGGCTTGGAGAGTGATGCGTTAAATGATATATTTTCCTTACCTTTGCACCACCAAATAAACAAAAAGAAGAAATATGCCACTGAATTTACCCGATAAACTCCCTGCCATCGAGTTGCTGAAGGAAGAGAACATCTTCGTCATCGACAACTCGCGGGCAAGCTCGCAGGACATCCGCCCGTTGAAGATTGTCATCCTCAACCTGATGCCCATCAAGATTACCACGGAAACCGACCTTGTGCGTCTGCTTTCCAATACTCCGCTTCAGCTCGAAATCACGTTCATGAAGCTCAAGAGCCATACCTCGAAGAACACGCCCATCGAGCACATGCAGGCCTTCTATCACGACTTCGACATCCTGAAGAGTCAGAAGTTCGACGGGATGATTATCACCGGTGCGCCCGTCGAGCAGATGCCGTTCGAGGACGTAAACTATTGGGAAGAAATCACCGAGGTGTTCAACTGGGCGCATACCCACGTCACTTCTACCTTATATATATGCTGGGCGGCACAAGCCGGGCTTTATCACTTCTACGGAGTGCCCAAGTATCCGCTCGACAAGAAGATGTTCGGGGTGTTCAAGCACTGCATCAACGTGCAGGGGTTGCCCATCTTCCGCGGATTCGACGACGAGTTCTTCGTGCCGCATAGCCGACACACGGAAATCCGTCGCGAAGACATCCTCCAGGTGAAGGACTTGACCTTGCTGGCCGAGTCGGAAGACTCGGGTGTGTATATGGTGATGGCACGAAACGGACGCGAGTTCTTCATTACCGGCCATTCGGAGTATGCCCCGAATACCCTCGATGGCGAATACAAGCGCGACCTCGGCAAGGGTCTCCCGATAGAGATGCCCCGCAATTATTACCGCAACGATAACCCCGACGAGGGTGTGTTGGTGCGCTGGCGTGGCCACGCCAACTTGATGTTCTCCAATTGGTTGAACTACTACGTTTATCAGGAAACCCCGTACGATATCAACGAGATAAAATGATTAAGCAACGAAAGATAGAACTGTTGGCTCCGGCCAAGAATTTGGAGTGCGGTATCGCGGCGATCGACCACGGTGCCGATGCCGTGTATATCGGTGCGCCCCGTTTCGGTGCCCGTGCCGCGGCAGGCAACTCGCTGGAAGACATTGCCGAGCTGGTGAAGTATGCCCATCTGTATAATGTCCGCATCTACGTGACCCTCAACACCATCCTGAAGGACGAGGAACTCCCCGAAACCGAACGGATGATTTGGGATTTGTACCGGATAGGGGTGGATGCCCTCATCGTGCAGGATATGGGATTGCTGAGCTTGAACCTTCCGCCGATTCCCCTCCACGCCAGCACGCAGATGGACAACCGCAGCGCCTCGAAGGTGAAGTTCCTGGCCGATGCCGGCTTCCGTCAGGTGGTCTTGGCGCGTGAGCTCTCGTTGGAGCAAATCCGCAAGATACACGAGGCCGTGCCCGCGACACCCCTCGAAGTCTTCGTGCACGGTGCCCTGTGCGTGAGCTTCAGCGGCCAGTGCTACGTCAGCCAGCATTGTTTCGGACGCAGTGCCAACCGCGGAGAGTGCGCTCAGTTCTGCCGCCTCGCCTTCGATATGGTGGATGCCGACGGCAGGCTGATAGTCAAGGACAAACACCTGCTTTCGTTGAAGGACCTGAATCAGAGTGAGGAGCTGGAAAAGCTGATGGATGCCGGTGCGTCTTCGTTCAAGATAGAAGGACGGTTGAAGGATGCCTCGTACGTGAAGAATGTGGTGGCTTGCTACCGGCAGAAAATTGATGCCGTCCTGAAGCACCGCAAGGAGTACATCCGTGCCTCGTCGGGAGTCGTGAAGCTGGCCTTCCGCCCCCAGCTGGACAAGAGCTTCACCCGTGGCTTCACCAACTATTTCCTGTATGAACGGAGTAAGGATATTTTCTCTTTCGACACCCCGAAATCCCTGGGCGAGGAGATGGGTTATGTGAAGGAAATCCGCGGCAACTACATCGTCGTGGCGGGTGTCAAACCTTTCAACAACGGCGACGGCATCTGCTACCTGGACGAGCGCGGCAAGCTGAAAGGCCTCCGCATCAACCGCGTGGAGAACAACAAGCTCTTCCCGGCCGGCGATATGCCCCGCATCAAGCAGCGCACCGTGCTTTACCGCAACTTCGACCAGGAGTTCGAGAAGCTGATGCAGCGCAAGTCGGCCGAACGCAAGCTGGGTGTCGTCCTACAACTGACCGAGAACAATTTCGGCTTCACGCTGACCTTGACCGACGAGGACGATGTACAAGTCAGTGTCGCTCTGGAGAAGGAAAAGGAATTGGCCCGCACGCCGCAAGCAGAGAACCTCAAGAACCAATTAGGCAAGTTGGGCAACACGCCTTTCGAGGCCGTCCGCATCGATGTCGATTTGAAGGACAATTGGTTCATCCCTTCGTCCCAGTTGGCGGAGCTCCGTCGCGAGGCCGTGGAGAAGCTCTTGGCTGCCCGCAGGATGAACTATCGCCAGGAAATCGTGTCCATGCCCGCCACCAGCCATCCTTTCCCGCAAGGCGAGCTGACTTATCTGGGCAATGTGATGAACGAGGGTGCTGCCCGGTTCTACCGTCATCACGGGGTGGTGAAGATAGCCCCTGCCTTCGAGAAGCGTCCTGCGCCCGATGCCGTGCTGATGTTCTGCAAGCATTGTCTGCGCTACAGTATGGGTTGGTGCCCCGTGCGGCACAAGGAGAAATCGCCTTACAAAGAGCCGTACTATCTGGTGAGCACGGACGGCAAGCGTTTCCGCCTGGATTTCGATTGCAAGCATTGCCAGATGAAGGTGTTGGCAGATTGACAAGATACATGGAGGGTGCTTTTCGGGGCACCCTCTTTTCGTTTCAGTTCATCATCCCGATGCACGAGGTGGTGCCGAGGGTGGTGGCTATCGCCGTGAGAATCGTAATCGCAAAGTGCAGTATCTTCTGCCAAAGTTCTTTCTTGTTCATAGTTGATGGTTGATTAGTGGGTGTTTTTTTGAAGGCACGGATTACACGGATTGCACGGATTTTCTTTTCTTTGTGTTTTCGTAGTCGTTCCGACTGTTTCGATGACACGGATTTCTCACGGAAAGGATGAATCCGCGTCATCCAAATGAGCCGAAGGCTATGTT
>JAFQHI010000041.1 GCA_017398045.1 Alistipes sp. | reverse complement strand
GGATGGCGCACGCTGACGTGGTCGAGGCGGACGTAGGCATTGAAGTCGGTCAGCGAGAACTCGCGGAGGTTGTGCTTGCGATAGAACCATACCGACCATACGAACAAGGGATAGGCTATCTGCGAGAACATCGTCATAAAGCCCACGAAATCCACCAACGGACGGTCGTTGAGGGTGGACATCACACAGGCTTCGTGCAGGTTTTCGGCATAACACTGATAGTTCTCGATGGCGTAGGCGTAGGTTTGGAAAACGTATCGGCTCTGGTTGATTTGTCGGGAAGTGGAGGTCGTGCCTTGAAGCAGATAGTCGTAATCGCTGTCCACACACGCCACCATGTTCTGCCCTAAACGGGAGCCGAGCTGGTTCATCAGCACCATCTTCTTGCCCTTGCTGAGGGACTTGTTCGAAGGGAGCATCACCTCGAAATAGCAGGTCTCGTCCTCGAAGTCGGCAAAGACCGAACGCCAGAAGGACACGTCATCGTAGCTCTCCACGTAGGCCACGATGCGATGCCTTGCCTTCTTGGGCTTGAGGCGATTGGCTGCTCCTATGTATAAGGACGACAGATTGTCCGACAGACGTTTTCCCATAGTATATATTTTTATAGTAGTCAAAGAAGTCATCGCTTCGCTAGGAGTTAAGGAGTCAAAAGAATCAAAGTCAATAGCCCAGCAAAGGTCACTTATAGTCAAAACATTCGGCTTTAACTCCTGCTGATAACTACTTTTACTACTCTAACTACTTTAACTACTGCAACTACTCACACAGTTATATCACTCACTTCGGTCACGGCATCCATCCATCCGTCCATAATCATAGCCGGCGAATGGGTGGTGAGGACGATTTGCACATTCGGGTTCAGCTCACGAATCAGGCTAATCAACCGTTGTTGCCACTCCACGTGGAGGGAAACTTCGGGCTCGTCCATGAAGAGTACGCCCGTGCGGTTGTCCTGCACCAGGACGGTGAGGAGGATGACGAGCAACTGCTTCTCGCCCGACGAGAGCTGGTAGGGATAGAGCGTGTCTCCATCTTGTTCGAAGAGGATTTCGTTGCTCTTGCGGAGAATCTTCTTGCCCGTCTCGCCGAAGAGTTCATCGACGAGGTCCTGGAACTTGGTCTTGGGCTGCGAGATGATTGCGGCCTCTTCGGGATGTCCCGAGGTGAGGCACTCGATGATGCGGTTGCCCACGTTCACCTGATAGTCGAGGTACCGGCGTTGGAGCTGATAGAGCTGCCAGTCGAGTTCCGACTTCACGTTCTTGTCCGCCATCTTCTCCATCAGGTCGCCGTGCAGCAGAGGGCGGTCGAAGCTCCGTATCACGTCGTAATGGATGTAGGTGGCATCTTCGGGCGAGAAGACGAAGCGCACGCCCAATGAATCGTCGTTGCTCAGCGAGCCTCCTTGCAGCATATCGAGGGTGTTCACCGACTTGTTGAGGATGGTGCTCTTGCCTCCGCCGTTCACCCCGCTGAGGATGTTCACGTCGGGTTGCAGCTCCCACGAGATGTTCTTGCGTCCCCAAAGTCCGCGAATCTCGATGCGTTTGATGTAATCAGCCTGTTTCTTCATAGTGATTCTGCTTTATGCTTACAAAGATAAGGTTTTATTTTGAATTGTAGATATATTTTAGGCACGGATTACACGGATTTCACGGATTTAGTTGATGAATACATACACTAAAAAACCGTGTTAATCCGTGTAATCCGTGCCTAATAGAAGTACACCGGACAGGAATCACTTCTTCACCCCAATCCGCAGCTTAGCAGCCAACCAACGGCGCACCGGCTCGTCGTACAGCTTCAAGGCCACGACAGCCAAGGTGATGTTCACCGCGAACACCAGGAGTACCACCTGCCAAGTATCGGCCACGGTGTAGAGCTGGTTCTTGATGAGCCAAGCATAGAAGAGGTACATCACCGGATAGTGAACGATATACAAAGGATAAGACAAGTCGCCCAAGAACTTGCACACGCCCGTCGAAGCCTTGTCCGTGGTCACGCCCGACGCACCGAGCCATACGATGACCGGGAAGATGAGCATAATGCAACACATTTCGAAGATGCCGTTCACGCAGATGCCGCCCACGCTGGGGAAAAAAGGCACGCTGAACAAGGCGAACAGCAGCACGATGGCCAACCAGAAAATGCCACGCACACGCACCGGCTTGAAGTTACGCGCCAACAACATACCGAGTGAGAAGGGGAACATCATACGGAGGAATCCGCCGAAGATATTCACGGAGTC
Source organism: Alistipes sp. (assembly GCA_017398045.1). GTDB lineage: Bacteria > Bacteroidota > Bacteroidia > Bacteroidales > Rikenellaceae > Alistipes. The sequence goes on along the minus strand of JAFQHI010000041.1, from coordinate 1,497 downwards.
GCCTACCGTCCAACCCACACCGATGCTTTCGTAACCCGACACATTGCCTACCGAGAACCAGATATAAACCACACCTAATACAGCCACCAACCACGACAACGACTTGGTGGAAAGCTTGCGGATGAACAACGCATAGCAGATGTTGCCGATGTATTCAAAGAACAACGACCACGAAGGACCATTCAGCGGGAACATCTCGCCATTGCCACGCACCTCGTGCATCGCCCCCGGCCAAGCAGGGATGAACAGGCAAGTGAGGAAGAACGCTAATGCCACGCCCGACATCGGAGTGACCGAACCGTCCCACTTCACGCCTCCGCCCAGCAAGAACGTAGTGAGGCCAATGATGGCACCCATCACAATCATCGGATGCAGACGCACCAGACGGCGCTTGAAGAAATCGCCCATCGACATTTGGTTCCAACGGTCATCGTACGCATAACTGATGACGAAACCCGACAGCATAAAGAAGAAATCCACGGCCATATACCCGTGATTGAACACATTGATGAGTCCGCCCCCTTCCACGCCGTTCGTACCCTCGGCAAAGGCATAGCCCTCGAACACGTGATACCACACCACCATCAGTGCAGCCGCCCCACGAAGCCCGTCGAGGATGTTATAGTGAGGCTTGGTGTCGGCATACGAAGCCGACGAAAATCGATTGTTTGACATAACATTAGATTTTTTATGATTCTTAAAACTGGGCGCAAAGGTACAAACAATCGGCCGAACATCCTTTGCCTTAGGACAAAATCACACCCAAAAGAAACGAAGAACTTGAACACTACAAAGATACAAAACTGAAAACGAAAAGTCCCGAAATACTTGACTTTTCGTTTTCAATTTTGTATCTTTGTTATCCCGAAACGGAACAAGAACAAGAAACCAAGAACCAATGAACAAAAGCTCCATACACACCGCCTCACCAATCGCCTTGTTACAGAGGCAAGAACTGCTCCTGCGCATGGAGTATGAACACGAGAAGGAAACCTTCCGACAGCAGACCGAGACGATGGGAATCGGACGGAAAGTGAAGCGCGGGATGTGCTGGTATCCCCTCAGCGTGGGACGGAGCTACTACAACTCGCTCAACCAACTGGTCATCGAAGTGGAACGACGCGAAGACAAGGACATCGAACACGTGTTCGAATTCGGACGACCCGTGTGCTTCTTCACCCAAGACGCATCGGACAGGCTGCATTACTTCAACTTCACCGCCACGGTGAACTATGTGGACGAAGACCGCATGGTGGTCATCCTGCCGGGAGCCTCGGCGCTGATGGACATACAGAATGCCGACCGTCTGGGCGTGCAGCTCTACTTCGACGAGACGAGCTACCGGCTGATGTTCGAAGCCCTCGGCCAAGTCATCAAGGCGAAAGGAAACCGCTTGGCGGAGTTGCGCGACATCTTCCACGGCACGCAGAAGACCTCGACCTTCACTTTCGCCCCCACCCGATTCCCGTGGCTCAACCCCACACAGGAAGAGGCCGT
>JAFQHI010000007.1 GCA_017398045.1 Alistipes sp. | reverse complement strand
ACACTTTATCAACTTTATCAAATGGTATCTTTTCTTCCAATCCAATAAAGATAAACTAAAACAAAAGCAGGAGGAATTATGACCATTCCTCCTGCGCGATTTTTAAGCTAACCAGCAGCCCTTTTTGGCAACATTACCAAAGAAATTAAGGATATTAAAGAGTGTGCAACTGCCTCTTTAATATCCTTATTCTCTTTAATGTCGTTAAGCTCTTTAGCCCCTTTTAGTCTCCTTTAGTCGCCCTTAGCACCCGTTATCGCCCTTTTAGTACTTCTTGGCCATGCCCTTCTTGTCCCAAATGTGGAAGGTCATACCGAAGTTGATATCGGCCACGTTGAGGCGGAAACGCATCTTCGAAGCGCGGCGTGAGCCAATCTTTTCGCCCGTTTCGTCGAACTGCTCCACGGAGGTGTATTGAATACCGCCCAGACCAATCGAGACCGTTGCGCAGACCGAGGGGAAGATGTAGATGGCCATACCCGGGTTGAAGCCGATCTTGAACTTCATGTTCTTGCTCTCGGTGTATTTCGGTGTGTCGCCCGAGGAGTTGATAAACTCGCCTCGTCCGAACTGCATCGAACCCTCAATCTCGGCAAACAGACCAAACTGACCGCGCGGGTCGAGCGATACGTAAGAGCGGTGGAACGCGGCCACCGAGTAGCTGTGGTTCGTCAGCTCCATCCCTTCGATGTTGAGCGTGATGTCGTTCTGCTCACCCAGGTCCAAATCCAGACTGCCCAAATCGCCATCGAGGTATTGATAGCCCAGGCGCAGACCGATGAGACGGTTGTCGCGGTAGAAGTAGCCAAAGAAGGGCTTGACGGAGGTCAGCGCACCATCGACGTTGATGTTGTCGAGATAGACCATAAAGTCGCTGTCCTCACTCGAGAGGGTGCCATACGAGGCGGTCAGACCCACCAGAAACTCGCCTTTGTAGCCAAACGTGCTACCGGTTTTGAGCTTGCGGTCGAGGCGTACAACACGCTTGCGGGCGGGTGCTGCGTTGTCGGCCGTCACGGTCGAAGAGAGGGCCGGTGTCACCACCTCCTGCGCCTCGATTCGGGGAGCGCAGAGGAGGAGGGTCAGCATGAGGAGAATCGTTTTACGCATCATAACAGGTTACAAATAAAAGGATACGCCCACGCCGATAGAGAGTAGGTTGACTTTGAAATTCATGTCCGAGGAGCAACGGTGACCCACCGTGACCTGGTTGTGTACCTGCTCCACATCCGTATAGGAGATGCCCATCACACCGACGTTGATTTCGATGGCTACGTCGTTCGTGGCGAAGGCCATCAGACCCGGCGAGACGCCGAGCGAGAGGGTGTAGCCCTCCTCGTAGGTGCCTCGGATGGGCTGGTCGGCAGCGAAGATGGCCTCCGTACCGCCCGCACCGAGCGAGATTTCGTTGAAGATGGCGAAGCGTTTGCTCTTGCCAAGGGGGATGTATTGTCGCCAAATGGCCGAAACCATGTAGGTGTGTTTCACGGCCTTATACTTATCGACCACGATTTCCGTACCCGTCTCTTCGTCACCGAACTTCAGGTCGGCATTGTCGATGGTGAGGTTCGAACGCGAGTAGGTACCGCGCAGACCGATGGCCATGTTGTCGCGCACGGCATAGGCCACCATGGGGCTGACACGGAAGTTGTAGCCCTCCGACTCGATATCCTCGACCACCATGAAGGTGTAGTTGTCGTTGGCGTGGGTCGAGTAGGAGACGGCTGCACCGGTGATGATGTGACCCTTCGGAATGAAGGTGTTCTTCAGGTTGGTGATACCGCGTTCGCTGATGCGCTCGGCACGCGAAAGACGGAGGCTGTCATCGGTCGCCATCCGGGCGTTTTGTGCCGAGATGGTTGCGGTGACAAACAGAGCCAAAACGAGGAGTCCGACTCGCAGATATGGGGATAAAAATTTCATCATGACTTTTTACGCTGCGTGCAAATATAGGTAAAAGGATTTTGCGCACCCAAAAAATTCAACGAATCACCCGTTTTTAATCACGAAAAGTTCTTTCACGGAGCGGAATACAAAAATTGGGATTGGTGATAAAAAATCGCTTGTTCGTGATTAAACCGAGGTGGCTCGTTGAATAGATTTTTGCCTCTCGGTGGTTCGAATTATTTTTGCAAGGGTGAAATAGTATATATAAGTATAGAAATCTCGATACAGTGCAACTTAAAAAGCTGATACTTCCGATTTTTGCGATGCTGGGGTGCATGGCCTGCCAGGTGGATGACCACCAGGAGCCGCTGCCTGTACGGCCGACAAGCTACGAGGCGATGATTCGTGCCTCGCAGGGTGGTTCGACCCGTACATCGCTCGGCGAAGGGAGCGGTGCTGCCGGTTCGGAGCAGGAGATTCGCTGGGAGGTGGGCGACCGGTTGGCTGTGTGGGCCAAGTCGGAGCAGGCCTCGGCCTATCTTTTCGAGGCGACCACCTTTGAGCTGGCCACCTACAATGCCACCTATTCGTCGGCCGATTTTCTAGCCACCGTGCCGGCTATGGAGCGCGGCAGCTATCGCTACGAGGCGGTCTATCCCGAACCCGAAACGCGAACCGGCACGCAGGTAAGCTATACGCTGCCCGCTACGCAGAGCGGTGTGTATGACCCGTCGCTCGATGTGATGTGGGCCGCAACGAGCGGTGATGCCCTGCAACCCAACACGGGGAGCGAAAGCCTCGTGCAGTGGCAGAGTCCCGAACTGAACTTCTCGCACCTGATGCACCTGGTGCGCATCCGTATTCCCGAAGGGAAAAACCTCCTTGGACTGGGTATCCAACGACTCGACATCACCTTCCCGCAGGAGGTGGTCGGCAAGGTGACCTTTGATGTGACCGACCCCGAACATACGATGCTTTGGTCCGATTTGTCGAACAAAGTGACCGTCGAACTCGCAGAGGAGAAACTGCTCGATGCCGGTGAAGGCTATCTGTGGCTGCACGTGAAACCCACGGAGCTGAATGGCGAGATTCGCTTTGTGGCCTATAACGAGGCGGGTGTCGAGTCGGCCGAGATTTCGACTACGGTGCAAAAAACGCTTGAGCCGCAGCGAATTACCCCTATCGCACTGACGATTCCCGAATCGCCCCTCGGCCCCATTACCTACCTCGATATCCGCGAGGTGGCCAACAACCTGGGTGAGCCGTGGCAGACGATGACCCTCACGGGCTATAACTTCGTGGTCCCCTACACCTCGACCACAACCAACACGTTGGTCCTGACGCCCAATGACAAAAATCGCTATATCGTGGCCATCTGTGCCGACCCCTCGACGATGGGTGGCAAGAGCCTGCCGTTGAGCTACGAATCTGTGCATTGTCTTTTCGATGACCCGATTACGTTGGCCTCGTCGCTTGCCGAAAACAGCCTGAATCGCGTCGATAAGCGGGTGCCGTACCTCTTGGAGGAGGATTTTTCAGGCATCAGCTCCTCGTTTGAGAACGGTACGGTCCACAAGACCTCTGATGCAGGTGAGTATGATGCCATCGCCCTGGCCCAATATGGCCTGAACGATTGGTACGGTGCGCGTATCGGTGGCGGTGCGGGGCAGAATATCCGCATCTGCTCGCGTATGGAGATGGGCCTTTGGGTGACCAACCGAAATACGGGTCGTGTCGATACGCCCGTCCTGACGAAGCTTAAGCCCAATGCAAATGCCTCGATACGTGTCGATTATGACTACGCAGGCGACCGCTACGAGGCGGTGGGTTCGGGTGGTTTCCCGGTCTATTCGGCCGGAACGACAACGAGCGTCGTCACTGCCGGAGACGATACGATTCCCTCGGTGGTTGTGGCCGATGTCGTGTTGGCCATCGACGGATCGAATGCCGATGGTACCTTCTACGGCAATACGCCCCATCACAACACCTTCACGGCCGCAGGATGCGGTAATACGACCCGCGTGAGCTGGTATCTAACCAACAACCGAGAGGCAGGCTTTGCCGGTAACGGTATGTATTGGATGTACATCGACAACGTGAAAGTACAGATTGCCCAATAGGTAGCGCACGATAAACGACAAAAAAGAATAACTCACTAAAAACAAAACAGATGAAACAAAGATGGATGATTCCGATGCTGGCCCTTGCCCTTGCGGTGACGGCTTGTAGTTCGGAGGATGATTTCTCGACGGGAGCCGGTGAGGGTCAGGTGACCTTCACGGTGGATGTTCCTGCCGAAATCAACCAGGTGCAGACACGAGCCGAGAGTGGCTATGCGCTGCCCACAGCGTTGATTCCCGCGGCCGCAGATTTCGCATTGCAGATGACGGGTAGCTACCTCGACGAGCAGAACCTGACGCAGTCGTACACGGGTAGCTGGGTAACGGTTGCGGCATATCATATGGAGAAGCCCGACCTGCAGGCGGGTACCTATTCGGCCACCTTCACCCACGGTGAGGCGGGCGTTGAGGGTGCCGGTAAGGCCTATTTCACGGGCGCACTGACCGACTTCGAGGTGAAGGCCAACAAGACGATGACCTATCCCGTGAGCTGCAAGCTGGCAAACAGCTGCTTCACGGTGCAGGTGACCGAGTGGATGCTCAACTACTACGATGCGATTGAGCTGACGATTCACACCGAGGCCAACAGCTTTACCTTTGCGATGAATTCGCAGGAGGTGACCGAGCTTACGTTCGTAAATCCCGCCCAGGTGCTGGCGTTGAGCGGCAAGGCGGTGAAGGCGCAGAATGGCGTGGCAGTCGAGTTTGCGAAGACGCAGATTGGCTCGACCATCGCTCCCGAGACCCTTTATGCCATCTCGGTGGACCACGGTAAGGCCGGTGCAGGTTCGCTTTCGATTGCCTTCGACGGTACCTTTACCGAGGTCGAGGAGCAGGAGATTGAGCTGAATCCCGAAATTTAGTGACACACGTAATAAACAGGAAAACCATGAAAAAATACCTCAAGAGTCTGTTCCTCGTCGCCCTGGCAGCGTGTGTAACAGCTTGTGAAATTGACGAATTGAAGACCGACGGCCCGGGCGCAGAGCAGGAGGAGGTCGGTTACCTCAAGATTGGCGACGTAAGCGTCAATCTCGATACGGAGAATGCCTCGACCGAGAGCAAGCCCCAGGCTACGACGCGTGCCGTAACCGAGGCCGCCACCTCTTATTGGGTGATGGTGAGCGAGAAGACGGCCGGTACGGTGGTATGGCAGGGTACGTATGCCGATGCCGCCCAGCAGCAGCTGTCGCTCGCACCGGGTACCTATGTCGTTTCGGCTCGCCAGACGCAGGATGGCGTCGTGGATGGTGCGAAGGTCGATGCCCCCTACTATGCCGGTCAGTCGGAGGATGTGGTGATTCGCTCGAAGGAGACTTCGACCGCCACGGTGACCTGCAAGTTGGCCAATATCCTGACGACGGTCGAGCTTTCGGCCGATTTGAAGGCTTCCTTCAAGCAGTATGATGCCACCTCGGAGCGTCGTCTGAAGACCAACGTGAAGGTGGGTACGGATGCCGCATCGAACAGCTACGATTTCGAGGCCTCCTCGACCCACGAAAGCCCGAAGGTCTATTTCCGCGATGAGGCGGGGCTGAATTCGACCGCAGGCAACACGATGACCATCGTCCTCTCGGGTGACTACTATACCGGTTCGGTGGAGGATTTGACCGACGGCACGGTGGATGAGTCGTTGTGGAAGGAGGTCAAGATGACCAAGACGCTGACCAACGTGCGTGCTGCCCAGTGGCGCAAGATTTCGATTAACATCTCGCACCCGACGACCGGTAACGTGCAGTTTGAGATTACGGTCGAGAGCTACATCTACGACGAGGAGATTACGGTCGATGTGATGACCCTCTACGAGACGCTCGATATCGAGGAGGCGATTCCCGACGATGAGGAGGAGAATCCCGCCGCACCGAGTGTCAGCATCAACGGCCAGGAGGAGCTGACCTACACGATTGATGGCTCGAAGTACGATGCCGATGCCGAGGCTTGGACCTCGTTCCTCAAGCTCAACGTAACGCCCGAGACGGGTGCTGCCGTGAAGACGCTCTATGCAGTTGTGACGTCGGATAACGCTTCGTTGCAGACGGCCTTCGATGAGCTGACCGCCACGACGAAGGGTCGCGTGGAACTCTTCCCGTCGAACAACCTTTCGGAGTACTGCAACGTAGCTGCGGATGGTCAGACCCTGACGGTGAAGTCGGCCGGTATGGATGCCTTCTATCGCTACGCAGGTACGCACACCATCAGCATCTATGCAACCGACGACCAGAACCGCACGAAGCACACCGATATTGTCGTAACGGTCAATAACAGCGGTTCGGGTGCTACGCTCCCGACGGTGGTTTGGATGAAGGATGGCCAGGATGTGATTGATGAAGTACATACCCTCACGGCCGACAACGCTTCGACCTTCCAGTGCAAGGTCGATATGGGTTCGGCAACGGGCTTCACGAAGTTGGAGGTAGATATCGTCAGCTCGGTACTGACGGATGAGGAGCTGGCAGGCATAGGTCTGGGCAGCCACATCGACCTGATTAACCCCACCGCGGAGCAGGTGAACGTGTTGCAGGGTCTGGGCTTCCTTGGCGAGGGTGTTTCGACGCTCAAGGGTGAGAAGAGTGCCTCGTTCGATATCTCGGGCTTTATGGGTATGCTCTACGCCATCTTCCCCGCATCGGATTACTGCTACTTCAACATCACGGTGGGTGATGCTGCCGGTGAGACGAAGAAGTCGTTGCAATTCTATGTGCAGTTGTAGGAGTGTGAATCTTAAAAAGTGTAGAAAAAGATGAAAAATATCTTTCGATATATGCTGATGGCAGGTGTGGTCATGATGGCTACAGCCTGCGAGAAGGAGCTTTCGGGCGAGCAGCAGGAGGGTGCCGTAAATTTCGACATCAACCTCAAGGCGGAGACCCGCGCAGTCAATGGCGGTGACTTTACCCCCGAGACGCTCAAAGTACGTATCTACCGCGAGGATGGTGCGCTGATTCGTCGCTATACCTCGATGGAGGAGATTCCCGCTCCGCTGTACCTCGTCGAGGGCAGTTATTCGGTGCTGGTCGAGGCGGGCGATAAGGAGCAGCAGGCCTTCGTGGACCCCAACGATGCGGCTGCGTTGCAGCAGTTGCTCTGCTACCGCGGTGAACAGCCGTTCCAGGTGGCTCCCCACACGACGACCAACATTGCCGTTACCTGTCCGACGCTGAATACGAAGGCCACCGCGACCTTCGATACGACGAACTCGGAGAACGAGAACGCGCTGTTGTCGGACGTGAAGATTCAGCTGGCCGCGATGACCTCGACGGCTACGAAGGTGGCCGATTTCGAGGCCGACGTAGCGGCTGCGGAGGCTCCCGCGCTCACCTTTACGGAGACCACGACCGGTTATTTCCTCCTCCCCGAGGAGGTGACGACCCTCGTGTGGGCCTTCTCGGCTACCCATCCCGAGGATGGCGCGATTGAGAAGGTTGGCACGATATCGAATGTCGAGGCCGGTAAGGGTTACAAACTCGCCTTCGTCTATTCGAAGTCGCCCGAGGGTCTGATGACGATTCAGGTGCTGGTGGATGACTCGGTGGATGAGTTCGAGAACGATTTCGATTTCAAGCCCCAGCCCGAGATTACGGGTGAGGGTATCAGCAACTCGGCCGTGAATACCTACAAGGCGGGTTCGACCGTGACGCTCGTTTGCGAGTCGATCAACGATTTGCAGCAGCTGACGCTGGGTGGCGTAACCTTCTTCGAGAACGGTCAGGTTGTCGAGGGTGCCATTGCGGGCCTGACGGCTACGGTGGTGGATGCTGCCAAGGTGCAGTTTACGCTCGATGCCGCCTACTTTGCCTCGCTTTCGGGTGCCTACCAGACGCTCGAATTCGGCATGACCGATACCGGTGGCGACTACCAGCAGAAGTTGCAGTTCGTCAAGACGGGTCTGAACAGTGCCGCTACAACCTACGACCTCTGGGCCAATACGGCTGCGTTTGAGGCTGTGGTGACCGATGCTGCCCAGTCGGTGGTGGTTCGCTATCGCCGCCAGGGTACGACCGAGTGGGCCGAGACGACGCTGACGGCCGCAGGCGATATGACCTATACGGGCGTTTCGACGGCCGTGTGGAGCGAATCAACCAATGTGAATGGTCACACCATCTACACGCCCGATACGACGAAGAGCATCTTCGCCAACGCTACCTACGAGTATCAGCTCGTTGTGGATGGCGTAGCGGGCGATACGGCTACGCTCCAGACCACCACGACGCAGACGATCCCCTACGCTACGCTGGAGGATACGTCGCTCTCGTGCTGGGGCTCGTCGAACGAGTCGGCTCCCTTCTGGGGCAGTGGTAACAACACCTACAAATCCTCGTTGTGCGTGCAGAGCAGCTATGCCGGTCAGCAGGGTAGCTATTGCGCCAAGCTCGAGTCGAGCGAGACGCTCGGTATGTTGGCTGCCGGTAACCTCTTTACGGGAACCTTCTCGATGAGCGGTTTCTCGGGTACGGTAGGCTTCGGTGTGAAGTACGATTGGTTGGCACGTCCCTCGGCCCTTAAGGTGAAGGTATGGCACAACATCGGCAACGTAACGACGACGAAATATGCCTCGGAGATTGCCGAAGGTCAGCCTGACCAGGCGGTGATTCAGGCCGTGGTCATCGATTGGTCGTCGCGCCACAACGTCACTTCGGGTTCGGCCACCCCGACCGGTGTGTGGAGTCCCGAGAATGGTGCCGATGCGTCGGCCTCGGGTAAGGTGATTGGCTACGGTGTGGTCTATCCGACGGGTCAGACGGCTGGTTCGGAGATGGTCGAGCTGGAGATTCCCATCGTATGGTACGACAAGGTGACGAAGCCTTCGAACAACTATACGCTCATCATCTCGTCGGCAACGAGCCGCTATGGTGACTACATGAACGGCTGCAACGCCAACACGATGTATATCGACGATTATCGTTGGGCCTATTAACAGATGCAAACACAAGGTATGATGGATAAATTAAGGCACATGGTTCTTGCGCTTGTCGCGCTTTTGGCTTTCGGTTCCTGTATCGACAACACCATCCCCTATCCGGTGGAGAAGATGGAGATTCTGGACTACGAGGGCGAGGGCTTTCGTGCCACCATCGACCCTGTAACCCGTACCGTGACCCTGACGCTGGAGGAGGCGACCGACATCACGGCCGTGAAGGTGACCCGTGTCGAACTTACCGAACACGCCACCGCCTCGATTCCGCTGACCGGAACATTCGATTTGCGGATGCCGATTGAGGTGACCCTTTCGCGCTATCAGGATTATCGGTGGACGATTCAGGCTGTGCAGCCCATCGAACGCTACTTCACGGTCGAGGGGCAAATCGGTGAGACGGAGATTGATACCGAAAGCCGCACGGCCACGGTCTATGTAGCCAAGGGAACCGACCTGGGTCGGATTCGCGTTACGTCGCTCAAATTAGGCCCCGCCTCCGTGACGACGATGACCCCCTCGATGGAGGAGCTGACCTCGTTTGGCTCGGTGCGCTACGTCTATCTGCAATACCCCGCTCTGAAGGGGGCGCAGGAGCGTTGGCAGCTCTATGTGTTGGAGACCGACGTGAAGGTGCAGATTACGGCTGCTGATGCCTGGGCAAAGGTGGCATGGCTCTATGGTGCTGCCGAAGAGGGTACGCGCGTGGGCTTCCGCTACCGCAAGGTGGGCGAGGAGGCCTGGTCGGAGGTGCCGAATGTCAAGCAGGAGGGTGGTACCTTCTCGGCCTGCGTCAAGGGGTTGCAGGAGGCGAGCGACTATGCCTTTATCGCCTACTCGAACGAGGACCTTTCGCCCGTCGTACAGCGTCGCACCGAGACCACTCGTCCGCTCGAAAACGGCGGTTTCGAGGATTGGTGCGTGGTGAAGGATATCGTCTATCCCTATGCCGAGGGCGGTTCGCCCTTCTGGGCATCGGGTAACGTGGGTGCCAGCATCGCCAATGCCACCGTGACGGAGGGTGTGAAGGATACCCGCCCGGGTTCGTCGGGCAAACTTTCGGCACGCCTTACGTCGATTTTTGCCAACGTATTCGGCATCGGTCGCTTTGCGGCAGGTAACCTCTACATCGGCAACTATGTCCGCAACGACGGTACGCACGGCATCATCAACTTCGGTCGCCCCTTCACGGCTCGTCCCGTGGCACTGCGCGGTTGGGTGAAATATGAACGTGGTTTGATTGATTACATCACGACCCAGCCCCCGGGTGTAACCCTCCAGAAGGGTGACCCCGATTGCGGTTCGCTCTACATTGCGCTGGGCGATTGGGACCCCGCGGTCTATGGCGGTACGGCCGAAAGCCCCGTCGAGGTGGCTACGCGCCGCATTGCCGAGACGGCCTTCGATAAGGATGCCGAGGCGGTGATTGGCTATGGCGAGCTGCTTTTGACCGAGAGCGTCAATGGCTGGACCGAGGTGACCATCCCGATTGATTACCGCTCCACGAGCCGCGTCCCGACCCATATTCTGGTGACCTTTGCCGCCTCGCGCTATGGCGACTACTTCACCGGCAGCTCGAAGAGTGTCCTTTGGGTCGATGATTTTGAACTGATTTACGAATAATCGCGCCCGCCCCTTTTCGGGGAATAGGGCCAACAAGAAACTCACCACCCACCAATCCAATCTTTTTATCGGTGAGAAAGAGAGAGGGTCGCCAAGCGGCTCTCTCTCGCTTTTTGAAGGAATTCGAAGAGGATGTTTGGCATTTTGCGGAAAAATCCCTAAATTTGACTATTCTACCAACGTAAGCAAACAACTTAAAACCTTATACATTATGATTCGTATCGTTGCCGTGCATACGGCCATGGCTCTTGTCGAGCCGCTGAACAAGCTCTTCAAGGAGTATCTTCCCGAGGTGAAACTCAACCACATTGCCGATGATTCGCTCATTCAGGAGGTGATTGCCAACAATGCCGTGACGCCGGCCGTGAAGCGTCGCCTTTTGGCCTACTACAACGCGGCGGCCGATGCCGGTGCCGATGTGGTCTTCAACTGCTGCTCGTCGGTGGGTGGTGTTGCCGAGATGGGCGATGAGGTGGCCCCCGTGAAGGTCTTCCGCATCGATGGCCCGATGGCCGAGAAGGCGGTTGTTGAGGGCAAGAAAATCGGTGTCATTGCCACGTTGCCCACGACGCTCGTGCCGACGGTGCGCCTCCTGGAGAAGAAGGCTGCGGAGGCCGGTCGTGAGATTGAGATTGTCGAGGGTCTGGCCGAAGGTGCCTTTGCCGCAGGTCAGTCGGGCGATAAGGCTACGCACGACCGCCTGATTGAGGAGGTGGCCAAGCAGATTGCCGACCGTGTCGATGTGATTGTCCTGGCACAAGGCTCGATGGCCGCCATGGAGCAGAAGCTCATCGAGATGACCGGCAAGGTGGTTCTCTCAAGCCCCCTGCTCGGTGTGTTGGGCGTGAAGGAGTACCTCAAACAAAAGGGGCTGATTTAATCCGACAGCAGGTATGAAAAAACGCAGTCTGGTGCTTTTGATGCTGGTTTTAATCAGCGTCATCACCTTCCTCGACCGCATCAATATCACGATGGCCTCGGGCGACATCATGGCCGAATTGGGCCTTTCGGAGTCGCAGTGGGGCTGGGTATTGTCGGTCTTTACGATTTCCTACGGCCTGATGCAGGTGCCGCTGGGCGTGTGGGGTGACAAGCGGGGCTATCGCCTTGTCTTGGCCCTTATCGTGCTTTGGTGGTCGTTGTTTACGGGTCTGACGGGCTTGGCCTGGAGCTTCGGTTCGCTGTTGGTGATTCGCTTCATGTTCGGTATCGGTGAGGCGGGTTCCTATCCCTGTATGACGGGTGTGGTGGTGAAGTGGTACAAACAACACGAAACCTCCACGGCACAAGGCTATATCTGGGCTGCCAGCCGTATGGGTGGAGCTTTGACCCCCTTCATCGTACTGCCGGTGCTGACCCTGTTGGGTTGGCATTGGGCCTTCTATCTGCTGGCTGCACTGGGCGTAGTGTGGGCTGCGGGGTGGTACCTCTGGTATCGCAACGAGCCGAAGAATGTGAAGGGCATTACGACCGAGGAGCTGGCTACGCTGCCTGAAGCTTCGGCCGTGAAGGGCGAAAAGGTGGCTATTCCGTGGAAGGCCTTTATGCGTAACCGCCAATTCTGGCTCATCCTGGCCATGTATTTCTTCTATGCGTGGGGTAGCTGGTTCTTCTTCTCGTGGTTCCCGCGCTTTATGGAGGTAGGTCGCGGCTTTACGAAGGAGGAGCTGACCTATGTGGTGGCCATTCCCTTCGTCATGTCGATGGTCGGCAACATCGCGGGTGGTTACCTCTCGTCGAAACTTTCGCTCAAATACGGTCTCAAGGTGGGTCGTCGTCTCTTGGGTGTGGGCGGTCTGGCCGTCTCGGCACTCTTCATGTTCCTGGCCGCCTTTATCGACGGCAAAACCGAGGTCTTTGTCTTCCTGGCGTTGGCCTTTGGTGTGATTGATTTGATGCTGCCCTCGGCATGGGCCATTTGTAGCGATATCAGCGGCCGCTTTTCGGGTGCCGTGTCGGGTGCGATGAATACGGCCGGTAACATCGGCGGTTTTGTCTGCGCCACGGCCTTTGGTTATCTGATTGAGGCTACGGGCAATTTCAACTCACCGCTCTTCGTGATTTCGGTGATGCTGGTCATTGCAGCCGTGCTGTTTACGCTTATCGACCCGACCAAGAGGTTGGTGAAGGATTGTTAAGGCACTTTGCCCATTAAAACACAGAAGAGAAGCTGTCTAACAAGGTGATTTTGGCGTTATACTCGCCCTCAAAATCCTCACATACGAAAAAGTATGCTCCGGTTTTTCGGGCTTCGTAGGCCTAAAAATCCCGCTTGTTATACAACTTCTGACAAAAGAGCGTGTCCAAGATTTTTTGGTAATGTTGCCAAAAAGGGCTGCTGGTTAGCTTAAAAATCGCGCAGGAGGAATGGTCATAATTCCTCCTGCTTTTGTTTTAGTTTATCTTTATTGGATTGGAAGAAAAGATACCATTTGATAAAGTTGATAAAGTGT
>JAFQHI010000040.1 GCA_017398045.1 Alistipes sp. | reverse complement strand
TGTCCTCGGTGGTGAGGTATCCGATATAAAAATTGATCGCCTTCTCAATGAACTCCGACTTACTCTCGCAGTCGTCCTCTCGGTAGATATTCTCTATCTTTTCGAGGGTGTCGGGGTACACCCAAAGGGCGAATTTCTTCTTGTTTTCAAACATGGGGATCATCTCCTTTTTGTTGGTACAACGCCGTTCACAACGCCATGCTGTTTCCTTGTGGTTTCGGCGTTTTTCCGAAGTCACAACCCCGACCACAGGATTTCGGGCGGTCTTACAACCCCTATGGCTCTTTCGGGGAGGAAGTGCCAAAAACCCTTGTGCGGTCGGCATTGCCGTCCGCTGTGAGCCGAGGCGGGGCGGTTCACCGACCCCGACTCTTTCACCTGCTTCTCTTTCGACCTTGTCGAAAGAGCGTAACCCTGCGTAAACCGCCCGATCTTTCTCTGTGCGAAACACGCCCGAAACGGGGCTTGAGAGGCGGGCTGTGGGTGTTTTCCCGACCTCGGTGGGAAACTCGCCACACGGGGCGACACGGTGGCTCACAGGGGCGACATCCTCGCCCCGCTACATCCGCATCACCGGAGCTTCGTCCTCATCCTCGTCGGGGGCTTCGTCCTCGGTTTCATCCGGCGGAAAGATTTCCTTTCCTGCGAGGGCTTCTGCGAATGTTATTGCTCTGTCGGTAGTTGACCTACCAACGGCTCGGTAGGCTTTGTAGGCAGCGACAGAAAAATCATGGAGGTTGTAAACCCACCATGCGTTGTCGCTACTATCGCAGATGCTGACCTTGCCTCCGTCCAAATCAAATTCCACAAGGGCAGTGATGCGCTTGTCCGAATTCATATCGATGCAGACCTCATAGAACTTTTCCAGACTGATCGGTTTTGTTTCCACGAAGGAATCTGCGAAGGTCTTGTGTTCATCCGACAGCTCACCGCGCTCGTAGAGGCGGTATCGGTATGCCGACTGCATCACCGTTTGAAAGTAGTCGCTTGTGAAGTGATAGTCCTCGCCGTTCTCTCGGATATGGTAAACGGCGAACCGCCTTGCCGCTTCGCTTTCGGCTTCGGCTTGCGCCTGTTCCTTTGCGACCTGTGCATCGATCTCGTCGCACATCTCACGGGGCAGAATTGTTTCGTAGAGAACATCCATCATATTTTTCATCTCCGTTTCGATGGTCGTTCCTTGCTCGGCGAGCTTCTGTTTCATGGCTTCGAGCCTGCGCTCGTTGTAGTAGATGGAGATATCAATATCACCCATTCTGTGTCACCTCCCGGTCGCCAGCGCCCACGGCAGAAGAAGGAGAAGGCTTCGGTTTCTTCACGGTGGGTGCAGGTTTCGGTGTGTTGCCGGATTTCATCTCAATGAATTCTCGTACTCCGGCAGGTACGGTTTTCGTGTACAGGGTTTCGAGGGAGCGTTCCAGCTCCGACTCCACCTGCACACCTCTCTGTGTGAGATACATCTTCAGCGCAGAGAGCTTTTCCTCGTCAAAGGAAATCGTGATTGACGTT
>JAFQHI010000006.1 GCA_017398045.1 Alistipes sp. | reverse complement strand
AGTACAAAATATATCTAAAATGTAGTTCAGATACTTATAAAAAACTATCGAAATAATTCCTCGACAGCCTGTTTTAGGTCTCCTTTTTGACTATTAAGTAATTTTACCCCCTCTCGCAGGTCTCTTTTTGACCATTAAGCCTTGATTTTTCTGTTGTAACGGTACCCGAGGAGAGTGGTATTGATTTCACGCAGATTAGTACGGCTTCGGATTACGTGTGTATGCCGATTGTAAAACGCTCCTCGAAAGGGTTGCAATGGTTTACCAACCGTATTCTTGATGTATCGAAGGATGGCAAACACATTGCCTATCTTTCGTTGCGCAACGCGACCAGCAATATCTTTGTGAAGGAGTTGGGTAAGCAGGGAGGCTCAACACAACGCACGAATCGTCAGGCGGTGATTGATTTCAGTTATTCGCCCGATGGTGAGTGGATTTGTTTTTCCGAGCAGCGCGGCAAAACCCATCAGGTTTTCAGAACAAGTGCCAAGCAAGGCTATATTTGCCGGCAAATCACCTCGGCCAACAACGATTATTCGCCAATCTATACGGCCGATATGGCACAAATTTTCTTTGCTCGTCAAGAAGCAAACAGTATCAGTATTTGGGGATATGACGTTGGCAATAACTTTTTGTCGAGCTACACGATGGGTATGAATCCCTGGCCCTTGTCGAATGAGCCGGCTATCCTCTGTACGCGGACGGGCAGTGACGGCCGATCGGAAATTTGGAAAATCAACTATTCGACCGGTGTGGAGGAGTGTTTAATCTCTGATCCGAATCGCAGTTTTGCCTCCCCGTGTGTGTCGCCCGACGGGGAGTGGATGCTCTTCGTAGGCGAAAGCATCGCGGGCAACGATTCGTTCACATACCGAAATACAGATCTTTATGTGGCACGACTTGATGGTACGATGTTGAGCCAATTAACCTATCATGCGGCCGACGATTTAAGCCCCATGTGGAGCAAAGATAGCCGCTATATCTATTTTGTATCGCAGCGCGGTAGCGCGGAGGCAACTGCAAACATCTGGCGCATGACATTCCCTTATACATTAAACAATTATTAACCTTATATTCACTTATTTATTCATTAAAAACTAATTTGTTATGAAAAAAATTACTTTGATGTTGGCAATCGCCATGATGGCAATTGCAACAACCGCATCGGCGCAGTTCGTAAGTGGCGGTACCCGTTCGAGCATGGTAGCCGACACGGACAATTACAGCCGTTTGGAGCTGGGTTACAGCCCGGTGACCGTGCTTGAGGAGCTTGACCTGACCGGCCTTTCGTTGGGCTGGACAAAGGGTATCAGCCTGACTCAGGACCTTCCGCTCTTCCTGGAGGTTGGTGCAAATGTAATGTATAGCTTTGGTGAAAAGTATGACATCGAAACCTCGTTGCTTTCGCTTAATGTTCCGGTAACGGTAGCCTGGAAATTTTCCCCGACCGAGTCAATCTCGCTTATTCCCCATGCCGGTCTTAATCTCCGTGGCCACATTCTCGGTACGATGTCCTATGATGGTGAGGATGTAGACCTCTTCGACAGCGACGAGGGCGACGGCAAGCGTTTCAACGTGGGTGGTACGGTTGGTCTTGCCGCCAACTTTAACAAATTCATGGTCGGCCTGGGTTACACGTTTGACTTCAACGAGACTTGGGAGAAGACGGATAAGCTCAACTATTTGACCATTTCGATTGGTTTGAAATTCTAATCTTACTTTGTGATGAAAAAACTTTTTTATTTCGCCTTTATGGCGATGCTCTGCTGCGGTTTTGTAGCTTGTAGTGACGATGACGACAACGGCGGCGTAGGCAATGCCGAAGACCTCTATGGTCGCTGGACGCTCGTCAAAGTAGTGTGGAATGAGGATGGCGAGCAAGGAGTCGATGTTTGCGAACCGGGTGAGATAGTATTCTATTTCGATGAGAACGGTACCGGCTACGAGCGAGAGAGTTATGGCAGCCAATCGTGGACCGACTATTTCGTGTATGAGCTTTCGGGCAATACTTTGTTCATTCATTTTGAAGATGACGAAGAAAGCAATCGCGTGAAGATATTGTCTCTGAGTGCCGATAAACTTGTCATATGTGATGAGGGTCGCGATGAAGATGGTTATTACAAGTACGAGGAACACTTTGTGCGCTATTAGTGCCTGATAATCAGCTTGCACCTTGAGGGGCATCCGACGGGATGCTCCTCATTTTTATTTATCATTGATAATAAAATGAGGCACGGAAATGGGTAAAGGTTGGAAAGGCGATAAAGGCAACTAAAGGTAATAGGGTTTTCCTTTAGCAACCTTTAGTCGCCTTTAGCAGCCCTTTTTTGCTGTTCGCTTACAACCGCTCGACGAGCGCGTCGTAGTAGCGTTTGGTGACGGGGACTTCATGGCCCGCGGTTTGCAGTTCGGCGACGATGACCCCCTCTTTTTCGCGGCGGAGGGTCTTCACATGGTGCGGATTGAGGTAGTAGGAGCGGTGGCAGCGCACCAGACCTCCGCGTGTACACAGCTCCTCAATCGAGCGCATCGAGGCACGCACCAGGTAGTCTTTCACCCGCTCACCATCCAAATAGACCACCTGCACGTAATTCTCTTTGGCGGCAATATAGAGTACCGAAGCGGCCGTGACGACCAGCTTCAAATTTTTGCGTTCGTCGTAAAAGCGCAACTTCTGCTCCTCGTCCGGCTCCTGCACTGGCATGCGATACCGCTCGACCAGAAACAACGCCATGGCCGTAATCACGTAGGGGAAAATCAGCACCGGAAAGAGCCATCCGTAAGCGCGTGCCGCCACGACGAAATAGGGGTTCGCGCATCGCTCCATCAGCCAGACATAGAGGGCTACAAAGAGTACCGACACGGTGATTTCCAGCAGACACCAAAAGTAGTAGGTGAGGCGGTCGATGCGCTGACGCACGAGGTAGAAGAGCGTGCGCATGAGGAGCGTCGAGCCGAAGATGATGCAGGCGATGAGCGTGAGGTTCACCCCGAACGAGAAACGCCCCAACTGGAGCTGCTCCGCGAGGTTGAAGGGGCGATAAATCAGGACGAAGGCAAAGAAAGCCAACGGCACGGCTGCGATATGAATCGCCTGCGAGGTCGGTTTGCGGAAAATGGCGGGTAAATCGAGCATAATTTTATCCCAGTTTAGCGTGTGACGAATGTACAAAGATAGGTTTTTTATCCCAATAATCACACTTTTGTCCCTAAAAAGGGGTAAAAATCCCCAAAATTGGGTTGTGGTCCCCCGCTCTTTCCCACAGCAAAGTTCGGCGTTAGTTTTGCAGCGTGAGAAGTTCAAAAATGAGTTCCTATGAAACTGATTACCGCCTTTGGAGATTCGATTATGCGCGGCGTGGTGCTTGATATGGCCGCAGCACAGCCCCGCTACACCCTTTTGGATGAAAATTTTTCGTCGCGTTGCAGCTCAATCCTCGGATTGAAGATAATGAACCACGGCCGTTATGGCAACACCACCTCGCATGGGTTGCGCGAGCTGGAGCGTCGCAAGGAGCAGATTGCCGGCTCGGACTTTTGTGTACTGGAGTTCGGAGGCAACGACTGCGACCATCGCTGGCAGGAGATTGCCTGCAACCCCGAGGGGGAGCATCGCCCCGTCACCCCGCTGAACCACTTTGTCGCCCAATACCACGAATTGGTGGCCGGCATCCGTCGGCTTGGCTCTTTGCCTGTGATGCTCTCGCTGCCGCCCATCATCTCGGACCGCTATTTCGAGAGCTTCAGTCGCACCATGTCAACCGTGGAGCGGGATAATGTCCTCGGATGGCTCAATGGATGTGTCGAAAATATCACGCGCTGGCACGAGATGTACAACCTTGAGTTGTTCAAACTCTCCGCCCTGCTCCGCACCCCGATTATCGATATCACGACCCCCTTTCTGGCGCAACGCTCCTACCGCGACCTCTTCTGTGAGGATGGTATCCACCCCAATGCGGCCGGCCATCGCCTCATTGCCGACACGATTTGTAACTACGCCAAAAATTACATCTAAACCCCGCGCACGATGTTGATTGCCCTGTTTAGCCTGCTGGTGGCGCGATGGGTCATCCGGCTACCCGAAAGAAGATAACGAAGAGGAGAGAGCAAAGAGGAGAGAGGAAAGAGCGAAGAGAACTAAAGGAATAAAAGGTTTCTTAAGGGGGCTTAAAGGTGCTTAAGGGTGCTTAAGGGGTTTTTATTTTAAGGCTCTTTAAGAAATCTTACCCTCTTTGCTCTCTCCTCTTTGCTCTTTGCTCTCTCCTCTCTTTCCTCTTCGCTCTTTGCTCTTTCCTCTTTTTATATCATGGCGATAAGTCGCTCGACATCTTCGTCGGTTGTGGACCAACCGGTTACGAAGCGAACGACGGTCTCCGTAGCTCCGCGCGGACCCCACAATTCGAAGCTCGCCTCCGCTTTCAGGCGGTCAATCACCTCGTTCGGGAGTCGGAAAAATTGCTGGTTGGTAGGCGAAGGCACCACCACCTCGTACCCCTTCGAGCGGAAGGCTTCGCGGATGCGCAGGGCCTGAGCGACCGCCTTTTGGCCAATCTTTTCGTACAGGTTATCGGTAAAGAGGGCCTCAAACTGGAGTCCCAGCAGGCGACCTTTGGCCAACAAGGCACCATGTTGTTTCACCAACGGGAAGAGGTGGGGAAGTCGCTTCGGGTCGCGCACGACGACCGCCTCGCCAAAGAGCGCACCGACCTTCGTGCCACCGATATAAAAGACATCGGCCAAAGCGGCCAGCTCCTTGAGTGAGAGGTCGTTCCCCTCGGCCGCGAGGGCGTAGCCCAGGCGTGCGCCATCGATGTAGAGCGGAATTTCGGCCTTGCGACACACCGTGGCAAGGGCCTCCAGCTCCGCCTTCGAATAGACGGTGCCATACTCGGTCGGCTGCGAAATATAGAGCATTCCGGGGGCAACCATGTGTTCGTAGGTTTCGTCGCGGTAGAACTCCTCGATGTAGTGGGCAACCTCCTCGGCGGCGACTTTGCCATCGTGGTGCGGCAGGGTCAGCACTTTGTGTCCCGAGGCCTCCACAGCCCCCGATTCATGGACAGCGATATGGCCCGTCTCGGCCGCCAAAACACCTTCGTGGCGTGCCAAAAGGGCATCAATGAGTGTGGCGTTGGTCTGTGTGCCACCCACCAGCAGTTGGACACGCGCTTCGGGCAATCCGCACGCCTCACGAATCAACGCTACGGCCTGCTTCGTGTAGTGGTCACAGCCGTAGCCGACGGTTTGCTCCGTGTTGGTCTCGACGAGCCGTTTCAGCACCTCGGGGTGCGCACCGGCCATATAGTCGGAATCGAAATATATCATCGTTAAAAAGCGAAAAAAGGGTGCTTGGCAGTCGCCAGGCACCCGATAAGACATTTGTTACAAACCGCGGTTGCGCAACAGTGCATCAATCTTCGGCTCACGGCCGCGGAAATTCTTGTACATCACCATGCCGTCGTCGATACCGCCCGGGGTGAGTACAAAGCGGCGGAACTTGTCGGCTACCTCCTGGTTGTAGATATCGCCCGTCTCGGCAAAGGCATCGAAGGCATCGGCATCCAGCACCTCGGCCCACATATAGCTATAGTAGCCGGCCGTGTAACCACCGCCCATCGTGTGGCTGAAGTTGGTCATGCGGTAGCGGGGCAGAATCTGCGAGGGGATGCCGCGTGCAGCGAGCTTCTCGGCCTCGAACTCCATCACGTTGAGGTTCTCGGGAATCTCGGTCAGCACGTGCAGGTCCATATCGCTGAGCGAGGCGGCAAGATACTCCACCGTGGCGAAGCCCTGACCATACTTCGAACTCTCGACAATCTTCTCGACCAGCTCCATCGGAATCACCTCGCCCGTCTCGTAGTGCTTGGCATAGACCTTCAGCACCTCCGGCTCGAAGGCCCAATGCTCGTTGATTTGCGACGGCAACTCCACAAAGTCGCGCTCGACACCGGCCGCACTGTTGTAGCGTACATCGCGCATGAAGCTGTGCAGGGCGTGACCAAACTCGTGGAAGAGGGTTTCCACGTTGTCGATGCTCTGCAAGGCGGGACCATCACCCGTGGGGGCGGTCATGTTGCAGCAATTTACCACAATGGGGATGATGCGCTCCTCGCCCTCGTAGCTCTGGCCACGGAAACTCGTACACCAGGCACCGGCACGCTTCGATGCGCGGGGGAAGTTGTCGCTGTAGAAGATGGCCAGCGTCGTACCATCCTTATCCAACACCTCATAGGCCTTGGCGGTCGGCTCGTAGGAGGGAACCTCGGCAGTAATCTCCTTGAAGGTGAGGCCATAGAGCTGACCTGCCACGTGGAAGATGCCCTGCATCACGTTGTTAATCTCGAGGTAAGCGCGAATCTCCTGCTCATCGACAGCAAACTTCGCCTGCTTGGCCTTGTCGAGGTAGTACATATAGTCCCAACCGGCCGGCTCGAACGAGTGGCCCTCCTTCTTAATCTCGGCGCGGATGTCGTTCAGCTCCTCTTGGGCCTTCTTCACGGCAGGACCCCACACCTCATCGAGCAGGTTATAGACCGCCTCGGGGGTCTTGGCCATGCGCTCCTCGAGGGCCATCTGGGCGTAGTTCTCGTAGCCCATCAACTTGGCCTTCTCCAGGCGGAGCTTGACAATCTCGGCCGAGATGGCCTTGTTGTCGTACTCGTTATCGACGTTACCACGGTTGTAGTAGGCGTTGTACACCTTCTCGCGCAGAGCGCGGTTCGAGCAGTATTGCAGCACGGGGTTGCAGCTCGGACGCTGCATATTGAACATCCACTTACCCGGCTGACCCTGCTCCTCGGCCATCTTGGCGGCAGCAGCGATGTTGCCCTCCGGCAGACCGGCCAACTCCTCCACCGACTCCACCACGACAAACGTGTTGTTCGTTTCGTGCAGCAGGTTTTGCGAGAAGTTGAGCTGTAACATCGAAAGCTGTGTGTTCAGCTCGCGCAGGCGGGTCTTCTCCTCCTCGTTCAGCTCGGCACCGCTTCTTACGAAACGCTTGTATTGGTTCTCCAGCACCTTCTGCTCTTCGGCCGTCAGCTCCAGCTCCTCGCGCTGCTCATAGACCGCCTTGACGCGGGCAAAGAGGTCGGGGTTGAGGTTGATATCGTCACTGTGGGCCGAGAAGAGGGGCGACAGCTCCTTCTCCAGGGCGCGCATCTCGTCGGTCGAGTTGCTCGACGAGAGGGGACCAAACGTGCCGCGCACCTTGCGCAACAACTCACCACATTGGTCTAACGCTACGACCGTATTTTCGAAGGTCGGAGCCTCGGGGTTGGCAATGATGGCCTCCACCTCGGCCTTCTGCTCCTCCATGCCCTTCAGCAGACCTTCGCGGTAATCCTCAATCGTGATTTCGCTGAAGGGGGCAATGCCGAACGGGGCATCAAATTCGTTGAAAAGGGGGTTGGCGGATTTCTCTCCGCTGCAACTACAGGCGGCAAGTGCCATCGCTACAAAGAAAAGTCTCTTCATCTGTTTTATGTTTTTGTGTATAAATCGATTGTGTACAAAGGTACAAAAAAGAATGAAACGGCCTCTGAAGCGTGAAGAAAAAAAATCGAATATGGCTCTTTGCCCCCGCTCTTTTGCACGCTTTGCGCCCCGACAGGCCGTTTCGGCACAATCTCTGCAACGGGTTGGGGTATGAAACGGGCTTTTCGGCAGATGGTGTGGGGCATTGCGGGGTTGGCAAATGTGACAGCGACGGCGCAAAACGGGGGTGACGGATTCCCGATGCTGCCCTCCGACTCGTTGCGCCCCATGGAGTGGCACGTGCAGTATGACTCCTCGCGCCTGCACCATCTGCCCCTGCTGCCGCTTCCCGACACGCGCCCCTTAATCGGCAACCTCAAGTGGCAACCCCTCGTCCCCGGCTCGTCGATTGTGCGGCTTGAGGTGCAGGGACTTCCGACGCGCATTTATGTGCTGAACAACATCACGCTCCAAGTGGGCGGCTACGTCAATCTCACGAACGGCCAGGCCTGGATTTTCGGCCCCTATCCTGCCTCGAAGCTCGATGCCCGCACCCTCTCGATGCCCCTGCCGCGCTAATCCTTCGTGCGCGATAAAGGCGAATAATCGTACAAAACACCCCACTTTTAGACCACCTCTTCTATTTAGAATAGGTATTTTCGCGTATTGTCATCTCCGAAAAAATACAGACCTTTGTGTGTTCATTGAGTATTTTCACTAAAAATTTCGGAATATGAAGAAACTTTTACTCGCTTTGTTCCTTGTCGGCACCTTCGGCGTGCAGGCACAAACGATGACCCAGGAGGAGATGCAGGCACAGATTGCCAGCCTTACCGAGGAGGTCAATACGCTCAAGCAGAAGGGTACGACCTGGGATAAGATTACGAAGGCCCTCCCGAAGATTTCGGGTTATGTGATGGGTCGCTACACCTACAACGGCGACGAGTCGTCGTTCCGTCTGCGTCGTGTACGCGTATCGCTGGCCGGTGATCTCACCCCGAAGTTGGACTATAAGTTCCAGGCCGAGCTCTCGAGCTTCAAGCTCCTCGATGCCTACTTCAACTACAAGCCCTTCGACGAGCTGAAGATCAAGGCGGGTCAGTTCAAGGTTCCCTTCACGATCGAGAACACGAACTACACCCCGACGAAGATGATTCTGATGGACCACCCGATGGTGCTGGATCGCCTCGTAGGTTCGTCGGAGACCGTAGGCGAGACGACCTTCTCGAACACCGGTCGTGAGCTGGGTATCGACATCCATGGTACGCTCTTTGGCGGCATCCTGAACTACGATGTTGCCGTATTCAACGGTGCCGGCCTCAACGTGAAGAAGGACGACAACAAGTCGAAGGATGTGGTGGGTCGTCTGATGCTGAACCCCGTCAAGGGGCTGACCGTGTCGGGTTCGTACTACTGGGGTGAGAGCACCGGCGATTTCTTCACCCGCGAGCGTTGGTCGGTAGGTGCCGTCTATGACAGCAAGCACCTCCTGGTACGCGCCGAGTATGTAGGTGCCAAGACCGACATCGAGGATGAGGAGATTGACCAGGAGGGCTGGTATGCCCTGGCCGGCTGGAAGTTCAACGACAAGTGGACGGTAGCCGCCCGCTACGACAGCTTCACCGAGAATACGGAGTTCCGTTCCGAGACCGAGCAGGCCAATTACACCTTTGGTGTAGCCTGGAAGCCCTTCAAGTTCATCCGCCTGCAGGCCAACTATGTACACGAGGACCGCATGGAGGGCAAAGGCCACCGCAACGTCGGTATGGTTCAGGCCACCGTATCGTTCTAACCCAAGCAAACAAATAATTAAACACGATAAATCATGAAAAACTTTTGGAACAAACTCCTCGTGGAGGATTGGGTAGTGGTGATGCTCTCGATTCCGCTGCTGATTCTCTGCGCCTGTGGTCAGTATCTGCCCACGATTTCGATTCCGTCGAACATGTTGGAGGCGGATGCCTGGGGCAAGATTGCCATGCTCTTTGTCATCGCCATCGTTACGCTCTATGCAGGTAACAAGCTGTTGAGCCGCCCGATGAAGGGTATGTTGCTTTCGTTCATCGTTGTCTTTGCTATCGCAGCCCTGGCCATGTGGATTGGCTCGAACAAGTATATCAAGAGTGAGCTGGGCCTCGAGCCGGTGTTCTTCTCGGTGATTTTCGGTCTGTTGATTCGCAACGCCCTCCATGTTCCCGATTGGATGAAGCCCGCCATTCAGGGTGAGTTCTACATCAAGATTGGTGTTGTCTGCCTCGGTGCTACGATCATGATCGGCGATGTGATGAAGTCGGGTGCTGCCGGTCTGATTCAGGCCTGCATTATCGTGACGGTGGTTTGGCTCTTTGCCTACAACATTGCCCGCCGCATCTTCAAGGTGGAGCGTGCTACGGCGATGACCATGTCGAGCGGTCTGACGATTTGCGGTGCTTCGGCAGCCATTGCTACGGCCGGTGTGGCCGGTGCCGACAAGAAGAGCTTGTCGTATATCGTGTCGGTGGTGCTGATTATCGCCGTTCCGATGATCTATCTGATGCCCTGGTTGGCTAATATGATAGTTCCGCTGTTAAGTGACAGCGTAGAGATTCAGCAGGAGATTACGGGCGCGTGGATTGGTGGTACGGTCGATACAACCAGTGGTGTTGCCGCTTCATCGGAGATGGCCGGTGATTTGGCTAACAGCACGGCTATCGTCGTAAAAGCTACGCAGAACGTATTGATTGGTGTGGTTGCCTTCTTTATTGCTCTCTATCTCTCGACGAAGCGTGAAGATGGTAAGGCGCAACGCCCGTCACTCAAGGTCGTTTGGGACAAGTTCCCGAAGTTCGTCCTGATGTTTGTCGTAGCATCGCTCGTTTTCTCGCTGCTGAAAGAGGCTGACCTGCTGACCCTCAATGCCAAGGGTAAGATTGTTGAGACGTCGCTTGCCAAGACCCTCTCGACCCTCTTCTTCTCCTTGTCGTTCGTCTGCATCGGTCTCGATACCCGCCTCAAGGATATCATTTCGAAGGAGAATCGCAATGTACTCTATGCCTTCCTTACGGCCCAGACCTTCAACATCGTGGCTACGTTCCTCGTGGCTTGGCTGATGTTCGGCGTCGTGAAGCCGATGCTGTGGGCATAAGCAGCTTGCTTACCGTAAAGAAAAGCGGGTGTCCAATCATTTTGGACACCCGCTTTTTTTTGCTCGTAACGAACAACTATTCAGGCTGTTATTTGTTAAACCGGCAGCCCTTTTTGGCAACTCTTGAAGTCGATTACGGCACCAGGGAGTGCAATCGAGAGAAGATGTCTTGTGTTCATAGCTGTATGAATTTGTACACCCTCCTCGTAGCATAAAAAGTGACCTGCAGGTCGCTTGTCAATACGTTATGTGGCGTTTACTCGGTGCGCGTAATCTTGAAGAGCTTGCGCTCATCGTCGTAACATTTTTCAAAGTCGAATTTGCCCCACTTTTGCTCCTTGAGCCGCGTGCGGGCATTGTGAAAACCGGTGTAGTCGGTGTACACAAGCTCGAAATAGCGCGTCTCACCACGCTTAAAGCTGCGCAAGGTTTCGGTGTAACTCTTCACGGTTAAAATGCGCGAAATCCGGAGCTTTTCCATAGTGTTTTTATTTTGAAATTCAACAATTTATTTCGCCAAAATTTATTAGGCAACCCTCTCTCGACCTATTATCAACCTATTATCGCCGATAATAGATTGATAATACAAAGATATATCACGGAGAGGAGAAAAGCAAGACTGTGAGGGGAGATCTCAGGAAATATATCCGTTTTGTGCGTGGTGATGGCGAGTTTGTGTGTTGTCGTTTTGAAAAAACTTTGTATCTTTGAGCAACCAAACAAACCAAAACGAACAAGAAAGAGCAAAATTAGATACATACAGATATAAAATAAGTTAGTATTAACTTTGGTTCTCGCTTACTGAAACCTAGGAAATTTCAAATTTAGCGAAGGGAATAAAAGTTGGTGCTCACGCTGTTTGGCGTGGGCTTTTATTCCGTTTATTCGCTAAAGGCTTTCCTAGGGCCGCAGTAAGATAAATTCGAATAAGTCCGCGCTTTTTTTTGTGCCCTTATTCGAACGCATAGTCGAAGTTAATCTATCCCAAACTTCGACGATATGCAAGACTCCAAATATACATTCATAGATCTTTTCTCCGGTTGCGGAGGGCTGTCGCTCGGATTCGAGATGGCTGGTTATAAGTCGCTATTGGCGATTGATAACTGGCAAGATGCTCTTGATACCTACAAGCATAACAACCCTGACGCTCGCACTCTCTGTGGCGATCTATCTAAAATTAATCCCGAAGATATTAAGCGAGAATATAACATCGACCGAGTGAGTGTCATTATTGGTGGTCCTCCGTGTCAAGGCTTCTCAATTGCAGGTAAGCGCATCATTGATGATGAACGAAACAAACTTTACAAATCATTTGTCAGCTTTGTTAGATGCTTTATGCCTGATGCTTTTGTGATGGAGAATGTGCCCAACATCCTCTCTATTGGCGATGGCGTTGTTAAGGAATCAATCATCAAGGATTTTAGTGATTTAGGTTATAATGTTAACTACAAGATCTTGCTTGCCTCAGACTATGGCGTTCCACAAAATCGTAGAAGAGCTGTTTTTGTTGGCTTGAGAAATGGCGAGTATTCATTTCCAACACCTACAACAACTACTCCTATAACTA
Source organism: Alistipes sp. (assembly GCA_017398045.1). GTDB lineage: Bacteria > Bacteroidota > Bacteroidia > Bacteroidales > Rikenellaceae > Alistipes. The sequence goes on along the minus strand of JAFQHI010000006.1, from coordinate 167,614 downwards.
CGAAAGAGGCGTTATCTGACTTGCCTGATAATAGTGTAGCTGATGGTGAAGCATATCCATTGCCAGCACAAAGTGTCTACCAACAGATGATGCGCAAAGGAGTAGAGACCTTGCATAACCATCAAGCAACAATTCATACCGAGCAGACAACGCGCATTATTTCGATGGTTCCCGATGGTGGCAACTATAAGGATTTGCCCAAAGAGCTTCAACAGACTCGTAACGTACATATTGCGTGGTCTCGACTGAATAGCAAGAAGCCAAGCATTACTATTGATACTGGGCATCGACACCATTTTCATTATACATATAATCGTGTCCCAACAGTCCGTGAAAGTGCTCGTATTCAATCCTTCCCTGATAGTTTCGTGTTTACTCATAGTAAGACAAGCCAATACAAGCAAGTGGGAAATGCTGTGCCTCCTTTGATGGCAAAGGCAATAGCAGAGCAACTATTACCAAACCACAAATAGAAGAAGTATGTACGCTGTTCCTGACGAATATTTTTTTCGAATACATCATGTTAGACCTCGTTTCAAGAACGATGTTGAGAGTGTGTTGCTATATGTCGCGCAGGAGTGTAATAGATTATCCGATCTGCCGGTGCGCGACTATGCCGAGTCGCTTAATCGTGCAATTCGATTATATGGAGGCAACTACTCTTTGGCTGAAAAAACTATTAACAATTGGAGAACCGAGATTGCTGCATTATTCGGCTTTTACATTGAAGATAAGCAGGCCGACATAACAAGAACTGGCGACATAGCAAGATTGTTGGCTACTAATCAAGACTTAATAGAGTTCTTCAAATACTATTTATACTACTTCCAATACCCTGGTGGCCATCTTAAACAAGATAGAGTTAAAGAGTTTATAGAAGCTGGCGTTAAATTCAAACCTGCACAATATATTCTAAAAGTATTAATTGCAGGTAATGAGGAGAAAACCAATTTCTCAATCAACAAAGTAGAGGCAACTCATTGTATTTTCAATGATTTGCGTGTTACACGAGATAATAGAGAGGCAAAAGACGTTGTTAAACTTATATTACAGAATCGGACTGCCAAGATCGAGTATGATTCTAACGGAGATACAACGAGATATGCCGCTGATATTCTGGACTATATGGTTTTAGCAAACCTATTGAGAGAATCTCATGGATATTATTACATCAATGGGGCAGAAGTGGATGCCATATCAGCTTTTATCAGCAGTTCTGACTACTTTGGGGGATATGATGATTTCTATGGGGTCTCGAACATTGATATCACCGCAATTCGACTTATTGAACCTCTTTGGTTTGAATATGTGAACAATAAACTCTCTACAGATTTGTTTGCAACCGATATTGTCCAATTTATCGAAGAGTCTATTCCGGAGCGCTCCGATATAGTGGATGACCGTATCAGGCAGATTATTACAGACTCGCAACATTCGACAAAAGATATTGGTGATATTGGAGAATCACTTGTGATTAGCCACGAGAAGGCTCGTATTACTCAATGCGGACTTGGAGATTTACCTCACTTAGTACAGAAGATACCAACATCGTTGGGAGTGGGATATGATATTCAAAGTTTGGAGGGAACACCTGATCGCATCAAGCGTTACATTGAGGTTAAAACAACCATTAGCCAAAACAGACTTAACTTCGGAAATTTCCACTTAACTCCCAATGAGTGGAATTCCGCTACTACATTACGAGATCGATATTATGTCTATCGTCTTATGATAAGCAAAGATGAACGCACGCTATACATATTGCAGGATCCTGTAAAGCTTTATAAACAGGATAAAATCTTTATGTCCTTATCTCATAAGAGTGGTGCAGAAATATCATTCCCGGAAACCGCTTGTACTAAAACCGCACTAATGTTATGAAAAAATTGAAAGTTGCATCAATGTTTTGTGGGTGCGGAGGTATGGATTTTGGCATTTTGGGTGGATTTGAGTATCTCGGAAAGAAATACGCTAAACTACCTTATGAGATTGTGTATGCGTTGGATAATGATGAGTACTGCACGAAGATTTATAACAACAACTTTAAGCATAAATGTGTTGTTCAAGATATTAAATCTTTGGATATTGCGAGTCTGCCTGAGTTTGATATCTTGATAGGCGGTTTCCCTTGTCAATCATTTTCTATATCTGCACAGAATCCACCTCGACTTGGGTATAAAGACGAGCGAGGCATGCTGTTCTTTGAGATGGTAAAAATCTTGCGAAAGCGACAACCTCGATTCTTCATTGCCGAGAATGTCAAAGGTCTATTATCCGCGAACAAAGGCAAAGCCTTCCCGATGATTATTGAGGAATTTGAGAATGCGGGTTACAAAGTTGTGCACAAGCTTCTCAACGCCGAAGAGTATGGAGTACCACAGCGTCGCCAAAGAGTTGTAATTGTTGGCTTTCGCGACGAGAACGACTATAACAGATTCAACTATCCCACGCCCATCAACAATCGTAAGACATTGGGAGATGTTATAGATTTGTCAGCCGATAATGAGGACAAATGGTTTTTTAGCCAAAAAGCTGTTGATGGAATGATGGCTGTGCGCGAAAAGATGAATAAGGGCAGAGTACAGAATCTCGATGAGCCTTGTAATACCATAAGTTCGCATTTAGCGAAAGTTAGTCTAAATTCAACGGATCCTGTGCGATTTGTGAATGACCGCTATCGTCGTTTCACTCCACGAGAGTGTGCAAGGATACAATCATTCCCCGATTCTTTTATTTTGGATTCAGTTTCTGAAGCTCGCCAATATAAAGCAATCGGTAATGCTGTACCACCTGTTATGATGTGGTATATAGCTAAAGAGTTATCAAAAACAGCCTTGCCCTAACTAAAAAAGAGCATTCGGCAATTAGGAATTATTCTCCTTTTATCAAACATTCCACCATCAATGATATATCAACCTATTATCGCCGATAATAGATTGATAGCGTATTTTCAGAAGATAGCGTGTTGTTTATTAGTGATTTATGTGGCGTAATAAAGGGAAAAACGGTGTAAAAAAGTGTCCAAAATCAAAGGGTTTTTTCAAAGGCTATCAGGTGGCGGCTTTCGAAGTAGATGATGCCGCAGCGTGTGAAGCCGAGCCGTGGAAGTAGCGACTGCATCACGCGATTGTCGGCATGAGTATCCACCCGAAAACTGCTCACGCGATCGCACGCCAGTCGCTCTACAGCCTGCATAAAGCATCGGCCAAAGCCTTGCCCCAGCACCTTCTCGGCTACGCACATCCGATGTACTACCACATAATTTTCCTGCTCGGTGAGCCACGCTCCCTCAATCGTGCGGTAGGACGGTTCCCCATCAAAAAGCACCGCACCATAGGCCAGCACCTCATCCGCCTGTTCAATGACATACCCAATGCCCTCTTTCACGTCGGCCTCAATGCGTGCGCGGTTCGGGTAGCCGTGTTGCCACTGGTCCACCCCCGCCTCACCCAGACGACGGATAGCATCCTCCAGAATCACAAAAATCGTGGGCAAATCACGCGAAGTGGCTTGTCGAAAATTCATCTTTGCAGAAACTGTAAAACGAAGCTAATTGCTACAAAGGCTACTCGATACCGTGTTGTTGCTTCCAGCGCGGATAGTCCCGCTCAAGCACACGCTCAAGATTCTTCGAGTACCAACCATAGCTCATGCGACGATGTACCGAAACCTCGTCGAGCGAATAGAGGCGCACGAAGTCGTACATACCGAAGATCGGGCGTGCCGTAGTCAGCTCATAGAATCGCGCCCATACGTTGCGTTTACCCTTCGCCTCGACCAGGTTGCGGTCCACCGGCTTGCGCCCCTCGAAGATGTTTACGTAGTCGTAATCGCAGATGCGGTGCGCATCGAGCCATGCCACAGCCGCCTTCACCGACCGCTGAATATCGCGCCACATCGTGGGGTATTCGGCCGGAATATCCTCGGGATTGACCTCCATGAGGGTTGTCAGCAGGCCGGCCGTCTCGCCACCACTGTACGAGGGGAACTCATAGGCACGTGCCTGGGCAGGCTCCAGCGTGCGGGCGTTGTGCTGGGCGCACCACACCGACAGCGGAGCATCCCCTACGCGGCGGTCGGCGATAATCTTGCCGGTCGGTGTCTCGCGCAGTACATACTGCTCATATCGACCGTCAATCTGGCAGTCGAGAATACACTGAATACCCTTGAAATAGACCTCTTTGGCCACGCGCTGCATCTTGCGCGTTACGAGCGGTGCAAAAAGTGCATCCTTTTGATAGATTTGCTTCATCACCCCCAAGAGGTTGGCGTGAGCGTTGTCGTTGAAGTTGATGTTCTCGATGTAGTTGATACCCATCACGGGGTCCTTCACGCCGTGGGCATCCAGGCACGCCTCGCTCAAAGGGTAGAACATCGGCCAGCCGCCACTCTCATACTGCGCCTCGACAATCAGCTCAAAGGCGCGTTGAAAGGCCTCCTTATAGCGTTTGTCGGGCTTGGCAGCATAGACCTTCGAGAGGAACGCCATTTCGGTCGTCGTGGCGTTGTTGTCGAAAATGGCCGAACCAATTTCGCGCTCCCACGCCAGGCTCTTATGGTGCTTCTCGGCCATACGGTGCCAGGGGATGTTCTTGCTCCATCCGCCACACGGCAGCTGCGACTCCAGAACGATTTCGGCAATCGCACGTGCCTCCTCCGAGCCATACCAGTCCGTCGGCATACGCATCGCTACGTGCGTCCACGACAGGTGGGTGAAATTGCGTTGTTGTGCCACGGCGAGCGTCGCACCAAAAAGCAGCATCAAAAAGAAAAGTGTACGTTTCATGGTTAGCGTGTTTTAATTGGAGCGTTTGTTGGCGTGTTTTGCGCTTTTTTTAGCGGTATTTGTGCGAAATGAGGTTCATAAACTCCTCGCGCGTGCGATGGTCTTTGAGGAAGATGCCCGTGAAGGCCGACGTGGTGGTAGCCGACTGCTGGCTCTCCACACCGCGCATCTGCATACACATATGGCTCGCCTCAATCACCACTGCCACACCCAGCGGATTCAGGGCCTCCTGGATGCAGTCACGAATCTGCACCGTCAAACGCTCCTGCACCTGCAAGCGGCGGGCAAAGCACTCCACCACGCGGGCAATCTTCGAGAGGCCCGTGATGCGGCCATTCGGAATATAGGCCACGTGAGCCTTGCCGTAGAAGGGCAGGACGTGATGCTCGCACATCGAGTAGAACTCGATATCCTTGACCAAGACCATCTGCTTATACTTCTCGTTGAACATCGCCGAGCGCAGAATCTCCAGCGGGTCCTGGTCGTAGCCCTGCGTCAGGAAACACATCGCCTTGGCCATGCGCTCGGGGGTCTTGACCAACCCCTCGCGTTCGGGGTCCTCGCCCAAAAGGCGCAAGACGGCCGTGTAGTGTTCTTTGAGTTGCTCAATCGTTTCAGGGTCATACAACTCCTTTTTCGTATAGTTCTTCTCCTCCATAGCAGTAGTTGTTTATTGTTGCTTTGCGTGCAAATAGGTAACCAGTTTTCTCACGGCACGTCCGCGGTGTGAAACGGCATTTTTCTCCTCGGCACTCATCTCGGCAAAGGTGCGGTCGAACCCTTCGGGGACAAAGAGCGGGTCATAGCCGAAGCCCTCCTCTCCGCTTTCGTGGTCGATGATATGCCCCTCGACAATCCCTTCGAAGAGGTGTTCCTCGCCTTGCTCGATGAGCGAAATAACGGTGCGGAAACGGGCGCGACGGTTCTCCTTGCCCTCCAGATTTTTCAGCAGCAGGCGGTTATTGGCCGCAAAGTCGTGGCCGTCGGTGGCGTAGCGTGCCGAGTGAACACCCGGTGCGCCGTCGAGAGCCTCCACCTCGAGGCCCGTATCATCGGCAAAGCAATCCAGCCCCGTCTTTTCGTAGAGGTAGTGTGCCTTCTGCGAGGCGTTTCCTTCGAGCGTTTCGGCAGTCTCGGGGATATCCTCCTCCACACCGCACATACGTGGCGTTACCAACTCGAAACCCTCGCCCAGGACGGCCTGCACCTCGCTCAACTTATGAGCGTTGTTTGTTGCAAAGATAATTTTCATCCCTATTTTCCAATCTCCATTTTCTCCAACTTATCGTCTAACGACATCTTGTCGATAATCATCTTCACGACGCGGTCCATTTCGCCACCCTCGGTGTAGTCCGCCGGGCAGATGTGGTTCACGCGGTTGTCGTGAATGAGCGACCCGAGCGACTCGCGCCCCGACTCCTGCTCGGGGTTAAAGACGGCAATCGAGTGGCCACCGAAGTTCTTCACCAGGCGCATGCAGGGGATATCGGTCGTACCGTCACCCACATAAATCATATGCTTGAAGGGGACGGGGCGGTCATCTTCGGGGATGTAACGATTGACCTGCGTCGAATCGTACACCGACTCCACCCCCTTGTTAATCTTGAAGATAAACTGCGTCTTGTTCGTGTAATTGACCGCCACGGCAGGCCAATAGGCGATGCCATCGACGTCGTAGAGGAACGAGCAGGCGTAGATTTTGCGGAATTCGTGGGCAATCTCCGTCCCCTCGATAATCTCCGTCAGACCCGACGAATTGATGTAGTGCAGGATGCGGATGCCCTGCTCCTCGCCATAGCGGTTGATGCGCTCAAACCACTCCTTCACGCCCCTATAGAGTTGCACCTTGCGGCCCGACTCACGGAAGGCCTCCCGACGCAACGAAAGCCCCTTCGAACGGGCCGACTGAATCATACGCGCCATGTAGGTCAGCACACCGTCGGCATCTTGCTGCTCGGCCAATTCGTTGGCCTCGGACCAGAACTCCTTGTTGCTCTTTCCCACGGCGGGGATAAAATCATACTCCTGCATATTGCCCGGGGCTAACGTGCCATCGAAATCGTAAATCAGGGCAATCGTAAAACGGGGATTCTCCATCACATATTCGGTTTGTGGCATAAAGGTACAACTTTTTTCAGAATATCGCGCACAGAAATCCTCCGGCTCACCTTTTTTCGTATCTTTGTCATGGAGATGCCGGTAAAGACCAACTTTTATCGGCCCACAAACGACCTATAAGCTTTTAAAGTTCAAAAATGATGAAGTTTCGACGGCTCTTCTTCACGGTGATTCTGCTACTGCTTGCCTCCGTGAGCTATGGTGGGGGACTACGCCTTGTCTGGATTGGCGACTCGATTACCGACGGCGGTTGGGGACGTAGCGGGGGAACGATGGCTCCGAGCGAGGAGCGCAACCACAAAGACCTGAACCACCTCTACGGCCACAGCTATATGTTGCTGTGTGCCTCCGAGTTGCAGAGTCGTCGTCCCGAATGCGATTATCAATGTTTCAACCGTGGCATCAGCGGCTACACGCTTGCGGAGTTGGAGACGCGGTGGGAGCAGGATGTGGAGGCGTTACGGCCCGACCTGCTCACGATTCTGGTCGGCACGAACGACGTGGACCGCTCGCTCAAGGCGGCAAATTTTGATATTGCGGCTTGGGAGAATCGCTATCGTGCCTACTTAAAACGAACACGTGAGGCCTTTCCCGCGGTGCGGTTGATGCTTTGCACCCCCTTTGTGCTTAAGGCCGGCCGCTTGGCAAAGACGAAGAACTATGCCGAACGGGAGGCGCGCGTTGCGGCTTGTGCCGAGGCCGTGCGTCGCCTGGCTCGTGAATTTGATGCCCGCCTGGTCGATTTTTACGCCCTCTTTGCCCGTCTCGAACAACAGCACGCCACTCCGGCCTCCTATTGGATTTGGGACGGCATCCATCCTACGGCCGCCGGTCATCGTCGCATGGCCGACCTTTGGCTGAAGCGATGCCCTCTCAAGAGGTAGTTTCCCTGTCGATAGTACAAAAAAATCCCCCACCGATACACCTTACGGCACATTCGGTGGAGGGAAACGAAGGGCTTTTGCCCCTATAGCGTAGCTTTGAGTTGCTCGATGAAGGCCGGCCAGCGTGACCAGAGCGATTCGGTTCTGAACCACAATTCGCGGGCCTCGGCCTCGACACTCGGATGCTCCGACTCGATGGATTGCAGGTAGGCCTCATCGGCCGGATGTGCCGTAGCCGTAAATTCACGGTAATAGGCGGGGAATCGCTCTTGCAATCGCTTCAGCTCACCGGCAGGCAATCTCCCTTCACGTCTGAATCCCGCCCAAAGCAACAAAATCACGCGGTCGGCGTGCTTGTCCGATACATCGTTGATTACCTCATCGAACAACTCCTGCTCATCCATCGCCTGGTAGTCGAAGGCCAGCAGCGTCGCGGCCTCCAGATGGTCCTCGGGGTCGAGTTCCATCAACAGCTCCAGCTGGGCAGCCGAGAGTTCGTAATCACCAATCAGGAAGTGGTCCACGGCCGTGGCGTGGAGCAGTTCAAGCACTGCACGCGAGTTGCGGTGGTTCCACTCAAGAATCACCTCCTCGTCGTCGGGCAGCAGCTCCATCAGTCGCTGGAAGGCCTGAAAACGGTGGTTGCAGGCTCGCTCTACCTGCCCCTCGTGTTGCAGGCGTGCGGCCTCATCAAGAATTTTGCGAAAATCGTAGGGTCCCGTTCCAACCAATTCGAACGTCTGGTCAGGGGTAGGGTTAAGCTGCGGTCTTTGCATTTTTGCGTAAAAGATGAATCATTATTAAGGTAATCAGCAGGGTCAGCACACCACCCAACAAGTAGGCTGCGATTCGGTTCTCCATGCCGAAGAACTGCCCCGACACGAAGAGGAACGATGCGCATACGTAGGTCATCAGCACGGCCGGCACAAAGGCGAGGAGGTAGTTCGCCTTACGACGGTAGAGATAGACCGTAATGGTCCACAACACGATGGTCGCCAACGATTGGTTGGTCCATGCGAAGTAACGCCACACGACATCGAAATCGACCGTCGTAATCCACCAGCCCAGTATAAATAAAGGTATGCAGATAGCAAAACGCTTCCAAATGGTGCGCTGCTCGAGCTTCATCAGGTCGGCAATAATCAGACGTGCCGAGCGGAAAGCCGTATCGCCCGAGGTGATGGGGGCTGCCACCACACCCAAAAGGGCCAAGATGCCACCAACAATCCCCAGCATACCATTCGAAATCGTATCCACAGCCCAGGCTGCGCTACCGCCATGCTCCTTCAGGTTGAGGGCCAGCTCTCCCGCACCACCAAAGAAGGCCATCGCTACGGCGGCCCAGATGAGGGCAATGATGCTCTCCGAAATCATTGCGCCGTAGAAGACCGAACGACACTCCTTCTCGTTGCCGACACAACGAGCCATCAAGGGTGACTGCGTGGCGTGGAAGCCGGAAATCGCACCGCAGGCAATCGTGATAAAGAGGGTCGGAATAATGGGCAGGTTGTGTGCGTTGAGCTGGAAATTTTTCAGGGTCGTCAGCTCCGGAATCGTGTAATCACCGAAAACGACTGCACCAAAAAGCCCCACGGCCATCGCTACCAACGCCACACCAAAGAGGGGATAGACTTTACCGATAATCTTATCGATGGGTAGGAGCGTAGCCACAAAATAGTAGGCCAAAATAATCCACACCCAGGCCGAAACGGAAATCGAGGGGGTCATGCCGCCCAGCAGTTGTGCCGGACTGAGGACAAAGACCGCGCCCACCAAAATCAGGAGCAGCACCGAAAAAAGACGCATAAATTGGCGCATTCCGCCACCCAGGTAGTGACCCACCACCTCGGGGATGCTCAATCCGTCGTGGCGCACCAACATCACACCCGATACAAAGTCGTGCATGGCACCCATGAAAATACCTCCCAGCGTAATCCATAGAAAGGCAACCGGGCCAAAGCAGGCTCCGAGAATTGCTCCAAAGATGGGACCCGTACCGGCGATGTTCAGGAGCTGAATCAGAAAAACGCGCCAACGCGGCAGGGGTACATAATCCACACCGTCGTAGAGACGATGGCAGGGCGTTTTTGCGTCGGAATCAATTCCCACTTGACGTTCCAGGTAGCGACCATAGGTGAAGTAAGCGGTCACCAAAAGGGCCAAACAACAGAAAAAGGTGATCATATCGGGCTATTTTTATGCGAAGATAAGCAAGAAAAGTGACTTTTTTTCGAAAATAGTTGTAGGAATTAAATTTTTTTTAGATATTTGCACACCGAAACGGGAACAGAAGAATCCCGAAAGGCCGAAATAGCTCAGCGGTAGAGCACTTCACTCGTAATGAAGGGGTCCCGAGTTCAAATCTCGGTTTCGGCTCAAAGCAGAGGAGAAGACCAATCAAATGGTCTTCTCCTCTGCTTTTTGTATCGATATCGGGATTACTCGGAGAGTTCAACTGCGCAACAGCCGAGTGTAGACCGCTGAAGACAAATGCAATCGAAGATTGTTGGTCATGGGCAGAAGTGATTGAAAATGTGTTTTCATAATCGCTTCTGTTCTTGACCTATAAATTGTGTAGCAATTCATTTGTTTCAGGTTTACCGAGGCGCCAGGCAGTCACAAGTATTGCGCAGCAATGCTTGTAAATCTCGGTTTCGGCTCAAAGCAAAAATGGATAAGATTTTTTATCTTTCTTTGTTTTGACAATTAGACAATCCCCCGAAGCTCCTTTACGGCAATAATTGCCGTGACTGCTTGCGCGCCTCGGCATAGGTTCGCAAGCGACCTCTGCTCTCGGCTGTCGCAGCAGTTGAAAAGGAGGGCTTAGTCGCGGGGCTTCGGTGTGTAGCATGGTGCTGCTTGTAAATCTCGGGCCTCTCCTCGGTTTTTTGTGTTGAGAAAAGGTTAAACTCGCGGGTCGCTAAAAGACTTCGCGCAGGATTCTTACCGATTGCACGGCATTGATGCCGTCGAGGTGGTAGCCGAAGTAGGTGAGCATGGCGTTCAGAAATTCGACCCGTTGCTGGCGATTGAGGGTGATGGTGTGCAGCTCCGTGATGGGGGTCTGCATCATCCGATGCAACAGCAAGGCCTCTTCGGGTGCTAAAATCAGCGTGTGGAGCGGACGAATGGGGGTGTAAAGGCCCTCCTTGATGTCGAACCAACACCCCTCGGTGTGGTCGTTGCCCGGGAAGAAGCCGACCAGACGGCTCAACTGGGCGAGGAACCAAAGGTGGAAGTTGGCCACCCCCTCCTGCATCTGGTCGAGTGCCGCAACCGAATTCCAGACAAACTCGAAGAGCGGTTCGTTGCGCTCGCTCTCGCGGATCAGGCGGTAAATGACCTCGGCCATAAAGAGGGCCATGGTCGATTTGCGCACATCGAACGGAATACCCTGCAAGAGAAAACCTGCGCGTACCTCTTTGAAGCGGTGCATCTGCTGGCTTTGCGACGGCTCAAGCCCCTCGAATTCAACGGGAAAGATGGGCTGAAAAAGGGCCTGCTTCGAGCCGCGCCCCGTGCGTGAGCGCACCCCCTGCACCATGTAGCTGCGCCGTCCGCCCACATCCGTCAGGAGATAGACAATCATCGACGAGTCGCCATATTTGAGCGTGTGCAACACAATGCCGCGCCCCTTGTAGGTCTTCAAAATCGGTTTAGAATCGTTTTTCGGTTACTGCCAAAACTGCTCCACATCGCTTGTGGGCTTGGGGTCGTATCGCCCAAATGGTTCAAAACCGTCCGGAACGAGGGCGTAATAGCTTCCTCGCGCCGTAGAGTCGGGTTGAGCCGTAAAGTCCTCCTGGTAAAATCCGAGGTTTTCCCAACGAGCAAACCAATAGACGTTCTTGGCCATATACTCGTAGTAGTAAGTGATTTGGGAGCTGCCGTTCTCATAGCCGGGGTAAAAGAGCATCGCTTTATCGGCGATATAGTGTTCGCGCATCTCCCTCAACGAGAGCAGATTTCCCGCAGTATCCGTCACATAGTGACCGCCCATATCCGTATCGAGCATTACCCATTTGTGCTGTTCGGGCAACCACACCTCGTTCACAACATGGCAATCCTGGTCGTTCTTATCCTTGGGCAGGCAGGTGATGTAGCGCGCCTTGATGCCGGCTGCGGAGAGTAACTCGAAGGTCATGATGCTGTGCAGTCGGCAGTTGAAGGCCGGCTCCACGTTTTTCGTGTATTCCCAAAGACCGATTGCGTGGACCTGTTCGGGATAGACCGTTTGATTGGCGTGAGGAATGTTGCGGGTCACAAACTTTCCGATAGCCAACGATTTCTCCCAGGTGCTGTCATCGGCCGAATACAACGTATCGAGCCGAAAGTAGGCCATGATTTCGGCCGAGCGCAACGAGTCGATTGAAAATCGCATATTGATTGGGGTTGTATCGGTTGTGTAGGGAGTTACCGTGCGCAACAACTCGATTCGCTCGGCATAATCGGAGGCATTGTACGAGACCGATAAACCGTACCCTTTTGACCCGATGAAAAAGAGAAAAGCAAGGGTTATCAGGCCGATGAGAGCCAGTAGATAAATCGCAAGTTGGAAGAGTATCTTTCCGAATCGTTTCATTCTTTTTTAGATTTAAGAAACCGTTTCGACTGTTTTTAACCAAGTTATTTGCTACCTTTGTACAAGCAAAGTTACGCATAAAAAACCAAAAAGATGGCCACACAACAGAAAAAATGGGTCGAAACGGCCCGCCGATACCGCACCTACATCAAGGTCGAGAAGCGTCTGTCGGAGAATTCGGTGGAGGCCTATATGCGCGATCTGGAGCAGTTTGCCCACTTCGTGCTTGTCAAATGGGATGTTCCGCCCCGCAAGGTGGAGCGCGAGATGGTCGAACAATACCTCGAGTGGCTCTACGACCGTGGGCGCGAGAAGAGTTCCCAGGCGCGTATGTTGAGCGGTCTGCGCAGCTTCTTTAACTACCTGCTGCTCACCGATGAAATCCTGACCTCGCCTGCCGAGGATATCTCTACGCCGAAGAGCGGACGCACGCTCCCCGATGTGCTTACGACCGAGGAGATTGACCGACTCATTACCTCCATCGAGGTCGATACAACGAAGGGGCTGCGCGACCGCGCCATGATTGAGGTCCTCTATTCGTGCGGTCTGCGTGTGACGGAGCTTATCACGTTGCGCGTGAGCGACCTCTTCTTTGGTGAGGGGTATATCCGTGTGATTGGCAAGGGTGACAAACAACGGTTGGTGCCGATTAGCGACCTGGCGCGTGAGCGCATCTCGCTCTACCTGGAGGGGCGCAAGGCGGCCAAGTCGAATGAGGAGGTGCTGTTTTTGAACAACCGTGGCAGACAGCTTACGCGCGTGATGATTTTCACGATTCTTCGCCAGGCGGCTCTGCGTGCCGGCATCGATAAGAAGATTTCGCCCCACACGCTGCGCCACTCCTTTGCCACCCACCTTTTGGAGGGGGGCGCGGGCATTCGTCAGGTGCAGGAGCTGTTGGGCCATGAGAGCATCCTCACGACCGAAATCTATACCCACCTCGATGCGGAACACCTCCGCTCGACCGTCGAGGAGCATCTGCCGTTGTAGCGACCGATGGATGCAGCTGCAAAATTGGGGCTGTCACGAAGATGGTGACAGCCCCAATTTTATGGTTATACAGGCTCGGCCCGCTAAATCAACCCCAGGTTATCGGCAAAGATGACAAAGAGGATGATGGGGCAGATGTAACGAATCATAAAGCGCAGGATGGGATATTCGCGCCCCATGATGCCGTTCGGGTAGAGTTGCTGTGCGAAGAGCGTGCGGTCGAATTTCCACCCCACAAAGAGGCAGGTGAGGAAGGCACCGAGCGGCAGCAGGATGTTGGCCGTGAGGTAGTCGAGCGAGTCGAAGAAGGTCAGCCCGCAAATCGTATACTCCTTCCAGATGCCGAGCGAGAGGGAGGCCATGACAGCCAACAGGCCTGTCAGCAGGGTCGTCAGGCGGGCCGCCTTTTGGCGCGACATCTTCCACTCCTCCTCCACGTAGGCGGTGACCGACTCATGCAGCGAGATGGTCGAAGTAAGAGCCGCCAAGACAAGCAGCAGGAAGAAAATCGTGGACCAGAAGCCGCTCATCGGCAGCGTACTGAAAATCGAGGGCAGGGTGATAAAGACCAGCGAGGGTCCCGACCCCGGCTCGATGCCGGCACTGAAGACCGCCGGAAAAATCACCAAACCGGCCATCACCGCCACAAACGTGTCGAGTAGGGTCACCTGCAAAGCGGTTCCCTGCACCGAAGTACCTTGCTTAAAGTAGGAGGCATAGGTAATCATTGTTCCCAAACCAATCGAGAGCGAGAAGAAGGCCTGGCCGACAGCCAGCAGAATCGTCTCGGCCGTCACTTTTGAAAAGTCGGGATTGAGGAAGAATTTCAACCCCTCCATACCACCGGGCATCAGCATCGAATTGACAGCCAACACGACCAACACCAAAAGCAGGACGGGCATCATCACCTTCGAGGCTCGCTCGATACCCTTCTGCACACCGAGGACGATAATAAGGTGGGTGGCCAATGAAAAGAGCAGCGCATAGATGACCGGCTTCCAGGGGTGACCCACAAACTGCTCGAAGGCGGCTACGTGGCTCGCCGGGTCGGTATTACGCACCAAGTCGCTCGTGACGGAGTGAACCATATATTCGGCCGTCCAACCCGCTACCACCAGGTAGAAGCTCAAAATCAGGGCCGAGGAGAGGATACCCATGTAGCCGACAACCGCCCAGCGTTTGTTCAATGCGCGAAAGGCCCCCACGGCATTGTGGCGCGTGGCGGTACCCAACGAGAACTCGCTAATCATCAGCGGAAGGCCAATGAGCAGCACGGCTGCTAAATAGATGACCAAAAAGGCTCCGCCACCGTTTTCACCGGCCAAATAGGGAAACCGCCAGATATTACCCAGGCCGACGGCACTGCCTGCTGCCACCAACACCGCACTGATGCGGCCACCAAAGGTGGCTCTTTTCTCTTCATTCATATGTTGCTAACTAACCTAAATATCCTAACAAAGGCGGGAGGAAGCACAAGAAAGTTTCTTAAGGGAGCTTAAGGGGACTTAAGGGTGCTTAAGGCGAAAAAGAAACGCTTTCCTCTTTGCACTTCCCACTTAACTCTCTTTCCTCTTTAACCTGCCTTCGGCAGCTTGACTTTGCTCCGCCTCGGCATAGTCCGCAAGCGGCCTCTGCTCTCGGCTTAATCGCAAAGTTATCTCTTTGCTCTTTAACCCACCTTCGGTGGCTTGACTTTGCTCCGGCTCGGCATTACGCAAGCGCATGCGCTCGCCTTAATCGCAAAGTTATCTCTTTGCTCTTTGCTCTTTCCTCTTCGCTCTTCGCTCTCTCCTCTTCTTAATCTTGGAGGGTCACGCTGACGCTGTGCAGTTTTCCTCCCAGCGGCGGGGCCAGCTTGGCCACCGTACATACAACACACTCAATCTGCGGAAATCGCTCCTTGACGGCCTCGATAATGTTCATCGCCACCCGTTCGATGGTGCGTTGCGTATGGCTCATCACTTCGCGCACCACCTCATAGACGGTGAGGTAGTTGACGGCAATCTCCACGCTATCCTCCTCGGCTACACGACCCAACTCGGTCACAAGTTGCAAATCGACCGTAAAACGGTTGCCGACCTGCTGTTCGAGGTCGTAGCAACCGTGATAGGCTCGGAACTCCATCCTTTCGAGTGTGATGGTGTACTTCATGTGGTGCGGATTACTCGACAATCACCAGGTAGTAGTTCTTCTTACCGCGCTGTACGAGCAGATACTTACCGGCAATGAGGTCCTCCTCCGTGGTCGGACGTTGCGGGTCGGTCACCTTCTCCTTGTTGAGCGACACACCACCGCCCTGCACCATCTTGCGGCACTCACCCTTCGAGGGGAAAATCTGCGTTGCACCGGCAGCCAGCTCGATGAAGGGGAGGTTTTCGAGCGCGGCACGCTCGATGCGGAATTGGGGGACGCCCTCGAAGACCTGCAACAGGGTCTCTTCGTCGAGCTTCTTGAGGGCCTCGGAGGTTGCGCCACCAAAGAGAATCTGCGACGCCTCGACCGCCTTCTCGTACTCCTCGCGCGAGTGAATCATCGTCGTAATCTCCTCGGCCAGACGCTTTTGCAGCACACGCAGGTGGGGAGCCTCTTCATGCTCCTTTGTCAAAGAATCAATCGTCTCGCGGTCCAGGAGGGTGAAAATCTTGATGTAACGCTTGGCATCCTCGTCGCTTACGTTGAGCCAGAACTGGTAGAACTTATAGGGCGAGGTGTAGCGGGGCGAGAGCCATACGTTGCCGCTCTCGGTCTTGCCGAACTTCGTACCGTCGGCCTTCGTGATAAGCGGGCATGTGATGGCAAAGGCCTCGGCCTCGGAGCCGAGCTTGCGACGAATCAACTCCGTACCGGTGGTGATGTTACCCCACTGGTCGGCACCGCCGAGCTGGATTTTGCAGTTCATCGTCTGGTACAGATGCAGGAAGTCGTAACCCTGCAAGAGCTGGTAGGTAAACTCCGTGAAGGACATACCCTCGCCCTCGCCGTTGAAACGCTTCTTCACCGAATCCTTGGCCATCATGTAGTTGACCGTGATGCACTTACCGATATCGCGAGCGAAGTCGAGGAACGAGAACTCCTTCATCCAGTCGTAGTTGTTCACCAGACGGGCAGCATTGGGGGCATCCGAGTCGAAATCGAGCAGTTTGGCCAGCTGGGCCTTGATGGCCTCCTGGTTGTGACGCAGGGTCTGCTCGTCCAGCAGGTTGCGCTCCTGCGACTTACCCGAGGGGTCGCCAATCATACCCGTAGCACCACCGATGAGGGCCAGCGGACGGTGACCGCACATCTGGAAATGTTTCAAAATCATCACACCGACGAGGTGTCCGATGTGCAACGAATCGGCCGTGGGGTCGATGCCCAGGTAGGCCGTCGTCAGCTCCTTCTCCAACTGCTCCTTGGCTCCGGGCATGATGGTATGAATCATGCCGCGCCACTCAAGCTCTTCGATAAAATTCTTCGTAGCCATTATGTAATTATTATTTTTAATTCTCAATTTTTAATTCTTAATTTACTCAACCTCCATATCGAGGGCCTTGCGCAGGGCGACAAGTTTCGGGTTCTTCTCCGTGAGGTGTCGCAGGCGGTCCTCGAGTTTGATGGGCTTCTCGGCTCGCAGCTCCTCGTTGATATCGACCTTCAGCTCAATCAACCCCTCGACCTTGGCGATGCGTGCTATCTGCATCAGCAGGGCTGTGCGGTTGCGCTGAATCTCGTCGTGCAACTCACGGCTCGGCACCGAGATTTGCAGTTCGTTTCCTGCCACCTCCAGCCTTTCGAACGAGGGATAGAAGCGGGGTCGCTCGGTGCGTACCATCGCAAGGATGGCTGCTCGGTTGTTGCGCAACTTCTCCTCTGCCTGCGGGTCAATGACCGGACCTATGCTCTCCTCGGCCGTCTGCTCCTCCTTGGGTCGCTCCTCCTCGGCCAACAGTGCCGAGAGCGAAAGCCCGATGGTCGCGGTGCGATGTACGGGGCGCGGTTCGGGTTGCGGAGCCGGAGCCTCGGTGTGTTGTGCCGCAGCTTCGGTCGCGGGCGTTGTTGCAGTGGTCGCTTGTGCCGGCTCGATGCGGGGTTGCGGCTCGGTGGTTGGCGGGGCGACCGTCGGTTGAGGTGCTGCGGGCGTTACCTGCGGGGCGGTGGGTGCTGTGCGCACCGTGCGCTGCTCTAATGCGGGCAGTTCGTACAGCTCCTCGTCATCTATCTTTTTTTTTTGGCCGAGTCTTGCGATTTTCATCAGACCCAGCTCAACCAACAGACGACCGTTTGATGCCTGTCGTATCTTTCCGTCCAATTCGGTGAGTATCGAAATTGCGCCGAAGAGGAACTCCGCCTCGGTGGAGGCGGCCTGCTTGCGGTATCGCTCCATGAGCGTTCCGGTCATCTCTATCAACTTCAGCGTATCGGGCTGACGAGCCATCAGCAAGTCGCGCAGGTGGCGATTCAGACCCGCCATAAAGGTCTGCCCCGAGAAACCCTTCGAAAGCACCTCGTCGAAGGCCACAAGAGCCTCGGTGTAGTTGCCTGCGGTGAGTAGCTCGGTCATGCGGAAGTAGGTGTCGTAGTCCAGCACATTGAGGGTCTGGGCCACGGAGTGGTAGTCGAGGGTTGTGCCACAGAACGAGACGGCCTTGTCGAACATTGAGAGGGCGTCGCGCATACCGCCGTCGGCCTTCTGGGCGATGAGGTTCAGCGACTCCTCGTCGGCCGTGATGCCCTCCTCGGAGGCGATGTATTTCAGGTACTCGACCGAGTCTTCGACACGGATGCGGTTGAAATCGTAAATCTGGCAACGCGACAAAATCGTGGGGATGATTTTGTGTTTCTCGGTCGTGGCGAGGATGAAGATGGCGTGCTGGGGCGGCTCTTCAAGGGTCTTAAGGAAGGCGTTGAAGGCGGCCGCCGAGAGCATATGAACCTCGTCGATGATGAAGACCGAGTAGCGACCCACCTGGGGGATGATGCGCACCTGCTCAATCAGGGTGCGGATATCCTCCACCGAGTTGTTCGAGGCGGCATCCAGCTCGTGGATATTGAGCGAGCGACCCTCCCCAAACGAGCGACACGATTCGCACTCGTTGCAGGCCTCGGCACCGTGGGGTGAGAGGCAGTTAATCGCCTTGGCGAAGATACGGGCGCAGGTGGTCTTGCCCACACCGCGCGGGCCGCAGAAGAGGTAGGCATGGGCCAACTGACCACGCTCGATGGCATTTTTCAGCGTCGAGGTGATGTGCTTTTGTCCCACCACGGATTGAAACGTCGCGGGACGATACTTTCTTGCACTGACAATAAACTCGCTCATATGGGGAACAAAGATAGTGCAAGCCGAGCGCAATCCCAAATTTATTTGGAGAAAATGGAGGTAAAAGGGGCCGGGAATTTATTCACGAAGCTCCTTTTACCTCCATTTTTCTAAACGAAGTTTAGTGGATTGCCGAGGCGCAGCCTATCTAAACCGAGCGGTGCGGGTCGGAAGACTCCGCGGAGCGAAGGTAAAGATAGGCCGATTCGATGCATGTCCAGCGACGGAATCAAAGAATTCCCCAACGGCCTCCGAAGTTTAGCGGATTGCCGAGGCGCAGCCTATCTAAACCGAGCGGCGCGGGTCGGAAGACTCCGCAAAGCGAAGGTAAAGATAGGCCGATTCGATGCATGTCCAGCGACGGAATCAAAGAATTCCCCAACGGCCTCCGAAGTTTAGCGGATTGCCGAGGCGCAGCCTATCTAAACCGAGCGTAGCGAAGGTAAAGATAGTGTAAAGGGCGAGAAAGGCGCAAAGAGCAAAAAAGGATGCTTAAGCATTTCCCTTAAGCACCCTTAAGTCCCCTTAAGGAACTTTATAAGACCTTTCGCTCTTATTTGTTGGCCAGGCGATACACATCCTCCATCTCCTTGCGGTAGAGGACTTTGAAGTTACCCTCGGTGTGGGTATCCTGGCGGCAGCATTTATCGGCCATCAGGAGAATCTCCTCCTCCGTGGCGGGACGACCAATCAGCTCGGGAATCGAGGTCGGCATACCGATTGAGCGGTAGAAGGCCTCCATCTTCTCGATGCCCTTCAGGGCGGTGCGCTCGGGGTCGGTGAAGTCGTTTTCGACACCCATCACATTGACTGCAAAACGCACAAAACGCGAGATATCCTCGTTCTTCACGTAGCGCGCCCAGCTGCCCCATACAGCGGCCAGACCGGCACCGTGAGCCACATCGAAAATCGCGCTCAACTCATGCTCCAGGTGGTGCGTAGCCCAGTCGCCAATCGTACCGCATCCCGTCAGGTCGTTGTGTGCCAACGAACCGGCCCACATGATTTGGGCGCGTGCGCGGTAGTTCTCCGGCTCACGCATCACAACGGGACCCCAGTCGAGTACCGTGCGCAGAATGGCCTCTGCGATGTTGTCCGTCAGCGTCATCTCGTTCTCGTGCGAGAAGTAACGCTCCATGGTGTGCATCATGATATCGACAATGCCACACGCCGTCTGGTAGGGGGGCAGGGTATAGGTGCGCTCGGGGTTCATGATGGCGAATTTGCAACGGGTCTTATTGGTCGAGTAGCCACGCTTGTGCCACCCCTCCTCATTCGTTACGACACAGCCATCCGACATCTCACTACCGGCTGCCGGAATGGTCAATACCGTACCGAGCGGCAGGCACTCACCGGCCTTGGCTTTGCCGAGGAAGAAATCCCACACATCGCCCTCATAACCAAAGCCGAAGGCGATGGCTTTCGACGAGTCGATGACGCTGCCGCCACCCACTGCCAAGATGAAATCGACCCCCTCGCGGCGGCAGATTTCGATACCCTCGCGCACCTTCGATACGCGCGGGTTGGGGACTACGCCTCCCAGCTCTACGTAGGCGATGCCGTGGGCCGTGAGTTGCTCACGCACCACCCCCAGCAGACCCGACCGCTCGGCCGAGCTTCCGCCATAGTGAATCAACACCTTCGTGCCGCCATACTTGGCCACCAGTTTGCCGATGCGCTCCTCGGAGTGTGCGCCAAAGGCTACTTCGGTTGGAGCATAGTAGGTAAAATCTCTCATATTGTCAGTTTTTTAGGTAATTGAATCGCAATTATTTGGCGGTGTAAACCACCTGTTTGGTTTCGAAAAATTCCTCCTCGAAGAAGTCGCTGATGGCGTACAAATCCCACCGCATACGGGTTGCGGCCAGCTCCTCGGCCAAATCGCCCCCTTTGAGGTAGAGGATGCCGTTTGGGAGCGACCCTTTTTGACCGCGACGAATCTTGTGCCAAATCCATCCCACGAACTCGGGCATGGCCGTTACGGCACGCGAGACGACGTAGTCGAAGTGTTGCGGCAGCTGCTCCACACGCCCCCAATGCGGGGTGATGTTCTGCAGCCCCAGGCTCTTGGCCACCCCTTCCACCACGGTGATTTTCTTGCGTATCGAGTCGGCTGCCACGAACTTCACGTCGGGGAAGAGGATGGCGAGCGGAATGGAGGGAAAGCCGCCTCCGCAACCGACATCCAACACCTCGGCACCCGCCTCAAAGCGGCACACCTTGGCAATGGAGAGCGAGTGAAGGACATGGCGCAGGTAGAGTTGGTCAAAATCCTTGCGCGAGACGACGTTGATTTTGGCGTTCCAATCCTCATAGAGGGCATACAGGGCAGCAAATTGCCCCTTTTGTGCCTCACTCAAGTTGGGAAAATATTTCAGTATCAGCTCCATCTTTTTAATGATTTTCGCCCTTGCGAATCAGGTCACACATCCGTTCGCGGGCGCGGTGAATCTGGGTTTTGACCGTCCCCATCGGGAGGGCAAGTTTCTCGGCAATCTCCTCGTAGCTGTACTCCTCGAAGAAGCGCATCCGAATCAGTTGGCGATAGCGCGGAGAGAGGGCTTCGAGGTAGTGTTCGATTTGGTCGCGCTGCTGGAGGCGGATGACACTCTCCTCGGGGGTCGGAGCCGATGAGGGGGGAGCCGAAAACCGCTCGTCAATCGAGAGGTCCTCCTGACGACGACGCACATAGTCGATGAAGGTGTTCCGGGCTATCGTATAGACCCACTGTCCGAAGGTGTATTCGCTGTTGTAGCGGTCCAGATGCAGATAGACTTTGATGAAGGTCTCCTGCAACAGGTCATCGGCATCGCTTTCCGAACCGGCACGCTGAATCAACAGCTGGCGCATGGCCTCGCGGTAACGGTTGAAGAGGTGTTCGAAGGCGGTGTGGTCACCCTCGAGGGCGAGCGAGATAAGTCGCTTATCGTCGGCTACCAGGTAATCGGCTATCTCCATACACGCTCGTCTTTACGCATCATAAGCAGCGAGCGAAGCAGTACCCACAGGGGGCTGAAGAGGTCGTAGAGGAAGTAGAGTCGGAGCATCCGCTTCTCGCCCAGACGGCGGGCGATGCGACGCACCTCAAACAAGACAATCAGATAACGCAGCAGGAGCAACACGGCGGCTGCTACCTGCATTTCGAGCGGCAAGAGGAGAGCCATGGCCAGTAGCACCCCGAAGAATACGACGCGCGAAAAGGGTTCCCAGAAGCGAATCCAACGCACACCGCGCGGATAGAAACGAGCGGCAGCTCCATAGTAGGTCTCCTCGTGCATCCACCAGCCTAAACCGCCCCACACCTTTTGGTCGATGGTCGCCTTGGGCGAGAGAATCAGGCTCGTATTGGCGCGACGTGCCACCTCCTGCAGGAAGAGGTCGTCCTCGCCGATGTTCATGCCGAGGCGGTTGAACCCGTTTACCTTCTTGCTGAAATAGAGGGTCTTGGTGAATCCGAAGGTGTGCAACGTACCGCGATAGGGTTTCCCCTTGGCCGCCCGCGAGAGCCACTCGGCACTCTGCATCATGCGGTCGGTACGCATCAGGAGATTCTGCAACCCTTTGGTCTGCTCCACGCCGGCATAGCCGATGACCACCTGACCGCGGGCAAATCCCGAGGCCATGAGCGAAAGCCAGCGCGAAGAGCGCGGCATCGCCTCGGTCGAGGAGAAGAGCATACACTCAAAATGGGCCGCTTTGATGCCGATGTTGAGGGCCATTTTGCGCGAAATCGGACGGCGCGGGTCGAGGTGGATGCGCGTGACCGTCAGGAAGGGGTAATTTTGGCGCAAGCGCACCAACTCTTCGTGGAAATCGCTGTTTTGGCCCACGTAAATCAAGACCACTTCGAATTGGCTGTACTCCTGCTGAAGCAGCAACGGAAGACGCTCCTCGACGAATCCGTAATCCTCTGAAAACATGGGGACTACAATTGAGATGGGCGGCTCGTCCTCGCGCACCTTTTTGCGGCGGTTGTTTTTGTATCCGACCAGCATGCCGAGGCGGAGGTAGATGATGGCCTGCCAAAAGAGCAGCACCAATGCCACCGCACACAAAACAAGCCCTAAAATACCGTATGTGGAGAGAAATTTATCGAACAGTTGCATAGTGGGTACAAAGATAGTGCAAGCCGAGCGCAATCCCAAATTTATTTGGAGAAAATGGAGGTAAAAGGGGCCGGGAATTTATTCACGAAGCCCCTTTTACCTCCATTTTTCTAAACGAAGTTTAGCGGATTGCCGAGGCGTAGCCTATCTAAACCGAGCGGCGCGGGTCGGAAGACTCCGCAAAGCGAAGGTAAAAATAGGCTTATTCCGTTCACAAGTCGAGACCTTCCAAAAAGGAATAAAAACCATGTTTGGCCTATCTAAACCGAGCGGAGCGAAGGTAAGAGAAAAAAGGTTCCTTAAGGTTCCTTAAAGTTCCTTAAGGGGGCTTAAGGGAAACTCATTTTTGCCTTTTTCGCCCTTTCTGCCCTTTCTTTCACTATCTTTACCTTCGCTACGCTCGGTTTAGATAGGATGCGCCTCGGCACTGCGTCCAAATCGGGCAAAAAGCACGACGATTGTCAGCTCCACCCAAGGAGCGCAGCGACCAAGCCTCCCTTTTCAACTGCTGCAACAGCCGAGTGCAGAGGCTGCTTGCAGACTATGCCGAGGCGCGCAAGCAGTCACGGCAATTTATTGCCGTAAAGGGGGATTTAGGGGGATTGTCTATATCTTTTCTTTAGTTTGGAGGGGCATCTTCCTCTGTTAGTAGTTTTAGCCTTTCGACCCCTCCGTAGGAGGGACAAAACGATATGCAATTTCGCGGCACAAGCTCGCTTGATGCCCGAGATTGCATATCGTTTTGTCTATTGCCTTCGGCAAGCGAAAGGCTAAAACAACTAACTCCGTCTCCGGGTCGTCGCGTGCGTTCGTGCTTTTTGCCCGATTTTTTTGGCAGTGCGCTCGGCTTTCACTATCTTTGCCAGGCATAATGCGCATAATGCGCGAGTGCGTGAGATTCGTACGATTTTATGAGCTTAACATTCACATTGCAACATACTGCGCCCTCGTCGAAGGCGCGAGCTGGCGAGATTCAGACCGACCACGGTGTGATTCAAACGCCGATTTTTATGCCCGTCGGTACGGCTGCGACCGTGAAGGGCTTGTTCCACCGCGACGTCAAGGAGGAGGCCAAGGCCCAGATTATTTTGGCCAACACCTACCACCTCTACCTTCGTCCGGGTATGGAGATTCTGGAGCAGGCGGGAGGCGTGCATCGTTTCTCCTCGTGGGAGGGTCCGATGCTCACCGATAGCGGCGGTTTTCAGGTCTTCTCGTTGGCCGACTGCCGTAAGCTCAAGGAGGAGGGTTGCTATTTCCGCTCACACATCGACGGTTCGAAGCACCTCTTCACGCCCGAGAGCGTGATTGACACCGAGCGCACGATTGGAGCCGACATCATGATGGCCTTCGACGAGTGTCCCCCGGGGGATGCTCCGCGCGATTATGCGGCCCGCTCGCTCGCCCTCACGGAGCGTTGGCTCGACCGTTGCTTCAACCGCTACCACCAAACCGCCCCAAAATATGGCCACTACCAGGCCCTCTTCCCCATTGTGCAGGGTTGCGCCTATCCCGACCTGCGTGCCAAAGCGGCCGAGCATGTGCAGCAATACGATGCCGACGGTTATGCCATCGGCGGTCTTGCCGTGGGCGAACCGACGGAGGTGATGTATGCGATGATTGAGGTGGTCAATGCCGTTCTGCCCGAGAACAAACCGCGCTATCTGATGGGTGTCGGTACGCCGGTGAATATTCTGGAGGCCATCGACCGCGGTGTCGATATGTTCGATTGTGTGATGCCGACGCGCAACGGTCGCAACGGCCAGCTCTTCACGGCCGAGGGCATCATCAACATCCGCAACAAAAAGTGGGAGACGGACTTCTCGCCCATCGACCCCGATGGCACGGCCTTCGTCGATAAGGTCTATTCGAAGGCCTACCTCCACCACCTGGCTGTCTGCCAGGAGATGCTCTGTGCCGAGATTGCGTCGTTGCACAACATCGCCTTCTACCTGCGTCTGGTCGGCATGGCGCGTGCGCATATCATTGCCGGCGACTTCAAGCAGTGGAAGGAGCAGATGGTCGTAAAACTTACCCAACGTCTTTAACCGTACCGCATGAAAATCAGCAACCCGGGGTTCAAGATTCTGGACCGCTACATACTCGGCAAGTTCCTGATGACCTTCTTCTTCGCCATTGCGATGATTCTGGTCATCGTCGTGCTGTTCGACTACGTGGAGAAGATTGACGACTTCACGGAGTTGCACGCCCCCCTCTCGGAGGTGTTGTTCGACTACTACCTGAACTTCATCCCCTACTTTGCCAACCAATTCTGCTCGCTCTTCACCTTCATCGCCTGTATCTTCTTCACCTCGAAGTTGGCCTACCAAACCGAGATTGTGGCGATGCTTTCGGGCGGTATGTCGTTCCGACGCTTGATGTGGCCCTATTTCCTCGGTGCGCTCATCATCGGTTCGATGTCGTTGACGCTCAATCTGTGGGTGATTCCCGTGACGCAGCAGAAGATTGTGTCGTTTGAGGCGAAATACATCAAACGTCGCCAGAATGTGCAGTTCGACCGCCACATCTATCGCCAAATCGAGCCGGGTATATTTGCCTATGTGCGTGGCTACCAAAACAGCTCGAAGCGGGCCTCGTTCTTCGCACTCGAAGAGTATGAAGAGGGGTCGATGACCCGCTCGCTGGAGGCGGCCGATGTAACCTTCGACCCCGAAACCAAGCGGTGGACCGCACCCCGCTACACCACCCGCACCTTCGACAGCGAGGAGAACGAAACCTTCACCCAATACCGCAACCTCGACACGCTGATTAACCTCGAAGAGGCCGAGTTGGGTGTGGTGAATCAGCTCATCAAGACGATGAACATCCACGAACTGAACGACTTCTTGGCCCAGCAACGCGAGAAAGGCTCCGACACGATTAACATCATCCAGGTCGAACAGCACGCTCGCTTTGCCTACCCGCTTGGCACCTTTATCCTGACCCTTATCGGAGTCTCACTCTCCTCGCGCAAAGTGCGCGGCGGTACGGGTCTGCACATCGGTGTCGGCATCGCGCTCTGCTTCTCCTACATCCTCTTCTACCGCTTCTTCGAGGAGTTTGCCAAGAGTGGTTCGTTGCCACCCGGTGTAGCCATCTGGTTGCCAAACCTCATCTACTTAATCATCGCCATCTACCTCTACCAGAAGGCACCGAAATAACCGACACACCCAATTTGTAATCGTTTGCAATTATGGCAAAGAAAACCAATACAACCCTGTGGCAGCGATTGCGCTCGAATCGTCTTGCCTGGAACCTCTTTCTCATCGTCGCCATTATGTTGGCCCTGGCCCTCATGGCTCACTTTGTGATGCAGGTAGCCACGCGCCATGGCGCACGACGCACGGTACCCGATTTTTCGGGTATCCTCCTCTCTGAAGCCGAAGAGCTGGCCGCAAAGCACGACCTCGAACTGCACATCAACGACTCGTTGTTCGTGCCGGCCTACGAGGGCGGCATCATCCTCGACCAACTCCCCGAGGGGGGCGTGGAGGTGAAGCCCGGCCGCACGGTCTATGTCACCATCAACTCCTTCCGCCAGAAGATGGTCCCCGTCCCCTATGTGGCAGGGCGGTCGTTGCGTCAGGCGAAGAATATGCTGGAGATTGCCGGTTTGGAGATTGAGGAGCTGATTTATCGCCCCGATATGGCTACGAACTATGTCCTGGAGCAGTATTGCGGCCGTCAGCAGGTCTTGGCCGAGAGCCGCATCGAGGCCGAGATGGGGTCGGGTATCACGCTCTATGTGGGCGTCGATGCCGGTGACAATGTCACCTTTGTACCGCAGGTGGTGGGCCTCTCGTTGCAGCAGGCCAAAGGCCGTTTGTGGGAGTCGGGTCTGAATGTGGGCAAGGTGATTTATGAGGAGGGCATCAACCTCCTGAACCAGAAGGATGCCCGCGTCTATGCCCAGAGCAACCCTGCCGAGCAGGCTTTGTCGCTCGGTGCGCCCGTCGATTTGATGCTGACGCTCGACCTGGAGCGTGTGAAGCAGGTACGTGCCGAGGCCGAGAAGTTGGCGCGTGAGGCGGCTGCCGAGCGTCTGCGTCTGGAGCAGGAGCAGGCCGATTCGTTGGCACGTGTGGAGTTGATGGGCGAAATCGCACCCGAGGCCGCGGAGTCGGCCGAACAAACCGAAGATGAATTTTTCGAATAATGGAGCTGCACGAAGAGAACGGATGGATGGAGAAGGAGGAGTTCGCGGTTGAACCCGATGCCGACCTGCTGCCCGACGACGAGGGTGAGGAGGGCGAAGAGGGGGGCCTGTACGAACACTTCAACGTCACGGTCGATAAGGGACAATCGCTTCTGCGCCTGGATAAATTCCTCAAGGCGCGGATGGAACGCTCGTCGCGCAACCGTATTCAGGCGGCCATCGACTCGGGCAATGTGCTGGTCAATGGGTCGCCCTCGAAATCGAGCTACAAGGTCAAGCCGCTGGACTATATCCAGGTGGTGATGCCCTATCCCCGACGCGATGTATCGCTCATTCCCGAGCATATCCCGCTCGAGATTCCCTACGAGGACGATGACCTGCTCCTGGTCAATAAGCCGGCCGGCATGGTGGTTCACCCGGGTGTGGGCAACCACTACGGTACGCTGGTCAATGCGCTTCTCTACCACCTGCAAGGTCCCGATGCCACCTGTGCAAACGAGGAGCGGGCGGGTCTGGTACACCGCATCGACAAAGATACGTCGGGTCTGCTCGTGATTGCCAAGAACGAGGAGGCTCACGCCCGCCTTGCCAAACAATTCTTCGACCACACGATTTACCGCCGCTATGTGGCCCTCGTGTGGGGTAACTTCGAGGAGGACGAGGGGACGATTATCGGCAACATCGGCCGCTCGCCCCGCGAACGTCAGAAGATGTATGTCTTCGAGGATGGCTCGGACGGCAAGCACGCCGTGACGCATTACCGCGTTTTGCGTCGCTACGGCTACGTGACCCTTGTGGAGTGCCGTCTGGAGACGGGTCGTACCCACCAGATTCGCGTCCATATGTCGTGGAAGGGCCATCCGCTCTTCAACGATGCCCGTTACGGTGGCGACCGCATCCTGAAGGGAACGACCTTCTCGAAATACAAGCAATTCATCGAAAACTGCTTTGAACTGATGCCCCGTCAGGCCCTGCACGCCAAGGCCCTCGGCTTTACGCACCCGCGCACGGGCAAGGAGCTGCTGCTC
Organism: Alistipes sp.; assembly: GCA_017398045.1. GTDB lineage: Bacteria > Bacteroidota > Bacteroidia > Bacteroidales > Rikenellaceae > Alistipes. Next base: position 139,668 of record JAFQHI010000006.1, on the reverse strand, counting down.
GATAGCGAACTGCCGGCCGATTTCAAGGCGGTTTTGCAAAAGTGGGATACCTATACCGCGGCCGTCGAGACCTTTGAAACGGCCGATATTTAACCATACGCCATGAAACGACTTCTCATCCTGCTGCTCGCAATTTTTGTGGCGAGTTGCGCAGCCGAACAGCGGCCCCTCACCCCGCAGGAGGCCATCATCGCCAACATTGCCCGCACCTCCTTCCCCGACCGTGAGTGGGTGGTGGAGCAGCGCGAGGGGGTGGAGATGCTCCCCATTCTGCAACAGGCAATCGACTCCTGCTCCTATTACGGTGGCGGTCGTGTCACGGTGCAGGCGGGTCATTATGCGCTCAACGGTCCGTTGCGCATGAAGAGCAACGTCAATCTGCATCTTGAGGAGGGTGCCTACCTCCAATTCAGCGGCCGCTCGGCCGATTTCCTGCCTGTGGTCTTAACCCGCTGGGAGGGGACGGAACTCTACGGCCACTCGCCGATGATTTATGCCTACCACTGCACCAACATCGCCCTCACGGGTCGTGGCACGATTGATGCCCAGGGAGGCAAGGAGTTTGCCGCCTGGAGCGGGATTGAGGCCGAGGACCGTGACCGTTTGCGCGAGATGGGTGACAAGCTGACCCCCGTTGAGGAGCGTATCTTTGGCGCAGGAACCGTCCTGCGCCCCTCGATGGTGCAGTTCTACGGCTGTTCGCGCATCCTTGTCGAGGACCTCACCTTTAAGGATTCTCCCTTCTGGACCATCCACCCCGTCTTTTGCGACAACGTGATTGTGCGTGGGGTGACCATCGACAGCCACTTCCCGAACAACGACGGTTGCGACCCCGAATCGACCTCGAATGTGCTGATTGAGAACTGCACCTTCCGCACGGGCGACGATTCGGTGGCCATCAAATCGGGACGCGATACGGATGGCCGCTCGACGGGCCGTCCGTCGGAAAATATCGTCGTGCGCGACTGCCTCTTCCACTCCGAGTGCAACGGACTCTGCATCGGCAGCGAGATGTCGGGCGGTGCGGCCAATGTCTATATGGAGCGGGTCGCCATCGGTACGGTGAAGAACGCCATCTACTTCAAATCGAACAAAGACCGTGGCGGCTATATCCGTCGTGTCAGGGTGAAGGATATCACCGTGGAGCGGGCGCGTGGTGCGATTCTGCGCTTCGAGACGAACTATTTTGGTTTCCGAGGCGGAAATTATCCGGCCATCTACGAAGATTTCGTCATCGAAAATGTCAAGGCCAAGCGAGCCGATAACTACGCCCTCTTTATGGAGGGTAACCCCGAAAAGCGGATTCGCAACATCGCGATTCGCAACTTCCACGTGGGAGATGCCACGCACCCCTACCACCTTATGCTGACCGAGGGGGTGACACTCACGAACAGCTCCGTGAATGGAGCGATGTTAGCCGAAACGCTGCCCGAGGATAGCGAGAAAATCATTTTGGACGTCTATTAACATTACTTATGGCCTTTTTGCCGACCACCATAAAAGAGGTACGCGCACGCGGATGGGATGAACTGGATGTGATTCTCTTCACGGGCGATGCCTATATCGACCACCCCGCATTTGGTGCGGCGGTGATTGGTCGCCTGCTGGAGGCCGAAGGCTATCGCGTGGCCATTGTGCCACAACCCAACTGGCGCGATGATTTGCGCGATTTCAAGAAGCTCGGCACACCGCGTCTGTTCTTCGCCATCACGGGCGGAGCAATGGACTCGATGGTGAACCACTATACGGCCAATCTGCGCCTTCGTCACGACGATGCCTACACCCCCGGAGGCAAGGCGGGATTTCGTCCCGACCGCACGGTGAGTGTCTATAGCCGGATTCTCAAACGGCTCTTCCCCCATACGCCCGTAGTGGTGGGCGGTATCGAGGCCTCGCTGCGCCGTCTGACCCATTACGACTATTGGGAGGATAGGCTTCACCCCTCGATTCTCTGCTCGTCGGGGGCCGATTTGTTGGTCTATGGTATGGGCGACCGCACGATTTTGGAGGTGGCGCGTGCGATGAAGAACGGCTACAACGCCAAGCTCCTGCGCAAGATTCCGCAGGTGGCCTTCCGTGCCGAAAAGAGCTACATCGAAAAGCTCGACCCCGACCGCACGGTGCGCCTTCACTCGTTTGAGGTGTGCCAAAAATCGAAAGAGGCCTTTGGCGAGAATTTCTGCATCATCGAGACCTTGAGCAACCTGCTGCACCCCGACAAGACGCTTGTCGAGGCTGTGGGCGATGAATGGGTGGTGGTCACACCGCCCCACTCGATTCTCTCGACCGAGGAGCTGGACCACTCGTTCGACCTTCCCTACGAACGCGCACCCCACCCCCGCTATGAGGGGCGTGGCGAGATTCCCGCCTGGGAGATGATTAAACACTCGGTCAATATGCACCGAGGCTGTTTTGGCGGTTGCTCGTTCTGCACCATCTCGGCGCATCAGGGCAAATTTATCCAGTCGCGCAGCGAGCAGTCGATTCTGCGCGAGGTGGAGCGTATTACCAACATGGCCGATTTCCGTGGTAACCTCTCCGACATCGGTGGTCCGTCGGCCAATATGTACCGCATGAGCGGGCGCGATAAGACGCTCTGCGAAAAGTGCCGTCGCCCCTCGTGTCTGCATCCGAAGCGGTGTCCGAATCTCGACAACGACCACCGCCCGTTGTTGGCTTTGTATGAGAAGATTCGCTCGCGCAAGGGAATTAAACACGCCTATATCGGCAGTGGCATCCGTTACGATTTGTTCGACGACAGCCCCTACCTTCAGACCGTCCTGAAATACCACACTTCGGGTCGATTGAAGGTCGCCCCCGAACACACCGAGGAGCATGTGCTGCACCTGATGCGCAAGCCGTCGTTTCAGTTGTTTGAGAAGCTGAACGAGGATTTTCATGCCGTGTGTCGTCGTGAGGGGCTTCGCTACCAGCTTATTCCCTATTTCATCTCCTCCCACCCGGGATGTATGGAGCGGGATATGAAGGCCCTCTCGGAGCGGGTGCTGGGCAAATTGCACTTTACGTTGGAGCAGGTGCAGGATTTGACCCCTACGCCGATGACCCTCTCCTCCGTGATGTTCTATACGGGGATGAATCCCTACACTCGAAAGCCCCTTTTCGTAGCCCGCACACAGGAGGAGAAACGCCAGCAAAAGAGCTACTTTTTTCAGCGTCAGCCATCGCGTTCGACCGCTCCGACAAGCAAAGGTAAAGCGATGAGGGCGGCCAAACGAAGAGGCGACAAAAAATAGAGAAACATCGCTTGCGACTGATAAAAACAACATTCACCCCTGCCGAAATTGTTTTCGGCAGGGGTGAAATGTAAAGAGTGGGGAGGCGCGTTGGTTCCTCGCTCATTTGTTTAGAAGGAGATACCGAATCGGAATCCGAAGGCATTGATGCCGTCGAGGTGGTAGGTCAGCAGGTCGCCCGAGTTGGTCGAGTAGCTGTAATAGAGGGCGGCATGGAAACCGAATCGCATATCGGGGCGCGGGAAAATCGAAACGCCGACCTCGGGTTGCAGGTGAAAGCCCCACGTATTCTCATACTGCTTATATACATAATAGTAGGAGTTGATTTGAGCATACGAGGCTCCCAATTTCAACCCGGCATAGGGCTGGAAAATCGAATCTTTGAACCAATTGTAGCGACCTGCGACGCCAAACGGCAGGTGAAACAGCGCGTGCTTTTGGCTCGTGGTGAGGGAGCTGCCGTCACCGAGGGTGAGCGTCTCGCGCGGGAACTTTTTGAAGTTGGTCTGGTAGCTTATGAAGCCGCCAATCGTAATCTCGTCGGTGAGGAAATAGCCACCCTCGAAATTCATACCCCAGCCCGAGGTCTTATCGGCAAAGTCGTTCGACGCCGGCATACCGAGTTGCCAATCGATGTTGAAGTAGCTGTCGGGCAGCAGTTGTGCCGAGGCCTTCGGAAGGGCGGCAAAGGCTGCAACAGCCAACACCGCCAAGCGAATGTATAACTTTTTCATACGAATCCTAATTTGGTTATTTCTTGAGATAGGGCGACTGCGAGAAGGCCTGTTCGATGGCCTCTGTCGCCTCGGAGATGTTTATCGGCTTATTGCCCTGCAACAGACCGCTGATATAGCTGTTCCACAAGACGGGCAGTTTGCGGTCGGCAGTCGGCTCGGCCGTCAGATGGACCAGCTCGGTGAGCAGTGAACCGGTCGTGTAGCCGTAGTAGGAGGCGAAGGGGTAGTACCAGCCGCCCCACCACGAACCCCAATACCCGGGGTCCCAATAGTAGGGATAGTATCCCCACCAATAGGGGTCGTTGTAGCCGACAAAGAGGGTCGTCTCCTCCACGTAGCTTATCTGCACACCCATATCGGCCGTTTGACGCTCCGCAGGGTCGAGGATGCGGGTGTAGCCCCTTTCGTTCAGCTCTTCGGCCACCGTGCCGATGAGTGCCAGCGCATCGGCATCCTTCCAATATTTGGCCACTTTGTTGCCCGCATCATCCACTGCCCCCTCGCCGATGAGCAGGATGCTGTCGGGGAGGTAGTAGGTCGCTAAAGCCTTAAAATCGGCCTTTGCGTCATAAGCCGTATAGACCAGATACTCATCTCTGAGCGATGAGGTGGACGGCTCTTTCTGGCAGCTCCCGAATCCGACCATGGCGGTCAGGAGCGCAATCGAGAGAAGTTTTTTCGTGTTCATACGTGTACGAATTAGTTCAACCCGATGCCACGCAAAGAAGATGCCACAACCCGCAGCCGTGGTCTGTTTCCTGTCTATGGCAAAGAGGGGTTGCTCAACAAATTTGTCGGACAACCCCTCTTGTGCGTTTTTTTGATGTGTTGCTATCGTAAATCGAAGATGCGTTCGATAAGGCCGCTACGCACCATCTCGTCGGTCGGGAGGTGGTGCAGGCGGGGATTGTCCACAAGGGCAATCGAATCGCACAGCGAACGGGCAATCTCCAACTCATGGGTTGAGAAGAGGATGCATTTCTGCTCCTCGTGTGCCAGACGGCTTAAGAGGCGGCATAGTTCGTAGCGGTTCGGCAAGTCGAGGAACGAGGTAGGCTCGTCGAGCAGGATGACGGGGGTCTGCTGTGCCAAGGCGCGGGCAATCATCACGCGCTGACACTCACCATCCGACATACGGTCCATCGTGCGGTCGATGAAGGCGGACATCCCGACCGCCTCCAGCGCAGCCTCCACCACGTGGGTATCCTCCTCCTGCATCCGGCCAATCCAATTCGTATAGGGGGCGCGACCTAAAGCCACCACGTCGCGGCAACGGAGGTTGGCAATGCGTACCCGTTCGGTCGTGACGAAGGCGATGCGCATCGAACGGGTGTGGCTGTCGAGTCGCTCGATAGGCTCCTCGCCGATGCGGATAACCCCCTCGGTGTAGGGACCCAGGCCGGCCAAGGCGCGCAGCAGCGTCGATTTTCCCGAACCATTGCGGCCGATGAGGGCCGTGAGACGACCGACCTCAAACGAGGTCGATACACGCTCGAGCAGAGGTCGCTCTGCGTAGCCCAACGAGATATTTTCAAGCCGAATCATCTTTTTTAAGCAATCGTTTTATGGCGCAAGACGACCCACACCACAATCGGGATGCCCATCAGGGCGGTGATGGTGTTAATCGGGAGCGTGAAGAGTTTGGATAGGATATCGCACAGCAACAGCACGGCACTTCCGGTGAGGGCCGAGGCGGGAATCAGGATGCGGTGGTCGGCTGCCCGAAAGAGCATACGCGAGAGGTGGGGTACGGCCAGTCCGATGAAGCCCACCGGTCCGCAAAAGGCGGTCACGGTACCGGCCAGGAGGGTTGTCGAGAGAAAGACCTTGAGGCGCGTCGAGCGGACATTCAGCCCCATGGTGCGGGCATATTGCTCACCGAGCAGAAGCAGGTTGAGCGGTTTGATGACCCCGATGGCGAGTATCAATCCGGCCGTTACGGCCACGACGAGCAGCCCCAGTTGCAGGGTCGTTACATCGCCCAGCGACCCCATGGTCCAGATGACGAACGATTTGAGTGCGCCCTCGCTCGAGAGGTATTGCAGAATCTGCACCACGGCATCGATGCCCGACGAACACATCATACCCAGAATCAGGATGACCATAATATCTTTGATGCGCCGACTGCACGCAGCCACCAGCGCAAGGATGGCGGCGGCACCCAGCCAGGCGGCTCCGGCCATGCCGAGCGACGAAAGGAGGGCCGAACCTCCGATGCCGAGCAGGGGCGCACCCAGCAGCAGCAACGCGACGCCAAAGCTCGCACCCGAGCTGATACCCAGCACGTAGGGACCCGCGAGCGGGTTACGAAAGAGGGTCTGCATCTGAAGGCCGCTTACGGCCAAAGCCGCTCCCGCCACGAGGGCAACCACCGCTTTGACAAGGCGAATCGAGCAGACAATCTTTGCCGTCGAGGCGGCCACTTCGCCTCCTGTGAGTGCGGCCCACACCTCGCGCAGGGGAATGGCGACCGAACCCACCGCCAGGTCCACGATAAAGAGTGCGACGATAAGCAGCGAGAGAACGATAAAGTGTATGGTGTTGCGCGATTTCATGCCGGGTACAAAGGTAGCAAAAAAAGAGCTATTCGAGGCGTATATAATAGGTGAACTCGTAATCGGGGTCGAGCGACGGATGGAGCAGGTGTTGCAAATCGCGCAGGATGACATCCGGCTCTACAACCCCTCGCTCCCAGAAGTCGTTGCCCCCGTTGGGTTGCATCCGTCGAGTGTTGTTCCAGACGGCGCGGTCGCGTACCGCCCGTACATCCGCAAAGCGCGGGAAACGGCGGCACAGCTCTTCGAGCGAGAACAGAACGCCCGGATTGAGCCACAGGTCGGCCTCCGAGGTGAGCATATAGGCCTCCTCGAGGTCAATCACATCGCTGCGGTTGTCGCCATCGTCGCGGGTGTAGATGTAGGCTCCTCCGGCATCGCTCACGAGTTGGACCATGTAGCTCTTTGCGGGGGGCATAAACCAGGAATCGCGATAGGGCGAGTTGAACATCACGCGCGGTTTTTCGCCTTCGTAGTGTTGTTGTGCAATGGCGTTGTAGCGTTCGGCCATCGGGTAAAAGAGCTTTTCGGCCTCGGCACGTCGTCCGACCAGCTCGGCCACGAAGATGCTCCACTCGGCCTTGCCTAACGGATGCTCTTCGAGGTATTCGCCCACATAGACGAAGGGAATCTGCAACTCGCTGAGGCGTGCCTCCATCTCCGATGTGCCGCTCACGCCATAGAGCAAGACCAGGTCAGGCTCCAATCGTAGGAGCAGTTCGTAATTCAGGTTGCCGTCGTAGCCCACATCACCCACCGCATCGCGACGGGCGCGAAGGGTCTGATTGGAGATAAAATCGAGGCCCGAAACACCGACCACGCAATCCAAAGCCCCCACCTTATCGAGCATCGCCACGTAGGAGGAGGACATGACGACCACCCTTTGCGCCTCGCCCTCGATGACCTGCCCCGTAAAGCCCTTCGGAACAGGCTCTCCGTTGCGACGAATCAGGAGGCGGGTCGGCTCTTTGGCTCCCTGCCAGGGGCTGGCGGTGGTCAGCAGGGTCGATGCTCCATCGGCTGTGGTGCGGAGCGTGAAGCCCTCGGCATAGCGGGGCGTGTATAGCTCCTTTTGGAAGGCCTCCAACGAGCCTCTTCCCGGCGAGCAGGCCGCAAGAGCGACCAACCAAATAAGTAGCGCGATTCGTTTCATGTGTTCAAAAAAGCGGGCAGGGGTCGTTGTGACGTAGTTATGGCAAATAACGCGGTTTTCAATCGAATGTGCGACCCCTGCCGACATATTATCTTCTCTTTTTGCCCCATTTGGGGGTGATTCCGAGGAAAATTTCATAATGGATGCCCGGCATCGGACGCGAGAGAACGGTTACATACTCCTTGTCGAGGAGGTTGTTTATCGCGCCACGTAGCGAGAGGTCACACCACGCGAGGGAGAGGGTGCGACCCAGCGTGAGGTTGCTCAAGGCGTACCCTTTGAGCGAGCCGTTGATGCTCTCGCCGTTGCTCGAGAGGGTGTATCGTTTGCTGTAGGCGCACCATTTGTAGCCCAACTCCCATTTTCGCCACGCGAGGCGCAGGGTGGCCGAGGCAGAGTGTTCGGGAACATAGGGCAACTGCTTCCCGACCGAACGGTCGGCCGACGAGAAGGGGTCGCCTTCGTTGAGCGAGGGGGTCCAGGCGTAGGAGGTGTGCAGCTCCACAAGCCACTCTTTCGCGGGTCGCCAAGCGGCAGAAGCCTCGACCTCAATGCCGTAGGAGTGGACCTCCTTCACGTTGTCGGGGGTGTAGTAGCCCATCGCTTTGGGGTACCACAAAATCCAATCTTCGATGCGCGACGAGAACCAGGTGAGCGAGCCATCAACGGCCAAACGCTCCTTGTTGCCCAGGTGCCAATCTACCCCCACGTCGTAGCTCCAGCCCTTCTCGGGCTTAAGGTCGGGGTTACCACCCGGCTGGAAGTAGAGATCGTTGAGGGTCGGGTAGCGGTAGTTGCGCGAGAGCGAACCCTTCAGCACCAGCTTGCCACCCCGAATCAACTCGCCATCGACGAAGAGGGCGGGAATCAGGGGCGAAAGCTCGTCGTCGTACAGCTCCTCGCGCAGGGTCAGCCCCACGCCCAACCAGGGCATGGCCCGCCAACGCGCCGTAGCTGTGGCGGTCAGCTCCGTGCGATGCTCCTTGAATCCGGCCCGATGCGCCCCTTCGCTGTCGATAATCTCCTTGCCGGTAGCACGGCTTCGGTGGTGATGTGCCGCCACCTCGGCCGAGAAGAGCCACCTTTCGGAGGGAATATACTCACCGCTGAAGCGTCCGTAGAGGGTGTTGAGGTGGTTGCGCGAATACTCCATCGTGCCATCCGGCAGCCCCGCATCGCCCTCCTCCGAAGAGCCGCCTTTATGGGTGATACGCCTGTCGTAGGCCGACCAGGAGTGGATATAACCCGCCTGGGCCGACAGCCGACCCGTTGTGGCGATGCGCTCCCAGCCGAGGAGCGTGCGCAGCGTCTCCTCGCGCTGGCGATTCTCAATCTCCTCCTCCTCGGCATAGGAGGTCGAAATCATCGGCAATTCGCGGTCCGAGGCGGTGTACCAGGCCGTGAGCGAAAGGCGGTCGCGCTCCGTGAGGCGGTAATAGACCTCTTGCAGGGCATGAAAATCCTTGAACGCGCCGTTGCGGTTGCGCTCCGTGGGGTGGTATTGGGAGATGATGTTGTGATTCTCGTCGTAGATATTGAGCTTTTTATCGCGATTGACGAATTTGTAGTCGTTGGGCGAGGTGGCATAGACCAGACGGGTCGAGAGTTGCCAGCGGTCGTTGCCGTAGCCCAGATGCAGGTACTCGTCAAAGGTCTCGAACGACCCTACGCCCTGCACAAATTGCAGGTGAAAACCATCATACTCTTTCGGACGGGTCGAGAGCTTTACGGCTCCGCCCAGACCGCCTCCCGTTTCGCTGATGGAGGAGGAGCCGTGCAGGAGCGAGGCCTCGTCGATGAAGTAGGAGGGAATCATCGAAAAGTCGGTCATGCCGAGCATTGGGGAGTTGAGCTTCATGCCGTTCCACAAGACCTGCGTGTGGGAGGGCGAGGTGCCGCGGAAGGCGACCGTCGAGAGGGTCGCACGGCCGTAGCTCTTGACAAAAACCGACGAATTATAGGTCAGCACATCGGCCATCGAGAGGGCGATATGCTCCTTCAAAGCCACCGAGTCGAACTCCGTGCGCTGCACACCGATTTGCTTCATCGGGCGACGACCCACAACGGCCACCTCATCGATTTGGATGAGCGAATCGATGCTGTTTTGTGCCGTGGCGGCCTGACCAACGAGGAAAAGCAGGGCAAGGGTATGCAGGAGTTGTTTCATGGTTGTGGGGTTGATGGGGAATTAGTTGTTCCAGCAGAATTCGGTCGGGATGACACCGACATAGAAGCTGTCGAGCAGCTCACCTGCCGCCGAGTAGCGATAGACGATACCGGCCTGCTGGTAGTCGATGGCATCGGCTACATAAATCTCATTGGTCTTGGGGTCAACCGTGAGGGCGTAGAGGTAGCCGTCGGCATTGAGCGATTTCGCGGTGGGGAGGCTCTCTGCGCCAATCTCCATCGCGTAGAGCGCACCTCCGTTGAGCCAATAGAGCTTATCGCCCGTGCCGTTGATGCGTACCTTCGAGATATAGTCCCCCTTCGCAAACGAGTAGCGTGCCTCGACAGTCATCTTTTCGGGGTCAATACGGCAGAGTACGGGAGCCTCATAGCCAACGGGCGAGCCTTCATAACCGCCATCGCAGATGGTCCAGAGCTTGCCGTTGCTATCCTTGACGAGCGATGCGGGTTGCAGGCCCACCTCCAACGTGGCAACCACCTTGTCGGTCGAGGTGTCAATCTTGACGATGGTTTTCTCATACGACCAGCAGGTGACATAGAGGTACTTGCCAATCACGACCATCTCCTCCGTAGAACCCGTGTGGCCCGCAATGGCCGTATTTTTCGGTACGGTGATGGTTCCTGTGATGGTGTAGGTTTTGGGGTTGAAGATGGTGATTTGGTCGCTGTACATCGAGCTTACGTAGGCTTTCTCGTCCGAGAGGAAGCAGATGTAGCGGGGCGAGGTGATGCCTGTCAGACGACCCTTCTCCTTGTTGGTCGCAAGGTCGATGGCATAGATGATGTGCGAGTTGTTGACAACGACCCATCCCGTGTTGTTGCGGATGGCCATCGATTGGGCCGTATCGCCCAACTTGTAGTCGTTGGCCTTGACGAAGATTTCGTTGAATGCCTTTCTTTCATTGGAGAGGTAGAATGAGAGCGAGGCGTTGCTGGCGTTGAAATTGCCGGCATTGACCACATAGACCCCTTTGGGCGGGTCCACCGGATCGATGGTAGGTCCGTTGGGATTTTCATCTTCACTCTCGGAGCAGGCTGCCAACATACAGCCGGCCATCAGCAGCCACAGGTAACGAAACAGCGTTTTCATGGTTTTGTCTCTTTATAATGGGTAAAAAAAATCGTCGCATCCCTGCTTGGAATACGACGTCAAGAAACAAAACCGAGCGGAATTGACATCCTGTTGAGCGTCCGACCCTCATTGCCTTATTCCGTATTGATGCGGTTGGTTTTACCCCCCCCCGCTTCAACCGTCGGCAAACCACCAATCCATTGGGCCATCCTTCGGCTTTGATGCTTGGCCCGTACACCTGCAGGCTTCTTCATCTCTTTGTAGGCAGGTCTTCTGACTTATTCCCCTTTGATGCGCCTTCCCAGTTTCCCAGTGGCTGAAAGCATCAAACTTTGCGGAAATTACAGCAACAGGTATTGTTTCGGATTCTCACCGAATTTCCTTTTCACCCCTCGGCCGTCTCGACGGCTTTCGGAGAACCTTACGAGTGCAAAGGTATGGATTAAAATGGAATCTCCAAATTTTTTACACCAATTTCTTTTTACTCCAAGACAAACTTTGCCTGGACGCGATGTTGGAGGTTGATGGTCTGGAATTCGAGGCCCTCCTCTTCGACCACGGCATCGAACGAAGTCTCCTCGGCCATGGCGCGCGATTTGAGGTTTGCTGCAGCATAGACCGTTCTTACGGGCGAGGAGTAGTCGGCAATCCAGAAACATTTACCCGCCTTTTGGTCGATGGCCTCGGCCAGGGCGCGGGCGTTGTCGCGGGCGGCGCGTATCGCCTCGCTGCGGGTCTCGGCCTTGAACTTTTCGAGGTCGCTGTGCGAGACCTTCTGCACGGTCACCTGCGAGATGCCCAAACCATCCAACGCACGCCACACTTTAGCCACCTCTGCGGCCGAACCTAACTTCAGTTCATACTGCGCTTTAGCCAGCGCATTGCCACGTTTGAAATAGCTGCTCGTGAGGTCCACCATCTTGAGCTGTTCATCGGCCTTGACGCCCAATTTTTTCAGTGCCGCGAGCATTTCGCGTTGCTGCTCGTCAATCGAAATTTTCCCCTTCGAGTCGCGCTCGTTGATGGTGATTGAGAGGAAAATTTCGTTCGGAGCGACCTCCTTTTCGGCCACGCCCGTCACCTCGATATAACTCGGAAAGGCCTCCACTTGTTGCGCCGAGGCCGAAAGGGCAACCACCATGGCCGCCAAAAGGAACATCATCTTTTTCATCGCTTTCTGCTGTTTTGGTTTCTAACTCAACGCAAAAAGTGGGCAATGTAGTATAACGACACCCGAAAAATGAAGAGAAAGGCGATGTGAGGGGTTTGGTAAAGTTCCTTAAGGGTGCTTAAGGTTTCTTAAGGGGTTTTCCTCTTTGCTCTTTGCTCTTTAACCCACCTTTGGTGGCTTGACTTTACGCTTTACGTTTCCTCCTCGCGGCTTGGCAAAACCCAAACAAGTTTGGTTTTGCTCTCGCTCCGCAGCGTCGGTTGCTCCGGCTCGGCATTACGCAAGCGTATGCGCTCGCCTTAATCGCAAAGTTATCTCTTTCCTCTTTGCTCTCTCTTTTTCCTCTTTCCTCTTTGCTCTTTCCACTTTTTTTGCTATCTTTGACCGATTATCCACTTAAGTGAAAGGCTATGGAAAAACAGTTCGTCTTTCAATACGAGGCTTATGCCTCACTCGGCGAGATGGCCGAGGCGGACCGCACGTTGGTTGAGGAGGCCGTAAAGGCCACCCGCAATGCCTATGCGCCCTACTCGAAATTTCATGTAGGGGCAGCGGCTCGTCTGCGTAGCGGACGCATCCTCACGGGAAGCAATTCGGAGAGCGAGGTCTTTCCGGCAGGGTTGTGTGCCGAGCGGTCGCTCCTGTTCTATGCGCAGGCCAACTATGCCGATGACCCGATTGTGACCCTTGCCATCGCCTCCGACCCCTCGGAGCGCGAGTGCTACCCCTGCGGGCAGTGCCGTCAGGTGTTGGTCGATGTCGAGCGTCGCCAAAAGTCGCCCATCCGCGTCATCATGTATGGCGGAGGTTCGGCCAGCGTGGTGCGTTCGACCGAATTGTTGTTGCCCTTCACCTTTATCCTCTAAACGACGATGTTTTCACCCGACGATATCCTCTACGAAGACAACCACCTGTTGGTGGTCAATAAACACAGTGGCGATTTGGTGCAACCCGACCCCTCGGGCGAAAGTGCCTTGGAGGACCAGATTAAGGCCTACCTGAAGGTGCGTGACGCGAAGCCCGGGCGGGTATTTTTGGGGGTTGTGCATCGCATCGACCGACCCGTAAGCGGTGCCGTGGTCTTTGCCAAGACCTCGAAGGCATTGGTGCGCCTGAACGAGATGATTCGGGCGGGTGAGATTAAAAAATACTATTGGGCGTTGGTCGAGAATCGACCCGAAAAGGAGGTGGGTTCGCTAACCCACTACATCCTGCGCGATGGGCGCACGAACCGTTCGAAGGCCTACTCGCAGCCCAAGGGCGATGCGAAAGAGGCACGCCTGAACTATGTGATGCAGGGTGCCGGCACCCACTACACGCTCCTTGAGGTGGAGCTGTTGACGGGTCGCCACCACCAGATTCGCGCCCAGCTTTCGGCCATCGGATGTCCGATTCGGGGCGATTTGAAATATGGGGCCAAACGCTCGATTCCGGGTGGCGGCATCTCGCTCCACTCGCGCCGTGTGGGTTTTGACCACCCCGTGCGCCACGAGTGGGTCGAGGTTGTGGCTCCCGTACCGAAGGGGGATAACCTGTGGGCATACTTTGAAACCTTGTAGCGATGCGACTGTTGATTCAACGTGTAAGACGCGCCTCGGTCGAGATTGAGGGTGTCGTAAAGGGGGCCATCGGGCAGGGACTGTTGGTCTTTGTCGGAGTCACGCACGAGGATACGGAGGAGGATTTGGAGTATCTGGCACAGAAGCTCCTGAAGATTCGCCTCTTCGACGACGAAAACGGGGTGATGAACCTCGATGTGGGGCAGGTTGGTGGCGAACTGCTTGTGGTGAGCCAATTCACGCTCCTGGCCTCCACGCGCAAGGGCAACCGTCCGAGCTATATCGCGGCGGCTCCCGAGGCGGTATCGCGTCCGATGTATGAACGCTTCGTGGCACGTATGGAGACGCTGACGGGGCGAAAGGTGCAGACCGGTGAATTCGGAGCCGATATGCAGATTGCCCTTACGAACGACGGGCCGGTGACCATCTGGATAGATTCGAAGAACCGATAAGGCGATTGACCCCTTAAGAACGAAGAAATTTATAAATGTCAACCCATATGAAGAGATTTTTACTTTGGAGCTTTCTGCTGGCTTTGGTCGGAATCCTGACCTATGCCTGCGACGATTCGGACGAGGTAGTGATGCTTCCCTCCGAACCTGCTTTAACCATTTCGTGCAACCCCGCGATTGTGTTGCCCAGTGCCAACCAAACGGAGGGTGTGATTGACTACACGGTCGTGAACCCCTTTGGCGAGATGATTGCCACGGCCAAGAGCAATGCCGGTTGGGTGATGCCGAAGATTTCGACCAAGGGTAAGATGGGAACCAACAGCCTGGGGCAGACGACCTTTACCGCCTCCATCAGCTATGAGGCGATGGCCAACCGCGGTGAGGCCCGTAAGGCCGAGCTGACCATCAGCTATGGCGATGCACGTCCCGTGGTGGTGACGATTAACCAGCCTGCCGGTGAGCCGGAATCCGAGCCGGACCCCGAACCGGAGCCGGAACCGGACCCTACGCCCGACCCCGACCCCACGCCCGACCCCACTCCGACCCCCTCGGGCAATACGCTGAAGTCGGGTTGGGCCGAGTTGCCGACCACCAACAACCGCTCGGATTGGCAGTATGCCTACCACATCACCGATGTCAAGTCGGGTAGCAACTATGCCCGCAACTACTCGGTTTGCTATTCGACCGAGAAGATGTGCGCTATTTGGGTCGCCGCTCCGATGCACGATTTCTATGCCAAAAAGAACTCCGACCGCACGGATGACTATGGCCAAGACCCCAAAATCACGGTGACGCAGCCCGGCAAGTGGTCGGGTTATACGCGCGGTCACCTGCTGGGTTCGGCCGAGCGTCTGGTGAGCCGTCTGGCCAATCAGCAGGCCTTCTACTACTCGAATATCGCGCCCCAGCACTCGACCTACTTCAACACGGGTGGCGGTGCCTGGAACACGCTCGAGGAGTGGGTAGATAAGCAGTGGGTAGGTGCAGCCGATACGACCTATCAGGTGATTGGTTGCTATTGGGACCCTGCCGAAAGCCCCAAAAAGGTGAGCGGCACGACCATCCCGACCCACTACTATAAGGTGTTGCTTCGCACGAAGAACCACCAGAACAAGTGGGTGGTGAACTGCTCGAAGGATGAGCTGCAATGTATCGCCGTGCTGGTTGAGCATCGCACCTACACCAAGGGTGAAGTGCCGAAGCCGGCCGATTACGAAACGAAGGGTATGTTCTTGACCGTGAAGGAGATGGAGGAGCTTACGGGCCTCACCTTCTTCGGCAACGTACCCAACGCACCGAAGGAGAGCTACAACCTTTCGGATTGGACCTTTTAAGTAGCCTGCAGCGATGAGCTATCCGTGGGGCGACGAGCGGCGTTATAACTCCTATTCGGGCTATTTTCGCCGTCTCTTTGGCCGACGGATGCAGAAACTCTCGGTCGATGCGGGCTTCAGTTGCCCGAATCGGGACGGGAGCCTTTCGACGGGCGGTTGCACCTTCTGCTCGAATGACGCCTTTACACCGTCCTATTGTCGGCGGGGGCTTTCGATAACGCGCCAAATCGAGGAGGGCATCGACTTCCACCGTCGTCGCTACCGCGAGGCACAACGCTATTTGGTCTATTTCCAATCCTTCACGAATACCTACGCGCCCCTCGAGGTGTTGCGGGCGCGGTATGAGGAGGCGTTGGCCCATCCCGATGTCGAGGGGCTGGTCATTGGCACCCGCCCCGATTGCGTGGACGAGGAGCGGTTGGACTACCTGGCCGCATTGGCCCGCGAGAAGTATGTGGCCGTGGAGTATGGCATCGAGTCGGTCTATGACAAGACCCTTCGGGCGGTGAATCGGGGACACGATTTCGCCACGGCCGAACGGGCGGTGCGGATGACGGCCGAGCGAGGGTTGCACTGCGGTGCGCACTTCATACTGGGACTGCCGGGCGAAACCGAGGAGATGCTTATCAAGGGGGTGGAGCGTATCAATCGCTTGCCGCTGACGTCGGTGAAATTTCACCAGCTGCAACTCTTCCGCCATACGCCGATGGCCGAGGAGTATGAGGCGCATCCCGAACGATTCCGTTTTTGGACGGTGGAGGCCTATATCGACCTTGTGGTTGAGTTACTTCGTCGTCTGCGCCCCGATGTGGTGGTCGAACGATTTGCCTCCGAGGCTCCACCGCGTTTTCATGCAGGGCCGACCTGGGGGTTGATTCGCAACGAGCAACTATGGACCATGCTCGAAAAAAGTTTGGCCGAAAAGCGTACCTATCAGGGCGAATTTTTTATAAATTTGCCCGCAGAAAGAGGATAAAAAGAGAATCATTCATTAAACAAAGCGACCATGAGTTCGTTTGATAAAATTTTCAAGGTAGCCAAAGAGTATATCTTCATGGCTGCCGGTATGTTGTTCTACTCCTTCGGTTGGGTGGCCTGTATTCTGCCGAACGACGGTACGGGCGGTGGCGCATCGGGTTTGGCACTGGTGCTTTGCAAGGCGTTGGCACAAGCCGGCATTGCCGACCTGCAAATCGGTACGATGGTGCTGATTATCAATGCTATCTTGCTGCTCATATCGGGCTTTATCGTGGGGTGGAACTTCGGTTTTAAGACCATCTACTGCGTGGTGGTACTCTCGTTGAGTATGAATATGTGGATTGGTGTGCTGCCTCCGGGTAACTTCCTTGGCCTGCAGGACCCGATTGTGGCCATTGTGCTGGGTGGTGTCTGTGCCGGTTTGGGTATCGTGATTTGCTTCGCACAGGGCGGTTCGACCGGAGGTACGGATATTGCGGCCGTGATTATCAACCACTACCGCACGGTGAGCTATGGTAAGATTTTGATTTACAGCGACCTGTTTATCATCGGTTCGGCCCTGTTCGTGGGCTACGACATCGCCACGGTTATCTACGGTTACATCATGACGGCCGTCGTGGGTTATACGGTCGATATGATTCAGGCCGGCAGCCAGCAGTCGAATCAGGTGCTTATCGTCTCGCAGGACCCCGAGAAGATGGCCGAGGCGATTGCCAACAACGTGCATCGCGGTGTGACGTTGCTCGATGCCCAGGGCTGGTACTCGAAGAAGGATACGAAGGTGGTGATGGTGGTTTGCCGCAAGCGCGAAACCCCGATGCTGTTGAAATATGTCAAGTCGGTGGACCCGGGTGCCTTTATGACCGTCGGTTCGGTGATGGGTGTCTATGGTCAGGGCTTCGAGACGCTGAACAAAATCTAACCCCGATAGAGATTCAAAGGGTACTTAAGGGTACTGAAAGGTTCTTAAGGGTTCTCTTTCAGCACCCTTTTACTTTCCCGCCCCGCCCCATCCCCTATACCCTCTCCACCTACTTCCCCCCCCTAATTCTTAATTTTTAATTTTGAATTCTAAATTCTAAATTTTGCATTTGTACGCCGATATCGTATTGCCACTCGCGCAACCTGCCTACACCTATGCCGTTCCGGAGGGGATGGAGGTGCAGGTCGGAGAGGCTGTGTCGGTACAGTTCGGCTTGCGGAAATATTATACGGGCATCGTCTGGCGACTGCACAACGAGCGACCGCGCGTACAACGGGTGAAGAGCCTCGTGGGCAAGATTTACGACCGCCCGTTGCTCGATGAGCAGCAGCGCGAAATGTGGGAGTGGATAGCTTCGTACTACCTCTGCACGCTGGGCGAAGTGATGCGTTGCGCCCTTCCGTCGCTCATCAAACCCTCGGCCGACAGCGAAAGCCAACTCCTTGAGGAGTGCTACCAGGAGCGCACGGAACGCTACTATGCCCTTTCGGAGAGCTATCGGGACGAAACGCTGCTTAATGAGCTTTTCGATAGGTTGGAGCGTCGCGCCCCGCGCCTGTATGAGACTTTGCTGGAGGTGGTAGCAAGCGAAGAGCGTAAACATGCGGGTGAGGTGGCTCGTCGCCTCCTTTCGGCCGATGCCACCCCCTTGCAGACGCTCGTTAAAAAGGGTATTCTGACCCTCACGGAGCATACCCCCGACCTGGAGCATGGTTCGCCCACGTTCCGCCTGCCGACCCTTACGCCGCATCAGGCGGATGCGCTGGCGAAGTTGAAGGCCTACTTTGCGGCAGGACGCACCACCGCCCTGCTGCATGGCGTGACGGGTTCGGGAAAGACGGAGATTTATATCCACCTGATTGCCGAGGTCTTGGCTCGCGGGGGCGATGTGCTGCTGTTGGTTCCCGAAATTGCCCTCACGGCCCAACTGATTGAGCGCATGGAGCGCATCTTCGGTTCGCGCCTCACGGCCTATCATTCGCGCCTGACGAACCAACGTCGCTCGGAGAACTACCTGCGATTGAACCGCTCTTCGGGTGGGGAGTTTGTCGTGGGCGTGCGCTCGTCGATTTTCCTGCCTTTGAAGCATCTGCAACTTATCATCGTTGATGAGGAGCATGACGCGAGCTACAAACAGGCCGACCCCGCACCCCGCTATTCGGCACGCGATGTGGCGGTGTGGATGGCGCACCAACGGGGGTGCAGCACCCTCTTGGGGAGTGCTACGCCCGCCTTGGAGTCGTGGCTGAACGGCCTTTCGGGCAAGTATGGCATGGCGACCCTCACGGAGCGTTACGGTGGGGCCTCGTTGCCCAAAATCTACCTTTCGGATACGCGCCGTGCAGCCCAACGTGGCGAACGATACGGCCATTTCAATAAGTTGTTGATTGATAAAATCGAGCAGACTCTCGCGCGAGGGGAGCAGGTGATGCTCTTCCAGAATCGACGCGGTTTTGCCCCCTATCTTGAGTGTCCCCAATGCGGATGGACGGCTCGTTGTCCCCATTGCAACGTCACGCTCAGCTACCATAAATACCGCTCGCAACTCGTCTGCCACTATTGCGGACATACCGAAACGGCCCTTTCGCGTTGCCCCTCGTGTAAGGTGGTCGAGCTGCAACCGATGGGCTTCGGCACGGAGAAGATTGAGGAGCAGATTGCCGAACTTTTCCCCGAGGCGCGTGTGGCACGTCTCGACCGCGACCAGCTTACGTCGGAGAGTGCTTTTCAGCGCATTATCAACGACTTTGCCGCCCATCGCACCGACATTCTGGTCGGTACGCAGATGATAACCAAGGGGTTCGATTTCGACGATGTGACCTTGGTCGGTGTGTTGAATGCCGACAACCTGCTGCTCAACCCCGATTTCAGGGCCTCGGAGCGGGCCTTCCAACTTTTGCAACAGGTGGCAGGCCGTGCCGGCCGTCGGAGTGCCGAGGGCGAGGTGGTGATTCAGACCTCCGACCCGTCGCACCCCCTGCTCCGGCAGGTGTTGAACGATGATTATGCTGCGATGGCGCGTGAGCAGTTGGCCGAGCGGCAGAGCTATTTTTATCCCCCCTATGCCCGCCTTACGGTGCTGACCCTCAAACATCAGGATGTGCAACTCGTGCGTCGAGCAGCCACAGAGCTGGCTACGCGCCTGCGTCGCATCTTCCATAGCCGTCTGCTGGGGCCGATAGCCCCGGTTGTGGACCGTATCCGGGGTGAGTATCTCATGCAGTTGATGCTCAAAATCGAGGCCTCGGCCTCGCGCTTGAGAGCCAATGAGCTGGTCGCCCGCGAGGTGGCCGAACTGCTTGCTGAGAAGGATTTTAAGACCGTAACAATCAGTATCAATGTGGACCCTCGATAGGCTCTTTGCCGCGGTGAAAGAGTTGCTCTTTCCGCCTTTTTGTGCCGTTTGCGGTGAGCCGTTGGCCGAGGGTGAGGAGTTGCTATGCACGCTGTGTCGTGTCACGGCACCCCTGACCGGTTACGAGCAGGAACCGAGCAACCCCGTGCTGGCCAAATTCGAAGGGTTGGTGCCTGTCGAGAGGGCCTCGGCGATGCTCTTCTTTCAGCAGGAGAGCGGCTGGCAACGGCTTATCCACGATTTTAAGTATCACAAGGCCTGGCGCGTGGCGCAACAAATGGGCTATTGGTATGGGAATCGACTGAAGCAGAGCGGATTGTATGGCGATATCGATATGGTGATTCCGATGCCCCTGCACCCGTTGAAACAGCTTCGTCGCGGCTATAATCAGGCCACCTATCTGGCCGAAGGAGTCGCCTCGGCCCTGGGTGTTCGGCTCGAGCGTCGTGCCGTGCGACGTCATCGCAACACCTCTTCGCAGGCGCGTACACCGATGCGTCACCGCGCTTCGAATGTCGAGGATGCCTTTTCGGTGCGTGCGGCCGAGACACTGCGCGGGAAACACCTGCTCCTGGTGGATGATGTCTTGACAACCGGAAGTACGATGATTTCGCTCATCGAGGCGATTCGGTGTCGCGTTCCCGACTGCCGCATCAGCGTAGCCGTATTGGCTGCTCCACGCGCTCCGTTGGGCGAGGAGTAACCTCGTTCGTTCCCTTTTTTCAAAACTTTTCGACAGACGAAACCCCCTTCTACGGGGTGTGGTGCCGTTTTGGTCGGTTATCAACACACTTTTTGACACCGAACCTAAAGGTTCGACTTTGAAATGTCGCACGCTTTTGCTACTTTTGTTGTTTGTTGATATACGTTTCCGAAACACATCCCAACCATGGCGAAAGAATATACCCCCGCAGCCCGCAATAGGGCCGCTTACGAGGCGATGACCGAGGTGACCGGCAATGTACCTCCCCAGGCTGTCGAACTGGAGGAGGCCGTCCTGGGTGCCTTGATGCTCGAAAAGGATGCCATCATTGCCGTCCAGGAGTACCTGACCCCCGAAGCCTTCTATACCGAAGAGCACCGTTTGATTTTCCGTGCCATCAGCGAGCTGTCGATGGAGCTGAAGCCGATTGACCTCTACACGGTGACCGAGCGTCTGAAGGTGAAGCAGGAGCTGAAAAAGGTGGGTGGTGCGGTCTATCTGGCCCAACTGACCCAAAAGGTGGCCGCTGCGGCCAACGTGGAGTTCCACGCCAAGATTGTGGCGCAGAAGTATGTCCAGCGCGAGCTGATTCGCTCGGCCACCGAGATTCAGAAACGCTCCTACGACGAATCGACCGACGTGACGGAGCTGATTGGCTTTGCCGAGGGCGAGATTTTCAAAGTCTCGGAGGGCCACGTGAAGCGTTCGGTGCAGCACTCGAAGGATATTCTGGCGCGTGCTTTGGCCCAGATTGAGGAGGCCTCGAAGAACGACTCGTCGCTCAATGGTGTTCCCTCGGGCTTTAAGGCCATTGACCGCGTGACGCTCGGTTGGCAGCTCTCGGACCTGATTATCATCGCCGCCCGCCCCTCGATGGGTAAGACGGCCTTCGTCTTGTCGATGGCCCGTAATATGGCGGTCGATTACGACCAGGGGGTCGCCTTCTTCTCGCTTGAGATGTCGGCCGTGCAGCTGATGATGCGTCTGATTGTGGCCGAAACGGGTCTTTCGGGTAACGACGTGAAGTCGGGACGCCTCTCGCCCGAGCAGTGGCGACACCTCGAGTCGGCCACCAAGCCCCTCTCGAATGCCCCCCTCTTCATCGACGATACGCCCGCATTGTCGGTCTTCGAGTTCCGTTCGAAGGCGCGTCGTCTGAAGATTCACAACGATATTAAAATCATCATCATCGACTACCTCCAGCTGATGACCGGTACGACCGACTCGAAGAACGGCAACCGTGAGCAGGAGGTGGCCTTCATTTCGCGTACCCTGAAGGCGATTGCCAAAGAGTTGAATGTGCCGATTATCGCCCTGTCGCAACTCAGCCGTCAGACCGAGATGCGCGGTGGTTCGAAGCGTCCGCAGCTCTCCGACCTGCGAGAGTCGGGAGCCATCGAGCAGGATGCCGATATCGTGGCCTTCATCCACCGCCCCGAATACTACGGCATCCACCAAGACGAAAACGGTATGCCGACAGCCGGCATGGCCGAAATCATTCTGGCCAAGCACCGTAACGGTGCGGTGTGCGATGTGAACCTGCGCTTCGTGAAGGAGCAGGCCCGCTTCATGGACCCCGACGATACGATGCTGCCTCCGCAGCAGGCGGCCGAGATGAACCAGGCCTACGACGACTATGCCAGCGGTGCGAATGCCAGCGGTGCGAATGCCAGCGGTGCGAATGGCGGTGGCGCGATGAGTGGCGGTCTGGGCGGTGCTACGGGTGGTGACGAGTTCGGTCTGCCCCCTGCCGGTCAGCCCTTCAACCCCGCACCTCCAAAGATTGACGATGATGTCCCCTTTTAACCCCCGAATCCGCTAAAACCCTACCCGTATGTTTGTGAAAACCCATGCCGGTGCATTGGTCGGTATCGATGCCGTTCCGGTGAGTGTGGAGGTCAATATCGCAGGAGGCGGATTGGGTCTCTACCTGGTCGGTCTGCCCGATAATGCCGTCAAGGAGAGCGAAGAGCGTATTCGTGCCGCCTTCGAAAACTCCGAGGAGCGATTCTCGGGGCGCAAGGTGGTGGTCAATCTCGCACCTGCCGACCTGAAGAAGGAGGGTGCCGCCTTCGACCTGCCGATTGCCATCGGTATTTTGGCCGCCATGGGACGTGTCGAGGTGGGGATGCTCGACGATACGATGTTGGCCGGCGAGTTGTCGTTGGACGGAACGGTGAAGCCCGTGCGCGGTGTCTTGTCGCTGGCGTTGGCGGCTCGCCAAGCGGGCTTAAGACGACTGATTCTTGCGCGGGAAAATGTAGCCGAGGCGGCCGTTGTGGGTGAGTTGGAGGTGCTGGGTGTGGAGTCCCTGCGCCAAACCATCGACTTTTTGAATGGAGAGATTACCCTGCAACCTGTCGCACCTGCTGCCCCCATTGCGATGGAGGATGCAGGGCGTTATGCCGAGGATTTTGCCGACGTAAAGGGGCAGGTACACGTAAAACGCGCGTTGGAGATTGCAGCCGCAGGTGGCCACAATGTGCTGATGATTGGCTCCCCGGGTTCGGGTAAAACGATGTTGGCACGTCGCCTGCCGACCATCCTGCCCCCGTTGCAGAGCGAGGAGGCGTTGGAGACCACGAAGATTCACTCCGTGGCGGGTCTGCAACGCTTCAACGGGCTGATGTCACAACGACCCTTCCGCGCCCCGCACCATACCGCCTCGCCCGTGTCGCTCATCGGTGGCGGACAATCACCCCGACCCGGTGAGGTGTCGTTGGCCCACAACGGCATCCTCTTTTTGGACGAGCTGCCCGAGTTCGGCCGTCAGGTGCTGGAGGTGTTGCGCCAACCCTTGGAGGACCGCGAAATCGTCGTCTCTCGCGCCCGATACAGCGTTGTCTATCCGGCCAACTTCACGCTTGTGGCGGCGATGAACCCCTGCCCTTGCGGTTACTACAACCACCCCACGAAGGAGTGTACCTGCTCGCCCGGGTCGGTCAGTCGCTACATGGGGCGCATCTCGGGACCCTTGATGGACCGTATCGATATGCATATCGAAGTGACCCCCGTCGAGCCGTCGGAGTTGCAATCGGCTGCCGAGGGGGAGCGTAGTGCTGTGGTGCGTGAGCGGGTGATGCAGGCCCGTGCCATTCAACGCAAACGCTTCGAGGGCATCGAAGGGGTGCATACCAACGCCCGCATGAATGCCGCCATGGTGCGCACCTATTGCGTGTTGGACGAGGCTTCCGATAGGCTCTTAAAACGGGCGATGGAACGACTCTCGCTCTCGGCACGCGCCTATGACCGCATCCTAAAGGTGGCTCGCACGATTGCCGACCTGGCCGGACGCGAGCAAATCGCGCAGAGCGATGTGGCCGAAGCCATCGGCTATCGCTCGCTCGACAGAGGAAATTGGGGCGTGTGACAGCAATTCAAAATTTAGAATTTAGAATTCAAAATTAAAAATTAGGGCTTGAGGACCTTTCGATGATAGTAATGATGAAACGAGTGATTCTTTCCGGTGGTGGCACGGGTGGCCACATCTATCCGGCCGTAGCGGTGGCCGAGGCCTTGAAACGTCGTTTGGGCGACGCGGTGGAGCTGCTCTTTGTCGGAGCCGAGGGCAAGATGGAGATGGAGAAGGTCCCCGCGCTGGGGTATCGGATTGTCGGCCTGCCGATTGCCGGCCTGCAACGACGCCTGGACTGGCGCAACCTGCTTGTCCCGTTTAAGGTCTTGAAGAGCCTCCGCAAGGCACGACGCACCATCCGCGAGTTCGGAGCCGATGTGGTGGTGGGCTTCGGCGGTTATGCCAGCGCACCCGTGCTGTGGGCTGCCCAGCGCATGGGCGTTCCGACCCTGATTCAGGAGCAGAACTCCTATGCGGGACTGACCAATAAAATTCTGGCCAAGCGGGCCAAGAAGATTTGTACGGCCTACGAGGGGATGGAGCGATTCTTCCCTAAAGAGCGCATCCGCCTGACGGGAAATCCGCTGCGCGGTCGCTTCTCGAAGGAGGGAGCCGGACGCGAAGAGGCCTTGGCCCACTTTGGTTTTACGGCCGAGAAGAGGACCCTCTTGGTGGTGGGTGGTTCGCTCGGTACCCGCTCGTTGAACGAAATGATGAAACATTGGCTCACGACCCTCGAGGGCGAATCGCCCGTGCAGGTGATTTGGCAGACGGGCAAATACTACGAAAAGGAGATGCAGCAATTCCTGGCAGCCCATCCCACGGCTCACATTTGGCAGGGTGCCTTTATCGACCGCATGGATTATGCCTATGCAGCGGCCGATTTGGTCCTCTCGCGCAGTGGTGCAGGCACTGTGTCGGAGCTTTGTCTGGTGGCCAAGCCGGTGCTGTTTGTCCCCTCGCCCAACGTGGCCGAGGACCATCAGACGGCCAATGCCAAGGCCTTGGTGAAGGAGGGTGCCGCAGCGATGGTGGCCGATAGCGAATGTCGGGAAAAGGCGATGCCCGAGGCGTTGCGCCTGATGGCCGACGAGGAGGCCTTGCAGGCGATGAGCCGCAACCTGGAGCGGTTGGCTCGTCCGCGTGCTGCGGAGGATATTGTGGATGAAATACTAACATTGATACAGTAGCGATATGCAAAAGATGCAATACTATTTTCTGGGCATCGGCGGTATCGGCATGAGTGCCTTGGCGCGATACTTCCTCCACGAGGGGTGTCGTGTGGCGGGTTACGACCGTACCCCGACGCGCCTGACGGCCGAGTTGGAGCGTGAGGGTGCCGAAATTCACTACGAGGAGTCGGTGGAGCTGATTCCCGTCGAGATGCGCGACCCCGCGACCACCGTCGTGGTCTATACGCCGGCCGTGCCGACCGACCATGTGGAGTATCGCTTCTTTGTCGAGCAGGGTTTCCGCATCGAGAAGCGTTCCCAGATGCTCGGTTACCTCTCGGAGGGCAAGCGCGTGATGGCCGTAGCCGGTACGCACGGCAAGACCACCACCTCGACCCTGGTGGCGTGGCTCAACCGCGTCACGACGGGGGGCGGTTCGGCCTTCCTGGGGGGCATCTCGAAGAACTTTGCCGGCAACCTCGTGCTGGGCGAGGGGGCGCGTCTGGCCGTTGAGGCCGACGAGTTTGACCGCTCGTTCCTGCGCCTGAACCCCGATGTGGCGGTCATCACCTCCTGCGACCCCGACCACCTCGACATCTATGGCACCTATGAGGCGGTGAAAGAGGCCTTCTCGCAGTTTGTCGAACGCATCAAACCGGGTGGCGTGCTGATTCTCAAGGCGGGAGTCGAAATCGAGTTGCGTAACGAGGCGATAACCTGCTATCGTTATGCCTACGACACGCCATGTGACTTCTACGCCCGCAACATCCGCCTTGTGGAGGGTGGCCACTACCGATTCGATATGGTGCTGCCCGATGGCGTGGTGGAGGATTGTACGCTCGGTATTCCGGGATGGGTCAATATCGAAAATGCCGTGGCGGCCACAGCTTCGCTCTGGTGTGCTGCCCGCCAGGAGGGGATTGCGCTCGATACTGCCCTGCTGAAAGAGGGTTTAGCCGCCTTCTCGGGCGTGAAACGTCGTTTCGAATTCTACCTTAACACCCCGCAGCAGGTCTATATGGACGACTATGCCCACCATCCGCGCGAACTCTCGGCAGCCCTCACGTCGGTTTGCCGTATGTTCCCCGGGCGCAACGTGACGGCCGTCTTCCAGCCCCACCTCTACACCCGCACGCGCGATTTGTATGTGGAGTTTGCCGAGGCCCTCTCGCACGCCGATGAGGTGGTGCTGTTGCCCATTTATCCGGCTCGTGAGCTGCCCATCGAGGGGGTTACGACCGCGCTGATTGCCGAGCGCGTCACCGCCCCCTGCCGCATTGTGGAGCGTGAGGCGTTGGCCGAGACGCTCGAAAAGATGCCGACCGACGTGGTGGTCACCTTTGGTGCGGGTAACATTGATGCCTGCTGTGAGCGGGTGGCCGAGGTGTTAAGTCGGAAGATAAAATAGCAAGCAAGCATGAATCGGGTACTGCGTGCAGTGTTGGTGACCCTGCTGTGGGTCGTGGTCGCGGCATATATCTTTTATGCGGCAACCCTCGCACGTACCCATCGCAACGGGTTGCGCGTCAGCGAAGTGCGGGTCGGTCTGCTCGATAGCACGGCACAAGGGTCGTTGGTGGGTGAGCGCGAAGTGCGCGAACGGTTACAACGGCTCGGCCTGCGACTGGTCAATCGCCCCGTGGACAGCATCCGTCTGCAAGCCATCGAAGAGGCACTGCTCCGCAACGGCTTTGTGAGTGAGGTGCGTGCTTACATGACCGAGGAGGGGGTGTTGCAGATTGATTTGAGCCAGCGTCGCCCCTTATTGCGTCTGCTCTCGGGTGGGATGAACAGTTACGTCACGCGCGAGGGGTATATCTTTACTACGCCGCCCCGCTCGTCGCTCTACCTGCCGGTGCTAACGGGTGATTACCGCCCACCGGTGGAGGCGACCTTCAACGGCTCGTTGCGCGAGGAGGTGGACCGCCAAATAGCCGTCATGGATTCGCTGATACTGCACCTCGAGCGGGAGAAATACCCTCACTATCGGGCCGAAAGACAGAACGATAGCCGGCTCGATTCGGTGCGTAGGCTGCGCATCAAACGACGCGGCTTTTTAATCAACCGCGAGACCGATGAGGAGTTCGACCTCCGTGTCAAGCAGAAGCGGGCCGAGAAGGCCGCCCTGCGTCGCCACTTCCGCTACATCGGGCGTCAGATTCAAAGTCGCATCGACCGATTGACCGATGAGCAGGAGCGGCTGCAACGTGAGCAAAAAAAATTAGAAAAATACTACGAAGATTTCGTGAAACTCCTTACCTTTGTAGAACATATCGAGCAGGATGCCTTCTGGAGGTCGGAGGTGGTCGAGATTTGCGCCACACGAACCGCCGGCGGGGCATTGGATTTGTCGTTTATACCCCGTAGCGGTCGCTTTACGATTCGCTTCGGTCGCCTCGAAGAGGTGGAATACAAGCTCGACAAGCTCGAAAAATTCTACCGCAAAGGGTTGCCCACATTGGGTTGGGAGCGTTATCGGGAGATTGATGTACGTTTTTCGGACCGCGTGGTGTGTAGATAAGAGGAAAGAGCGAAGAGGAAAGAGCAAAGAGCAAAAAGCAAAAAGCAAAAATTAAGGAACCTTAAGCACCTTTAAGTCCCCTTAAGGTACTTTACACCCGCCCCTTTAAGCAAACTCGCCCTTTACCTCCGATTGATTGGACGAAAAAATAAAAAAACAAGATAGAGACCGTGGAAAAGAAGAATTATGTAGTTGCTGTCGATTTAGGTTCTACGGCGGTCGTGGTGGGAGTCGCTGCGAAAGCCGAGGACGGGACGATGGAGATTCAGGCGTTGGTGTCAAAGCCCGTGAAGGGAGTTGCTGCCGGTCGCATCGAGAACATCGAGGATGTAAGTTCGGTGTTGGGCAAGGCCTTCGAGGAGGCCGGTCAGCAGGCCGGCATCCGCATCACGTCGGCCTATGCCGGTATTTCGGGTGACTTCGTGCGTTGCGCCCGTCACACCGATTATGTCTTTGTGGCCGACCCGAAGAATGGCGTGAGCAAGCAGGATTTGGTCGGGCTGTTCGACCGTATGCGCAACCTCCAGGCCCCCGACGATGAGACCATCATGGAGCGTATTCCGCAGAATTACGTGATTGACCAGAACCAGGAGGTGCAGAACCCCATCGGTTCGTTTGGTGCGAAGCTCTCCTCGACCTTCAACTTCATCCTCTGCCAGCGCACCCCGATTCAGCGTCTGGAGATGGCCCTCAAGCGTGTGGGCGTCGAGCTGCTGGGGGTTATTCCCAACTCGTTGGCAACGGCCGAAGCGGTGCTTTCGGCCGATGAGAAGGAGGAGGGTGTCGCTGTGGTCGATGTCGGTGGCGGTGTGACCGACGTGACGGTCTATTATCGCAACATCGTCCGCTACGTGGCCTCGATTCCGATTGGTGCCTCGGCCATCAACCACGATATCCGCACGATGGGCGTGCCGGAGCGTTTTGTCGAGAACCTGAAACAGAAATATGGCTCGGCCGTCTCGGAGCGTGTCTCGGAGGAGAAGCTGATTCGTGTGACGGGACGTACTCCCCGCGAGTCGCGTGATATTCTGCTGCGCAACCTCTCGACCGTGATTGAGGCCCGCACGATGGATATCATCGACCTGGTAAACGAGGAGCTGAAGATTTCGGGCTATGCCGGCAAGCTCGGTTATGGCATCGTCCTGACGGGTGGCTCGGCCAACCTGAAGGATATCGACGAGCTGTTCCGCCTCGGCACGAAACTCGATGTGCGCGTGGCACAACCCGATATGAACCTCACCGAGGAATCGTGCGCCATGGTCAATGACCCGACCTATGCAACGGTGGTCGGCCTGTTGATGCGCGGTTCGACCCAGAGCCAGATTGTCTTGCCCCCGACGGCACGTCCCGCAGTGGTAACGGAGCCGGTGAGCAAGGTATCTGTCGCTTCCCAGCCCGCACAGCCGGCTCAACCGGTTGTAAAAGAGGAGTCAAAACCCCAGCCCCAACCGCAAGAGGAGAAACCTGCACAACCCGTACAGTCGATTGAGCAGAAGCCCTACGTACCTCCCGTAGTTCCCGCCTCGGAGGTGGTTGATAATGAACCCGAGGAGGAAGAGGAGGAAATCTACGAGGAGCAGCCCAACGAGAAGGGTGGCTTCTGGGGATGGGTCAAGAAGATTACCGAGAAGTTTGAAACCCCGGGCGACGAGGAGATTTAACCGTCGCAGTGAACAAAAACGATAATAACGCCGCCCCTTCGGGACGGCAACAACGATAGAAAAAAGTTATGGCAGAGGATTTAATGGCCCAGGTAAAGGCCGAGCGCGGGTCGAATTCGATTATTACGGTGATGGGTGTCGGCGGTGCCGGCGGTAATGCCGTAAAGCGCATGTGGAACATGGGTATCGAGGGTGTGACCTTCATGGTTTGTAACACCGACAGCCAGGCACTGCATAAGAACGACGTCGAGAAGAAGATTCAGCTCGGCAAGGATGGTTTGGGTGCTGGTAACGACCCGGCCAAGGGACGCGATTTGGCCATCGAGTCGCTCGACGAGGTGCGTCAGGCACTCGTTGAGGCGGGTGCGCGTATGATTTTCATCACCGCCGGAATGGGTGGTGGTACGGGTACGGGTGCATCGCCCGTGATTGCCGAGTTGGCAAAGGAGATGGGCCTTTTGACCGTTGCCATTGTCACCTCGCCCCTCGCTTTGGAGGGTGCCGACCGCTACAAGCAGGCACAGGAGGGTATCGAGAAGCTGCGTAAGACGGTCGATTCGCTCCTGATTATCAACAACGAGAATATCCGCGAGCTGTATGGTCGTATGTCGCTCGGTCAGGCCTTCGGCAAGGCCGACGAGGTGCTTTCACTCGCCACGAAGGGTATTGCCGAGATTATCACGGTGGAGAGTCCGCAGGTCAATGTCGATTTTGCCGATGTCTCGAAGGTGATGAGCGGCAGTGGTCGCGCCCACATGGCTGTAGCCGCCGCATCGGGTGATAATCGCGCCCAGGAGGCTGCTGCCGCCACGCTCAATTCGCCCCTCTTGGACCACAACCAGATTGCCGGTGCGAAGAATATCCTGCTCAATATCTCGGTCGATGATGAGGACCACCTGATTTACGACGAGGTGATTGAGATTTTGACCTTCATCCAGCAGCACGCCAGCGTGCGCGACGAGAATGGCACGATTCATACGGCCAACATCATTTGGGGTAACAGCGTGAAGCCTTCGCTGGGCGACCAGCTCGAGATTGTCTTGGTGGCTACCGGCTTCGAGGGCGAGAACGAGGATGTGAATTCGGCCATGGAGCGCATCGTGACGGCCCCTGTGGTGGAGCCTGTGAAGAAGGCCGAGCAGCAGGAGCAGCCCGTGCTGGAGCCGATTAAGCCCGTGCAGCCCAAGCAGCCGCAGCGTCCGCAAGAGCCGGCCGTGTTGGGTGCGCGTTCGAATCGTTACGACAAGATTGGTCAGATTTTGGCCAAGCCTGCCTACCAGGCCCGCAATTCGAAATTTGTGGTCAAGACCAATACGAAGAACAAAGAGGTGTTGCGTGACGAACAGAACGAATCGGTTGAGCCGAAGAGTCAGCCCCAAAATGAGTTGTTCAAATAGCGAAGCGGCATGACAGAGACCGCGTGGATAGTCTTTAACGGTTTTGAAAGCAGCGTGTTGGGCATGATGTGCCTGACCCTGCTTTTGCTGTGCCTTTCAGCCTTTGTTTCAGGGTCCGAGACGGCCTATTTCTCCCTTTCGCACAACGATTTGCAGGCCTTGAAGGAGCGCGATGCGGAGTCGGCCGACCGCGTGGTACGCCTGCTGAGTAATGTCGATTTGTTGTTGGCGACGATTCTGGTGGTCAACAACCTGGTCAATATCTGCATTACGATTCTTACGGCCACCATCATCGATACACTCTTCACCTTCCACCGTTTCGATTTTCTCTTCAAAACGGTCTTGGTGACCTTCCTCTTGCTGCTCTTTGGCGAGGTCTTGCCGAAGGTCTTTGCCCAGACTTCACCGGCCCGCTTTGCCTCCTTTGCGGCACGTCCGTTGCGGCTGTTTCAATTGGTGTTTCGCCCCATCTCGATGATTTTGGTGCGCACCGGAAACAGCATCAGCGAACACGCTTTGTTGCGTCGTGAGATTTCGCTCGACGAGCTGGCCGATGCCGTCGATTTGACCCAAACCGAGAGCGATGAGGAGCGCGTGATGTTGTCCGGTATTGTCAATTTTGTCAATACGGAGGCGGCCGCCATCATGAAACCGCGTGTCGATATTACGGCCGTGGAGCTGACGGCCGACTACGAAACGGTCAAGCAGACGATTATCGAGTCGGGTTTTTCGCGTATTCCGGTCTATGACGAGGATATCGACAACATCCGTGGTACGCTCTATGTGAAGGATTTGGTTCCGCACCTGACGCGAGGCAACGAATTTGGCTGGCAGCAGCTGATTCGCAAGCCCTACTTCATCCCCGAGCATAAGAAAATCAACGACCTGATGGAGGACTTCCAGTCGAACAAGGTCCACATGGCCATCGTGGTCGATGAATATGGTTCGACCCTCGGTCTGGTTTCGTTGGAGGATATTATCGAGGAGATTATCGGTGAGATTTCCGACGAGAGCGATGCCGATGAGAAGCTCTATACGGTGCTGGGTCCCAACACCTATCTCTTCGAGGGAAAGACCCACATTGTCGATTTCGAGCGTATTCTGGAGCTGGACGAGGATACCTTCTCCGACCTGCGGGGCGAGGCCGAGACCCTGGCCGGTCTGATGCTGGAGCTGAAGCGCGACTTCCCGCGCAAGGGCGACAGCTTTACGGCCCACCAACTCCGTTTTACGGTGACGGCCATGGAGAATCACCGCATCGATAAAATCAAGGTAGAAGTTTTATGAGTGAGCCAAAGCTCCTTATGCGGTCGCTCATGACCGAGCAGGAGGCGGCTGCGTGGGTGACCGAGGAGGAGTTGCAGTGTGCCGCATCGTTCGGTGTGGAGCAACGGCGGCGCGAATTCCTGACGTGGCGGGCGATGTTGCGCCAGGCGTTGGGACGCACCCTCAAGATTGCCTACAACGCATCGGGTGCGCCCGTTTTGCCCGACCACGAGGCCTATATTTCGGTCAGCCATGCCGCCGACCGCGTGGTGGTGGCCCTCTCATCCCGCCCGACGGGGGTCGATATCGAGCGCATGAATCGTCGCTACGACCGCATCCTGCATAAATACCTTACCCCCGCGGAGCAGCGTCTCTCGACCGATGTCCGTTTCCATGCTGCCGCTTGGTGTGCCAAGGAGACGGCCTATAAGTGGGCCGGCATCCGCGAATTGAGCTTCGAAGAGGTGCGCCTGCTCGACTACGATACGGAGCGCATCCGCCTGCAAATCCGAGGTGGAGAGCCTGTCACGTTGCGGGTCGAACAGCTCGACGAGGAGTATATCATGACCTACATGATATAAAGAGAGGAAAGAGGAAAGAGCGAAGAGGAAAGAGCAGAGAGCGAAGAGGAAAGAGCAAAGAGCAAAGAGGAAAGAGGAAAAGTTCCTTAAGGTTTCTTAAGGGTACTTAAAGGTACTTAAGGGTTTCCTTTATTCGCCTTTAGCACCCTTTAATCCCCTTTAGCACCCTTTTCGTCCCTTCAACCAAAAATAAACGTCATCCTATGCAACATAGGATGACGTTTTTTCATCTGCAAGACCCTTTTACAGGCCGAGCTTCTTGGCGATATCCTTCGGCAGTGCCTTCTTATTGACCATCAGGTCGGTCGTCTTGTAGGCCACAAAGGGCTTCGAGAAGTACCAGAAACCATCGTAGGGCTTCACCGTATCCCACGAGTTCTGCACCTTGTAGTAGAGCGTGCCGTTCTGGTCCTTGGCCGTACCCATGATAACCATACCGTGGTCGTCGGTCGTCTCATAGTTGTCGAAGGCCTCCTGGCGCATCTCCTGCGTAATCTCACGCTCCTTCATCGGCTTCTCGAAGGTGTAGAGGGCAGCCTCGCGCTCCTTGGCCGTCATGGCACCCCAACGCTCGGCCTCCGTGCCGCTCATCGACTTCGGGTCGGTCTCGGGAATCACACCGATGGCCTTCGTGCGGCTGAAGCCCTTCTCGCTCACGTCCGTACCCCAGGCCAGCGTGTAGCCGTTCTCCAGGGCGTGGTCCACGACGCGCATCATCTCCTCCATCGGCAGGTTATAGACCATGCCCCACATCCAGTTGTCGGGAACCTCCAGTACGAACTGCTCGTAGAAGGGGTGGTGGGTGAAGGAGCTGATATCGATATAGTCGTTCATATCAATCGGCAGCGACTCGGCAAACGACTTCGGGGTGTACTGCTTGCCCTGCCACTCGAAGCTCTCGGGCAGCTCACCGAAGTACTCGTCGAGGATGGCGTTGAAGCCGCGCTTCCAGGCGGTCGTCAGGGGACGACGCGACGTGTCACCGGCCTTAATCACAGCATCCAGATAGGCCGTCATGACGGGCGTAAGCTCGTGGAAATCGGCCAGCTCCGTGCCGTAGTTCATGCCCTTATAAATCTCGTTGGGAACGATGCCGTACTCCTTGATAACCTCCGTAACGTCATGGGCGGCACCACCCTCGGCAAAGTTCAGCGCACCGTGCATACGCACATACATCTCGGCCTTCTTCATATAGGCGTGGCGCACAACAAACATCTCCGAGAGGTGCATGGCCTCGCCTCCGGCACGCAAAATCTCGGCCTCGAGGAAGGTCATCGTCGAATAGCACCAACAGGTACCACTGCGATTCTGGTTCTTGACGGGAGTCGTCTCAATCACCTTCACATCGGTGAATTGATAGCCCTTCGGCTCCTCGGCCTCGGGGGTCTGCGCCATGAGCGACATGGTGCCGCACAGCGCAACGAGCAGGGTGAACATTTTCTTCATATTCATTTGGTTTTAAGGTGTTACGTTAAGCACGTTTTTTCGATTTCTCGACAATCTCCAGACACTTCTCGAGGGTCAGCGTCTCCACCTTTGCCCCCTTCGGCAGGCGGTAGTTCTTCCCCTTGTAGGCGATGTAAGCCCCATAGGGCCCCTGCTTGATAAGCATCTCTTTGTCCTCGTCGAAGGTGCGCAACGGCGTGCGTGCGGCAGCGGCCGAGGCCTCCTTGGCCTTGACCAGCTCGACGCAACGCTCGTAGCTTACCGTGTAGGGGTCGTCGCCCTTCTGTAGCGAGGTGAAGGCCTTGCCGTGGCGGATGTAGGCACCAAAGCGGCCAATGCCTACGACCAACTCTTCGCCATCCAGCTCACCCACCGTGCGGGGCAGGGCAAACAGCTCGAGGGCCTCCTCGAGGGTGATGGACTCGATGAGCTGACCCTTCTTCATCGAGGCAAAGCGGGCCTTCTCGCCCTCCTCGCCCTCAATCTCGACCATCGGTCCGTAGCGGCCGATGCGGGCGCGTACCACATGACCCGTTGCGGGGTCGATACCCAACTCGCGCACCTGACTCGTGCGATCGGTCTGGGTGCCGATGGCCTCATCCACCATCTTGTGGAAGGGACCATAGAAGTCGCCAATCATCTTATGCCAGGTGATTTCACCCTCGGCCACACGGTCGAACTCCTTCTCGACCGAGGCCGTGAAGTTGTAGTCCAGAATGGGGCCGAACTGCGTTTCGAGGTAGTCGTTCACCAGCATACCGATATCCGTGGGCGAGAGGCGGTTGCGCTCCTTGCCGACGCTCTCGGTTGCCTGTTTCGAGGTGAGCTTGTTGCCCGAAAGGGTAAATTGCTGATAGCTGCGCTTGTGGCCCTCGCGGTTCTGCTTCTCGACATAACCGCGGTTGATAATGGTCGTAATGGTGGGGGCATAGGTCGAAGGTCGGCCGATACCCAGCTCCTCGAGACGCTTCACAAGCGAGGCCTCGTTGTAGCGCGAGGGGGCCATCGTGAAACGCTCCGTCGCGGTAATCTGCTTGGCCGTCAGCATATCGCCGGCCGTCAGTTTCGGCAGCAGGCCCTCGCCCTGTTCGGAGCTTTGCTCCTCGTCGGTCGATTCGGAGTAGAGGCGGAGGAAACCATCGAAACGAATCACCTCGCCCTGGGCCACAAACTGATACTCCGAGCCGCCAATCTCAATCGTGATGGTCGTGCGGTCCAGCTCGGCAGGTACCATCTGCGAGGCGACCGTGCGCTTCCAAATCAGGTCGTAGAGACGCTTCTCGGCCGCTGTACCCTCAATCGACTGGCGGTCGATGTAAGAGGGACGAATGGCCTCGTGTGCCTCTTGCGCCCCCTTGCTCTTGGTCTTGTAGTTGAACCAGCGGTGGTACTCCTCGCCAAAATGCTTCGTCACCTCCTCCTTGCACTGGGCCAATGCCTGTACGGCCAGGTTCACCGAGTCGGTACGCATATAGGTGATAAGACCCTGCTCGTAGAGGTGCTGGGCCACGGACATCGTCTGCGAAACGCTCATGCCGAGCTTACGTCCCGCCTCCTGCTGGAGGGTCGAGGTGGTAAAGGGGGGTGCGGGGAAGCGTTGAGCCGGCTTCTCCTCGCTCTTTATCACGCGGAACGAAGCCCCCTTGCACGAGAGGAGGAACTCCTCGGCCTCGCGAGCCGTGTCGAAACGCTTCGACAGTTCGGCGCGGAAGAGGCTCTTCTCGGGGTCGTTCTGGGCATAGAATTGTGCCACCACACGGAAATAGGGGGTCGAACGGAAGGCGATAATCTCGCGCTCGCGCTCCACAATCAGACGCACCGCTACCGACTGCACACGGCCTGCCGAAAGCGCAGGGCGCACCTTCTTCCAAAGCACGGGCGAAAGCTCAAAACCCACCAGGCGGTCCAATACGCGGCGTGCCTGCTGGGCATTGACCAAGTCCATATTGACCGTGCGCGGTTTTTCGATTGCCTCCAAGATGGCCTTCTTGGTGATTTCGTGGAAGACGATACGTTTTGTCTTCTCGACCGGGAGACCCAACACTTCGGTCAGGTGCCATGCGATGGCCTCTCCTTCGCGGTCTTCATCGGAAGCCAACCAGACGGTTTTGTCTTTGGCCAATTTCGAGAGTTCACTGACCACCTTGCGCTTGTCGGCGGGAATCTCATATACGGGGGCAAAGCCGCCATCTACTTCGATACCCAACCCCTTTTTGGCCAAATCGCGGATGTGTCCGAAACTCGAACGAACCATAAAGTCTCCACCGAGAAATTTCTCGATGGTCTTGGCCTTGGCCGGTGACTCGACAATGACTAAATTTTCCTGCATAACAGACTTTTCTATCTTCTCTGTGGGTGTCCCGCAGGACCCCGATTTCTTAAAACACGAAAACCCAAGTCCGAGACTCAGGTTTCGCCTTTGGCTTGATTTTCAGTTCGTTAAAGAACCATATTGTAGGTTAACGTCATCCGGATAGGAGCCGTTAGCTCTTCATCGTGATTGTTGTTGGTTCCCTGGAGGTAACTATAGTTAAAGGTGTAGAGACTATAGGCCTCGGGGGCGAGGTAAATCGTGCGACCCTCCACCTTGGCGAGGTCCACCGCGCGACCCTCCTCTGCGGCCGCCTCACACTCTTTGTGGTAGCTGTTCCAGAGCTTCTGCACATAGCCCGTGATGTTCATCGCATAGCGACCGTGGCTGCGGTTGATGTAACCGTCAAAGTCGAGGGTTGTGCTGTACTGCTGCTCATAGGCGTAGGCATAATCCGACACACCGGTCAGCTTCTTGTAGTCGGTGTAAAGACCCAATCGCTCCTGTGCCTCGTCCATCTCTTCGATGAGCGCATCGTATTGCGCACCCAGCGCGGGCGTGATGGAGAGGTAGTCGTAGATGCTCGACGGGAAGTAGAAGTAAATCATGGCCTGCGAGAAGGCGAAGGTCTTGAACTCCTTTTTCGAGGCGGCATATTCGTCGGCAAGAATCTTATCCAGCTCATCGAAGAACTCCTGCGTGAAGGTTAATTCCGAGACGACACCACCCAAGCCCTCGACAAGGAGCTGGGCTGCCTCCTCGCGCTCCTCGTTGCGCTCGTTCACGGCTGCTACGTCGAGGTTCAGCGAACCCTCCGAGTAGTCGTGCTTGATGTGGTTAATCGAGACATTCTGGTTTAATTGGTAGGGGTCGGTGAAGTAATAGACCATGCCAATCGTATCCTGAATGAGCGAGGGGTCCTCCTTGCGGCGATTACGGCCGTAAATCGAGAGAGCCGACGATTCGAGCGTCGTGACATAGAGCGTACCTTCGCCCTCGGGCTGCTCGAAGGGCTTGATGTAGAGACCCTTGAACTCGTCGAGCCACTGCTTGATGCTGTCCGTGCTGTAAATCGAGTAGTCGCCCTTGTATTTGCCCTCCTTGAGGAAGAGGCGGTCGAGGTAGGCATAGCCGCTCTCGGTCGGGGTGAGCGTCACGGCCTTCGTCGAAGGGCCTTTCTCGCCACCCAACTCGAAGGTGAAGAGCGGCTCCGACGAGATGATGCCTTCGGCCTCGGGGTCGAAGCGCAGGTAGAAGGTCGTATCCTCGCTCTTCGAGAGGTAGTCGTTCGAAAGGACCTCATAGACACCGAACTGCTGCATGACGGAGGTGTCGCCACCCCAGGTGTCAATCGAGAGCAGCAGCATCGCCGAGTCGAAGATGGGCAGATAGCCGAAATAACCCGAATCGACCGTGTAGTAGTTGGTGTATTGGGTCAGGAAGGCGGCCTCGCGGCGACCCAGCTTCTCGTCCTTCATCGAACCCATGTAACCCATCGAGATATTCGAGCTGATAATCGAGTCGGTCTGGTAGAGTCGCGTCTCGACATAGTGGCGCGGATTGAGGTTGTCGAGGGCAATATAGCCCGCCTTCATCTGCTGATTTTCAGGCATCAGGTTCGAGCCGAGCGTCTCATCCACCATAACATCACAGGCCGTCAGAGCCAGTGCGGCAAAGACGGCCAGTAGGGTTCCCGGGTTGAGCAAGGCTCGACAGCGTTTATTGAATTTCATCATAGAATCGGTTGTAATTATCGAAAAAGTCCGGTGCCTCGGGCGATTGGTACTCCAAAATCGGCTTGCCGCTTGCGCGAACAAGTTGCAGCACCTCCTCCGAGATGCGCTCCGAAGCCAGCACAACGCCATCGGCATAATCAAGAACGAAACGGCAGAGATTTTCGTATGAAGGCTCCTTCAAAATCTCCAAGTTTTTATCCGTTACGCCTTCGCTGGCGATTTTCGATGCAAATGCAGGGTCCAATTTGCCGGGCAGTTCATCGCCGTAGAGCGATACGACCACCTTTACATCGCGGAAGATGGGGTCATCCGAGAAGACACGCTTCAGATAGACCGGAGCCACCGCCGTCAGCCAACCGTGGCAATGCACGACCGTGGGGGCCCAACGCAACTTCTTGACCGTCTCCAACACACCGCGTGCGAAGAAGATGGCGCGTTCGTCGTTGTCGGCAAAGCCCTCGCCCGTTTCGGGGTCCACAAGGGCCGCTTTGCGGGCAAAGTAGTCGTCGTTGTCGATGAAGTATATCTGTACGCGAGCCGAAGGAATCGAGGCGACCTTGATGATGAGTTGGTGGTCGTTGTCGTCGATGATGAGATTCATACCCGAGAGGCGAATCACCTCGTGCAGTTGGTGGCGACGCTCGTTGATACAGCCGTAGCGAGGCATGAACGAGCGGATTTCGTTGCCGCGTTCCTGCATTGCCTGGGTCAGTGTTCGGCAAAGCGTGGAGCACTCCGTCTCGGGCAGATAGGGAGTAATCTCCTGACACATATACAGAATCTTGTTTGCCATGTTATGCTGGTTTTACAAGTGCAAAGATAGTGAAAAAATCCGAAAAATAGGCTCTTTTTCCCCTTCCGATGGGGCAAAAAACCGTTTTGAATACCCTTTTTGAGGCTCCTCTTACAGAATCAGCATCGCATCACCGTAGGTGCCGAAACGATAGCCCTCGTTGTGGGCGATTTCGTAGGCCTTCATCACCAGGTCGTATCCGCCAAAGGCGGCCACCATCATCAACTGCGTGGAGTAGGGGAGGTGGAAGTTCGAAACCATGGCATCGGCTACGGCAAACTCGTGGGGTGCGAAGATGAATTTGTTGGTCCAGCCCTCGTCGGCCTTAATCTGGCCACCGGTCGAGGTGACCGTCTCGAGGGTGCGCATCACCGTCGTGCCGACCGCGAGAATCTTGCGACCCTCGCGCTTGGCGCGGTTCACGGTCTCGGCCGTCTCGGGGGTGACGATGTACTGCTCGGAGTCCATCTTGTGTTTCGAGAGGTCCTCGACATCGACCGTGCGGAAGTTGCCAAGACCCACGTGCAGGGTGAGGAACGCACTATCCACGCCCTTGATTTCCATGCGCTTTAAGAGGTGCTTCGAGAAGTGCATACCGGCCGTCGGGGCGGCTACGGCACCCTCTTTCGAGGCGAAAATCGTCTGATAACGCTCGGCATCCTCCGGCTCCACCTTCTCGCGAATCCAGCGCGGCAGCGGGGTCTCGCCCAGGGCGTAGAGGGCCTCCTTGAACTCCTCGTAGGAGCCGTCGAAGAGGAAGCGCAACGTGCGACCGCGCGAGGTGGTGTTGTCGATAACCTCGGCTACCAGGAGGTCGTCGTCACCGAAATAAAGCTTGTTACCGATGCGGATTTTGCGGGCGGGGTCCACCAGCACATCCCACAGACGCAACTCGCGATTCAGCTCGCGGAGCAGGAAAATCTCAATTTCGGCCCCCGTCTTCTCTTTGTTGCCGTACAGACGGGCCGGGAAGACCTTCGTGTCGTTGAAAACGAAGAGGTCCTTCTCGTCGAAATACTCGAGGATGTCTTTGAAGATGCGGTGTTCGATTTCACCCGTAGAACGATGAACGACCATCAGCCGCGAATCGTCACGGTTGATGGTCGGATATTGCGCCATCTCGGGCGTAAAGTCGTATCCGTATTGCGAAAGTTTCATAGGTTAACCTTGACTTTTTGGGTTAAAACAATCTAATACAATACGCAAAAACGACTATTTTGTTTCAAAAATTTGTAATTTTTCTAAAAAATCTTCCAATTGCCACCCCTTTTCGACCGTAAAACCGCCACTTCGGGTTCTGCGTAGCGAGGTCAGGAAGGCTCCGCTTTGCAGTTCGCAACCGATTTCGTAGGCCAGCGAGCGGATGTAAGTACCACGGCTGCATCTAACTTTGAGTTGCATTTCGGGCAGTTCGAAACGCTCGATTTGCATCTCGTAGATGTTGATGAGCGATTGCTTTAGTTCGACCGTTTCACCCGCGCGGGCAATCTCGTAGGCGCGTAATCCCTCGACCTTTTTGGCCGAGTAGAGGGGAGGCGATTGCAACCTTTCGCCCGAGAGATGGTCGAGCGTCTGCTCCACCTTTTCGCGCGTGATGTGTCGCCAGGGATAGGTGTGGTCGATGGTGTGTTCGCGGTCGTAGCTCGGGGTCGAGGCTCCGAACTTCAGCTCGGCCACATACTCCTTCTCTTCGGCTTGCAGGGCATCCACCATCTTCGTGGCGCGACCGATGCAGACGAGCAGCACACCCGTAGCCAGCGGGTCGAGTGTGCCGGCATGACCCACCTTGATTTTGCGGTAGCCGCAACGACGCAGGGCATATTTGATTTTACGCACCACGTCGGCCGAGGTCCAATAGAGGGGTTTGTCGATGACGGCAATGTAGCCCTCCTCGAAATTGATGCCGTGCAACTCTTCCGTGTAAGCCATCTCTTAAATTGTTCCAATCAGACAGATAAGACCCACCACGGCACAGTAGAGGGCAAACCAGATGAGCTTGCCGCGCTTGACAATCTCAATCATGAATTTGCAGGCCAGCGCACCCGAGAGGAAGGCGGCAAGGAAGCCGCTTACGAGGGCTTCGGTCGGCACCGACATGGCGGCCATTTCGCCCGACATGATATCGAGCAGCATCTTGCCCAGGATGACCGGAATGACCATGATGAACGAGAAGTTGGCCACCGAGGATTTCTCGTTGCCCAGAATCAGTCCCGTGGCAATCGTCGAACCCGAGCGCGAGAGGCCGGGCATCGTGGCGGCGGCCTGCGCAATACCGATGATGAAGGCATCACGGTAGGAGATTTCCTGCTTTTGGCGCGGTTTGGCGTAGTAGGCAAAACTCAACAGGGCGGCTGTCAGGAGGAGCATCAGCCCCACGAACCAAAGTGACGAGAAGAGGGCCTCAATCTCGTCGGCAAACAGCACGCCGACCACACCGGCCGGAATCATCGAAAGAACGACCTTCAGCACATAGGCCTGCTCCTCGTTAAAACGCTTCGAAAAGCACCCCTTCACCAATCGCCACAACTCCTGCCATAGGACCACGATGGTACTTAATACCGTGGCGGCATGGAGGGTTACGTCGAAGGTGATGTTGTTCTCCAATTCGACGCCCAACAGCTCCTTGGCAATTTGCAGGTGGCCGCTCGACGATACGGGTAAAAATTCGGTAATGCCCTGCACGATACCGAGCAGGATGGCTTGTAAGGTATCCATCGTCGCTGCGGATTATGCCGTTGCCTGCCAAATCAGTGCCGAGGCTCCGAGGATGGCGGCATTCTTGCCCTGGATACCGCTCGGCAGGAGTTTAACTTTGTTCTTGTAGGCGAACATCATGTTCTCCTCCATGTACCATTGGGTAGGCTCGAAGAGCAGCTTGCCGGCTTTGGCCAGACCTCCGAAGAGGAAAATCGCCTCGGGCGAGGTGACCGTAACGGCATCGGCCAGGGCGCGACCCAGTCGCTCACCCGTCACACGGAAGCACTCCTTGGCAATCGGGTCACCCTCCTCGGCAGCAGCCGAAATCATCGAGGCATCGAAGTCTGCAAAGGGAATCTCGCGCAGCTTGCTGCGGTCGGTCATCGTGGCCATCAACTCAAATGCCGTGCGCTTGATACCCGTGGCCGAAACGTAGGTCTCCAGACAGCCCTTTCGACCACAACCGCACAGGCGGCCGTCGCGCTCGACAATCACATGACCGAACTCACCGGCAAAGCCGTCGTGGCCGTAAATCATCTGTCCGTTCGAGACGAAACCCGAACCCAGACCCGTGCCGAGGGTAATCATGATGAAATCCTTCATCCCCTTGGCGTTGCCATAGACCATCTCGCCGATGGTGGCAGCGTTGGCATCGTTTGTAATCAGCACCTTGACTCCGCCAAAATTTTTCGAAATATCGTTGGCCAGCGAGAAGAAACGACGCTTCTCGTCGCGGTTCTGCTCCTCCTCGCGGAACTTCCAGAGGTTGGCCGGCTGCTCAATCATGCCCGAATAGATGTTGGCGTTGGGCGCACCGATACCGATACCTACCAGCTCGAACTCGAAAGAGATGCTCTCAATCATCGTTCGCAGGGCGCGACACAGGTCGGCGACATAGGTCGGGTAATCTTCCAGGAGCGGATATTTGCGGGTCGAGATGACCGATTCGGCATAGACATCACCCTGTTCATCGACCATGCCGAAGGCCGTGTTGATGCCACCGATATCAATACCTATTGCAAGTTTTTTCATGGGATTTTATCTTATATATGTATTTTTCTGACACCAAAGTTACGGCAAAATTCGGCAGGAACAAAGATTTTTCTTAATTTTGGGTCAGAATTCAACTTAATAAGGCTTTTAAGAAGATGTTATACGCCGAAAAACTGCTCGACCAGGTGGAGAATTACCTGGCACAGATAGAGATGCCGGCCGAGCCGGAGCTGCTCTACACCCCGATTGCCTATTCGTTGGAGGGGGGCGGCAAACGCCTGCGCCCCGTGTTGCTGATGCTCTCCTACGGACTCTTTTCGGATGACTACCAACGCGCCCTGCCGGCCGCTGCCGCCATCGAGGTGTTCCACAACTTTACGCTCCTGCACGACGATATTATGGACAATGCGCTGATTCGTCGCGGCAAGCCCTCGGTCTATGCCAAGTGGGGCAAAAATGTGGCCATCCTCTCGGGCGATGCGATGATGATTGCCGCCTATCAGTTGCTGGGTCGCACGCAGACCGACCGATTGCACCCGATTCTCTCGGTCTTCTCCGAGACGGCCATCGGAGTCTGCGAGGGACAGCAGTACGACATGGACTTCGAGACGAAACAGAAGGTTTCGGTGGTGGAGTATATGCGCATGATTGAGCTGAAAACCTCGGTTTTGTTGGCCGGTGCGGTGGTGATTGGTGCCATGTTGGGCGGTGCCTCCGAGGAGGATTGCAAGGCCCTGCGTCGTTTTGCCATCGAGTTGGGTTTGGCCTTCCAATTGCAGGACGATTTGCTCGACAGCTACGGTGATGAACGCCTGGGCAAGGCCATCGGTGGCGATATTCTGGAGGGCAAAAAGACCTACCTGATGATTACGGCCATGAGTCGTGCCGACGAGGAGCAACGCGAGGTGTTGCGCACTACGCACCTCGATGCGAAACGCTCCGATGCGGAGAAGATTGCCCGCGTAAAGTCGCTCTATGATGCCCTCGATGTGCCACACCTCACCGAGCAGCAGATTGCGATTCGTTTCGAGCGCGCCCTGGCGCAACTCGATTCGTTGCAAACCGACCCCGCGCGCATCGAGCCGCTGCGTGAGTATGCCAAGAGCCTCATGGGACGAAACAA
Organism: Alistipes sp.; assembly: GCA_017398045.1. GTDB lineage: Bacteria > Bacteroidota > Bacteroidia > Bacteroidales > Rikenellaceae > Alistipes. The sequence goes on along the minus strand of JAFQHI010000006.1, from coordinate 96,123 downwards.
GTAAAGGCGAATTTAGAATTTAGAATTCAAAATTTAGAATTAGAATTACGACTAAAACTCGTTATAACGAATTTTCGATGAAGCGTAGCGACATTGAACTGATGGCCCCCGTGGGGTCGTATGAATCGCTTGCAGCCGCCATCAAGGCGGGTGCCGACTCGGTCTATTTCGGGGTCGGAAAACTCAATATGCGTTCGGCCTCGGCCGCCAACTTTACGCTCGATGACCTCACCCGGATTGTCCAAACGGCCCATGCGGCCGGTGTGAAGGCCTACCTGACGGTCAATACGGTGGTCTATGAAGATGAACTGCGCACGATGCAGGAGGTCATCGACCGCGCCCGTCGCGAGGGGGTCGATGCCATCATTGCTACCGATATGGCCGCCATCCTCTACGCCCGTCGCATCGGGCAGGAGGTGCATATCTCGACCCAGAGCAACATCTCGAACTCCGAGGCGGTGAAATTCTTCTCGCAGTGGGCCGATACGGTGGTTTTGGCACGGGAGCTTACGCTCGAGCAGGTGGCCGCGATTCACCGCGAGATTCTGGAGAACGATATTCGCGGTCCGAAGGGGGAGTTGGTCGAAATCGAAATGTTTGCCCACGGCGCGCTCTGTATGTCGATTTCGGGCAAGTGCTACCTTTCGCTCTACGAAACCAACTGCTCGGCCAATCGGGGTGCTTGTCGCCAGTTGTGCCGTAGAAAATATACCGTCCGCGACAAGGAGACGGGGGCCGAACTCGATATCGACGGCCGCTATGTCCTCTCGCCCAAAGACCTCTGCACGATTGATTTTCTGGACCGCTTCATCCAAAGCGGAGTCAAGGTGCTGAAAATCGAGGGCCGCGCCCGCGGTGCAGAGTATGTGAAACGGGTGGTCGAGAGCTATGACCGCGCCCTGCGGATGCTGGAGGAGGGGAGCTACAATGCCGCCTCGGCTGCCGAACTGAAGGAGCAGCTGCGGACGGTCTTCAACCGTGGATTCTGGGAGGGCTATTATGCCGGTCGTCCCGTGGCCGAGCATAGCGCACATTACGGCTCGGCAGCCACACGACGCAAGGTCTATGTGGGCAAGGTGGTCAATTTCTACAAGAAGATTTCGGTGGCCGAAGTCTTGGTTGAGGCCGCCCCGCTGGAGGTTGCGGAGGAGATTTTCTTCCTGGGCCCGACGACGGGTGTCGTGGAGCAGAAGTGTGAGGAGTTGCACGGCCCCGATGGCGAGATTACGCGCCGCGTGGAGCAGGGACAGCTCTGCGCCATTCGCACCTCGGAGTTGATTCGCCGCGGTGACCAACTCTATAAATTTGTCCCTGTCGAGGAGTAGGCCATGCCGAAAGCGACACCATTTTGTACGATTAACCATAAAACACGATAGTCATGTTTGCACCTTCGACCTACCTTGCGCGTCGCAAGACGCTGTGTGAGAAGATTGGCTCGGGATTGATTCTTTTGCCGGGTAACACCTTCTCGCCCAACAATTACCCCAACAATGCCTACTACTTCCGCCAGGATTCGACCTTCCGCTACTATTTCGGCCTCAATACCCCGACCCTGATGGGTTTGATGGATGCCGAGACGGGCGAAGCCGCGCTCTATGGCGACGACTTCACGGTCGAGGATATCATCTGGACCGGTCCGCAGCCGACGCTCCGTGAAATGGGTGCCGAGGTGGGTGTCGAGAAGACCTATCCCTTTGCTCGGCTCTTCGACCACCTTGCCGAGGCTATCCGTCTGGGTCGCCGTATCCACTACCTGCCCCCCTATCGTGGCGAGACGAAACTCCAGCTCATGGAACTTTTGGGCTACAATGCGGCCAAGCTGCACGACTACAAGTCGGTCGATTTGATGATGGCCGTGGCAGAGATGCGCGAGAAGAAGTCCGACGAGGAGATTGTCGAGATGGAGAAGGCCTTCGAGTTGGGCTATGCGATGCATACGCTGGCGATGAAGATGTGCCGTCCGGGGGTCATCGAGCGCGAGATTGCAGGTGCCGTGGAGGGCATCGTAAAGGCACACGGTCAGGGGGTATCGTTCCCGACAATTGTGTCGCAGCACGGTGAGACGCTCCACAACCTGAATTGCGACGGTGTGCTGGAGGCGGGTCGTCTGCTCCTGGTCGATGGTGGTGGCGAGACCTTGAGCGGCTACTGCTCCGACCATACGCGCACCTACCCCGTGAGCGGTAAATTCACCGACAAGCAGCGCGACATATATAATATAGTATTGAAGGCGCACGACGATGTGGCCAACCTCGTTGCTCCCCACATGATGTACACCGAGGTGCATCGTGCCTCCTACCTCACGCTGGCCGAGGGGCTGATTTCGATTGGTCTCTTGCACGGCACGGCCGAGGATGCCGTAGCGGCGGGTGCCATGACGATGCTGATGCCCCACGGCCTGGGACACGGGTTGGGTATGGATGTACATGACTGCGAGGCGATGGGCGAACGCTCCTTCGACTTCTCGTCGATTGCCGACCGTGCCGCCAAATCGGCCACCTGCATCCACCGCGCAACCTGGCGTCTGGAGCCTGGAACCATTCTCACCGATGAGCCGGGTCTCTACTTCATCCCCGCCCTAATCGAAAAGTGCAAGGCCGAGGGTAAATACAAGGGCATCGTCGATTACGACCGCCTTCTCGACTATTACGACTTCGGCGGCATCCGCATCGAGGATGACCTCATCGTCACCGAAACCGGCAACCGCATGATTGGTGGCGAGAAGAAAATCCCCGTGACGATAGCCGAACTTGAAGCCGTCATCGGACGATAGTTTTCCATTTTATGCGGAACCTTCCGCACTTCCCTCGCAAGCCCCGAATGGGACGTACATTAAGTACTACCCATCCGGGGCTTACTTCACGAAGCCCGAAATCTTCTCGCCTAAAATGAAAAACGGTGGTGGTAAAGGTAGCTAAAGGTTATTAAAGGTTACTAAAGGTTACTAAAGGTGACTAAAGAATTCCCTTAAGTCCCTTTAAGTACCCTTAAGCACCTTTAAGGAACTTTCCTCTTCGCTCTTCGCTCTTTCAACTCTTCTCCCTCTCTATCCTCTTCGCTCTTTCCTCTCTCCTCTTTTATAAAAAATCGTCCCATTTGAGGCGATTTTTTACGTTTGTGGCTTGCTTTTATCGATTTTTTTGTAATTTTATAGTCCGTAAAACTTTTTTACCGAAAACCTTAAAACGAATCAATATGAAAAACTATTCAGCAAAAGAGATTAAGAACATCGTTCTGATTGGTGCGCCCGGCTCGGGAAAAACTACCCTTGCCGAAGCGATGGCTTATGAAGGTAAAGTAATCGACCGCAGGGGTAGTATCGAGACGAACAACACGCTCTCGGATAATACGGATATCGAGCATGAATACAAACGCTCGATTTATTCGACCATCCTTTTCACCGAATTTATGGAGCGCAAGCTCAACATCATCGACTGCCCGGGTTCGGACGACTTCTGCGGCAGCCTCTTCTCGGCTTTCAAGGTGGGTGACGTGGGTGTCTTCTGCTTCAATGCCGCCAACGGCTGGGAGGTAGGTAGCGAGATTCAGGCACGTTATGCCCGTCTGCTGAACAAGCCCGTGATTGGTGTTATCAACCAGCTCGATAGCGACAAGGCCAGCTTCGAGGCCGCCTTTGAGTCGATTAAGGCCGCTTCGCGCGTGAAGCCCGTCATCGTGCAGTATCCCGTTAATCAGGGTACGGAGTTCAACGCCTTCATCGACGTGCTGTTGATGAAGATGTACCGCTTCAAGGACAACGATGGCCACCGTGAGGAGCTGGAGATTCCGGCCGAGGAGATGGATAAGGCCATGGAGCTGAACCGTGAGCTGGTCGAGATGGCCGCCGAGCATGACGAGGCCCTCATGGAGCTTTACTTCGACAAGGGTACGCTGACGCAGGACGACATCCGTGCCGGTCTGAAGATTGGTGTGGCCAACCGCGAGGTGATGCCGATTTTCTGTGCAAGTGGTAAGCGTGACATCGGTACGAAGCGTTTGATGGAGTTCATCATCAACGTGGCTCCGGGTCCGCTGAAGGCTCCCGCATTCCTCTCGACCGAGGGTGCAGAGGTCGTTGCCGACGAGACCGCTCCTGCCGTAGCCTTTGTCTTCAAGAGCCAGGTCGAGCAGCACATTGGTGAGATTACCTACTTCCGCGTAGTCCGTGGTAAGATTACGGAGGGTGCCGAGGTTATCAACACCCGCACGCAGAACAAGGAGAAGATTTCGCAGCTCTTCGCTGTTGCCGGCAAGAACCGCGTGAAGGTGACCGAGCTGTCGGCCGGTGATATCGGTTGCACGGTGAAGCTCAAGGGTACGAAGGCCAACGATACGCTGGCTGCTCCTGCCGCCCCCGTGACCATCGAGCCGATTGTATTCCCCGAGCCGCGCTACCGTGCCGCCATCAAGTGCAAGGAGCAGTCGGATGAGGAGAAGCTGGGTAAGATCCTGAACGATGCCAAGAACGAGGACCCGACGATTCTGGTGGACTACTCGAAGGAGTTGAAGCAGACCATCATCCAGGGTCAGGGTGAGCATCACCTCAATATCCTGCGCTCGCGCATTTTGGCCGAGAACAAGATTGCTTACGACTATATCGCCCCGAAGATTCCCTATCGTGAGACCATCACGAAGGTGGCCCAGGCCGACTATCGCCACAAGAAGCAGTCGGGTGGTGCCGGTCAGTTCGGTGAGGTACACATGATTATTGAGCCTTACTACGAGGGTATGCCCGAGCCGAAGAACTACAAGGTCGGTGGCAAGGGTGAGTTGGTGGTAAACATCAAGAACAAGGAGGAGTACGACCTCGCATGGGGTGGTAAGCTCCAGTTCTACTCGGCCATCGTAGGTGGTGCCATCGACGCCCGCTTCATGCCTGCCATCCTGAAGGGTGTGATGGAGAAGATGGACCAGGGCCCGCTGACGGGTTCGTATGCCCGCGATATCCGCGTTGTGATTTACGACGGTAAGATGCACCCGGTAGATTCGAATGAAATCTCGTTCAAGCTGGCTGCCCGCAACGCCTTCAAGGAGGCCTTCCGCAACGCCGGCCCGAAGATCATGGAGCCGATTTATAACGTCGAGGTGCTTGTGCCGAGCGAGTATATGGGTTCGGTGATGTCGGATTTGCAGAACCGCCGCGCCATGATTCTGGGTATGGAGTCGGATAAGGGCTTCGACCGCCTGAGTGCTACGGTGCCTCTGGCCGAGTTGTATCGCTACTCGACCACTCTGTCGTCGCTCACGTCGGGTTCGGCGACCTACTCGATGAAGTTCGCTTCGTATGAGCAGGTTCCGGCCGATGTACAGGATAAGCTGCTGAAGGCTTACACCGACGAGGACGAAGATTAAGACCTTACCAATTTACAACTATAAGCGAGAGAGAGCGGAGCGCCGTGAGGCACCCCGCTCTCTTGTTTTTAGTGGAAAGAGGAAAGAGCAAAGAGCAAAAGTTCCTTAAGGTTTCTTAAGGGTACTTAAAGGTACTTAAGGGTTTCCTTTAGTCGCCTTTAGCATCCTTTAATCCCCTTTAGCTCCCTTTCTCGCCGTTCAAACAAAAAAAAGAGTCCCTCGTGGGACTCTTTTGAAATCTTATTTATAGTCGCTTAGTAGTTAAAGTAGGCATCATAACCTTTTAATTTTTTGTTGTAATGTCTATTATCGGATGAAATTACTTGGTAAGATGAGCCATTGTACCTAACTTTATCAGTCCCTGTGTAGTATAATCCCGTCCCTAATTTTTTACCGTCCTCGTTATATAACGAAATGCGGTGGCAACCTTCGAATGTTGGGTTGTATGACTGGACTGGAACTTGAATATATTGCACTCCAGATCCTCCGCATTGAGGGCAGTACATCGCTCCATATACTGTCATTATTGCGCCATTACCAGCGCAATTTTGGCAAACTACTTGCTTTGTCTCGTAGTATTGATCAAAAGCATACACAATAGAAGTTGTAGTAGCAATAAACAGAATAATTAGCGCAATTCTTTTCATAATAGTTGGCGGTTAGTGTTGTGTTGTGAATAAGGTAATTTATATAACAGTTGCTATTTTGCTTTTCTGTAAACGTTATTAAAGAGTTTGTTTAGGTTGTATATCTATCAACCTTTGTTATTTTTGTCCGGTCTTGTTGATAGCACAAAAAAAGCGCGGACTAAACTTTTTCAATTTGCTGTTGAGGTCTTCGACTACCTGTGGCACAAATATCAAAGTGAAGCCCACGCATACGCGTGAGCATCAACTTCACTTCTCTTGCCACATTTTGAAAGTTCCTAAGTTTCAGAATGCAAGTAGTAAAGCTAACGCTTTTCTCAATATGTCTAAAGTGCGCGTAATAACGCTACGCTAATGTTTCATAGGCATACAATTTTGATTTCAATACAAATATACGAAAATAATCAATAGGTTGTTCTCGGTAATCTTGCTTTTTGTGTCAGAAAAATGCGCGACTAAGCCTCCCTTATCAAAGGGAGGTTTGGAGGGATTGTCTATATATTTTTATTTATAAGGAAAGTTTACCTTAACCGTTCCGTTTTCAGCCTTTTGTAGCCACCTTTAGGTGGCCATGAAAAGCGAGAAATCCACCTCCAAGGTTTGCTTGGAAGGTGGATTTCCTCGTTTTCAAATGTGTTGCCAAATGGCAACCAAAAGGCTGCATGGCTTATGTTTGTTATTTCAGATCCTGCATCACCTGCTCCATCTTTTCGCGAATCTCAGCGGTGCAGAGGTTGCCGATCGACCCTTCGTGGGTGTGGTGCACCTCGCGCGTGGGTTGGTACTCGCCCCGTTGCACCTGCATACCGACCGTGCGGTAGGCCTCGCGGAAGGGAACACCCTCCAGCGCCAGGCGATTCACATCCTCCACGGTGAAGAGGTAGTTGTACTTCTCGTCCTCCAGGATATGCTCATTGACCGAGAGGTTCGAGAGCATAAAGTCGGCCATGCGGAGCGTGCGTTTCAGCTCCTCGGTGGCGGGGAAGAGGATATCTTTTAGGAGCTGCATCTCGCGGTGGTAACCCACGGGGAGGTTGGTCAGCATGAGTGCCATCTCGTTCGGCACAGCCTGCAGACGGTTGCAGCGACCGCGCATGATTTCGAAGACATCGGGATTCTTCTTGTGGGGCATGATCGACGAGCCGGTCGTGAGGCTGTCGGGGAGCTTTACGAAGCCGAAATTCTGGCTCATGAAGAGGCACAAATCCATCGCCATACGACCTACGGTAGCCGCTACGGCGGCAATGGCGTTGGCGGCGGCACGCTCGCTCTTGCCACGGCTCATCTGGGCGGCCACGACGTTGTAGTGCATCGTCTCGAAGCCCAACAGTTGGGTCGTCATCGTGCGGTTCAGGGGGAACGACGAACCATATCCGGCCGCCGAACCGAGCGGATTCTGGTTGGCGATGTCGTAGGCGGCAGCCACCAGGCGCATATCATCGACGAGCGTCTCGGCATAGGCTCCGAACCAGAGACCAAACGACGAGGGCATGGCGATTTGCAAGTGCGTGTAGCCCGGCATCAGGACCTCCTTGTGCTTCTCGGAAAGCTCCTGCAGGCGGTCAAAGAGGGCGCGAATTTCGGTGGCAATCTCCTTCAGCTCCTCGCGCAGGAAGAGTTTCAAATCGACCAGCACCTGGTCGTTGCGCGAGCGTCCGGAGTGAATCTTCTTGCCTACATCGCCCAGACGACGGGTCAGCAGCAGTTCCACCTGCGAGTGGATATCCTCCGACTCGGGTTCAATGCGAAAGTCGCCCGCCTCAATCTCACAGGCGATTTGCTCCAACCCGCGAACGAGTACCTGAAGCTCCTCGGCCGTCAAAAGGCCAATCGATTCGAGCATACGGATGTGTGCCAACGACCCCTGCACGTCGTATTTCGCCAGGCGCATATCCAGCTCTTGGTCGTTGCCTACGGTGTAATCCTCTACGAGGGCATTCGTGTCGAAGCCCTTATCCCAAAGTTTGGTTGCCATATTCGGTTGCTAAATTTTCAATAATGGTTTGGTAGGTAAGCATACCCTGCTCAAGCTCTCCAAGGAGGACAAATTCATCGGCCGTGTGCGAGCGCGAAGAGTCTCCGGGTCCGATTTTAAGGGCCGGAAAGGGCATAAGCGTGCGGTCCGATGTGGTGGGTGAAACGAAGGTCGCAGCCCCCGCCTTGACGGCTGCCTGCACGAGCGGATGCTCTTCGGAGATAACCGAGGCACGAATGCGGGTCGAGCGGGGCGTAAGCTCCGATTGCAAGGCCTTGCGCAACAATTCGACCGTCTCTTCGTTTGTGTAGGCATCCGTGGTGCGGATATCGACCACAAAACGACACTCGTCGGGAACGACATTGTGTTGCGTACCGGCCGAAATCATCGTTGTCGTGAGGTGGATAGGCCCCAGGACCTTCGATTCGCGCTCAAAGCGGAAATCGCGCAGGCGGGCAATATCGTCCAGCGCGATATAGAGCGCATTGACTCCCTCGCCACGCGCTGCATGGCCGCTTACGCCCTTCGCTACGCAATCCAGCACGACCAATCCGCGCTCGGCCACAGCGGCCTGCATCGAGGTCGGCTCACCGACAATCGCCATCGTGATTTGCTCCCCGTAGAGGGGCATCACGGCACGCACTCCCTTTTCGCCACCACACTCCTCCTCGGCCGAGAGGAGAAGCATCAGGTTGAAGGGCAATGTGGCGGTGCGCAGGGTGAGGAAGGTCTCCAGGAGGCAGACAAGCGACGCTCCGGCATCGTTGGCCCCCAGGCCGTAGAGCCGTTCGCCATCCGTGATTGGGGCGTAGGGGTTGTGTGTGTAGGAGGCCGCAGGGCGCACCGTGTCGTGGTGCGAGTTAAGCAGCAGCGTATCGCGCGTAGGGTCAAAATGTTCGCTGCGGGCAATGAGGTTGTTATGGATGCGCTCCACCTCGACCCCCTCGCGCTCCAAAAAGGAGGCCAACAGGTCGGCCGTAGCCCCCTCGTCCCGGGTGTGCGACGGGGTGGAAATGAGCTGTTTGAGTAGCTCGGTGGCGCGTTGGGTAGCGGGTGTCATGGCGCAAAAAATTATGCGTTACAAATCGTTGTGCCGGCCTCGCACAGCAGGTCATCGGCGTGTTTGATGCGGACGGTGCGCACCCCCTCCTCGACGGCACGGAGTGCATTTTCGATTTTCGGTATCATGCCACCGCTGACAATGCCTTCGGCCTTCAGCGTTGCATAGCTTTCGGGCGTGATGCGCTCGATGACCGAACTTTCGTCCTCCGCATCGCGCAGCACCCCCTTTTTCTCGAAGCAGAAGACCAAATCGGTCGGGGCAAGGCGTGCTGCACCGAGTGCCACGGCCTGCGTGACGCTGTCGGCATTGCAGTTCAGCAGCGTCCCCGCGCCATCGTGCATGATGGCCGAGAAGACGGGCGTAAGACCTGCCTCCAGAAGGCTGCGGAGCATCGTTGCATCCACCTCGTCGATATCCCCCACAAAGCCGTAGTCAATCGGTTTCGCTACGCGACGATGGGCGCGGATGATGTTGCCGTCGGTACCCGAAAGGCCGATGGCGTTGCACCCTGCGGCCTGCAATTTGGCCACAATCTGCTTGTTCACCAGACCGGCATAGACCATCGTCACGACATCGAGCGTCTGGCGGTCGGTCACTCTGCGTCCGTCAATCATCTGCACCTCCTGACCCAACTCCCGTTGCAGTCTGGAGGCGAGCTTGCCACCGCCATGGACGAGGATTTTTTTGCCTTCGATAGCGGCAAAGCGTGCGAGAAAGCCATCGAGGACCTCCTCGTTGTCGATGACGTTACCTCCGATTTTGATGACCGTAATCTGCTCCATGGTCGCTGCTATTTAAGCCCTTCCAAGAGGCGTTTCAGGACAACGGTAGCCGAAATCTCGCGGTTGGCTGCCTCGGGAATCACCAATGACTGCTCCGACTCGATGACCGAATCAGAGACAATCATATTGCGTCTTACGGGCAGGCAGTGCATGAAGTAGGCGTTGTTCGTCAGGGCCATCTTCTCGTCATCGACGGTCCAGGCACGGTTTTTCGACAGCACCTCACCGTAGTGCGGGTCGCGGTAGGCGGCCCAATTCTTGGCGTAGATGAAGTCGGCACCCTCGAAGGCTTTGCGCTGGTCATACTCGACCTTTGCTCCACCTACAAACTCCTCGGCGAGTTCATACCCTTCGGGATGGGTAATCACGAAGTCGTAATCCGTGGCATTCATCCACTCGGCAAAGGAGTTGGGTACGGCCTGCGGCAGTGCCTTGGGGTGGGGGGCCCACGTCAGCACCACCTTCGGACGCTCCACCTTCTTGTACTCCTCGATGGTGATCAGGTCGGCAAAGCTCTGCAGCGGGTGGCGCGTAGCGGCCTCCATCGAGAAGACCGGACGACCCGAGTAGCGGATAAACTGCTCGAGGATGCGCTCCTCGTAATCCTCCTTTTTGTCCTTAAATTGGGCAAACGAACGGATGCCGATGATATCGCAGTAGGAACCCATGACGGGAATTGCCTCCAAGAGGTGTTCGGGCTTGTCGCCATCCATGATGACACCGCGCTCCGTTTCGAGCTTCCATGCCCCCTGATTGACATCCAGCACCATGACATTCATGCCGAGGTTCATCGCCGCCTTTTGGGTCGAGAGACGGGTGCGGAGGCTCGAATTGAAGAAGAGCATCAGCAGCGTTTTGTTGCGACCCAACTCCGAAAATTGGTAGCGGTCGCGCTTCAGCTCCAGGGCCTCCTCGACGGCCACCTTCAGGTCGCCGATATCTTGTACGCAGGTAAACTTTTTCATCCTACAAAAGCGATTTGAATGCTGTTAAAAATTGGTCGGCATGCTCCTTCGTCAGCCCCAATGCGGGCAACAGACGCACGGTCGAGACGCCCGCTCCGCCCGTGAAGATGCCCTTCTCGAACAAGAGACGTTTGCGCAGCTCCGAGGCCGACCCCTCGATTTCGATGCCAATCATCAGACCGCGACCACGCACCTCCTTCAGTTGCGGGATTTTCTTCAGCTCCGCGATGAGGTATGCGCCCACCTCGGCAGCGTTCTCGATGAGCCGTTCGTCGCGCATCACATCCAGCACGGCAATCGCTGCGGCGCAGGCGAGGTGGTTGCCTCCGAACGTCGTGCCGAGCATGCCGGGCCACGCCTCGAAGTGGGGCGCAATCAGCACACCGCCAATCGGGAAACCGTTGCCCATGCCCTTGGCCATTGTCACGAGGTCGGGGCGAATGCCGCTGTATTGGTGGGCAAAGAAACGGCCCGAGCGACCATAGCCCGACTGAATTTCATCCAGGATGAGCATCGTCCCTGTTTGGGTACACTCCTCGCGCAGGGCGCGCAAGAACGCTTCCGTCGGGCAGTGGATGCCCGCCACACCCTGAATACCCTCAATCAGAACGGCGGCAAATTGGTGCGTCGAGAGCTGCTCCTTCACCGCTTCGATATCGTTCAGGGGGACAAACTCCACCTTGTCGGTGCGGTTGAAGGGGGCATTGATTTTCGGATTGTCCGTAGCGGCTACGGCTCCCGAGGTGCGGCCGTGAAAGGCCTTCTTAAAGCAGAGAACCTTTGCGCGGTCGGTGGCAAACGAGGCCAATTTCAGTGCGTTCTCGTTCGCCTCGGCTCCCGAGTTGCAGAGGAAAAGACGATAATCGTCATACCCCGATGCCGCACCCAGCTTGTCGGCCAACTGCTGTTGCAGCGAGTTCTCGACCGAGTTGGAGTAGAAGCCCAATTTGGCCACCTGCTCGCTGATAAGCTTGACGTAGTGCGGGTGGGCGTGGCCAATCGAGATGACGGCATGACCGCCATAGAGGTCGAGGTATTCGCGCCCCTCGCTATCAAATACCTTCGACCCTTGGCCGCGAACCGGCTCTACGGGGTAGAGGGAATAGACATTAAAAAGTTCCATTAGAAAGCACTTGCTTTGAGCTTCAGACCCGTCGTGGGGTCGAGTCCGAAGATGCGGTTCATATTCTCCACGGCCTGCCCCGAGGCTCCCTTCAGCAGGTTGTCGATGGCGGTCGTGATGTGCAGTTTCGTGCCGTATTTGGCTACATGGACGAGGGCCTTGTTCGTATTGACGACCTGCTTAAGGTCCACGGCACGATGCGTATAGTGGGTAAATTCGGCCTTGGCATAGTAATCGGCATAGAGCTTCGTGGCCTCCTCCTCCGTGAGCGGACAGGTGGTATAGACCGAAGCAAAGATGCCGCGCGTAAAGTCACCACGCATGGGGACGAAATTCAGCTCCTTGTCGAACGAGGGTTGCAACAGCGTGAGGTTGCGGCCAATCTCGTTCAGGTGCTGGTGCGTAAAACTCTTATAGACCGAGAGGTTCGAGGCGCGCCAGCTGAAATGGGTGGTTGCCGAGGGCTTTACACCCGCTCCCGTCGAACCCGTGATGGCCGTGATATGTACCTCGTCCTCCAGCAGGCCTGCCGTCGCCAGAGGCAGCAGCGAGAGCTGAATGGCCGTAGCAAAACAGCCCGGATTGGCGATGCGCGTAGCCTGATGCACCTTTTCGCGCTGCCACTCCGCAAGGCCATAGACAAAGCCGTCATGTTCGTCGCGGAAGTCCTGCGCCAGGTCAATCACCTTGACCCCCTCGGGCAGCTCGTTCTCGGCCATCCAGACCGAACTTTGGCCGTGGGCCGAGCAGAGAAACAGCACATCCACCTCGCGCAGGTCATACTCCGACGAGAAGCAAAGCTCCGTTTCCCCCTCCAAACCGCCATGTACAGCCGTCAGCGGGTTGCCGCCATTCGAGGTGCTATGCACCCAGCGTAGCTCCACTTCGGGATGGTTCAGCAGGAGGCGAATCAGCTCACCGGCCGTATAGCCGGCTCCTCCGATGATACCGGCGCGAATCATCGCTTGTTGCGCTTTTGGACGTTGTGGTAAATCTTGATTTGGTTGCCGAGAATCTTCGTGAAGCCCTTCACGTCGTCGGCCGTCCAAGCCTTGTTCACCTCGCCATATTCACCGAAGTCGGTCTTCATCAAATCGAACGGAGAATCCACACCTACAAGCGTGTAGCCCAGCGGACGGAGCGTCAGCTCCACCGTACCCGTCACGTTGCGCTGCGAGCTTTCAAGCATCGCCTCAATGTCGCGCATCACCGGCTCCAGATACTGTGCCTCGTGCAGGAACATACCGTACCAGGTGGCTACCTGCTCCTTCCAGTAGAGCTGCCACTTCGTCAGCGTGTGCTTTTCGAGCATCTTGTGGGCGGCAATGATGAGTATCGGGGCGGCAGCCTCGAAACCTACGCGGCCCTTGATGCCGATAATCGTGTCACCGATGTGCATATCGCGGCCGATGCCATAGGCCGAACCAATCTCCTCCACTTTGCGAATCGCCTCCACGGGGTCGGTGTACTCCACCCCGTTGATGGCCGTCAGGCGACCCTCTGTGAAGCCGAGCTTCAGCGTCTCCTCTTCGTGCTTTACGACCTGGCTCGGGTAGGCCTCCTCGGGGAGCGTCTGCTCCGACTTCAGGGTCTCCTTACCGCCAATCGACGTACCCCACAAACCCTTGTTAATCGAGTACTCCAGCTTGCGGAAATCGGCCTCGAAGCCATGCTCCTTGAGGTAGTTGATTTCATACTCGCGCGTGAGGGTCATATCGCGCGTCGGGGTGATAATCTCAATCTCGGGGGCAAGAATCTGGAACGTGAGGTCGAAACGCACCTGGTCGTTGCCGGCACCCGTCGAACCGTGAGCCACGGCATCGGCACCAATCTTCTTGGCATACTCGATGATGGCAATGGCCTGGAAGATACGCTCCGAGCTGACCGAAATGGGGTAAGTGCCGTTGCGCAGGATGTTGCCATAGACCATATAACGAATCGACTTCTCGTAATACTCCTGCTCGATGTTGAGCGTGGCATGCTCGACGGCACCCAGCTCCATGGCACGCTTCTCGATGTTGGCCAGCTCCTGAGGCGAGAAACCGCCCGTGTTGGCAATGGCCGTATAGACATCATAACCCTGCTCCTCGCTCAAATACTTGACACAGAACGAGGTATCCAAACCGCCACTAAAGGCGAGAACTACTTTCTTTTTCATGATATGTGCGTTTTTTTATTATTTCAAATGGAAAATCTTCTTAAAGGCGTTACCGATATACATCAGGTAGGGCTTCAGTCGCCAATGCTTCTCCTCCTCCTTGGCGGGGTCGTACAGCATACCCGTGCAGAGGCACATACGACGCTCGTTGCGTTGCAGAATGTCGTAGTTGCGACACCCCTCACAACCCTTCCAGAACTCGTCGTCGTCCGTAAGTTCGGAGAAGGTCACCGGTTTATAACCCATTCTTGAGTTGAGCTTCATGACCGGCAACGAAGTGGTGATAGAGAATAACTTGGCGTAGGGGAATCGTCGTCGGGCCAGCTCGAAGGTTCGTCGCTTGATGCGCTCGGCGAGTCCCATATGACGGTACTCGGGGTCCACAATCAGACCGGAGGTGGCGACAAAATCGCCATGCTCCCAACACTCGATGTAGCTGAATCCGACCAGCTTTTCTCCCTCCAGCGCAACGACGGCCTTGCCGCCCTTGATTTTAGCTGCCACATACTCGGGCGAACGCTTGGCGATACCCGTGCCACGTTGCAGTGCCGACTCATAAATCAGCTGGCAAATACGCTCGGCGTACTTGGCGTGCTGCTCTTCGGCAAAAACGACGCTGATAGCTTTGTTACTCATTTTGTTTGGCTCGAATTGAGTTCGTTTGTTGTAGTTATTTATCTGTTAGTTCAGACGGAATGCCCGCTGAACACCTTTGATTTTCAAAATGTTGTGAATCAACACATCGGCTGCGCCCGCACTCGGCACCTCGACCGCAATCGTACCCGATACGATGCCACCCTTGCCCAGTTCGAAGGACATCGAGCGGATGTTGAGTTTCAATTCACGGCTGATGACCTCCGTAATGTGGTTGGCCATGCCGGTCGTATCGGCCGCCACCACGCGAATCGTGACGCGGAACGCTCCGTCCGAATTTTGTCGCCAGCGTGCATCAATGATGCGGTAGGGGTAGTTCTCCTTCATGCGCTTGGCGTTGGGACAGTCGGTGCGGTGAATCGTGATGCCGGCATTGATGGTGATAAATCCAAAGACATCGTCTCCCTTAATCGGGTTGCAGCACTTGGCCAATTTGTACTGAATCTTCGAGATATCGTCGTCGATAATCAGGGCGTCGGTCGAGCGGCTCTCGCTCTTCTCGCGTCGCTCGGCCTTCTCGGCCGCCAATGCCTGCTTTTGGCGTTCAATTTCGGCTGCGGCTGCACGACGCTCCTCCTCCGCCTCACCCGAAAGGTGGCGGTTCAGGATATCCTTGATGGAGAGGAAATCGAGCTTGCCGGTGGCAATCAACGCATAGACCTCTGTGCCGAGGCGCAGTTTGTAGTGCTTCGAGAGGTAGTTCACCGCCTCGTCCACCGTCAGAGGCAGTTTCCAATTCTTCAGCTTGCGCTCCAGCTCCTCGCGGCCCATGCGGGTATGCTTGGCCTGCTCCTCGCGCATATAGGCCTTAATCTTGTTCTTGGCCTTCGAGGTGACGACAAACGAGAGCCAATCGGCCTTTGGGGTCTGGTTCTTCTGCGTCAGAATCTCGACAATATCGCCGTTATGCAGCACCTCACGAATCGGCACCGAGCGGTTATTGACCTTACCGCCCGAGCAGATGGCTCCGAGGTTGGAGTGGATATCGAAGGCGAAATCCAGCACACAGGCCCCTTCGGGCAGTTTTCTTAAATCACCATTGGGCGTAAAGACGAAAATCTCGCCCGAGGCGGGCTTGGCATCGAAACGCTGTGCGAGTTGGTGGGTAGTCTCCTCCATGGCGGCACGCAGACGGCTCAGCCACTGCTCGCTCGTCTCGCCACCCTGCTGCACCCCCTTGTAACGCCAGTGGGCGGCAATACCGCGCTCGGCCACCTCGTCCATGCGCTCGGTGCGAATCTGCACCTCGACCCAGCGACCCTCGGCCGAAACGGTCGTGTGCAGCGATTCGTAGCCGTTCGACTTGGGAATCGAAATCCAGTCGCGCATACGCTTCGGATTGGGGGTATAGAAATCGGTCACCACCGAATAGACGGTCCAACATTGGGGCTTCTCCAGCTCCACGGGACAGTCGATGATGATGCGTAGGGCGAAGATATCATACACGCCCTCGAACGGGACGTGCTGCTTGCGCATCTTATTCCAAATCGAATAGACCGACTTGGTGCGGCTCTTGATGTGGTATTGGATGCCGAGGTTGCGCAACTTCATCTCAATCGGGACGAGGAATTTGGCAATAAAGGCACGACGCTCCTCGGCACTCTCCTCGAGCTTCAGGGTGATATGCTCGTAGTCTTTCGGCTCGAGGTATTTCAGGGCCAAATCCTCCAGCTCGCTCTTGATGGCATACAGACCGAGCTTGTGGGCAATCTGGGCATAGAGGTTCATCGCCTCCCAGCTCTTCTTGCGACGCTTCTCGGGCGGGAAAATCTCCAACGAGCGCATCACCTCGAGGCGGTCGGCCAGCTTGATGAGAATCACACGCGGGTCCTCCGAGTAGCTGACAATCAGGTCGCGGAAGTTTTCGGCCTGCTCTTTGGCCACCTTGAGCTTGAGACCCGAGATGTTGGCCAGACCGACCGTGATACCCACTACCTGCTCGCCAAAACGCGCCTTAATCTCCTCGGTGAGTGCTAAAAACTCCTCGGCCGGCAGGCGTTTGTGGCCCAGGCGGACGACATCGTGCAGAATTGAGGCGATGGTCGAGTTGCGACCCAACCCCACCTCCTGCATGACAATCCGCGCCACCTCGACGGCATGGTCCAACATCGGACGACCATCGTAGCGCAGCTCACCGCCGAGTTTCTCGGCCGCATAGCATAATGCCTCCTCGACTTTTGCGGTTGTCTCTGCCGAAAAAGCCTCCTGCACCTGGCGGCGCAATTTATCGTAACGTGCTAATGCCATCTTTGCAAAACCTAACTAATTCTGCAAAGATAGAAAAAGAGAATGGAAAATACCCCCTTTGGGGGTAAAAAAGTAATGTTTATTTACGGATAAAGTAGATGTGGTCCTCCGTAAGGGCATAGCGGGAACGCTCCTCGGCCGTGAGGCGGGCGGCATAATCCACATCTTCGACCTCGAATCCGGCCTCGCGCAGACGCTCCGCAAAGTCGTTGCCGTAGAGGCGACGGTGGTCATATTGACCGAAGATGCGGGTGCGCTCTTTGGGGTCGGTAATCGAGTCGTCCTCGAAGGTGGTTTGGCGCGTCAAATCCACGGGTGAGAGCAGCACGCCCCAGCCCCCTTTTTTCAGGATGCGATTGAGTTCGCGCATCGCCTTTCTATCATCCTCGACGTGTTCCATCAGGTGGTTGCAGATGACGACTTCGAAACTTTCGTCCTGGAGCGGAATCTGCTGAATATCAAAATGAAGGTCGGCCAAGGGTGACTCCAGGTCGGCCGTTTGGTAGCTTTCTGCTGAAGATTTGTAATGTGGCTTGAGGTGGCGCATCAGGCAGACCTCGGGAGCAATGTGCAGGAGCTTGGGAAGCGACTGAAAAAGGGTCGTTTCACGCTCGAGAAAGAGCCACAAAAGGCGATGCCTTTCGAGCGAAAGACAGTGGGGGCAGAGGGCGTTTTCGCGTTGCGTGACATAGCCGTAGGGGAGCATCTTGCGGTAGTGACGCCCACACAAAGGACACACGAAGCGATTGCCCCGATAGAGCAGCCCCACAAGGGGCATCAGCCATCCGGCTATGCGTTGCAGCAGGGTACGTGGCAGGTGGTTCAACACCCACTTAATGAGGCTCTTCATTACTTCTCCAGAATGTTTGCAACCTCCTCTTCGACCTCCTTGAGCCGCTTTTTGCAGGCTGTAATCAGTTCCGAAGCGCGTTTCACCTCCGAGGCTAACTTGTCCACATCGAGCTGCTCGTTGCGGAATTTTTCGAGGATTTGTTCGATCTCCTGAATCGCATCCGAGTATTTTATAGTTTTTTTAGCCATCCCCTAATTCTTAATTCTTAATTTTTAATTCTTAATTCCGTACAGCAGGTCCATCCAACGCTCTACGGCGTTCTTCCACAGCTCCGTGCCTGCGGGCTGCTCCTCGAGTGAAATCGAGTGACCCCCTTCGGGGAAGATGTGGAGCGTGGCCGGCACCTGGTGTTTGCGCAGGGCCTCGTACATCCGTATCGAGTTCATGGGCGAGACGGCCGGGTCGTTGTCGGCATGGATAAGCATGGTCGGGGGTGTCTGCTCACTCACCTGGCAGTCAATCGAGTGACGCCACACCTTATCGATGGTGGGGTTCTTGCCGCAAATCATCTCGCGGCTGCCACGATGGGTATATTTCAAATCCATCGAAATGACGGGCGAGACCAAAATCATGAAGTTGGGCATAAACTGCTCCTCGGCCACGGCATCGCGTGCGGGGTAGAGCAGCGAGGTCTCAACGCCCGAAGCGGCAGCCAGGTGGCCACCTGCCGAGGAGCCTTCGACGCCCACTTTTTGCGGGTCGATGCCCCACTCCGAGGCGCGTGAGCGAACCACTTGCAGGGCGCGTTGCAGGTCCTGCGTGCTGATAATGGAGGGGTCCACAGCGTCGGGCGAGTTGGGCAGACGGGCCGTGAGGATGAATCCCGTGATACCCTCATCGGCCAACCAGCGGGCGATATCCCAGCCGGCCACCTCCCAGGCGTAGCGTTGATAACCGCCACCCGGGCAGATGATAACGGCGATGCCGCGATTCTTCTCCGGCGAGGGGGCTACGCGATAGATGGCTGGACGCCCCACCTTATAGACGCGCTCATTGGCGATGCTGTCCATCACCTCGATGCCGCGCGTGTTGGGCATGACGGTGCCTTCCCAGAGGTCGATTTTTTCGTGTTGTTGTGCTTGTACCGTGCAGGTAATCAGCGCAAGAAGCAGTGTTAAATATCTCATTGTTTTAAGGTTATTTCGGTTGTGCCGTCGGCCAATTCGACTTGTAGGGTCGATTGCCTTTTTAGTGTTTCGGTCGTGCTGATGGCCTTCCCGTCGGCACGCAGAATGGCGAATCCGAGTTGCAGAATCTGTTGCGGGGAGCGACTTTCGACCACCTCGGCAGCCCGCTCCAGTCGCCGCTGCTCGTTGCGCAGGGCTTGGGTGAGCCGCTCCGCAAGCCGCTCATCGAACTTCTCGAGGAGCAGCTGTTCGCGCAGGGTGCGCTCCATGGCCAATCGGTTGAGTTCGCTCATGCGTTGTTCGAGCCGAAGTTCCGCTTCGCGCATCCGGCTTACGGTCAGCTCGGCGAGTTGCTGTGCCGCCCCCTCTAACCAACCCTCGATGCGCTCCATCCGCTCGTTGAGCCAGCCGGCTACGGCAGTCGGGGTTTTGAGTGCGGTGTGGGCCACCAAATCGACCACCGATTGGTCTTTGTCGTGGCCGATGCCGGTCAGCACGGGCAACGGAAATTGTGCCACGTGACTCGAAAGGCGGTAGGCGTTGAAGCAGTTCAGGTCGCTCGTCGAACCACCTCCACGGACAATCACCACCGCATCGAACGCCTCTTGTTGTTCGGCTACGCGCCCCAGCGCATCGATGATGGACTCCTCGGCTGCCGCCCCCTGCATAAAGGCGTCGAAGAGGGTCAGCCGATAGTGATAACCCGACCGCGCTAACTCCTTGCAAAAGTCTTGATAACCGGCCGCTTGCGCACTCGAAATCACGGCTATGCGCTGCACCAAAAGGGGCATTTCGAGCGTGTGATTCATCTCCCAGGCCCCCTCTTTTTGCAGGCGGGCGATGGTTTCGAGGCGTTGCTGCTCCATGTCGCCCAACGTGTAGGCCGAGTCGATGGCGGTGATTTGGAGCGAGAAGCCGTAAAGTTCGTGGTAATTGACCACCACCTGCGCCAGGATACGGATGCCCGGGGCAAGACGTTGGCCCGTCTCGGCCTCGAAGTAGGCGGCAATGCGGGCGTAGGCCGACCGCCAGATGACGGCACGTGCTTGTGCCACGGGGACGCCGTTGTCGCTCTTTTGCTCCTTTTCGATAAGCTCCAGGTAGCAGTGTCCCGAGTAGTTGACCTTCAAATCCGAAATCTCGGCACTCACCCATACGGGTAGCGCAAATTGCTCACTCAAAGTCAGTTTGACCTTGCGTTGCAGCTCCAGAAGGGTCAAATGGGCGCGTGGCGTCATAGCGAGAACGATTAGCGGATGACGAGTTCCAGTTCGCGGGGGAGTCGTCGTCCTTCGGGGAGTTGAAGGCGCAGGATACCCTCCGTGGCAACCGGCTGACCCGCCTTGCGGGCAGGCTCCCAGCGCGGCGAGGCCTCGACCACCTTTTCGACCCGTCGTTTGAAGCGGCTGTCGGTCGATTGGAGCGTCTCTTGCAGCGTGAGTGAACCATCCACCTCGATGCGGTAACGTAGCACAATCCGTGCAGTGGGGTCGCTGTCGCGCCACTTTACCTGACGCGCCACGAAGCGTGCAAAACCAACCGTGTCGGCCGTGAATCGAGCCGGCGTGTCGTATTTCAGGGTGAGCAGGATGACTCCGTTGGCCCCCTTTTCGCCATATTTGGCGATGGTGAATTCGTCGGCCGGCAGCTCCTCCATGCGTTCAATCACATCGGGGTCGATATCGCGGATATCGCTGCGCTCCACGCCATTGACAATATAAAGCGGTTGCTGTCCCCTCGCGGGAACAACAACCGAACATACGATAAAGAGCAGAAATATGATTTTTTTCATCTCTCCTCTTTTAGCTTGTTTTTCTCTCTTTGCTCTTTAACCCACCTTCGGTGGCTTGACTTTACGCTTTACGTTTCCTCCTCGCGGCTTGGCAAAACCCAAACGAGTTTGGTTTTGCTCTCGCTCCGCAGCGTCGGTTGCTCCGGCTCGGCATTACGCAAGCGTATGCGCTCGCCTTAATCGCAAAGTTATCTCTTTGCTCTTTGCTCTTGCCTCTTTACTCTTTACTCTTTACAACTCCGACTCCTTCAGTCGCTCGGCATTCTCGGCCACAATCAGGTGGTCGATGCAGTCCTGGATGTCGCCATCCATGAAGGCCGAGAGGTTATAAATCGTATAGTTGATGCGGTGGTCGGTGATACGTCCCTGCGGGTAGTTGTAGGTACGAATCTTGGCCGAACGGTCACCGGTCGAGACCATCGTTTTACGCTTCGAGGCAATCTCGTCGAGGTACTTCGAGTACTCGAGATTGAAGACGCGCGTGCGCAACTCCTCGAAGGCCTTGTCGAAGTTCTTGAGCTGCGATTTCTGGTCTTGGCACTGCACGACGATACCCGTCGGAATGTGGGTCAGACGAATGGCCGAGTAGGTCGTATTCACCGACTGACCACCCGGACCCGATGCGCAGAAGATATCCTTGCGGATATCGTTCATCGAAATCTCGACATCGAACTCCTCGGCTTCGGGCAGCACGGCCACCGAGGCGGCCGAGGTGTGAACGCGACCCTGGGTCTCGGTCTGGGGTACGCGCTGTACGCGGTGTACGCCCGACTCGTATTTGAGCGTGCCATAAACATTCTGGCCCGTCACCTTCAGCACCACCTCTTTGTAGCCACCAGCAGCACCTTCGGACGAGGAGGTCATCTCGTAACGCCACCCCTTCGACTCAATGTACTTGGTGTACATACGCAGCAGGTCACCGGCAAAGATGGCGGCCTCGTCACCACCTGTACCACCGCGAATCTCGACGATGGCGTTCTTCGAATCCTGCGGGTCCTTCGGAATCAGCAGGAGCTTAATCTCCTCCTCCAGACGCTCGATTTCCGGCTCCAACTCTGCGGCCATTTCGCGGGCCATTTCGCGCATCTCCTCATCCTTGTCGTTGAGGAGCGTATCTTTCGCCTCGGCCAGGTTGGCAATGGCCGTGCGGTATTTCTCCGAGGTGAAGATAATGGGTTCCAACTCCTTGTACTCCTTCGTGAGCTGGATGAACTGCTTCACGTCGGCAATCACTTCGGGGTCGGTCAGTTTCTGGCCAATCTCCTCATATTTGAGCTTCAGACCGTCCAGACGAATCAAAATGCTGTTATCTGCCATGTAGGTATCTGTTATTATTTCAAAATCGTATCAATCCAATCGAGCATCAGCGGCATCCACGAGTGCTTGTAGTGGAACGAGTCGCGCATACCGAAGCCGTGACCGCCATAGGGGTAGATGTGCATCGAGGCTACAATTCCCTGCTCTTTGAGGGCCATGTAGTAAAGCGGGCCGTTTATCGAGGGGACCGTGCGGTCGTCATCGGCAAAGAGGATGAAGGCGGGCGGCGTTGCTTTAGTAACGCGATTTTGGAGCGAATAGTACGCGCTCTCGGCCTCCGTGCGCTCTGCACCCAGCAGGTTGTCGAACGAACCCTTGTGCTGACGACCCTCGCCTGCCGAAATAACGGGGTAGAACAGAAGCGAGAAGTCGGGACGCTCGCTGCTCATCGTAGAGGTCATGGCCGCGAGGTGACCACCGGCCGAAGAGCCGACAATGCCGACCTTCTCGACCTGCCACTCGGCGGGAACACCCGCGCGCTTGCCTCGCAAAAGACGAATCGCCTCCGTAGCATCCTCAAGCGGCACCTCGGGGTGTGCGTTGGGCATACGGTAGTGCAGTACGGCAGCCACGTAGCCGTGAGCCGCGAACCATTCGGCCATGTGTGCGCCCTCGTTCTCCATCGAGAGGTGGCGATAGCCACCACCCGGGCAAATCACCACGCCACGGCCGTTGTGATGGCCGCTCTTCGGGGTGTAGAGGTAGAGGATGGTCTCGGTCGTCAGCGCGGGGCGGCTGTTTTTGACCTCACCGGCCACCTCCAATCCGTTGGAGTGGGGAGCCGTCGTGTTGTCCCAGATGCGGATGACCTGCGTGGCTCCGCTCATGTCCTGTGCCGAAGCCGACAGCGTCAGAAAACTCAAAAGAATCAGTAAGTATCTCATACCCAACAATCTGAATTTTGAATTCTAAATTCTAAATTTTGAATTCCAATATCGTTAAATAACGATGTTGATAATCTTGCCCTTCACGACAATCACCTTCTTCGGGGTCTTGCCCTCAATCCACTTCTGCGCCTCGGGCTGATTGACTACGTCGGCCTGAATCGATGCGGGGTCGAGGTTGAGGTCATACTCCTTCTTGAAGCGGAGCTTGCCGTTAATCGAGACGGGATACTCGAAGGTCGAAAGGGTGAGGTATTTCTCCTCGAAGGCGGGATAGGTGGCGTCGCACACCGAGGTCGTGTGACCCAGTGCGTGGTACAGCTCCTCGCAGATGTGGGGCGCGAAGGGGGCCAATAGCACCACGAGCGGCTCTAGAATCTCGCGCTTCGAGCAGTCGTCCAGCTCGTTGAGGCAAATCATGAAGGCGGCAACCGAGGTGTTGAACGAGAAATGCTCAATATCCTCCGTCACCTTCTTGATGGTCTTGTGGAGGGTGCGCAGCTCCTTCTCTGAAGCCTGCTCCTCCGTCACAAGGTACTTGCCGTCGCGGTCGTAGAACAGACGCCACAGACGCTTCAGGAACTTATGCACACCGTCGATACCGTTCGTGTCCCAGGGTTTCGACTGCTCCAGCGGGCCGAGGAACATCTCGTACATACGGAGCGTATCGGCACCGTAGTTCTCGACAATGTAGTCGGGGTTTACGACGTTGTACATCGACTTCGACATCTTCTCGATGGCCCAGCCGCAGATGTATTTGCCATCCTCGAGGATGAACTCGGCATTGGCAAAGTCGGGCATCCACTGCTTGAATGCCTCCAGGTCGAGAATATCGTTCTTCACGATGTTTACATCCACATGAATCTCCTGCGTTTCGTACTGCTCCTTCAGCCCCAGCGAGACAAACTTGTTGGTGCCGACAACACGATAGACGAAGTTCGAGCGGCCCTGAATCATACCCTGATTCACAAGCTTGCGGAACGGCTCCTCCTCGCAAACATAGCCCAAATCGTAGAGGAACATATTCCAGAAACGCGAATACATGAGGTGACCCGTAGCGTGTTCGATACCGCCCACGTAGAGGTCCACCTGACGCCAGTAGTCGTTGGCCTCGCGGCTCACGAGTGCCTCGTTGTTCTTCGGGTCCATGTAGCGCAGGAAGTAGGCCGACGAACCGGCAAAACCCGGCATGGTCGAAAGCTCGAAGGGGTAGCCCTCCTCGTTGCACCACCCCTCGGCACGTGCCAAGGGCGGCTCACCCTGCTCCGTGGGACCGAAGTTGGCGATGGGGGGCAATTCGAGGGGCAGCTGCTCCTCCGCAAGCGGATAGGCCGTGTCCTCCTTGTAGTAAATCGGGAACGGCTCGCCCCAATAACGCTGACGCGAGAAGATGGCATCACGCAGGCGGTAGTTGATGAGCTTCTTGCCCAGGCCGCGCTTCTCCACCTCTTGGAACATCATCGGAATCGCCTCCTTGACATCCATGCCCGTGAGGAAATCCGAGTTAATCATCTTGCCCTCCTTGGCGTCATACGACGACTCCTCGATGTTGCCACCCTCGACTACGGGCGTAATCTCCAGCCCGAAGTGGCGGGCAAAGGCCCAGTCGCGCGAGTCGTGTGCCGGAACGGCCATAATGGCTCCCGTGCCGTAGCCCGAGAGGACATAATCCGAGGCGTAAATCGGAATCTCGCGGCCCGTGAAAGGGTTGATGGCGTAGGAGCCGGTGAAGACACCGCTCACGCGCTTCGTCTCGGCCATGCGCTCACGCTCGGAACGCTTCTTGGCCTCGGCGATGTAGGCCTCGACGGCCTCTTTTTGCTCCGCGGTCGTCAGCTCCGAAAGCATCTCATGCTCGGGGGCGATGACCATGAACGTAACACCGAAAATCGTATCGGGACGGGTCGTGAAGATTTCGAGTTTTTTGTCGTTGCCGACGATATCGAAGAAGACCTGCGCACCCACCGAGCGGCCAATCCAGTTGCGCTGAATCTCCTTCAACGAGTCGCTCCACTCGAGGTTGTCCAACCCATCGAGCATACGCTGTGCATAGGCCGTTACGCGCAGCAGCCACTGCTTCATGCGCTTCTGCTCCACGGGGTGACCACCGCGTACCGAAAGGCCGTCTTTCACCTCGTCGTTGGCCAGTACCGTACCCAATTTCGGACACCAGTTGACCATCGTGTCGGCGCGGAAGGCGAGGCGGTAGTTTTGCAACACCTGCTCCTTCTCGGCCTCCGACTTGTTGTTCCACTCCTCGGCCGTGAAGTGCAGCTCAACGGTCGATGCGGCATCCACGCCCTCCGTACCGTTCTGCTCGAAGCGGGCCACCAACTCCTCGATGGGCTTGGCCTGCTGTGCCGCGCGGTCGTAGTAGTGGGCGAACATCTTCAGGAAGGCCCATTGCGTCCATTTGTAGTAGGCGGGGTCGCAGGTGCGTACCTCGCGGTCCCAATCAAACGAAAAACCGATTTTGTCCAACTGCTCGCGGTAGCGGGCGGTGTTCTTCTCGGTCGTCACGGCGGGGTGCTGGCCCGTCTGGATGGCATACTGCTCGGCCGGCAGACCGAAGGCGTCGTAGCCCATCGGGTGGAGGACGTTAAAGCCCTTCAGTCGCTTGTAGCGCGAGTAGATGTCCGAGGCGATATAGCCCAGCGGGTGGCCTACGTGCAGACCGGCTCCCGATGGATAGGGGAACATATCGAGTACGTAGAATTTCGGCCGTGAGGCATCTACTTCGACCCGATAGGTCTTATCTTCGCGCCAACGCTCCTGCCAGCGCGGTTCAATCTCTTTGAAGCTGTATTCCATGGATTTTGTTGTTTGTTTTCTTGTTTAACGGGCAAAGATACATATATTATAAAGAAATTCAAAATTTAGGATTTAGAATTCGAAATTTGCCATCGAAAACGGGTTCTCGGCGGTCGGTAAGCGGCCAAAAAATGGTGGCCTGGATGGGCCTCCCAATCGGTACGGTTGATAAGGCTTTTTGCGCTCTTTTTTGCCCCTGTTTTTGCCCTTTTTTGACGTTGATTTCGTCTTTTTTTTGGCATGATTGCGGGTTGTTTCTTTTCGTTGAAAGACGTCTCCCTTTTGTCGGATTTTGATGCGTTATTCGCCCTATTTGCATCGGTTGGTTACGCGGTGTCGTTTTGCCTCGGAAAGGGGCTAACTTGCTCATTTAGGACACCTCCGAAGCCCTCGTGTTGTCGCGTTTGAGTTTCCTTTTTCGCTACCCGTTTTTATGTTTTTGACAAAGTGTGTTTTTCCGAATCTTCTCGTTTTTCCTGCCCCTCAAACCGCAAAAGTGACAAAACAAGGAATTTGCATAAAATCAGGCGATTAGCAAATTTGTTATAAACAAAACAAATAATCCCGCAAAAACGATAAGTAAAAAGAATGGCAAAACGGTGAAAAAAGCACGAAAAACGCTGAAAAAGACCCCATATATATTGTGTTTTCGAAAATTTTGCGTACCTTTGCAGTCCATTTTGGACAATGGAGATAGAAAATTTAACAAATTAAAGGACAAAAAAATGCCTACTATTCAACAGTTAGTTCGTAACGGCCGAGTAGCAATGGAGGACAAATCGAAGTCGCCTGCTCTCGCCGCGTGTCCGCAGCGTCGTGGCGTTTGTACCCGTGTGTACACGACGACCCCGAAGAAGCCTAACTCGGCTATGCGTAAAGTGGCACGTGTAAGATTGACCAATGGCAAGGAGGTCAACGCCTACATCCCCGGTGAAGGTCACAACTTGCAGGAGCACTCGATTGTGCTTGTCCGTGGTGGTCGTGTGAAGGACCTCCCGGGTGTTCGTTATCACCTCGTTCGCGGTGCGCTCGATTCGGCCGGTGTAGATGGTCGTCGTCAGCGTCGCTCGAAGTACGGTGCAAAGCGTCCCAAGGCCGCTAAGAAGTAATCTGACTAAACAACAAAGAATTTTTTAAAGCAATGAGAAAAGCTAAGCCTAAGAAGCGAATTCTACTTCCGGATCCGAAGTTCGGTGACGTGGCTGTGACCCGTTTCGTGAACAACCTTATGCTGGATGGTAAGAAGAGTATTGCCTACACGATTTTCTATGATGCATTGGAGCTTGTAGGTAAGAAGATGAAGGATGCTGATAAGTCTCCGCTGGAAATCTGGAAACAGGCCCTCGAGAACATCACGCCCCAAGTCGAAGTGAAGTCGAAGCGTATCGGTGGTGCAACCTTCCAGGTTCCTATGGAGGTTCGTCCGGAGCGCAAGATTTCTATTTCCATGAAGAACCTTGTCCTGTTCTCGCGTAAGCGCGCCGGTAAAACCATGGCCGAGAAGCTTTCCGCCGAGATCGTGGATGCCTACAACCAGCAGGGTGCCGCCTTCAAGCGTAAGGAGGAGATGCACCGCATGGCCGAGGCAAACAAGGCATTCGCTCACTTCCGTTTCTAACAGAGTACCGCAATGGCAGCAAGAGACTTAACTTATACGCGTAATATCGGTATCATGGCTCACATCGATGCCGGTAAGACGACCACGTCGGAGCGTATTCTGTTCTACACGGGTAAGACCCACAAGATTGGTGAGACGCACGAGGGTGCCGCTACCATGGACTGGATGGTTCAGGAGCAGGAGCGTGGTATCACCATCACGTCGGCCGCTACGACGGCCTTCTGGAACTACATGGGTAAGCAGTACCAAATCAACCTGATTGATACCCCGGGACACGTTGACTTTACCGTCGAGGTAGAGCGTTCGCTGCGTGTACTGGACGGTGCTATCGCTACGTTCTGCGCCGTAGGTGGTGTGGAGCCGCAGTCGGAGACCGTATGGCGTCAGGCCGATAAGTACAACGTACCCCGTATTGGTTATGTCAACAAGATGGACCGCACGGGTGCCGATTTCTATGCCGTATGCTCGCAGATTAAGGAGCATTTCGGTACGACGGCTCTTCCGGTTGTTCTCCCCATTGGTGTTGAGGACAAGTTCGAGGGTCTGGTTGACCTTATTTATAATAATGCCATCTACTACTACGACGACAAGACCGTTCGTGACAACTTCGAGATTCGCGAGATTCCGGAGCATATGAAGGCCGAGGCTGAGGAGTGGCGTATGAAGCTGATCGAGGAGGTTGCTTCGACCGACGATGCCCTGATGGAGAAGTTCTTCGAGGACCCCGAGTCGATTACTCCCGATGAGTTGCTGAAGGCTATCCGCACGGCTACCATGTCGATGCAGATTGTGCCGATGCTCTGCGGTTCGTCGTTCCACAACAAGGGCGTACAGAAGCTGCTCGACTATGTGATGGCTTTCCTCCCCTCGCCGCTGGATGTTCCCGCAGTTGAGGGTACGAACCCCAAGACCGAGGAGACCGAGGTTCGTCACGCTTCGGATGATGATCCGTTCTGCGGCCTCGCGTTCAAGATTGCTACCGACCCCTTCGTAGGTCGTCTGGCTTTCGTGCGCGTTTACTCGGGTAAGCTCGATGCAGGTTCGTATGTGCTGAATGCCCGCAGCGGCAAGCGCGAGCGCATCAGCCGTATCTATCAGATGCACGCCAACAAGCAGAACCCGCTGGAGGTTGTAACCGCCGGTGATATCTGCGCCGCCGTAGGTTTCAAGGAGATTCGCACGGGTGATACGCTCTGCGCCGAGAACGCTCCTATCGTACTCGAGCAGATGACCTTCCCCGAGCCGGTGATTGGTCTGGCTGTTGAGCCGAAGACGCAGAAGGACCTCGACAAGCTCGGCATCGCGCTGGGTAAGCTGGCCGAGGAGGACCCCACCTTCACGGTACACACCGATGAGGATTCGGGTCAGACGGTGATTAGCGGTATGGGTGAGCTTCACCTCGATATCATCGTTGACCGTCTGCGCCGCGAGTTTGGCGTTGAGATTAACCAGGGTGCTCCGCAGGTGAACTACAAGGAGGCTCTGACGCAGACCGTACAGCACCGTGAGGTCTTCAAGAAGCAGACCGGTGGTCGCGGTAAGTTTGCAGATATTATCTTCGAAATCGGTCCCGCCGATGAGGGCAAGATGGGTCTGACGTTCGTCGATGAGGTGAAGGGCGGTAACATTCCGCGCGAGTTCATCCCCTCGGTACAGAAGGGCTTCGAGGCCGCTATGGCCAACGGTGCTTTGGCCGGCTATCCGATGGACTCGATGAAGGTTACGCTGAAGGACGGTTCGTTCCACCCCGTCGATTCGGACCAGCTCTCGTTCGAGATTGCTGCCCGCAACGGTTATCGTGCCGCTGCTCCCAAGGCAGGTTCGATTATCATGGAGCCGGTTATGTCGGTTGAGGTTGTTACCCCCGAGGAGAATATGGGTGATATCATTGGTGACCTGAACAAGCGTCGCGGTCAAATCACCGGTATGGAGTCGAAGGGTACGGCTCGTGTCGTAAAGGCAAAGGTGCCTCTGTCGGAGATGTTCGGCTATGTCACCGTGCTGCGTACGATTTCGTCGGGTCGCGCTACCTCGTCGATGGAGTTCTCGCACTTTGAGGAGGTTCCTGGCGGTCTTGCCAAGGAGATTATCGAGAAGGCGAGTGGTAAACGTAAGGATATAGAATAAGCAAACGATATGAATCAGAAAATCAGAATCAAGTTAAAGTCGTTCGATCACAACCTCGTCGATAAGTCGGCCGAGAAGATCGTTAAGACCGTAAAAAGCACGGGTGCCATCGTCAGCGGTCCGGTACCCCTGCCCACCCACAAGCAGATTTTTACGGTGAACCGCTCGACCTTCGTAAACAAGAAGGCCCGCGAGCAGTTCCAGCTCTGCACCTTTAAGCGTATCCTCGACATCTACTCGTCGACGCCCAAGACCATCGACGCGCTGATGAAGCTCGAGCTTCCCTCGGGTGTTGAGGTTGAGATCAAGGTGTGATAACACGGGTGCGTGGGCGAGGCCATCGCCTTGCCCACCAACCCAACCTTTTGGGTCGCGCCGCAAGGCCGCACCCACGGGCAAAGAACCTTTTTGCCCACCCTTTTTGAGGGGCCTATAATATATATAGGTATGAGCCGTTAAAATACCAGGCTCTTGGCCCGTATTGCGCCCTTCCGAAAGGTAAAAAAGAAGTTGAAACACTTCACTTAAAAACATTTATAACAAACAAATTGACAACAAAATGTCAGGACTTATTGGAAAGAAAATCGGAATGACTTCCGTTTACAGTGCCGAGGGAAAGAATATTCCATGCACTGTCATTGAGGCTGGCCCGTGCGTTGTTACGCAAATCAAGACTGTCGAGAAGGATTCGTACGAGGCAGTCCAGATTGCCTATGACGAGAAGAGTGAAAAGCACACCACCAGCAGTTTGTTAGGTCACTTCAAGAAGGCCGGCACGACTCCCAAGCGCAAGCTTGCCGAGTTCAAAGGCATGCCTGAAGTGAATCTCGGCGACACGCTCACCGTTGACCTCTTCACCGAGGAGGACTGGGTTGACGTGACCGGGATTTCGAAAGGTCGTGGTTACCAGGGCGTTGTAAAGCGTCACGGCTTTGCCGGTGTTGGTGGCCAGACGCACGGTCAGCACAACCGTCAGCGTAAGCCCGGTTCGTTGGGCGCATCGTCGTACCCCTCGCGTGTCTTCAAGGGCAAGCGTCTGCCGGGTCAGATGGGTGGCGATCAGGTAAAGGTGCTGAACCTGAAAGTTTTGAAGGTAATTCCGGAGAGCAACCTTATTCTCGTAAAGGGTTCGATTCCGGGTGCCAAGGGTGCTTACTTAACCATTGAGAAGTAGTATGGAATTAGCAGTATTGAACGCACAAGGAAATGAGACGGGCCGTAAGGTAGTCCTTTCGGAGGCCGTCTTCGGCGTGGAGGCTAATGACCACGCTATCTATCTCGACGTGAAGCAGTATCTGGCTGACCAGCGTCAGGGTACGCACAAGGCAAAGCAGCGTAACGAGGTTGCCGGTTCGACGCGCAAGCTGAAGCGTCAGAAGGGTACCGGTGGTGCTCGCTGTGGCTCGATTCTCTCGCCCCTCTTCCCGGGTGGTGGTCGCGTATTCGGTCCGGTTCCCCGTGATTACAGCTTCAAGCTGAACAAGAAGCTCAAGCAGCTGGCTCGTCGCAGCGCGCTGACCTACAAGGCTCAGGCCGGTCAGATTATCGCTCTGGAGGCACAGCAGCTCGAGGCTCCCAAGACGAAGGCCGCAGTTGCTCTGGCCGAGGCCCTGAAGGTCGCCGACAAGAAGGTGCTTCTCGTATTGCCCGAGGGCAACGTAAATTTGCAGCTTTCGTGCCGCAACCTTACCTACATCAAGCCGGTTCTGGCTCAGAACGTCTGCACATATGACGTGATGAACGCATCGGTAATCGTGATGGTAGAGGGTGCTGAGAATGTACTGAATACTTTGTTAGCATAATACGCAAGACAACCATGGAGATTATTATTAAGCCGGTTTTGACCGAGAAAATGACGATTCAGGGCGAAAAGTTGAATCGCTACGGTTTTATCGTTGACGTGCGCGCTAACAAGCTGCAAATTCGTCAGGCCGTAGAGCAGATGTACAACGTCGTCGTAACGGATGTGAACACGATTAACTGCATGGGCAAGCTCAAGAGCCGCTACACGAAGGCGGGTCTGCTGGAGGGCCGTGCCAACAACTTCAAGAAGGCTATCGTCACCTTGAAGGAGGGAGATAAGATTGATTTTTACAGTAATATCTAACGAAGATGGCAGTAAAGAAATTTAAGCCTGTTACCGCAGGTACAAGACATAAGGTAATCAGCGCATTCGACGAAATCACGAAGTCGAAGCCTGAGAAGTCGCTTTTGAGCGTAAAGAAGAGCTCGGGCGGCCGCAACAACGACGGTAAGATGACCGTACGCTACATTGGCGGTGGTCACAAGCAGATGTACCGTAACGTCGATTTCAAGCGATCGAAGGATGGTATTGTTGCAACTGTAAAGGCAATCGAGTACGACCCGAATCGTACGGCACGCATTGCTCTGTTGGTATATGCCGACGGTGAGAAGAGCTACATCATCGCACCGAACGGCCTGAAGGTTGGTCAGACCGTAATCAGCGGCTCGGGCGTTGCTCCCGAGGTAGGTAACACGCTCCCCTTGAGCGAGATTCCGCTGGGTACGGTAGTACACAACATTGAACTCTACCCCGGTCAGGGTGCCGCTATGGCTCGTTCGGCCGGTTCGTACGCCCAGCTGCTGGCTCGTGAGGGCAAATTTGCCATCATCAAGCTGCCTTCGGGCGAGACTCGTATGGTACTCGTAACTTGCCGCGCAACGGTGGGTGTTGTATCGAATGTTGATCACAACTTGGAGTCGGCAGGTAAGGCCGGCCGTATGCGTTGGTTGGGCCGTCGCCCGCACAACCGTGGTGTTGTGATGAACCCGGTAGATCACCCGATGGGTGGTGGTGAAGGCCGCGCCAGCGGTGGTCACCCGCGTTCGCGCAAGGGTCTGCTTGCTAAGGGTTACAAGACGCGCAACCCGAAGAAGACCACTTCGAAGTTTATTATTTCCAAGAAGAAAAAGTAATTAAATAAGAGTACATAATGAGCCGTTCATTAAAGAAAGGACCGTATATCGATCCGAAACTCGAGGCTAAGGTCATCGCCGCTGCCGAGGGCAACAAGGCGGTCATCAAGACCTGGTCGCGCGCAAGCATGATTTCGCCTGATTTCGTTGGTCAGACGATTGCCGTGCATAACGGAAACAAGTTTATCCCGGTTTATGTAACCGAGAATATGGTAGGACACAAGCTCGGTGAGTTCGCTCCCACGCGTACTTTCCGCGGCCACGCCGGTAACAAGAAAAAGTAAGTAGAATATGGGTGCAAGAAAAGCAATGGCAGCCGAGAAGCGCTCGGCTGAGAAGAAGCAGAAGGCCATCGCCGTTCTGCGCGACTGCCCGACCTCGCCCCGCAAGATGCGTCTGGTTGCAGATATCATCCGCGGCGTAGAGATCAACAAGGCATTGGGCATCCTTCGCTATTCGAAGAAGGAGGCGTCGATCCGCATGGAGAAGCTCCTGAAGTCGGCTATCGCCAACTGGGAGGCAAAGAACGAGACCGAGCGTCTGGAGGACACGAAGCTCTGCGTAAAGGAGGTATTCGTAGACGGTGGTCGTATGCTGAAGCGCATTCAGCCTGCTCCGCAGGGTCGCGCTCACCGCATTCGCAAGCGTTCGAACCATGTGACGATTGTAGTAGACAAAATGGTAACCGTAGAAAACAAGTAACAGAAGATGGGACAGAAAGTTAATCCGATAGCAAATCGCCTTGGTATCATCAAGGGTTGGGATTCCAACTGGTTCGGTGGTAAGAACTTCGGCGACAAGATCGTAGAGGACGACAAGATCCGCAAGTATCTGAACGCCCGTCTGCAGAAGGCTTCGATTTCGAAGATTATCATTGAGCGTACGCTGAAGCTCGTTACGGTAACCATTTCGACCGCACGTCCGGGTATCATCATCGGTAAGGGCGGCCAGGAGGTTGACAAACTGAAGGAGGAGCTGAAGAAGCTCACCGGTAAGGAGATTCAAATCAACATCTTCGAGGTGAAGCGTCCGGAGGTTGATGCCGTTATCGTAGGTCAGAACATTGCCCGCCAGCTCGAGGGCCGCGTTTCGTTCCGTCGCGCCGTTAAGACGGCCGTCGCTTCGACGATGCGCATGGGTGCCGAGGGTATCAAGGTGCAGGTATCGGGCCGCGTAGGTGGTGCCGAGATGGCCCGCAAGGAGACCATTAAGGAGGGACGTATTCCGCTGCACACGTTCCGTGCCGATGTAGATTACTGCCTGACGGAGGCACTGACGAAGGTCGGTATCCTCGGTATCAAGGTATGGATCTGCCAGGGTACGGTTTACGGCAAGCGCGACCTGTTCGAGATGCAGGGTGCTTCGGCCCAGGCTCCGCAGGGCGAGCAGCGCAGTGAGCGTCGCGGTCGTGGCGACCGTGGTGATCGTCGTCGTGGTGGTCGTCGTCAGAACAACAAATAGTAAGTAGGACCTTTTTAAAGCAGAACAAACATGTTACAGCCGAAAAAGACCAAATTTAGAAGAATGCAGAAAGGCCGTATGAAGGGAGTGGCTCAAAGAGGTAACCAACTTGCATTCGGTTCGTTCGCAATCAAGGCGCTCGACTCGACCTGGATTACGGGTCGTCAGATTGAGGCCGCCCGTCAGGCTATCACGCGTTACATGAAGCGTGAGGGTCAGCTCTGGATTCGCATCTTCCCCGACAAACCGATTACGAAGAAGCCGGCCGAGGTGCGTATGGGTAAAGGTAAGGGTAATCCGGAGGGCTTCGTAGCTCCCGTTACGCCGGGTCGTATTCTGTTCGAGGCCGAGGGTGTGCCCTTGGCAGTAGCACAGGAGGCTTTGCGTCTGGGTGCCCAGAAGCTGCCTATCCCCGTGAAGTTTATTGTACGACGTGACTACGTCGAGACCACACTTTAAGAAAGGAGACACGATATGAAAAGTGCAGAAATTAAGGATATCGCGACCAAGGATTTGGTTGAGCGCATCGAGACTGAGAAGGCGCAGCTGACCAAGCTCAAGGTGCAGCACGCCGTGTCGCCGATCGAGAATCCGTCGATCATCAAGAAGAACCGCAGAGACATCGCTCGTATGCTGACGATTCTGCGTCAAAAGAACGCTAAATAAGGAGAACAACTATGGAAAGAAATCTGAGAAAAGAGCGAATTGGCGTGGTTGTCAGCAACAAGATGGAGAAGACCATTGTGGTTGCAGTAGCACGTAAGGTGAAGCACCCGATCTACGGCAAGTTCGTGAACAAGACGACGAAGTTCGCCGCCGAGTGTCTCGACGAGACCTGCAAGGAGGGCGATACCGTACGTATCATGGAGACCCGCCCGCTGAGCAAGACGAAGCGTTGGAGATTAGTACAAATCATTGAAAGAGCTAAGTAGTTATGATACAACAGGAATCAAGACTCGTAGTAGCCGATAACAGCGGTGCCAAGGAGGTTCTCTGCATCCGCGTACTCGGTGGTACGAAGCGTCGCTACGCATCGATTGGTGATAAAATCGTCGTAGCTGTAAAGAGCGCTACCCCGTCGGGCGACGTCAAGAAGGGCGCCGTATCGAAGGCTGTGGTAGTCCGCACGAAGAAGGAAATTCGTCGCGCCAACGGTTCGTACATTCGTTTCGACGACAACGCCGTTGTGCTGCTTAACAATCAGGGTGAGATGCGCGGTACCCGTATCTTCGGCCCCGTGGCTCGTGAGCTGCGTGACCAGTACATGAAGATCATCTCGCTGGCACCCGAAGTACTGTAATCTTAAAAAACATTCCGAATATGTCAGTTAAATTGCATATTAAGAAGGGGGATACGGTTCTGGTAATCGCCGGCGACAACAAGGGCCAGCAGGGCAAAGTCCTGAAGGTCGAGGTGTCGAAGCAGCGCGCGATTGTCGAGGGCGTGAATCTCTGCAAGAAGGCTACGAAGCCCAATGCACAGAACCCCCAGGGCGGTATCATCGAGAAGGAGGCTCCGATTCACGTATCGAACCTCCAGGTACTCGACCCGAAGAGCGGCAAGCCGACGAAGGTGGGCCGCAAGGCAAATGCCGAAGGTAAATTAGTTCGTTACGCTAAAAAGTCAGGGGAGGAGATTAAATAATGGCAGCTTATATTCCTACACTCAAGACACAGTATAAGGAGCAGATTCTGCCTGCCCTTATGAAGCAGTTCGGCTATACGAGCGTGATGCAATGCCCCAAGCTGGTGAAGATTGTCATCAACCAGGGTATGGGTCAGGCTATCGCCGACAAGAAGCTTATCGACGTGGCTCAAGAGGAGCTGACGATTATCACGGGCCAGAAGGCTGTTCAGACCCGCTCGCGTAAGGATATCTCGAACTTCAAGTTGCGTAAGGGTATGCCGATTGGTGTACGTGTTACGTTGCGCGACAAGAAGATGTATGAGTTCCTGGAGCGTCTGGTAGCCGTAGCACTTCCCCGTATCCGCGACTTCAAGGGTATCAACGAGAAGTTCGACGGTCAGGGTAACTACACGCTGGGTGTGACCGAGCAGATTATCTTCCCCGAAATCGACATCGACAAGATTACGAAGATTTTCGGTATGGAGATTACCTTTGTAACGACGGCCAAGACCGACGAGGAGGGCTACGCTCTTCTGAAGGAGTTCGGTCTGCCTTTCAAGAACGCTAAAAAGAACTAAGCCATGGCAAAAGAGTCAATGAAGGCACGCGAGGTAAAGCGTGTAAAGCTCGCTAATCGCTACGCTCATAAGCGTGAGGAGATCGCCGCCCAGCTCAAGGCCGGTGAAATCGACCACGAGGAGGCTTGGATTGCACTGTCGAAGTTGCCCCGCAACTCGAACCCGATTCGTCAGCACAACCGCTGCAAGATTACGGGTCGTCCGAAGGGTTACATCCGTCAGTTCGGCATCAGCCGTATTCAGTTCCGTGAGATGGCCTCGAAGGGCCTGATTCCGGGCGTTACGAAGGCAAGCTGGTAGTAACAACGATGAGGTGGAGGGAGCTAAAAAGCTCCTTCCGCCCTCATTTTTCTTGCGAAGTTCGCCACAATTGGCTGAAAGGCAGTGTAGGGGTTGAACCCCATGAACCGTCAGTCAAGAACTTCGTCCTCGACCCACCGTTCCCCGGGTGTATGGCCCATGAAGGGGTGCGTAGCGAGGAGACCTATATGATATAGGTGCCACTGTATTTTGCGCATTGTGCGCGTAGGTTGGTGCATTTAAGGGTCTCTTGTGCAGCTCTTCAAGGGAAGGTGACGGTCAATATGGGTGCAGTCTCCGTGTAGTCGGAGTCGCAAAGCCGAGGAAAGTGTCGTTCAATGAACGATAACTTCTTGGTGGCGAGGCTCGGATGAGGGATTCGGCATTTGGCAAAGGGTCCGACAAAGGGACACCATGGAGTGTGTACGGCATTTGTCAGCAGGGGATTCGACTATGAATCGCTTGGATGACATGGCGGTAGGCACTATGTGCATGGTGTGCTTTTGGACGATTTTGTGGGTGATGTTGGCAAAACAAAAGGGGTTGCTGACATACTCCATTTCGGGCCGAATACGCAAAGTTGCTAAAAATCACGCTTTTGGCTTGGTTTTTTGTGAAATTATGCGTAAATTTGCGCGCTTATGCGTCCGCGGAAAAACCTCCAAGGGGACATAAGTAAAAGAAACAGAACACATTAACTTATTTTTTAACATTAATTTTAACTTCTTATTCGTTATGACTGATCCTATTGCGGACTTTCTGACCAGAATTAGAAACGCGGTGAAAGCCAACCACAAGGTGGTTGAAGCTCCCGGTTCAAAAATTAAGCGAGAGATCACGAAGATTCTCTACGAGCAGGGTTATATCCTTGCCTACAAGTTTGACAATGATGAGAAGGGTCACCCGACCATCAAGATTGCTCTGAAGTGGGATGCTGCCACGAAGACCAACGCAATCAAGGACCTGAAGCGCGTATCGCGTCCGGGTCTCCGTCAGTACACCTCGGTAGATGAGATGCCGCGCGTACTGAACGGTCTGGGTATCGCCATCCTCTCGACGTCGAAGGGTATCATGACCGATGCCAAGGCTCGCAAGGAGCGTGTAGGTGGTGAGTTGCTTTGCTACGTATACTAATCGTGCGTCACTCAAAACAAGAACAACAACAAATTAAACAATCAACACAATGTCAAGAATTGGTAAATTACCTGTAAACCTGCCTGCCGGTGTAACCGTTACGGTTGCTGCCGACAATACGGTAAGCGTGAAAGGGCCTCTTGGTGAGTTGAGTCAGAAGGTTGACTCGGACATTACCGTAACGGTCGGCACGCACAAGGACGCCCACTCGGACGAGGAGAAACCCGCCGTGCTGATTACGCGTCCGACGAATCAGCCTCGCCACCGTTCGATGCACGGTCTGTACCGCGCGTTGATTAACAACATGGTTGTAGGTGTAACGAAGGGTTATGAGATCAAGCAGGAGCTGGTCGGCGTCGGTTTCAAGGCCGAGGTGAAGGGCCAGGTGCTTGAGATGAGCCTGGGTTATTCGCACGATACGCACTTCATGCTTCCGAAGGAGGTAACCGCTACGGCCGTTACGGAGAAGAAGGGTGCCCCCATCGTGACGCTGAAGAGCATCGACAAGCAGTTGGTAGGTCAGGTTGCCGCCAAGCTGCGTTCGCTGCGTAAGCCGGAGCCTTACAAGGGTAAGGGTATTAAGTTCGTAGGCGAGCAGATTCGTCGCAAGGCCGGTAAGTCGGCTGGCAAATAGTAAATAAGCTGAAGTTATGTCACTGAACAAAATAGAGAGAAGAGAGCGCATCAAGATGCGCATCCGTAAGATCGTTACCGGTACGGCCGCTCAGCCCCGTATGACGGTATTCCGCAGCAACAAGCAGATCTACGTACAGTTCATCGACGACCTGGCAGGTGTAACGCTGGCACAGGCTTCTTCGCTCGAGAAGGAGATTGTGGAGGCTGCCGCAGGCAAGAACAAGTCGGAGGTAGCCGCCCTGGTGGGTAAGTTGGCTGCCGAGCGTGCTGCCTCGAAGGGCATCACGACGGTATCGTTCGACCGTAACGGTTACCTGTATCACGGAAGAGTTAAACAGCTGGCCGAAGCAGCACGCGAAGGCGGACTTAAATTCTAAGCAAATATGATGGCTAACAGCAATATGAAAGTACGCACCAGCGACCTCGAGCTTAAGGACAGACTCGTAAGCATTCAGCGCGTTACGAAGGTAACGAAGGGTGGTCGCACGTTCAGCTTCTCGGCAATCGTCGTAGTAGGTAACGAGAACGGCGTAGTCGGTTATGGTCTGGGTAAGGCTTCGGAGGTTCAGGCCGCCATCGCCAAGGGCGTGGAGGATGCAAAGAAGAACCTGGTGAAGATTCCCGTAATCAACGGTACGATTCCCCACAAGCAGGAGTTCCGCTTCGGTGGCTCGGAGGTGATGATTCGTCCGGCCGCACCCGGTACCGGTATCATCGCCGGTGGTGCCATGCGTGCCGTTCTGGAGTCGCTCGGCGTGAAGAACGTGCTTGCAAAGAGCAAGGGTTCGTCGAACCCCCACAACCTCGTTAAGGCTACGGTAGGCGCACTGTGCGAGCTGCGTGATGCAGCCAGCGTTGCACGTCTGCGTGGTATCTCGATGAATCAGGTGTTTAACGGTTAATTTTGAATCAAGACTATGGCAAGATTGAAAATCACCCAGGTCAAGAGCCGCATCGGTGCTACGAAGCGTCAGTGCGCCAACCTTGACGCACTCGGTCTGAAGAAGATCGGTGCAACGGTCGAGCACGATGATTCGGTAATCATCAAGGGCATGATCGAGCGTGTACAACACCTCGTAAAGGTCGAGAAGCTCGCCTAATGTTTAACCTGTAATTGTAAGAAAGAGAATGGAACTGTATAATCTCAAACCCGCAAAGGGTTCTACGCACCACGACAAGCGTATCGGCCGCGGTGCAGGTTCGGGCCACGGTGGCACGGCTACGCGTGGTCACAAGGGTGCCCAGTCGCGTTCGGGTTACTCGCGTAAGCTCGGCTTCGAGGGTGGCCAGATGCCTCTTCAGCGTCGTCTGCCGAAGTTCGGTTTCACGAACCTGAAGCGTGTGGAGTTCAAGGCTATCAACCTTTCGACGCTCGAGGAGCTTGCTTCGAAGAAGGAGCTTCAGGAGGTAACCGTTGAGACGCTGATTGGTGCCGGCTTCATTTCGTCGAAGGACAAGGTGAAGATTCTCGGTAACGGTCAGTTGACGAAGGCCCTCACGGTGAAGGCTCACGCCTTCTCGAAGAGCGCAGAGGCTGCCATTACGGCTGCCGGCGGTAATGTCGAGAAACTCTAAGGTAGAACCTTAAATTAACCAAACTTTATGAATCAATATCTCGTTGTTGGTCTTGTCTTTTTAGTGGTTATCGCTCTTTTGGCAACCAACAAGAAAGTGGTCGAGACGCTCAAGAATATCTACAAGATTGAGGAGCTGCGCAAGCGTGTACTCTACACGATTGGTCTGCTTCTTATCTATCGCTTGGGTAGTTTCGTAGTGATTCCGGGTATCAACCCTAACGTCTTGGGCGAGGGTTCGGCGTATGCCAGCCAGTTGGAGGGTAACGGACTTCTGGGTCTGTTGAACGTCTTCTCTGGCGGTGCATTTGGCAACGCTGCAATTTTTGCACTCGGAGTCATGCCGTACATCACCGCCTCGATTATCATCCAGCTGATGGGTATGATGATCCCGTATTTCCAGAAAATGCAGAAGGAGGGTGAGAGCGGCCGCCGCAAGATGAACCAGTGGACTCGTTTCCTGACGATTGGTGTGCTGATGTTGCAGGGTCCGGCATTCATTGCCAACCTCTACCACCAGGCCCCCACGGCGTTCGTCTATGGCAATACGTTCGGTTTCGTTTGCTATGCAACGACGATTCTGATTGCCGGTACCATGTTTATTATGTGGCTCGGCGAGAAGATTACGGACAAGGGTATCGGTAACGGTATCTCGCTCATCATCATGATTGGTATCGTGGCACGTCTGCCGCACGCGCTGTTGGCCGAGGTCAACGCCCGCTTCCAGACGGCTACCGGTAGTGCCATCATGCTGATTCTCGAGCTGGTGTTGCTGTTCCTGGTCTTCATGGCAACGATTGCGCTGGTACAGGCTGTCCGCAAGGTGCCTGTGCAGTACGCCAAGCGTATCATCGGTAACAAGCAGTATGGCGGTGTGCGTCAGTACATCCCCCTGAAGATGAATGCTGCGAATGTGATGCCTATCATCTTCGCACAGGCTCTGATGTTTGTTCCGATGTTGTTCACCGGTACGGCTTTCGCAGCTGCCTTCAGCTCGATGACCGGTTTCTGGTACAACTTTACGCTGGCTGTGTTGGTAATTGCTTTCACTTACTTCTACACGGCAATTATCATCAATCCTCAAATGATGGCCGATGACATGAAGCGCAACGGTGGCTTCATTCCGGGTGTGAAACCGGGTAAGCAGACCGTGAGCTACATCGACTCCATCATGACGCGTATCACCCTGCCGGGTTCGATTTTCCTGGCCATCGTGGCAATTCTGCCCGCTCTGGCAATTCGATTCCTCGGTATTCAGCAGGAGTTCGCCTACTTCTATGGCGGTACGTCGTTGCTGATTATGGTGGGTGTGGTACTCGACACTCTGAAGCAGATAGAGAGTTACCTGTTGATGCGCCACTACG
Source organism: Alistipes sp. (assembly GCA_017398045.1). GTDB lineage: Bacteria > Bacteroidota > Bacteroidia > Bacteroidales > Rikenellaceae > Alistipes. The sequence goes on along the minus strand of JAFQHI010000006.1, from coordinate 55,018 downwards.
ATGGTCTGATGAAGACCGGCCGTATTCAGGGTCGCCACTAACAGGAGAAACTTTTAGAGCATCTTAGCTACAGATAGATGATACATCTGAAGACAAACGAGGAGATTGAGCTCCTTCGCGAAAACAACATCTTGGTTTCGGAGACACTGGCTGAAGTGGGTCGCCACATTCAGCCGGGTGTCACGACCAAGGAGTTGGATCGCATTGCCGAGGAATTTATACGTTCCCACGGAGCTGTCCCCGCGTTTTTAGGATACCAAGGCTACCCCGCCTCGTTGTGCATTTCGGTCAATGAGCAGGTGGTTCACGGTATTCCGTCGGACAAGGTTGTTCTGAAGGAGGGCGACATTGTCTCTGTAGACTGTGGTACGTTTATGAAGGGGTTTGTTGGTGATTCGGCATATACGTTTGCCGTAGGAGCAGTTGCCGAGGAAGTACGACAACTGATGGAGGTCACCAAAGAGGCTCTTTGTAAGGGTGCAGCACAAGCCAAGGTCGGGAATCGCGTAGGCGATATTTCGGCTGCTGTGCAACAATACGCCGAGTCGTTCGGTTATGGCGTCGTGAGAGAATTGGAGGGACATGGTATTGGTCGGAAGATGCACGAAGACCCGGGTGTTCCCAACTACGGCGCACGCGGCCGCGGCCCGCTGCTTAAAGAGGGTATGGTCATCTGCATTGAGCCGATGATTACCCAGGGCAGCAAGACGGTAGTATTTGAAGAGGACGGATGGACCGTTCGTACCAGAGATCGCAAGGCTGCCGCACACTATGAGTGGGCAGTAGCGATTCGTAAAAACGGCCCCGACGTGCTGACGGATTTCAGCATCATCGAACAGGCTATAAAACACTAAGAAACTCTATGGCAAAACAAGCTGCTATCGAACGCGATGGGACGATTATCGAGGCATTGTCGAACGCAATGTTCCGCGTTGAGTTGGACAACGGCCACGTATTGACGGCCCACATTTCGGGAAAGATGCGAATGCACTACATCAAGATTCTTCCCGGAGACAAGGTAAAGGTGGAGATGACCCCCTACGATTTGACGAAGGGTCGCATCTCGTTCCGTTACAAATAACAAAGGTGAAAATTAACCAGATTGCTTGAAAAACCATGAAAGTAAAAGCATCCATTAAGAAGCGTAGCGAGGATTGCAAAATCGTGAAGCGTAAGGGTAAGCTCTACGTGATTTGCAAGAAGAATCCTAAGTTTAAAATGCGCCAAGGTTAAACAAATTAAAGAAGAAAAGAAACATTATGGCACGTATTGTCGGTGTAGATTTACCCAAAAATAAGAGAGGCGAAGTCGGCCTGACCTATATCTATGGTATTGGTCGTTCGACGGCACGCCACATTCTCGACGTAGCAGGTATCAGCTACGAGATTAAGGTCCAGGATTGGACCGATGAGCAGGTAGGTGCAATTCGTTCGACGATTGCCGACCTGGGTCTGAAGGTAGAGGGCGAGTGCCGCTCGCTGGTTCAGCTCAACATCAAGCGCCTGATGGATATCGGTTGCTATCGCGGCATCCGTCACCGTCTGGGTCTTCCCCTGCGTGGTCAGTCGACCAAGAACAACGCTCGCACGCGCAAGGGTAAGAAGAAGACTGTAGCAAACAAGAAGAAGGCAACGAAGTAATCTTTAGAGAATTATGGCAAAGAAAACTGTTACAACGAAGAAGAAGGTTGTTAAGGTGGGCCTGGTGGGCAACGCCTATGTACATTCGAGCTTCAACAACGTGATTATCACAATCACGAACGAGAACGGTGATGTCATCAGCTGGTCGTCGGCCGGTAAGATGGGCTTCCGTGGTTCGAAGAAGAATACGCCGTATGCAGCCCAGACGTCGGCTGCTGATTGCGCCAAGGTGGCCTATGACATGGGTCTGCGCAAGGTGAAGGTTTACGTGAAGGGTCCGGGTCAGGGTCGTGAGTCGGCCGTGCGTACGATCCACGGTGCCGGTATCGAGGTAATGGAGATTATCGACGTTACGCCGCTGCCGCACAACGGTTGCCGTGCTCCTAACCGTCGTAAGGTATAATGCGTTATCCGCACACGAAAGGTAAGGAGTAAAAACAAACTAAAAAAAAGTAGAAAACAATGGGAAAGTATATTGGACCTAAATCGAAGATCGCCCGTAAGTTTGGCGAAGCTATCTATGGTGCGGATAAGGTACTCGAGAAGCGTAACTATCCTCCCGGACAGCACGGTTTGGCACGCAAGCGCAAGAAGGTATCGGAGTACGGTACGCAGTTGAGCGAGAAGCAGAAGGCAAAGTACACGTATGGTCTTCTGGAGAAGCAGTTCTCGCGCACGTATGAGCAGGCTGCCCGTATGGGCGGTATCACGGGTGAGAACCTGCTGAAGCTGCTCGAGTGCCGTCTGGACAACGTAGTATATCGTCTGGGCATTGCTCCGACGCGTGCTGCTGCCCGTCAGCTCGTTTCGCACTGCCATATTTGCGTAAACGGCTCTGTTGTCAACATTCCTTCGTACTCGCTGCGCGCCGGTGATGTAGTATCGGTACGCGAGAAGTCGAAGAGCCTGGAGGTAATTACCAATTCGCTGGCCGGTGGCTCGAAGAGCCGCTATGCATGGCTCGAGTGGGACGGTGCCACGATGAGTGGTAAGTTCCTGCAGAAGCCCGAGCGCGAGGAGATTCCCGAGAACATCAAGGAGCAGCTCATCGTCGAGTTGTACTCGAAGTAGTAAATAAACAAATTCAAGATTATGGCAATATTAGCATTCCAGAAGCCTGAAAAGGTCATTATGCTCGAATCTACTTCGTCGTTCGGAAAGTTTGAGTTCCGACCGCTGGAGCCCGGATTCGGTCGTACTGTAGGTAATGCCTTGCGCCGTATCCTGCTCTCGTCGCTCGAGGGTTATGCGATTACGACCGTTAAGGTAGCCGGTGTCGACCACGAGTTCGCCGCCATCCCCGGCGTGAAGGAGGATATGTTACACATCATCCTCTTCCTGAAGCAGATTCGATTTATCCGCACGGTGGACAACCAGGATACCGAGAAGGTGTCGATCAACGTAGCGGGTGTGACGGAGCTGACTGCCGGATATATCTCGAATTACCTGTCGTTCTTCAAAGTACTGAACCCCGATTTGGTTATCTGCCACCTGGCTCCCGGAACCAAGATGCAGATTACGCTGACCATTGGCAAGGGTCGTGGTTATGTTCCCGCCGAGGAGAACAAACCGGCCGATGCCGAGTTCGGTACGCTCGCGATTGACTCGATTTTCACGCCTATCAAGAACGTGAAGTATTCGATTGAGGACTATCGCGTAGAGCAGCGCACGGACTACGAGAAACTGAATTTGGAAATTACTACCGACGGTTCGATTCACCCCAAGGATGCTCTGAAGGAGGCCGCCAAGATTCTCATCCAGCACTTCATGCTCTTCTCGGACGAGAAGATTACGGTGAACATGGAGGACAAGAACGGCGCCGAGGAGTTCGACGAGGATGTTCTGCATATGCGACAGCTGCTGAAGACCAAGCTTTCGGATCAGGATTTGAGCGTTCGCGCACTGAACTGTCTGAAGGCCGCCGACGTGGATACGCTTGGCGATTTGGTAAAGCTCAACCGCAACGACCTGCTGAAGTTCCGCAACTTCGGTAAGAAGTCGCTCACGGAGCTTGACGAGCTGCTGGCATCGCTGAACTTGAAGTTCGGAATGGACGTATCAATCTACAAACTTGACAAAGATTAAAGCATTATGAGACATAACAAAAACTTTAACCACCTCGGTCGCCAGGCAGGTCACCGCAAGGCGTTGATGTCGAACATGGCATCGTCGCTGATTCTGCACAAGCGCATCGAGACCACGGTTGCCAAGGCCAAGGCCCTGCGTCAGTTCGTTGAGCCCCTGGTAACCAAGTCGAAGGAGGATACCACCCACTCGCGTCGTGTTGTATTCTCGTACCTGAAGCAGAAGGAGGCCGTTACGGAGTTGTTCCGCACGATTGCCCCGAAGATTGCTGAGCGCAACGGCGGTTACACGCGTATCCTGAAGACGGGCTTCCGTCTGGGTGACGCTGCCGAGATGTGCATCATCGAGTTCGTTGATTTCAACGAGGCCTACACGCTGGGTGTTACGCCGGCCGCTGCTGCTGCCGAGGCGAAGCCCAAGACGCGTCGTTCGCGCTCGAAGAAGACGACGGATGCCGTTGAGGATGCTACCGTAGTGGAGAAGAAGGCCGCCCAGAAGGCTGCTCCGAAGGCTGCCAAGGCTTCGGCTCCGAAGGTGGCAAAGAAGACCAACGTAGGTAAGAAGATGTAATTCTTCGGAATTTGTCTGAGGGGTGATTTCTGCGTTACGCTCGCATCCGAAATCCTCACATACGTTCAGTATGCTCCGGTTTCGGCTGCATCGCAAGCCTTGAAATCCCCACCTCATACGAAATTCCTATAAAAACGGGACCTTTCGGGGTCCCGTTTTTTTTGTTCTGTCGAAGGAACATAGAAGGGTGCTTTTAGCACCCCTCCGCATTTTGTTACTTCGGGGGCCTAAAAATAGCTCAACCATCCAAAGGCTTACATTGCATTTCATAAAAACGGGACCTTTTTGGGTCCCGTTTTTTTTGTTGTATCGAGGGGATATAAAAGGGTGCTTTTAGCACCCCGCTAATTTGAAGGTTGAAAGAGCGAGTGGGATAAATGCAAAAACGGCTGACCCTTCAAGGTCAGCCGTTTTTGTTTGTCGCTTGAGAGCGGATTAGGCCATGAAGCCCTTGCCGATAGCGATGAAGTCCTCGGCCTTGAGGGCAGCACCACCAATCAGACCACCGTCCACATCCTCCTTGGCGAAAATCTCGGCAGCGTTCGAGGGCTTGCACGAACCACCATAGAGAATCGGGCACTCGGCAGCCAACTCACCGAACTTCGCAGCCAGCACCTCGCGGATGTAGGCGTGAATCTCCTGTGCCTGCTCGGCCGTAGCGGTCTTACCCGTACCAATAGCCCAAACCGGCTCGTAGGCGATTACGAGGTTCTTGAACTGCTCCTCCGTCAGGTTGAAAACAACCTCCTCAATCTGTGCCTTGCAGACAGCGAAGTGGTTGCCGGCCTCGCGCTCGTCGAGGTTCTCACCTACGCAGTAAATCGGCGTCAGGCCGTTGGCATAGGCCTGCTCCATCTTCTTGTTCAGCGTCTCCGACGTCTCACCGTAGTACTGACGACGCTCCGAGTGGCCGAGGATGACATACTTGCAACCCAGGGCAGCAATCATCGAAGCGGCTACCTCACCCGTGTAGGCACCCTTTGCCTCGGCAGCGCAGTTCTGCGCACCCAGCTCAACCTTCGAACCCTTCAGTGCCTCGGCTACCTGTGCGAGGTGCGTGAACGGGGGGCATACGATGAAGTTTACGCAATCGCAAACCTCTGCGCTCTTGGCTACGACGCCCTGCGCCAACTCAACGCCCTCTGCGGGGAGGGTATTCATCTTCCAGTTACCTGCTACAATTTTCTTTCTCATTATCCTAAAATTTTAATGCGTATTGTTAGTTAATTCTAAATTCTACATTCTACATTTTGAATTCTCCGAACCCTACTCCTCGGTGGCGCACCAGGCCTTGACCTCCTCCATCGAGGGAGCCTTCAGGCCGAGCTTGTTCTTCTTGTTGAAGCCGCAGAGGTCGTTGTAGAACTTGCCCGGGGCGAGCTTCTTGAGCGACTCGACGGTCACGTAACCCATCTTCTGAATCACCTCGACCCACTCCTCGGGAACGCCGATAGCCATGTACTTCTCTTTGTCGTCAATCGTCGGCTTCTTCTCGGGACGCATCGTCGGGAAGAACAGCACATCCTGAATCGTCGGCTGACCGGTCATAAACATCGTCAGACGGTCGATACCCATACCCATCCCCGAGCAGTTAGGCATACCGTACTCCAGGGCGCGGACAAAGTCCATATCGATAAACATCGCCTCGTCATCGCCACGCTCCGAAAGGCGCATCTGCTCCTGGAAACGCTCCAGCTGGTCAATCGGGTCGTTCAGCTCCGAGTAGGCGTTGCACAGCTCCTTGCCGGCTACGAACAGCTCGAATCGCTCCGTGAGGTCCTTGTTCTCGCGGTGACGCTTGCAAAGGGGCGACATCTCAATCGGGTAGTCGCAGATGAAGGTAGGCTGAATGAGGTCGCCCTCGCAGTACTGACCGAAGATGGCATCGATGAGCTTACCCTTACCCATCGTGTCGTCCACCTCGACATTGAGGCGGGCGCAAGCCTCGCGCAGCTGCTCCTCCGTCTGGCCCGTGATATCGTAACCCGTCTTCTCGCGGATGGCATCGGTCATCGTCAGGCGGCGGAAGGGGGCCTTGAACGAGATGGTCTTGCCGTCGATTTCGACCTCCGTCTTATCGTCGTTCACGGCACGGCAAACACGCTCCAGCATCTGCTCCGTGAACTCCATCATCCACTTGTAGTCCTTGTAGGCAATGTAAATCTCCATGCAGGTGAACTCGGGGTTGTGCGTGCGGTCCATACCTTCGTTGCGGAAGTTTTTGCCGAACTCATAAACACCGTTGAAGCCACCTACGATGAGTCGCTTGAGGTACAACTCCGTAGCGATGCGCATATAGAAGTCGATATCGAGCGCGTTGTGGTGCGTGATGAAGGGGCGTGCTGCGGCACCACCCGGAATGGGTTGCAGAATGGGGGTCTCGACCTCCAGGCAGCCATGCTCGTTGAAGAAGTTGCGCATGGTCGAGATAATCTTGGCACGCTTTACGAAGACCTCGCGCACCTTGGGATTCACCACCAAATCGACATAACGCTGGCGATAGCGCACCTCGGGGTCGGTCAGGGCGTCGAACTGCTGGCCATCCTTCTCCTTCACGATGGGCAGCGGACGAATCGACTTCGAGAGGACGGTGAACTTCTGGCAGTGTACCGACAGCTCACCCGTGTTGGTGCGGAAGGCAAAACCCTCGACACCGATGAAGTCACCGATATCCAGCAACTTTTTGAAGACCGTGTTGTAGAGCGTCGGGTCGCCCTCGGGGCAGATGTCATCGCGGCGGATATAAACCTGGATGCGACCCGTGTGGTCCTGCAGCTCGAAGAACGAGGCACTACCCATGATGCGGCGCGAGAGCATACGACCGGCAATCTGCACCTTCTCGAAGCGGGCAGGCTCCTGGTCAAAATGTTCGGCAATCTCGGCGGCCGTGGCCGTCACGTCGAAACGCTCGGCGGGATAAGGCTCAATGCCCAAATCGCGCAACGCTTTGAGCGAGTTGCGACGCAAAACTTCTTGTTCGCTTAATTGTTCGAAAGCCATAATCTATCGTGTTTTTATTGTTCTCTTATTTCGTGCGGCAAAAATAGCGAAAAAATAGCAGATATCCAATCCATCCTAAAAGGATGCCGAGGAGCGACCCCCAAAATATATCCATCGGGTAGTGTTTTGCCAAATAGATGCGCGAATAGCAAATCAGGAGCGTGCAGAGGAGCATCAAAATTGCGAATGAGCGACGACGAATCACCCCTGCGGAGAGGATGCACAGGGCCCAGACGGTTGAGGCGTGGGCCGAGACCGTACCGAAACGTCCTCCGAGGGCCTCCATCGGTACATGGACGGCAGGGTCGGCCAACAATGCGCCATCGCGCAACGTGCGGAGCGAATCGGGCGTGATGGCAAGCCCCTCCAACGCGGGTTCGAACATCGGTCGCCAGCGCGGCTCAAAGTTCGGGAGGGCATCCTCCAGCAGACCGCTGTGTTTGAAGATGCCGGCCACCATATCCGCAAGCCCCATCGCGGCGGCCATCAGCAGGATGAACACCCCCAGCCCCTTCCAGCCGTAGTTGCGCCCCACGAGCCAGAAAATCAGCAGGTAGAGCGGAATCCACATCGGGGTTCCCGAGATGGCGAGCATCGCTTCGTCCATGAGGTCGCCCCCGTCGAAATTGAGAGCCAAAAAGAGGTCGTGGTCAAAGGTGTACATGGAAATTCAAAATGTAGAATGCAAAATTCAAAATTAATTGGATGGGGAGGTGGCAACTTCAAAGTCTCCCTTTTCAAAGGGAGATTTAGAGGGATTGTCTATATGCTTCATTCTAATGTTCATAAAACTCAATGGTGTCAAAGGGATAGAACATTAGAATTGGAAGTATATAAAAGGCTGAATATCCGATGATTTCACCTGCATCACAAGCCAAATCATCACCACCACCATTGCCACCTGCCACCCCATCGGGGCGCGGGTGATGACTCCGCGCAACCAGCTATCGCCTCTATCGGGTATGGCGTGCAGCAGGTAGCCGATGGCCATCAGCAGGAAGGCTCCGCGATAACCTGCCACAATCTGCGGAATCAGATTCGGGTCGAAGGCCGCGAAGATTTGGTGCAACATCAACCCTGCGGTTTGCATCGAGTCGGCACGGAAGACGAGCCAGCCGAGGCAGACCAGGTGGAAGGTGAAGAGGATACCCAAAAGTCGCATCACGGGGTTCATATCCTTGCCCAGGACCTTCGCCCCGGGAACCACGGCCAACCACATCTTATGCAGGGCAAGTGCCACACCGTGCAACGCACCCCAAAGGATAAAACGGATGGCGGCACCGTGCCACAAACCGCCCAGAAGCATCGTCAGCAGCAGGTTGAGATAGGTGCGCCCCTTGCCCTTGCGGTTGCCGCCAAGCGAAATGTAGAGGTAATCCCTGAGCCACGACGAGAGCGAAATATGCCACCTGCGCCAGAATTCGGTGATGGTGGCCGAGCGGTAGGGGGCATCGAAGTTTTTGGGGAAACGGAAGCCCATCATAAGGGCCAGACCGATGGCCATATCCGAGTAGCCCGAGAAGTCGCAATAGATTTGCAGTGCATAGCCGTAGATGCCCATCAGACACTCGAAGCCCGAGTAGAGCAACGGCTCATCGAAGATGCGGTCCACGAAGTTCAGCGCGATGTAGTCCGAAATAACGGCCTTCTTAAACAGACCCGTGAGTATCAGGAAGAGGGCTGTGCCGAGCATCTCGCGCGTCACGACCGCCTTGCGACGAATCTGGGGAATGAAGTTGCTGGCACGCACAATCGGGCCGGCTACAAGCTGCGGAAAGAACGAGAGGTAGAAGAGGTAGTCGAACCAGCTGTCGAGTGGGCGCAACTGTCCTCGGTAGATGTCAATCGTGTAGCTCATCGACTGGAAGACGAAGAACGAGATGCCGACGGGCAGGAAGATGTTTTGAAACTCCAGGAATCCCGCCCCGAACAGTTCGTTGGTCATATCGACCAGGAAGTTCGTGTATTTGAAATAGCCGAGCATCCCGAGGTTGATGACAACGCTCATTGCCACCAGCCATTTTCGCGCACGGGGACTCTTCGTGAAGTAGAGCGAGTAGCCAATCAGGTAGTCGTAGGTGGCCGCCAGAAGCAGCAGCACGAAGTAAAAACCGCTCGATTTGTAGTAGAAGTAGAGCGAGAAGGCCACCACGTAGAGAATCCGCATTCGTGTGGTGTTGCGCAGCAGCCAATAGCCCAGGAAGAAGCCGACAAAGAGATAGAGGAACAACCCGCTGCTGAAAATCAGCGGCGAGAGCGGGTCATAGCTCAAGAGTGCTTGCAACTTGGTCCAAAGGCTCTCCATGCCAATCGTCTATTGTTCGGATAGTTGGTTCTGTTCGATGGTGAGGGTCGGATGGCCCATCTCGAGCGGCTCGAGCAGGTGTTGCATCTGTTCAAGGGAGTCGAAGACCGGTTTGGCGGCCTCCAGGCGACGTTTGCGACGCTCAACGGCTTTGCCGGCCTCGTGGTTCATGGCGTCGAACAAAGCCCACGCTACACGGCGACCACCTCCGTAGTTGATGTGCGTGTAATCCTTGCCGGCCCACCCCTTGGCAACGAACTCCGTCATACCGCCCTCGGCCTGCATGGCGTCGAAGGTGGACCAGAAGGCAGCACCCTGATTGCGGGCGGCCGTGCGTTGGCAATCAATCATGTAGGGAATGGCATCCATCGTCTCCACCCCGTTCTCGTTCTTAATGGCACGGTCGCTCACGCCCATCACAAGAATCGCGGCCGAGGGGAAACATTGGCGGCAGTAGGTAATCACCTTCTCGATTTGCTGGCCGTAGGAGGTGTATTTATGGACACCGGCCTGCATGATGTTCAGACCATATTGCAGGATGACCAAATCGTAGCTCCAGAGGGCGTTGATTTCGGCATTGATGGCGGGATTGGTGCGGAAGATGGCCTGGCCATTATTGCTACGCACCGAGTAGTTGTCCACCACCACGCCCTTTTCACCGAAGATGGCTCCGTAGCCGACCCACTCCGAGGCACCCTCTAGCACCTTCAGCTCCAACGAGCGGATGTGCTTGGCCTCGATGACCGCCTGGCGCACCTTGTCGGCACCCTCGACGGTGAAGTCGCGCGTCAGCGAGTCGTTCACGATGAGCTGGATGCGGCTTGTGCGGGGTGAGCGGAAGAGAATGCGGGCCGTGGAGCAGCTGTCGAGTTGCTTGCGGAAGGTGGTCTCCTCCCAGCGGGTCGAGGCTCCGTCGGTCGGGCGGCAGACCCAGCCCGAAACGAAGAATTGCTCGTTGTAGGGGGCGGGGACGCTCTTGTGCTGCATGATGTTGTGCGAGGTCCACCCCTTCGATTGGGTCTTTATCGAGCGACGGAAACCGGTCAGGGGCGAGGCCATCGGGGCAAAGCCCGTACCACGACCTCCGAAGGCCGTTTGCAACCTCTCGCGGAGGTCGGCCGTCAGGATGTCGCCCTCGACAAACGAGTCGCCCAATACCGCAATGCGAATCGGACGGTCGGCCTCAATCAGCGTATCGCAGAAGGTGGCTATCAGCCCCTCCTCGCTGAAATCCTCAATCGGCGTCAGGCGCGAGCTGTAACGGGCGGGGTTCATGTTGATTTCGGAGCGTGCGATTTGTTGCTCCTCGATGGCCCAACGGTATTCGGTCGGCACCTCGTGGCGTAACGTGTCGGCTTGCGCCAACTGTTGTTGTACGGCCTCGACCTGTTGGCTCACAGCCTCGAAATCGACGTCGAAGTCCGCCTCGTCGAAGAGCGGCTCTTCGCTCATGGCCTCTGCGTTCCGCTCCTCAAAGCGGTAGAGGTCCGCAAAGATGTTGGCACGGCGTAGCTTTACACCTCCCACCGTGACGGGCGGGATGAGGCTCACGACGAGCATCACCAGCAGGACCCACAAGGCGCATTTCCAACCTTGCAGCATATAATCGTTGTTAGATTTCTTCATGATAAAAGGAAGGCCCGGGCGTGGTTACTCCTTGCGACCCATGATAAGCATCACATAGTACAGCACCGAGGCGATGGCACTCAAGGCGGCCACAAGGTAGGTGCGGGCGGCCCATTTGAGCGATATGGAGGCCTGTTTCAGCTCCGCCTCACCCATCACACGGCTTGCACGCAACCACTCCAGGGCGCGGGCCGAGGCGTTGTACTCCACGGGCAGGGTGACGATGGAGAAGAGGGCCGACATGGCAATCAGACCGATGCCAATCCAGCAGACCAGCTCGTTCTGCGTAGCGGCCAAAATAGCCAGACCGACAATGATGACCCACGTGGCGAGCGACGAGGCAAAGTTGACAATCGGCACCAGCTGCGAACGCAACACAAGCGGTGCGTAGGCACGGGCGTGCTGTACGGCATGACCGCACTCGTGGGCGGCTACGGCGGCGGCAGCAACCGAACGCGACGAATAGACCGAGTCGCTCAAATTGACCGTCATCGTCTGTGGGTTGAAGTGGTCCGTGAGGTGGCCCTTTACGTGGGTCACCTTGACATTGTGGATGTTGTGGTCACGCAACATCTTTTCGGCCACCTCGGCACCGGTCAATCCGCCCGGGAACATCACCTGGGAGTACTTCTTAAAGACCGATTGCAGGCGAGCCTGCACAATGTAGCCCACCACGCCAATCAGAATCATCAAAAGGTACATACCCCCCGAAGAGAGACTCTGCGGTGCATACATACCATACTCGTATCCTGTCTGTAACAGGTTCATCATCAATGCTGTCATCATCATCTTTTTTGCTTTTTACGATTTTTTCGGCCTTTTTCTTTGAAAAAGGGGTCACTATATGGGGCAAAAATACGAAAATATGTGTTACTTTGCATCATAAATGCTTTAAAAAACCACTTTTGGCATCACTCGAACGCTACCTGGCTCGCCGTATGGCGCAATCGAAGGACGGCTCCCGACCTTCGGTCATGGAACGTATTGCCGTTATTTCGGTGGCTGTCAGTGTGGCCGTGATGTTGCTGTCGCTGGCCGTGGTCTTTGGTTTTAAGCGCGAAATTGGTGCCAATATGTCGGGCTTTGCATCGCACGTGGTGGTGACCGACGTGCGGGGATTGTATCGAACCGATGCCGAACCGATACGGGCCGATGCCGCACTCGATTCGCTCCTTCGGGCCGACAAAGGGGTGCTGCACCTGCAACGCTATGCACGTCGAGGCGGAGTGGTGCGCAGTGCCGAGGCGGTCGAAGGGGTGCTGCTCAAGGGCGTTGGCGCGGAGTACGATTGGTCGAATTTCGAAAGTTGGCTGAAGGAGGGCGAGCTGCCTCGCGTAGGCGATTCGGTGCGCACGAAGGATGTGTTGCTGTCGAGACAGTTGGCTACGCGGTTGCAGGTCGGTGTGGGCGACCGCATCGAGATGCTCTTTGTCGAGCCGGACGAAGCCCCCTACCGCGACCGTTTCAAGGTGTCGGGCATCTATTCTTCGGGGTTGGAGGAGATGGACAAGGCGATGCTCCTGACCGATATTCGCAACGTGCAACGCCTCTCGCAGTGGCGTGACGAGGAGATTTCCGGCTATGAAATCTACACACATACGTTAGCCGATGGTGCGGCGTTGGCGGCACGGCTCGACCATCAACTGCTCTACGACGAACGTATCGAGACCTCGAACGTGACGGCGGTGGCGGTCGAGGAGCTGTATCCGCAAATTTTCGATTGGCTCAAGGCGCACGATGTCAATGCGTTGGTCGTTTTGGTCATTATGTTGGTGGTCGCCTTCTTCAATATGTCGGCCGCCCTTTTGATATTGGTCTTGGAGCGTATTCGCATGATTGGTCTGCTGAAGGCACTCGGTATGCAGAACGGCTCACTGCGCAAAATCTTCCTCTATCGCGCCTCGATGATTGCGTTGCGCGGTCTGGGGTGGGGTAATGCGGTCGGCTTGGCGATTGCGCTGGTGCAGAAATACCTGCAACCGGTGCGACTCGATGCCGAGGGCTATCTGCTTTCGGTCGTCCCCATTGACCTCGATTGGCGATGGTGGCTCCTGCTCAATGTGGGTTTTACGCTCTCGATTGTTCTGTTGATGCTCTTGCCCAGCTCGGTGGTGGCCACCGTGAAACCCGATGAAACAATGCGTTATGAGTAACCCGGCGAATACGACCCGGCAAGCCTCTTCGGGAGGCAAAAAGGAGCAGATGCGGCAGATGTTCAACCGCATCGCCCCAAGCTACGATAAGCTGAACCACATCCTCACCCTCAACATCGACCGCAGTTGGCGAAAGCGTGGGGTGAAGTTGGTGCAGGAGGGGGACCCCAAGCGGATTTTGGACCTGGCAACGGGTACGGCCGATTTGGCCATTTACATGGCGCAACGGATGGTTGAAAGCTCGGTGGTCGGGGTGGACCTCTCGTCCGAGATGTTGGAGGTGGGGCGTCAGAAGGTGACCACTGCGCGACTCTCCGAGCGGATTTGCCTTGTGGAGGGGGATGCCGAGTCGTTGGCCTTCGACGATGGCTCGTTCGATGCCGTTACGGTTGCCTTCGGCATACGAAATTTTGCGCGTCTGGCGTTATGTTTCAAGGAGATGCATCGCGTACTCGGCGAGGGTGGTCGGGTGATGATTTTGGAACTCTCCACCCCGCAGAATCGGTTGGTGAGGTGGTGCTACGAACTGTATGCCTTCCGCTTTATTCCGTTCCTTGGCGGGCTTATCGCACGCGACAAGGCGGCCTATCGCTACCTGCCCAACTCGATTCGTGCCTTTCACGCTCCGCAGCGGGTGGTGGAGATGATGCAGGAGGCAGGTTTTACGCAGGTGAAGAAGGAACGAAAATGCTTCGGAATTGCCCATATCTATACGGCACAAAAATGAGAACGATGATACGCATGGTGAAAAAATGGCTCACGATGAGCCTCTTAATGGCGGTGTTGCTTTCGCTCGGCTCGTGTTCGAACACGATGCAGAAGATGCGTCGCAAGGTGAAGTTCGAGGGTATCGAATCGGTGACGCCGACCAGCCTTTCGACGATTCAAATCGAGGTCCGCATCAAGAACCAGACGGCCTACAACCTGCATTTGCAGGATGCCGTGGCGCACCTCTATTACCGCGACAGGGAGATTGGTTCGCTGCGCCTTCAGGAGCAGGTCAAGATTCCGCGTCGCACCGAAAGCGAGGTGTTTCGGAGCAATTGGCTGGTCGATGTGGGGAATCCGCTTTCGTTGCTCCCGATTTTGGGCAAGGTGCGCCAAGGCGATTGGTCGGAGTTGTGGGTGGACCTCGAGATGGAGGGACGCGGTGGCCCCGTGCCGGTCAATCTTTCGCGTGAGAAGATGCCGTTGTCGGATTTTTTGCGTACCTTTGGCGTCGATGCCGAATCATTAACAAATATCTTTAATTAAAGTTTGGAACTTATGATTTGTAAGAAAATAGGGTTGTCATTCCTCTTTCTGTTTGTTTTTGCATGGGTGGCCGAGGCGCAGTCGTTAGCGTCGTTTAAGGAGCGTTTGGCCCAAGAAACCGTTTCGGACGCGGCTCCCGCCGGGGCGCGTGTCGAGGTGACGGAGATGGGGACTGTGGCCGATGTGGTCCGCACTCTTTCGAATCGTAATAGCGCGAGCGCGCGCGTGCGCGGGTATCGCGTGTGTATCTTTTTTGATAATGGGCAGGATGCCCGTGCCGGTGCGATGGAGGCCAAAAAGCTCTTTGAGGAGCATTTCCCTACCATTAAGCTCTATATGGTCTATGAAAATCCCTATTTCCGTGTCACGGTGGGCAATTGCCTCACCATTGAGGAGGCTGTGATTTTGAAAGGAAAACTCGCCTCGCTCTTCCCGAAGGCCTTCCCGAAGAGCGAAGAGTTGGCCTTAAGTGACCTTTTGGAGTAATAAAATGTAAGTTTTTGCCATTTTTTTTACTTTTTTCTTGGCAAATAGAGTCCGAATACATATATTTGCGACACTATTACTTTTCATTTTAACAGATTTTAACAGATTTGAGCTATGAAGAAGATGTACATGTTTGCCATCGTATTGGCCGCTGCTGCCATGGTCAGCTGCGCAGGTAACGCAAATAAGACGGCCGAGGCCGCCGGTGAATGCACGGAGTGTGTAGAGGGTCAGCCCTGCACGAAGCCCGCTGAGGAGCAGTGCGAGGCTTGCAAGGCCGCTGCCGGTGAGCAGACCGTCGAGGGTGCCGTAAAGGAGGCTGCCGCCGAGGCTGTTGATAAGGTAGAGGCTGCCGCCAAGGAGGCTGCTGTTGAGGCCGTAAACAAGGCTGCCGAGGAGGTTGCCAAGGCTGTTAAGGGCGAGTAATTAGCCGCTTAATCCCGTTTTAGCGAGGGTCCTGATGCAAGGATTCTCGCTTTTTTTGTACACTCTTGCCAAAATTTTGCTATCTTTGTGTTGCAAATCTCAAAAAAATAAGATGGAACAAGTTCAACTTTGGATGCTCATCCCCTTTGTGGTGATGCTCTTGACGATTGCCGTAGCTCCGCTCGTGGTGGAACATTGGTGGGAGAAGAATCGTAACAAACTGATTTTTACCCTGCTTTTGTCGATTCCGACGGCCATCATCCTCGTTTGTGCGGGCTTGGGTCATAATGTGCAACATCAGTTGTTGTTCGACTACATCCCCTTCATCATGTTGCTGCTGGCACTCTTTGTTGTGACGGGCGGTATCAATATCCGCGGTGATATTGCCGCAACGCCGACGGTAAATACCCTCCTCTTGTTTGGTGGCTGGTTGCTGGCCTCGTTCATGGGAACGACCGGTGCTGCGATGCTGATGATTCGCCCCTTGTTGCAGATTAACCAACAGCGTAAATACCGCGTACATACGGTACTCTTCTTCATCGCGTTGGTGGCCAACTGCGGTGGTCTGCTGACTCCGCTGGGCGACCCCCCGTTGTTCCTGCTCTATCTGCGCGGAGCCTCGTTTGAGTGGTTCTTCTCGCTCCTGCCCCAATGGGCCTTTGTGGGCTGCGTCCTTTTGGCCATCTATGCCGTAGTCGATAAGCACCTCTTTGCGAAAGAGCCGCACGATATGCGTATGCGCGACGAGAAGGAGCAGGAGCCGATTCACCTTTCGGGTTCGATTAACTTCCTCTGGCTCGTTGCCGTGATTGCCTGCGTGGTCTTCCTCAATGCATCGTACATCCCCGCCATGGCCGAGCATGATGCACCGCTCTATCTGAAATTCCTGCGCGAGATTGCCTTGGCGGTGATTATCCTGCTGTCGCTCAAAACCACCGGCCGCGAGGTGCGTGAGGCGAACCACTTCTCGTGGGAGCCGATTGCCGAGGTGGCCATTCTCTTCGTCGGCATCTTTACGACGATGACCCCCGCACTGCTCTATCTGAATGCTCATGCCCCCTCGTTGGGCCTTACCGAGCCGTGGCAGTTCTACTATTCGACCGGTATGTTGTCCTCGTTCCTCGACAATGCCCCGACGGCTGTAGCCTTCCATACGGTGGCTGCGGGTCTGCCGACGGTGGAGGGGGTCCCCTATGTGGCCGGTATTTCGGAGGTGCTGTTGAAGGTGATTTCGCTCGGTGCCGTCTTCTTTGGTGCTATGACCTACATCGGCAATGGACCCAACTTCATGGTGAAGGCCATTGCCGAGCAGGAGGGTGTCGAGATGCCTTCGTTCTTCGGTTATATGGTGAAGTTCTCGCTCGTAGTGCTGCTGCCCGTATATGTGCTGGTGCAGTTGATTTTCTTTTAGCCCTACGGCCATACGATAAAAAAGCCCCGCAGCATCCTGCGGGGCGTTTTTGTGTGTGCGTTCAAACGCTGTCGGGAGGTTATTACTCCAACTTAAACTCTACGTGCTTGATACGACGGCGACGCCACGTGTAGGTCGTGTGAATCGTACCATCCGAGGCTTCGATGACCGCGGGGTAGGAGTATTGGTTGATGGGGCTGCCCTCCAACGTGATGCAGTGTTTCCAGGTGGTGCCATCCTCCGACACGGCCACCGAGAGGGGCGTGCGCGGCCCTTTGGGGGTGCCGTCAATCGTCTCGAAGTTGTTGTACACCAGCACATGGCGACCATCGCTGAGGGTCACGGCATCAATGCCCGACTGCGTATGCTCCAAATCCATCAGCTCCATTTTGGTCCACGTTTCGCCACGGTCCGACGAGTAGGCTACACCCGTCTTGCCGTTGCGCGTGCGACACATCATCTGAAGGCGACCATCCTTGAGTTTGAGAATCGTCGGCTGAATGGCCTCGATAGGCAGCTCCTTCGTCTTGTCGTAGGGCGTGGCTCCGATGTCGGCCTTCGTCTTGGCCAGCGGGCGGAAGCGGGTCGGTACGCTCAACTCGGCATCGAGCGGTTCGGTGCGATGCCACGTCTTACCCAAATCGTCCGTCCACTCGAAATGGACGCTCCAACGACCCAGCTCGTCCGACGAGGGGCAGAGGATGCGACCATCGACCCATACGGGCTTGTTTTTGATGGCACCGAAAATGCCGTCGGGCAGCTGCTCGGGTTTCGACCAGCTCTTGCCGCCATTCTTTGAGCGAATCAGATAGCCTTTCCAGCTCGGTACGTTGGGGCCTACCTTATAGAAGAGCCACAGCTCGCCACCCTTCACCGGCACCTGATACAGCACCGGATTCCAGCAGGCGTAGCGCAACGTGTCGTTCTGGATGCCGTCGGCCACCATCTTCGGCTCCGACCATTGGTCGCTGCCCTTCTTCTTCGTCTGCGTCCAGATGCAGACGTCGGGGTTGCGCTCCTTCGTGCCACCGAAGTAGGCGGCAATCAGGTCACCATTCGGCAGCTCCTCGATGGTCGAGGCGTGGCACTCGATGAAGGGGGCCTTCTCGTAGAGGAATTCATCGCGGAGAATGCCCTCACGCTCCTCGCCATGGGCAGGGTCGAGCGTCACGCGGAGGTGGTATTTGCCCGAAGGTACGCGCCATACGCCCATACCGTCCTCCTCGCCCACGAAGCGGATGCCCTCCTCGTCGATGGCCTTCGGATTGAGGGTCGGAAGCACCACCTTGGCCGTCGTGTTGCAGGGAATCTCGATATCCCACGCAAGCGACATCGGGGTCTTTACGTAGCTGCTGCGAATCGTGCCGTGCAGCGACTCATACGAGGCCGATACACGCTCCAGATTCTGAATCGAGAGGTCGGGTTTGAGGCAAATCTCTTTGTAAGCGGGGCGGGCAGGGTTGATACCGGCCAAATCGCGGTAGAACCAGGGAATCAGGTCACCAAGCATCATCACGTGGTTACCCGAGTTCATCTTCGGACTGGCCGTGTCGCCGTTCCAAAGCTCCCAGATGGTCGTTGCACCGCGCGACGCCATGTAGCCGAAGCTCGGATAGGACTTCTGCGAGGCGAGCAGGAAGGCTACGTCGCCACGACCCATCTTCGTCAGGTAGCGAAGCGTCCAATTCTGTCCGGCTACGCCGCTGCTGATGTGGCCACCGTTATCGACCAACAATTTCTTCAGGATTTGCTTCTCGATGTTGTGGCGATGCTCCTCGGGAACAAGGTCGAAGGCTACGGCCAAGAGATTGGCCGTCACGGTGTTGTTGTCGTAATAGACGGCATCGGGATAGAGCAGGTGGTCGTAGCGCGTGGGAGCCTTGCCCTCCTCGACATGGAGGAAGTGGCGGTTGAAGGCCGCTTTGGTCTTCTCGGCACGGGCGGCATACTCCTCGCGGTCGGCCGTCTCACCCAGCAGGGTGGCAAACTTGACCATCATCTTCGACACCATGCTGTAATAGGCCGTGGCGATGAGGGTCGAATTCGTGACGCGCAGGGGGTCTTGGCTGTGAATCAGCTCCAGCGACTCGGGCGGCACGCACCAATCGCCATACTTCTCCTTCGTGACAAGACCGTCCTTGGTCATGTAGCACTCCTGCATATGGTCCAACCAACGCTTCATGGTGGCATAGTTGCGTTTGAGCGGCTCGATGTTGCCGTTATGCTCATAGAGCATATCGCAGATAATCGGCACTACCGACTGCCAAACCATGCCATCCGTGTAGTAGTTCCAGAAGGCGGGTACCACGTCGGGGATACAGCCATCGGCACGTTGTGCCTCGGTGATATCCTCCATCCACTTGGCATACATCGTACCGCAGTCGAACATAAAGGCCTCGCCCCATGTGCCGACCGCGTGGTCGCCCAACCACGGCTGACGCTCGTTGCGCTGCGGACAGTCGAGCGGCATACCCTTGTAGTTGGAGTTCAGACCCCACCAAGCGTTGCGATAGACCGTGTTCAGCACCTCGTTCGAGCTTTCGAAGCTGCCGAGCGTCGGCATATTGTCGTAAATCACCTCGGCCTCGAAATCCTCGACCGTGGGGTTCTTCAGACCCGTAATCTCGATGTAGCGGAAGCCGTGATAGGAGAATCGCGCACTCCACTTCGTCTGTTGCTCCTTGCCGTTGGCGACGTAGATATCGCGGCTCCAGGCATCGCGCAGGTTGGCCGTGTAGAGCGAATCGCCCCCATTGGTCAGTCGCTCGGCATAGCGCATCAGAATCGTATCACCGGCCTTCGTGTCGCGCACGTTGAGCTTCACCCAGCCGGCCATGTTCTGCCCGAAATCAACAATCGTGCGACCCTCGTAGTGGGTCACCGTCTTGGCGGGCAGACGCTTCATAATCTTCATGTTGGGCGAAATCGCGCCACGCAGGGTGCCATAGGGCAGGGCTACGCGCTGCGAGGGGAGCCACTTCGTGTCGTCGTAACCCACCTTTGTCCAGTCGCCCAGCTCCATGCGGGCATCGTAAATCTCGCCGTCGTACTCGTTGTTGCTGCGAATCGGACCCTCGGCCGTGAGTTTCCACCCCGGCTCCGAGTTTACGCGCTGCATCGTGCCATCCTCATACTCCACAATCAGATTCAGGCGCATCTTCGGATAGCCGAAGTTGGGAATCTTGTAGGGCTTGTAGTTCTGGCGCATGGTGTACCAACGGCCGTTGCCGAGTACCACGCCCAGGGCGTTGCGGTTGGCCTGCAACTGCTCCGTTACATCGAACGAGTCGTAGGTCACCGTGCGACGATAGTCGGTCGGCACGGGAGCCAGCACCTGGTCGCCGATGAGCTGACCATTGATGAACAGTTCATACATACCCAGACCCGAAATGTGGACCGTGGCACGCTTGATGGCC
Source organism: Alistipes sp. (assembly GCA_017398045.1). Lineage (GTDB taxonomy): Bacteria > Bacteroidota > Bacteroidia > Bacteroidales > Rikenellaceae > Alistipes. The sequence continues at coordinate 34,646 of JAFQHI010000006.1, read as the reverse complement.
TTCGCTTGCAGGTCGAATTCGGTGCGGATGTAACGTGCGCTCAACTCGCTGTGGGTCTTCTCCTTATCCCAGGGGAAGGCACCCTCCCAGCCAATCCAGCGACCACCCCAGGCCGTCTCGCCCAGGAGTCCCATGCCCCATTCGGCCACCTCGCTCCATGCGGAGGCACCGCGGGTCGTATAGACCTTTACGCGCCAGAAACAACGCTGGTTGCTGCGGAGTTTTTGGCCGTCATAGGGAACCCAAATCGAGGCATCGGAGGCTACTACTCCCGAGTCCCAAAGGTCGGCTTTGCCCTCCTCGAGCAGGCTCGGGTCCGTGGCCACCAACACATGATAGGCGGTCTGCATCACGTCGCGCTCGTCGGAGCTGATAATCCAGCTCAAACGGGGTTGCGCACGCTCTATGGAGAGCGGTCGGGTGAACTGCTCCACCTCGAGTTGCCCCACCTCGACCCCTGCCATCGAGAGCAGGGGCGCGAGGAGTGCGGCGATGAATAATAAGATTCGTTTCATTGTTTTCGGTTGTAAAAGAGTGATTTAGAGCGAAAGTTGCTCCTTGCAGATGTAGTTCTTCGAGGCATCTACGGCAATCAGCACATGGTCGTTGGCGGGACCTACCTCGCCCTCGGCCTGGAACTCATGGATGCCGTTCTCCACCTCGCCTACATACTTCAGCGAACCATCCACGGGCGAATACCACCATACGTTCTTCTTCTCGCCCGAAATCTTCTGAAGGTCGATTTGCATCGGCTTGTTCGTGTAGGTATAGACCAGGAGGTAGTCCTCACCGCGCGTTGCGATGGCGCGGTCGTAGCGGAAGCCATGCTCACCGGCGATGACCGACTGGTCACCCACGCGCTCGAAGAAGGGGAAGGCAAGAATCAGCTTCTTCAGATACTGCATCTGGCTGAAACCGGGGTCCTCGAGACCCTCTTTCCACGACTTGATGGCACCGTAACCGCCCGGCTTCTCACCGCCCTTGTGCATCTGCATAATCGAGTTGTGACCGTAGGTGTGGCCAAACGAACCGGCAAATACCGACCAGTAGGCGTAGCGGCGTACATCCCACGACTTCCACCACGGCTCCGAGGGGTCGTGCAGACCCTGCGGAATCTCCTCATACGAAGGCTCGCCATCGAGGATGGGCTTCTGCGGTTCGAGGGCAAGACCCTCCTCTACGTAACGCCAGTTATCCTCGGCTACCGAGGCCTGGGCCGTGTCGTCGCCATCACCGCGGGTCTGGTCGTAACGACGGTGACCCGACTGGAACATATTGAAATCGAGCCACTCGGCATCGTGGAACCAACGTACCGACGAGGTGCGGCCGAAGGGGTGGAAGGTCATCAGGTGGTTCTTGTCAATCGACTTGATGGTGCGGGCCAGCGTCACCCACGACTCGGTCTCCACATCGCCTTTGATATCGCCACCGATGAACCAGATGACATTCGGCGTATCCTTGTAGCGGTTGGCCAGGAACTCACCGTAGGCTTTTGCCTGCTCGGGATTCATCAGGCCCTTCTTCACCAGGCCACCCCAGATGCAGACCATACCGATGTAGATGCCGCGTTTGCCGGCCTCCTCCATGAGGTAATCCATGTTCTGCCAATAGCCGTTCTCGCCCTCGGCATCGATTTGCGAGAAATCGTAGCCGTTCGGGTGCGAGAGTTTGCCATAGGCATTCGTGGCGGGTACGCCGTTGATGGTCTGTACCTGTACGACGTTGAAGCCGGCCTTCTCGCAGGCGTCGAGGTAGTAGATGGCCTCCTCGCGCGTCAGACGCTCGGGCAGCAGCCAACCCGTCTCACCCAACCAGAAGAAGGGGGTGCCATTCTCATGTTGCAGGAAACGACCATTTTCCGACACGACGAGTTTACCGTTCTCCCACGGCAACTTGTTCTCGGTCTGCTCCACTTGGGGAGCGCAGCTCACAGCCAAAATCATGAGGCTGAAGATTGCAAAAAGTTTTTTCATGTTAGTTTGGTTTTTATTGTTATTGGTTCTCTTTTTGTTGTCTATTTCTGCTGCTCGGCAGCCTTTTGAGCGGCCTTCTCGGCGTTGCGCTTATCGACGTAGGCCTTGAACAGGGCGCGCCAATCGCGGCCGTTGGCATTCAGATACTGCTCGCATTTGGTCTTATAGACCTCGAAGACCTGCGAAATGCCCTTCATGCGACGGCACTCGAGGGCCTCTTCACGGGCCTGCTCGAGGTACTTACGCAGCGCAGCGGCCTCCTTATCCGTGAGGTCGGGAATGATGGCATAGTAGCCCTTCATCGTGAAATCGACCTTGCCAATCGTGTAGCCGTCCCAAAGCTGAATGAGTTGCTCGTTCGTCAGCCCCTGCTTCTTCAACCCCTTAAGGAGCGTCTTACGCACCGAGGCGGGAATCTGCTGGTCGGAGAGCATCTCGCGCTCCACCTCGTTGAGTTTGCGCCCCGTCTTGGCTTCTAACTCGGGATAGGAGGTGTAGGGGTGGGCGTTGTGCCACTCGACAACGGCCGTGCGGTGTGCCTTTACCAGCTCCGTTACGGCAGCAGCACGCTTTTCGTCGAGCTTCAGCGCAGCAACAATCTCTGCCGAGCGGGCGATGTACTTCTCATCATCCTTCTTGGCCTTCTTCTCGGCATTGCGCTTATCGACATAGGCCTTGAAGAGCTGACGCCACGGACGACCCGTGTCGTTGAAGTGCTGCTCGCACTTGGTTTTGTAAATCTCGAAGACCTGCGAAATGGCCTTCATCGACTTGCAATCGATGGCCTCGCTGCGGGCCTGCTTCAGGTGGCCGAGCAGCACCTTTTCATCCTCGGCTGTCATATTCGGCACAATCGAGCGGTAGCCCTGCATCGTGAAGGCGACTTTGCCCACCGTGTATTCGTCAAAGACCTGCTCAATCTGCTCGTCGGTCAGGACGCTCTTCAGCCCCTTCATCAGTCGCTCGCGCTCTTTGATGGGAAGGGTGCGGTCGGCCATCATCTCGCGCTCCACCTTCGAGAGCTTCTTGCCCGTCGCTTTGTCCACCTCGGGAATCACGGTGTAGGGGTGTGCGTTGTGCCAATCGCGCACGGCGCGACGGTGGTTGTAGATGGCTGTCGTAGCAATGCCGATGGCGCGCTCATCCTGCAGGTTGAGCTTCGCTACAATCTCCTGCGACTTGCGATAGACCGACTCGTCGGCTGCGGCCGCACGCACGCGATCTTTGCCGAAATAGGGAGCCAGCTGATTGACCGAGCGGATGGCCCCCTCGGGCATCAACGCGCCATTTTTACCAAACGAGCAGAGCGTCAGGGTCGGCACCACCGTGACCTTCTCCTCGTCAATTTTTGATGCGTCGAGTCCGAAATGCTTGGCAAAGAAGGCGTAGGCGGCCTGACGCTTCGAGGGGCCGTAGTCGTGGCCCTCGGTAGCCAGATGTACGTTCTCCAGCTTGTCGCTTGCATTGCAAAGTGCATACACCTTCTCCAGGTAGGGATACTCGACCGTGGGGACGCTCTTCGTCCAATCCTTGCCGTCGGAAATCACGCACAACGGACGCGGCGCGAAGATAGCCGCCATCTCGGCATTGCACGTGCCACCGGCCGCCTGCGTAACGGGCATACCGCTTTCGCAGGGGCATCCGCCATCGAACCACGACGAGAGGCTCACCACGGGGCAGAGAGCCGTGAAGCGGTCATCCACGACGCTCAACACGACCGATTGCTGGCCGCCACCCGATGCGCCCGTAACGCCTACACGCGCCATATCGACATCTTCGCGCGTAGCCATATAGTCGAGAATCGAGATACCGTTCATGATTTGAATCGTCCCGCCATAGGGGGTGCGGTGGGCGGCACTCGATACCTGCAACTCCGACTCGGCATAGCCGAAGAGGTCGTAATCCACGGCTACGGCACCCATGCGGGCAAAGGTGGCCATGCGCAGCTGCTGGTCACGACGATAGCGGCCCTCGTTGAAGTGGCCCACGGGGCAGAGAATCACGGGATAAACGCCCTTCTTGGCGGGGGCATAAATCGAGCCGCAGACATAGAGACCGGGGAGGGTCTCCAGCGCGAAGTTCGTCACCGTGTAGCCGTCATATTTGCGTACCTTCGAGAGGATGGGCTTCGGCTCGACACGCAGCGGGAGCAGTTTATCCACCTCCAGCTTCTCGCGAGCCTCACGGCGAATCACCGCGGCACGCTCCTCGAACACCTTGCGGTCGGTGTAGAGCGTGGGGAGGTAATCGACCATCTTCTTTCCATCGGCCGGTGAACGACGATAGTACTCGAAGGGTTTGATGGCATATTGACGCTCACCGGTCTTGGAGAAGGTCATATCGAACAGCCCCAAAATGCCGTAGAGGGTCTCCTCTACCGAGTAGGGGCGGATGCGGAAGTCGGCATAGGGGACCATCAGCCCCTCGGTGCGTCCGTCGATGTTCAGCTTGACGTCGAAACGCGCTTCGACCTCCTTCAGTACCTCGTCCAGCGGGCGCGTGAAACGCTCCTCGTAGCGGTTCTGTGCCTGGGTCATGCAGGTGGCTCCAATCAAGAGCAACAACAGAATCAGTCTTTTCATATTGGTTGTGTAAGTTGGTTATTTCAAAGGTGTTGCACGCTCACGCGCATAACGGGGCAGCTCCTCCACCGAGCGTACCGCCTCGGCCGGCAGTTTCACGCCTCCCTTGCCGAAAAGGAGCAGGTTCTCCATCGGCTCGAGCGTCAGTTTCGTCTCATCGGCACGCTCGATATCCAGCCCGAAGGCGCGGGCAAAGAAGTCATAGACCGCCTTGCGCTTGTTGTAGCCGAAGTCATGCCCCTCGTCGGGGAAGTGGTAGAAGGCGAGCTTATCTTCAGCCCCATGGAGGGCGTAGATGCGACGCAGGAACGGCTCCTCGATTTCGGGAACATGAGCCGTCCAATCCTTGCCGTCGGAGACCACACCCAGGTAGCGCGGTGCGTGTACGGCCGCCATCTCGGCATTGCAGGTGCCTTGTGCGGCAGCCGGCAGGTAGATGGCACTCTCGCAGGGGCAGCCTCCATCGAAATAGGAGGAGAGGCTGATGACGGGGCAGATGGCCGTGAATCGGCTGTCGATACCCATCTGCATCGTCTGCGTACCGCCACCCGAGGCTCCGCAAAGACCCACGCGCGAGGCGTCGATATCCGAGCGCGAGAGCATCCATTCGAGCAGGATGCGGGTGTTCATCCACTGCATCTGCTGGGCCAGCACCGTATGATGCACCGCCTCACCGAGTTGCAGGGCCGATTCGCCATAACCCACCAGGTCGTAGGCCACTGCGACGGCTCCCATGCGGGCCCATGCCGCCATGCGAAGCTGGTTATCGTGCAGGTAGCGGGGCGTGTGGCCGTCGGGCGAAAGAATCAGGGGCAGTCGCTCGCCCTCTTTGAGCTTCTGCGAGGGGGCGTAAATCGAACCGCAAAGATAGAGTCCGGGGAGGGTTTCGATGCGGAAATTCTGCACCGTGTAGCCGTTGTATTTGCGCTTTTTCGTCAGTTCGGGACGGGCATCCTGCACGGTCAGCACGCGCAGGTCGTGTATCTCGCGCTCGATGACGGCTCCCACCTCTTCGGCCACCTCTTGCAGGCGACGGGTCGCCTCCTGATGGCTTTGGTAGTGGGTCGCGGTGAGGTAGTCGATGAGCTTGCGGCCCGCCTCGGGTAGGCGACGATGTGGCTCATAGGGCTTGATTTTGTAGTAGCGCGGATTCTGCTTCACATATTTATAGTTGAAGAGCGTCAGGATGTTATCCATCGACTCCTCAATCGAGTAGGGGCGGATTCTCGAGTCGGCCTGCGGTACCCACTTACCGACCGTATCGACCTCTACCTTGAGGCGCGTCTCAAAGCGTGACGAGAGTTCGCGCAAGACCTGGTCGAGTGACTTACGATGGGTCTTCGCGTAGTCGTATTGCGCCTGTGTCGTGGAGCAGACGCCGAAAAGCAAAAGAAGCGTCAGTAGCTGTTTCATCGGTTTATAACTGTTTGGTAAAGGTGTGTCGTCCGGCTGTGACGGCCAACGGCTCTTTGTCACCCGGCAACCATATCGAGGCGTGGCAGTTGGCCGGAATCGTCACGTGGAGTGTGAAATGTTGCTCCTCGTCGCGTTCCCAGCTGACGGCCACCTCGCCATAGAGGCTTCGAACCGACCCCTTGGCCCAGCGCAAATCGCCTACGGGCGCAGGGGCGATGGTCAGTTTGCGATAGCCTTCGCCATGCTCATCGGGCTGTATGCCGAGGAGCGAGCGGAACAACCATTCGTCAAGCTGCCCCATCATGAAGTGGTTCCACGAAGAGCCTTGACGGGGGTCCCACTGCTCGGTGAGGGTCGTGGCTCCGTATTGGAGTTGGAATCCATAGCCCGGCACCTCCCAGTGGTTGTGCATCTCGCACATCAGTTCGTTCAGTCCGTTGCGGGCAAGGGTCTGGAAGAGGTAGCGGTTGCCCACATCGCCCGTCGTAAGGCGCGTGCCATGGGCTTTGATGTCGGCCACCAGGTTCTCCAGCACTGCCGCGCGATGCTCCTTGGGGACCATCTCGAGGAACAACGGCAGGGCATTGCTGCATTGGCTTCCCGTGCCGTATTGGCAGGTCGCAGGGTCGAAGTAGCGGGCATTGAAGGCCGCGTAAATCTGCTCCGCGAGGGCGTTGTAGTGCGTCTGGTCGGCCTTTTCGCCAACAAGAGCTGCCGCTTGTGCAAGGTGTCGGGCAGCCATGTAGTAGTGTGCCGAAGCGACCAATCCGACGGGCGTATTGCGCGAGAAGCCTGCGCGGAAGTCGCCATAGTCGTACCAATCGCCCAGACCGAAGTCAATCAAATCGCCCTCGGCACGCGAGGTGAGGTAATCGACCCAGCGACGCATCACGGGATAGTACGCTCGAATGAGGCGGTCATCGCCATACGTTTCGTAGTATTGGAAGGGTGCCATGATGGAGGTGATGCTCCATTCGGGCGAGTCGGCAAAGGCATCCATGCCTGGCCCCTCGAAAATCACGTAGTTCGGTGCCGTGGTCGGAATCATGCCGTCCTCGCGTTGAGCGTCGGCAATGTCACCGAGGACCTTCGGCAGGTAGGTCGTCAGGTTGTAGTTGTACAACAGACCCGGGCCGTTGAGGTGTACCTGCTCCAGCCAACCGAGTTTTTCACGATGCGGGCAGTCGGTCCAGACGGCCTGCATATTGCTGCGTACTGCGTTGTGAATCAGGCGATGCGCCGCATTGAAGACCTCGCTGTCGCTCTCGAACGTGGCCACATCCTCGGCCGAGGAGTGGACAAAGCAGGAGCGAATCTGCTCCACTACGGGCAGGTTGTCGGGATTCTCCATCCCCTGCAAAACAGCCCCCTCGAGGAGGATGTAGCGGAAGCCGTAGTAGGAAAAGCGCGGATGCCACGTTTCGCTTTTTTCGCCCTTTAATATATAGGTATAGTAGTGCTGACGGCCCGTCTGACGCTGTTCGGTGGCATTCGAGGCGGTCTTGGCCTCGGCTACAACCATCGTGATTTTAGCCCCTCTTTGACCCGAAACGGTGATTTCGGGGAAGCCCGCCAGGTTTTGTCCCATGTCGAGCAGCAGGGCCGTCGCATCGACCGTGCGTTTGGTCTTTATCGTCGCCTCGGCCACCTCCTCTGCGGTGAGTTTGTGTACGCTTTGTACATCGTGGTAGGCCATGATTTTTACCGGCGGAGCCTGTTGCGGACGCAATGCCCCCTTCGGAGCCTCCTGCACCACGACCGGACGCCAAGCCGAGTCGTCGAATCCGGCCTCGTCCCACCCCGCCTGCTCAAGACGGGCATCGTAATCCTCGCCACCGTAAATCGTGTTGAAGGTGATAGGGCTTAAATCATATTTCCACGTTGCATCCGAGCCGATGATTTGCTCTTCGCCATCTGCATAGCGGATGCGCAGGCGCAGCAACATCGTTTCGGGGCCGAAGCCGATTTGGAGTTTGCGATAACGCGAGCGGTCGGCAATGTTGTAGAATCCGTTGCCAAGCAGCACACCGAGTGCGTTTTCGCCCTTGTTGAGTTGCTCGGTCACGTCGAATGCGTTGTAATAGACCCGCTTATGGTAGTCACTCCAAAGCGGGGTAAACTCGCCGTCACCCACCTTTTGGCCGTTGATCGAGAGTTCGTAATGACCCAGACCGGTGACATAGACTACCGCCTCCGTAATCTTTTTCGGGGCGAGGAACGCTTTGCGCAGGAGTATCGACCGCCAAGCCAACGAATCGACCGCCTCCCAGGCGGCACGCACCTCCGTTTTTTTTAGCTCGCCTCCGTGGAATTTACGTCCCTCGGGCATCTTGGCATCTGCATAGGTGATGGCACCAATCCATTGGGCCTCTTCGAGCCACTCGGTCGTGGGGGCGGTGGCAAAGGTGGCATAACGGCTCCAGCGCGAAGCCTTGTCCTGCTCGTCCCACACGCGCACGCGCCAACGGTAGCTGTGCAGCGGATTTAGCGCAGCTCCCTCGTAGGGAATCAGCTGGCTTTTTTCGCTCTCCACCTTGCCGCTTTCCCATACCAAAGCACCTGTTTCGTCCTTTACCTCAATGGTGTAGGCCGACTGCATCCTCCCCTGACGCTCCTTCAGCTGCCAACCGAAACGGGGCGTGGCCTCCTCGATTAGTAGCGGGGAGGTCTGGTAATCACAGGTGGTGGCTGTAATCATCGAGGGGCGCAGAGCGAATGCTGTAAGCACTCCGAACAACGCGCCACAAAGGATATAGGGTACAAATTTTCTCATCGTTTACAATACGTTTTCGCACACCAGACGACCCAGGTCGGGACGGTTGCCCACCTTTTTGCCATCCACCAGGAGCGTGAGACCCTTGCCGTGGTGGTATTTGTCACCGTGGCGGTCCCAGATGATGGTGATGATGTGGTTGTGGTAGCGCACGTTATCCAGGCAGAACCAATCCCACTCGTTGTCCGGAAGCAGCGGATTGACCTCCAGCGTGCGGTCGGCACGCGGACGCAGACCTGCCAGACCCGTAATCATCAAGTCGTTGAAGGTCGAGTGGTTGTAGTAGCGGGCGCGCTCTTGGTCACCCTTGAGCCAATAGCCGGTCACCTCATCGAGGTACTCGCCGATGTAGGGGCGACCGCGGTGGTATTGCGACTCGACATAGAGTTCCATGTGGCGGAAGTAGCTCTCCTTTGTCACGACGGGGTCACTCTCCGTGTTGAGGTAGTTTGCCAGACCGGTCAGCGTCTGCGACGAGGCGAAGGGCCAAATTGCTCCGTCCCACTCGCACTTGCCTACACCGCGCGTGCGGAATTCGGGGTGGCGACGCTCGGCAGTCGTCAGACCGTAGGGCGAGTCGAAGCCCTCCTTGTCGTTGATTTGCAACCAGGCGTTCTCGTGCTTCTTCTCGGGCAGATTGAAGTACCAGGGAATGTAACCGATGGCCTCGCGGGCGCAGCAGAGCGTATCGGCACGGCGCGTCTCGAAGAAGGCACGCTCCTCGTTCCAGAGTTTCGAGTAAATCAGGTCTTTCATCTCGGAGGCCTTCTCCTCGTAGCGCTTTACGTCGGCCTCGTTGTTCATCATGCGGGCCACCTTACTCAACGCCACGGCATTGCCGTACATATAGCTGTTGATGGTCGGGCGGGCAAACTGCTTCTTGCGGCCACCGCTAATCGACTCCTCCATGCCGTCCTTCACGTCCTCCTGCCAATAGAGTCCGTCGGGCAGGCGGTGCGTATCCTCCCAATATTTGTACTCGGCCTTCAGGTCCTTGTAGAGGTCCTTGAGGTACTCCTCGTCCATGTTTACCAGATAGCGGTTATAGACGGCCCAGGGATTCCACGAGCTGAATTTGTTGAATTTGGCCATCATACCGCCCTCGTTGCCGCGATACCAGGTGTGCAGAATCTGGTCGAGGTACTCGTCGTTGTGCAACCAGCGGCTTTCGTGGATGTGGTGACCCACGGCGCAGGCAATCAGGTTGTATTTATCCGAGTAGGAACGCTGCACGAGGAACTCGGTCATGCCGTAGCCCACGGGGGTCTCTTTGATGTGCTTGCGGAGGGTCCACCAACGGAAGTAGAACATCTCCTCGAAGTTGTGTTGCGGGCAGGCGAAGAGCGGAATGTTCTTCTCCATCCAGGCCGATGCCTCGGCGTTGGGGATGGCTTGTGCGATATTCTCGTCCTCCGACTCGTTGAAGACCTTTACATAGTGGTCGAAGTCTTTGTAATTCAGCACCGAAGCCGTGGCGTTTGCATCCTGCGACGAGGTGCGGAAGTTGGCGATGCGGAACGTAGCCATCGTGGTCGAATCGCTGCCGTGCGGCACATCGACATATTGGTCGGCCCAGGTATCGACGGTGGGGAAGTGGCGACGCTCACCGGTGCGGAATACGACGCGCTCGATGGCCTGCACGGGGGCATAGAGCATACGGGTCGTGCGCTTTTGGCCGTCGATATAGACCGTCGAATTGCGGTCGTCGAGCGTGATATCCACCTGTACGCGGTAGGTTTTGCCCGGCTCGTAGGTCATCACGCGGCCATAGCGTGCGCCACCCTTCGAACGCATCTCGCCCTCGTCCGTGAGGTCGATGCGGGCGCAAGCCGTGCCATCCTCGTCCACGAACTCGATTTCGAGGTGGCCGTGGTCGTTCTGCTCGGCCTGGAGGTCAAACTCGACCGTCAGGAGGCGCGAAGCGGGAATCTTGCGCTCCACTTTGGCATCGAAGAAGGGGTCTTTGTCCGAGAGGGTGAGCCACTTGCCGTCGAGTGCGACGGGGGCCCACACACCCGAGTAGAGGTTCCAGGTCTTTAGGTCACGCAACTCCTTGTAGTCGGCAAAGTCATCATCGGCATGAGCCGTGGCGTGCTGCTCGACGGGGACGGGTACGCGGCTGACCCACATATCCTCCTTGTTGACACTGAACGTGAGCCACAGGTCGCCATCCTCGGGCGTTCCGTTACCCTCCTGAATACCACGCACATACTGCGGGCCGAAGGATTTGTATTGACCGGCATAGCGCATCGGAGGCACCTCGCCGTAAATCAGGTTCAGGGTCGTATATTCCAAGCCATCCTTCGAGAGCGAAATGGCCAACGGCCAGCGGAACTCCGAGGGGTTATAGACCGTGGCATAGGTGCCGTCCGAGAGTCGCTGACCCCAGATTTTGGCATTGCTGTTCACGAAACCTTTGGCGCGGGCAATCGGTTCGGCCCACGTATTACCGCCATCGCCCGAAATGGAGGTCAGCGCGTGTTTCCAGAGCGAAACGATGCGCCCATCGTCGAGCGTGTAGTAGCAGAAGGCCTTGTACTCCTTCTTGAGCGGAATGATGGGGTCCTCGCGGTCGGCCTCCTCGACCCAGCCCATGCGCTGGAGCGGGTTGGCGAGAATCTCCTCGCAGGCCTCGCGGAAGCCCTTGTCCTTCGAACGGGTGTAGTAGGGGAAGTCGGTGTTCTTCTCGTTGAAGGCGTGGTTGTAGTAGATGAAATAAATCGGGCCGAAAGAGCCGTCCTCGTAAATCTCACGCACGACGCGGCCGATGCCGTTACCGTCGTTCGGGTCATCCTTCGGATAGAGGGCGATGCCGTAGTTGCCGATGGCAATCAGGCGGTCCGACTTCGATACGTAGAAGCCTACGCGCTGGTGCATGATGGCATCCATCCCTTTGGCGAAGACCTTGCCGTCCTTCGTGAAGCCGTCGGGGATGCGGTAAATCGGGAACAGCACCTCGGGGTCGGTCCACGTGTAGCCGTCCTTCGAGGTCTGGAGCATGGTCATCGAGGGGGGTACATGCTCATCCACGGGGTCGCAGAGGTAGTGCATATAGAACGAACCGCGCCAGTAGGCCATCATCGACTGGTGGTTGTAGGTCCAGCCGTTGCCGTTGGTGGCGTAGGGGAGTTTGCGGTTGGCACGCATGGTCTGGATGTTATGCACACCCACCACGGGCGAAAGGCCGCCATCGTGCAGATTGGGGTTGGAAAGCTCCTTACCCGTGTAATGGACGCGGTCGCTCTCTTGTGCCGAGGCCGTGAAGGCGAAGGTGGCAAGAGCCAACGCGAGGGCTGTTTTTTTGAGTAGGTTCATCATGGTTGCGGTTGTTTTATTTTTAATTTTTTCGTTTGTTTTTCGTCGCTTTAGCGTCGTTTTTCAACACGCGGTTTTGTAGGGGTAGTTTACCCCAATTTCAATAACGAACGAAAATAGTGATAAAAGTTGAAATTGGCTATAAAATATTGCCTTTTTTTTTACGCTTTTTGAATTCGATGGCAAAATATTAAAAATTAACCCGTATATTTGTTAGAAAGAACAAATACTAATTTCACTACAACCTATGATACGACGAATTTTAGGAACGCTGGCGGTCGCTGTTTTTGTGTTGGCCGCCCTTCCGTCTGCGGCCCAGGAGGCCTCGACGGCCGGCCTTACCGATATGCGTAAGAGCCGTTACGCCAAGATGGCCAATGTGCCGCTGGGAGCAGTGCGCTGGACCGGCGGTTTTTGGGGTGAACGCTTCGACGTTTACAGCAAAACCTCCGTGCAGCATATGTGGAAAATCTGGCAGGCTCCCGACATTTCGCACGGTTTTCGTAATTTCGAAATAGCGGCCGGTACGTGCGACGGCCACCACTCGGGTCCCCCGTTCCACGATGGCGATATGTACAAGTGGATGGAGGGTGTGGCAGCGGTCTATGCCGTGACGAAGGACCCCGAGCTGGATAAAATCATGGATACCTTCATCGAGCAGGTCGTGAAGGCACAGCGCGAGGATGGCTACATCCACACGCCCGTGATTATCGACGAGCGCAACAAGGGTATCGACACCCACAGCAACAAGCCGCAGCAGGCTATCGGTACGAAGGTAGGTGGTGCGGATGAGAAGGGTGCCTTTGCCAACCGCCTGAATTTCGAGACCTACAACCTGGGTCACCTGATGATGGCCGGCATTACGCACTACCGTGCCACGGGTAAGCGTACCCTCTTCGAGGCGGCTATCAAGGCTACCGATTTCCTCTGCCACTTCTACGAGACGGCCTCGGCCGAATTGGCCCGCAACGCCATCTGCCCCTCGCACTATATGGGCGTGACGGAGATGTACCGCGCTACGGGCAATCCCCGCTACCTGGCTCTGGCCAAAAACCTGATTGATATCCGCGGTATGGTCGAGAATGGTACGGACGACAACCAGGACCGCATCCCCTTCCGTGAGCAGTACAACGCCATGGGTCACTCGGTACGTGCCAACTACCTCTATGCAGGTGTGGCCGACGTCTATGCCGAGACCGGTGAGGAGCAGCTGATGAAGAATCTGACGAGCATCTGGAAGGATATCGTGACGCGCAAGATGTACGTAACGGGTGCCTGCGGTGCCTTGTATGATGGCACTTCGCCCGACGGTACGGTCTATGACCCCGACCTGATTCAGAAGGTACACCAGAGCTACGGCCGTCCCTACCAGTTGCCGCAATCGACCGCCCACAACGAGACCTGCGCCAACATCGGCAATATGCTCTTCAACTGGCGTATGTTGCAATCGACGGGCGATGCGAAGTATGCCGAGATTGTCGAGACAGCCCTCTATAACAGCGTGTTGAGCGGTGTGAGCCTCGATGGTAAGCACTACTTCTACACCAACCCGCTGCGTTTGAGCCACGATTTGCCCTATACGTTGCGCTGGTCGAAGATTCGTGAGGAGTATATCTCGCTCTGCAACTGCTGTCCGCCCAACACCTTGCGCACGATTTGCGAGGCGCAGAACTACGCCTACACCATGTCGGAGGATGCCCTCTGGTGCAACCTCTATGGCGAGAGTGAGCTGACGACGACCTATGCCGGCAAGCCCTTCGTGGTGAAGCAGAAGACGGGCTATCCCTACGACGGCAAGATTCTGTTGGAGGTGGCCGAGATTGCCAAGAAGAGTCCCATGAAGCTCTACCTCCGCATCCCCGAGTGGTGCGACAACGCTACGGTGAAGGTAAACGGCACGCCCATTAACCTGGCGACGAAGGCCAACACCTACGCCTGCGTGGAGCGCACCTGGAAGAAGGGCGATAAGGTGGAGTTGGACCTTGAGATGCGCGTGAAGCTCCTCGAGTCGAACCCGCTGGTGGAGGAGAGCCGCAATGAAACGGTCGTAAAGCGCGGTCCGCTGGTTTACTGCCTCGAGAGCTGCGACATCGAGGGTGGCAAGAAGATTGACAACGTGCTGATTCCGAGCAATATCAACTTTGAGGCCGTGCCGTATGAAATCGAAGGCTCGAAGATGATTGCCCTGGAGGGTACGGCTCGCCTGATTGACGAGAAGTCGTGGGAGAATACCCTCTACCGCGAGGTGGGCAAGGCCGATGGTGAGGTGAAGATTCGCCTGATTCCCTACTTCGCCTGGGGTAACCGCGACCACTCGGAGATGACCGTGTGGATGCCTCTGGCCCGCTAAAAATCCGTCTGATGGGTGGCTACGGCGTTTGCCCTACACGTGAAATCCGCACATACGGTTTAGTATGCTGCAGTTTCGCGTGTAAGGCAGGCCTGACGCCCCTCGTCATACGAATTTTTCGTTTTATACAGAACCGAAAAATCTAAAAAACTGACCTAAATATGAGTACGAAAAAAAGCTCTTTGAAGAGTACCCTTGCGGTCTCTTTGACCAACTACCTCGATGCCGGTGCCATTGTGGCCGGTGCCAGCGGCCTGACCCTTTGGCAGTCCTACCTCGGTCTTACGGAGGGACACCTCGGCTGGCTCAATGCCATCTCGGCCAACTGCCTCGGTGCCGCCATTGGTGCCATCATCGGCGGATTCCTGGCCGATAAGTATGGCCGTAAGATGATTTACACCTACAATATGCTGATTTACATGGTGGGTGTCGCCCTGATTATGTGTTCGGTGAACTTCCCGATGCTGCTCATGGGCTTCCTCGTAACGGGTATCTCGGTGGGTGTGGGTGTGCCTGCATCGTGGACCTACATTTCGGAGAATTCGGAGGTGAACAACCGCGGTCGCAACATCGCCATCTCGCAGATGGCGTGGGGTATCGGCCCGCTCATGATTCTTATTCTCGGTACGTTGCTCGCTCCCGCCGTGGGCGAGTCGTCGGGTGGTCTGTTGTATGGCTTGACGGAGTGTGTGGCAGGTTGGTTCGGTGCCGAGGGTACGGCCATGCACGTCTTCTCTTCGCGCATCGTCTTTGCGTCGTTGTTCGTCGTGGCCTTCATCGCCTGGAACCTGCAACGCAAGTTGGATGAGTCGGCCGAGTGGAAGGCTGCCAAGGCCGAGGCCGAGAAGGCCCCCACGGCAGGCAGCGTCTTCGCGTCGTTTGGCAAACTCTTCACGAACAAAACGAACATCTACACGATGCTGTTCCTGGCCGGTATGTACCTGACGTGGAACCTCGTATGTTCGGTGATGGGCTTCTTCCAGCCTCACATCTACGAGACGGCCGGTGGTTTGTCGAATGAGCATGCCAACCTGCTGGCAGCCGGTCAGTGGGTGATTATTATCTTCACCACGTTTATCTTCTCGCTCATCGTCGATAAGGTAAACCAGCGTTGGTTGTATGCCGTGGGCGTGAGCTTCGGTGTCCTGGCGTGGATAATTGTGATTTTCCTCGGCATCAACAGCCTTTCGGGGCTTTTGTTCTTCACCCTTTTGTGGGGCTTGCAGGCCGGTATTTCGGTGCAGTCGTTCTATGCCCTGTGGGCCTCGGAACTCTTCCCTGCGAAGTATCGCGCTGCCGCACAAGGTGTGATGTTCTTCATCGTGCGCGGTTTGTCGGCCGTGTGGGGACTGGTCTTCGTCTATATCTACGGCAACGAGGGTCAGGGCTTTACGTTGGCCGCAACGATTATGCTTATCTTCTTCGTTATCTCGCTCTTAATCGGTACGATTGGCGCACCGGTTACGCGCGGTAAGACGTTGGAACAAATCACCCGTGAGCGTTATGGCGATGACTTCTAAAGCAACCTGGATTTGGTACCCGGGCGACTACGAGATTTGGCTCGGTAACAAGATGAACAACCGCCGCACGGAGCGCGGTGCCTTCTTCCCTCCCTTTTGGAAGACCGATTCGCACTACGTGACGGTTGAATTCTCGACCGTGGTGGAGCTGGCCGAGGCGGAGGAGATTTATATCGCCGCCGAGGGTATCTTCAACCTGAAATTGGACGGCAAGTTGCAGTTCGGTATGCCCGAAAAGTTCCTGCTTCCGGCCGGAAAGCACAACCTCAATATCAAGGTCTGGAATCAGGCCACGCCGCCGGCACTCTATGTCGAGGGCAAGACGGTGAAAACCGATAGCTCGTGGCGTGTGACGTTCGAGGACAAGGAGTGGATTGACGAGAGCGGCAAGGCCAGCGATACGTCGGCTACGATTTATCAGCAGGCCGGTGCATGGAATTTCGGCCGTGAGGAGCGTCCGTCGGCCTATAAACTCTGCCGCGAGGAGCTTCCGGCCGTCGCGGTAAAGGAGGTCGAGGGGGGCAAACTCTATGACTTTGGCCGTGAGACCTTCGGTTACCTCATCTTGGAGGGCGTCGAGGGCAATGGCGAGGTGGCTGTCTATTATGGTGAAAGCCCCGAGGAGGCCTGCGATAAGGCCTATTGCGAGACGCTCGACCGCATCCGCTTCGAAGCCGCGACGATTACCGACCTGGCAACGGGCGCAACCGTTTGTCGCACGGAGCGTTACGTGTTCGATAACAGCAAGGCCCTGCGCTATGTCTATGTCGAGTGCGAGGGGGCTGTACCGGCAAAGGTGTCGCTTGCGTATGAATATGCCCCCGTCGTGTATCGCGGCTCGTTCCGCTCGAGCGACGAGGAGCTGAACCGCATCTGGGAGATTGGTGCCTACACGATGCACCTCACCACGCGCGAGTTCTTCATCGACGGCATCAAGCGCGACCGCTGGGTGTGGAGTGGCGATGCCGTGCAGAGCTACCTGATGAACTACTACCTCTTCTTCGATTCGGAGTGCGTGAAGCGCACGACGTGGCTCCTGCGCGGTAAGGACCCCGTGACGGCCCACACGAATACGATTATGGACTATACCTTCTATTGGTTCATCGGCATCTATGACTACTATATGTACACGGGCGATAAGGCCTTCGTGAAGCAAATCTATCCCCGTATGCAGACCATGATGGCGTATGTGCTGGGTCGCACGAACAGCCGTGGCATGGTCGAGGGCATGACGGGCGACTGGGTCTTTGTCGATTGGGCTGATGGCTACCTCGACAAGAAGGGTGAGCTGGCCATTGAGCAGGTGCTGTTGTGCAAGAGCTTGGAGACGATGGCCCTGTGTGCCGCCCTGGCCGAGGTGGAGGAGGATGTCCCCACCTACGAAAAGCTGGCTGCCGAGTTGCGTGCCAAGCTTATGCCGACCTTCTGGTCGGAGGCCAAAGCGGCGATGGTCCATAACTGCGTCGAGGGCAAGCAATCGGAAGCGGTGACCCGCTATGCCAATATGTTTGCCACCTTCTTCGGTTACCTCACACCCCAACAGCAACAGCAGATTAAGGATTCGGTGTTGCTCAATGACGAGATTCTGAAAATCACTACCCCCTATATGCGCTTCTACGAACTGGAGGCACTCTGCGTGCTGGGCGAGCAGGAGGCCGTGATGGGTGAGATGAAGGATTATTGGGGCGGTATGCTCCGCGAGGGTGCCACCTCGTTCTGGGAGAAGTACAACCCCACAGAGAGCGGTACGCAGCACCTGGCCATGTATGGTCGTCCCTATGGCAAGAGCCTTTGCCACGCCTGGGGTGCTTCGCCCATCTACCTCTTGGGTCGCTACTACCTCGGTGTGAAACCTACCGAGGCGGGCTATGCCGCCTATGAGGTACGCCCCACGCTGGGTGGCCTGGCGTGGATGGAGGGTACGATTCCCACCCCGCAAGGTGAAATCCGCGTAAAGATGGACGCCCATACGGTTTCGGTCTTTGCCACCGAGGGTCGAGGTACGCTCTACCATCCAACAACGGGCGAACCGCTTGCCATCGAGTGCGGTAAAGAGTTGACAATTCACTACTAAACTAACAAGACAAGAACAAGATGATGAGAAACTTTCAAACACTCTTTTTGGCGTGTGTCGTGTTGATGCTCACCGCCTGTGCCAAGCCGATTGTGAAGCTGACGCTTCCCGAGGAGCCGACCGAGCAGACGCTCTTTGCGGCAGCGCATCTCACGGAGGCTTTGGAGGCCAACGGCTATGTGGTTACGGAGGAGGCCGACCGGACAATCTGCCTGCAACTGAATGCCGAGGGGTTGAAAAAGGAGGGCTTCCGTATCGAGAACGATGGTCAGACGATTACCGTTACGGGTCACGACGGGAGCGGTTTGCTGTATGGTTGCCGCGAGCTGATTGACCGCATGGAGGCCGAGGGAAAACTCAATGCTCCCGACCATTTCGAGGATGCCCCCGAGATGGTCTTGCGCGGTACGTGTATCGGTGTGCAGAAGACCTACTACCTGCCCGGTCGCACGGTTTATGAGTACCCCTATACGCCCGAGAATTTCCCCTGGTTCTACGACAAGGAACTGTGGGTGAAGTACCTCGATATGCTCGTCAAGAACCGCATGAATTCGGTCTATCTGTGGAACGGCCACCCCTTTGCCTCGCTCGTGAAGCTCGAGGATTACCCCTTCGCTGTGGAGGTGGACGAGGAGACCTTCCGCAAGAACGAGGAGATGTTCTCGTTCCTCACGCACGAGGCCTCGAAGCGCGGTATCTTCGTGATTCAGATGTTCTACAACATCTTGCTTTCGAAACCCTTTGCCGAGCATTACGGGATGCGCACGCAGGACCGCAACCGTCCCATCACACCGCTTGTGGCCGACTATACGCGCAAGAGCATTGCCGCCTTCGTGGAGAAGTATCCCAACGTGGGTCTGCTGTGCTGTCTGGGCGAGGCGATGGCGACCTATGAGGATGATGTGGAGTGGTTTACGAAGGTCGTGCTACCGGGCGTGAAGGATGGTTTGAATGCGCTGGGACGCACGGACGAACCGCCCGTGCTGTTGCGTGCGCACGATACGAATTGCCGCATGGTGATGGATGCCGCCCTGCCGATTTACAAGAACCTCTACACGATGCACAAGTACAACGGCGAGTCGCTGACGACTTATACCCCGGGTGGTCCGTGGGGCGAGATTCATAAGGACCTCTCGTCGCTCGGTTCGACCCACATTTCGAATGTGCATATTCTGGCCAACCTGGAGCCGTTCCGTTGGTCGTCGCCCGACTTTACGCAGAAGACCGTGCAGGCGATGCACGATGTGCATGGTGCGAATGCGCTGCACCTCTATCCGCAGGCTTCGTATTGGGATTGGCCCTACACGGCCGACAAGACGGCTGACGGGGAGCGTTTGCAGCAGCTCGACCGCGATTGGGCCTGGTATGAGGCGTGGGGTCGCTACGCCTGGAATTGCCGTCGTGACCGCGCGGAGGAGATAGCCTATTGGGACAAGACCTTTGGCGAGAAGTATGGCGTAAGCCCGAAGCAGGGTGCCGCCATCCGCGAGGCCTTTGAGGAGTCGGGTGAGATTGCCCCCAAGACGTTGCGTCGCTTCGGCATCACGGAGGGTAACCGCCAGACGTTGCTCCTCGGTATGTTCATGAGCCAGCTGGTAAATCCTTATAAATATACGATTTATCCGGGTTTCTACGAGAGTTGCGGTCCGGCCGGTGAGAAGCTCATCGAGTGGGTCGAGAAGGAGTGGAAGAAGCAACCGCACGTAGAAAACGGCGAATTCCCGCTCGATATCATCGAGCAGTGCATTGCCCATGGCGATAAGGCTGTGGCGGCTATCGAGCGTGTGAAACCCCGCACGAACAAGTCCGAGTTTGCCCGCCTGAAGAACGATATCTACTGCTACCGCGCCTTTGCCTATGCCTTCTATTGGAAGGTCAAGGCGGCCCGCGAGGTGCTGAACCACCAATGGAGCAAGGATATTGCCTACCTCGATGCCTCGATTCCGCTTTTGGAGAAGAGCCTCGAATGGTATCGCACGCTGGTCGATTTGACGAAGGATAGCTACCTCTATGCCAACAGTATGCAGACCCAGCAGCGTCGCGTGCCGATTAGCGGTGCCGGTGGCAAGAACAAGACCTGGGAGGAGCTGCTGCCCCACTACGAGGCGGAGTTGGCCGCCCTGAAGGCCAATACCGAGTTGCTGAAAAACAGCGACAAGCAGGAGGCAGCCGAGATTCTGCCCGCAGCGAATGCCGACGTTCAGCTCAAGGGCGCATGGCAGCGCGTGACTTACGGGGAGGGTATCTCGCCCTTCTCGGACCGTCCCGAATTACAGGTCGAGGCGTTGGCCGCGGAGCTGAAGGGGATGAAGGGTTTTGTCTTCAATGGCGAGCAAAAACGCTCCGAGGCGACGACCTTCACCTTTAGCTGCACGCAGCCCGTGAAGCTTCTTGTTGGTTACTTCAAGGGCGACAACAAGCGATTTGCCCAGGCTCCGAAGCTCGAAATCGACGCTTCGGCGAACGATTACGGACAGGCCGAGCCTGTGTTGCAGAATGCCGTGACGGTCAAAGGGTGGGGTGTGGCCAATATTCATGCCTACCACTTCGAGGCAGGCGAACACGCACTGACCCTCCCGCGCGGATTCCTCCTCGTGGCCGGCTTTACCTCGGACGAGCTGAAGGCTCGCAACGTGGGTCTGGCCGGTTCGGACGATACGCCCGATTGGTTATTCTACTAAACGCTATAAGCCCCCTTATTTGCAATGAAAAAAACGCTGATTCTCTCTTTTATACTTCTTTTGACGCTTTCGGTTTCGGCCCAACGACACGTTTCGCAAGAGCGCATGGCCGAGGTCTATGAGGAGGCGCGAACCCCCTATAAATATGGCCTTGTAATCGCCCCCGAAACCAACCAGGCCAAGATTGATTGCCCGACCATCTTCCGCGAAGGCGACAAATGGTACATGACCTACGTCCTCTACAACGGCAAGGGTGCCAAGGATGGCCGTGGTTATGAAACCTACCTGGCCGAGAGCGATAACCTCTTGGAGTGGAAAAGCTTGGGAAAGGTCTTGGAGTGGCCCGAAAAGGGGTGGGATGTGAATCAGCGTGGCGGATTCCCCGCTCTGGTCGATATGGAGTGGGGCGGGTCGTATGAACTGCAGCAGTTCAAGAATCGTCGCTGGATGACCTACATCGGTGGTGCGGGACGTGGCTACGAGGCGGTGGAGGCACCGCTCAACATCGGTCTGGCGTGGACGAAAAAGCGTCCCACCGAGGCCCATCCGTGGCAGACCCCCAAAGGGCCGATTCTCTCCATCGAGGATGAGGATGTGCAGTGGTGGGAGAGCCTCGTGCAGTATAAGAGCATGGTCTATTGGGACCGCTCCGAGTCGCTCGGCGCGCCCTTTGTGATGTACTACAACGCGGGTGGCAAGAACCCCGAAACGGGCTACAAGGGCGAGCGCATCGGTATTGCCCTGTCGCACGATATGAAACATTGGACGCGCTATGCCGGTAACCCCATCTTCTCACACGAGGCGCAGGGTACCATCACGGGCGATGCACAAATCGTCAAAATGGGCGATGTGTATGTCATGTTCTACTTCTCGGCCTTCAATCCGACGCGTCCCTATTTGGCCTACAACACCTTTGCGTGCAGCTATGACCTCGTAACGTGGGACGATTGGCAGGGCGACGATTTGATTTATCCGACCAAGCCCTACGACGAGATGTTTGCCCATAAGAGTTTTGTCGTAAAGCACGACGGGGTGGTCTATCACTTCTATTGTGCCGTCAATAACGACGAGCAGCGTGGTATTGCCGTTGCGACGAGCCGCCCGATGGGTCGCTCGAAGGTGCGTTTCGTAGCTCCAGACCGCAAGCAACGCCGCGAGGTGACCGAACTGAAAGCGGGGTGGACGACCTGGCTCGAAGGCAAGGAGGCGGAGCGCAAAACGGTGACCGTTCCCCACAATTGGGACGACTACTACGGCTATCGCCAGCTCCTGCACGGCAACCTGCACGGTACGGCCCACTACGAGCAGCTTTTTACGGTTCATGCGCTGACCGGCAAGCGTGCCTTCCTCCATTTCGAGGGCGTGGGAACCTATGCCACCATTACGCTCAACGGCAAGGAGTTGGGTCGTCACCCTGTGGGTCGCACGGTCCTTTCGCTCGATGTGACGGAGGCACTGCGCGAGGGCGAAAACCTCCTGCAGGTCAAGGCCGAACACCCCGAGTTGATTGCCGATATGCCGTGGATTTGCGGTGGTTGCTCGTCGGAGGTGGGCTTTAGCGAGGGTTCGCAGCCGCTCGGCATCTTCCGCCCCGTGACATTGGAGCTGACGGACGAAATCCGCATCGAACCCTTCGGTGTCCACATCTGGAACGAGGGGGATAACAAAACCATCCACATCAAGACCGAGGTGAAGAACTACGGCTTGACGCGCGAGCAGGTGCAGCTGGTGAATAAGTTTGCCAACTCGCTCGGTGGGCAGGTTTTCCGCCTTGTGGAGGAGCTGACCCTGGAGCCGGGTGAGACGAAGTGCGTGCATCAGACGGCCACGGTCGAGGATGCCCACCTTTGGTCGCCCGAAGACCCCTATCTCTATAAGTTGGCGACGATGATTAAGCGCGACGGGGGCAAGCGCACGACCGACGAAATCTCGACCCCTTACGGTATTCGCACCTTCTCGTGGCCCGTCTTCCGCAAGGATGGCGATAACCGCCTCTATGTGAACGGTAAGCCGACCTTTGTGAATGGTGTCTGCGAGTATGAGCATCAGTTTGGCCAAAGCCACGCCTTCTCCGAGGAGCAGGTTGCGGCCCGCGTGAAGCAGATGCGGGCTGCGGGTTTCAATGCCTTCCGCGATGCCCACCAGCCCCACCATCTCGACTATCAGGGCTATTGGGACAAGTACGGCATCTTGTTCTGGACGCAACTTTCGGCCCACGTGTGGTACGATACGCCCGAATTCCGCACCAACTTCAAGACGATGCTCCGCCGTTGGGTCAAGGAGCGTCGTAACTCCCCCTCGGTGATGCTGTGGGGCTTGCAGAACGAGTCGGTGCTGCCGCGCGATTTTGCCGAGGAGTGTGTCGAAATCATCCGCGAAATGGACCCCACGAGCGCGACGATGCGCCCAGTGACGACCTGCAACGGTGGTGTCGGAACGGATTGGAACGTGGTGCAGAACTGGAGCGGAACCTATGGCGGTGACCTCTTCAACTACGGCAACGAGCTGGCGCAGGAGGACCAGCTCCTCAATGGCGAGTATGGGGCTTGGCGCACGACGGGCTTCCACGAAGAGCCGCAGGCGTTCGATCCGGCCGGCTCGTGGAACGAGAACCGCATGACCCTTCTCATGGAGACCAAGGTGCGCCTGGCACATGAAAACCGCGACCGCCTCATCGGGCAGTATCAGTGGATTTATTCGAGCCACGATAACCCGGGTCGTCGTCAGCCCGAGGAGGGATACCGCACCATTGACAAGGTAGGCCCCTTTAATAATAAAGGTCTGGTGACCCCGTGGGAGGAGCCGAACGATGTCTATTATATGTATCAGGCCAACTACACCTCTGCGGCCGACCATCCGATGGTCTATCTCACCTCGCACACGTGGGCAGACCGCTTCGAGGCTCCGCGTCGCGCCACGATTGAGGCCTACTCGAATTGCGATTCGGTGCTGCTGTACAACGATGCGGTGGATAACAAGGCGTTGTTCCTGGGGCGCAAACTTCAGCATGGCATCGGTACGCACTTTACGTGGGAAAATCGCAAGGTGCGCTACAACGTCCTGCGTGCCGTGGCTTACCATGGCGGTAAGGCGGTGGCCGAGGATGTCTTGGTGTTGAACAATTTGGAGCAGGCACCCAACTTCGAGGCCCTCTACCGCGATGTGGAGCCGCTTACGGAGGGTGCTGCGGGCTATAATTACCTCTACCGCGTGAATTGCGGTGGCGACAGCTACACCGACTCGTTCGGCCAAAAGTGGGATACGGACGATGTCCGCTATTCGCGCTCGTGGAGCGAGGATTTTGAGGGCCTTTCGCCCTATCTGGCCAGCCAGCGTGTGACCTACGACCCGATTCGCGGCACGCGCGATTGGCGACTCTTCCAAACCTTCCGTTGGGGACGTCATAAGCTCAACTATCGCTTCGCGGTTCCCGATGGGAAGTATCGCATCGAACTCTATTTTGTCGAGCCGTGGCACGGAACGGGCGGTTCGTGGGGTACGGATTGCGAGGGGCTGCGCATCTTCGATGTGGCCGTGAACGGCACGACGGTGGTCGATGACCTCGATATTTGGGCCGAGAAGGGCCATGACGGCGCACTGAAGGTGGTTGTTGAGGCCGAGGCACAAAAGGGCGAGCTTAAGATTGACTTCCCGGAGGTGAAGGCGGGTCAGGCCGTGATTTCGGCCATCGCCATCGCTACGACCGATTCGACGGCAAAGGTGGAGCCGATGCCCGCCTCGAAGTGGAGTTGGGCCAAGGCCGAAAAGGATGTGGTGGCCAAGACCCCGAAGGAGTTGCTGCCTCCAGAGCCGGTGACACGCCCGACCGATACCTACGAAGCCGAGGCGGCTAAAGTCGAGGGTAAGCATCGTATCGAGTTGTTGCGCAAGAAGGAGGGTGTCTTCTTCGAAGAGGCCAAGGGGCGTATCGAGTGGACCATTCAGACGGGTCTGGCGCAGGTTTATGCCTTCCGCTTTAAGTATATCAACCCGACCGGTCGTCAGGTGCCGATGCGTCTGCAACTCATCGACCCGGCCGGTGCCGTGTTGCGCGACCAGGAGATTTTGTTGCCCGACCTGGGCGAGAAGTGGCGCGTATTGAGTACCACTTCGGGTGGTTATATCAATGCCGGAAAGTATCGCGTGATTCTTTCGGGCGAGGAGATGGAGGGTCTCGGTTTCGAGTCGCTCGACGTACAATAAAACAACGATTATGAAGAGATTGATTGGCTTTTTGGGGGCTTGTCTTGTGGCCTCGTCGGCGGTGGCGCAGGTGGCCGATTGGGAGAATCATCACGTGCTGCAAATCAACCGCGAGCCGGCACGTGCGGCATTTATCGCCTACGGCACGAAGGCAGGTGATAGAACCCTCTCGCTCAATGGCGAGTGGCGTTTTCATTGGGTGAAGCACCCCTCGCTGCGCGTCGAGGATTTCTATCGCACGGACCTCAACGACAAGGGTTGGGACCGCATCGAGGTGCCGGCCAACTGGGAGGTGAACGGCTACGGCACACCGATTTATGCCTCGGCAGGTTATGTCTTTAAGATTGACCCGCCGCGTGTGATGGGAACACCCAAGCAGAAATATACGACCTACGACGAGCGCAATCCCGTGGGGCAGTATCGTCGCACCTTCACCGTGCCGGTCAATTGGCAGTTGGGACAGACCTTCCTGCGGTTCGATGGCGTGATGAGTGCCTTCTATGTCTGGATTAACGGCGAAAAAGTCGGTTATTCGCAGGGAAGCATGGAGCCTTCGGAGTTCAACATTACGAAGTATTTGCGCGGGGGCGAGAATCAGATTGCCGTCGAAGTCTATCGTTACAGCGACGGCTCCTACCTCGAGGACCAGGATTTCTGGCGTTTTGGCGGTATTCATCGTGATGTGACCATCTTCCACACCGAAGATGTGCGCCTCACGGATTACACCGTGCGCACGCTTCCCGATGCGGATTATCGCAACTTTACGCTCCAGATTGACCCCGAATTTTCGGTCTATCGCAAAAAGCGGGGCGATGGGTATCGCTTCCGCGCCACGTTGGAGGATGCCGACGGCAATCGGGTGAAAGAGCTGGAGATTCCCATCGAGCCGGTGTTGGATTTGGATAACAAGGCGGCCAATATGAACGAGTGGTTCCCGCAGCGCGGCCCGCGCAAGCTGGGTCGCATGACGGCTCAAATCGCTTCTCCCAAGCTCTGGACGGCCGAAACGCCCTACCTCTACACGCTGAAGATGGCCCTTATCAATGACGAGGGGGCTGTCATCGAGCGCGTTACGGAGCGTGTCGGTTTCCGCTCGGTGGAGGTCAAAGGGGGACAGGTGCTGGTCAATGGCAAGCCGATTCGTTTCCGCGGTGTGAATCGCCACGAACACGACCCCTTGACGGCGCGTGTGATGACCGAGGAGCGCATGATAGAGGATATTCTGCTCATGAAGCGGGCCAATATCAATGCGGTGCGCACGGCGCACTATCCCGACGTGCCGCGCTGGTACGAACTATGCGACTCGCTGGGTCTGTATGTGATGGATGAGGCCGATATCGAGGAGCATGGTCTGCGCGGCAAGTTGGCCAGCAACCCCGATTGGCACGCTGCCTTCCTCGACCGTGCCGTGCGCATGGCCGAGCGCGATAAGAACCGCCCCTCGGTGGTCTTCTGGTCGATGGGTAACGAGAGCGGTTATGGCCCCAACTTTGCCGCCATCTCGGCTTGGTTGCACGATTTCGACCCCACACGCCCCGTTCACTACGAGGGCGCGCAGGGGGTGGATGGTAACCCCGACCCCAAGACGGTGGATGTCATCAGCCGTTTCTATCCCCGTGTGCAGGAGGAGTATCTCAACCCGGGTATTCCGGAGGGTGCCGATGCCGAGCGTGCCGAGAATGCCCGCTGGGAGCGTTTGTTGTCGATTGCTCGTCGTACGAACGATGACCGCCCCGTCCTCACGAGCGAATATGCCCACTCGATGGGTAACGCGCTGGGCAACTTCCAGGAGTATTGGGACGAGATTTACAGCCATCCGCGTATGCTCGGAGGTTTTATTTGGGACTGGTGCGACCAAG
Source organism: Alistipes sp. (assembly GCA_017398045.1). Classification (GTDB taxonomy): domain Bacteria; phylum Bacteroidota; class Bacteroidia; order Bacteroidales; family Rikenellaceae; genus Alistipes. The sequence continues at coordinate 7,900 of JAFQHI010000006.1, read as the reverse complement.
GTATCGCCCGTCTGCTGCCCAATGGCCGTATGCAGATGGCCTATGGTGGCGATTTCGGAGACCAACCCAACCTGAAGGCCTTCTGTATGAACGGTGTGATTTTTGCCGACCGCTCCTATGGCCCGAAGTACGATGAGGTGAAGCGGGTCTATCAGCCGGTCTATATGAAGATGACCTGGTTCGATGGCGCGGAGTGCCGTCTCGCGTTGCAGAACCACAACCACCATACGAGCTTCGAAAACTATGTCGGTGAGTGGCGTCTGGCCATCGATGGCCGTATTGTCGATACCGGTGGTTTCGACCTGCCGAATCCCCGACCCGGTGAGGAGGGGCTGGCTACGGTGATGGTGGGGAATGCCCTCTCGAAGTACGATATCGACGAACACGATGTCCGCCTCAATATCGAGATTAAACTGGCCGAGGATTGCGCTTGGGCCGATGAGGGTCACGTGGTGGCCCATGACCAAATCGTGTTGCGCGACCGCCAGCTCCAAGTCGTGCAGCGTCCGCTCAAAGAGGGCGGCTCGGTGACGGTGCAGGAGGGGGCATCGCTCACGGTTCGTGCCGGCTCCGCCACGCTCTATTTCGACCGCGACAAGGCGCGTCTTGCAGGCTTGAAATATGGCTCGCAGAGCATCATCGCACCGGTCGATACCCTGCCCGCTGCCACCTTCAGTGCCTTCCGCGCCCCGACCGACAACGACCGCTCGTTCGGCAATTGGCTGGCCAAGGATTGGACACGCCACGGAATGGCGTCACCCACCGTTGAACCGTTGTCGTTCAGCTGGAGGCACCTCTCGGCCAACCGCGTGGAGGTCGATTGTGAGGAGCGTTACTGCTATGCCGAGGGGGCTATTCGCGTCAAGCATCGCTACACGGTCTATGGCGATGGTACGGTCGATTTCGAGCAACGCTATGCCTTCGAGGGGACGTTGCCCGAACTGCCCTGCCTGGGTATGGTCTGGACGATGAATCGTGCGCTGCATAAGATGAGCTGGTTTGGCCGTGGCCCGATGGAGAGCTATCCCGACCGTCTGCGTGCTACGCGCGTAGGTCGTTTCTCGTCGCACGTTGGTGCGCAATATACCCACTATCCGCGTCCGCAGGATTCGGGTAATCGCGAGTCGCTGACCGAGCTGACCCTGACCAATAAGCAGGGCGAGGGTGTCATTATCACGGCCCTCGACAAGCCCTTCTCGGCCAAGGTGTTACCCTATACGGCGCAGCAGTTGGCCTCGACAACCCACGATTGCTTCCTCAAAGAGCTGCCCGCCACGATTGTGACGCTCGATGCCGCTGTGCTGGGTCTGGGTAACAGCTCCTGTGGTCCGGGTGTGCTGAAAAAGTATGCCATCGACAAAAAGAAGGAGTATGTGTTGAAGGTGCGCCTCCAACCCTACAAGGTGAAATAAGAGGAAAGAGGAAAGAGCAAAGAGCAAAGAGATGAAGGGGGACTAAAGGCTATTAAGGCCTCCCTTAAGCAACTTTAAGCAACCTTAAGAACCCTTAAGAACCCTTAATCCCCTTTAATCCCCTTTAATCCCCCTTAAGGTCATTGCTAAAGTTACTCCCCACAAAAAAAAGAGTCCCCGATTGCGGGAACTCTTTTTTTTCGTGTAAGCCTTGTCGTTACTCGGCAACGGGAGCCTCCTCCTTTACGGCGAGGTTCATCGTTACGTTGTCGTACGAAATGGGGTCGCAAAGACCCGAAATCGACTCCTCCTTCTCCAGGTTGTTGAACTCGCAGTCCTTGACGTAGATGTTGTGGATGTTGTTTACATTCTCCAGGGCCGTTACGCAGACACCATAGCGGCTCTTCTGGCTCGTTACGTTCTCCAGATAGACATCCTGTACCACGGGGTAGTCCGTAGCATCGCCTACGCTCTTCTGGTCGTAGATGAGGTTGATTTTCAGCACGGCCTCCTTGCACTGGCCTACCGTGACATTGCGCACGTAGATATGCTCAATCACACCACCGCGACGGGCGTTGGTCTTGATGCGGATGGCGCGGTCCAGTTCGGGCGAATCCATCACGCAGTTCTCTACGAAGAGGTTCTTGTAGCCGCTGCCAATCTCGCTGCCGACTACCACACCACCGTGGCCGTTCTTCATCTCGCAGTTGCGGACAATCATGTTCTGGCTCGGAATATCGAAGGCGCGAGCGTCACCGTCACGACCCGATTTGATGGCGATGCAGTCGTCGCCGGTGTTGAAGTAGCAATTCTCAATCAGCACGTAGTTGCACGACTCGGGGTCGCAACCGTCGCCGTTCGGGCCGTCGTTGTTGAACTTCACGTCGCGAACGGTGATGTTCTCACAGAATACGGGGTGCAGGTTCCAGAAGGGCGAACGAATCATCGTCACACCCTCGATAAGGATGTTCTTGCACTCGAAGGGGCTGACCAGCTGCGGACGCATACCGTAGCCATGACCCATAACACGCTCCTCGATGGGCTTCTTCTCGTCCATCCATACCTGGAGCAGGGGACGGCCGTAACGCTGCGTGTTGCGACGCTCCTTCTCCCAATCGGTCTCTACGTTCCACACCATCGACCACCAGTTCTTGAGCGAGGCACCACCGTCGAGCGTACCGAGGCCCGTCACGGCGATATTCTCCTGCTGGAAGGCGTAAATCATCGGCGAGTAGTTGATGCAGTCCATACCCTCCCAGCGCGTGCGCACGAGGGGATAGTGGTCCAGATTATCCGAGAAGAGCAACGTGGCACCCTCCTCGAGGTGCAAATCGACATTCGAAAGGAGCGTCAATGCACCCGTGAGCCAGATGCCGGCAGGTACGATAACGTGACCACCGCCGGCCTCGTTGCAGGCTTTGATGGCTGCGTTGATGGCGTCGTGGCTGGCTACCTCCTGTTTGGCACCGAAGTCACGAATGTCAAAGGTGGCTTCCGGGAAGGTCGGGGCTACGATTTTGGCCTCGATGGCGGGATAAACCTCGGCCCAAGCCTTCTCGCTCGGCGACTGGGGGGCGCAGGCTACTGCCAGCAATGCGGCGAGCGGTAAAAAGAGTTTGAGTTTCTTCATTTGTTTGGCGTTTAATTGGTTTAGCACTCAAAGATACAAAAAATCATAGAAAAGTCACGGGGTCGGTTAAAATTATAAATAAATTCGACAATTTTTCATATCTTTGTTTGGGCTAAATTTAATAATATTGCAAGAGTAAATTCAAAACACAGATAAAATGGAAAAATTGCGTGGCATTATTCCGCCGATGATTACCCCTCTGAAGGGTAACAATGAATTGGATTGCGAGGGTACGATTCGCCTCGTTGAACATATGTTGAAGGGTGGCGTTCATGCCCTCTTTATTTTGGGTACGACGGGCGAGGCGCAGAGCCTGACCTATGAGTTGCGCTATGCGTTCGTGGAGTTGGTGCTGAAGCAGGTGAATGGCCGTGTGCCGGTCTTGGTCGGTGTGACCGATACGTCGCTCGATGAGAGTGTGCGTCTGGCCGAGCATGCCAAGCAGTGCGGTGCCGTCGGTGTGGTAGCGGCTGCTCCCTACTACTTTGCCGCCTCGCAGCAGGAGCTGATTGAGTACTATACGGCTTTGGCCGATGCCCTCCCGCTCCCGCTCTACCTCTACAATATGCCTTCGCACGTGAAGGTCTTCCTCGAGGCCAAGACCGTGGCCGTGCTGGCCGACCACCCCAATATCGTCGGCCTGAAGGATTCGTCGGCCAACATGAACTACTTCGAGACGTTGATTTATCTGCTCGGCAATCGGGAGGATTTCTCGCTCTACGTGGGTCCCGAAGAGCTGACCGGCGAGTGCGTCCTGATGGGTGCCGATGGCGGTGTGAATGGTGGCGCAAACATCTTCCCCGAACTCTATGTCGAGATGTTCAATGCGGCCGAGGCGGGTGATTTGAAGCGTGTGCGCGAATTGCAGCGTCGCATCATGCAGATTTCAGGCTCGATTTACACGGTCGGCAAGTATGGCTCAAGCTACCTGAAGGGTGTGAAGTGCGCGTTGTCGCTCTTGGGTATCTGCGACGACTACCTCTCGTGGCCCTATCGTAAGTTCCGCACCGAGGAGCGCGAGAAGATTCGCCTGGCTCTGCAGGAGCTGGGGGCTATGTAGTACTCCGAACGCCAAACCTCAAAACGCTCAAACCCCGTCAACTGAAACTTCCGCTTTATGGGAATCACCTGGATAGATTACCTGATTTTTTTCGCCTTTGTGGCCGGTGTCGTGCTGTTCGGATGCTCGTTCTATTTCCGTAGCAGTCGCGGTGCCGCTGCCTTTACCAAGGCCGAGGGCAAACTCCCCGCGTGGGTCGTGGGTATGTCGATTTTCGCCACCTTCGTCTCCTCGATTTCGTTCCTCGGACTGCCCGGACAGGCTTTTGCCGGCAATTGGAATCCCTTTGTCTTTTCGCTCTCGATTCCGCTGGCTACGTGGCTTGCGGCCAAGATTTTTATCCCGCTCTACCGCAGCGTGAACAGCGTCTCGGCCTACCACTATCTGGAGCTGAAGTTCGGCTATTGGGCGCGTTGCTACGTGGCTCTGTGCTACCTTTTGACGCAGCTGGCCCGCACGGGTTCGATTCTGTTGCTGTTGGCCCTGCCGCTCAATACGATGTTCGGGTGGGATGTCGAGACCATCATTATCTGGACGGGTGTGCTGACGCTGCTCTACTCGCTTATGGGCGGTATTGCGGCCGTGATGTGGACCGATGCCATTCAGGGTATTATCCTGATTCTGGGAGCCGTGGCCTGTGCCTTGCTCCTCACCTTCACGATGCCCGAAGGCCCCTCGCAGCTCTTCTCGATTGCCGCCGAGCATGGCAAATTCTCGCTCGGTTCGTTCGGAGCATCGCTCTTGGAGCCTACCTTCTGGGTGGTGATGATTTACGGTCTGTTTACCAATATGCAGAACTACGGCATCGACCAGAACTACGTGCAGCGATACATGACGGCCAAAACGACCGGTGAGGCGGTGCGTTCCACCCTTTTCGGTTCGTTGCTCTATGTCCCCGTGTCGCTCATCTTCGTCTATATCGGTACGGCTCTGTTTGCCTACTACACGGCGCAGCCCGACCTGCTGCCTACCGGCACGGCCTCGGATAAGGTCTTCCCGCACTTTATCGTCTATGGTTTGCCGACCGGTTTGACGGGTCTGGTGATTGCCTCGCTCTTCTCGGCCGGTATGTCCACCATCTCGACCTCGATTAACTCGGCGGCCACCATCATCCTGACCGACTTCGTGCAGCACTTTGCCAAGAAGCCTTTGAGCGAGAAGAGGAATATGACGGTGCTGTATCTGGGTTCGTTCATGGTGGGCGGTCTCGGTATTCTGATGGGCTTGGCGATGATGCACATCGATGGTGTGTTGGATGCCTGGTGGAAACTCGCCTCGATTTTCAGTGGCGGTATGTTGGGCCTCTTCCTGCTGGCTCTGGCCTGCAAGAAACCCAATCGTGCCGGTTCGATTTTGGGCGTGGTGGTCGGTTTGATGGTCATCGCCTGGATGAGCCTCTCGCCCTTTATTAACGAGGGCCAGCCCTTCTACGAATTCCGCTCGCAACTCCATACCTACCTGACGATTGTCCTCGGTACGACGGCCATCTTCGTGGTGGGCTTCGTCTTGACGAAACTGTTGAAGAGCAAAGAAAAATAAAGAGGAAAGAGATAACCTTGCGATTAAGGCGAGCGCATAGGCCGCTTGCGGACTTTGCCGAGCCGGAGCAAGGTCGAGCTGCCGGAGGCAGGTCAAAAAGGAAAAAATCTTTAATCTCATAAATCTCGTTAAAGTCGTTAAATTCATTAACTAAACTATAAACTACCATGAAAAACTATCCTAAAATTGGTATTCGTCCTGTGATTGACGGTCGCCGCCGTGGTGTGCGCGAGTCGTTGGAGCAGAAGACGATGGGTATGGCCGAGTCGGTGGCCAAATTCTATTCGGAAAATCTCCGCTATACGGATGGTACGCCTGTTCAGTGCGTGATTGCCGATACGACCATCGGTGGCGTAGCCGAGGCTGCCGCTTGCGCTGCCAAGTTCCGCGATAATAATGTAGGTGCCGTGCTTTCGGTGACCCCCTGCTGGTGCTACGGTACGGAGACGATTGATATGGACCCGCTGATGCCGAAGGCTATCTGGGGCTTCAACGGTACGGAGCGTCCGGGTGCGGTCTATCTGGCTGCCGCCCTGGCTGCCCACACGCAGAAGGGTCTGCCCGCGTTTGGCATCTATGGACGCGATGTGCAGGATGTGGAGGATATGTCGATTCCCGAGGATGTGAAGGAGAAGCTCTTGCTGTTCGGTCGCGCTGCTGTGGCCGTGATGCAGATGAAGGGTCAGTCCTACCTCTCGATCGGTTCGGTATCGATGGGTATTGCCGGCTCGACCTGCGACCCCGACTTCTTCCAGGAGTACCTCGGTATGCGCAACGAGTATGTCGATGAGACGGAGATTCTACGTCGCATGGATTTGGGCATCTACGACCAGGAGGAGTTCGAGAAGGCCATGAAGTGGGTAGAGCAGTACTGCAAGCCCAACGAGGGTCAGGACTTCAACCGCGAGGATTTGGTGTACAACCGCGAGGAGAAGGATAAGAATTGGGAGTTTGTCGTGAAGATGATGCTTATCATGCGCGACCTGATGCTTGGCAACGAGAAGCTCAAGGAGATGGGCTTCGAGGAGGAGGGCTGCGGCCACAACGCCATTGTGGGTGGTTTCCAGGGTCAGCGTCAGTGGACCGACTGGAAACCCAATGGTGACTTTGCCGAGGCAATGCTCAACTCGTCGTACGATTGGAACGGTATGCGTGAGCCGGTTATTCTGGCCACGGAGAACGATACGCTCAACGGTGTTTCGATGCTCTTGATGAAACTCTTGACGAACCGCTCGCAGATGTTTGCCGACGTGCGCACCTATTGGTCGCCCGAGGCAGTGGAGCGCGTGTCGGGCATGAAGCTCGAGGGCAAGGCTGCCGGCGGTATCATCCACCTCATCAACTCGGGTGCCTGCACGCTCGACGCTACGGGTCAGCAGTCGGACGAGGAGGGTAACCCCACGATGAAGCCCTTCTGGGAGATTTCGGAGGAGGAGAAGAACAAGTGCCTGGCCGCTACGACCTGGTATCCGGCCGACCGTGGTTACTTCCGCGGTGGCGGTTACTCGTCGCACTTCCTCACGCGCGGTGAGATGCCGATGACCATGTGCCGTCTGAATCTGGTGAAGGGCCTTGGCCCCGTGATGCAGATTGCCGAGGGTTGGGCGGTTGATACCGACCCGCACATCTTCAAGGTGATTAACGAGCGCACCGACCGCACCTGGCCGACGACGTGGTTTGCTCCGCGTCTTACGGGTGAGGGCAACTTCAAGGATGTCTATTCGGTGATGAACAACTGGGGTGCCAACCACGGTGCCATCAGCTACGGCCACATCGGTGCCGAGCTGATTACCCTCTGCTCGATGCTCCGCATCCCCGTATGTATGCACAATGTCGATGAGGATAAGATTTTCCGTCCTTCGGCATGGGCAGCCCACGGTATGGATAAGGAGGGTGCCGACTATCGCGCTTGCGAGAACTACGGACCTATCTACAAGTAACATATAGCGGAACGCGGCAAGCAAGGTGATTTTGTCGTTACGCAAAGCGTTCGAAAGCCTCGCATAGGTCAAGTATGTTGCGGTTTCGGACACTTTGCAAGCCTAAAAATCCCACTCGCTATCCGCGTTCGGTAGGCCGAATGAAATAAGATGAAGGGTCGTGGCATCGCCACGACCCTTTTTTTGGCTTAATGGTCAAAAAGAGACCTGCGAGAGGGGGTAAAATTACTTAATAGTCAAAAAGGAGACCTAAAACAGGCTGTCGAGGAATTATTTCGATAGTTTTTTATAAGTATCTGAACTACATTTTAGATATATT
>JAFQHI010000005.1 GCA_017398045.1 Alistipes sp. | reverse complement strand
CAGATGAATCCGAGAGGCTTCGATAGAATGAAGCAAATGTTCTTTTAGGTGGTTATAGCAGTGAGGTTCCACCTCTTCCCATTCCGAACAGAGAAGTTAAGCTCACTAACGCCGATGGTACTGCGGTTTTCCCGTGGGAGAGTAGGTAGCCGCCTCTTCAATCCATACTCGAAAGGGTATGGATTTTTTTTATCCATACCCTTTCGAGTATGAATTGAAGGCGGCTGTTCCATTTCCGGGCAGCCGTTGTTCATAGGTATTAGTGAGCTTAACTGCGATGTGTAACAGAGGACGGTCGTGCCAGGCGAGCGCAGAGCCGCTCGCGAGCTATGCCGAGCCGCCGCCGACCGAAGAGCAATCAAAGCCTTTGGCTTTATTGCTCAAGTTAAGCTCACTAAAACAAACCGTCCACTCGCTACTGACGGTTAATTATGCCGCCACCTATATAGACAATCCCTCCAAACCTCCCTTTGAAAAGGGAGGCTTACCTTGGAGCTGACGACCGTTGTTATGTGATATGATAATCGCAAAAGCCTGCTCTTAGCAGGCCCGAGCCGCTGCCGACCGAAGAGCAATCAAAGCCATTGGCTTTATTGCTCAAGTTAAGCTCACTAATACATACCGTTCACTCGCTATTGACGGTCAATTATGCCGCCTCCTATATAGACAATCCCTCCAAACCTCCCTTTGAAAAGGGAGGCTTTGCAGTTCTTTGTAAGGCTTAACCACAAAAGCCTGCTCTTAGCAGGCCCGAGCCGCCGCCGACCGAAGAACAATCAAAGCCAACGGCTTTGTTGCTCAAGTTAAGTTCACTAATACACACCATCCATTCGCTCCTGACGGGCGATGATGCCGCCACCTATATAGACAATCCCCCTAAATCCCCCTTATGAAAAGGGGGACTTACCTTGGAGCTGACGACCGTTGTTCTGTGATAAGATAATCGCAAAAGCCTGCTCTTAGCAGGCCCGAGCCGCTGACCGAAGAATAAGCATGGCTATTTTCAGCTCTTAACTTTCAACTTTTTTACTTTCTGCATACGATTTGTGCTTTGCTTTGCGTTAGTGTATGCGAAAGAGAACGATATTAAATGCCTATGAAGCAATTTTCCGCCAATTAAATAACTGTTAAACAACGGAAAAATGAGAAAAGTAATGATGTTTTTAGGGGTTGCGGCTGTGGCAGCCGTAGCCGGAGGTGTGTCGGCCTGGTATGTGAACGAGCAGATGCCCTCGAAAATTGAGTATATCACCACTACGAGCGAGCATCAGACGCAGCTCGGCACCCACTTTACGGCCTACGAGGAGTCGAAATACCCCGACCTTACGTATGCGGCCGAGAATGCCGTGAAGGCGGTCGTGAACATCGAGGCGGTGCAGCGTGTCGAGGTGCCGCAGCGTGGGCAGTTCGGATATGACCCCTTCCTCGAATTTTTCGGTATTCCGCAGGGCTATGGTCGTCGCGGTCAGTCCGAGCCGCAGTATCAGGAGCGCAGAGCCGGTGGTTCGGGTGTGATTATCTCGGAGGATGGCTACATCGTAACGAACAACCATGTGGTGGATGGAGCAACGAAGCTGCGTGTGACGCTCAACGATGGTCGTACCTTTGATGCCGAGCTTGTCGGCAAGGATTCGGCTACCGATATTGCCCTTGTGAAGATTGACCAAGATGGGCTTCCGACCCTCCCGTTTGGTTCGTCGGATGCATTGCGTCTGGGTGAGTGGGTGCTGGCCATCGGTTCGCCCTACAACCTGCAATCGACCATTACGGCCGGTATCGTGAGTGCCAAGGCGCGTTCGCTGGGTGCGCTTTCGAACGACCCCGAGGATTTCTCGATTGAGAGTTTCATCCAGACCGATGCCGCTGTGAACCCCGGTAATTCGGGCGGTGCGCTGGTCAATACGCGCGGTGAGTTGGTGGGTATCAATACGCTCATTCAGTCGCAGACGGGCAGCTACATCGGCTATTCGTTTGCCGTGCCGGAGTCCATCGTAAAGAAGGTGGTGGTCGATTTGAAGCAGTATGGTGTCGTACAGCGCGCTTTGCTCGGTATTGGTTTCCAGGTTATTGACCAGACCTTCATCGACCACATGGGCGAAGAGACGGGCATCAAAGAGGTTGGCGGCATCTATGTCGGTTCGGTCGAGGAGGGCGGAGCCGCTTCGGAGGCGGGAATCCGCAAGGGCGACATCATCACCCACATCGATGGTGTGGAGGTGAACGATGCCGGTACGTTTCGTGAGCGCATTGCCCGCCATAGTCCCAACGATAAGGTGAAAATTTCGGTAAAAAGAGCCGACAAAGTGAAACTTTTTGAGGTTACGTTGCGTAATAAGGCCGGTAAAACCGAACTCTTGACGAAAGAGGATATCGATGTGAGCGAGTCGCTCGGTGGAAAGTTCGTAGATGCGAGCGAGAAGCTGTGCCGTGAGCTGGATATCCGCGGAGGTGTGCAGGTGGCCGGCATTAAGGCCGATGGCATCCTGGCCCGCGCCCGTGTGAAGGAGGGATTCGTGATTACCCACATCAACAATCGCACCGTCTATTCGCTCTCCGACCTGAAAAAGCTGACAGGGAAGATTCACTCGATTGACGGCATTTATCCCAACGGCCGCTCGGCATCCTATGTGCTGGTAGAGTAACGAGGGCCCGGTTAAAGGACAAAGGACGGTTGGTTGATTCTCCGGCCGTCCTTTTTTGTGCGTACTAAAAGGGGCCGGAAAAGCGTTTATAACCCGCACGAAAGAGACTAAAAAGTGAAGATATGCGTCAATTAAAGATTACAAAGTCCATTACCAACCGTGAGAGTGCCTCGTTGGATAAATACCTGCAAGAGATTGGCAAGGAGGAGCTTATCACCGTTGAAGAGGAGGTGGAACTCGCCCAGCGAATCAAGAAGGGTGACCAGGAGGCCCTCGAGAAGCTTACGAAAGCCAACCTGCGTTTCGTGGTCTCGGTGGCCAAGCAATACCAGAACCAGGGCCTTTCGCTGCCCGACCTGATTAACGAGGGTAACCTCGGTCTGATTAAGGCGGCCGAGAAGTTCGACGAGACGCGCGGTTTTAAGTTTATCTCTTATGCCGTGTGGTGGATTCGTCAGTCGATTTTGCAGGCTTTGGCCGAGCAGTCGCGTATCGTGCGTCTGCCGTTGAACCAGGTAGGCTCGCTCAATAAGATTAACAAGGCTTTTGCCCGTTTCGAGCAGGAGCATGAGCGCACTCCGTCGCCCGAGGAGTTGGCCAACGAGCTGGAACTTCCGAAGGAGAAGGTGACCGACACGCTGCGTGTGGCCGGTCGTCACGTTTCGGTGGATGCTCCCTTTGCCGATGGCGAGGATAACTCGTTGTTGGATGTGTTGGTGAATCCCGACTCGCCCAACGCCGACCGTGGTCTGATTAACGAGTCGTTGGCTACGGAGGTGGACCGCGCCCTTGAGACCCTGACGGAGCGTGAGCGCGATATCATCAAGTACTTCTTCGGCATCGGTTGCTCGGAGATGACCCTGGAGGAGATTGGCGAGAAGTTCGACCTGACGCGCGAGCGTGTGCGCCAGATTAAGGAGAAGGCCATCCGCCGCCTCCGCCACTCGTCGCGCTCGAAGCTGCTGAAATCGTACCTTGGGTAATTAAGAGGAAAGAGTAAAGAGTAAAGAGCGAAGAGCAAAGATTTTTAGATAATAAGAGAGCGTCATCCAACCGGATGACGCTCTCTCTTTAATATCCTTTAGTTTTCTTTTGCCTCTTCGCTCTCGCCACGCTCCTCTTTCAACTTCATCAGCTCCATGATGCGGTTGGCCAATTCCGTGTTGTCCATCATCGCCTTGAAGCAACCCGAGCCGGTGCCGTAGAGGTAGGCCGGAACGCGAATGGCCGAGTGCGAACCCGTGCCGAAGCGGTAGTCGATGCCGCTCTCCGAGAGGGTGAAGTCGCTCTTGCCACTCGGCATCGAAAGACCGCCCGTCTCGTGGTCGGCCACTACAACGACGAGCGTTGCGGGGTGCGTGTCGGCAAAATCGACCGCCAGACGCACCACCTTTTCGAAATCCTCCATCTCGGCCAGGAGATACCGTGCATCATTACCATGGCCTGCTCCATCAATTTGCGAACCCTCGACCATCAGCATAAAGCCCTCCTCGTCTTGCGACAACAGCTCCAAGGCCTTGGCCGTGGCTTGGGGAATAAAGTCGCCACGTTCGGGGGCGTTGGGGAGGTACTCCGGCTCGACCATCGCCAGCAGGGGCGTTTGGGTAGTAGCCAAGGCCTCTTCGCGGGTGAAAGCGAGCGTATAACCCTGCTCGGTGAGCGCGGTGCGATGTGCATCGGTGAGCCAGCGCGTACCGCCACCAATCATCACGTCGAAACGCGAGGCAACCAAATCATCCGTAATGGCGTCGTAGAGGTGTCGTCCCGTTTGGTGGGCATAGAAGGCACCCGGCGTGGCGTGTTGCAGGTAGCAACTTACCACCAGACCCGTTGCCATTCCCTTGTCGCGGGCCATTTCCATCATCGAGGTGAGGCGTACCGAATCGGGCGAAAGCCCCAGGCGCGAGTTGTTGGTCTTTGCACCGCAGGCGAGGGCCGTACCGGCCGCTGCCGAGTCCGTTACGCGGTTGTTGGCCGAGCGGGTGGTGATGAGCGCGATATGCTCCGCCTCGGAGAAGGCCGTGGGGACGTAGTCATGCTCAATTTCGAGCATGGTCATCTGGGCTAACCCCATGCCGTCACCGATGAGGTAAATCAGATTCTTGACCTCGGGCAGTTTGTCGCTGTGGCCTTGACCGCATCCGATGCAGGCCAAAAGGCAGAAAAAGGGCATTAAATATCTCATAGTAGGACAAAATTAGTAAAAAAGGGTGAAAGTTGTACCGCTTTTTTGTATCTTTACAAAAACATTTTGTCTATGGATGTGAGAATTGCGGCCGATTGGAAGGCCCTGCTCGAGGAGGAGTTTTCGAAACCCTACTTCGAGGAGTTGATACGTTTTGTGAAGGAGGAGTATGCCACGCGCCGCATCTATCCGCGCGGTAGCAACATCTTCCGTGCCTTCGATAAATGTCCGCTCGATAAGCTGAAGGTGGTTATCATCGGTCAGGACCCCTACCACGGTCCGGGACAGGCGCATGGTCTCTGTTTTTCGGTGGCTGACGGAGTGCCTCATCCCCCCTCGTTGCAAAACATCTTTAAGGAGGTGGCTGCCGACATCGGTACGCCTATTCCCGCTTCGGGCAATCTCGACCGTTGGGCCGAGCAGGGGGTGTTGCTCCTCAATGCAGTCCTCACGGTCCGCGAACACGAGGCGGCCTCTCATGCCGGCAGGGGGTGGGAGCAATTTACCGATGCCGTGGTGCGCAAGATTGCCGAGCGTAAGAGCGGGGTGGTCTATCTCTTGTGGGGCAGCTATGCCCAGCGTAAGGGGGCAATTGCCGACCCGCAACAGAACTGCATCCTGAAGGCCGTGCATCCCTCGCCCCTCTCGGCCTATCGCGGATTCTTGGGGTGCAAACACTTTTCAAAAGCCAACGAATATCTACTATCTACGGGTCAAACGCCCATTAACTGGTAAAAATGATGAAACGATTCTTTCTCTTCGTAGCCCTCATGCTGGGGCTTACGGCCTGCACGGAGCAGGCCCCTTCAACGCTCGACCGCGAGGCCATGCGCGATGCCGTTCTTGCTCGTATTACGGGTGCCGAGATGCCCACCGAGCAGCTCTCGATTCTCGATTTCGGAGCGGTGGGGGATGGCGTGACCGACGCTAAACCTGCCTTCGACAGGGCTATGCAACGCGCCGAGGAGCTGGGTGGCGCACGTATTGTGGTGCCGGCTGGCGACTATTGGCTCTGTGGCCCGATTCACTTCGTGAGCCGTGTCTGCCTCGAATTGCAGGAGGGTGCAACCCTGAAATTCAACCCCGAACCGAGCTGTTACCTCCCCGTCGTTGCTACGAGCTGGGAGGGTACCTTCCTCTATAACTACAGCCCCTTCATCTATGGGCGTGGGCTGAAGGATGTCTCGATTGTCGGGCGCGGTACGATTGACGGCAATGCCGCTACGACCTTTGCAACGTGGAAGTCGCTGCAAGGTCCGAGCAAGGATTTGAGCCGCAAGTACAACCATGAGCAGACGCCCGTCGAGGAGCGCGTATTTGGGGAGGGACACTACCTCCGTCCGCAGCTCATCCAATTTTACGAATGTGAGCGCATCACGCTCGAGGGTGTCTTTATCACCAATGCCCCCTTCTGGTGTGTCCACCTCCTCAAGTCGAAGAATGTGATTTGCGACGGCCTGCGCTACGATGCCAAGTTGGTCAATAACGACGGTATCGACCCCGAGTATGCCCAGGATGTGCTGATTCAAAACATCGAGTTCAACAACGGAGATGACAACGTAGCCATCAAATGCGGTCGCGACGACGATGGCCGCGTGACGGCAACCCCCTCGTCGGGCATTGTGATTCGCAACTGCCGTTTCAAGGGACTGCACGGTGTGGTGCTGGGTAGCGAAATGTCGTCGGGTGTGGAGGATGTCTTTATCGAGAACTGTACCTATGGTGGTTACTGCAAGCGTGGCCTTTACATCAAGACCAACCCCGACCGTGGTGGCTTTATTCGCAATATTTTTGTCAATAATTGCACCTTTGGCGAGGTGGAGGACCTCTTCTTCCTCACCTCGATGTATGCCGGCGAGGGGTTGGATAACCACCATTTCACGGCCGTGCATGATATCTATGTCGAGGATGTGAGCTGCCAGAAGGCACGTGCGGCGGCCATTGTGTTGCAAGGCACCGAACAAGAGAAGATTCACAACGTGTGCTTTACGCGCGTGAAGGTGGACGAGGCCGCCATCGGCCTTTCGATGGAGCATACCGAGGCTATCACCTTCACCGATTGCAACCTGGGCGGGTATGCCGGTGTGCCTACTACGGCCAGCGTAAAGGATAAGGTTTTTGAGGGCGATACCAAGCAGTAGCCCCTCCCTATGTACCCAAAAAGAGGGCGTGTCCGACTAAAAGTTGTGACACGCCCTCTTGTTTTGTGGGTCGATGCGGCCGCTTACTCCCCGGCCTTGGCCTCTTCGATGATTTGGTTCAGCTCCTCGATTTCCTCCGCTTTCAGCGTTTCGTGCTGCGTGAAGAAGGAGACGAGTTGCACGAGCGAACCATTAAAATAGCCCGCGAGGGTCGATTGCAAGACGCGTCGTGCGTAGTCGGCTTTTCGAACCGTGGGGTGGTAGCAGAAACTTCTGCCTCCTCCCATTTTGCGTGCTACAAAATCCTTCTCTTCAAGGATTTTCATGAAGGTAGCCACGGTCGTATAGGCCGGTTTAGGCTCCTCCATTTTTGCGATAATTTCATTGACGTTTCCCTCTCCGAGTTGCCACAAGATTTGCATAATCTGCTCCTCGCCGCGGGTCAAATCAAGTTGTTTCTTTTTTTGCATGATAATATGGATGATGAGGTTGGATAACAAAGATAGCGTAAAATGTTTATTTATGCAAAAAAAGTGGGCTGAAATTCACCCGCTTGAGGGGTTCTCGCAAGAAAAAGCGAACGATGCTCCGATTTTTCGGATGGGTGATTTCCGATTTTTGACAAACACCGTTGCACGGGTTAAGGCGCGGGCAGGAGCGAGAGGAGTCGTTTTTTGAGCGATTCGCCAAACTGCACGGGGAGGATGTATTTCAGGCGCACCTGCTCGCCATCCTGAATTCCCGGGTCCCATTTGGGCGAGGCGGCCAGGATGCGCTTCACTTCGCCCGAGAGTTTCTTGTCGGGCGAGCGCAGCACCTGCACATCGGTCAAGGCTCCACGCTCGTCAATCACGAACGAGGCGACCACCAGTCCGTCAATCGGGTTGCCCGCATCGTCGAGCTGTGCGGTGAGCTGGCGGTTGAACCAGGCGATAAAATCGCGGTAGTCGCCCCCTTCGAATTGAGCCATTTTGTCGGCCCACAGCAGGGGCAACTCCTCCAACTCTTCCTCCTCGCCCAGGATGCGGAACGAGATGGGAAGGGTGTATTGCACGGCCACGGGGAGGCCATATTCGCTGCCCGGCGTCCAACGCGGGGAGCGTTGCAGTACGGAGGTTATTTCGTCGGCCAGATAGGCGTGGGGAGCCTCAATCTGTTGAATCAGGAGTTGTCCCTCTTCGTCGATGAGGAACGAGGCGGTTGCCGTACCCTCGCTACCGGCCTGCAACAGCTCGGTCGTGAAGCGGATTTCGTGCATGACCCATCGGCGGAACTGCTCCAAGTCGCCCCCTTCGAAGCGGGGCATCACCTCGGCATGACGAAGCCCTCGGCGGGTTGTCGTGCCGGTTGCGATAGCCGGCTGTGCGGGGGTGTCAGTCGGTTGCGCCTCTTGGATGTTGATGTAGGCCGTGCGGAAAGTGTAGGCGTGGTTGTGATTTCGGTCATCGCAGTAACAGAAACCGCTGGGCGGCAATTGCAGTTGCTGGGGCTTGTCGCTCAGGAGCGTGTAGGTGTAGATGATGCTCCCGTTGTGAGGTCCCATCACGTTGCGATTCAGCAGTTTCACCCCCTCGAATTGAGGTTCCGTGAAGTGCAGGAAGTCGTCCGAAATGTTCTCGATGACATACGATATGCGGAACGGCTTGCCGACATAGGCATGCTCGAAGGTCTGTAACGTGAGGGCGGGTTCCGACTCCCCGTCGTGGAGCTGGTGGCCGTAGATGACGATATCCTCTGCGCGGTTCGCCGTATCCTCTTGGCTGGCACGCTGCTCGTTCTCCGATAGGAGGGCCTTGATGTGGTACTGCGGGGGCTGCTTGGTGAACGAAAAGAGGCAGATAAGTACGAGTAGCAACGGCAGTACGCCATATAAGCGTCGTGCGGTGTGCGGAGGTTGCTCCTGCGTGGTCATCTTCAGGAAGCGACGCTTGATGAGCGAACCGGAGAGGTTGTTCGTCAGCGACACCCGCCTCACGCTATGTTGGTGCAGGAGCGTGGTCATATAGGTACTCGCCGCGATGCCCGTATCGAGTACATCACGGTCGGCCTCGTACTCCTCGATTTCGATGAGACGGTTGCAGAGTATCCAGACAAAGGGATTCCACCAATAGAGTAATTTGAACAGCTCGGCCACAAGTCGTTCGATGGAGTGGTGGTGGCGGATGTGGCTCTCCTCGTGTGAAAGGATGGTGGAGAAATCGCCCGGAGGGGTCTCGCGCCACATATAAATCGAACGCAGGAACGAGAAGGTGGGAATCTTTTGCAGGGTCAGAAACAGCGAGTAGAAGGACCGCTCCTGCCGCTCGGATGTGTGTCGCAGATTGAGGATGAAGTAGCACTGCGCCAGAGCCAAAAGGAAGAGGATGGTCGCACCGGTGAGTTCGATAATCCATCCTGTCATTTCCCCCTTCCACCAGGCCGTTGTCCCGATAATGCCTTGCAGTTGTACATCATCATTCGACAGCTCGGTCAGCAGTGCCGAATCGAGCCAAATTACCTCGCCCGGCCATACGGGAATCTTGAGCATCGGAATCAGACAGCCCACAAACAAGGCTCCCAGCAGATAGATGCGGGCGGCCAAAAAGGGGATACGGCCGTAGAGTGCCACGCGATAGAACAGATAGATAAGGCCTGTCGCGCAGGTGGTCTCGAGTGCATATTGCAGCAAGGCAGACATAATGGGTTGTGTGTAGTGGAAATAGGCTCTCTCTTACTACAAAGTTACTATTATTTTTCTCGTAAGCAAATTTCTTGGTCGGAGAATGTGTGTGTGGCGCAAAAAAGGGCGGCCCGACAAGGCCCCTTTAGCCCGCCACGCACCCGCGAAATCGTCTGATGTATCCCCGACAACTGCGACTGCACCTGCTTTGCAACCTAAAATAAGGAAGGGCGTGTCCCAACTCGCCGGTTGGACACGCCCCACGTCTTTTTTTGTCGCTTTTGGCCGTTAAAAGGCGCGTTCGCGGTTCTCCTCGTTGTCCTTTTCCGAGCGGGCAACCTCGTCACCCTCCCAGTCGAACCAGGGGAACGTGCGTCTCTCACCCAGCCCGAAACGCAGGTAGGTAATCGGGAGTCCCATCTCCAGGAAACGACTTTCGTAGGCGGTCTTGACCGACAGCACCTCGTCGGCATAGCCCGAGCCGTAGATATCGTCGTTGGCCACCTCGCACGGAAGGTCGAAATGGTCAATCACCCCCTTCGTATAGGCGTAGAGGTGTTGCGAGTCGGTCTTGAGGTTGATTTTGCCGTCGCTCTTCAGGAGGCGGGCATACCGCTCCAGGAAGAGGGGCGAGGTGAGGCGTTTGCGGGCGCGGTTTGTCTTGAGCTGCGGGTCGGGGAAGGTAATCCATAGCTCATCCACCTCGCCTTCGGCAAAGAGGCTCTCGATAAATTCGATGCGCGTGCGCAGGAATCCGACATTGCTCATGCCACGCTGGGTGGCCGTCTTTGCTCCGCGCCACATACGCGCCCCCTTGATGTCGATGCCGATGTAGTTCTTGTCCGGATTGCGCTCGGCCAACCCAATCGTATATTCTCCCTTGCCGCAACCCAACTCCAGAATGATGGGGTTGTCGTTGTGGAAGAACTCCTTGCGCCAATTCCCTTTCAGGGGGTGGTCGCATCGGAATACGGTGTCGAACTCCGGCTGCACGAAGCAGGCAAAGGTTTCGTTCTCGGCAAATTTACGCAGTTTATCTTTTCCCATAATGGTCTGTTTGCTCGGTTCTAAAGAGGATTCCGACCGCCTCGACCCCTTCGGTGGGTCGGGTGGGCGTGATGGTGAAATAGTAGTTGCCAGCGTGCGGCAATTCGACGGCTCGACGATAGGGAATCTCCACCACCCGTTTCAGGGCATTGATGCGGCGCGTGGCGGGCAGGATGAGCCGATGCAGCTCCTCGGTGTGTAGCGAATCGGGCGTAAAGGTACCGATGCGCACCGTCAGGCTGTCCTCCCGAAAGCGGTCGTTCGTGCGCAGGAAGAGCTTCAATTCGCCACGCGCTGCGGCCTCGCGGTTCTTCAGCTTTACGATGGCCGTATGGTCGGGGTCGAAGGCCGTGACATCGCTGACAAAGGCCTCTTCGGGAGCCGTACACCCCATCAATGCGAGGAGTGTGCAGCAGCAAAAGAGCCTCATTAGATGGATACGCTGCATAGCCTACGCCTGATTGCCACCCGTTTGACCTCCGTTATTGCCTCCGTTGGGGCGGTTGCGACGGTGGTTGAAGGGGCGACGGTGGTTGTGTCGAGGGGCCGTATTCTGCTCCTCGGCCGTAGCCTCGCCTTGCGTATCGGGACGCTGTTCGCGCTTGGCTTGTCGTTGCTCCTTGTGGGGCTTCGGGGGACGTTGCTGACCATGCGACTCGCCCTTCTGCTCGGCTTTCTGCTCCGCTTTGGGCTGTTCTTCACCCTTCGGCTCGCCCTTTTGGTCGCTCTTTTGGTCGTTGCGCTGTTCGCCCTTCGGCTTATTTTTACTCTTCTTTTTACGACGCTTGGCCTTGTCGAAACGGGTGATGCTGTCCTCCTCCGAACGGTAGGTCGGCTCCTCATACAGCTCCTCGCTCTCCTCGGCATCCTGCAACTGCTCGACACGCTTTCCGGCGCGGTTGGCAGCCTGAATCTCCTCGACGCGGTCGGCCGTGAGGGTCGTCAGGTTCGACATCGTATCCTTGCTCGACGAGAAGGTCATCAGGCCGGCCAGGATATCGGTCTTAACCAAGAACCACTCGCCATCGACCGTCTGGAGCGGCTCACGCACACGCGGTAATGCCTTGCGGGCATCGGCATAGGCGTCGTACTCGTACATCATGCAGCACTTGAGCTTCGAACATTGTCCGGCCAACTTCTGGGGGTTGAGCGAGAGGTCCTGTGCGCGGGCGGCACCCGTCGTGACGGAGGAGAAGGTGGACATCCACGAGGCGCAGCACAACTCGCGACCGCAGGCACCCAGACCGCCGATGCGACCCGCCTCCTGGCGTGCGCCAATCTGCTTCATCTCGATGCGGATGTGGAAACGCTCGGCAAAGACCTTAATCAGCTCGCGGAAATCGACTCTTTCGTCGGCAATGTAGTAGAAGATAGCCTTGATTTTATCGCCCTGATACTCCACGTCGCCAATCTTCATGTTAAGCCCCATATCGGCGGCAATCTGGCGCGAGAGAATCATCGTCTCATGCTCCAGGGCGATGGCCTCCTGCCAACGCTCGATATCGTAGGGCTTGGCCTTGCGGTAGATTTTGCGGAATTCGCCGTTTTGGGGGTTGAACCCCGTGCGACGCATCTGCTTGAGGACCATATCGCCCGTCAGCGAGATGATGCCGATATCGTGACCCGGAGCGGCCTCGACGGCTACAATATCACCGCGCTTAAGCTCCAAGTTATTGACATTCTGGTAAAATCCGCGACGGGTATTTTTGAATCGTACCTCGAAAATATCGCCCTCTCCGTGTTGGGGGTACTCCTCCAGCCAATTCTCCTCGTGGAGCTTGAAACAACCCTCTTTGGCAAAGGCCTCGGGGCCGTTTTCCCCCTCCGTAAAGCAGCATCCGCGCCCGACAACGGGGCGGCAGCAGCAGTTTTTGACGCTATCTTGTGTTTGTTCGAAATCCATAGTGGTCGGTATATTTGGCGTAAAGATACGAATATTTAATTAAAAATTAAGAATTAAGAATTAAGAATTAAAAATTAGTTTTGAGCAGGTCGGAAAAGAAACCCTTAAGGAACTTTAAGCCCCCTTAAGCTCCCTTAAGAAACCTTATTGCTGTTTATTGCTTTTTCAACTGACGAATATCCCGTCGGATACGGCCCATGAGCAGCAGGGCGGCGGCACCCAGACCAAAGGAGTAGCTGAGGAAGAAGCCCGAGGGACCCATCTGGGCCGTGATGCCCAGCAGATAGCCTGCCGGCATATTTATCAGCCAATAGGCGATGAAGGCTATGGGCATGATGATTTTCACGTCCTGCAGACCGCGCAGAATACCCACCGATACGTTTTGCATTCCATCCCACAGCTGATACAGAGCTACATAGAACATCATGTCGGCCGTCAGGGCGATGACCTCTTCGTTGTCGGTGAACAGGCGCGGAATATCGTGTCGCAGCAGGATGAAGACGAGCGAGGCGAAGAGCGACCAAATCAGTACCAGGTGGTAGGTGGCGTGGGTGGCCAGGCGCAACTCCTCGTTGTTACGCTCCCCGTAGCAGTGCGAGATGCGAATCGTAGCGGCCGAACCAATCGAGAGAATCACCATAAAGGCGCAGTTGCCCAGCGTGATGGCCACCTGGTTGGCACTCAGGGCCACCGTGCCGAGCCAGCCAATCATGACAGCCGTGCCGACAAAGGCCGAGGATTCGAGAAACATCTGTCCCGCAATCGGCAATCCGATGCGGAGGAGTTGTCTGACGCGTTGCCATTCGGGCAGGCGCAGGCGGAATCCGTTGAGGTAGCTCCGATAGCGCGAGTGGCGCAGGAAATAGCCGATGATAAGCACCATCGAGGCCACACGCGAGAGGGTGGTAGCCAGGCCGGCACCCTCGGCTCCCAATTCGGGCAATCCGCCACGGCCAAAGATGAGCAGGTAGTTGAAAATAACATTCAAAATGTTGGCAATCAGCGTGATTATCATCACCGTTTTGGTGTTGCCGGCCCCTTCGAGGAAGGATTTGAATCCGAAGAAACAGAGCATGAAGGGAATGCTGTAGGAGAGCATCCGATAGTAGGGAATGGCACCCGTGACCACCTCTTCGGGTTGTCCGAGGTAGTAGAGCAGGGGCGAGGCTGCATATTGTGCCGCACCGACCGCCAGACCCAACAGCGTGTAGAAGATGACGGCATTGTTCAGGAGCGATTTGCACGCCTCATGCTCCCCGCGCACGTATCGTTCTCCGATGAGCGGTGTCAGGCCGAGGGCGATGCCGATACAGCCAATCAGAATCAGAAAGGCCATCGACGAGCCGAACGATACGGCAGCTAAAGGCAGGGGATTCTCACCGCCGTATTGTCCGACCATGATGGTATCGGCCAGCTGGGTGAGCATCTGGCCGAGCTGGGTCAGCACGACGGGAATCGAGAGTGCGAGGTTTTTGCGGTACTGCTCTTTGTATTTACGCCAAAAGGTCATCGTCCGTGAAACAGCAACTAAAAGAGAACTTCATGGAAAGGGGCCTCACCGATTTGGGCCGCACGGCGTGAGAAGTTGCCCCGATACATGGCGGGGCCGATGAGGTAGTAGTGGCGTTTCGCCTCGCTCAAGACGAGGAAGTCGAGGAAGGTCTTCGTGTGGACCTCCTTTTCGCCCTCGACGACATCCATGTGGCCAATCTTGCCGGGCAGGGTGCGACAATAGTCGTAACGTGCCACGTAGCGCAGGAAGCGGTCGCTGTCCGAAGTGACCAAAATCCGCTCGTCGGGGTGGGCGGCATGAATCTTTTCGAGCTGCTCACCGCACTGCTTCAGTAACAGCTCCTGCTCGCGCTCGGGCAGGGCCTTCGGGGCGCGTTCGCGGTGTTCGCTAAAGTCGCCCAACGACTCCAGAAAGCGGCTCGATACGGCGATGTAGTTTTTTCGTCCGCCAAGCATGACAAGCTGCTCATCTACGAGCCGTTGCAACCACTCTACAGGACGGAACAACTCGTGAAAAGTCCGGCCGAACCGCGCCTCCTCAAAGCGCATATTCGTATAGGCGTGGAGCTGTTTGTAATCCTCGTTGAAGAACTTCTTGGCCATGCGACGCTGAAAGCGGTTGTCGCGCTCCTCGTCGTAGTCCTGCGAGGCGATATAGACGGGGCGGGCATCGTGCGAGTTGTAGGAAATCTCCTTTTCGTCGATGCGCCAATCGTAGCCGTTCGGCTCTAAAAACTCCTCCAGTCGGAAGGGCGAGGTGAAGTGCAGGCGAAAGTCCAGCCCCTCGTCGCGGCAGAAGCAGTAGGTGGTGCAGATGCCGCGCAGACGGTCGGCTAATCCGCCGTGTCGCTTGCGCCCGTCAAACATGGCAATCACCATTTTGCGGGTGTTGGTGGCTCGCGGAGCCTCCTCCGAGTAGTGACCCATCAAACGATGGCGCACCACGCGACGAAAGCGGTACTCGCTGTAAAATCCGTAGTTGAAGGCGGCCTTGAGTTGCTGAAAAAGTTTCATGAGCGCGAATCTAAACACATTCGGACGGGCCGTTATGCCTCTTTTTCGGGAAAACCTTGTGCCTTGAGTCGGATTTCACCGCCATCGGGGGTGACGAGGTAACAGCCCGTCTGCTCGGCCGTGATGTGGCCGATGACATCCACCACACCGAGGCGCATCACCTGCTCCTGCATCGAGATGGGAACGGTGAAGAGCAATTCGTAGTCCTCACCTCCGTTCAGGGCGGCAATGACGGGGTCGATGTGCATCTCCTCACACAGTTCCGAGGTCTGGCGCGCGATGGGCATCCGCTCCAAGTAGATGCGTGCGCCACATTTCGAACTGCGGCAGAGCTGCATCAGGTCGCTTGCTAATCCATCCGTGAGGTCAATCATGGCCGTAGGCGTGATGCCCTCGTCTTCCAACACATCGACAATATCGGTGCGCGGACGCGGTTTGAGGTATCTTTCGAGCAGGTATTCATGCCCCTTGAACTGCGGTTCGGGGAGTGCCACCTCTTGCAACACACGCTTCTCGCGCTCGAGCAGTTGCAGACCCATGTAGGCGGCACCCAGGCTGCCCGTGAGGCAAATCAGGTCGTGCAGCTTGGCTCCCGAGCGGTAGGTGACAGCCCCTTTGCGGGCCACACCCGTAGCGGTGGCCGTGATGACCAAACCCGTCATCGAGGCTCGCGTATCGCCACCCACGAGGTCGATTTTCTGCTCCGTGCAGGCAAAACGGATGCCCTCGTAGAGGTCATCCAACGCCTCGACGGGAATCTTCGACGAGAGGCCGAGCGAAATCATCAGCTGGCGCGGACGGGCATTCATGGCTGCCAGGTCGCTGACAACAGCCGTTACTACCTTGTAACCCAGGTGTTTGAGCGGGAAGTAGGTGAGGTCGAAATCCACCCCTTCGAAGAAGGAGTCGGTCGTGAGTACCAGCTCCTCATCCTCGCGCGTCGATAGAACGGCTGCGTCGTCTCCCACGCCGCAAAGGGTTGTCGGATGATGTTGCTTGAAGTCGGCCGTCAGGCGGTCGATGAGTCCGAATTCGCCCAATTCGGCTATCTCGGTACGCTTCTTATTCATAGTTCGCAGAGATAATTTGCAAAAATTTTTACAAAATTACGAAAACTTTGGGGGCTTACAAAAAAATAGTGTATTTTTGTCCGGCCAAATAACAAAAAGGGCTATTCTATGATCAATATCGTTCTATTTGGTGCGCCGGGTTGCGGTAAGGGTACCCAGGCAGCATTGCTCAAAGAGCATTTCGGCATCGAGCATGTCTCGACCGGTGAGGTGATTCGTGGCCATATTCGTCGCGGTACGGAACTCGGACGCGAGGTGCAGGCCTGCATCGAGCGTGGTGAGTTGGCTCCCGACGAGTTGGTGATTAAGATGATTGCCGACTACGTAGCCGAGCATAAAGATTCGAAAGGTTGTATCTATGATGGCTTTCCGCGCACGACGGCTCAAGCCGAGGCGTTCGATAAGATTCTCGCGGAGAATGGCCTGAAGGTTGATTTGATGGTCCGCATCACGGTCGAGGAGCAGGAGCTGATTCGCCGTATCTTGTTGCGCGGCAAGGATTCGGGTCGTGCCGACGACGCTTCGGAGGAGGTGATCCGCCAGCGTCTGGAGGTCTATTGGGCGCAGACGGCCGTCGTGGCCGAACACTACAAGGCCCAGCATAAATATGTAAAGGTCGATGGCGAGGGGAGTATCGAGGAGGTATTCGGGCGCATCGTCCGCGAAATTGAGGCTATTCGATAGCTTTTTTTGGGGCTAAATGCTTAATTTTGAATTCTAAATTTTGAATTCTGAATTATAATATGTACTTTTGCCGTCCCAAAATGGGATAAAACTAATTTTAATTAAAAACAGTATGAACAACTACGAAACCGTTTTCATTGTCACGCCGGTTCTGTCGGATGCTCAGGTACAGGAGGTCGCTGACAAATTCCAGGGTGTTATCACCGAGAACGGCGGTCAGATTGTGAATCGTGAGGACTGGGGCCTGAAGAAGCTCGCCTATCCGATTCAGAAGAAGACCACCGGCTTCTATTTCCTGATTGAGTTCGCTGCTGAGGGCGAAATCATCAACAAGCTGGAGACCCAGTATCGCCGCGACGAGCGCGTGATTCGTTTCTTAACTTTCAAGCAGGACAAGTTCGCCGTGGAGTACTCGGCCAAGCGTCGTGCTAAACTTGCTAACAAACAGGAGGAGTAAACTATGGCACAGGAGAACAACGCAGCACAGTCGGAGATCCGCTACCTGAACCCGGTATCGGTTGACGTGAAGAAGAAGAAGTACTGCCGTTTCAAGAAGCTCGGCATTAAGTATGTAGATTATAAGGACGGTGAGTTCCTGAAGAAGTTCCTCAACGAGCAGGGTAAGATTCTGCCCCGCCGTCTGACGGGTACTTCGCAGAAGTTCCAGAAGAAGGTTGCGCAGGCCGTTAAGCGTGCTCGCCACCTGGCTATCCTGCCCTTCGTAACCGATGGTATGAAATAATTAAAAAGGAGGACAAGACTATGGAAGTAATTCTGATTAAGGACGTTGAGAACCTGGGTTACGCCAACGATATCGTAAACGTAAAGCCCGGTTACGCAAATAACTACCTCATTCCCCAGGGTTTTGCCAAGGCTGCTACGGCTTCGGCAAAGAAGATGCTGGCCGAGAACCTGAAGCAGCGCGCTCACAAGGATGCCAAGATTCTGGCCGACGCTCAGGCACTCGCCGAGACGATTTCGAACCTGCAGCTCACCATCTCGGCCAAGGCCGAGGAGGGCAAGCTCTTCGGTACGGTAACCGCTACCGACCTGGCCGAGGCTTTGGCTGCAAAGGGTGTAACGATTGACCGCAAGGCTATCGCCGTTGAGGCTGTGAAGACCGTAGGTGAGTACATCGCCGTTGCCAAGCTGCACCGCGAGGTGAAGGCAGAGGTGAAGTTCTCGGTCGTAGCTGCCGAGGAGGAGTAAGTAATATTACCTTTCTGATACAAAGGGGTGTTCCAAAAATCGGGACACCCTTTTTGTTGTTTTAAGGGCGGCCGGCTTAAAGCGATCGACGAGGTGCCGCTCTTCGGAATTGTGTTGCGTGCCGGAATTTCAAATTCGATGTTTGAATTTTGTCTATATATATTTTATCTTTGCAGATAGGAAAACCGAAAAAAGTAGAGATTACTATGGATATTACGTTGGCAATCATTGCCTTTTTCTTGTCGCTGGTGGGCATCATCGGGTGCATTGTCCCCGTCCTGCCCGGTATTTTGTTGAACTACATCGCCCTTGTCTGCCTCTATTTTACCTCCTATGCCGAGATTGATACGACCTCGCTCGTTATCTGGCTGGTGGTCGTAGGTGTCGTGTCGTTGGCCGACTTTGTCTTGCCGGCCTGGATGACCCGCAAATTCGGTGGTTCGAAGGCGGGCGAGTGGGGTGCCACGATTGGCGTCTTTGCCGGTCTGTTCCTCTTCCCGCCCATGGGTGTGATTCTCGGCCCCTTCTTCGGTGCCGTGCTGGGCGAGATGAGCCGCAAGACGGGAACCCCGCATCAGGCTCTCAAGAGCGGTTTCGGCTCGTTCCTCGCGTTCATCGTCGGTACCGGTATCAAACTCATCGTCGCCTTCTGGATGACGGGCGTGGTGATTGCCGCCTGCTGGAGTCCGATTTGTGATGCCGTGGCCTCCATCTTCTAACCTTTGCAAGCAACTTACATTATTTTTATATAGCTATGAAACGCATACTGACCCTGGTGGTGATTATCGCAGCGATGGTTACCACCGCTTGTAGCAAGTACAAGTACGAGAGCGTCAAGGGTGACCCGATTGAGAGCCGCATCTATACGCTCGACAACGGATTGAAGGTCTATATGGCCGTCAATGACGAGACGCCCCGTATTCAGACCTATATTGCTGTGCGCGTGGGTGGTAAGAACGACCCTGCCGAGACGACCGGTCTGGCCCACTACTTCGAGCATCTGATGTTCAAGGGTACCCCCTCGTTCGGTACGCAGGACTACGAGGCCGAGAAGCCCCTCCTGGCCGAGATTGAGCGACTCTTTGAGACCTATCGCAAGACCGAGGACGAGGCCGAACGCAAGGCGATTTATCGCATCATCGACTCGGTGAGCTACGAGGCTTCGAAGATTGCCATCCCCAACGAGTACGACAAACTCATGTCGGCCATTGGCGCACAGGGGACTAATGCCTATACCTCGCAGGATGTGACCTGCTACATCGAGGATATCCCCTCGAACCAGATTGAAAATTGGGCGAGAATCGAGGCCGACCGTTTTATGAATCCCGTGATTCGCGGTTTCCATACGGAGCTGGAGACGATTTACGAGGAGAAGAATATGTCCCTCACGCAGGATTCGCGCAAGGTGTGGGAGGCCGTGTCGAAGACCCTCTTCCCGAACCATCCCTATGGCAAGCAGACGGTACTGGGTTCGCAGGAGCATCTGAAGAATCCCTCGATTACCAACGTGAAGAACTACCACAAGACCTACTACGTGCCGAACAATATGGCCATCTGCCTCTCGGGTGATTTCGACCCCGAGGAGATGATTGCCATTATCGACAAATATTTCGGTCAGATGCAGCCCAATCCCGCACTGCCTACGTTGCAGTATGAGCCGGAGCAGCCCATCACGCAGCCGATTGCTACGGAGGTCTTCGGTCCCGAGGCCGAGAATGTCACGGTGGCCTGGCGTCTGGGTGGCTCGACGAGCGAGGATGCCGACCTGGCAGCCGTGGCCGGTTTGATTCTTTCGAACCGCAAGGCGGGTCTCGTGGATTTGAACATCAACCAGCAGCAGAAGACCCTCGGTGTCTTTGCCGGTGAGAGTATGCAGCCCGACTATGGTATGATGATTATGCAGGGTCGCCCGAAGCAGGGACAGTCGCTCGATGAGGTGCGCGATTTGATGTTGGACGAGATGGCGAAGCTCCGCCGAGGCGAGTGGGATGAGTCGCTCCTCGAGGCCTCGATTAACAACCTCAAGGCGCAGATGATGCAGGTGATGGACTCGAACGAGGGTCGTGCCGATATGTTCGTCGAGGCCTTTGTCAATGGCGAGGAGTGGGCCAACGTGGTTGGTGCGGTGGACCGTCTGTCGCAGATTACGAAGGAGCAGGTGGTGGCTTGGGCCAACGAGAAGCTTGGCGCGTCGAACTATGCCGTTATCTATAAGCGTCAGGGCATCGACCCCAACGAGCAGAAGATTTCGAAGCCCGCCATCACGCCTATTGTGACGAACCGCGACAAGCAGAGTGCCTTCCTCGCGGAGATTCAGAACGCGGAGGTAAAGCCCATCGAGCCGAAGTTCTTCGATTGCGAGCAGGATATCGAGCGTTTCACCCTCTCGAACGGTGTGGAGGTGCTTTACAAGCAGAATACGACGACCGACCTCTTCCGCCTGACCTACCTCTATGAGACGAATGCCGAGGCGAACCCCTCGCTCAACATTGCATTCCAATACCTCGACTACCTCGGTACGTCGGAGCGCACGGCCGAGGAGATGGCCTCCGAGCTGTATAACATTGCCGGTTCGTTCCGCCTCTCGGCCGTCGGCAACCGTAGCCAGGCCACCCTGTCGGGCCTTTCGGAGCATATGACGAAGGTGATGGAGCTGTACGAGGAGAAGGTATCATCGCCGGTGGAGAATGAGGCGGTGTTGCAGAATGTGAAGTTGATGACCATCAAGCAACGCGCCAACGCGAAGCATAACCAGGCCTCCAACTTCTCGGCTCTGCGTCGCTATATCAACTACGGTGCTGACTATGTAAAGCGTACCACGCTCTCGAACGCAGCACTGATGGCCCTCGAATCGAAGGAGCTGATTGATGCCGTACAGCAGTGGGCCGCTTGTGACCACCGCATCCTCTATTATGGCCCCCTCTCGCAGTCGGAGCTGAAGAAGAGCCTGGAGCAGTCGCACAAGGTGGCCGAGGAGCGCAAGGAGCTGACGCTGGAGGTTGCCATTCCGCAGCTTACGCCGAAGAGCGAGGTGGTGTTGGCGCAGTACAACGCCAAGCAGATTTACTACTACCAGTTCTCGAACCGTGGTGAGCAGTATGATGCGCAGTTCTATCCCGCACTCAACCTCTACAACGAGTATTTCGGTGGTGGTATGAATGCCATCGTCTTCCAGGAGATGCGCGAGGCGCGTGGTCTGGCCTATTCGGCACAGGCCTATATGCCGATGCCTTCGTACAAGCAGTTCCCCTACACCTTCACGGCCTTCATCGCTACGCAGAACGATAAGATGCAGCAGGCTGTTGAGGCTTTCGATGAGATTATCAACGAGATGCCCGAGTCGGAGGCCGCTTTCGAGGTGGCCAAGAAGGCCCTGATGGAGCGTATCCGCACAGAGCGCATTGTGAAGGAGCAGCAGTTGTGGACGGCTATCTTCATGGAGGATTTGGGCGCAACGGCCAATCCTGATCAGGCACTCTACGAGCAGCTGCCGACGATGACCCTTCAGGATGTGAAGTCCACGCAGGAGAAGTGGGTCAAGGACCGCACCTATATTTATGGTATCCTGGGCGATATCAAGGATTTGGATATGAATTTCCTGCGCACGCTCGGACCGGTGCGCACCGTTACGCAGGAGGAGATTTTCGGCTACTAACGGATGTTACGCCAATGAACGTAAGAGGGGTTGTGGTTGCCACAACCCCTCTTTATATGATGGCCTCTTCTATAACTGCCACGAAAAAGGGGTTGTTCAACAATTTGTTGGACAACCCCTTTTCGCTCTATTCGAGGACTGTTGATTAGTCGTCGAGGTGGTAGGTGTGCTGAACATAGATGGCACGCATCTTGTTGGCACGCTTTACCATCGAGGGCTTGTTGAAGAACTGACGGCGACGCAGCTCCTTCAGAACGCCCGTGCGCTCGTACTTACGCTTAAACTTCTTCAGGGCGCGCTCGATGTTTTCGCCCTCCTTTACAGTCGTGATAATCATAGTTGTATTCTTTTTTTGTTTTGTTAAATCGTTTGTTTGTTCTTGCCCCTCTTTTGCGTGGGGAGCCTACGCTGTGATGTTTGTTTATTCGGATTCAGCCCTTTGCACACCAAAAACCAAATAGGGATTCAACCTTTCGGCCTCCTCCTTGGTCAATATGTTCGTTTCAACTAACTCTTGTGTGCAGGTCCAACCTCCTTTCAACTGTCTTTGTTTTACAATCTTTCTCACGAGCTTCGGCCCGATGTACGGGTGGTCTAACTCGCTTGGGGTTGCAAAGTTAATATCTATTTTTTGAATTTCAACATCTTTGCAGCAAATTTGTTGCAAAATTTTCTCGTAATTTCCCTCCAACACCCCGCGCACCTCGGCTAATTGCTCGACGCGGACAAATCCGCCCAATCGTTCGCGGTAGCGGATGATGGCATGGGCCGTCTTCGGGCCGATGCCTACCACCTCCACAAGGCGTGACGAGTCGGCCGTGTTGATATCGACCGGTGCCTCAAAGGGCGAGAGGTCGCGCTCGGGAAAGATGATAAACGGCTCCAAGGCGGTTGCTACCGAATCATCGACCACGTAGCAGGCGCGAACCTCCTCCATGTCGCGCATACCGCTGCGGTCGCGCCAACGGATAAAGGCCTCCGCTTGTCGCTTGGTAAATGCACCGATGGCGCGGAGATAACGGGCCGAAACCGTGTCGATGCGAAACGGCGTGGGCGTTATGTAGGTCGTACTCTCTTCTGCCTTTCGGTCGTATTGCCCGTCGCGATGTGCGTGGGGTTGAATCCGATATGCTTCACCTATCTTTATATAGGGCTTCAGCACCTGATAGGCCGAGTCCGTAATGCCGTAGCAGAGGGCTACATCCTCCCGAATCCGGAAGAGCTTGCCCGTGGCGCGGAATTTAAGGAGCGAAACGGCCTCCCGACGGCTGATGCCCATCGCAATCAACTCCTCGTAACTCACCGTGTTGGGGTCGAAGGGGTGCAGTTGTGGCGCGGTTGCGGGGATGGTGTCGCGCTCCTCCGCGATTACAGTGTCCGCGTGTTGAGGACTCGCTATCGGTGCATCCGCACGTCGTCCTTTGGCCGTCAGCCACAAAAGAGCGATAAGCAACGCCATTGCCATCAGCAGGATTGCTTGTCCCATCTCCCTTTTTGTGAATCCGTTAGCCATACGGCAAAGGTAGTTATTTGCCCGAAAAATTCAAAGAACGAAAATATTTAGTTGAAAAACTATGAAAATTAGTTGCAAAACGAAAAACTTTCGTTATCTTTGCATCAACAACCATTCAAACCAGCTGAATTTATGGATAAATTGACCAAACGCGAGGAGGCCTTGATGCAGCTCTTTTGGCAGCACGGCCCGTTGTTCGTCCAGCAGATTGTGGCCATGATGCCCGACCCGAAGCCCCACTTCAACACCATTTCGACCCAGGTGCGCACCCTGGAGCAGAAGCGTTATGTGGCCCACAAGGTCTTTGGGGGTACCTATCAGTACTATGCCACGGTGAGCGAGGCGGATTTTTCGCGCCTCACGCTCCGCTCGGTCATCGACCGCTATTTCGAGCGTTCCTATCTCGGAGCTGTTTCGGCCCTTGTCGAGGAGGAGAAAATCTCGGTCGAGGAGTTGCGCGAGCTGATTGCCAAAATCGAAAAACAGTAGCTAATTAACCGACCGCAGGTCGCAAAAAACGTGTGAAATGTTGTACGCCCTGATGCTCTATGCCCTCAAGACGGGAGGCTGCCTGGCCGCTTTCTATCTCGTCTTTAAGCTCTTTTTGAGCCGTGAGACCTTCCATCGCCTCAATCGGGTGGTGGTGTTGTCGGTGCTGGTTTTGTCGTTCGTGATGCCCTTTTGCGGGGTGAAAATCTATCGGGAGGTGCAGCTCGAAGAGAACGCCCTGGAGACTCTGCCCGCCCTTCCCGTAGAGGCGTTGCAGCCCCTCGAAAGCTCGTTCCCGTGGCAGGAGGTGCTGGGTGCGCTCTTTCTGCTCGGGGTGTTAGGTGTCGTCGTGCGTCTTGTCTGTTCAACCCTCACCCTTTGGCGCGTGGTGCGTCAGGCGCAACCCTGTGCCGAGCGGCAGGGGCTGAAAATTGTGCGCTGTAACCATCCGCAAGCCCCCTTCAGTTGGTTTTGCTATGTGGTTGTGGGTGAGAATGATTTGGACGAAAACGGCGATGCGATTCTGGCGCATGAAGAGGCCCACGTTCTCCTAGGCCATTCGTGGGATTTGCTGTTGTTCGATGTGTTGGGGGCCATGCAGTGGTTCAACCCTGCGTTGTGGCTGTTGCGACGCGAGCTGAAGGCCATCCACGAATACGAGGCCGACCGTGCGGTGCTGGAGGGTGGTTTCAATGCGCGCGCCTATCAATTGTTGCTTATAAAAAAGGCTGCTGGCGAGAGGTGGTACTCGGTCGCCAACAGCTTCAATCACAGTAAACTTAAAAACCGTATTACCATGATGATTCAAAAACAATCATCGCGGTGGGCAGCTGCCAAGGTGCTGCTGCTCTTGCCGCTCGTCGGTGTGGCCATGGGGGCCTTCGCCGAGACTGTTTATGTCGTATCCAAAGACAAAGATACGACGAAAAATGAAATTTCGCAACCCGCTACTGCGTCGCAACTCAAGGTGCGCGTGGTGGACACGACGGGCGCACCGATTATGGGCGTTGTTGTCATGAAACAGGGGACGGGTGAGGGTATCTGCACCGATAAGCAGGGGCGAGGTGTCCTAAACGTGACGTCGGGCGACAGACTGATTTGCTCGATGATTGGCAAGGAGAGCCTCGACTATGTGGTAGGCGAGCTGTCAGATGAGGAGCTGACCTTCACGATGCAGGACGAGGAGGTCGAAATCGACGAGATTAAGGTGGTTCGCTATAAGGCCGAGCCGGTACAGACGGAGGCAAAGCCTGCCGACAAGGAGGAGGCTGTCCCCTTTATGCTGGTGGATGAGGAGCGAAAGAAGGAGATTCTTGCGCAACACAAGCGCGACATGGAGCAGGCCAAGGCAGATATTGAAACCTCGAAAGCCGATCTTGAAACGGCTAAGGCCGAGTGGGAGCAGGCAAAGGCCGACCTTGAAGCGGCAAAGGCAGAGATAGAGCAGGCAAAGGCAGAGATAGAGCAGGCAAAGGCCGAGATGGTGCAGGCAAAAGCAGAGGCAGAGCAGGCCAAAGCCGCAGCCGATGAGGAGGTCTTTATGATTGTGGAGTCGATGCCCACATTCGAGGGTGGCGATATCAACACCTTCCGTCGGTGGGTGCAGATGCGCGTGCAGTATCCCAAGGAGTTGCAGGAGACGGGTATCGGTGGCCGTGTCGTGGTGTCGTTCACGGTCGAGAAGGATGGCTCGGTGAGTGATGTGCAGACCCGTCGCACGCCCGATACGCGCCTTTCGGACGGGGTGGTTGCACTGATTAAGCAGTCGCCCAAGTGGGAGCCGGGGCGTCAGCGTGGTGTAGCGGTACGTGTGCAATATACGTTGCCCATCGACTTTGCTACGAAATAAGAGGCACGCGGCCGTGTAACTTTTTGCGCCGAAGTTGGTCTAAAAAGTTGAAACGCTACAATCATCCTGAATCGGAGAGTCGAATCTCTGCTTGGTCAGCAAAAAAACGAAAGAGATTCATCGTTTCCGGTTCGGGATGAACTGTTTATCGACCGAATTAACATTATTTAACACTTTTTAACACAAAAAAATTGCTCCCCCCCCCTGAATTTGCTACTTTTGTTTCGAAATAACCAATCGCCTATGATACGAAATCTCTTGTTTTTCGCCGCCTTATGCGGCCTTGTCGCCTGCCAAGATGTGCCGAGTGACCGTATCGTCATCGAGGGTCGCATCGACCAAGTCCCCGATTCTGTTGTCGTGCGCTTTTTCCGCTCGAATGGCGATTATGGTGAGCCGATTGGGACGGATACATTGCGCGATGGACGGTTTTCGATGACGATTACACCCCTTTCCGACGAGCCGGAACTCTTTTATGTGGGTTGTCCGGACCATCCTGACTTCCCGATGGCTACGCTCCATGTGTGGGCCTCACCGGGTGAGCGGGTGCGCATTCGGGGTAACAACACCCTTACCCGCACCTGGCGAGTGAAGGGTAAGCATCCCGCGCTCCGGGCCGAACAACGCTATATAGATGTGGCGCGTGACCTTTGGGGTGAGTGCGACCGCATCAACATTGAGCAGCGCAGGGTGCGCAGCCTGGCAAAAACGGCCACTACGGAGGAGCGGAAGGTGTTGGCCGCGAAGCGTGATAGCCTGGCAGAGTACGAATTTCGTGTGAAGCATCGAATTGATGCGCTTGTTATCGAACTCATGCAGCGTAGCGATGTGGATGATAAATATTTGGAGGAGCTGGAGGGATTGGCGCGTATGGTGCGTTACGAAGGGGAGAACTACCCCCACCGCGAGGCTGTGTTTGCACTCTATGACCGCTTGAGCGAGGAGCAACGCCGGCTCCCCGTGGCTCGGGCGGCCGCCATGGGTCTCTTCCCTCCCAAGCAGGTCGCGGTTGGCGAGCAGCTCATCGACGGTGTGATGCTCGATTTGGCGGGTGAAAATCACTCCTTGAGTGAGCTGAAGGGACGATACATCTTGCTCGACTTTTGGAGCAACGGCTGCGGCCCCTGCGTGATGGCGATACCCGAAATGGGGGAGATAGCCGCGCAGTATGCCGATTGCCTGGCGGTGGTGAGCATCAGCATCGACACGGATAAAACGTGGCGCGAAGCCTCCCAAGAACACCCGATGACATGGTTTAATTGGAACGACGGCCGTGGCGAGCAGGGTATTTATGCCCACTACTACCAGGGCGGAATACCCTCCTATACGCTGCTCTCGCCCGAGGGCGTGGTGGTGAAACAGTGGGTGGGCTACGGCAAAGGAAGCCTGAAACGTACCATTCGGGAGGTGCTGGGCGAGTGAACGAAATGCAAAATTTAGAATTTAGAATTGAGTGATGAAAAAATTACTTTTAGTGGCTTGCGCAGTTGCGCTGATGGGCTGTGCGCCGAGGATGAAATCCTACACCGTGCGCGGTGAGGTGGATGCTTCGCACGATGGAGCAATGGTCTATATGAGCGATTACCATCTTCAGGGCGAGGTGGTCGATAGCGCGCTTGTAGAAAACGGGCAGTTCTGCTTTTCGGGCAAGATGCGGGGCGATTCGCTCTATCGCTTGGAGCTGGGGCGTGTATCCGCGAATGTCATCGTCGAGGGCGGAGAGGATGTAGTGGTTGATTTTGAGCGACGCGGGGCAACGGGCAGCGAAAAGAATCGCATCAAAAACGACTACGATGCTGCCGAAGATGCCTATTTTAACGAGAACGCACAGCTGCGCGCCCGCCTTGCGGCCGATACGACACTTTCTGAAGAGGAGCAACAGGCCAAGCGCGTCGCGATTTTTACGCAACGGCGCACCGAGAGGATGGAGCAGGTAAAAGAGCTTATCAGACAAAACAGCAACAATGCCACGGGTGCCTATATCATGTGGACCTATCTGGTCACGAACCACCTTTCGCCCGAGGAGTTTGATGCGATTTACGCCCTCGCCGGCGACTATCTTCGTGGGTTTAGCCCCATTCAAAAATGTGTCGAGGAGATGGAGGTTATTAAGCGCACCTCGCCCGGTATGATGTTTACCGACTTTGCGATTGAAGGGGGCAATCCGGACGGCTCGACGGCGAAACTTTCCGACTATGTGGGGCGTGGAAAGTATGTGTTGGTCGATTTTTGGGCCTCCTGGTGCGTACCGTGTCGTGAGGAGATTCCCTTTATCCGCAAAGCGTGGAATGCGTTTCGGGGCGAGCGTTTCGAGGTGGTAGGCGTGGCGGTGCGCGATGCACCGAAGGCTACGCAACGTGCCATCGAGGAGTTGCACCTTCCCTGGCCGCAAATCCTCAATGCCCAACGTATTCCGAGCGAAGTGTATGGGTTCAACGGTATTCCGTTCCTGATGCTTTTTGGCCCCGATGGCACCATCATCGAGCGCGGCTTGCGCGGTGAGCAAATCTATGAAACCATCCAAGAGGTGTTGGCGGAGTAGAAACACCGATAAACGGAACTGAAAGACGACTAAAGGCTGTTAAGGGGCTATGAAAACTCCTTAACAGCCTTTAATAACCTTTAGTAACCCTTAATCCCCTTGTCTTAAAAGACGATGGGCGAGACGATGTTTTGCAGCACGGCGACCACCGACCAGGCGGCGATTTCGGGCGTGGCACTATAGACATCGACCGTGGCGCGTACCTGCGGGTTACGAATCTCGACACGTTGCGTGTCACCACGGAAATAGGGCGAGGATTGCATCGTGACATGCATCTTCTCGGGGCCTACCGAGGCACGCGAGGCGGCCACGGTGACATTCACGCGCGTGGGGAACTTGGCAATGGCCTCCGTAGCCGTGCCGTGGAAGACTACGCGCTGCTCCTGTTGGAGCGATTCGTCATAGACGGGCGTACCCTTCAGGGCGTTGGGGCCCTTCTCGTTGAAGAACTCGGCCGTAGCACCGCCCATGAGCGTTGCCGTGCGCAGGACATCAAAACCGCCCGTCGCGCCCGAGGCCATATAGACCTTCGTGCCGTGCTTGGCAGCCGTTGCACGTACCTCGGCATAGAAGCTCTCGTCGGCAAACGCACCAATCGAAAGGCAGACAATCGAGCAGCCGTTTTCGAGACACTTCACCGCTACGGCACGCATACCGGCCGGTGTGGCGGCCTCGGCTACGATATCGGGGCGTTGCTCCAGCAGCTCCTCAATCGTGTGGCAGGGCTTGCAGGCGATGCCTCGCTCGGCCATCGCAGATGAGAGCTTTTCGGTACTCTCGTAGGTGCGCGAGTAGCATCCCACCAACTCATATTCGGGCAGCAGACCATCGGCCACCGCCTCGGCTACGATGCGATTCAGACGACCGCAGCCAACAATTCCAAGACGTAACTTTTTCATTGCTAATGCGCCTCTAATTTTGAATTACTCCCTGTCAAGGTAGGCTTTGATATTGTGCAGTACCTTCTCGCTCAGGCGGTCGAAGGCCTGTTTGGTGCGACCGGTCGAGACATTCACGGTGCGCACCTGCGGATGCGACATCCACTTTTCGCCACCCAGTGCGCCCAGCGTGTCGCAGTAGAGGCGGTTTTTCGGATTGCTCTCCAGCCAAGCCTGCATCGGAGCCTCGTCCCAAGCGGGCGAAAGACCCGTGTTGAAGAGTACCTTTGCCCCCTCCATAACCGCGAACTCCTCCTCGTGGAGCAGCACCGTGTTTTTGTTCAGGCAGCAGAAGATAACCTCGTTTTCGGCCAGCAGCTCCTTCAGCGGCAGGAATCGGTAGCCCTTCTCCGTGGCCCACTCCTTCTCCGAGCGGGCAAAATAGCTCACCTCGGCTCCGAAAAAGCGCATCGCATCGGCAATCATGCCACCCGACTTGCCAAGGCCCACGATGCCGACCTTCAGGCCCGTGATTTCGCGCGGCATTCCCTCCCAAGGCTCCTCGCCAAAGCCGTGCAGAAGGCGCACCAGTTCGCTCACGACATACTCTACGACGCCCTCATCGCCATAGTCGCGGATGCCCGTCACGGTGATACCGCGGCTCTCGGCATAGCGAATATCGACGTTGGCACTCTCGGGCGAATAGAGCGAGCAGCACATCCCGACATAGCGGATGTTGGGGCATCGCTCCATGGCCGCACGCTCCAG
Organism: Alistipes sp.; assembly: GCA_017398045.1. Lineage (GTDB taxonomy): Bacteria > Bacteroidota > Bacteroidia > Bacteroidales > Rikenellaceae > Alistipes. Next base: position 72,596 of record JAFQHI010000005.1, on the reverse strand, counting down.
GCGCGAGGTGTAGCTCAACAGCACTGCGTCGGCATCGCCCACGCGCGTAGCAATCTCCTCGTCCGAGGAGGGGATATCATCGTAGAGAACCACCTCGTCGGCCAAGGTGTATAACTCTTTTTCGGCCGACGGAATAAGGCTCACCGGCTCGATGGCAACCAATTTCTTAAATTTCATAGGGGTATGTTTTATGCGAGGTTCTGCAACCACTCAAGCGAAGCGCGGTTGAAGAAACTTTTGTTGTCGATGTTGCAGACATGACCCGCGTCGGGAACAATCACCACCGAGGCGTAGCCATCCGAAACCTGTGCCGCAAGATAGACGGGCGGCAGGAAGAGGTAATCGCCCTCGCCCATGAGGTAGAGGGTGGGAATCGAGAGTTTTTTCGAGAAGAGACGCCCCAGACGCCCCGTGATGTTATCGCTCAGCGTCAGCCAGCGCAGGAAATTATCAAACGACACCTTCTTGGCATTTTCCAAGAAGAGGTGCATCGACTTTCCGTAGCGACGTTGCGGGATGATGGCCTTGGCGATGCACCACTTCAACAGGCGGTAGGGAACGATGTGTTTGCCCCAATCTGCCAGACGGAGTAACGTGCGTGCCTCCCAGCCCAATTGGGTCACCGCACCCGCCAACACCATCGAATCGACCCGCTCGGGATGCTCCTCGGCAATCACGCGGACGATGATGCTGCCGAGCGACAGACCCATGTAGTGCGCCTTGCGGATGCCGACATAATCCACCACCTCCATCACCTGCTCGGCGGCACGCTCGAAGCTGAACTCCTTGCTCACGATTTGCGCCATCGAGCCGCCATGACCCACCAAATCGACCAGCAGGAGGTTGAAGTGGTTGCGGTAGTCGCCAATCTGGCGAAACCACACCGCGCTACTGCCTCCCGCACCGTGGATCATCACAAGCCAGGGGCTTTCGGGGCTTTTCTCTATGGTTTTGTAGTGCAACATTCGATGCAAATGTACAACAAAAAATGCTGAAAACCGCAGCTTTGGGGGATTTCTACTAAAAATAATAGGGGCTAAAGGTTGATAAGGGAGATTAAGGGTAACTAAAGGTAGCTAAGGGTAATTAAAGGCCATTAGTTACCTTTAGCAACCTTTAGTAACCTTTAGTCGCCTTTAGCAACCCTTCATAAGCGAGTAGCCGATAATAAAAAAGCGACCTTCGAAAGAAGGCCGCTTTTTCTGTGCATACGGTCGAATTAGTCCTGCAGCTTTGCAGCCAAGAACTCACGATTGAGACGTGCGATATGCGCAATCGAGATACCCTTCGGACACTCGGCCTGGCAGGCACCCGTGTTGGTGCAGTTACCGAAGCCCAGCTCGTCCATCTTGGCAACCATCGCCTTGGCGCGACGAGCACCCTCTACGCGGCCCTGCGGCAGCTTGGCCAGCGACGATACGCGGGCAGCCACGAACAGCATAGCCGAGCCGTTCTTACACGTTGCAGCGCAAGCACCGCAACCTACGCAAGCGGCAGCATCCATCGACTCGTCGGCATCGGCCTTCGGAATCGGAATGGCGTTGGCATCGGGTACCGAGTTGGTGCGTACCGAAACGTAACCACCGGCCTGGAGAATCTGGTCGTAAGCACCACGATTCACCACGAGGTCCTTAATCACGGGGAAGGCAGCCGAACGCCACGGCTCGATGGTAATCGTGTCGCCATCCTTGAACTTACGCATATAAATCTGGCAGGTCGTGGCGTTCTGGCCGGGGCCGTGAGCCAAACCGTTGATGTGCAGCGAGCACATACCGCAGATACCCTCGCGGCAGTCGTGGTCGAAAGCGACGGGATCCTTACCCTCGTGTACGAGGTTGTTGTTCAGAATATCGAGCATTTCGAGGAACGAGGTGTCGGCCGAGATATCGGTAACCTTGTAGGTCTCGAATGCGCCCTTCGATTTTGCGTCCTTCTGACGCCATATCTTTAAGGTGAAATTCATAATTTCTGTGTTGTTAAAGTGTTGTACGTCAAAAGTGATTAGTCTTTGTAGTTACGCTGTGCGCGGTGCGTGAACTCGTAGTCGAGCGGCTCCTTCGTCAGCTCCGGCTCCTCGTCCATGCCCTTGTACTCCCAAACGGCAGCGTAGGCGAACTTGTCGTCGTGGCGCAGGGCCTCACCCTCCTCGGTCTGATGCTCCGAGCGGAAGTGACCACCGCACGACTCCTCACGGTTCAGGGCGTCGCGAGCCATCAGCTCACCCAGCTCCAGGAAGTCGGCCAGACGCAGGGCCTTCTCCAGCTCCACGTTGAACGACATCGCGTCGCCAACCACCTTGACATCCTTCCAGAACTCCTTGCGAAGTGCCTGAATCTCCTTGATGGCGGTCTTGAGCGATTGCTCCGTGCGGGCCATACCTACGTTCTCCCACATGATGTGACCCAGCTTCTTGTGGATATCATCCACCGACTGCTTACCGTTAATCGACATCAGCTTCTGAATCTTCTCCTTCACGGCCTTCTCTGCCTCCTCGAATGCGGGGCTGTTAACATCTACCTTCGGAGCCTGAATCTTCTTCGAGAGGTAGTCGCCAATCGTGTAGGGCAGTACGAAGTAACCGTCGGCCAGACCCTGCATCAGGGCCGAAGCACCGAGGCGGTTAGCACCGTGGTCCGAGAAGTTGGCCTCGCCAATGGCGTAGAGACCCGGGATGGTGGTCATCAGGTTGTAGTCCACCCAGATACCACCCATCGTATAGTGTACGGCGGGGAAAATCTGCATCGGCTCCTTGTAGGGGCTTACGTCGGTAATCTCCTCATACATATCGAAGAGGTTGCCGTAACGCTGCTTGATGATATCCTCACCCAGACGCTCGATGGCGGTCTTGAAGTCGAGGAATACGGCCAGACCCGTCTCATTCACACCGAAACCGGCATCGCAACGCTCCTTCGCTGCACGCGAAGCTACGTCACGCGGTACGAGGTTACCGAAAGCGGGGTAGCGACGCTCCAGGTAGTAGTCGCGGTCCTCCTCCTTAATCTCCGAGGGCTTCAGCGTACCGGCACGCAGGGCCTTCACATCCTCCAGCTTCTTTGGTACCCAGATACGACCGTCGTTACGCAACGACTCCGACATAAGCGTCAGCTTCGACTGCTGCGTGCCGTGTACGGGGATACAGGTGGGGTGAATCTGCGTGAAGCAGGGATTGGCAAAACCGGCACCCTTGCGGTAGCACTGGAAGGCGGCCGAACCGTTCGAACCCATGGCGTTGGTCGAGAGGAAGAATACGTTACCGTAACCACCCGAGGCGATTACTACGGCGTGTGCGCCGTGACGCTCAATCTCACCCGTTACGAGGTTGCGAGCGATAATACCCTTGGCCTCGCCATTCTCAACCACGATGTCGAGCATCTCGTGACGCGGATAGCTCTTTACCGAACCGGCGGCAATCTCCTTGTTCAGGGCTGCATAGGCACCCAGCAGGAGCTGCTGACCCGTTTGACCGCGGGCATAGAAGGTACGCGATACCTGCGCGCCACCGAACGAACGGTTGGCCAGCAGACCGCCGTACTCACGAGCGAAAGGTACGCCCTGTGCTACGCACTGGTCGATGATGAGGTTCGAAACCTCGGCCAGACGATATACGTTGGCCTCACGAGCGCGGTAGTCACCACCCTTAATCGTATCGTAGAAGAGGCGATATACCGAGTCGTTGTCGTTCTGGTAGTTCTTGGCAGCGTTGATACCACCCTGTGCAGCAATCGAGTGGGCGCGACGGGGCGAGTCCTGAATGCAGAATACCTTCACGTTGTAACCCAGCTCACCGAGCGATGCGGCAGCTGCGCCACCGCCCAGACCGGTACCAATGACGATGATGTCGAGCTTGCGTTTGTTGGCCGGACTCACGACCTTAATGGCGGCCTTGTGGTTGCTCCACTTGTCGGCGAGTGCGCCGGCAGGAATTTTAGCATCTAATTTGAAAGCCATATCGAATGTGTGTTTGTTTGTTTTACTGTTGATGGGGGTTGATTAGCAGCAACCGCACTGGGCCTTGATGAAGAAGACCACTACCACGGCAGCAAAGCCGAGGAAGATGAGCGTCGAAACGATGTTTGCGAGGCACTTCAGACGGGGATACCACGTGTCGTTGGCAAAACCTGCGGTCTGGAACATCGACCATACACCGTGCGAGAGGTGGAACCAGAGGGCTACGAACCAGATGAGGTAAAGCACCACGTTGTACCACTTCGAGAAGGTGTACTGAATCAGGGCGGCACCATCCGTGGCGGCAATCATCTGACCACCAACCTCCGACTCATGACCACCGAGAATCTCGACAAGCTGCATCTTGGCCCAGAAGTGCGAGAGGTGCAGCAACAGGCCAACCAGCACGATAACACCCAATACGAGCATGTTCTTCGAGGCCCACGATACACCCGGCTCCTTCGTCTCGACGGCATAACGCTGTGCGCCACGAGCGCGGTAGTTGTTAATCGAGAGAATCAAGGCATAGACGAAATGCACCACTACCAATGCAGCCAGACCGGCCGTGCCGACGAGGGCGTACCAGTTAGCACCGAGCAGTTCGCAAATCATGTTGTAAGCCTCGGCCGAGAAGAGGGCCGTGAGATTCATGGACATGTGGAAGATGATGAAAAGCACCAGGGCGCAACCCGAAATACTCATCACCAGCTTCTTACCTACCGATGAATTGTACAGAAAACAGTTCATAATGTGTAAAATTTGTTATTTTTGTGAATGATTTTGCATTTTCGCCTACAAAGATAATCTTTTGTTTGCGGAATAACAAACCTTTTAGCTATTAAAATAGGTGTAGAGATGGATAAAACCGAGATTCGACGCCGGATGCGCCAATTGAACCGCACCCTCCTGCCCGAGCAGCGCAGAGCCGTGTCCGAGGAGTTGTTTCGTGCGGTCGAAGCGGTCGAAGCGTTTCAAAAGGCGCACGTTGTGGCGGCCTATTGTGCCTTGCCCGATGAGCCGGCAACCGAAGCGGCTTTGCTACGCTGGGCCGAGGCGGGCAAACGGGTTGCGGTGCCGCGTGTGGAGGGGGAGACGATGCGCTTTTTCTACTACGATACGGCCTGCCTTCAGGCGGGGGCTTTCGGTATTATGGAGCCGGACTCCGAGGCCATGTGTTGTCCGCCCGAAGCCATGGATGTGATGATTGTCCCGGGAGTAGCCTTCACCGCCTCGGGTGAGCGCATGGGACGTGGCCGCGGCTATTATGATAAGTACTTGGCTCAAAGCGATTTTAGAGCCTACACGATAGGGGTTGGCTATGCACACCAACTCCTTGCGATGCTCCCCACCGAGGAGCATGATGTAAGACTCGATAAGGTAATAGTGAGATAAGAGGAAAGAGGAAAGAGGAAAGAGAGGTTGGCCTTAAAGTGCCTTAAAGTACCTTAAGGTGCCTTAAAGTTCCTGAAGGGATTGGCTCTACACCCTTAAGCACCCTTAAGCAACTTTAAGTACCCTTAAGCCCCCTTATCTAATCTATCCTCAATCTTTCCTCTTCGCTCTTTTCTCTTTCCTCTTCTTTACATGATGGGGAACCAGACAAAGACCGCGGCATCCCACAGGGCGTGCGAAATCACGATGCCCGTAAAGCGGTCGGGGAAGTAGCGGTAGAGAAAGCCCCAGGCGGCTCCGCAGACCAGCGAGGCCATCACAAGCATGAAGTTGCAGGCGGGCAGATGGACCAATGTATAGCAGGCCGTGGCGATGAGGTATCCGCGCGTCAGCCCCCACTTTTTACCCATGCGCTCCTGCACGTATCCGCGCCAGAAAATCTCCTCGGCCGGACCAATCAACAAGAGCAGGAGCAGGGAGAGTACCCACGGGGATTGGCCCTCTTTGATGCCGTAAATCAAATCGACCTGCGGACGGGCGAAGTCGAACATCCACGAGGCAACTTTATCGCCCACCCAGAAGACGCCCCATAACACGACGGCTACCACCACACCGAAGAGGATGTTCGGTAGGTCGAACTTCAGGCGATTCCACCAGGCCGGCGCAAAGAGGGTTGCCAAACTGCTCAAAATCAGGGCCGAGCCGGCCATCATCTGCCAAAAATCGAAGCGCGGAGCGGTCAGTGGCGAGAACATCAGCGTCCACAGCACCAGGGCTACCGCAAGGGCGAAATAGAGTCGTTTCATCGGAGCAGCATATCAATCACAAACGACAAGGAAAGCACCACGGCAAAGAGCAACTGCGTCTGGGCCGAGCGTTGGTCGAGGTCGGCAATCGTAACTACGTCGCCCGTCTCCTTGAATTCGCGCATCGAACGAGCGTTGTTGATGGCGAAACGCATAATAAAGGTGACTAAAATCGAGAGCCAGGGGAAGATGCCGAAGGGAATCAGCAGCACCACCCATGCAAACGGGAAGAGCTGCTCGAGGATGTAGAGAATTGCCGAAGCGCGCACTCCCATGCCCATTGCCATCGTGCGGATATCGGCTTTGCGGTCGGTCTTTGCATCGCGCGTGTTGTTGGCGTGGAGAATCGAATCGACCAGCAGTGCCACCGGAAGGGCGGCCCACAAGACGCGCCAATCAATCTCCCCTACGGCGACCCACGACGTTCCGAGGGCCGGCAGCAGCCCATAGGCCAGCACAATCACCAGGTCGCCCAGTGCGCGGTACTTCAAATGGGGGTAGAAGAGGGTGCAGATAACACCACCCAACCCAATCCACAGCAGCGTCCAGCCCGTCGTGAAGAGCAGCCAAAGGCCGATGATGATGCCCGGCACCAGCAGACCGAGCGAGAGGTTGCGAATCTGCTCCGGACGGAACAGTCCCCCCTTAAGCGTATCGACGCTGATGGCTCCCTCGACCGTATCGACGCCCGAACGGAAATCGAAATAGTCGCTCCAGGTGTTGCCCGCAGCGTGGAAGAGGATGATGCCGACAATGGACAACACGCCATTGGTCCAATTTACGGCTCCGGTCAGCCACTCAAGATAGACCAGCACGACAACGACCGACAGGGCCGAGGCGGTGAAGGACCAGGGACGGGTGGCGAAGAGCCAATCTTTGAAGGTGGGTTTGCGATTCATACGTGTTAAGTATTAGTTTTGTTATCAAAGTGTTGCTTGATTTTGCGGGCTTTGGCCTGCCCTACGATGCCCGAAAGCTCCTCGATGTGGGCCGTGCGAACCTTCTCCACGGTGCGGAAGTGGCTGAGAAGCGATTGGATGCTCTTCGTGCCGATGCCTTCGATTTGCTCCAATTCGCTGTGGATGAAATCTTTGCTGCGCTTTTGGCGGTGGAATGTGATGCCGAAACGGTGCGCCTCGTCGCGGATGTGGCAGACCACTTTGAGCGGCTCGCCCGTGCGTGAAAGGTAATAGGGGTCGGGGTCGCCCGGGAAGAAAATCTCCTCGATGCGCTTGGCCAGGCCGACAATCGGCACTTTATGTTCGATTCCCAAGGCGCACAGCACCTCGTAGGCACTCGAAAGTTGCCCCTTGCCACCATCGACAATAATCAAATCGGGTAGCTCTTGCCCCTCCTCCAAAAGACGCGAGTAGCGACGATAGACAATCTCGCGCATCGAGGCGAAGTCGTCCGGCCCCTCGACCGTCTTGACGTTGAAGTGGCGATACTCCTTGCGCGAGGGCTTCCCGTCGCGGAAGACGACACACGAGGCCACGGGGTAGCTGCCTTGCAGGTTCGAGTTGTCGAAACACTCGATGTGGCGCGGTTGCTCCTTGAGGTGCAACTCCTTGCGCATGGCCTCCATAAGCCGTTCGGTATGGCGTTCCGGATGCTTGATTTCGAGGTTTTTGAGCTGCTCGGCGCGGTAAATACGCGCACTCTTGAGCGAAAACTCCAGCAGGTCGAGCTTCTCGCCCCGCTTCGGCACGGTGAAGGTCACCCCGTCGAAGAGCAACGTGGTGGAGGGGAGAAACGGCACAATCACCTCGCGGGCGAGTTTGCCGTCGGTGAGCGTTTCGACAGCGTGCTGGATGGCGAGCGTGAGCATCTCGGCCTCGGAGCTTTCGATACCGGTCGTCAGACGCAGGGTGGTAACGCCCACAATCGAGCCGTGGCGGATGCGGACAAAGTTGCAGAAGGCCACATCGTCATCGACCAGGAGCGAGAAGACATCCACATCGCTGATTTTCGCACTCACGATGACCGAGCGCGAGGCGTAGTTGTCGAGCGCATCGAGCCGCTGTTTATAGCGTTGCGCCTGCTCAAATTTCAGGTTTTCGGCCGCCCGTCCCATCTCGCGGGTCAGGTATTGGCGCACGGGGCGCAGGTCGCCCTTCAAAATGGCGTGTACAAGGTCGAGCTGGGTGGCATACTCCTCCTCGCTTTGCGCTCCGATGCAGGGACCTTTGCAGTTGCCGATGTGGTATTCGAGACAGACCCCGTATCGCCCGCGGGCGATGGCTTGGGGCGACAGATTGAGTTTGCAGGTGCGCAGAGGTACCACCTCGCGGATAAACTCCAAGACGCTGCGCTGCATCGAAATCGAGCTGTAGGGGCCGTAGTATTGCGAGCCGTCGCGCAACACCTGGCGGGTCGATTGCACGCGCGGGAAAGGCTCCCTCCGCACCACAATCCAGGGGTAGGTTTTGTCGTCTTTTAAGAGGATGTTGTAGCGTGGTTGGAGGCTCTTGATAAGCGAATTTTCCAAAAGCAACGCATCCTGCTCCGTATCGACCACGATGTGGCGGATTTCAACTATCTGCTTCACCAGCACGCGCACCTTGGCCGAGTGTTCGCGGCTCTCGACAAAGTAGGACGAAACACGTTTGCGGAGGCTCTTGGCTTTGCCGACATAGATAATCGTGCCGGTGCGGTCCACAAACTGATAGACCCCGGGCGAGAGTGGCAAGAGGGCCACCTGCTCTTTCAACGCTTTTTTGTCGGCATTCATCGCCCACAAAGATATAAAAAAGCGGGGAGAAAACAATCCTCCCCGCCGTGGAATATCGTTTTGTGTCTATTGGTCGTACTCCTTCGACAACTCCTCGGCACGTTTGATGGCCTTGTGGATGTGGTCCAAGACATTCTCCTTGCCCACCATCTCCACGATGCCGCCACGCTCGATTTCGCGATAAACCGACTCGTTGACGCCCGAAAGAATCACCTTCTGGCCCTGTTGCAGGGAGGCGGTGACGAAGATTTCGAGGTTGTGCAGACCCGTGGCATCGATGAACGACACCTTGCGCATACGCACGATGCGAATCGGCTCGGCATCGCGCATACGGGCCATCTCCTCGAACTTGGTGGCAATACCGAAGAAGAAGGGACCGTCAATCTCATAGACCTCGGTGTGGGCGGGGATGGTCAGACGCTCGTCGCGCTCACCGTCGTGGTGTACCTCCAACTCGTTGTGCAGCACCGAGATATGGGTGTTCTCCATGATACGCTTCATGAAGAGTACGATGGCCATTACCAGACCCACCTCGATGGCAATCGTCAGGTCGAAGATAACCGTCAGGAAGAGGGTCGTAAAGAGTACCAGCACGTTCGATTTCTCCTGACGGCACATCGAGCGAATCGTGCGCCAGCCGCTCATGTTGTAGGAGACCATAATCAGCACACCGGCCAGGCAGGGCATCGGAATTGCACCCACCAGACCGCCCAGGAAGAGCAACACCATCAGCAGCACCACCGTATGTACGACACCGGCAATCGGCGTGCGACCTCCGTTGTTGATGTTGGCCATCGTGCGGGCAATGGCACCCGTGGCGGGAATACCGCCAAAGAAGGGAACCACCACGTTGGCAATACCCTGACCAATCAGCTCGGTGTTCGAGTTGTGGCGGTCGCCAATCACACCATCGGCCACCATGGCCGACAGCAGCGACTCGATGGCACCCAGCATGGCAATCGTGAAGGCAACGGGGAGGAGTTGCTGAATCGACTCGAAGGAGGTCAATGCGCTCAAATCGGGCATCGTGAGCGAGGGCAGACCCGACGGCAACTCGTACAAATCGCCAATCGTCTTAATCGAATCGACACCGGCAAACTGCTTTAAGAGCCAGCAGATAAGCGTCATCAGCACGATGGCAGCCAGCGAACCGGGAATCTTCTTCGAGATTTTCGGGGTGTAGCAGATAATCAGAATACTCAAAATACCCACACCGAAGGCCCACCAGTTGATTTGGTTCAGGTGCTGGAAATAGCAAATCCACTTGTCGATAAAGTTGGCCGGCACGTCCGAAAGCCCCAGACCGAAGAGGTCGTTCATCTGGGTCGAGAAAATCGTGATGGCAATACCGCCCGTGAAGCCGATGATGATGGGGTAGGGCATGAACTTAATAATCGTGCCGAGCTTGCAGAGACCCATGATAATGAGGATGATACCCGCCATGATGGTCGCAATGGCCAAGCCGCCCAGTCCGAATTGTTGGATGATGCCGTAGATGATGACGATAAAGGCACCTGTGGGGCCGCCAATCTGCACCTTCGAACCTCCGAAAATGGAGATTAAAAGGCCGGCAATGATAGCCGTTACAAGACCCTCCGTGGGACCTACGCCCGAGGCGATACCGAAGGCAATGGCGAGCGGAATGGCAACGATGCCGACGATGATGCCGGCCATTACATCGCGCGAAAAGGTCTCTTTGTTGTAATGTTTCAGACAACTCAAAAGTTTGGGTTGGAAGTCGATAGCATTGCGCAAATTCATGAATGCAGAAATTAAAATTTTTTATTAACCTAACTTTCAGCCGCGAAGGTATGAATTTTAATTTAAAATTCAAAAGAAGACCGACGAATTAAAGGAGGGGAAGGTTTTTTTATGGGGGCTAAAGGTGATTAAAGGTTGCTAAAGGTAACTAAAGGGACTATTGGTTAAACAGCGGGTGTCGAAGGTTCGCAGCAGTCGAGTGCAGACACGATAGCCCGGGGAATGTGCAGCAAAACCGTAGGTTTAAGGGGGATTGTTTGAGGTCAGATGCCAAACTTGTTTGAGCAACTTAGCTCAAACAATCTCCCGTGGTTGCAACGCAACGCTGCACATTTCATGGGCGACAGTTTGTTTGCCGAGACGCCACCGAAGCTGCGACCCCGGCTCCGGACACAAAAAAAGAGAGAAACCAAAGTTTCTCTCTTTCGTACCCGGAGCCGGGGTCGAAGGTCGCAACTTGTTGCGAACTCGCGCGGACACCATCAAGCGCAGACCGAAGGTCGAGCAATCAAGGTTATATGTCCGCGCAACCGCCTTATTGAGTGAGTGCCGCGACTTTGCGAATTAGTTCGGATGTGGCGAGCTTGCCGTAGGCAAACGCTGATGTGATTGGCGTCTGGCGGGCTTGCACGCATAAGAAGCCAATCACATCAGCGGGAGGACGAAGTCCCTCGCCAACGACCATAAAATACAAAAAAAGAGAGAAACCAAAGTTTCTCTCTTTCGTACCCGGAGCCGGGGTCGAACCGGCACGTCATTGCTGACATTGGTGTTTGAGACCAACGCGTCTACCGATTCCGCCATCCGGGCAGGCCGATAATCGTTGAATCGGGATGGCAAAGATAGAAACGAATTTTGAAAAAACAAAATCTTGCTCCGCTTTTTCGTTCTTTTTATTCAATTATTCCTCGATGCGCCCGGATATACATTGGTTGCGAGGCCCTTAAATCTCGGTCGGGACGTGGTGGTCGTAGAGGTGGCGGTCGGCATGAGCAATTGCCGCACCTCCGTATCGCTCCATGGTGTAATGAAATTCGTTGTAGTGGTTGAACTCGACCCCGTGGCACAACTCGTGGATGATGACTGCATCAACCTGAATTGGTGTGCGTTTTAGGAGGTGATAGGAGAGGTCGATATCTTTGCTTTTATAGTAGAAGCTTCCGAGTGTTTTGTTTCCGTGTGAGATGTGGCAATGCGCGTAGCCGAGTCCGACGCGCTCCGACAGCTCCTTCAGCCGCTTGGGAAGATACTCCTCGGCCGCCATCTTCATCAGGCGCAAGCCGTGGCGGATGATTGCTTCGCGCGTGATGCGCTCCTCGAAGCGGGTGGCGTGGGGTGTGATAAGCGTGTAGCGGATACCCTCCTTGCGGTGGCTGAACTGCTCTCCGCGACCGCGCTCGATGCGGAGTTCGAAGAGGGGGTAGTCGCGCTTGAGGTTTTCATCCAGGAGGGCGGGTAAAAGGTCCTTTTCGCGCCTCGCTTCGCGCTCTTCGAGTAGTTTCCATAGGCGAACGAGGGCCTCATCGTACATCGGCACCTCGGTGAGCGTAACTTCGGCGTATGTGTCGTGCAGGCGGTAGCCGTACTGCTTGCCCCGTTTGATTTTCACGCGCCCCAATCCCCACTCATGCACCTCGTTAGGGGTGGGTTGCGGCTGCGGATTCTGCGCCTCGAGGCGTTGTACGCGCTCCTTAATCCACGCCTCGTTCGGGTCGTTGTAGCGTAGTGCTTTCACCGCCCTGCGATACCACATCAGCGCGGTGTAAGCATCTTTCGGTACACCGCGCCCGTTCTTGTGCGCCCAACCTATCCAAGCGGGTATGGCGGGGTGTACCTGAAAACCGCACATGGCCCGATGCAGCAAGGAAACGGCCTCGCGGTCGTGTTCCGTGCCGGCTCGAAAGAGGGCGATGGCGCGTTTGAAAAGGTCGTGGCGGTTCATGGTGCGTTCAAAAAAGCCACCCCATTGTTGGAGTGGCTTTTCAACTGGTTGCGTTTGTGCGGATTTAGAGCTTGTTGAGCCACTCGGTGACATTCTTCTCGATGCGCTCCTCGATGTTGTCACCCTCGGCCTTCATGAACTTCTCGCCCGTGATGTTTTCATACAACTCGATGTAGCGGTCGGTGATGCTCTCAACAATCTCGGGGGTCATTTCGGGGACCTGCTGGCCCTCCAGACCCTGGAAACCGTTGGCCATCAGCCACTCGCGCACGAACTCCTTCGAGAGCTGCTTCTGCTTCTCGCCCTTTGCCAGACGCTCCTCGTAGCCCTCGGCGTAGAAATAGCGCGACGAATCGGGGGTGTGAATCTCGTCCATGAGGTAAATCACGCCGTTCTTCTTGCCGAACTCATACTTCGTATCGACCAGAATCAGCCCCATCTTGGCGGCAATCTCCGTACCGCGCTTGAAGATGGCGCGCGTGTAGGCCTCCAACTGCTCGTAATCCTCGCGGCTCACGATACCCTGGGCGATAATCTCCTCCTTCGAGATATCCTCGTCGTGACCCTCGGCAGCCTTCGTCGTCGGGGTGATAATCGGGGTGGGGAACTTCTGGTTCTCGACCATGCCCTCGGGCATTTCGACACCGCAGATGGTGCGCTTGCCGGCCTTATACTCGCGCCATGCGTGGCCCGAGAGGTAGCCGCGAATCACCATTTCGACCTTGAACGGCTCGCACTTATGGCCTACGGTTACCATCGGGTCGGGTACGGCAATCTTCCAGTTGGGCAGAATATCCGACGTGGCATCGAGAAATTTGGCTGCGATTTGGTTCAATACCTGACCCTTGAAGGGGATGCCCTTCGGCAGTACAACATCAAAGGCCGAGATGCGGTCCGAAACGACCATCACGAGGTAGTCGCCCTCGATTGAATAGACATCACGCACCTTACCTACATAGTGGTCCTGCTGACCCGGCAGGTTGAAATTGGTCTTTACGATAGCTTCCATTTGGGTATCTTGTTTTTGTTTGATTGTTCTTTTTTGGGGACTGTTGCCGCGCAAAGATAGTGAAAAATTCGGCGCAACGAGCCGCTCACGGCATAAATTTTTAGGCGGGCGTTATAACAATTCGGCCTCTTCGTTGTTGCCGAGTTTGCGGGCAAAGGCGCGGGCCGCATAGCTCTCGGGAATGAAGATGCGACGAATCGACATGGCGGCAAGGATGGATTGGTGCGTTGCGTCGAGGGCGCGGGCATAAATCTGTCTTACACCCAGCTCTTTGAGTGCCGCCACGGCACGCAGCGAAGCATCCATGCTCTGGCCGATGGCCACGATGGCGCAGTCGATATCGTCCAACGGAAGGGCCTTGAGGGCCGCCTTCTCGGTGGCATCGAGGATATAGGCCACCGCAATGCGATTTTTGACCTCTTCGATGCGGTGTTCGTTCAGGTCGATGCCAATCACATCGTTGCCTTGCTCGGTCAGCTCCTCGGCCAGCGTTTTGCCGAAGTTACCCAATCCAATGACTAAATATTTCATACCTATAAGGGTGTTAGTTGATGATTACGTTGTCTTTCGGGAGGCGATATTTGGGGGCGGGACGTGCAGGCAGGAGGCTCATCAGCACGGTAATCAGGCCGACACGACCCATGAACATCAACCCCGTCAGGATGAGTTTGCCCGCCTCGCCCAATTCGGGGGTTACGCCCAACGACGACCCGACGGTCGAGAGGGCCGAGATGGTCTCGAACAGCAGTCGCGTGGGGTGAATCGAAGGTTCGATGGCGACGAGCAGCACGAAGGCCGTGAGTATCGCGCTCATCGAGGCAAAGATGGTGGCCGAGGCGCGGCGTACCGATTCGGCCGGAATCTCGCGGCCGAAGAGGGTGACCCGTTCGCGTCCGCGTATCACGGAGAGGAAGTTGGCCCACGCCACACCGAGCGTGTTGACCTTCAGACCACCCGCCGTGGACTGTGAACCACCACCGACCCACATCAAGAAGAGGTAGCCGAGCAGGGTCATAAACGAAAATTCGCGCAGGTCCACGCTGTTGAATCCGGCCGTTCGCGGGGCTACGGCATTGAAGAGCGATTGGGTCAGCTTCTCGCCCGTAGTCATGCCGTGGAAGGCTCCGTTCCACTCCAGGCAGCCTACCCAGAGGGTGCCGCCGACCAGCAGCAGGGCGGTGATGAAGAGGACGATTTTCGTGTTGATGTTCGTCAGGTGGCGGTAGCGTATCGGCTTCTGTCCCACGCCGAGGAGGCGGTAGGCCGCCATGCGGAGGTGGTAGAAGAGGATGTTTTTGAAATTGACCAGAATCGGAAATCCGATACCGCCCAGGACGATAAGGAGCGAAATCCAGAGGTAGAATCCGTTGTGGGCGGTGAGAATCAGCTCATTGCCCAGATTTCCTTCGAGGGTCGAGAAGCCGGCATTGCAGAAGGCCGAAACGGCATGAAAGAGCGAAAAATACAGCTCTTCATGGAGCGAGTAGCCGAGCGTGCCGTGGATGCTGTGCCAAATCAGAGCCGCCCCGCACAGCTCGATAACGAAGGTGAAGCCCAGGATGTAGAGCAGGGCCGAGACGAGCGACGAGAAGGTCTCCGAGGAGAGCATATCACGCAGGGCAAATTGGTTGTAAAGGCCCGTGTTGCCCATGAAAAAGAGGGCGAAAAAGCTCGTGATGGTCATCACGCCTAACCCTCCGATTTGAATCAGGAGCAGGATGACGGTCTGCCCTTCGAGGGTGAAGGTGGTGGCCAATTCAACGGGCGAAAGTCCCGTGACGCAGACCGACGAAGTGGCCACAAAGAGGGCATCGACCACCGAGAGGTGGATGTGGGGCAGGGTGGAGCGCGGAACGAGCAGCAGCAGGGTGCCGATTGCAATGATGACGGCAAATCCTGCGGCCAGCATCAGGGCGGGATTCGTGCGTTTGTTGATGAAATTGACCACGGCCCGCGAAAGCTCCATGGTGGCAAACAGCCCAAGGATGGCCCCGACGTAATAGGTGTTCTCGAACAGGTGCCACAGCCCCCGAAGCGGACTTTCGGCCGATGAGAGGGGGAACCAATGGGGGAGCATGAGCGAGTAGAGTGCCAACCCCGTGATAAGGGTCATAAGGATAGCCTTGCGTCGCAGCCGACGCACCTGCAACAGCAGTGTGGCCGAGAAGAGAATCAGGTAAAAGAGTTTGCCGAAGTGGTAGATGGCATGGACATATTCCGTCTCGTGGGGCTTCAACGTGTAGCCGTAATCGATAAACAAGGCTCCCAGCACCACCACCGAGACGATAAACGAGAGCGTCTGCACCCAAAAACGGATGCGACGTTGGGTCTGCGTAGAGGGCCACAGCGGCTTCCAGGAAAAGTGTTTCATCGTGGTGTTGGTTGGAGACAAGGACAAAGATACAAAAAAAGAACCTTCCTGCAAACAAGAAGGCTCTTATCGTATAAAGTAAGGTGAAAAGCGGCCTATTTGAAGAGCAGTTGCGAAAACTCCGTGAGGTAGATTCGCCAGTTGCGCCAGGTGTGACCCCCGTCGCTTTCGCGGAAGTGGTAGGGGAATTCCAGCTGGTCGAGTTTGGCGCGGAATTGGGCGTTCATCTTCCACAGAAAATCCTCCGTACCGCAACCTATCCAGTAGATTTTCAATCCGTTATCGCGTTGTGCGGCCAGCGTTTGGTCCATATCGCCGTAGAACGCCTCCCCCTCGCCACGCATCGTAGCAGCCGAGAAGAGACCCACGTAGTCGAACGTCTTGGGCATCGTGCGCGAGATGTGCAGGGCGTGGAACCCACCCATCGAGAGGCCGGCAATGGCGCGTTTCTCGCGCTTGGCGATGGTGCGGTAGTGTTTATCTACGTAGGCCACCACATCCGTAAACGACTTCTCGAACGAACCCTCCATCGTCTTCGGGAGTTTGAATTGCGGTTTGTAAAGCCCCTTCGGACTATGGCCCGGGGCGGCCTGCTGGATGGCGTTGCCGTTGGTCATCACGACAATCATCTTTTCGGCCTTGCCTTGGGCGATGAGGTTGTCCAAAATCTGGGCCGTGCGACCCAAGGCGGGCCATGCCTCCTCGTCGCCACCCATGCCGTGCAGCAGGTAGAGGACCGGATAACGGCCCTTGCCCTCCTCGTACCCGGGCGGGGTGTAGATGGTCATGCGTCGCTCGATGCCGAGCGTGGGCGAGGGATACCACACCTTCGAGAGGGTGCCGTGCGGGGTCTGGAGGACGCTGTAGAGGTCACCGCGTTCACCGGCAACGATGAAGAGGTTGCTCACCGTGGCGATGTCGCGCACGGTGTGTACGTTCGAGGGGTCGATGACCCGCACCCCGTCCACCATAAACGAGTAGGTATAAAGCTCCGATTCGAGCGGTTCGGTCGTTACCTCCCAGATGCCCTCCGCATTGCGTGTCATCGGAAGGGGCTGGGCGGCAAAGTCGCCCGAAAGCTCCACCTTTTCGGCTTCGGGGGCGGTGTAGCGGAAGGTGACCGAGCGGTCGGCGTGTTGTTCGGGCGAGAGGGGCAGTGGCCCTTCCCACAGGGCCTCCTGGGCCGTGAGCGAAAGGGTTGCGCAGAGGGCGCACAAGGTTAGAAAAAGGTGTTTCATGGAGCGATGAAAGGTTGAGTTTGTCTATTTGCCTTCGAGCCAGACCATGAAGTCGTTGGTGCGCGAACGCGATACGAATACTTCGAAATCGGGCTTTGGTATCAGATTGACTTTCAGTCGATTCGATGGGTGTCTCGAGATGCCGCCGATGGCGCGTACCGAGACCGTGCAGTTGCGCGAGATGCGGAAGAAGTCGGCCGGCGAAATCTCCTCGGCGAGCTGGTCCAACGATTGGTCGAGGATGTAGCGTCGCCCCTCGCTGGTTACCAGGTGCGTACTCTTGTCCTCGGCATAGAAATAGGCCACTTGTGCCGTCTCGATGACCGACAGACGGTCACCGAAACGAACCACGAATCGTTTGCGGTAAGTTTGCTCACCCCCCCCCGTAAGCGCACTTTTAAGGGCTTCGATATCAATCGGCTGCG
Source organism: Alistipes sp. (assembly GCA_017398045.1). Classification (GTDB taxonomy): domain Bacteria; phylum Bacteroidota; class Bacteroidia; order Bacteroidales; family Rikenellaceae; genus Alistipes. Next base: position 54,976 of record JAFQHI010000005.1, on the reverse strand, counting down.
AGTCGGATTTGGCGGACGTGCGGTTGCTCTTCAGGGCCTGTCGGCAACGCTCCACGGCACCGGCCAGCTCCTCGGGGTCGATGGGCTTTAAGAGGTAGTCGATGCTGTTGATGCGGAAGGCCCGCACGGCATAGTTATCATAGGCGGTCGTGATGACCACCTTGGCTTCAACTTCGTATTGGTTGAAGATGTCGAAACACATACCGTCCGAGAGTTCGACATCCATGAAGATGATGTCGGCATGATTGGCCGGATTGTTCAGCCATTCGAGCGTTCCGCGCACGGAGCTTTGCATTCCGACGACTTGCAGGTCATCGAAACGACGCTCGAGTGCGCGTCGCAGGTTGGCTTGTGCCGGTAGCTCGTCTTCGACAATCAAGACGTTGTAGTGTGGTGTCATATCAGCGGAAGTTCTACGATAAATTCGGTTTCGGTTTGCTCGACCCGAATCGACTGATTGGCCAGGTCGAGGTACTGTTGGCGTATGTTTTTCAGCCCTTTACCCGTTGAGGGTTGCTTGCTCAAGCGGGGTTTGAGGGGGTTGCTTACACGCAAGGTCTGCTCCGTGGCGGTGATGCTCACCAGCAGCGGATTTTCGGTATTCACGGCGTTGTGCTTCGTGGCGTTCTCGATGAGCAGTTGCAGGGCGCACGGGACAATGTGGCGGCTCATGCAGCTTTCGGGAATGGCGTACTCGACGCGGAAACCGTTCGAGAAACGCTCCTGCAACAACTCGCTGTATTTGTGGGCAAAGGTCAGCTCGTCGCGGAGCGTCACGAGCTGTTCGTCCTCGTTTTTGAGCATATAGCGGTAGCAGTCGGCCAGCTTGCGGATGAAGGCCGAGGCGCGTTCGGTCTCCTGCTCCTGCACCAGAAAGTCCAAGATATTGAGCGAGTTGAACAAGAAATGGGGGTTAATCTGCATCTTGAGCTTGTTGTATTGGAATTGGGCCTGATGCTTCTTGCCACGCTCGGCGTGCAGCTGGGCATTCGAGATGAGGGCGTAAGCAATGAGTTTGAAGAGGGTATAGACCACAATGTCGCACAACAGGATGACGGCAAACAACCGCAGGAAGGGGAGCCAGGCAAAAATACGCAGGGTGCCGTGCGGGAAGTTGTAATAGACCAAGAGGGTGACCAAGGTCGAGAGGGCGAGGGTCAGCAGCACGCCACCGGCCATGCGCCACTCGGCCCGACCCACGAGGTGGGGGCGGAAACTCACGAAGAGCATATTGCCGCACAGCAACACGAGAATCGCTGCCGTGTTCTTCAGCAGGTGGTTCAGCTCCGTGCTGACGGAGGATTGCAGAAAGTAGTCCGAATTGAAAATCAGCGTGTAAGAGATTCTGAAGAGGAGGATGGCCAGGACAATCAGCACAATCTGCGGAATGGGCGGGGTCCAGCTCGGGCGACGTTCGAGGGTCGCTCCGCGCAGGCGGGCAACGGCATAGACACCCCAGCCGAGCAACTCGGTGAAGAGGGCCGTGGTGAGGGCCGGAGCCAGCACCTCATCGTGAACCACCTTGCCCACGAGCGTGGCACCGAACGAACCGAAGAGATAGCCGGCAAACGTACCGACCAGTGCAAGGATGGCAATCAGCTCGGCCTGAAGGCCGTGGCGAATGGCGATAACCACCACTAAAGCCAGCGTCAGGACCGTCAGGGGGACATCATCCACGTAGTTCGCCATGCGGCTTAAGATGGCGATAAGGGCGTGTGCCAGCGCGAAGAGGTGGATGACCCACGGGGTCGATATGGTGGTGTGTTTCATGGTTCTTTTGCGCGTTTCCGACCAATAAAGGTAGGCCTTTTTTGTTGTTTTTGCAAATTTTTTTGTTGTTCATGCCAAAAACGGCCCTTTTGGAGACTCTTTCGTCCGTCCCGTTTGGCCGTTCGTCGCTTTGATTCGTCCGTTCGTCGGAGCGGGATTGGCCTTTTCGTCGCGCACGTGTATATTTGTAGTCCAACCGCGAAAACTAACAAAAAAAGACCTAAAATATGCAAAAACGTGACCTGTCGTTTTGGCAGATGTGGAACCTGAGCTTCGGTTTCTTCGGTGTTCAGATTGCCTATGCACTTCAGAGTGCCAACATCAGCCGTATCTTCGCCACCCTCGGTGCCGATCCCCACGATTTGAGTTTCTTTTGGATTCTGCCCCCGTTGATGGGTATGATTGTCCAGCCGCTGGTCGGTACCTGGAGCGATAAGACCTGGTGCCGCTGGGGTCGTCGCAAGCCCTACCTCTACCTCGGTGCGCTGGTGGCCGTGGCCGTGATGGCCTTCCTCCCGAATGCCGGTTCGCTCGGTCTGACCGTGAAGATGGCCATGTCGTTCGGTCTGGTGATGCTCATGTTGCTCGATACGTCGATTAACATGGCCATGCAGCCCTTCAAGATGATGGTGGGCGATATGGTCAATGAGCGTCAGAAGGCCAAGGCCTACTCGATTCAGTCGCTCTTGTGCAACGCCGGTTCGCTCGTGGGCTTCCTCTTCCCCTACATCTTTACCTGGATTGGTATTTCGAATGTGGCTCCGGCCGGTGTGGTACCCGACTCGGTGATTTACTCGTTCTATGTCGGTGCCGCCATCCTGATTCTCTGCGTCCTCTACACGGGTGCCACGGTGAAGGAGATGGACCCCAAGGAGTATGCCGCTTTCCACGGCCTGTCCGAGCAGAGCGAGACGGACAAGGAGCAGAAGCCCGGTCTGTTGACCCTGTTGCTGCACGCCCCGAAGGCCTTCTGGCAGATTGGTCTGGTGCAGTTCTTCTCGTGGGTTGCCTTCCTCTATATGTGGACCTACACGAACGGCGGTATCGCCGAGACGATTTGGGGTACGACCGATGTTTCGTCGGCAGGCTATCAGGCGGCCGGTGACTGGGTCGGTGTGCTGTTTGCCGTGCAGGCCGTAGGCTCGATTCTCTGGGCCATGGTGCTGCCCCTGTTTAAGAACGTCAAGGTGGGCTATGCCGTGAGCCTCGTGCTGGGCGGTCTGGGCTTTATCTCGACGGCCATGATTCACGACCAATACTTATTATTTATATCCTACCTGCTGATTGGTTGCGGTTGGGCTGCCATGCTGGCCATGCCGTTTGCCCTGTTGACCAATTCGCTTTCGGGTAGCTCGATGGGTGCTTACCTGGGCCTGTTCAACTGCACGATTTGCCTGCCGCAGATTATTGCCGCATTGATTGGCGGTATGCTGCTGAAACTGGTCGGTGGCGAGCAAATCATGATGCTTGTCGTGGCCGGTGTATCGCTCCTGCTGGGTGCCGTAGCCGTGGTGGGTATTCAGACCAAGAAGGCGTAATAGCGAACCCTCATTCCGCAAGGAACTTAAATAAACAATTTCAATAACTAATTATTAACTAACACTAAAAAAAGCCCTATGAGAAAATTTCTCGCAATGTGCTTGGGGTTGATGCTACTGGGCATCGTAACCCCGCATCTCGCGCTTGCCCAAGGTAAGTACGAGGTGAAGGGCGTCGTGGTGGACGCCGCCGGTATCCCCGTGATTGGAGCTACAATCATCGAGGTAGGTACCGTGAACGGTACGACGACCGACATCGACGGTCAGTACGTACTGAATGTAACAGACGCCAATTCGGTGGTCTCGGTCAGCTTCATCGGTTACAAGACCGTTGAGTTGGTTGCCTCGTCGGAGTTGCTGAAGAATCTGACGCTCGAGGAGGACCTGATGACCCTCGATGAGGTAGTCGTGATTGGTTATGGTGGCGTGAAGAAGAGCGACATGACCGGTTCGGTTGTGGCCATCAAGGCCGAGGATGTGAACCGTGGTGCCGTGACCTCGCCCGACCAGCTGCTGCTGGGTAAGGTGCCGGGTCTGTTGGTGACGCCCGCTTCGGGTGAGCCGGGTACGGGCGCACAGATTCGTATCCGTGGTAACGCTTCGCTCAACGCCTCGAACAACCCGCTTATCGTGATTGACGGTGTGCCTGTAACGGGCGACGGCGGTGCCGGTATGGGTAACCCGCTCGCTACCGTAAACCCCGACGACATCGACACCTACACCGTGCTGAAGGATGCTTCGGCAACGGCTATCTATGGTTCGCGTGCTTCGAACGGTGTGATTATCATCACCACCAAGAAGGGTAAGGGTCAGAAGTTGCAGGTAAGCTACAACTCGTCCTACACGGTGAAGAACAACGCCGACGAGATTGACGTGATGTCGGGTAAGGAGTATGCCGACTACCTGACCAACGTCTATCAGGCCGGTAGTGCTGCCGATGCCGAGAAGATTCAGTCGCTGCTGGGTCACAACGGCAAGATTTACGACACGAATTGGCAGGATTTGATTTACCGCACGGCCTTCTCGACCGACCACGCTCTGTCGGTGTATGGTAACAACGAGGAGGGCAACTTCCCCTATCGCGTATCGATTGGTGCCAACTACGACCAAGGTACGGTGAAGGGTGGTGACAATACGCGCGTGAATGCCAGCGTAAACCTCGCTCCCACCTTCTTCGACAACCACCTGACGGTGAATTTGAACGTGAAGGGCCTCTACAACAAGTCGAATTGGACGAACAACGCCGTGGGTGATGCCCTTACGTATGACCCGACGAAGCCCGTTCATTTCTACAACGAGGACGGCTCAATCAATACCTCGATTGCCAACGGTTACTTCAACTGGGGTATCATTGACGATGCCGGCAACTTCAACCCCGAGAAGAATGCCAACACGAACCCCATGTCGAGCCTGAACGACTACGTGAACTACTCTTCGACCTGGCGTTCGATTGGTAACGTACAGCTCGACTATAAGATTCATGGTCTGGAGGATTTGCGCCTCAACCTGAACCTCGGTTACGATATGGCCGAGTCGCGCGGTACGGGCTACAACACGCTCGGTTCGTATGCCAACCTGAAGTCGGGTGCCGAGGATGCTTTTTCGAATTGGCGTACCTTCAACTCGAACACCCTTTTGGAGTTCTATGCCAACTACAACAAGGAGTTCGGTATCCACCGTCTGGATGTGATGGGTGGTTACTCATGGCAGCGCAACTATGTGAAGACGCAGAGCCTGAAGTACTACAACGCCGACCGCGACCAGTTCCACTCGTCGAGCTCGACCGAGGAGTCGCGTAAGCCCTATCCGAAGGAGTACTACCTGATTTCGTTCTTCGGTCGTATCAACTACTCGATTGACTCGCGCTATCTGTTCACCTTCACCGTGCGTGAGGATGCTACGTCGCGCTTCTCGGAGGATAATCGTTGGGGCTTCTTCCCCTCGGCTGCCTTCGCTTGGAACATCGCCCAGGAGAAGTTCTTGCAGGATTCGAAGACCCTGTCGGCTCTGAAACTCCGTCTGGGTTGGGGTCAGACCGGTCAGCAGGATATCGGTGATAACTACTATCCCCACATTCCGCTCTACCAGTATGTAAATAACGGTAACACGCAGTATATGCCGGGTATCGGTGGTACGCTGGCTCCGCAGGCCTACAACTCGGGCATCAAGTGGGAGACCACGACGACCTACAACGCCGGTATCGACTTCGGCTTCTTGCAGGGCCGCATCAACGGTGCCGTGGATTACTACTATCGTCACACGACCGACCTGTTGTCGGAGATTGACGTGCCGACCGGCTCGAACTTCACGAACCGCCTGATGTCGAACATCGGTGAGATGGTGAACCAGGGTGTCGAGGTTTCGTTGAACCTCATCCCCATCCAGACCGAGGATTGGAACTGGACCATCAACCTCAACGGTACGTGGCAGCAGACCGAGATTGGCGACCTGAACGACAACTTCGTGAAGGTTGGTTCGTCGCTCTCGGGTACGGGTGGTAACTCGTCGGTACACTACAAGGGTTTCTCGCCCTACACCTTCTACCTCTACCAGCAGGCCTACGATGCTGCCGGTAAGCCCATCATGAACACCTTCATCGACCGCAACGAGGATGGTCAGATTACCGAGGACGACAAGTACATCACGGGGCGCTCGGCTACGCCCGACTTCTACTACGGTATCTCGATGCAGCTCAACTACAAGAACTGGGACTTCGGCTTCAACGGTCACGGTACGATTGGCAACTACGCCATCAACAAGCTGGCTGTGGATAACTCGTCGGCCTACATCGGTACGTTGGCTTACAACTACCTCTCGAACCTGAACGAGTACAACTTCCGCACGGGCTTCACGGGCGACCCCTCGACCGACCAGGCCTATTCGGACCTCTTCATCGAGAATGCTTCGTTCTTCCGTCTGGACGACATCAACCTTGGTTACACCTTCCGCGAGGTGGGCAAGTCGAAGATGAACATCCGTGTAGCCGCTTCGTGCCAGAACGTATTTACGATTACCGACTACTCGGGTCTGGACCCCGAGGTGAACAACGCCGACGGTGTATATAGCACGCTGATTCCGCGTCCGCGTCTCTACACGCTGCGTCTGAACATTAACTTCTAAACCATACAAGACTGCAATTATGAAAAAGTTCTTATTATATAGTGTTGCGCTCTTGACTTCGGCTTCGATGATTACCTCGTGTCTGGGTGATTTGGATGCCGAGCCGATGGCTGATACGACCATCACGGCCGATAAGGCCTTCGAGAAGCCGGAGAGCTACGACCAGTACGTGAACTATGCGTACAGCTACTTCTCGCTCGTGTCGCAGGGCGACCCGGGTTCGTCGGATATCGCCGTATCGGATGCCGGTCAGAGCGAGTTTACCCGTCAGTATATGTTCCTCAACGAGCTTTCGGCCGATGGTCTGAAGTGTATCTGGGGTGATGATTATGTGGATGGTCTGCAATACAACAAGTGGACGACGACGAATGCTGCCGTAATGGCAGTCTATCTGCGTGGTCTGAAGGGTGTTGCTATCTGCAACCAGTTCCTCGACGAGTCGGTTTCGGGTGACGGTGCCGTAACGGGCCGTGGCCACGAGTCGAAGCTCTCGGATGTACGCGCTTACCGCTCGGAGATGCGTCTGCTGCGTGCCATCTACTACGAAATTCTGCTCGACCTCTATGGCAACCCGCCCCTGGTGTTGCCCGAGAACATCGGTTCGACCAACTTCCCGCAGCAGCTGGGCCGTGCGGGTCTGTTTGCCTGGGTGGAGAACGAGTTGTTGGAGCTTACGAAGGATGAGTATCTGCCCGCACAGCGCGTAGCCTATCCGCGTCTGTCGAAGGGTGCTGCCTGGGCCGTGTTGGCTCGTCTGTATCTGAACGCCGAGGTCTATACGGGTACGGCTCGCTGGGCCGATGCCAAGGATGCTGCCGAGAAGGTGATTGCGGAGGGCGGTTATGAGCTTTGCCCCGAGTATGCAAACCTGTTCCGTCAGGACAACTCGACCAATGGCGCGCAGAAGGAGTTCATCGTAGCCTCGATTTACGATGCCCAGACGACCCAGAGCTGGGGTGGTACGACGCACCTGCTCTATGCTGCCGTGAACAGCGACCTGCGCACGACCGTATCGTCGATGTTCGGTTTCTCGAGCGACATCTACAAGAACCAGTGGAACGGTTACCACGTTTCGGATGAGTTCGTACAGGAGAACTTCGCTCTTCAGGGTGTTGAGTGGGGTCAGAGCGACTCGTGGGGTTATGACCGCGAGGCCAACGACAAGCGTGCCATGTTCACCAACGCCGGCTTCAGCCAGCAGTTCGAGAACGAGGTATCGGACATCACGACCGGTTGGGCCTGCATCAAGTGGGTGCCGCTGACGAGCGACAACCGTCCGAACCTTATCGAGCTTGATATCGAGTTCTCGTCGGCCGACTTCCCGATTTTCCGTCTGGCCGAGATGTACCTGATTTCGGCCGAGGCCGAGGCTCGTCTCAATGGCGGTACGCTGACCTCGACGAGCAACGGTTACAACCGCATCGCCGAGCTGCGTGAGCGTGCTAACGGTGAGGCCGATATGCCGCTGACGATTGATTTGGAGTACATCCTCAAGGAGCGTACGCGCGAGCTGTATTGGGAGGGTCACCGTCGTGTGGACCTGATTCGCTACGGCTACTTCACCTCGGCATCGTATCCCTGGCCCTATAAGGGTGGTATCGAGGCCGGTACGGTGGCTCTGTCGGACCACCTGAAGGTGTTCCCCATCATCACCACCGACCTGATTGCCAACCCGAATCTGGTACAGAATCCGGGTTACTAATCGAAGCGAAAAGATAGTAAACGCTTAAAAAGAAGATAATTATGAAATACATGAAATATCTTGCAACGCTCGCCATGGCGGCCTTTACGTTCGCTTCGTGTGAGACGGATGTGGAGCGCGTTCAGCTGTTGCCCGCCGATAAGGTGGAGGCTCCTACGCTGGATGCACAGGGCGACATCATCATCAATGGTGACAATGTCGATAAGGAGGCTGTAACCTTCACCTGCTCGGCAGTCGATTTCGGCCAGCCGGTAGCCGTGAGCTACAAACTCTATTTCGAGAAGGACGGCACGGAGGCTTTCATCGCCGAGTCGAACTATCCCGCCATCACGGTCGAGAAATCGGACCTGAATGGTAAAGTGGTCAATAATTTGGGTGTTGAGGCCAATACGACGGCTTCGATTAACGCCTACATCATCGCTTTTGCAGGTGAGTCGGAGTTTTCGACCCAGAAGTCGAATATCATTACCTTCACGATTCAGACCTTCAAGGCTGCCATGCGTAAGTATCACCTCTGCGGTGTGTTCAACGGCTGGAACGCCGGTGCTGCTGTCGAGATTTGGGAGAACAAGGGTGGCTCGAACATCTACGAGGCCCTGGTTGAGCTTCCCGAGGACGCTGCCAACACGCCGGGTATGTCGGGCTTCAAGGTGCTGCCGAACCAGCAGTGGGACGGTGGTGAGATGGGCTTCAGCAACTTCTCGCAGACGGGTGCGAAGTTCGAGTCGTCGAGCGACGGTAACCTGCTGCTGCCCGCCGGTATCTGGCACATCACCATCGACCTGAACAACATGGCTATCGACGCCAAGCAGTACTCGCAGGTGGATATCATGGGTGGCTTCGATGGTTGGGCCAACCCGATGGTACTGGAGTACGATGCCGCTGCGAACGTATGGAAGAGTCCGTCGGCTCTCGATGCCGGTACGGAGTTCAAGTTCCGTCTGAACAACAGCTGGGACATCAACTACGGTGGTGGTACGGACGCTTCGGAGCTGTATCCCGATGGCTTCGAGTTGGTACAGGGTGCCGGTAACATCCTCACGCCGATGAAGGGTGTTGTTTGCCTGCACGCCAACTGCACGCCGTGGGTTGTAACCTATGAGGCCGAGTAAGAAAAGTGTAAAACGAAATACGGGCGGGGCATGACCCCGTGAAGGGACGCTCCGCCCGAATTTCAAAAACAAATGAACATAAAGATGAAAGTTTTCAAATATTTAGTAGCCTTGGTTGCGGGTGTGATGGCCTTCACGGCTTGTGAGAAGGACCCCGCCGATCTCTACGGTGTAGAGGCCACGGCTCCGGTGATGGATTCGCACGCCGATATCCTGTTGACCGAGAACTCGACGACCGAGACGGTGACCTTCTCGTGGAAGGCTGCCCGCGGTATGGGCGAGGATGTGTTGTACACGCTTTATGCTACGCTCGATGGTCAGGAGACTACGCTCGCCACGACCAATGCAACTTTCTTTACGGCCGGCAAAGAGGCCCTGCGCGACCTTCTTTTGACCGGTTTCAACCTGCCGGGTAACGACAACTTCTCGATTGGTATGTATGTCGCTGCCGACAACGGTCTGACGGTCATGAAGTCGGAGGCAATTACGATGAATGTCTTCGTTTATGGCGACTATGTACCCGCCATCGTATCGGTAGCCGAGGGCGCCGAGGGTGGTGTCGTACTGACCGATGCCCTGACCGAGGATATCGAGCTGATCAACTGGACGGCTGCCCGCTTCGAGTATGGCACGAACCCGCTCTACAAGGTGGAGATCGTTTACAACGACGGTGCTCGTCAGGAGCTGGCCAGCGGTATGGCTGCCCAGAAGTTCTCGATGGCTCCTTCGACGCTGAACTCGACGCTCATCGCTCTGGGTTGCCCGAAGGATGCTGCCAGCGATGTTCAGTTCATCGTTACGTCGTACCTCGAGGGTGAGGGTGCTCCCCAGCTCGAGTCGGAGGCTGTGACGGTTACGGTAACGACCTATACCCCGTCGTATCCCGAGTTCGTACAGCTTTGCGGTGACTTCGGTGGCCACGCTTGGAACACGGAGAGCGCACTGCCGATCCTCAAGGGCGATGCCAACACGGGTGTTTACCACGGTGTGGTTTCGATCTATGGTCAGGAGTGGGGCTTCAAGGTGATCTACACCAACCCGAAGGACCAGTCGGTTGTTTGGATGGGTGGTACGGCTACTTCGGAGGCCGAGCCTTACACCTTCTCGATCAGCGCTTCGGCAGGTAACATGATGCAGGTTGCCGATGGTGCAGGTGGCGTTGAGGGTACGTTCGTATTCTACCTCGATTTGGCTGCCGCACAGCTCACGATGGCTCCCGTTTCGTCGATCGGTCTGATCGGTTCGGCTACGGAGAAGGGCTGGGATGGCCAGACGAACTTTGAATACAACCCCGATACCGGTGCTATGGAGCTCAAGGGCATTACGCTGGGTGAGGGTGCTTACAAGGTACGCGTAAACGACAACTGGGGCAACCCGTGGGAGGATCCCTATGCCTACAACCTGGGTGGCGATCCGAACGATATGACCTTCGGTGGCTCGGATATTCCGTCGGAGCCGGGTGTATACGATATTACAATGAATCTCTCGACGAGCGCTAACTACGCCTTGACCTTTGCCAAGACGGGTGATGTGGTTATCGAGGATCCGATGACGAAGAACTACGGCCTGGTTGGTACGATCAACAACTGGGGCGAGACGGCCGACCTGGTATTCGAGGCTGTTGAGGGCAAGGATTACAAGGTTGTAAAGAATGTCACGCTGAAGGCCGAGGATCAGATTAAGATCCGCGTTGATCAGGATTGGAATGAGAACTATGGTGGCGAGGGTGAGACCGAGCCTTATGCGCTGGCCGTTGATACGAAGGTTACGCTCGTAGCCGGTGGTAAGAATATGTCGATGGCTGCCGGTTCGTATGACTTCTACTTCTATCCCAAGACCAAGGAGTTCATCGCTATTGCAGCCGGTTCGGAGCTGCCTTCGTCGAGCTATGGTCTGGTTGGTACGATCAACTCGTGGGGTGGTACGCCCGACCTGGAGTTTGTTGCCGTAGAGGGTTCGGCCTATACGGTTGTGAAGAATGTAACGGTAACGGCCGAGGATCAGTTCAAGGTTCGTTTCGCCAACGCTTGGGATGAGAACTATGGTGGCGCAGGTGACACGGAGCCCTATGCACTGACCGCAGGTGAGGCTTCGACGCTGGTTGCCAACGGTAAGAATATGTCGATTGCTGCCGGTTCGTACGACTTCTACTTCAACGCCGAGACGAAGGAGTTCCTGGCTCTGACGGCCGGTTCGGAGCTTCCGAAGCCGACGGCAACGTATGGTGTGATCGGTGCCTTCAACGATTGGGCTGCGGATGTAGTGATGGAGGCTGCCAATAACGGTTATGTAGTGGCCAAGGCCGTTGCCATGACCAAGGTAGATCAGCCGAGCAACGGTTTCAAGATTCGTGAGGCCGGTAACTGGGATGTAAACTGGGGTTCGGGTACGACGCTCGAGTTGGGCGTTCCGACCGCTGTTTATGGCAATGGTGGCAACATGGGTCTGCCTGCAGAGGGTTCGTATGATATCTATTTCAACGCTACGGAGGCACTCGTAATCGCTGTAACGGCCGGTGCTGATGACCCGACGGGTGCTACGCCGGTTGTTCCGACGACCGATACCTACTCGGTAGCCGGTGACTTCAACAGCTGGGGCGAGACGGATATGACCGATAACGGTGATGGCTTCTTCGTGCTGAAGAACCAGGCTATTGCTGCCGGCAACGGCTTCAAGTTCAAGAAGAACCACTCGTGGGCCGATGCTGACTGCTGGGGTGTGGATGCCGCTACGACGGTAACCATCGGTGAGGCCATCGCGCTGATTCAGCCGGGTGCCAATATCCCCGTTCCTGCGGATGGTACGTTTGATATCTACTTCAACCCCACGACGGCTACGGCTTATGTGATGAACGCAGGTGAGGTTCCGGGTACGCCCGCTCCCGCCGCTCACACCTACAGCCTCGTAGGTTCGTTCAACGGCTGGAATCAGACCGATACGACCTACACGATGACCGCTTCGGCTGCGGATACCTATACTTTCTCGAACATTGCTTTGGCAGCCTATGACGAGTTCAAGATTGTTGAGGACTACGCTTGGACGGTTGCCTATGGTGCAGCCGCTACGGTGGCTCTGGACCAGAAGTTTGCCGTTTCGACCAGCGGTGGCAATATCGTAATGCCCGCCACGGGTACCTTCAATATCACCTTCTATGCTGCAACGAGCGAGTTGCTGATTGAGGCAGTAGGTCAGGTGACCTATCCGACCCCCGAGGGTGAGGATATCACGATTGGTCTGATTGGCGATATGACCAGCTGGGCAGAAGATATCATCTTCACGAAGCAGTCGGGTGGTGTTTATACCATCGAGAGCGTGGCACTGACCACCTCGCAGGGCTTCAAGGTGCGTAAGGTTGCCACGGAGTGGGATAACCGCTTTAATTGGGGCCTTGCCGCTGCAGGAACGCTGACGACGGGTGTTGATAACGACCTGATTTGCGACGGTGGTTCGGGTAATATGTATGTAGCCGAGGATGGCAACTACAAGGTGACCTTCACCCCTGCAACCGACGATAAGGGTGTAATCCCCGCACAGCCTGCCAAGATTAAGGTAGAGAAGATTGCTTCGGAGCCGGAGACCCCCTCGACGCCTGCCCAGACGCTGGAGTGGAGCAGCTCGCTCTTCGAGCAGTTCTACAATTCGCTGGGTGGTGACAACTACGAGGCTGATGTAGATTTGGGCAACGGCCTGAAGTTTATTGCCGGTGGCTCGAAGTGCAAGTTCGGCTCGAACAGCGGTGCTTACCGTATTCAGCTGGGCGGTTCGGGTAACACCACGAAGTGTACGCTTCAGCTCGATGTAACCGGCCCGGGTACGCTTGAGGTCGATATCCAGTCGAGTGGTGATGCCGCTCGTTATCTGGCCGTGGCCGTCGATGGTACGGAGGTGACGCCCGCCGAGGGTCTGGAGGCTCCCGACAAGAGTTCGGCTCGCCAGGTTTACAAGGTTGATTGCTCGTCGGCCAAGGCCGGTTCGGTCATCAATATGTACAGCAAGGGCAGTGCCATCAACGTATTCGTTGTAAAGTGGACGCCGGCCCAGTAAGCTGATTTCCCGACCCACGGCCTGCCGATAAGCAGGCTGCGGGTTGTGTTTAGGCCGAGGTGCTTTGAACGGCACCTCGGTCACCAAGTGAAAAAAAGAAGAATAAAACAGTTTTGGTTATGAAACGATTTTTTGATTATCTGCAACTGACGTTGCTTGTAGCCGCAATGGCCTTCACCACGGCCTGCGGTGGTGATGGTGGCACGGAGGAACCCGATGGCCCCAATGGGTCGCAAACGCCCACCGACCTGGTCGTAACGCCCGCCTCGTTTACCTTTACGGCCGAGGGCGGACAGCAGGATGTGACCATCGATGCGCCTGCTGCCTGGGAGGCGACGAGCAGTGCCGACTGGTGCTATCTTGTTAGCAAGAGCGGCCGACAGGGTAAGAACTATACCAAGGTGCTGGTTAAGGCCAATGCGGGCAAGGAGCGCACGGCCGAGCTGGTTGTGACGGCTGCCGGTGGCTACTCGAAGACGATTCCCGTATCGCAGGCCGGTAATGCCGCCTCGTCGGATTTCCTGACGGCACAGCCCGACCAGTGGGATGGCAAGACGCGCGGTGAGATGATTTACGAGGTGCTGGTTTACGCCTTCTCCGACAGCAACGGTGACGGTGTGGGCGACTTCAACGGTATTGCCCAGAAGATGGACTACATCGCCTCGCTCGGTGCAGGTGCCATTTGGCTCTCGCCGATTCATCCGGCTGATTCGTACCACGGTTACGACGTGACGGACTACACGGCCGTGAATCCCCAGTTCGGTACGATGGCCGACTTCGAGAACCTGGTGAAGGTGGCCCACGATAAGAACATCAAAATCTACCTCGACTATGTTGTGAACCACACCGGTAAGGGTCACCCCTGGTACACCGATGCACTGGCCAAGGGGGAGGAGAGCGCGTACTGGAACTACTACAACCTCTCGTATAATCCGGCTGCCGATGTGGCTGCGGGTAAGTTCCCGATGATTTCGAGCTACACCTCGTCCGATTGGTACACGCCCGACGGCTTCACCGAGCCGACGGCAACGACCACGCGCTACAAGTTCACGGTGAAGACCGTGAATGGCAAGCCCTCGACCGTGAAGGTGGAGAAGACCGAGGAGGCCGCCCAGACCGACAATACGGACACGAGCGTCAATATGTTCTTGTGGTATGGCGCGGAGGGTGCGGCCCACCGTATGTACGACAAGGGCAACGGCATCTATGAACTCGTTTGCGATTTCAACTCGCCCTGGGGCTTCCTGGTGCGTACCTCGAACACCTCGTGGGAAGGTGGTACGAAGTGGGGCGGTAATGGTGCCTTCATCAAGGAGGGTGTAGAGTATGCGCTCAACAACTCGACGGCTGCCGATATTCAGTTCGAGACGATGAAGTCGCTCAAGATTTTCGCGCCGATTTTCGGCCTTTGGATGCCCGAGTTGAACTATGGTGTGATTGGCAACCTGCGCCAGAACAAGCCTTATCAGCACATCATCGCCTCGGCCAAGGGTTGGTTGGATAAGGGTGTGGATGGTTTCCGCCTCGATGCCGCCAAGCACGTCTATGGCATTTGGAACATCGACTCGCGCGACTACACCTTCTGGTCGAATTTCCATGCCGATTTGAACGCCTACTACAAGACCAAGCCGCAGTACAACGGCAAGGACCTCTACCTCGTAGCCGAGATTTTCGATGGCACGGGTACGGTTGCGGGCTTTGCCAAGAATACGCCCCTCTCGTGCTTCAACTTCGACTTCTGGTGGAATGTCCTGCCGGCCGGTTTGAACAGCGGTACGGGTCGCAACATCGCTTCGGGTCTGAAGAGCATCCAGCAGCAGCTCACGGCCGCAAAATCGACCTACATCGATGCCGTGAAGCTCACGAACCACGATGAGGACCGTGCCGGTCAGGGGTTGGATGGTAACATCAACCGTATGCGTATGGCCGGTGCGTTGCTGATGACCTTGTCGGGCCGTCCGGTGGTTTACTACGGCGAGGAGCTGGGTTACACGGGCGTGAAGGAGAATGGCGATGTCCATATCCGCCAGCCGATGAAGTGGTCCGATTCGGAGTATCCGAAATATACGGGTGCCATTCTTCCCTCGTTCGAGAAGCTGAATTCGGTGGCGGGGTTGGACAAGCAGGCTAACTCGATTCTCAACACCTACCGCGTGCTGGGTCAGTTGAGAAACATCTATCCCGCGATGACGGAGTTGGGTTCGCTCACCCCCTGCTACAACTCGACCTCCTATCCGGCCGCCCTCTCGGCCTTCTACCGTGAGTACCAGGGCCAGAAGCTGCTTGTGATGCACAACGTGGCCGGTCAGCCGATTGAGGTCAAGATTAACGATACGGTGGATAAGGCTGTAGCGGTTGTCGGTGGCGATATCGCCCTTGTCGATAAGACGGTCAAGATGCCGGGCTTCTCGACGGTGGTATTCCTTCTTAAGTAATTCTGTAACAATCGATATATGATGTTCAGACGCTGGATTTCGATGGTGATGATGGCTGCCGCGCTGGTGGCCTGTGGCGGTGGTGGTGATGACGGAGGCGAGGAGCCGCAACCCGAACCGACCCCCGAACCGACCCCGACGCCCGACCCGACGCCCGACCCCACCCCGGGGCCGAGCGATGCGCCGAGCTACTTCTCGACGGGCTTTATGAAGGGTTCGACGATGTCGTTTGTCTCCTTCTTGGAGGAGTACGGCCTGCAATACCTGGAGCAGGGTACGGCAACCGACCCCTACCTCTCGATGAAGAACCATGGGGCCAACATCGTCCGTCTGCAACTCAATTTCGAGGCCTTCCCCAAGTACGACAATCAGTCGATTACGTGGGCCGATTATGCGGCGGTGGTGAAGGATGCCAAACGCGCACAGGCGAATAAGCTCGATGTGCTGCTGACACTCAAACCCGATGCCGACACCTATACCGAGAGTTCGACCCACCACAATATCGTCCCCACGGCCTGGAAGGGGCTGGGCGACGATGCGCTGGGTGAGAAGCTCTACGAGTGGGTCTATACGACGCTCGAAAAGTTGGCCAAGGAGTCGATTTATCCGCGCGTGGTGGCCGTGGGCAACGAGGTCAATATCGGCTTTTTGAAACCCTCTTCGAGTGCCGCATCGGATGGTACGCGCACGGGCAAACTGCTGAAGATGGGCTTCCAGGCGGTACGTGACTACGCCAAGAAGTACAACCCGAATGTCAAGACGATGCTCCACATTGCCGACCCCTCGAAGATTCACACCTATGCCAAGGCTATCGTGGCGGCCGGAGGTTCGGATTTCGACCTGATTGGCGTGTCGTGGTACCCCGGTACGAACATCGGCCACAAGCTCGGCTCGTTCCAGTCGATTCAGCAGATGGCTCAAATCTGCAAGAGCGACTATCAGGCCGAAGCGGTGATTCTGGAGACGGCCTACTCCTTTACGACGGGTAACAATTCCGCAGGAGCGTGGATGGGCGATTGGTGCCAGAATGCCTACAACTATCCCGATTGGGATGATGCGTTGAACGCAACGAACTATACCCCTGCCAAGCAACGTGCCTGGCTCAAGGCCTTGGCCGAGGAGGTGAAGGCCGGTGGTGGCGCAGGTGTGATTACCTGGGGTACGGAGTCGCTCCCGGATGTGATTACCAACACCACGAGCGGTGCGCGTAAGTATGGTTTTTACACCTATCCTGCGGCTTGGGCCAACGGCTCGACCTGGGAGAATAACTCCTATTGGGACTTTACGAATAAGAACAACCTGCACGAGGGCATCGATTGGATGATGGATGTGGCCGAGTAGCAGAATGTAGCAAGCAAACAAGAGACGAAAACCGAATATGAAAAAACTTTTGCTTCTCCTCGTTGCAGCGGCCATGACGGCTTGCAACGGTGATTTGTTTACCCAATCGGCCCCCGATGCGAAGTCGATGCCGATTGTGCCGATGCGCCTTGTGGCAGGCACACAGCAGGCTTTTTTGACCGACTACCTGCCCTTGTGGGAGGGTGCCGACTCGCTGACGGTCGTGGGTGATAAACTGACGCTGACCCCTCTGACGGAGGATTGGTCGGAGTTCGAGGTGACTTGCCCCGATAAGGCGGTGGTTGCCACCATCGAGGCCTGGAAAGAGGGTCGCAGCTGCTCGATTGTGGCCTTGAGCGGTGAGCGCAATACGAATGCCCGCCTCTTTACGGCCGGTCACCTGATGCGCATGGTGGCGGTCGAATGTTCGGTGCGCCCGCTCGAGATTGTGGCCATGTGGCAGAACTGCCGCCTGCCCGAGCAGTGTATCGTGTGGGGCGAGGAGTCGTTCGAGGTGCTGATTCCGACCGATGCGGCCGATATGGAGCGTTCGTTCCTGCGCATCTATGCCGTCTCGTCGGAGGGCCTCTTCAACGATGTGTTGGTACCGCTCGAAAAGGGTAGCGTGGTGACCTCGACGGCCGATTTGACCCGTCACGACCACGAGGGCCAGATTCTCTATTCGCTCATGATTGACCGCTTTAAGGATGGCAAAAAGGAGAATAACAAACCGCTCAATCGTCCCGATGTCTTGCCGCAGGCCGACTATCAGGGTGGCGATTTGAAGGGTATCACCCAAAAAATTAAGGAGGGCTTCTTCACCGACCTGGGTATGACGACGATTTGGATTTCGCCCATCACCCAGAACCCCGAGGATGCCTGGGGACTGAACCAAAATCCCTATACCCGTTTCTCGGGCTATCACGGCTATTGGCCCATCTATACGACCGTGGTGGACCACCGCTTCGGTACGGAGGAGGAGCTGCGCGAGATGCTGGCCACGGCCCACGAGCATAACCTGAACGTGGTGCTGGACTATGTGGCCAACCACCTGCATATCAATTCGCCCGTGCTGCAGGAACACCCCGATTGGGTGACCCCGCTCATGTTGCCCGACGGACGCAAGAACCTTGGCCTGTGGGATGAGCAGCGTCTGACGACCTGGTTCGACGAGCATATTCCGTCTCTCGACCATGAGCGTTCGGAGGTGGTAGAGCCGATGACCGACTCGGCCGTCTATTGGATGAATAATTTCGACTTCGACGGCTTCCGCCACGACGCCTGCAAGCATATTCCGCTCAACTATTGGCGCACGCTGACGAAAAAGATGCGTCGAGCCGTGCCGCAGAAGAACCTTTGGCAGATTGGCGAAACGTATGGCTCGCCCGAGCTGATTGGCTCCTATGTGCGCACGGGTATGATTAACGCCCAGTTCGATTTCAATGTCTATCATACGGCACTCGACGTGCTGACGCGCGGCCATTCGGTCAAGGCGTTGGCCGCGGTGGTCGAGCAGTCGCTGGCCGCTTATGGCGCACACCACACGATGGGTAACATCACGGGTAACCACGATAAAGGCCGTCTGATTTCGTTGGCCGGAGGCACGCTCGACCCCGACGAGGACCATAAATTGGCCGGTTGGACGCGCAAGATTGAGGTGGGCGATCCGGTCGGATACAAGAAATTGGCGTTGGTCAATGCGCTGAATATGACCATCCCGGGCGTGCCGTGTATCTACCAGGGTGACGAGTACGGCGAGCCGGGCGGTAACGACCCCGACAACCGTCGCATGATGCGCTTCGAGGGCTACAACGAGGCCGAGCAGGCGGAGTTGGCCACGACCAAGCAGCTCACCGCATTGCGTCGTAACCTCATGCCGCTGCTCTATGGCGATATGTTTACGCTCCAGCTCACGGAGAAGATGTGGGCCTATCTGCGCGTCTATATGGGCGAATGGGTTGTTGTGGTGCTGAATACGGGCGATGAGCAGGCCACGGTGGATTGCATCCTGCCCAACGGTATCGATATGACGCAGGAGCTGGAGTCGCAATTCGGCCATGCCTTTACCCTCTCGCCCGATGGCCGTTTGACGGTGACCGTGCCGGGTAATGCGTTTGAGATTTTGACGAAAAACTAATAAAATAAGCAAAACACGATGAAACGTAATTGGAACATTGTTGCCCTGCTGGGCGCAGTATGCGGGCTGCTCCTCTCGAGCTGTGCGCCGCAGGCCGAGGCCTCGACCGACCGTCATGCGGATTGGGTCTATAACTCGGTGGTCTATGAGATGAACGTGCGTCAGCAGACGCAGGAGGGTACCTTTGCTGCTGCCGAGGAGCGTCTGGAGTTCCTCAAGGAGCTGGGTGTCGATATTATTTGGCTCATGCCGATTCACCCCATTGGCGAGAAGGGCCGCAAGGGTACGCTGGGTTCGTACTACGCCATCAAGAACTACCGCGAGATTAACCCCGAGTTCGGTACGATGGCCGATTTCGAGCGTTTCCTGAACAAGGCGCACGAGCTGGGCTTCAAAGTGATTCTGGACTATGTGGCCAACCACACCTCGCCCGATGCCGCATGGGTGACCGAAAAGCCGGCCGAGTGGTATGTACGTGACTCGGTGGGTGAGCCGGTCGTGCAGTACGATTGGTGGGATATTGCCAAGCTCAACTACGCCTGCGAGGATGTCCGCAAGGAGATGAAAGAGGTGCAGAAGTTCTGGATTGAGAAGGGCGTGGACGGCTTCCGTTGCGACGTGGCCGGTGAGATGCCCGATGATTTCTGGACCGAGTCGTGGAACGAGATTCGTGCCATCAACCCCGACGTCTATTTCCTGGCCGAGGGTGAGGGTTCGAACTTCCATGCCGACGGCTTTGATGCCTGCTATGCCTGGAAACTGAAGGATGTGATGAACAACATCGCCCAGGGTAAGCAGACGACGGGTGATTTGAAGCAGTGGATTGCCGATTTTACGACCGAGTATCCGCGCGAGGCCATCCAGCTCATGTTCACCTCGAACCACGATGAGAACTCGTGGTCGGGTACCGAGTTCGAGCGTCTGGGTGCTGCCGCCAAGACCTTTGCCGCTCTGACCTATGTCCTGCCGCAGGGTCAGCCGCTGATTTACACCGGTCAGGAGGTGGGCTACGACCACCGCTTCGAGTTCTTCGAGAAGGACCCCATCCCGGCATGGGAGGAGAACGAATATACCGATTTCTACCGCACGCTCAACGCTTTGCGCCATACAACTCCCGCCCTTTGGGCCGGTGAGAAGGGCGGTGACGTGGTCTATATGACGGGCGTTGTCGAGGAGGTCTTGGCCTTCACGCGCGAGGTCGAGGGCAGCAAGGCTGTCTGCCTGTTCAACCTTTCGCCCGAGCCGCAGTCGGTGATTCCGACCGTAGAGGCTGCCGGTGAGTACACCTCGGCCATGACGGGCGAGAAGATGACGCTGGAGGCCGGCAAGGAGATGCAGCTCGAGCCGTGGGACTATGTAATTTTGACGAAATAAACCCGATGGATTGGTGGGTGCGTATGGCAGGGCGTCGTAAGACCCCTCCATACGCCTTTTTTTAAGCGACAAGCAGATGAAACTGAAGAACCTTTTAATTCCTTTTGTTATGTTGGCAGTCGTTTCGTGTACGGCCGCCGAGCCGTTCGACCCCGCATCGGTAGCCGATGCCGAAGGTCAGGTAACCCGCGTCGAACCCCTCTCGTGGTGGGTGGGGATGAACACCCCGTTGCAGCTGATGGTGCAGGGCGACAAGATTTCGGAGTGCGACTTAACGATTGAGGGTGGCGGTGTGCGTGTTAAGCAGATACACAAAGCCGATAGCCCCAACTACCTCTTCGTCGATGTCGAAATCGATGCCGATGCCGAGCCGGGTACGCGCTACCTCGTCTTTACGCGCGGTGAGGAGCAGTTTAAACTTCCGTATGAGCTGGATGCCCGTCGTGAGGGTTCGCGTGAGCGCGAGAGCTTTACGACGGCCGATGCCATCTATCTCTTGATGCCCGACCGTTTTGCCAATGGCGACCCCTCGAACGACAGCACGGAGGATACGCTCGAGAAGGCCGACCGCGAGCATCTGCATGGCCGTCACGGTGGCGACCTGCAAGGTATGATTGACCACTTGGACTACATTGCCGATTTGGGTATGACGGCCATCTGGTCCACCCCCTTGTTGTTGGACAACGAGCCGGTCTATTCCTACCACGGTTATGCGTGTGCCGACTACTACCACATCGACCCCCGCATGGGTACGAACGAACTTTATCGGGAGTATGTGGCCGAGGCTCACAAGCGCGACCTGAAGATTATCATGGATATCGTGACGAACCATTGCGGCATTGCCCATTGGTGGATGAAGGACCTGCCGTTCGAGGATTGGATTCACCAATTCCCCACCTTCACGCGCACCAATGCCCTCTTCTCGACCAATATGGACCCCAACGCTTCGCAGTATGATTTGCAGTTGCAGGAGAGCGGTTGGTTCGATACGTCGATGCCCGATATGAACCTCGATAACCCCTACCTGTTGCAGTACTTCAAGCAGTGGGCCGTGTGGTGGATTGAGTGGGCCGATTTGGATGGTCTGCGCGTCGATACCTATCCCTACAACGAGAAACAGCCGATGAGTGAGTGGTGTGAGGCTTTGCTGGCCGAGTACCCGAACCTTAATATCGTGGGCGAGTGCTGGACGGCCGACATCCCGCAGCTGGCCTATTGGCAGGGTGGTAATCCCAACAAGGATGGTTTCGATACCCACCTCCCGTCGATTATGGACTTCCCGTTGCGCGATGCGATGTGTGCTGCCCTCTCGACGGACTCGGTGAAGTGGGATGCCGGTATGATTCGCATCTACAACACCGTGTCGGACGACTTCGTCTATCACGACCTGTCGAAGATGATGATTTTCTCGGGTAACCACGATACGGACCGCACGGCCGACATCCTGCGCGGTAACGTGGGTCGTATGAAGATTGCCATGGCACTCTTGGCCACCATGCGCGGTTATCCGCAAATCTATACGGGTGACGAGCTGATGATTCGCTCGGTGGATTTGAAGCAGGGCCACGGTGGTCTGCGTGTCGATACCCCGGGTGGCTGGGCCGAGGATAAGGTGAACCTCTTCAGCGAGGTGGGTCGCACGGGCGATGTAAAGGAGTTGTTCGACTTTACGCGCAAAATCTTCCAGTGGCGCAAGACGAAGGAGGTAATTCACAAGGGTAAGACGCTCCACTTTGTGGACCGCGAGCATAATACCTACGCCTTCTTCCGCTATACGGACAAAGAGGCGGTCTTTGTCTTTGCCAACAATTCGCGTGGCAAGAAGCAGGTGCCTTGGTCGCACTACGAGGAGATTGCCTCGACGCTCAAGACCGGCCGCGATGTGATGACGGGCGAGGCCGTGGAGATGAACGACAGCGTCACCGTTCCGGCACGTGGCGTACTTGTTGTCGAGTTTGAACGATAGATAAATTGATAGTTGGTAAGGTTAATGGGAAAGGGAGACGGCCGATTGGTGGCTGTCTCCCTTTTTTTTAGTTGAAAGTTGAGAGTTGAAAGTTGAAAGTTTTTTTGTCGTGCTTTCTGCCGCTCAACAAAAAAATATGGGAGATAGTCAAACCGGTGGCTATCTCCCTTTTTGTTGAGCTAACTTTCAACTCTCAATTTTCAACTTTCAACTTCTTAAACCGTAATTTCATCACTCCGAAGAGTGCCTCGCCAAAGATGCCACCCGACATCTTCGATGCACCTTCGCGGCGTTCGGTGAAGATAATCGACTCCTCTTTGATGCGGAGGCCCAATCGCCAGGCAGTGTATTTCATCTCAATCTGGAAGCCGTAGCCCTTCATCTCTATCTCGTTTTGGAGAATCTTCCGAAGGGCCGCGCTTGTGTAGCAGACAAATCCGGCCGTGGCATCGTGAATCGGCATACCCGTTACGATGCGGACATATTTCGAGGCGAAGTAGGAGATTAAAAGGCGCGACATGGGCCAATTGACCACATTTACCCCCTTCACGTAGCGTGACCCGACGACCACATCGGCTCCCGCCTCGGCAGCAGCTACCAGCCGCTCCAAATCGTCGGGGTTGTGCGAGAAGTCGCAATCCATCTCCGCGAGGTAGTCATACCCCTCCTTCAATCCCCATTCGAAGCCGGCAAGATAGGCCGTGCCGAGTCCCAATTTGCCGGCGCGACGAATCAGGTGGAGCCGTCCGTGATAGACCTGGCGATAGCTCTCGACCACCTCGGCTGTGCCGTCGGGTGAGCCGTCGTCGATGACAAGGAGGTCGAAACCGCCCTTGAGCGACATCACCTTTTCAATCATCGCCTCGATGTTCTCCCGTTCGTTGTAGGTGGGTATGATAACCAGTTTTTTCATCTGCTTTATCCTTCTGCTTGATGCAAAGATAATCTTTTTCCCGACACGGAGCGTGCTTTTTGTAGAAAAATAGTATCTTTGTAACAAATAAACCTTTTTGAAACCATGAAAAAATTGGTTAAGCATATCCTTATCGGTGTGGCTGCACTGCTGGCCGTACTGCTTGTTGCGCCCTCGTTCCTGAGTGGTAAGATTGCCCAGATTGTGAAGCATGAGGCAAACGAAATGTTGCAGGCCAAGCTCGATTTCGAGAAGCTCGGCATCAGTTTGTTGCGCCACTTCCCGAACGCCTCGCTCGATTTGAAGGGGCTGACGCTGGTCGGTGTGGAGCGTTTCGAAGGGGATACGATTGTGGCCGCCGAGCGTATCTCGGCCGTCGTAAGTCCCTTGTCACTCTTGACGGGCGATGGAATTGTGATTAAAAAAGTGCTGCTCGACGAGCCGCTTGTCCATGCCCGTAAGGAGGCCGATGGCGCGGTGAATTGGGATGTGATGAAGCCTGCGGAGGAGCCTGAAGCGGTTGTTGAGGAGGTTGCTGCGCCGACCGAAGAGGCTGCCCCGTCGTCGTTTAAGTTGGCCGTGAAGGATTTCCGCATTGCCGATGCCGTGATTCGCTACGAGGACGACTCGACCCGCATGGCCTTTTCGACCGCGCCTTTGAACCTGCGCCTCAAGGGCGATTTGTCGGCCGCCCAGAGCGAGCTGAAGTTGAATCTGCTGATGCAGCAGATGAATTTCCGCTCGGGGGTGGTAACGATGCTCTCGGATGCCGAAGTGGAGTTTGATGCCACGATTGCAGCCGATTTGGAGCAGATGCGCTTTGCCTTTGAAAAGAATACGCTGCGCCTGAATGCCATTGCGCTGACTCTCGATGGTTGGGCGCAACTTTTGGAGGACGAGGCGATTGCCATGGATTTGCACCTCGACACCGAAGCGGTGCAGTTTAAGGAGTTGCTGTCGCTCATTCCGGCCTTCTATACGAAAGATTTCCGCAGCCTGACGGCCGGTGGTGAACTCTCGCTTGCGGCCTGGGCCAAGGGTGAGATGCGCGGTGCGACGTTGCCCGCCTTTGCGCTGGAGGCCGCGGTAAAGGAGGGTCGCTTCCAATACGCTTCGTTGCCGAAGGCGGTGACGGACATCAACATTGCGGCCAAGGTCACGAATCCGGGCGGTGTGATGGATAAGACGGTTGTTGACCTCTCCCGATTCGGACTGCGTATGGCCGAAAATAAGGTTTCGGCTACCTTCTATGGAACGAACCTTATCTCCGACCCCGTTTTGCGTGCCACGCTCAATGGTAAGGTCGATTTGGGAATGATTGAGCAGGTCTATCCGTTGGAGGATATGAAGTTGGCCGGTTCGATTACGGCCGACCTCTCGGCCGGTGGCCGTATGTCGGACCTCGAAAAGCAGCGTTACGAGCAGTTGCAGGCCAAGGGTACGTTTGTTGTGGAGGAGATGGGCCTCGATATGGCTTCGTTGCCCCCCGTGAAACTCTCGCGTGCTGCGGCTACGATTTCGCCCTCGGCGATGACCCTTGGTGAGCTATCGGTCATGGTGGGTGAGAGCGACCTGGCGGCCAATGGCCAGCTGACGAACTATCTGGGCTATCTGCTGCGGGGCGACAAGCTCTCGGGTCGTCTGTACGTGAACTCCAATCTGCTGAATCTGAATCAGCTGATGGAGTCGATGACCTCGGAGGAGGAGACCTCGGAGGAGGAAACGGCCGATGCTGCGGTAACGGAAACTACCCCCGAGGAGGAGGCTCCCGCTGGCGTGATTGTGGTTCCCGAGAACCTCGACCTCTCGCTTTCGACCCATCTGAAGCAGATACTTTTCCAGCAGATGACCATTACGAATGTCGAGGGAGGTATGTCGTTGCGTGGCGGGGAGCTGTCGCTCGACAAGCTCGCGCTGGGTCTCTTTGGCGGTCAGGCTACGGCCTCGGGTAAATATTCGACCAAGGAGCCTTCGAACCCCACCTTTACGATGGATTTGGCCCTCCGTCAGGCCTCCTTCCAGGAGACCTTCCGCCAGCTGGAGATGGTCCAGAAGTTGGTGCCGTTGTTTGAGAAGACGGGCGGAAACTATTCGCTGAAGATGGACCTCCAGACGATGATTGACGAGCAGATGTCGCCCGTGCTGAATTCGGTGAATGCCAATGGCCAAATCTCGTCGGCCAGCATCCGCCTGCAAAACATCAAGGCGTTGGATGCGCTGGCACAGGCACTTAAGACCGATAAATTGAAGGTTATCGAGGCCGAGAACGTGCTGATTGACTTTGCCATTAAGGAGGGTCGCATCTCGACCGAGCCGTTTGATTTGAAGATGGGTAAGACGAAGATGACCCTCTCCGGCTCGACGGGTCTGGACCAGACGATTGATTACACGGCCAAGGTGTCGCTTCCCGAGGGGGCTGCCGGTGGCGTGTTGAGTACGGTGAATGTCGGCATTGGCGGAACCTTCTCCAAGCCCCAGATTAAGCTTGGTGTGAAGGAGGCTGCTCAAGAGGCGGTGAAGAATGTCTTGGACGAGCAGGTGAAGAAGCTCACGGGCAGTGAATCGCTCTCGGCCGAGATTGAGAAGCAGGCCGAGAATTTGCGTGCCGAGGCCAAGCGTGCGGGCGAGAAGCTCGTGACGGCTGCCGAGGAGCAACGTGCGAAGCTTGTGGAGGAGGCCTCGAAGAAGGGTAAGCTGGCCCAAGTGGCTGCCCAGGCTGCGGGCGATAAACTTGTTAAGGAGGCTCAAAAGCAGGCCGATAACCTGGTGGCCAAGGCCGAAGAGCAGATTGCCAAGTTGCAGAAGAAAGAGGAGTAACGCGCTTGCGCTCCACGCGTAAAAAGTGCCTTAAAGTGCCTTAAGGTAACTTAAGGGAGAGGGTGAAATGCCAATTCCTTAAGCAACTTTAAGCAACTTTAAGGCACTTTGTTATTTCCCCCTCTTATCCTACGACGACCGTTACCAAATCTTCGCGGCGGAGGTATTTTTCGGCAAGGCGTTGAACCTCTTCGGGGGTGATTTTACGGATGCGCTCCACGTTTTCGGAGATAACGCGGTTCGTGCGTCCGCAGAGGATGTTTTCAATCGTCACGTCGGCAATGCCGAAGGGACCATCCAAAATACGCATCATTTCGCCCGTCATGATGTTCTTCACGAGCTGCAACTCCTCCTCCGAGAGCGGTTCGGTGCGCAGTCGCTCAATCTCGTTGTAAATCTCCTTGAGGGCCTCCTCCGTAACCTCTGTGCCGACCTGTGTGGCGATGGCCAGGTAACCCTCGCGCTCAAAATTGACCATGGCCGAGATAACACCGTAGGTGTAGCCATGCTCTTCGCGGAGATTCTGCATCAGGCGTGAGCCGAAATAGCCGCCCAGCGCAGCCGCTACGACCTGCATCCCCACAAAATCGGGATGCTCGCGCGGGAACAAAAGACGGCCGATGCGAATCGAAGATTGTACGGCTCCCTCGTGCTTGAGGCGCACTTCGCGTTGCTGGTTGATGGCGGGGAATGTGGGACGCGGAGTTGGTTCGGCTGTCGGGAACTGCTCCAAAAGGGCGCACAAGGCCTTGCGCTCCTTGTCGCCGGTGCGACCGCTGCAAACGGCAAAACCATTCGTGGCGGTGTAGTGTTGGCGGTAAAAGGCGACCAGTTCTTCGCGCGTCAGGTGGTCGTAAGCCGCCTCGTCGAAACACTGCCCGTAGGGATGCTCCTCGCCAAACATGGCGCGGGCAAAGGCCTCACGCGCACGCACATCGACCTTTTGTCGCTCGATTTTAAGCCGTTGCTTGCGCTTGAGACGGTAGGTCTCGACCTCCTCTTCGGGGAAGGTGGGGTGGAGGAGCAACTGCTCGGCTACGCGCAGGGTCTCGGGGACAAACTTCGAGAGCATCGCAAAGCTGATATAGACATAGTCGCGGTCGGTATTGACATCGAAATAGGAGCCGTGGAAATCGAGCTGCTCGGAGATTTCACGGGCGGTCATCTCGTCCGCTCCCTCGGCCAACAGATTGGCTGTTGCGGAGGCCGAGAAGGGGATTGTTTGGCGCGATGAACCGGCTCGGAAGAGCAACGTAAGACGCATGACGGCAAACTCGTTGGCCGGTAAGAGGTAGAGTTGCATGCCGTTTTTGAGCGTGAGCAGTTCGGCATCCGAAATCTCGATGGCGGGTTGGGTGTTCTGTACGGGCAACTGTTTCATCGTGCGCGATAGGTTAAGGTGGAACTGTTTTCGGGGCGGAAGATGCGCTCCGCAAATTCGAAGATGCGCTCCCCGTCGATGGCGCGGTATTCGTCAATCTCTCGATTGACAAGCTCCAAATCGCCCAAGAAATCGTAATAGCAGAGGTTCATCGCCTTGTTCATGACGTTCAATTCGCCAAAGAGGGTGTTGGCCTCAAACTTATTTTTGACCTTTTCGAGTTCATAGTCCGACGGTGCGATGGTTTTCAACGCCGCTGTTTCGCGGTGGAAAGCCTCGATGGCTTGCTCCTCGGTCGTGGTTGGCAACAGCTGGCCGGTGAGGATAAACAAGCCGGGGTCCACATCGCCCGATATGTAGCCATTCACGGAGGCGAACAGCCGCTCATCCTTCACCAGGTGTTGGTACAGGCGCGACGAGTCACCACCCGAAAGGAGGTCAGAAACGAGGTCGCCGGTGCAGAAATCTTTCGACAGACGGTCGCCCATGTGGTAGGCAATCGAGATGGTTGTGGCGGGAACATCGCGTTCGACGATTTTGGTGCGGGGCGCACACTGGGGAGGCTCCTGCGGTAGGGGCGAGTGGGTAAAGGGGGTGTCCTGCAACGCCCCGAACCACTTTTCGGCCAGCGCAAACAACTCCTCCTCGTCGCAATCGGCCGAGATGGCCAGCACGGCATTCGAGGGGCGGTAGAAGGTGCGGTAGAAATGCTCCACCTCCTTGAGCGTAGCCCCCTCGATGTGGTCAGTCGAGCGGCCGATGGTGGCCCAACGATAGGGATGGACGCTGTAGGCCAACTCCCTAAGGAGCATCGTCTGGTCACCGTAGGGTTGGTTGAGATAACGCTGGCGGAACTCCTCAATCACCACCCGTTTCTCGGTTTCGAGCTTCTCGGGGGTAATCCAAAGCCCCTGCATACGGTCGCTCTCGAGCCAAAGAGCCGTCTCGAGGTTATCGACCGGAAGGGTGAGGTAAAAGTTCGTATAGTCGTTGTTCGTGAAGGCGTTATCTTCGCCCGAGGCCATCTGGACGGGCAGGTCGAACGAGGGAACATCGCGCGTACCTCGGAACATGAGGTGTTCGAACAGATGGGCAAAGCCCGTGCGGTCGGGGTCCTCGTTGCGTGCGCCGACCTTGTAGAGGATGTTCACGGCTGCCAGCTTCGACGAGCGGTCCCGATTGACGACCACCGTAAGGCCGTTTTTGAGTATGCGTTTCTGGTATGGAATCATAGCGGATGCAAAGATAATTAAGAATTGAGAATTAAGAATTAAAAATTAAGCGTTAAGAATGACGAATTCACCATTAAAAAAACCGGAAATCTTACTATCTTTGTACTAAATACCTTTTCTAATGAGAAATCTACTCCTTTTTGTTGTGGCCATGTGTGCCGCGGCCTGCTCTACGAATCAGGCCTATCCGCCGCCGGTCGGCTCTTATGAACCGGAATGGGCGTCGCTCGAAAAACATGAAGCCGTACCCGATTGGATGCGCGATGCAAAATTCGGTATCTATGTCCATTGGGGCGTCTATTCGGTGCCGGCCTATGGCAACGAACAGTACTACTATTACATGCACCGCGACTCCACATCGGAGAACTTCCTGATGGGGGGCCACCGTCGCCACGAACAATTGTGGGGACCGCTCGAAGAGTTTGGTTACCACGACTTTATCCCGATGTTCAAGGCCGAGCGGTTCGACCCCGAAGCGTGGGCTACGCTCTTTCGGGAGAGTGGTGCGCAATTTGCCGGTATGGTGGCCGAGCATCACGATGGATTCTCGATGTGGGACTCGCAACACACCCCCTTCTCGGCTGCAAAAATGGGACCCAAGCGCGATGTGGTGGGTGAGTTGGGCGAAGCCATCAAGGCGCGCGGCATGAAATTTTTCCTCTCGCTGCACCACGAAAACAACTATACGTACGTCAAGGTCAAGGAGCATTGGGCGGCCAATAATCCGAAATACGAAAAGCTCTACGGGTGCCTGATGGACCACGACGAATGGCTCGAAATGTGGCTCAATAAGGGGCGCGAGGTGGTCGATAAATACAGCCCCGATATCATCTATTTCGATGCCTGGATGGACCAGATTCCCGACTCGCTCAAGCGCGAGTTTTTGGCCCACTACTTCAACCGTGCCGAGGAGCGCGGCAAGGAGGTGGTCGTGACCTACAAATATGAGGAGCTTCCGCGCACGATTTGTATGCTCGACCACGAGATGCACGCCCCCACGGAAATCGACCCCGAACCGTGGCTCTCGGATTTGACCATCAGCGACGGTTATCACCGCTCGTGGGGCTACGTGAAGGGGATGAAACTTTTGACCGATAAGACTATTATCCAGCATCTTATTCGTGTCGTGTCGAACAACGGCCGCCTCTTGCTGAACCTCTCTCCGAAGGCCGACGGAACGATTCCGCAGGACCAGCAGGATGTGGTGCAGAATGTGGGCGTATGGCTCTGGTCGTATGGCGAGGCCATTTACGGCACGCGCCCCTATGTCGTCTCGGGCGAGGAGGCTGCGGGTTGCGAGGTGCGCTACACCCAAACCGATGACGCGCTCTATGTGATTTTCCTCGATTGGCCCGGCCAGGGGACGGTAGTCGATTTGCAAGCAATTGATGCCGAGTCTCTTGGCGGTCGCAAGGTGGTTGATGCTACGCTCCTCTCGGTAAAGAAGAACTACACCTGCCCCTTCGAGCAGCGAGACGATGCGCTGCGCCTTACCATCCCCCGCAACGGACGCTATCCGTCGGATGCCGCACAGGTCGTGCGCCTACGGTTGGAATAGGCCGATTTTGAACTGTGAATTTTTTCACAATAGGCGCAATCCGAAAAAGATAAAAAATATCCCCCTCAAGCATACATTTTATGGGCTTGGGGGGTTGTTTTTTCGCCCGCTTTTTGCTAACTTTGTAACGCTTATTATGTGATTTCGCAGGCAAACAACTTAAAATCACACATAAAACTCTAAAATTTTCACAAAAAATGGCAGAAAAGAAATTTATCACTTGTGATGGTAACTATGCAGCAGCTCACGTGGCTTATATGTTCTCGGAGGTTGCCGCTATTTACCCCATCACCCCGTCGTCGACCATGGCAGAGTACGTGGACGAGTGGGCTGCGCAGGGTCGCAAGAACATCTTCGGTGAGACCGTAAAGGTGGTTGAGATGCAGTCGGAGGCCGGTGCTGCCGGTGCCGTACACGGCTCGTTGCAGTCGGGTGCTTTGACCTCGACCTTCACCGCTTCGCAGGGTTTGCTGCTGATGATTCCCAACATGTACAAGATTGCCGGTGAGCTGTTGCCGGGTGTCTTCCATGTGTCGGCTCGTGCGTTGGCTTCGCACGCCCTCTCGATTTTCGGTGACCACCAGGACGTGATGGCCGCCCGTCAGACCGGCTTTGCTATGTTGGCAACTTCGTCGGTTCAGGAGGTGATGGACCTGGCCGGTGTGGCTCACATCGTTGCCCTGAAGGCTCGCGTTCCCTTCCTGCACTTCTTCGACGGTTTCCGCACCTCGCATGAGATTCAGAAGATTGAGCTGATTGACGAGGCTAAACTGACGGCCATGCTCGACCGTGAGGCACTGAAGAAGTTCCGCGCTGCCGCGCTCAACCCCGAGCATCCCGTAACGCGCGGTACGGCCCAGAACCCCGATATCTATTTCCAGGCTCGTGAGGCTTGCAACAAGTTCTACGATGCAGTGCCTGACATGGTAGCCGAGACGATGAAGGAGATTTCGGCCATCACGGGTCGTGAGTACGCTCCCTTCGTTTACTACGGTGACCCCGAGGCCGAGAACGTGGTTGTTGCCATGGGTTCGGTTACGGAGACCATCAAGGAGACGATCGACTACCTGCGCAAGCAGGGTAAGAAGGTGGGTCTTATCACCGTACACCTCTATCGTCCCTTCTCGGAGAAGTATTTCTTCAACGTAGTTCCCGCTTCGGTGAAGAAGGTTTGCGTGCTGGACCGCACGAAGGAGCCGGGTGCCGAGGGCGAGCCGCTCTATATGGACGTGAAGTCGATGTTCTACGGCAAGAAGATTCAGCCCCAGATTATCGGTGGCCGCTACGGTCTCTCGTCGAAGGATACGACGCCCGCCCAGATGCTGGCCGTATTCGAGAACATGGAGAAGGCCGAGCCGAAGGACCACTTCACGGTTGGTATCGTGGACGACGTAACGAACCTCTCGTTGCCCGTTGGTGAGGAGATTTCGATGGCCAAGCCCGGTACGTTCGAGGGTCTGTTCTTCGGTCTGGGTGCCGACGGTACGGTAGGTGCCAACAAGAACTCGATTAAGATTATCGGTGGTTCGACCGACAAGTATTGCCAGGCTTACTTCTCGTATGACTCGAAGAAGTCGGGTGGTTACACCTCGTCGCACCTCCGTTTCGGTGATAACCCGATCACGTCGCCTTATCTGGTTACGACGCCCGACTTTGTGGCTTGCCACGTTCCGTCGTATGTAGATAAGTATGATGTACTGAAGGGCCTGAAGAAGGGCGGTTCGTTCCTCTTGAACTCGACGCACGATGCCGAGACGACCTGCCGCACGCTGCCTGACCACATGAAGGCATATCTGGCCAAGAACAACATCAACTTCTATATCATCAACGCTACGAAGATTGCTGCCGAGCTGGGTCTGGGTTCGCGCACGAATACCATCATGCAGTCGGCCTTCTTCAAGATTGCCGATGTGATTCCCTTCGAGAAGGCTGTTGAGGAGATGAAGCACGCCATCCTGAAGTCCTACGGTAAGAAGGGCGAGGATATCGTGAACATGAACTACGCCGCTGTTGATGCCGGTGGTTCGGCCGTTGAGAAGGTTGAGGTTCCCGCCGAGTGGGCCAATATCGAGGTAAAGGCTGCTGCCGCCAAGGTAGATGCTGCTCGTCCGGAGTTCGTACAGAAGATTGTTGACCCGATTAACGCCCTGAAGGGTGACGACCTGCCCGTATCGGCATTTGCCGGTCGTGAGGACGGTACGTGGGACAACGGTACGGCTGCTTGGGAGAAGCGCGGTATTGCCGTGAATGTTCCGGAGTGGATGATGGAGAACTGTATCCAGTGTAACCAGTGTGCTTATGTCTGCCCCCACGCTGCTATCCGTCCGTTCCTCGCTACGGAGGAGGAGGCTGCCGCTACGGGTCTTGAGTTCAAGCAGGGTCTCGGTGAGACGAAGGCTTACAAGTTCCGTATCCAGGTGTCGCCGCTCGATTGTACGGGTTGCAACAACTGTGTGGATGTCTGCCCCGCCAAGACGAAGGCACTCGTTATGAAGCCGCTCGATACGCAGCTTCAGCAGGCCGAGAATTGGGAGAAGGTTATTAAGACCGTGGGTTACAAGAACGTGGTTGATAAGACCAAGTCGGTGAAGAACCTGCAGTTCGCACAGCCGCTGTTCGAGTTCTCGGGTGCTTGCGCCGGTTGCGGTGAGACCCCCTACATCAAGGCTATCACGCAGCTCTTCGGTGACAAGATGATGGTTGCCAACGCTACGGGTTGTACCTCGATCTACTCGGGTTCGGCTCCCTCGACGCCTTACTGCACCAACGAGAAGGGTCAGGGTCCCGCTTGGGCTAACTCGCTCTTCGAGGATAACGCCGAGTATGGTCTGGGTATGCACGTCGGTATCGAGAAGCTCCGCGACCGTGTAGAGGCCTACATGGACGAGGTGGTTGCTGCCGATTGCTGCTCGGATGAGCTGAAGGCTGCCGTGGCTGCTTGGAAGGAGGGTCGCTACTCGTCGTCGGCTTCGGCTGCGGCTACCGAGAAGCTGCTGCCCCTGCTGGAGGCTTGCGGTTGCGATGCTTGCAAGAAGGTACTCGAGATGAAGGATTGGCTGGTTAAGAAGTCGCAGTGGATTATCGGTGGTGACGGCTGGGGCTACGATATCGGCTACGGTGGTGTTGACCACGTCCTGGCTTCGGGTATGGATGTGAATATCCTCGTTATCGATACCGAGGTTTACTCGAACACGGGTGGTCAGTCGTCGAAGGCTACGCCGGTGGGTGCCGTTGCCAAGTTCGCTTCGAGCGGTAAGCGTATCCGCAAGAAGGATCTGGGTGCTATGGCCATGACCTACGGTTATGTATATGTTGCTCAGGTTTCGATCGGTGCTTCGCAGCAGCAGCTCTTCAACGTACTGAAGGAGGCTGAGGCTTACCAGGGTCCGTCGCTCGTGATCGCCTACGCTCCGTGTATCAACCACGGTATCAAGGGCGGTATGACGCGCACGCAGCAGATCGGTAAGGATGCCGTAGCTTGCGGTTACTGGCACCTCTACCACTACAACCCGGATCTGGAGGCACAGGGCAAGAACCCGTTCGTGCTGGATTCGAAGGAGCCGGATTGGTCGAAGTTCCAGGACTTCCTGATGCGCGAGGTACGTTACACGTCGCTCATGAAGGCCTTCCCGACCGAGGCCAAGGAGCTCTTCGAGGCTGCTGAGGAGAACGCTAAGTGGCGTTACAACAGCTACGTTCGTCGTTCGAAGATGGAGTTCTAATCCGATTCGATAGATAGTGAAGGGGCGCATCGCAAGGTGCGCCCCTTTTTTGCGTGTTGCAGTCGGAGAATGGGAAAATGGAGCTATCCACTCCTATAAGTCCCGTTATTATATAATATATGGTATGCTGTGTCGCTCGGATAATGCGAATTATCCGTCCAAATCCGCAGATTACTCTTCCGTGTTGTCTTCCTCGACGGCCTCGGTGAGTGCTGCGGAGAACTCCTTTTTGGATTGCAGGCGATGGGGTAGGGTTGTTAGCATTGCCCAAGGAGCGAAGCGACAAAGTCCCCCTTCTCAAAGGGGGATTTAGGGGGATTGTCTATATGTTTTTTATATAAAAAGTAAGCAACCTAATTATTTTTCAGCCTTTTGCGCCACTGAAAGTGGCTTTGAAAAAGAGAAAATCCACCTCCAAGAGTTGCTTGGAAAGGTGGATTTCTCTTTTACAAATAGGTTGCCTCGAAGGCAACCAAAAGGCTGCTGTGGTTGATTGCATCAGCACTAATTTTGAATTTACTCCTGGTCGTTGTCTTCCTCGACAGCCTCGGTGAGTGCTGCGGAGAACTCCTTCTTGGATTGCAGGCGGGCGGTTTTCTTGAGTTGCTGACCCAGGCGCACCACATTATTATTTCCCGTGTGGAGCCGCTTGTAGGTGTCGTCGTAGGCTGACTGCGCCTTTTGCAACGCTGTGCCGACCTGCTCCAACGAGGCGGTGAGGGCTACGGCCTGCTCGTAGAGCTTTAGACCACACTCGGCAATGCGCTTCGTGTTCTTATCCTGCGCATCGTACTTCCACATATCGGCCACCATCTTCAGCATGGCAAAGAGGTTGGTGGGGGAGGAGATCAACACCTTCTTCTCGTAGGCCTCGCTCCAGAGTTGCGGGTCGGCCTTCAGCGCCTCGAGGAAGGCGGGTTCGTTGGCCACGAACAGAATCACAAAGTCGGGCGACTGGAGGAGCTTTTGGTACTCTTTGTTGCCCAACTCCTTGATGTGCTTGCGCACGGATGCGATGTGGTCGGCAAGGTGTTGGCGACGCTCCGCCTCGTCGGTCGCAGCCGTGTAATTGACATAGGCCGTGAGCGATACCTTCGAGTCGATGACGATTTGCTTCTCCTCCGGAAGGCGCAGAATGACATCGGGGCGGAGGTTGTTGCCCTCCGCATCTTTGAGGTTGTGCTGCGTGAGGTAGTGAACCCCCTTGACGAGCGACGAGCTATCGAGAATCGTCTCGAGCATCGTCTCGCCCCAGTCGCCCTGCACCTTCGAATTGCCACGCAGGGCGTTGGTGAGGTTCGTGGTCTCGGTCGTGATGCGCTGGTTCAGCTCCAGGAGGTGTTTTAGCTCGTTCTTCAGCTCGCCACGCTGCTCGTTCTCGTGCGAATAGATATGCTCCACGCGCTGGCGGAACTCGGTGATATTGTCGCGGAAGGGCTTCAGCAGGACATCCATCGACTCCTTGTTGGTCTCGCGGAACTGCTTCGATTGCTCGGTGAGAATCTCGGCCGAGAGGCTCTTGAAGTGGCTTTTGAGATGCTCAATCTCCTCCGTGCGACGCTGCTCGGCCTCGCGCTGCTGCTCCTCGATGCGCTGTTGATAGCGGGCGGCCTCCTCCGCGCGACGCTTCTCGGCCTCGGCGCGTTGCTCCTCGTTGCGTGCCTCGAGGCTTTGAATCTGCTGCTCGGCAGTCGCTTTCGCTACGGCCAGCTCCTGCTCGGCTCGGTTGCGCTCTCCGCGCTCGGTTTGCAGGGTGCTGCGCACCTGCTCTAAATCGGCCTCGAGGGACTTTGTCTGCTCGCGTGTGAAGCGCAAATCACGTCTTACGACGACGGCAAAGCCAATCGCCACCACAGCCACAAGGGCCAAAAAGATACAAAGAATGAGGATACCGCTATTCATATGAGCAAAGATAGCGGTTTTTCGGTGAAAATTCCTATCTTTGCAAGAGAATCTCTTATCGAAAAAAGGAAAATGAAACGGATGATTGCCCCTTCGGTGTTGGCAGCCGACTTCGGCCATTTGGCGCGTGAGGTGGAGATGGTCGAACGTAGCGAGGCTGCGTGGGTTCATGTCGATGTGATGGATGGAGTCTTTGTCCCCAACATCTCGTTTGGCTTCCCCGTGTTGCGTGCTGTACGTCGTGCTACGCAAAAACCCTTGGATGTCCATCTGATGATTACCGAGCCGGAGCGTTACATCGCTCGCTTTGCCCACGACGGAGCCGATTGGATTACCTTCCACCTGGAGGCGACCGAGGATGCCCTGCACTGCATCCACCTCATCCGCGAGAGCGGTGCGAAGGTGGGCGTTTCGATTAAACCCAAGACTCCGGTCGAAAGCCTGCGCCCGTTGCTGAAGGAGGTCGATATGGTTCTCATCATGAGTGTCGAGCCGGGCTTTGGCGGGCAGAAGTTCATCCCCGAGTCGTTGGACCGCATCCGCGAACTGCGCCTCATGGCCGAGGAGTTGAACCCCGACCTGTTGATTGAGGTCGATGGCGGTATCTCGTCCGAGAATGCACGCCTGTTGTATGAGGCGGGGGCCAATGTGCTGGTGGCCGGCTCGTCGGTCTTCAAGGCCGAGGACCCTGCGGCCGAGATTCATGCCATGTTACACGCATAGATGAAGTATGATTTCGCTCGATAACCTCACCGTCTCGTATGGCGGTTGGACGCTTTTTGATAACATTTCGTTCCTGATTAACCCCAAGGACCGCATCGGCCTTGTGGGGCGCAACGGCGCGGGTAAGACGACCCTGCTGCGCCTTATCATGGGTGAGCAGCAACCCACGTCGGGAGCCGTGACCATTGGCACGGATTGTACGCTCGGCTACCTGCCCCAGACGATGCGTGTGCATGATACCACGTCGCTTGTGGAGGAGACGGCCAAGGCCTTCGAGGAGGTCAATGGCCTGGAAAAGGAGATTGCCCGCCTCACGGCCGAGATAGCGGAGCGCACGGACTATGAAACGGAGCGTTACAGCGACCTGCTGCATCGACTCAACGAGGCGCAAGACCGCTTTGCGATGCTGGGTGGCGAGACACGCGAGGCCGATATCGAAAAGACCCTCTTGGGTCTGGGCTTCAAACGGAGCGATTTTGCGCGTCCTACGGCCGAGTTCTCGGGCGGTTGGCGTATGCGCATCGAGTTGGCGAAACTCCTGCTGCGCCGCCCCTCGATTTTCCTCCTCGATGAGCCGACGAACCACCTCGATATCGAGTCGATTCAGTGGCTGGAGGAGTATCTGAAGAATTACAGCGGTGCGGTGTTGCTGATTTCGCACGATAGGGCCTTCCTGGATAATGTGACGACCCGCACCGTGGAGCTGTCGCTGGGTAAGGTTACCGACTACAAGGTTCCCTATTCGAAATATGTCGAGTTGCGTCGTGAGCGTCGTGAGCAGCAAAAGGCGGCCTACGAGAATCAGCAGCGCATGATTGAAAAGACCGAAGAGTTTATCGAGAAATTCCGCTACAAGCCCACCAAATCGAATCAGGTGCAGTCGCGCATCAAACAGCTCGAAAAGCTCGACCGCCTGGAGATTGAGGAGGAGGATGCATCACACCTCAATATCAAATTCCCCCCTGCCCCCCGCTCGGGTCAGGTGGTGGCCGAGCTAAAGGAGGTCGGTATGTCGTTCGGCGCGAAGCATGTCTTTTCGGGAGCCGACTTTACGATTGAGAAGGGCGACCGCATTGCCCTTGTGGGGCGCAACGGCGAGGGTAAAACCACGCTGGCCCGTATGCTCGTCGGGGAGCTGACCCCCACCGAGGGTTCGATTCGCCTCGGTGCGAATGTCAATATCGGCTACTACGCCCAGAATCAGGACGATTTGATGGATGGCGAATTTACCGTCTTTGATACGCTCGACAGGGTGGCCGTGGGCGATATCCGCACCCGTCTGCGCGATATTCTGGGAGCCTTCCTCTTCCGTGGTGAGGATATCGACAAGAAGGTCAAGGTCCTTTCGGGTGGCGAGCGTTCCCGCTTGGCCATGGCCCGCATGATGCTCGAACCGCGCAACCTCTTGGTGCTTGACGAGCCTACGAACCACATGGATATGCGCTCAAAGGATATCCTGAAGGAGGCGATTTTGAAGTACGACGGCACGGTGGTCGTTGTATCGCACGACCGTGAGTTCCTGGACGGCATGGTGGATAAGATTTACGAATTCCGCGATGGCGGGGTGCAGGAGTACCTCGGTGGCATCTACTACTTCCTCGAAAAACGCAAATTGGCCTCCTTGCAGGAGATTGAGCGACGCGATAAACCCGCTACGGCCGCAGCTCCGAAGGAGAACAGCGGTAAGTTGAGCTACGAGCAGAAGAAGGAGCAGGAGAAACTACTGCGTAAGCTCCGCAAGCAGGTGGCCGAAATTGAGGCCGAACTGTCCAAAGTCGAGGAGGAGATTGCCGCCTTCGATGCCCGCTTTGCGGTAGCTACCGAGTATGTCGAGGCCGACTACAAGGCTTATAACGACCTCAAAGCACGCTACGACCATTTGATGCATGAGTGGGAGAAGGCGTCCTATGAAGTGGAAATCGTCGAAGAGGGCTGATTTTCCGATTTTATGCGGCATATTTCACCTCTCCTTGTCCGGCCCGAATGGGCAGTACCTCATGTACAGCCCATTTGAACCGAACTGCGGTCGAGGCAAAATCTGCTCGCCTAAAATCAAAAAATGGGGGGGGGTGAGAGGCATGTAACATGTTGGCTCTTCTCTTAATTAATTTTGAATTCTAAATTCTAAATTTTGAATTTACCATATGGCTGAAAACCTGATTTTTGGAATCCGTCCCGTGGCCGAGGCCATCGAGGCACGTCAACAGATTGAAAAACTCTACATCCGCAAGGGTGCCGAAGGTCCGCTGATGCAGGAGCTGAAGGACCTCATCGCCCGCCATCGCCTGCGCTATCAGGAGGTGCCGGTCGAGAAGCTGAACCGCCTGACGAAGGGCAACCACCAAGGCGTGGTGGCGCAAACCGCCCTTATCGAGTATGTCGAGTTGGAGGATATCCTGGAGCGTGTGCCGGAGGACGAAACGCCCCTCTTGGTTGCCTTTGACGGTGTGACCGATGTGCGCAACTTCGGAGCTATCGCCCGCTCGGCCGAGTGTGCCGGTGCGCACGGCCTGATTACTCCGCTGAAGAACTCCGCCCCCGTCAATTCCGAGGCGATTCGCTCCTCGGCAGGTGCTTTGAGTGTGATTCCCGTCACGCGCGTCGGTTCGATTCGTATGACCCTCGCCCAGCTCCAGCAGGCCGGTTTCCAGCTCGTGGCCGCCACCGAGAAGAGCCGTAAGCTCCTCTACGATGCCGACTTTACGAAGCCTACGGTGCTGGTGATGGGTGCCGAAGATACCGGTATCTCGCCCGCAGTGCTGAAACTGTGCAACGAGCAGCTCGCCATTCCCATGATTGGCCACATCGAGTCGCTCAACGTATCAGCCGCAGCGGCAATCATGTTGTTTGAGGTCGTGCGCCAACGAATAGAGTAGGATAAAGAGATTAAAGAGGATAACGAACTTAAAGAGTTTAAAGAAAACATGTCCTTAAACTCTTTCTGATCTTTAATTTCCTTATTCTCGAAATTCTTAATTTTGAATTCTAAATTCTAAATTTTGAATTGTGAGCAACAGCGAACCCATCCTTGTCTGCTCGCCTCGTGCGCGTCGCATCACCCTCACGGTGCGCCCTTCGGGCGAGGTGCGGCTGACCTATCCCCGTTTCGTGTCGCGCGAAAGAGCGTTGGTCTTTTACGAGGAGAAGCGAGCCTGGGTCGAGCGGGCGCAGGCACGTGCGCGAGCGCGACAACGGGCCTTGCCCACACTCTCCGAAGAGGAGCAACGCGCCGAAATCGAGCGGCTGCGCCTTATGGCCAAGCGCGACCTGCCGCAGCGCATCGAGCGTTTGGCGCAACAGGCGGGAC
The DNA here is from genome assembly GCA_017398045.1 of Alistipes sp. Classification (GTDB taxonomy): domain Bacteria; phylum Bacteroidota; class Bacteroidia; order Bacteroidales; family Rikenellaceae; genus Alistipes. The sequence goes on along the minus strand of JAFQHI010000005.1, from coordinate 14,882 downwards.
TTCGCTACACGAAACTTTCGATACGGGCCGCCCGCACGAAGTGGGGGAGTTGCTCCGCGACGAACGGCATCTCGTTGAGCCTTTTTTTGATGCAGTTGCCTGAACATCTGCGCGATTTTGTGATTCTGCACGAACTTTGCCACACGGTGCATCACAACCACTCGCCCCGCTTTCATGCCCTCTTGGATAAATTGGTCGGTGGGCGCGAGAAGGAGCTGAATCGCGAGCTGCGCAGTTATGCGATTCGCTAATCCAAAAAAAATATGCTATATTTGCGGTGTTTTTGAACCAATAAAAAGGAATTATGAAACATTTTTACGTGTTTCCCGGTCAGGGAGCCCAATATACGGGCATGGGAAAAGACCTTTACGATACCAATCCCGAGGTACGCGCCATGATGGAGCGTGCCAATGAAATTCTCGGTTTTCGCCTTACGGACATCATGTTCGAAGGGTCGGCCGAGGAGCTGAAACAGACGAAGGTGACCCAGCCGGCCGTCTTTCTACATTCGGTGGCGATGGCGATGGCACTTGGTGTTGAGCCGTCGGCCGTGGCCGGTCACTCGCTCGGTGAGTTTTCGGCTTTGGTGGTGGCCGGTGCGCTCTCGTTTGAGGAGGGCCTGAAGCTCGTTTCGAAGCGTGCGCTGGCTATGCAGGCTTGCTGTGAGCAGCAGCCCGGAGGTATGGCGGCTATCCTGTCGCTGACCGATGAGCAGGTCGAGCAGCTTTGTGCCGAGGTCGATGGCGTGGTCGTGGCGGCTAACTACAACTGTCCGGGTCAGCTGGTTATCTCGGGTGAGAAGTCGGCCATTGAGGCTGCCTGCCTGAAGGCCAAGGAGGCCGGAGCGCGTCGCGCCTTGCCCCTGCCCGTGGGTGGTGCCTTCCACTCGCCCCTGATGGAGCCTGCCCGTGAGGAGTTGGCGCGTGCCATTGCCGAGGCTTCGTTCCGTGCGCCCCGTTGTCCCATCTATCAAAATGTCGATGCCGAACCGCATACCGACCCTGAAACGATTCAAAAGAACCTCATCGCCCAACTTACCGCCCCCGTGCGTTGGACTCAAATCGTGCGTCGTATGGTCGAGGATGGCGTGGAGCAGGTGACCGAATTGGGTCCCGGAACCGTTTTGCAGGGGTTGGTGAAGAAGATTGCCCCGACGCTCCCTGTCGAATCGAAATGGAATCTCGACTAATGTTCAGGCGTGCCGACTTTTAGGATAAAAGTGTTAAAACTCGCTGTATTTCAGCGAGTTTTCTTTTTATTCGGTCGGATGTACGATGCCTCCATATTAAATAAATTTAATAAAATCTTGTAATTTTTAATTATACTTTTTATATTTGCGTGGTTAGTTAAGAAAAGAACCCCTTGAAACATGACCTCGCTTACTGAATTTTTCGTCAAACACGATGACGAAACCGTAAAGGGTGTAACCCATAAGAACAGCGTTATTAAACGCAACATCATTGCCCACATGGCCGTCAATGGCGAATGTACGCTCTCCGAATTGACCAAGGAGTTGCATATCAGCGTGCCGACCATTACAAAATTGGTGCAGGAGTTGGTCGAAGAGAATATCGTTACCGACTTGGGCAAGGTGGAGACCCCGGGTGGTCGTCGTCCCAACATCTTCGGTTTGGCCAACTCGGCCATCTACTTTGCCGGTGTCTATGTCGGGCGTGATAATATGCGCTTCGTGATTACCGACCTGCAAAACAACATCATCGTCGAGCATACCGACCCCACCTTCGAGTTGCAGGACCGTCCGCAATGTTTCGAGAAGATTTGCTCCTCGACCGAGCAGTTTATCAATACGTGCGGTATCGACCGTGATAAGATTCTCGGCATGGGCCTCTGCATTGTGGGTCGTGTGAACCCCGATACGGGCCGTAGTTACAAATATTTCACCTCGCTCGATAGCTCGCTGCGCGAGATTTTGGAGGAGCGTATCGGCCTTCACGTGCTGGTTGAGAACGATACACGCGCTCGTTGCTATGCCGAGTACACCACCGGCAAATCGAAGAACGAAAGCAACGTCCTCTACCTCCACATGGGTCGTGGTGTGGCCATCGGTATTGTGATGGATGGCAAATTGTACTACGGTAAGAGTGGTTTTGCGGGCGAGTTTGGTCATATTCCCTTCTTCGATAATGAGATTATCTGCTCGTGCGGTAAGAAGGGTTGCCTGGAGACCGAGGTTTCGGGTATCGCCATCGAGGATAAGATGTGCCGCGAAATCGAAAAGGGCGTCAATACGATTCTGCGCGAGCAGTATGCCCAGCGTAAGTCGATTCACATTGACGATATTATCGCGGCGGCCAAGAACGATGATAACCTCTCGATTGAGCTGATTGAGGAGGCCGGTGAGAAGGTGGGTAAGGCCGTGGCCTTCCTGATTAACACCTTCAACCCCGAGACGGTGATTGTGGGTGGTAACCTCGCCATGGCGGGCGACTACATCATGTTGCCCCTGAAGTCGGCCACGAACAAATATTCGCTCAACCTGGTCTATAAAGATACCAAATTCCGCCTCTCGAAGATGTCCGAAAATGCCGGTGCGTGGGGTGTGGCGATGTTGATTCGCAACAAGATTATCGGTCTGTAACGATGCATATCGAGGGGGAGAAGGTCTGCCTGCGTGCCATGGAGCCGGAGGATGTGGAGCGGATGTATCGCTGGGAAAACGATGCCTCCGTGTGGGCCGTGAGCGGTACCATTGCGCCCTTCTCGCGCCATCAACTGCAACGCTTTATCGATGAACAGCAGTTCGACCTTCAACAAACACGGCAACAACGATTGATAATCCAGACCCTCGACGAGGGGTGTGCGGTCGGTGCGTTGGACCTTTTCGAGTTGGACCTGCTGCATCGTCGGGCGGGTATCGGTATCCTCATTGCCGAGGCGGAAAATCGCGGTAAGGGGTATGCTGCGGATGCCCTTGCTGCCGTGGCACGCTATGCGCGTGAGGTGTTGGGGCTGAAGCAACTCTGGTGCAATGTCGGGGCGGAGAACGAGGCGAGTATCGCTCTGTTTCTCGCGGCCGGTTACGAGGTGTGCGGTCGCAAACGCGCCTGGATGTGGTCGCCCGAGGGGTGGAAAGATGAGATGATGTTACAAAAAATGTTGTAGCATCATCCAAGAGGAGAGAGGCGAGAGCGAAGAGAGGGGGTAAGGTTTCTTAAGGTTACTTAAAGTTACTTAAGGTGCCTTAAGGTTACTTCCAAAAACCTTAATCTCCCTTAATCACCCTTAATCACCTTTTTCCCCTTTCCTCTTTCCTCTTTGCTCTTCGCTCTCTCCTCTTTCCTCTTACAAAAAAAATGGAGTGGCCGAAACCACTCCATGTTTTTGTTGCGCTGCTTTTCGTGATTATTTGCACGAGAGGCAAGCCAAGGCAATCGAGTAGAGCTTGCTCTGGCTGCTATCGCCACGCGAAGTCAGCACGCAAGGCTTCTTGGCACCCACCAGCATAGCGGCGATTTCGCCGTGGCAGAGGTGCGACGAGGCCTTGAAGAAGACGTTACCTGCCTCCAGGTTGGGGAAGAGCAGACAGTCGGGGTCACCGGCAAACGGTGCGCCCTTTACCTTCTTATGCTCGGCAACCTCCTTGAACAGAGCTACGTCGAGCGACAGCGGACCATCCACCATCACGTTGCCCAGCTGGCCACGGTCGGCCATCTTCGAGAGCAGTGCGCCCTCGACTGCCGACGGAATGTTCGGGTTGAGCGTCTCGGCCGGAGCGATGCAGGCAATCTTCGGGGTCTTGATACCCAGTGCGTTGGCCGTCTGTGCCAGGTAGCCAATCATCTGCATCTTCTGCTTCATGTCCGGCAGCGGAATGATGGCGATATCCGACACGATGAGCAGCTTCGGATATACCGGCATCTCGATAACCGAAACGTGGCTCAACGTAGCTTTCGGGGGGAACAGACCGGCCTCCTTGTTCAGGATGCCGCGCATATACTTCTCGGTCGTCACCAGACCCTTCATCAGCACGTCGGCCTCACCCTCGGCTACAGCCTTCACGGCCTGTGCCACGCACTTCACGTCGCTCTTCTCGTCCACAATCGTGAAGACCGAAACGTCGATACCATGCTCGGCGCATACCTGCTCGATAACGGCCTTCTCACCGTAGAGAATCGGCTCTACCAGACCCTCCTTATAGGCGGCATAAACAGCCTCCAGCGTGTGCGAATCCTGACCATAAGCTACGGCCATCTTCTTGCGGCCCTTTGCTCTTGCCTCGACAACGATGTCGGCAAGCTTCTTAATCTCTCCCATTGTTGTATTTCAGTTTTTAAGTGATTATTTAACCAAATTGTAGGTGTCGGTAGCAATCATCAGCTCCTCGTCGGTGGCGATTACGGCCACCTTGACCTTCGACTCGTCGGCCGAAAGAATCTTATCCACACCGCGTGCGCCCTCGTTCTTCTTGGGGTCGAACTCGACGCCCATGAACTCCAGACCCGAGCATACCCACTCGCGCATCTCGCACGAGTTCTCGCCTACACCGCCCGTGAAGACAATCAGGTCCAGACCGCCCATCTCGGCAGCGTACTCACCGATAAACTTCTTGATACGGTTGTAGTACATATCGCGGGCCATGATGGCACGCTCGTTACCGGCATGGTAGGCGGCATCGATGTCGCGCATATCGCTCGAAATGCCCGTCAGACCCTGCACGCCCGACTTCTTGTTCATCATAGCATCCAGCTCGGCATAGCTCATGCCCTCCTTGCTGCCGATGTAGGTCACGGCACTGGCATCCACCGAGCCGCAGCGCGTACCCATCACCAGACCATCGAGCGGCGAGAAGCCCATCGACGTATCGAACGACTTACCCTCCTTGACGGCCGTGATTGAACCACCGTTACCGATGTGGCAGGTGACGATTTTTGCCGTCTCGAAATCCAGACCGGCCAGCTTGGCACCCGTGCGAGCTACATACTTGTGGCTCGTGCCGTGGAAACCGTACTTACGCACGCGATACTTCTCGTAGTACTCGTAGGGCAGAGCGTACATATAGTTCGTGGCGGGAATCGTCTGGTGGAACGAGGTGTCGAATACGGTCACCTGCGGAACACCCGGCAGGACGGTCTCGATGGCCTCGATACCCTGCAACGATGCGGGGTTGTGCAGCGGGGCAATCACGCAAAGCGACTCAATCTTCTGCTTTACATCCTCCGTGACGATGCAGCTTGCGGGGAAGAACTCGCCTCCGTGAGCAACGCGGTGACCGACAGCCTTCACCTCGTCGAGCGACGAAATCACGCCATGCTCGGGGCTGGTGAGGGCCTCCATTACGAGGCTGATACCCGTCGTGTGGTTGGGGATGGGCTGCTGAATGTGGAAGTTCTCCTTACCTACCGGCTTGTGCGTCAGGTCGCCCTCCGCGAGGCCGATGCGCTCTACCAAACCCTTGGCGAGCAGCTTGCTCGATGCATCCTGCATATCGATTACCTGATACTTAATCGACGAGGAGCCGCAATTCAATACAAGAATAACCATTGCTTTTGAAGTTTTTATTTGTGATTTTTTGTGAATTTTCCGTTTAAGCGCAAATCATCCCTTAAAGATAGGCAAAATTTTGCGGTCGGGCAAATTTTAATTCAAAATTTAGAATTCAAAATTTAAAATGGGAGGGTTTGAGGGGCGGTGAAGGGCTGCTAAAGGTTACTAAAGGATGCTAAAGGGTGCTAAGGGTTACTAAAGGAAATTAAGGGTGATTAAAAAAAAGCGACCAAGATTTCCTTAGTCGCCTTTAGTTTCCTTTAATCTCCTTTTTTTCAACTTGCCTTACTTGACAAACATATACCCGACGCCCTTGATGGTCTGGATATGTTCTTCGCCGATTTTTTGGCGCAATTTGCGGATATGGACATCGATGGTGCGGTCGCCCACAACCACTTCGTGTCCCCAGATTTGGGTGTAGATTTCCTCGCGCGTAAGCAGTTGTCCGGCGTGCTGAATAAGCAGTTCGAGCAGGGCAAATTCCTTGCGCGGAAGTTGCGTTTCGGTGCCTTGGCAAAGAACCGTGTGACGGTGCGGGTCGAGTTTGATAATTGACTCGTTTTTAGTGGGTTGCTGCTCGGTGCTGATGCGTTTCAGAATGGCCTGCACGCGGCTTACCAGGAGCTTCATCGGAATCGGTTTCGAGAGGTAGTCGTCCGCCCCCGCATCGAAGCCCGTGAGCTGCTCCTCCTCTGCACCCAACGCCGACAGAAAGACAATGTGCGTATGTTTGAGTGAGGGGTTGTTGCGGATGGCCCGACAGGTCTCCACACCATCCATGACGGGCATCATCCTATCCAAAAGAATCAGATGCGGATGCACCTGCTCGGCGATGCGCAACGCCTCTGCACCCTCCGAAGCGGTGTAGATTTCGTGGCCCTCGCGCTGGAGGTTGTAGCGGATAAATTCCAAAATATCCGGCTCATCATCGACAAGTAAAATGCGGTGACTCATAGTTTGTTTCGGCTCTTGTGCAGGACAGTATCCCGCTTAAAAGTTGGACAACAGAGGCGAAGATACAAAAAAATGGCGAAAAAGCTTTCTTTGGATAGGGAATTTTCGCTATATTTGTCGCAATTATGCGTTCGCGCGTGGGTGCGCGTCGCGTATGTGATGTTCCTAAAACCTTTAACCACTTAAAATCACGCCCCTTCGAGGGGCTGTTACGAACATGGCTACTGAAAACCTGACCCTTTCTGCTCCCGAGGAGCAAGTCAGCCCGACCATTGCGGCTGAAGATGTGCAGCGACAAGAGACAACCGAAACGGTTGCCGTAACCGATCAGACGACCCAAAGCGAGGAGGAATGCGCTCCCGAGGTGGATTTTGCGGACGAGGAGGCCGCCCTGGCTGCCGATGAGGCGGGCCTGGAGGTGGGTGACGAGACGGCCGAGGAGGCTGCTCACGAATCTCCCGTGGCTGATGACCTGTTTGCCGGCAAGACGAAGAGCGAACTGCTCGACTACTTCGCCACGCAACTCGAGGAGAAACCCGTACCTGCGCTTCGTCGCACCGTAGAGGCCCTCAAGGTGGCCTTCTATCGCATTCGTCGTTCGGAGGTCGAGACGGCACGTCGTCAATTCATCGAGGGCGGGGGTGAGGCCGAAAATTTTGTGGTGCCGACCGATGAGGCCGAGAGCCGTCTGAAGGAGCTGTTCAAGGAGTATCGTCAGCGTCGTGACAGCTATATCGCCAATCTCGATGCCGAGAAGGAGGCCAACCTGAAAATCAAACTTCAGATTATCGAGGAGCTGAAGGAGCTGATTTCTTCGGACGAGACGCTGAACCACACCTTCACCAAATTCCGCGAGTTGCAGACCCGCTGGAAGGAGACGGGGCTGGTGCCGCAGGCCAACGTGAAGGATTTGTGGGAGACCTATAACCTGCACGTCGAGCATTTCTACTCGTTCATCAAAATCAACAAGGAGCTGCGCGATTTGGACCTGAAGAAGAACTACGAGCAGAAGCTCTCGCTTTGCGAGCAGGCCGAAACGCTCGTCATGGAGCCGTCGATTGTCGAGGCCTTCCACAAGTTGCAGAAGTTGCACGACGAGTGGCGTGAGACGGGTCCCGTGCCGATGGAGTTCAAGGAGTCGCTTTGGGAGCGTTTCAAGGCCGCCTCGAGCCGTATCAACAAGCAACATCAGGAGCATTTCGAGAACCTCAAGGCCGAGCAGGTGAAGAACCTGGAGTTGAAGTCGGCGTTGTGCGCCCAGGTGGAGGCCCTCGCAGGCGAACCCTTCACCACGCGCAAGGAGTGGAACAAGGCGTCGGAGCGTCTGCTCGAGATTCAGAAGACGTGGAAGACCATCGGCTTTGCACCGAAAAAGGATAACACGCGCATCTATGAGCGTTTCCGCTCGGCTTGCGATAGGTTCTTCGAACTCAAGCGTGGCTACTATGCCGACGTGAAGAGCGAGATGGAGCAGAACCTGCAACTGAAGATGGAGTTGTGCGAGGCTGCCGAGGCGTTGCAGATGAGCGAGGATTGGAAGAAGACGACCGAGGAGTTGATTGCCCTTCAGGCCCGTTGGAAAGAGGTGGGTGCCGTGTCGCGTCGCCACTCGGACCAGGTGTGGAAGCGTTTCCGCTCGGCTTGCGATAAGTTCTTCGAGCGCAAGGCGGCTCACTTCTCGTCGGTCGATGACGAGCATACGGCAAACCTCGAAAAGAAGTTGGCCCTTTTGGAGGAGATGGCCGCAGCCGACGTGAAGAAGGGTGGTTATGAGGTGATTCGTGACTTCCAGCGTCGTTGGGGCGAAATCGGTTTCGTGCCTATCAAGCAGAAGGACCAGATTCAGAAACGCTACAAGCAGGCCGTGGATAAGCTCTTCGAGACGTTGCGCGGCACGGAGCGTGACCGTCAGATGGGCCGCTTCAAGGAGAAGCTCTCGTCGATGAAGGGTGGTGGCGAGCGTCGTATGCTCTCCGAGCGTGAGAAGCTCTACAACAAGGTGCGTCAGCTGGAGCAGGAGATTGCCCTGTTGGAGAACAACATCGGTTTCTTCGCCAAGTCGAAGAATGCCGAGTCGCTCATCGCCGATGTGAAACAAAACATTGATAAGGCCAAGGCGCAGATGCAGGATGCCATCGAGAAGATTCGTCTGATTGATGCCGAGGCCGAGTAGTAAGGGAAGTTTAACCGCTAAACAGAGTTTGCAGTAAGTAACAGTAAGATGGATAAGAAGACACTTTTAGGCTTTGTCGTCCTGGCGTTGGTCTTTGTAGGCTTTGCCTACCTCAACGGCAAGGAGCAGAAGCGTTATCAGGAGGAGCTGGCAATTTATAATGCCTACCAGGATTCGGTGAAGGCCGCAACGATGCCCGAGGTGGTGGTCGATACGACGGCTGTAGCCACCGCAGGCGATTCGGTTGCCGAGCTGACCGATGCTCCGATGAACGAAGCCGAAAGCGCGTATGCCCGCCGCGTAGAGATGCTGGGCGCAGAGTTGGCTGCCGCCGAGGTGGCCGAGGCCGAGGAGTTTACGGTTGAGAATGAGGTGATGAAGCTCACCTTCTCGACCCGTGGTGGTCAGGTGAAGGCCGTGGAGTTGAAGGAGTACACGAAGTATGGCCCGCGCGATGAGCGCACGGAGCCGGTGCAGCTGTTCGACCCCGAATTTGAGCGTTTCAACCTCTCGTTCTTCGTGCGTCGCGGCTTCAACGACCTGAAGATTCAGACGTCCGACTACACCTTCCAAAAGGTGGCCGTGGAGCGCGATGCCGAGGGTGTGCAGCGTGTGACGATGCAGTTGCCGGTGGCCCCGGGTGCCAACCTCGCGTATAGTTACCTTATATATAATTCGGCCACGCCCGAGCGCGACTACCTTGTCGATTTCGACGTGCGCCTGAATGGTATGTCGCCCTTCCTCTCGAACCAGACTTCGATTGGGGTAGAGTGGTCGAGCAAGAGCTACCAGAACGAGCGTGGCTTCACGAACGAGAACCTCTACACGACGATTGCCTACCACCACGTGGGAGAGGATTCGATTGAGGAGCTGGGTATGAGCGAGGGTTTCAAGGATGACGACACCTCGACCGAGCTGGATTGGGTCGATTTCAAACAGCAGTTCTTCTCTTCGGTGCTGATTGTCCCCGCAGGGTTGCAGGGTGCCGAGATGGCCTTCGATACGGCCGAAGAGGGGTCGGGTTATATGAAGGAGTATATGTTGCAGTCCTCGCTCGGTTACAATTCGACCACCGAGGGGTACGATATGGCCCTCTATTTCGGCCCGAACCGCTATTCGGTGTTGCGTAAGGTGAGCGTAACGGAGGACGACGACCTCTGCCTGGAGCGTGTGATTCCGTTGGGTTGGGGTATCTTCGGTTGGATTAACCGTTGGTTTGTGATTCCGGTCTTTGACCTGTTGCGCAACCACATCGCCTCGTTCGGTATCATTATCCTGATTCTGGCCGTGCTGATTCGCCTTATCATCTCGCCTTTGACCTATAAGAGCTACGTCTCGATGGCCAAGATGCGTCTGGTGAAGCCCGAGATGGATGCGTTGGCTGCGAAGTATCCCAAGCAGGAGGATGCCATGAAGCGTCAGCAGGCGACGATGGAGCTGTACAAGAAGGCGGGTATCAACCCCATGGGCGGTTGTATTCCGATGCTGATTCAGATGCCGATTCTGATTGCGATGTTCCGCTTCTTCCCCGCTTCGATTGAGTTGCGTGGCGAGTCGTTCCTCTGGGCGCACGACCTCTCGTCGTACGACAGCGTGTTGAACCTGCCCTTCTCGATTCCCTTCTATGGGGACCATGTGTCGCTCTTCACGCTCTTGATGGCTGCATCGACCTTCGCCTTCTCCTACATCAACTACAAGCAGACAGCCTCGTCGCAGCCCCAGATGCCGGGTATGAAGTTTATGATGGTCTATATGATGCCCCTCATGCTCGTCTTCTGGTTCAACAGCTACGCCAGCGGTCTTTGCTACTACTACCTGCTGTCGAACCTCTTGACCATCGCCCAGACCTACATCGTGCGTCGCATGGTCGATGACGACAAGATTCGCCTGGCTATGGAGGCCAATGCCGCCAAGAAGTCGAAGGGCAAGAAGTCGAAGTTCCAGCAGCGTTACGAGGAGCTTATGCGTATGCAGGAGATGCAACAGAAACAGCGCAAGTAAGTTCCGAGTTGAAAGTTGAGAGTTAGCTCAACAAAAAGGGAGATAGCCAACGGTTCAGGCTATCTCCCATTTTTTTTGTTGAGCGGATAAAAGCACGAAAAAACTTTCAACTCTCAACTCTCAACTCTCAACTCTCAACTCTCAACTCTCAACTTTCAATTCTACTCAACGTAGAGTACCAATCCCTTCAAATACTCGCCCTCGGGGTGGTAGATGTTAATCGGGTGGTCGGCGGGCTGGGTGAGCTGGTGGAGGATTCTCACCTTGCGGCCTGCGATGGCGGCAGCCGAAAAGACCGTCGTGCGGAACAGCTCCTTCGAGACGGCCTGCGAGCAGGAGAAGGTGAAGAGAATACCGCCCGGCTTGATTTGCGAAATGGCGCGGGCGTTGAGTCGCTTGTAGCCCTGCATGGCGTTGCCGAGGACCTTGTGGTGCTTGGCAAAGGCGGGCGGGTCGAGAATAATCAGGTCATACTTCGAACCGATGTTGCGCAGATACTCTACGGCATCGGCTGCCACCTCCGAGTGGGGAATCTTGTCGCCAAAGTTCAGGCGCATATTCTCGGCAGCCAGATGTACGGCACGCTCCGACGAATCGACCGAGCAGACCTCTACGGCACCACCCTCGGCCGCATAGACCGAGAAACCGCCCGTGTAGCAGAAGGTGTTCAGTACGGTGCGCCCCTTGGCGTAGCGTTTTACCAATTCGCGGTTCTCTCGTTGGTCGAGGAAGAAACCGGTCTTTTGCCCCTCCTCCCAATTCACGGCAAACTGCAAGCCATGCTCCAAGACGACCTGCGAGGGCTGCTCGGAGCTGCCCCACAAATAGCCATCCACGGCTCCGAGGTCGGCTTTGTAGGGGAGCGTCTGCGAGGATTTGTCGTAGATGGCCGTGATGCGCTCGCCAAAGGTGGCGCGAATGGCCTCGGCAATGAGTTGGCGCGAGCGGTACATACCCACCGAGTGGCACTGCACGACGGCTGTCGAGGCGTAGATATCGACCACCAGCCCCGGCAACGAGTCACCCTCGCCATGGATGAGACGGTAGCAGGTCGTATCTGCGCAATCCGTAAGGCCCAACGTGCGACGCACGTCGTAGGCTATGGCAATGCGGTTATTCCACCACGTTTGGTCAATCTCCTCCTTTTCGAAGGAGAGTACACGCACGGCAATCGAGCCGATTTGGTAGTGACCTTGGGCGATAAACTCCCCGCTACGGGTATAGACCTCGACCAACGCGCCTTCGCGTATCTGCTCCTCTTTTTCGGCTTTGATATGGTCGATGGCACCCGAGAAAATCCAGGGGTGACGGCGCAGGAGAGACTCCTCCTTGCCACGGCGTAGAACAACTTGCGGTATCATGTACAGTCTATTTTATTTTCGGCGTGTGGAGCAACTTTTCATAGATGCGGATGCAGACCCAGGCATCGGTAGCGGCGTAGAGCTGCTGTTTGTCCGTGAGGGTCGAACCCTCCCAATTGCTCAGGCGTTGCGCCTTCGAGACGCGACGACCGAGGACGATGGCCGAGAGTTTTCTGAGGCTCTTCTCCTCGATGCCCCACTCCGATGCGATGGTTTGCAGGTCGATGAATCCTCCGTCGCGGAAATGGCGCAAGGCGCGCAGGGAGCGTAAATCGCCCGCCACGTCGGCACCGATTTTCGGAAGAAGGGGATTCTCCAACAGCCGCAGGATGGGCTTCGAAAGGGCAATCTTGTTGAGGCGGAAGAGGTAACAACGACTCTTGGTCGAGAGTTGCAGGAGCGATACGCGATAGCTGACCCCCGCCTTGAACGAAGGACGGGTCTCGGTGTCGAATCCGATGATAGGCGAGGCGGCCAAGTCGCGGCAGGCCTCCTCGACCAACTCTTCGCGGTCGATGATGCGTATCTCGCCCCGAAATTCGATGGCCGGCAGTTGAGCCGTCTGCTCGTTGTCTATCTTATGGAGAAAGTGTTCCTGTTCCATGGTTGCTCGATAACGCGACAAAGGTACGCAATAAAATCGGGAAAAGGGCGACTATGGGCGGCTAATTTTCAGCAGACCTTCGGCCGAGAGGTGAATCAGCCCCTCGCTTTGCATCGCCCGAAGCAACTCGGATAGCCGTTCGGGCGAGCCGTGCAGCTGAAGCACCAATGCCCGCGGGTCGAGGGGTTGTTCGCCTATCAGGCGTAGCACCTCGTGACGCAGGGCCTCCTCGTCCTGTTGCCGAAAGCCTTGTCGTGCCTTCTCTTCGCGCTTGTGTTTCAGGCAGATGTCGCAGATGCCGCAACGGTGTGCGCTCCCCGCACCAAAGTAGCGGTCGAGGACCGAACTACGGCACTCCTCCTCGTTCTGGGCGTAGAGGTCCATCTGTTCGAACCGCTCCTCCATCAGTTCGCGGCGACGGAGGTAGGTCTCGGGAGCGATGTAGAGGTCGCTTTTCGGCAGTCGTTCCTCGTGCAGGTAGAGCATCGGGGCGCGAGCAGAGGGGATGTAGCGAATCACGCGCAACCGCCACAGCGTCTGTAAAAATTGGTGGACACGCTCTACGGTGTAGCCGCTCCAGGTGGCGATTTCGCGCTCGTCGATGGGCTTGAAATCCTGGAAGATGCCCGAATAGAGACGCAGCAGCACGCGAATAAAGGGGTCCAGCTCCTCGCGGTTGAGCCGCAGGCGGTAGAGGTCGTCGCGGCGGACGGTGAACATCAGCCGCGAGGGGTTCTCCTGGACGTCGGTCAGCGTCAGGTAGCCGTTGAGTTGCAGGAGCTTCAGGGCGCACTTCACCTTCCCCTCGTAGTGGTGGTAGCGGGCGCAGAAATCGAAGAGGTTGAACAGAAACGATTGCCCCTTGCCCTCACCGATGGCGACCTGGAGGTAGGAGCAGAGTTGGTCGTACAGCTCTTTGACCTGCTCCAGCGGCGGAAACTCCTGTGCGAAACGGGTGGTCAGGCGTTGCGAATCGTCGGGGGCGACAAGCAGCAGTGCGTAGGCGCGTTTCCCGTCGCGTCCGGCACGCCCCGCCTCTTGGTAGTAGCTCTCGAGCGAGTCGCACATCGTGTAGTGAACCACGAATCGCACATCGGGCTTGTCGATGCCCATGCCAAAGGCGTTGGTGGCGACCATCACGCGCACGCGATTTTCAATCCACTCCTCTTGGCGTATCGACCGCTCGGCATGGGCCAATCCGCCGTGGTAGGCCTCGGCCGTGATACCCTCCGAGCGCAACCATTCGGCTAACTTCTCGGTCGTTTCGCGTTTGCGTACATAGACGATGCCCGTGCCGGGGACGTTGTGAATCAGGCGCAGGAGTTGCCCCTCTTTGTCCTCCGTGTGGCGGACGCTGTACGAGAGGTTGGGGCGTAGGAACGAGCTGCGCATCAGGTTGGGGGCGGGGAAGCGGAGGTTCTCCATGATGTCGCGCGTCACCAGCTCGGTGGCCGAGGCCGTGAGTGCCAAAATCGGCACATCGGGTTGGGCGCGACGCAATTCGGCAATGTGGAGGTAGGAGGGGCGGAAATCGTAGCCCCATTGTGAGATGCAGTGCGCCTCATCGACGGCAATGAGCGAAAGATTCATCTTTGCAACGCGCATCAGAAACAGCTCCGTGTCGATACGCTCGGGGGCAATGTAGAGGAATTTTACGGTGCCATAGACGCAATTGTCGAGCAGGCGGTCTATCTCGCTGTGTGATAGGCCGGAGTGGATGGCTACGGCCTGAATACCCCGTCGGCGGAGGTTATCCACCTGGTCCTTCATCAGGGCAATGAGGGGCGTAACGACGATGCACAACCCCTCGCGCATGAGCGTCGGGAGCTGGTAGGTGAGCGACTTACCGCCACCGGTCGGCATCAGGGCCAACGTGTCGCGCCCCGCCAAAATGGAGTCGATAATCTCCTTTTGCAGCGGGCGAAACTCCTTGTATCCCCAATAGCGTTCGAGGGTGTCGTATAGTCGTTTTTCGCTCATCGTTAGACAAAGATACGATTTTTGGAATTAAGAAACAAAAAAGGCGGGAAGGGCGAGAAGGGCTTTTATAAAGTTCCTTAAGGGTGCTTAAGGGTGCTTAAGGTTTCTTAAGGGGTTTTTGCGCTTTCTCTTTCCTCTTGGCTCTTGGCTCTTTGCTCTTTTTTTTGTATATTTGATGTAGTTTGATTAAGATTCTTTGAGTATCAAACCATTAAGAAGAACTTGCATGAGAATGGGCAATGGATAAGAAATTGCTAACTTGTTTTATTACACTATATTCCTCATGCTTTTCAAATAACTCTTT
>JAFQHI010000004.1 GCA_017398045.1 Alistipes sp. | reverse complement strand
GAACACTTTATCAACTTTATCAAATGGTATCTTTTCTTCCAATCCAATAAAGATAAACTAAAACAAAAGCAGGAGGAATTATGACCATTCCTCCTGCGCGATTTTTAAGCTAACCAGCAGCCCTTTTTGGCAACATTACCTAAAATAAAGACCGCTACCCTTTCGGGTGGCGGTCTTATTGTAGATAGCGCGTGTGGCGTTACTCCTCCGCGCGGTAGAGGGCTACATCGTCGGCTGTGGAGTGCATAACTACGGTGTAGGCCTCCATGATTTTACCCTCTGCAAGGCGGAAATAGACCTTGGCCGACTCGGCGTACTGCTCCTCGTAGCGCGTGGCTTCACGCGCCAAGAGGTAGCTAATCATCAGGTGGCCGACCGTCTCCACCAAGCGACGGGCGTGCAGCTCCTTAAAGCCGGTTGCCTCCTTTTCGAGGGCCTCTACGCGCTCCACCATGGCCGTATAGTCGGCCGTGAGTTGCTTCAGCCGCTCGGCAATGGGTTGCATCGTCTCGCTGAAGGGGTATTCTGCATAGCGGGCCAACTGCTCGGTGTAGGTTCCCTTGGTGACCGAATTGATGGCGGCTACCACCTGCAACTGCGACGTACCTTCGTAAATCGACATGATGCGGGCATCGCGGTAGATGCGCTCCACGGGATAGTCCTTCATGAAGCCCG
Source organism: Alistipes sp. (assembly GCA_017398045.1). Classification (GTDB taxonomy): domain Bacteria; phylum Bacteroidota; class Bacteroidia; order Bacteroidales; family Rikenellaceae; genus Alistipes. The sequence goes on along the minus strand of JAFQHI010000004.1, from coordinate 88,686 downwards.
AACCGCCATGAATCTGGATGGCATCGTAGCCGTTTTGGTTGGCATATTCCGACGAAAAGAGTTTGACCATCGGGGTGAAACCATCGGCCAGACGGCTGTAGAATTTCATCTCCTGACGCTCCTCGCCCTCCAGTCGTCGCTCCTTCGAAAGAGCCTCCAACTGCTTGTAAATCTCGACAAAACGAGCCGTCTCGTAGAGCAACGTGCGCACACCCTGCGTCTTGGCCTTCATCACCTTCAACAGCTCGCTGACGGCCGTGAAACGGATAATCGGCTTGCCGAATTGGCTGCGCTCCTGTGCATATTTCAGGGCTTCGCGGTAGGCTGCTTCGCACGTGCCGACCGATTGCGCACCAATACCCAGACGGGCGGCATTCATAAGCGACATGACGTATTTGATAAGGCCCATGCGACGGTCACCGACCAACTCGGCCGGAGCGTCCGTATAGACCAACTCGCAAGTGGGCGAACCCTTGATACCCAGCTTGTTCTCGATGCGACGTACCTTGACCCCTCCGTTCTTTTTGTCATAGACGAACATTGAAAGTCCGCGTGCGTCGGTCGTACCCGCTTCGGTGCGGGCCAAGACCAGCGAGAGGTCACCATCACCGTTGGTAATGAATCGCTTAACGCCATTGAGTAACCACGTTTGTCGCTCCTCCGACCAGCTTGCCTTCAACATCACGGCACCCAAATCCGAACCGGCATCCGGCTCGGTGAGGGCCATCGACCAGGTAGCCCCCTCGACCGTGCGTTTTAGGTACTGCTCCTTCTGCTCATCCGAACCAAACTCGTTGAGCGTCTCGGCACAATCCTGCAACCCCCAGACATTCTGGAAGCCGGCATCGCCACGGGCAATCATCTCGTTGGTCATAATCGAGGCCGTGAGCGGGAGGTTCAAACCGCCATAGCGACGCGGCAACGACATACCATCCAGGCCCGAGGCCTGCATCGCACGCAGGTTCTCCTTTGTTCCCGAGGCATACTCCACGCGGTCGCCCTTGTGGTGCGGGCCTTCATGGTCCACCCCCTCGGCATTCGGGGCAATCACCTCGCCACAAATCTCACCTGCCAACTCCATGACACGACGGTACGAGTCGAGGGCGTCTTCCAGCGATTGCGGGGCGTAATTGTAGGCCTCCTTCTCGGCAAAGTTGCGCTCGCGCAAGGCGACGATTCGTTCCATCAACGGATGGTCGAATTGCAGTTGTAAATCCTTGTTATCTAAATAGAAATTGGCCATTACTTCGAGTTTTGCTTGTAGTACTTTATCAGCTTCGGAATCACCTCCGCAACGTCACCCGTGATGGCATAATCGGCCAATCGCGTGATGGGGGCATTCGGGTCGGTGTTAATCGAGATAACCATGGCCGATTGCTCCATACCGGCCGTGTGTTGAATCTGCCCCGAGATACCGCAGGCGATATAGAGTTTCGGGCGCACGGTGACACCCGTCTGTCCGATTTGGCGTTCATGCTCCGTGAAGCCGGCATCGACCGCAGCACGCGAAGCTCCTACCTCGCCACCCAGCACCTCGGCCAATTCGTGAACCAGGCGGAAGTTCTCCTTCGACCCCATGCCGTAGCCACCGGCTACGATAATTGAGGCACCTTTGATGTCGATTTTACGCTCGGCAATTTCGCGGTGGATGATTTTGACGGCTAGGTCGCTATCCTGCAAGGCTGCCTGCCAATCAATCGCGCGTCGTATGCCTGCGTGCGGGGCTTGGGCCTCCTCCTTGCGCATCACCCCTTCGCGCACCGTGGCCATCTGGGGACGGTGGTCGGGGTTGATAATCGTGGCGATGATATTACCGCCAAAGGCGGGGCGAATCTGGTACAGCAGGTCGTGATACGCGCGTCCGGTCTTGGGGTCGGTGTGGTCACCGATTTCGAGCTGGGTGCAGTCGGCCGTCAGACCGCTGTGCAGGGCCGAAGAGACGCGCGGTGCGAAGTCGCGGCCAATGGCCGTAGCACCAAAGAGGACAATCTCGGGTTGCTCCTGGCGAATCAGGTGGGTCAGCACGGCCGTATGCGGCAGCGTGCGGAAGGGGGCAAACACCGTATCGTCGGCTACCCAAACCGTGTCGGCTCCATAACGTGCCAACTCCTGCTCGACACCCTCGGTGTGGTGGCCGATGACGACGGCTTCGGTCTTAACGCCAAGTCGGGCGGCCAATTCACGCCCCTTGGTCATCAGCTCCAAGCTCACGTCGGCAATCTTTCCACCTTCGGTTTCGATATATACAAAAAGGTTGTTCATGGTTGATTTTCTTGCGTTTAACCAATCGTGTGGGCGGCAATCAGCTCCTGAATCAACTGCTCCAGCTCCTCGTCCGAGGCGGTGAGTTGCTTGGCCTCCTTGGCCTGGAATACCACATTCTCGATGCGCTTGACCTTCGTCGGTGAGCCTTGCAGACCGAGTTGTGCAGGGTCGGGATTGATGTCGGATGCCGACCACTCGACAATCCGAAGGTCGGGGTGTGTTGCTACCCTTTCGACTACCAACGGGTTCGGCTCGGTAGTAAGCTCCGAAGCGGTGCGGGCCGACTTATAGTGCATGAGTCGTTTGGCGTGGCGCGGACGGCACGCAGGGGCAGAACCATTGACCGTCAAAAGGGCCGGAAGCGGCATTTCGACGACCTCGACACCCGAATCGATGCGACGACGGATGGTCAGCGAGTTATCACCGATTGCGACCACCTCTTCGGCACAGGTCACCTGCGGTAGGTGCAGCTTCTCGGCCACCTGCGGACCCACCTGGGCCGTATCACCGTCGATAGCCTGACGACCTGCTACGATGAGGTCGGGGTTGAGCTGCTTGAGGGCGCACGACAAGGCGTAGGAGGTAGCCAGCGTATCCGAACCGGCAAATTCGCGTCCGGAGAGCAGGTATCCCCCATCGGCACCGCGGTACATCGCCTCGCGGATGATGTCGGCTGCACGTTGCGGACCCATCGTGAGGAGTCGGACAGTGGTTCCCGGAACGCGCTCCTTGAGGTTGAGCGCAAGCTCCAGGGCGTGCAAATCCTCGGGGTTAAAAATAGCCGGCAGAGCGGCACGATTCACCGTACCCTCTGCCGTCATTGCATCTTTGCCGACCTGTCGTGTGTCCGGCACCTGTTTGGCCAGCACGACAATGTTCAAAGCATTCATATAGTCTGTTTTCGTTCTTACTTATCGAATCACCGTCTCGTCACGGTCGGGTCCTACGGAAATCACCTTTACGGGGACACCCGTTTCGCGCTCGATGAACTCCACGTAACGCTTGAAGGCGGCGGGGAACTCGTCAAACGAACGGCATTGACGCAGGTCGCACTGCCAACCCTCGAAGTCGGTATAGACCGGCTCTACGCCCTCCTCAATCGAGAAGGGGAACTCCTCGGTTGTCGTGCCGTTTACCTTGTAGGCTGTGGCCACGCGAATCGTCTCGAAGTCGTTCATCACGTCCGACTTCATCATGATAAGCTGCGTGACACCGTTAATCATAATCGAATATTTCAGGGCTACGAGGTCCAGCCAGCCGCAACGACGCTCACGTCCCGTCACGGCACCAAACTCGTGGCCGATACGGCGCAACGTGGCACCCGTCTCGTCGAACAGCTCCGTGGGGAAGGGACCGCTACCTACGCGCGTGCAGTAGGCCTTGAAGATGCCGAATACCTCACCAATGCGATTCGGAGCAACACCCAGACCCGTGCAGGCACCTGCGCAGACCGTATTCGAGGAGGTGACGAAGGGGTACGAACCGAAATCAACGTCGAGCAACGTGCCTTGCGCACCCTCGGCCAGGACGCTCTTGTCGGCCTTCAGGGCGTTGTTGACCATCCACTCGCCATCGATGATGGGGAACTCCTTGAGGTATTCCACGGCCTCGAACCACTCCTGCTCCAATGCGGTGATGTCGTACTCGTAATTGAGGCTCTTGAGAATCTGCTCGTGACGCGCCTTGGCCTTCTCGTAAATGGCCTTGAAGTCGGGGCTTAAGAGGTCGCCAACGCGCATACCGTTACGGCTGATTTTGTCCGTATAGGTCGGGCCGATACCCTTGCCCGTGGTGCCAATTTTTGCGCTGCCCTTGGCGGCTTCGTAGGCGGCATCCAGGATGCGGTGCGTGGGGAGAATCAGGTGTGCCTTCTTCGAAATCGAAAGCTGTTTCTTCAGGTCGTGACCGCTCGTGGCAAGCTCTTCGGCCTCCTTGCGGAAGAGGATGGCATCGAGTACCACACCGCCACCGATGATGTTGGCCTTGCCGCCCTGGAAGATACCCGAAGGAATCGAGCGAAGGACATACTTCTCACCGTTAAACTCCAACGTGTGGCCGGCATTCGGACCACCCTGGAAACGGGCTACCACCTCGTAGTTCGGGGTCAGGACATCGACCACCTTGCCTTTGCCTTCGTCGCCCCATTGCAGGCCGAGGATTACATCTACTTTTTTCATCTGTTAAAAAGTCCTATATTGGTTTATACTAATTTTGTTCGCTACGTAAAAAAGGCTGCAAAAAAGATTTTGCAGCCAAAATTACAAAAATATTTTCACAAAGCCGAGGCTTTGCACGGACTTTTTCACCAAGTTATAAACATTCCCCGCCTTTTATCGCTCTACGGCCACCGTGGGGGCATCGTAATTGATTTGCTGACCGGCTCGGTAATAGAGGGTCGTGAGCGAGGGGTTCGACCGAGTGTCGGCACGCAGCGTGACACTACAAGGCGAAAGGTCGAGCAGGCGGAGGCTGTTCTCCCGACAATCGAGCCATTGCAACGATGAGTTGTAGCTCAAGTCGAGCGCAGGGAGTCGGTTTGCGTGACAGGCCAACTCCGTAAGGCGGCGCAGGTGGCCGACCTTCAGCTCCGTGAGGCGGTTTTCGCCACAACGGATAATCCTTAATTCGAGGTTCTTCTCTGCATCGATGGCGTCGATGTGGTTGTTTGAACAATCGAGCGACTCCAAGCGAATGAAGGCGTCGAGATTGTCGAGCGACGTAATACCTCGTGACGGGCAGTTGATGTGGCGCACACTCTCGGCCTCGTAGCGCGAGAGGCGGTTATCGTGGTTCGTGTCGAACTCCTCGAGGCAATACTGCTCGAAGGCCTCGTTGTAAAAGGTGAGGTAGTCGTAGTTCTTGCGGTCCTCGTTGTCGCGCTCGGCCATGCCACACGAACAACACATGGCAAGGAGCGTGAGACCCCAGAGTGAGCGGTGGCGCATGGTCTGAAAGCGGTTTGGCTCCCTTGGGGGAGATTAGATGTCGATATCGTCGTCGTTCGACGAGTTTTCCATCCCGCTCTCGTCGTCCTGCAACTCGTCGGCGCCCTTCAAATCGTCGTCGTAGTAATCCTTGTCGTCCTCCTCGTGGGCCTTGTCGTCAATCTTCACGTCAATCTTTACGAGGTAGGCCACCTCCTCCGTGTCGAACGGAACGGCATAGAAGAAGTCACCGTTGGGCTTGTCGATGCGCATCATCGCCTCGGTGAAGCCAAGCGGATAGAGGGCCTTGACGGCCTCCTGAAGTTCGGAGGTCAGGTTGTGGAAGCTCGTTACAAGATGCTTCTTTGCGGTATTCTGTTTTGCCATGATGGAATATTGTGTCTAAAATTTTCTGCAATTATACGCAAAAAAAGCATATTGCCATACATCTGTAAATTTTTTTTGCATTTTTTTTGTTTTCGGTGGGCGTTTCAAACAAATTGCGTACCTTTACCCTGAAAATCGCCTTACCTATGGTAAAAGAACGCATCGAACAGCTTCGCAAGGCACTGGAACGCCATAACTACCTCTATTATGTGGAGAATAGCCCCGAAATCTCGGATTTCGAGTTCGACGGCCTGTTGCGCGAGTTGCAGGATTTGGAGCGGGCGCATCCCGAATGGGACGACCCGAACTCCCCGACGCACCGTGTGGGCAGTGACCTCACGAGTGAGTTTCGCACCGTGAAGCACCGTTTCCCGATGCTTTCGCTGGGCAACACCTATTCGCTCGAGGAGCTGAAGGAGTTTATCGACCGCATCGAACGCGAAGAGGGACGGGTGGAGTATGTCTGCGAACTGAAGTTTGATGGCACGGCCATCTCGCTCGGCTATCGTGACGGACAGTTGGAAAGAGCCGTTACACGCGGCGATGGAGAGCAGGGCGACGATGTCACGGCTAACGTCCGCACGATTCGCACCGTGCCGCTGCGCTTACAGGGCGAGGGGTGGCCTGCGATGTTCGAGATTCGGGGTGAGGTGCTGATGCCCTACGCCTCGTTCGATAAGCTCAACAGTGAGCGTGAGGAGGCGGGCGAACAGCCCTTTGCCAATCCGCGCAATGCGGCAGCCGGCACGCTCAAACAGCAGGCTTCGTCGGTGGTGGCACGTCGTGGGCTGGATTGTACGCTCTACCAATTGGCCGGTGACGAGTTGCAGGAAATGGACCATTGGGAGGCGTTGCAGGCGGCCCGAAAGTGGGGCTTCAAGGTCTCGGAGGATGCCCGTCTGTGTCGCTCGTGGGAGGAGATAACGGCCTATATTACCGAGTGGGACGAACGGCGCAAAACACTCCCCTTTCCGACCGATGGCGTGGTAATCAAGGTCAATAAGGCGGCCGTAAGGCGTCGCCTGGGCTTCACGTCGAAGGCTCCGAAGTGGGCCGTGGCCTATAAGTTTAAGGCCGAGCAGGCACTCACGCGCCTCAATGAAATCACCTTCCAGGTGGGTCGCACGGGTGCCATTACACCGGTGGCGAACCTCGATCCGGTGCAGTTGGCCGGAACGACCGTCAAGCGCGCCACGCTGCACAATGCCGAGCAGATTGCCCTGATGGATATCCGTGAGGGGGATATGGTCTATGTCGAGAAGGGCGGTGAGATTATTCCGAAGATTACGGGCGTGGAGCTGAAGGAGCGCAAGGCCGACAGCGAATCGTTCCATTATATAGAGGTATGCCCCGAATGTGGAACGCCTCTGGTGCGCTACGCGGGCGAGGCAAAGCACTACTGCCCGAACGAGAGCGGTTGTCGGGTGCAGATTGTGGGTCGTATGCTCCACTTCATTCGTCGCAAGGCGATGGATATCGAGGGGCTGGGCGACGAGACGGTCGAGCTGCTCGAGGCAAACGGACTGCTACGCAACGTGGCCGACCTGTATGATTTGCAGGCGGTGCAACTCGCTCCCCTGCCCCGTCTGGGCGAAAAATCGGCCGAGAATATCATCCGCTCGATTCGTCTTTCGCGTCAGGTGCCGTTCCAACGGGTGTTGTTCGGCTTGGGTATTCGCTTCGTGGGTGAGACGACAGCTCGGCAGTTGGCTGACCATTTCCGCTCGCTGGATGCTCTGATGGCGGCTTCGCGTGAGGAACTGCTCGAAGTGGAGGAGGTGGGCGAAAAGATTGCCGATTCGATTCTCGACTATTTTGCCCGCGAGGAGAACCGTACCCTCATCGAGCGACTGCGTGTGGCGGGGTTGCAATTTGTGGCCGAGGAGCGGGAGCTGGCATCGGATGCCCTGCAAGGCAAGAGCGTGGTGGTGTCGGGCAAGTTCTCGATAAGCCGCGACGAGCTGAAGGCCCTTATCGAGGCCCATGGCGGCAAGAACCTCTCGGCCGTGTCGGGCAACGTGGATTACCTCGTGGCAGGCGATAAGATGGGTCCCGAGAAGCGCAAGAAGGCCGAAAAATTGGGCGTTGCCATCATCTCCGAGCAGGAGTTGATGGCGATGATTGCCTCCTCGGAAACGGCTGCAAAGGCCGAAGAAAGGGCCGAAGAGCAGGAACCTGTTGCCCAACAACCCGAACAAATGAACGAAGAGAAGCCCGTACAGGGTACACTATTTTAATAAAAGGAAAGCTATGCTAAAGGATAAACTTTCGGGCGTAGGTGTTGCGATGATTACGCCCTTTACGCCGACGGGTCAGGTCGATTACCAGGCACTGGGCAATATGGTCGATTATGTGATTGAGGGGGGCGTGGACTACATCGTGGCCCTCGGCACGACGGCCGAAACGCCGATGCTCTACAACCCCGAACGTGCGGTGATTGCCATGTACACGGCACAACGCATCAACGGCCGTGTGCCACTCGTGATGGGTTGCGGCGGTAACTCGACAAGCGAGGTGTTGGACCAGCTGCGCGAGTTCGACCTCCGAGGTGCTGATGCGATTTTAAGCGTTACGCCCTACTACAACAAGCCTTCGCAGGAGGGCCTTTACCAGCACTTTAAGACCGTGGCGGAACACTCTCCCCTGCCCGTGATTCTCTACAACATTCCCGGACGCACGGGGGTGAACATGACGGCCGAGACGACGCTCCGTCTGGCGCGTGAGATACCGAACATCATCGGCATCAAGGAGGCTTCGGGCAATCTGGAGCAGATGCAGCAAATCATCGACAACCGTCCCGAGGGCTTCCTCGTTCTGGCGGGCGACGACGGCATTGCCATTGAACTGATGGAGCGTGGTGGCGACGGTGTGATTTCGGTGGCAGCCAACGTCTTTCCGCAGCTCTTCATGGCCTGCATCAACAAGGCAAAGGAGGGAAAGTATGATGAGGCGCGTGCAGCATGGCGCGAGGCCGATATGGACGATGCCGTGGAGGCTCTCTTTGCCGAGGGTAACCCCGTAGGTGCGAAGTGTGCCTTGTCGGTGATGGGCAAGATTGGCTCCACGATGCGTCTGCCGCTTGTCCCCGGAACCGCTCAACTGCGTGAACGCTTCAAAATGCTCATCGAGAAATACGATTTGCACTAAAAAGGGCGTTTGCTCGATGTAGATAAACGAATACCCATGAAACGAATTTTGTTGCTTTTGGTTGCGCTACTGCCCTTGGTGGCGGATGCGAAAACCCCTGTCGAGCAGGATATTATCGACCGCATCACCGACCAGCGGTCCCCCTACTACTACCTCAAACTCATGATGCGATACACGAATGGCGCACTCGATTTGACGGACGAGGACTACCACTACCTCTACTACGGTTTCGCCTATCAGGATGCCTACAAGCCCCTCGAGACGAACCCCGACAAGGAGGAGATGCTCTCCCTGATGCAGGGCATGGACCCCGACAAGGTGGAGCGCGAGCGGTTGGAACAACTCCTCTCGCGTGCCAATGCCGCGCGGATGCGTGACCCCTTCAGCCCGCAGATTCTCAACGTGCTGACCTTCGTGCATCAGATGTTGGGCAACGATGCCGAGGCGCAACGCTGGGCCAAGCACTTAAATGGTGTGATGCGGACCATCGTTTCGTCGGGTGACGGGCTGACCATCAAGTCGCCCCGCCATATCCTCATGTTCGACCACGCGCTCGATGTTATGGCGGCCGAGGGCCTTGCCGCAGGCGATGCGAGAGTCGTCAGCCGCACGGTGGAGTTCGTGCCGTTACTCTCCACGCAAGTGATTGGAGGTAAGAAACGTAAGGGACTTTACTTCAACTTTGAGCGCATCTACCGCAATAAGCCCGAAGGCTACACCTACAAGCGTGAGCGCACGTGGCAGTTCAACAACCTCAAACCCCGCGAATACAAATGATGAAACGACTTTTTCTCTTGGCCGTTACCCTCTTGTGGCTCGTCGGCTGTGATGATAAGAACCACTACGAAGAGCCGGTGGCTCCCGTGCAGACCCTGTTGATGTACTTCCCCTGGTCGGGCAATGCCGACGGCTCGGATGGCCTATTGGCACACTTCAGGGAGAATATCTCCGATATGGAGGAGGTGGTACGCTACGGACTTCCGTCGGGTTGTCGGGTCTTGGTCTACCTGGTGGAGCGCGTGGAGCGCACAAGTATCGACGGCTCGAAAAAGCGGGTGCTTGAGGGCCAACTCTTTGAGCTGAAGGGCGGTGGCGGACACGTCGAGCGGGTGGTATATAGCCAGACGGATGCGCCCGATATGACCCGCGCGGAGTCCATCGCAGCCCTGCTGAACGAGGTGCAGCGTCTTGCCCCTGCCCCGCGCTACGCGATGACGATTGGTTGCCACGGTATGGGCTGGATTCCCGCCACGGCGGCGACTGCGACGTTGAGCCGTGAGGGCGCGGAGCGTGAGTATTGGGAGTATGAGGGTGCGGAGCAGACCCGCTGGTTCGGTGGGCAGGATGTCGCCTTCCAGACCGAGATTCCGACCCTTGCCGAGGCGATTCGTCGCGCAGGCATGAAGCTCGATTACATCCTCTTCGACGACTGCTATATGTCCTCGGTGGAGGTGGCCTACGAACTGCGTGATGTGGCCGACCACCTGATTGGCTCGACGAGCGAGATTATGGCCGAGGGCTTCCCCTACACCGAAATCGGGGCGTTGCTTTTGGGTGATGTCGATTACGAGGGCATCTGCGAATCCTTCTACCAATATTATATGGAGCGTCCCTCCTACCCTTGCGGTACGGTGGCTGTGACCCTCTGTCGTGAGTTGGAGGCCTTGGCCGAGGTGATGAAGCGCATCAACGCAGCGAGCGTACCCATCTCGGAGGCGGCTCTGCAAGAGGTGCAGGTGTTGGATGGCTACAACCCCTGCCGTTTCTACGACCTGGGCGACTACGTGGCCCGCTACTGCACGGACGAGGGGCTGAAGGCCGAATTTGAGGCGCAACTCGAGCGTGCGGTACCTGCGGCCTACCGTCGCCATACCCCCACCTTCTACTCGATGTCGAGCGGTGAGACGGAGATTAACACCTTCTCGGGCATCACTACCTCCGACCCCAGCCTGTCGTCCGTGGTGCAAAGTGCGCGTGAGGGTACCGCCTGGTGGAAAGCGACACATTAGGCAAATTAAGAATTAAAAATTAAGAATTAAGAGCCGCGAGGAGGAAAAGCCTGCGTAGCAGGGTTAATTTGAAATTCAAAATGAGCTGAATGCGCTAAAATACCAACAATTAGGGATTGACGGCCGAGAGATTTTTAACGACCTTTGTCAATGAAATGAACGGGGCGCAAATGCCCCACAACGAAAGCCGTTAATTGTTATTGTTTGTGTGTGAAAAAGCCGTGACCATCCAAGTGGGGTCGCGGTTTTTTTTTATGAGGGGGGTTAAAGGTTGCTAAAGGTTACTAAAGGTTGCTAAAGGTTTCCCTTAATTACCTTTAGTTGCCTTTATCGCCCTTTTCGCCTTTCACGCCCTTCCCCCATCGTGGGAGCCTGGATTGGCTGCTCCGCAGGCAGAGCCTGCTCCGCGACGCCTTTCCAGGTGGACCCCTTTGCAAGGGTACAAAGCAACGACAAGGCAGCTGAAAGCTGCTTCTTTGTTGTTTAATAGGTGCTGTCTGCAAGCGAGCCTTGCGCCAGCCCTATAAACAACAAAAGCCACAACTTGCGTTGTGGCCTTGTCGTTGCTTTGTCGGGGAGACTGGATTCGAACCAGCGACCTCCAACTCCCGAAGCTGGCGCGCTAACCGGACTGCGCTACACCCCGAACAAACTCTTTCATTCGTAAGAGCGCACAAAAGTAACGCTAAAAATCGAAAATGCAAAATTATTCCCAAACTTTTTTCGTATATTTGTGAAAACTAACCAACCAAACTTTATTTCCATGAAACACTTTTTCGCCCTACTCATGGCTGTGTCGTTGCTCCTGACCGCACAGGCACAGCCACGCGAGCAACGCTCCCTCGATGCCGACCATCCCATTCTGCTCAAAGAGGGGACGATTCACTACGCGGGACGTACCATCACCCTCTCCGACCACGCCATCTACCTCGATGGTTCGCTCTCGGATGAGGAGGCGGCTGCGCTCCCCCATGTCTATAACACCTTCCAGAAGGCGGCCAAAGCCCTCCTCGAAGGTACGGCCGACAACCCCATGCGGGTTTATATCGCCCCGTGGGTCTATTGGGTCGATGACCCCGACGATGACTACATCCGCGGTTCGAAGGGCGAGTATCCCTTCGGTATGGTCATCAACTGCCCCTACCTCGAGCTGGAGGGTCTGAACCCCAACCCCCGTGCGGTGGTGCTGGCTTCGGCACGCGGTCAGACGCAGGGTGCTGTGGGTAACTTCACGATGTTCGACCTCACGGGCGACGGTATGCGTTTCGAGAACCTCACGATGGGCAACTTCTGCAACATCGACCTCGAATACCCCCTCAAACCCGAATTGGGACGCAAGAAGCGCAACTCGGCCATCACGCAGGCACACGTGGCCTACTGCCATGGCGATCGCATCGTGGCGCGTAATGTCCACTTCTTGAGCCGACTCAATATGTGTCCCCTGGCAGGTGCAAAGCGCATCCTGTTCGAGAACTGCCACATGGAATCGACTGACGATGCCCTCACCTCGACGGGCCTTTATGTGGGCTGTACGCTTGGTTTCTACGGTCAGAAGCCCTTCTACAACTCCGACCGTGGCGGTGCTATTTTCCTCGATTGCGACTTCTATGTCGAGCATGAGGTGCCGCGCCAATACTTCTGCAAGGCGCAGAATCCCCTCTCGGTGGTCGATTGCCGCTACCACAGCGCAGGCCACCTCTATGCCGGTTGGACCCACACGCCTGCCGATTGGCTGCGTGGCTACCAATACAACGTGACGGCCAACGGTCAGCCGATTCTTATCGGTGCCGACAAACCCTACAACACGGTGACCATGGAGCGCGAAAAGGTGCTGAAGGCCTACCGCTTGGAGGACGAAGAGGGCGTATTCTACAACACCTACAACCTCCTGCGCGGTGACGACGATTGGGACCCCCAAGGGGTGCGTGAGCGTGTCGAAAAGCTCTCTAAACGCGATGATTACGACTATGGCGCGATAGCCACCGGCTTGCAGGTTGAACCCCGTGTGGCCGAGCTGACTACGGGCGGTGAGGCGTTGACGGTGAAGGCTTCGCTGAATCGGCATGTCAATTTCCCGCTCAACAACCGTCCGATTCGTTGGCGCGTCGAAGGGGGCTACGAAAAGTACGTCAAGCTCTCCACCACGGTTGGTAACGAATTGGTAGTCACTCCCTTAAACGATGATGACGAGGCTGTGCGCTTTATGCTTCTGGCTTCGACCGACGAGGGCCATGAGGCGGCCGTGGAACTGACCGTGAAGCCCGACCTGAAGGAGGCTCCCGAGCTGGAGGAGGCTCCCGAGATGCACTACGGCTATGGCATGGCACACGTGCATTATCACCTCGACCTCGGTGGACGCAAGGACCACTCCGAAGTGACGTGGTATGTGGCCTCGAAGCGCGAAGGCAGCGATGCCGTAGCGGTGGCCGTGACGCGCCACAATAACCCCCTGAAGGAGATTGCGTTGCGTGCCGACTATGCGGGTTACTACCTCGTGGCAGGTGTTGCACCGAAGCACGTCCGCTCGGTCAAAGGCGAGGAGGTGCGCGTTGTGTCGAAGCGCAGACTCACGCGCTCGGATGTGGTGCGCAATAGTACGTTTGAGACCGACTTTGAGCAGTTCCCCGCTGTGAATCAGCCCCTTGTGAAGGAGGGTTTCTGGACGGTCGATAGCTTCAAGCCGAGCGATACGGAGGCCTACAGTTGGAAGCCCCGCGCGGAGCGTCCGGCCTGGGTCTATGGTGCGAGCATCAACGGTGCCGTGGGCGAGGGTCTGTTCCAGGTGCAGAAGGGTGCGCGACTGATGTACACGCCGCTCAAAGGTACCTATAATAATATGCGCGTCGAGCTGAATTGCGATGCAGCCAAGACGGCCGGTCAGGGCTTTGGTTCGGCAACGGGTCAGTATATGGATGTGTGCCTGAAGTTCGACACCCGCACCCTCACGGGCTACGGCCTGCGCCTGATTCGTACCACGAAGTACAGCAATGCCGTGGATTTCCTCCTCGTGAAGTACGAAAACGGCACCATCACGCCCCTCACCGAGCCGGTATCGTCGCCCTGCTTCCGCACCGACTGCACGCTCGTCGTCGAGCTGAAGGGGACCACGCTTCGCGCTACGGCTTCGACCACTACCCCGCTACCCGAGGAGACGAAGCACCTGCCCCAAAGCGTTGAGCTGGAGGCCGAGGTTGCAACGAACGGCCACGGTGGTTTTGCCCTGCAATACACCGGTTCGTGTGGTGAGAGTGCCGTGCTGCTCCACCATCTGAAGCTCGATTGGGAGTAATCCCCGCCCTGCAAAACACCGATTCGACCTCCGTTTCGGTGTTTTTTTCGTCATTTTGTAAGGTCGGGATACGAAAAGTGGAAATATCTTGTTATATTTGTAGGGTAAAGTTTGGGGCGACCGATGCTCCCCGAAGATTCGAAAAGTATAGAACTAAAAAAAAGATAAGCAGATGAAAAAGGTGATTTTCGCACTCCTTGCCCTGATGCTGGCGACGGGTGCTATGGCGCAACAGAAATTCTACGAGCAGTCGATTGGCGTGCGTGCCGGTTTGAACATCTCGAAGATGAAGACCGACGGCGTGACCTACGATGCCAATGGCGGTTTCCACGTGGGTGGTGTCTATCAGCGTCTTTTGACCAAGAAGGCTCCCATCTATCTCGAGACGGGTCTCTACCTTTCGCAGAAGGGCTACAAGGTCGATGGTGCGAATAAGTGCAACGCCTACTACCTCGAGGTTCCCCTCTTGGTGAACTATAAGTTTGTGGCAGGCAAGGAGTTTACGCTCTACCCCTCGGCCGGTTTCTATTACGGCCTCGGTGTGGGCGGTAACGTGAAGTTCGAAGGCGAGAAGTTCGACACCTTCGGCGATAAGTATCTGGAGCGTTCCGACTTCGGTGTCCGCGCCTCGTTTACAGGCGAATGGCGTCAGTTCCTCCTCTCGGCAGGCTATGACTACAGCCTCTTCGATGCCGGCAAGGTGGGCAAGATGAAACACCGCACCTTCTTCCTCTCGGTGGGTTACAACTTCTAAAAAAAAAGCCCCAGCATCGTGCTGGGGCTTTTTTTTATAAAGGTTGCTAAAGGTGACTTAAGGTTGCTTAAAGTTCCTTAAGGTAAATGCTCTTCTCGCCCTTTTCGCCATTAACTCCTCTTTCCCTCTGCCGAAGTCAGGTTGCTAAAAGGTACGAAAAATGGTGATTTTTAATGCTTTTTGCTTGGAATTCCCATTTTTTTTATACTTTTGCAAACCCGAAATGCGGGGATGGTGATTTATTACGAAAATAAATAACTGATTATAAAGCACTTAAACCAACAACACAATGTATTGGACACTGGAACTTGCTTCCAAATTGGAAGACGCCCCCTGGCCGGCAACGAAAGAGGAGCTGATTGACTACGCTGTACGCAGCGGCGCACCGCTGGAGGTGTTGGAGAATCTGCAAGAGATTGAGGACGAGGGTGATATCTACGAGTCGATTGAGGACATCTGGCCCGACTATCCCTCGAAGGACGATTTCTTCTTCAACGAGGAGGAGTATTAGGAGAAAGGTTACGTGACAAGGCGATTTTGGCGTTCAGCGCGCCCCGAAAATCCGCTTGTTATTCCATCGCTACAAAAAAAGGTTGTTCAACTTTCATGTTGAGCAACCTTTTTTCATGCTTGGCCGGCTCCCCTGCTACGGAATCCACTCCACCTCCTCCACGTCGAGTGCGAGGGTCAGTCTGCGCCCCAAGAGGTAGAAGTAGTCCGAGAGGCGGTTGAGCCACTGTTTCACCTCGACGGGAACGCCCGCCTCGTGGTCGCGGTCGGCACGCAACGCGGCACGCTCGGCACGACGGCTCACGGTACGGCAGATGTGGCACATCGACAGCACGGGATGTCCCCCAGGAAGGGTGAACTTCGTGATGGGCGGCACCTCGGCCTGCATTCGGTCAATGGCCTGCTCAAGCATCGTTACGGCTGTGGCGGGCAACGCCCCCACCTTGCCTTCGCCCCCCTCGCCTACGGCCAGCAGGGCCTCGACCGTCATGGCGTCGGTCAGGATGCGGTGCAGCTCGGTGATGTACGTAGCCATCCCCTCCTCGGCGTTGAGCAGGTCTGCGAGCATCGCCACGAAGGCCGACAACTCGTCCACCGTGCCGTAGGCCTCGACACGCGAATCGGTCTTAAAGACCCGCTCCCCTCCGATGAGCGACGTGAGGCCGCTATCACCTTGTTTCGTGTAGATTTTCATATGCGGTAGTGTTGTTTTGGCAATTTAGGGTCGCTGAAAAGCACCAGAAAAGCCCGCTTATCGACCGACGTACAGCCGTGGTTCTCAACTATTTCGCGGCACATGACTGCCCGATTGCGCCCCTCGTAGGGCGAGAGTAGTACGACGGTCGTATGGCGACGAGCCGCCCGTTCGACCAGCTCACGGGTTGTCTCTTCGTTGCTCTTTTCGCTCACCACGCAGAGGTCGCAGGGGTTGTCCAGCGCATCAATCGAGAAGGAGTGATAGCGACAATGGGTGTAGAGGTTCTGCAACTGCACGGCCCGCTTTAACGGAAAGCCCCGCTCGCGCAACGCCTCATAGAGTACCGGTTCGCGGGTCACCACCTCACGCCGCATAAAGGCTTGGCGCACCAACTGATAGACAAAGGGCGAATGAACCCCGTGACCACGGAAATAGCGCACCCGCGACACCCTTTCAGGGAGCGTCGTAAGCCCATACAGGCGACGTTTGAGGTTGCGGAGTTTCAATGGTCGGCTTTTAAGGGTTACTAAAGGGTGCTAAAGGCGTAAAAGGCGAGAAAGGCGTAAAAGTATCTTTACTCTCTTTACTCTTTCAACAGTCCTGCCAGACGGCCGGTCGAGAAGGCAATTTGGAGGTTGTAGCCACCCGTATTGGCATCCAAATCAAGCACTTCGCCTGCCATGTAGAGACCCTTTACGAGGAGCGACTCCATCGTGTAGGGGTTCACCTCCGAGCAGCGCACACCTCCTGCCGTCGTCACGGCATACTCAAAGGGAGCGTAGTCCGAAATGGGGAACGTGAGCTTCTTAAGCGTCTTAATCAGGCGCGTCACCTCCTCGTCCGTGAGCTTCGACAGGTACTGCTTCGAGTGGATATCCAGCTCGCGCGAGAGGGGGAAGACCAGGGGCTTCGGCACCAGGCGTCGCAGCAGCTCCGAGAAGAACTCCGTGGGGGCCATCTCTGCCCTTTCGCGGGCAATGCGTGCGCGGAGGGTCTCCTCGTCGAGGGCCGACTTGAGGTCCAAGGTCAGCTTTACCGACTTGCCGTCAATGAGGGCATCCACCGCATCGCGGCTCATACGCAGGGCTACAGCACCCTCGATACCACGCTCCGAGAAGCCGATTTCGCCAAACTCCTCGCACACCGGTTCACCATCCACAAAGAGCGTCGCCTGCACGTTGCGCAGCAGCAGGCCGTGGAGGTATTTCATCTGCGGATGGGTCGTTTTCAAGGGGGTCAATGAGGGACGCAACGGCTCAATCGTATGGCCCAAATCGGCCGCAAAGTTGTAGCCGTCACCCGTCGAACCCGTAGCCGGATAGGAGACGCCACCGGTCGTAAGAATCACCTTGCGGCACTCCTCCTTGCGCTCAAAGCCGCGCTTATTGCGGTAGCGCACGCCATAGATGCGACCTCCGAGGGTCAGAATCTCCGTGACGCGCGTCTCGTAGAGAATCTTCACGCCGTTATCGACGCAGTATTCGAGCAGGGCGTTGGCGATATCCCACGCCTTGCCGCTACGCGGAAAGACACGCTCGCCACGCTCGATGTCGAGCTTCACGCCCTGACGCTCGAAGAAGCGAATCGTAGCGCGGTTGTTGAACTCCGAGAAGGCCTGCGTGAGGAACTCGCGGTTCACGCGCACGTGGTTCAAAAACTCCTCTGCCGGACGGGCATTCGTCACGTTGCAACGTCCCTTGCCCGAGATGCGCACCTTGCGCCCCGATTTCTCCATCTTTTCCAGGAGCAGTACCCGCTTGCCTGCTTTGGCAGCCGTACCTGCGGCCATCATACCTGCCGCACCTGCACCGATGACAATCACATCATACGGCTCGCGCTCGAGGATTTCTTGTGTTTGGTTCAGTTCTTCCATAGTGGTTGCAAAGGTAGCAAAACGGGCTACCACCGCCAAATTTTACGCCTCCGAATCGTTGCACTCCTCCTCCAAAAGGAAGGGCTGGAACTTAAAAGCACCATCCGACATTGCACGCGAGAAGCAATAGTAGGTCAATTCGCCCTCGGTACGTACCTCGCCATGTTGCGAGAGGGTGACCTGCATGGTGACGAAGGTCCGTTTCTCCTCCTTCAAGCGACAGCGAAGTTCAATTTCGTCCTCGGGCTTCGAGCTGACGGGCTTCATGAACTTGACATTGAGTTTGGTGGTCATGGCCGAGAGTTGCTTTTTGCGGCCAATCCACCAGCCACCTATTTCGTCGATGAGGGTCGATTGAATACCCCCGTGCAGGGTGCCGAGCCATCCTTCGTAGTCGGGCGTGGGTCGCCACAGCGAAACCAACTCGTCGCCATCCTCCCAAAACTCCATCTTCAACCCTTTGGGGTTGGTCGGAGCGCAGGCAAAGCAGTTGTACCCTTCGTCGAGCAGGGGTATCCAGGGGTTGCGGATTTTCTTCATCATATCTATGCTATGCTTTTAGCTATTTATTCTCTTTTTCGATGCGTTTAAGCCACTTCGGGTAGGTACTCAATACCTTGCCACCCCACGTGCCGTACCAGCTGTAGCCCACTCTGCGTTCGGGCCACACCTTGTCGAGCGAATAGACCTTCACCCCGTCGCGGTTGCAGAGGAAGATGGTGTTGTCCTCCAGCTCATAGAAACGCGCCCAGAGGGGCTTGGCCTTCGGGTCATCGACCAGACGACGGTCGGCCTTGATTTTCGGGTCCTCGGGGTTGCCTTCGGGCATCGGGATATCGACAATCTTCTTGCCCAAAATCTTGGTCTTTTCGTACCACGCAACGCCACACTTCACCGCCTCAATCACCTCCTCCGAAGGGTTCTCGAGCGACATGAGGAAGAGCAACACATCGGCACTCTCCTGCCCCGAAAGAGCCGGAAGTTCGTAGGTGCGGGCCTTGACAGGACGGAGCGTCTGCTGGTCGTATTGTTGCGCCCAGACGGTCTTAATGCCGTTTTGGACATACTGCGTTGCGAGAATCAGTTGCAACCCCTTGTCGAACGAGGTGGCAATTCTTTCGCGCGTCTTTTTATCCATCCAGCCATAGCAGGGTCGGTCGTGCATCACATCCTGCCATGTATTGAGAATGCCGGTGATGATGTCGTCGTTATAGCAAATCGCCTCGTCGTGCCAGCCAATCCAACTGCCGTTGGGATATTGGTTCTTCAGTATATACTCCACACCGCGCTTGGCCGCCTTCATGTAGCGTCTTTCGCCCGTGAGGAGATAGACCTCGGCGAGGTACTCCACCTGCGGGTAAATGTTGCGGTTGTCGAAGGTCGATTCGCGGTAGCGGGGCGTGAGCGATTGGATGACCGAGTCCGCATCCATGATGCCGAGCCAATCGATGTTCTTCGGCCAGCCGCCATCCTTGTTTTGGTAGGCGAGGATGTTGTCGGCAATCGAGCGGTAGTCGCTCTCGTCGTATCGGGGGCAGGAGCCTTGCTCATGCTCCAAATACCAATGGTGGATGCAGTCGCCCAAAAGGTCAATCGAGGGGGCCTGCTGGGCAAAGGTGGCCGTCGTGAAGAGTAGCAGTGCGGCTGTCAGAAGTTGTTTCATAGGAGGAAAGTGTTTGATAAATCAAACAAAGATACAAATATAATTCAGAATTTAGAATTTAGCATTCAAAATTATTTGAAGTGAGGGGTGTGAAGGGGCAGTAAAAAGTTAAAAAGTTACACGGTTACAGGATGCACCCCTTGTAACTGTGTAACTAAAGTAACTAACGGTGGGAAGGTAGCTGACGGTGGTGGAGCTATTGACCGTCGTGGATGAAAGGTTGCTAAAGGGGCGCGTTAATAACCCTTAGCCACCCTTAATCACCCTAATTCTAAATTTTGAATTCTAAATTTTGAATTTTCAATTCACATAAACCTCTTCGAAGTACTCCTCAAAGAGCCTGCGGGCGCGGTCCAACTCGTCGGGGGTGTTCTCTTTGACCCCTTCGAGCGTGTAGTGCCACCCCATTGCCGCCCACTTGTGGACACCGAGCGTGTGGTAGGGTAAAATCTCGACCCGCTGAATCATCCGATAACCTCCCAGCTTTTCGCCCAAGGCGCGGATATCCTCCTCCTGGTCGCTGATGCCGGGTACCAATACGTAGCGCAACCAGAAGGGCTTTTCGTGCGCCTCGAGCCACGCTGCCGTGCGGAGGGTCTGCTCATTTCCGTGTTGTGTCAAATCCTTGTGGCGTTGGCAGTTTACCTGCTTTACATCAAGTAATACAAGATTTACCAAACCCCACAACTCCTCCACTTCGGGCGTGTGAATCGAACCGTTCGTATCGAGGCAGATGTGGATGCCCGCCTCCTTGAGTCGTCGGCAGAGGGGAATCAACTCCCGCGCCTGCATCGTCGGCTCTCCCCCACTGAAGGTCACCCCACCCCGTTTGCCGAAGAAGGGCTTTTGGCTGACGGCCATCTCGAAAATCTCCTCTGCCGTGACCTCCCGACACGCACCATGCGGGTCGATCGTGTCGGGGTTGGCGCAGTAGCGACAGCGGAAATTGCACCCCTGGAGGAAGACCACCAGGCGAAGTCCGGGACCGTCGTAGGTGCCGAGCGATTCGTAGGAGTGGAGGCGAATCATCACTGCGGGCTGTTATTACATACGCTCGTGGAAACTGCGCGAGATGACCTCCAGCTGATGCTCGCGGCTGAGCTTCGTGAAGTTCACGGCATAGCCCGAGACGCGAATCGTAAGTTGCGGGTACTTCTCGGGATGCTCCATGGCATCGAGCAGCATTTCGCGGTTCAACACATTGACATTGAGGTGGTGCGCACCCTTCGTGAAGTAGCCGTCGATGAGCGTTACGAGGTTCTCGACGCGCGTCTCGTCATCTACGCCGAGCGACTTCGGCACAATCGAGAAGGTGTTGCTGATACCGTCCTGCGAGTCGCGGTAGCGGAGCTTGGCCACCGACGAAAGCGAGGCCACGGCACCGTTCTTGTCGCGTCCGTGCATCGGGTTGGCACCCGGGGCAAAGGCAACGCCCTTGGCGCGACCATCGGGCGTAGCACCCGTCTTCTTGCCATACATCACGTTCGAAGTGATGGTCAGCACCGACAAGGTCGGACGTGCATTCTTATAGACGGGGTGTTTCTTCAGCTCCTCGTTGAAGAAGTAAATCAAATCAACACCCAGCTGGTCCACGCGGTCGTCGTTGTTACCGAAGCAGGGGAACTCCTTCTCGATTTCGAACGACTCGGTGAGACCCAACTCGTTGCGCTTAACGCTTACCTTGCCGTATTTGATGGCCGAGAGTGAGTCGAGGGCAATCGACAGACCCGCTACGCCATAGGCGAGGTTGATGCGGGGATTCGTGTCGATAAGGGCCATCTGCGCCTTCTCGTAGTAGTATTTGTCGTGCATGAAGTGGATGATGTTCATTGCGTCGTTATAGACACGGGCCACCTCGGTCAATACCTTTTTATAGTTGGAGAGTACCTCCTCGTAGTTCAGCAGGTCGCCCATGAGGGTCGGGATGCCCTTGACGATGAGCGTACCGGTGTTCTCGCAGCGACCGCCGTTGATGGCCAACAGCAGGGCCTTGGCCAGGTTGCAACGCGCACCGAAGAACTGAATCTGCTGACCGATAGCCTGATACGACACGCAGCAGGCAATACCGTAGTCGTCCGAGAAACGCACCTCACGCATCAGCGTGTCGTTCTCGTACTGAATCGACGAGGTGTCAATCGAAACCTTGGCGCAGAACTCCTTGAACCCCTCGGGCAGCTCGGGACTCCACAGCACGGTCATATTCGGCTCGGGCGAAGGACCGAGGTTGTAGAGCGTCTGCAGGAAACGGAACGAGGTCTTCGTGACCTTCGTGCGACCGTCGTTGAAGCGACCACCGATGGCCTCGGTAATCCAGGTCGGGTCACCGGCAAAGATATCGTTGTAGGACTGCATACGCAGGTGGCGTACCATGCGCAGCTTGATGACGAATTGGTCAATCAGCTCCTGGGCGAATTGCTCGTCGATAAGCCCCTTATCGAGGTCGTATTGGATGTAGATATCGAGGAACGAGGAGACATTTCCGAGCGACATGGCGGCACCGTCCTGCTCCTTCACGGCAGCCAGATAGGCCATATAGACCCACTGCACGGCCTCTTGTGCCGAGGTGGCGGGACGGCTCAAATCGAGACCGTAGTACTCGCCCATCGTGCGCATATCGTTCAGGGCCTTGATTTGCTCGGCAATCTCCTCTCGAAGGCGAATCGTTGCATCGGTCATCGGCGAAACGAGACGCTTCAAATCCTCCTTCTTGGCCTCAATCAGGCGGTCCACACCGTAGAGGGCCAGACGACGATAGTCGCCGATGATGCGGCCACGGGCGTAGTTGTCCGGAAGACCGGTCAGGAAGCCGAGCGAACGGAACGTGCGAATCTCTTCGGTATAGACATCAAATACGCCGTCGTTGTGGGTCTTGCGGTAGTGGGTAAAGATATCCTTCACCTTCTCGTCCACCTCCACGCCCTGCTCACGGCAGGCACGCGAAACGACATTGATGCCGCCAAAGGGCTTGATGGCACGCTTCAGCAGTTCGTCGGTCTGAAGACCTACAATCAGCTCGTTTTCGCGGTCGATATAACCCGCCTGGTGCGAGGTGATGGTCGAAACGGTTTTGTTGTCCAAGGCGCGTACACCGCCTCGTGCGCGCTCCTCCTCGAGTGCCTCGAGGCATTTATTCCATACTTTGAGGGTTCTTTCAGTTGGTTTCGCGAGGAACGAAGCGTCCCCGTAGTAGGGCGTGATGTTGCACTGTACGAAGTTCGATACGTTGATTTCGTCGCACCATGCGCCCGCGTTGAATTGTGTATTGTAGTCCATAATTAACCTAACTTCATGTGTTGGTGCAAATGTACAAAAAAGTTGTCGATATGCCAACATTTGCCAATACCTAATGTTCGGTATTTGCGCCTTTGAGGACGGTTTTGGCAGAAAGTTACACATTTTGTCAGAAATCAACGCATTTCTCCCGTTGCCCGATTTAAGTACGAAGTCGGCCCGCCCTTGCCCGTCCAGCTATCGATGCCAAAACATATAAACAAAACATATAAATTTATGTTTTTGCTTGCGGATTGACGAAAATGTGTTATTTTTGTTCTACGAAAGGTCGCGCAAGCGATTTTTTTCGCCTTAAAACAGCAGAAAACAAACCCACTTATTATTAACTAAATTCTTTTACAATGAAAAACTTGATGCGCAAGTTTGTCCTAACCTTCGTGTTGGGACTGGGCCTGGCCTTTGCTGCCGAGGCTCAAACCGTGCAGGGTGTCGTGAAAGATGCAACGGGTGAACCGGTTATCGGTGCCGCCGTCGTCGTGGATGGAACAACCCTTGGTGCAAGCACCGGTGTCGATGGTTCGTTTACGCTGAACCTGCCCGATGCGAAAAACAATGTGCTGGTCGTGTCGTATATCGGCATGAAGACGGCACGCGTAGCCGTAGCCGGCAAAACCTCGATTGAGGTGACGCTGGAGGAGGATGCCACCGGTATCGAAGATGTCGTGGTGGTTGGTTACGGTGTGATGAAGAAGAGTGACCTGACCGGTTCGGTCGGCTCGGTGGCTGCCGAGGATATCGCTGCCCGCGGTACGGTACGCCTTGAGGAGGCCCTCCAGGGTTCGGTGCCGGGTGTGAATATCACCCAGTCGAACTCGCGTGCCGGTGGTAGCTTCTCGATGCAGATTCGTGGTCAGTCGTCGATTACCAAGTCGAACGACCCGCTCTACGTGATTGACGGTATCGTATCCGGCTCGATGGATTTCCTCAACCCCGAGGATATCGAGCGTGTCGATGTGCTGAAGGATGCCTCTTCGACGGCCATCTACGGTTCGCGTGCTTCGGGCGGTGTGATTATGATTACCACCAAAGGCTCGAAGGGTGCTACGAAGGCTCGCCAGATGACCGTTTCGTATGACGGTTACTATGGTGTACGCGATGTGGCCCGTATGCCCGACTTCATGGATACGAAGCAGTTCATGAACTACCGCTTCGCCCGCTACATGGAGTATGCCGACAAGTCGAACCCGGGCGATGGTGCAGGTCATCCGATCTACGTGCTGTCGAACCCCACGTCGGTATTCCCCGTTGCCAGCGGTACGGACTACAAGCAGTCGCTCATCTTCCAGCGTTACATGGAGAACAAGACCTACGATTGGGCCGACGAGGTGTTGCGTACTGCTACGCAGCAGAACCACTTCCTCTCGTTGGAGGGTTCGTCGGAGACGACCGCCTATCGCTTTGGTGTGGGTTACCAGAGCGAGGAGAACGTCTTCGTGAAGAACGACTATCAGCGTCTGAACCTCAAGGGTGCCTTCGATTCGAAGCTCTCGAAGGTCGTTGAGCTGGGTATGTCGGCCAACTTCGCCTACACGCTCCAGGACGACTTTACGACCGATGGCTCGAACAGCTACTCGCCCTACAACAATGCCTTCTGGTTTGCTCCCGTGCTTTCGCCCTGGGACGACAATGGCGAGCTGTATGCAATCCCCGGTAAGCCCGGTGTGAGCGGTATCTCGTTCACCTCGACGCCCAACCCGCTGATTGACTTCCAGCTGCCGAACGCCTACGTGAACGAGACGCGCAAGTTCCATGTATTTGGTAACTTCTATGTTCGTCTGAACCTCTACGATGGTCTGAAGTTCACGACCACCTTCTCGCCCAACTACTATCATGGTCGTCAGGGTGTCTTCTTCGGTACGGGTGTAACGGAGGAGTTCCCGAAGGGTTCGGCCTACTTCCAGAACAAGAAGTACAACTCGGCTTCGGTGGTCAATACCGACCGTCTGGATTGGACGTGGGATAACCAGATTGACTACGCGAAGACCTGGGGTGACCACTCGCTCAATGCAATGGGTCTCTTCTCGATGTATGCTTCGAACAAGGAGACCTACGAGATGTCGGGTCGCAACATTTCGGACGACAAGCTGTCCTACCATGCACTGGGTAAGGCCGGTTCGGAGGGTATGGCTATCGATTCGGGCTATACCGAGTCGTCGCTCGTATCGTTCGCTGCTCGTGCCAACTACTCGTACAAGGGTAAGTACATGGCTACGGTTACCTTCCGTGCCGATGGTTCGTCGCGCTTTGCAAAGGACAACCGCTGGGGTTACTTCCCCTCGGCCGCTTTGGCATGGCGTATGTCGGAGGAGAATTGGATGAAGAACGCCTCGTGGCTCGATAACCTGAAGCTCCGCGTATCGTACGGTGTGACGGGTAACAACAACGTAGGTGACTATGTGACGGCTTCGACCGCTTCGGGTCCCTCGTATGTAATTATCGGTGGCTCGGAGGTTCAGGGTTACTACCCCAACGGCCTGATTGATGCAGGTCTGGTTTGGGAGGAGGTTAAGGAGTTCGACGCCGGTGTCGATTTCTCGGCCTTCAACGGTCGCCTCGGTTTGACGGCTGACGTCTATTCGCGTCTTTCGGATGGCCAGATTATGAACTCGACGGTTCCTGTTGAGACGGGTGAGACGAGCATCACGACCAACATCGGTTCGATTCGCAATGCCGGTATCGAGCTGGGCTTCAAGTTTGGTGTGATTCGTTCGAAGAACTTCACCTGGGATGTGAACGTGAACTACTCGCGCAACTGGAGCAAGATTAAGGAGCTGCCGAACGGTGACGACTACGGTAAGAACTGGTTCATCGGCGAGCGTATCAACGTGCTGCGCGACTACAAGCACACCGACGTGATTTCGGACAAGGGCGTAACGATGATTACGAAGGACGGCCCGATTAACTACACCCTCCAGGAGGTCTATGACAAGTACGGCTGGATGGAAGGCGAGATGGGTGTTCACGACTGGAACAACGACGGTAAGATTTCGGACGACGACAAGCAGATTTTCGGTTGCACCGACCCGAAGTGGATGGGTAGCCTCTTGTCGTCGATGGCCTTCAAGGGCTTTGACTTCTCGTTCACGATTTACACGAAGCAGGGTCAGTGGAGCCGTTCGTACTTCCACGAGCAGTATATGGACTACAACGACCGCGGTCGTCAGAAGTTCAACTTCGACTACTACATCCCCGCAGGTGCCTATGTATTGGATGACAACGGCGATATCATTCAGCTGACCGAGTCGAAGCCGGGTAAGTACCCCTACCCGACCAATGCCGACAAGACGGCTGGTGGTTGGTTCTCGTCGAAGGGTAGCGCCAAGCAGGAGGGTTACCAGTACCACGACACGTCGTTCGTGAAGGTGAAGAACATCTGCTTGGGTTACACCTTCCCGAAGGCTTGGATGAAGAAGATTCACGTAAAGAGCTTGCGCCTCTACGTGAACGTACTGAATCCGTTCTGCTGGACCGATTACGAGGGCTTCGATCCTGAGTGGGCAAGCGCCGGTCTTGTGAACGGTGGTCCCGCTTCGGTAACCTATCAGTTCGGTGCCAACCTGAAGTTCTAATCCTAAAATAGTTGAGAAATATGAAAAAATTAGTATATCTGGTCGTTCTGATGGCTACGTTGTCGCTCACCGCATGCGACGACTTCCTGACGGCCGACAATAAGAGCAACGTGACCGATGCCGACTATTTCAAGACGGCTGCCGGTTTCCAGTCGCTCGTCAACGATGCTTACAGCCAGCTGCTGTCCATCTACGACTCGGGTGACGAGGATAACTACTTTATTGCGGGAACGGATATGTACGGTGATGGCCGTGGTAACATCAACGAGGCTCTACACCGTTGGTCGAACCTCACGCCCGAGAACGGTACGGTTAAGAACTTCTACCTCGAGAGTTACGATGCCATTCGCTCGTGCTACGCCGTGAAGCATTACGCTGCCTCTGCGCTCGTTTCGGAGGAGGTAAAGGCCAAGGCTATTGACGAGGCTCGCTTCGTGGCTGCCTACTACTACTATCTGCTGGTAAACAACTTTGGTGGTGTACCGCTGGTAACCGAGTTCGCTGCATCGGCGGTGTCGGGTTATCCCCGCGCTACGGCACAGGAGGTGTATGAGCACATTATCGGCGAGCTGACCGAGATTATTTCGAACAACAACCTCAAGGCTCAGACCGCTACGGCCGGTGGTGGCGAGGCTTCGATCGAGGCTGCGAAGGCTCTCTTGGCCAAGACCTATCTGTCGGCTGCATGGGACTTGAACAACACGTCGTACTTCGGTGAGGCTGCCAAGTTGGCTGATCAGGTGATCGCCGGCCGCCAGCTCAAGACCGAGTTCGCAGACCTGTGGGCTGCCGACCGTTCGGGTGACGATAACGAGGAGTTCATCTTCGATATCGAGTTCACGGACGCTTCGCACGACCCCGATGGTTTCAACAACAACTACCAGGCCTACTTCTCGAACTACTACGGTGGTGTCGAGGAGGGTATGAAGCAGGGTCGTTCGGCCGGTCTGCCGACGCTGCGTATGCTCAAGCTCTTCACGAAGGAGGATAAGCGCTACGACGCTACCTTCATGCGTGAGCTGCTCGTGAAGGAGGACTTCTCGCAGGTTTCGACGACGTTGTTCAAGAACGACAAGACGGGTGCCGCAATCGGTGATTACTTTGGCTGGTATGCCAATGGCAACTCGGCTATGGGTAAGATCGTAGCTGTTTACTACCCCGCTTGGTGGGATACGCTGGAGGATATCAAGGCTTGGCGTGCCCAGGATCCCGAGAACCGCAAGAATACCTTCATTATTCCTCAGCAGGAGAAGACGTGGGTAATGGAGCCGTGGGGCGTTTACCACGATGAGTACGATCCCGATAAGGAGGGTACGCGTAAGTTCGATACGACGGATGCCCTGGCCAAGACCTGGTCGACGCAGCCCTGCCGCAAGTTTGATGACTGCACCAACCCGAACTATTACAGCAAGTCGTTCCGTGACGTGCACCTCATCACGCTGCCCGAGATTTTCTTCGTGGCTGCCGAGGCTTACCTCAAGGCCGGTGACAGTGCGAAGGCTCTGGACCGCCTGAACGCTACGCGCGTGCGTGCCGGTCTGGCCAAGGAGACGACGGTAACGATTGACAAGATTCTGGAGGAGTCGGCTCGTGAGATGTTCGGTAACGGCCAGCGTCGCATGGATTTGCGCCGCACGCAGAAGCTCGTAGAGTACAACAACCTCTACAACGAGCACCTGAAGGGCAACGCTGCTTCGATCATTGGCGAGAAGCTCCTGTGGCCTATCCCGCAGGCTGCTATCGATGCTAACGCCGCGATGACCGAGGAGGACCAGAACCCGGGTTATTAGTCGCTTGCGACCTTCGGGTCACAACACAAGATGGCAACCTCTCCCACGCGGGGAGGTTGCTTTTTTTGTGGCGCAAGGTGGCCGATTATCGACAAAAAGTGTATCTTTGTAGAAAACAAATTTTCGACTATGGCCGATAACTATTTGGAGAAGAAGATGGAGGATTACAAAGCCCGTAGTGCAGCCCCCGCAAAGAGCCGCACGACGCTCTTGAAACTCCTGCGCAAAAACCGCAGCCATCGCGGTTACGACCCTACGTTCGAGGTGCGCGAGGACCAGCTGCGCCGCCTGATTGAGGTGTGCCGCCTTGTCCCCTCGGCACGCAATCTGCAAGCCCTGCGTTTTCGCCCCGTGTTGCGCGATGAAGCGCATAAGGTCTTGCCCCACATTCGTTTAGGGGGTGCGCTACCCCACCTTCACCTGCCCTATCCCGGGACACAGCCCGAGGCCTTCATTGTGGTCTGCTCGGCCGTAGAGCCGGACCATTACGTCTGGATTGACCTCGGCATTGCTGCCCAGAGTATGCTGTTGCAGGCGGCCGAAATCGGTCTGAACGGCATCATGATTGGCGCGTTTGATAAGGAGGCCGTGCGACAGGCTTTGGGGCTGGAGTCGGCTCCGATTCTGGTCATTGCCATCGGCAAGGGTATCGAGCAGATTGAGCTGGTCGATATTCGGGCTGATGAGCCTCGCGCCTACTATCGAGACGAAAAGGGTGTGCATTACGTCCCGAAAGTGTGCCTCGAAGATTTAATCTTGAAATAGGGTTGCAAAATTCATTTTCTCGGCTTATCTTTGTCACACCAACGCGGTAGTAGCTCAGTTGGTAGAGCATCAGCTTCCCAAGCTGAGGGTCGCGGGTTCGAATCCCGTCTACCGCTCGCGAAAAGACAAAAGAACCGAGAATAATTTCGGTTCTTTTGTCTTTTTGTGTTGGCGATTAAGGTGCCTGAAGGTTGCTTAAGGGGGCTTAAAGTATCTTAAGGAAAGCCTTGACCGCCCTTTTCGCCTTTAGTACCCTTTAATTCCCTTTAACCATCCTATGAAACAACTTCTAACCCTTTTTCTTGCTCTCCTTCTTTGGGGCTGTGCGCCCAAGCAGCAGGAGGTTGCGACCTTCCAAAATCCCGTGATTTTTGCCGATGTACCCGATGTCGATATTGTGCGTGTCGGAGGCGATTACTACATGGTCAGCACCACGATGCACCTCTCGCCCGGTGCGCCCATCATGCACTCGAAAGACCTTGTGCATTGGGAGACAGTGAGCTACCTCTTCGACCGTCTCGATGAAAGCCCCATGAATGATTTGGAGGGTGGTCACATCTACGGCAAGGGCCAATGGGCCTCCTCGATTCGCTACCATGAAGGGGTCTTCTATGTCCTCTTCGGGACGGGCAACCGCACCTATATTTATACGACCCGCGACCCGCACACAAAGTGGGAGCAACGATGCGTGTTGGAGGAGTACCTGCACGATGCCTCGCTGCTTTTCGACGAGGGGCATATCTATATCGCCTATGGCGCAGGGCAGATTCGTATCGTGGAGCTGAAAGAGGACTTTTCGGGGCTTAAGACGGATGGCGTAAATGCCCTGGTTATCGACCGCCAGCCCGCCGGCTTGTTGGAGGGGACGCACCTCTACAAATTCGGAGATACCTATTATATGATGCTGATTTGGTGGCCGAAAGGGGGCATCCGCACCCAACTCTGCTTCCGCTCGAAACAACTCGAAGGGCCTTACGAGATGCAGGTGGTCTTGTCCGATGACCTCGGTTTTGAGCATCACGGTGTTGCCCAAGGTTGCCTGATTGACACCGAGGCGGGCGATTGGTATGCCATGCTCTTCCAGGACCACGAAGCGGTGGGACGCGTGCCGGTCCTGGTGCCGTGTCGTTGGGTCGATGGTTGGCCGATGCTGGGCGATGCGGAGGGCAAAGTACCCCACACGATGGCCGTTCCCGTGCAGGGTGTAGCACCGAAGGGTGCCATGGTCGTGAGCGACGATTTCAGCAGTCCGACCCTGGGCCTGACGTGGCAGTGGAATCACAATCCCGATAATCGCCTTTGGTCGCTCACAGAGCGTCCCGGATTTATGCGCCTAAAGACCGGAAAGGTCGTAGCATCGATTTTCGAAGCACGCAATACCCTCTCCCAACGCACCGAAGGCCCTCGCTCACGCGGTACGGTCAAACTCGATATTTCGGCCATGCGGCAGGGTGATTGTGCAGGACTTGCCATCTATTGCTCCGAGCCGGGTACGCTGACCATTCGCCGCGAGGAGACTGCAACTACCCTCTCGATGACCGACCGTGGGGAGGTGGTGGATGCCGTGACGCTGCACGCGGATTGTGTCTGGCTACGTGCCGAGTGCGACTTTGTGACCGACAAGGCGCGTTTCCTCTTCAGTTGCGATGGCGAAAGCTGGCAACCCCTCGGTGGAGAGTTTCGGATGATTTACAACCTCGTCCACTTCATGGGTAACCGCTTTGCGATATTCAACTATGCGACCGAGTCGGCAGGCGGTTGGGTCGATGTCGATTCGTTTACCTACGAGCGATTTGATGCGTAAACAAAGAGGGTGACTCCATTAAGGAATCACCCTCGCTTCGTCTTATGAGGTGAGGCTCGTTACAGACCCAGCAACTTCTTAATCGAAGTGATGTTGGCTGCGCTCGTGAGTTTCTTGCCCTCGGCCGTGTAGAGGTCGTCGATGCGGGCCTTGAAGTAGCTCTCCACCTTGTTGCGGACAATCTTCATGGTCGAGTTCACCAGACCATTCTTCTCGGTGAAGGCCTCATCCACAATGGCCAACGCACCCGGCAACCAGCGATGCGGGAACTCGTCGCCATAGATGCCACCCTTGCGGTACTTGTCAATCTCACCACCGATGAGCTTGGCAGCAGCCTCGGCCTGTTCCTCGGCAGGTACCTCCTTCAGCTCACGCTTCAGGGCATCCTTGTTCGGCACTACGACAGCCGTCGTATAGGGGCATTGGTTGTTGTAGAGGATAATCTGGTCAATCAGGGGCGACTTATCGACAATCGCCTCCTCCATACCTTCGGGGCTGTACTTCTCGCCGTCGCTCGAAATCAGCAGGCTCTTGAAACGACCCAATACATAGAGGAAACCATCCTTACCCATGTAACCCATGTCGCCCGTGTAGAGCCAGCCGTCACGCACGGTGTCGGCCGTCGAATCGGGATTCTTCCAGTAGCCGGCCATCACGTTCTCGCCGTAGATGACAATCTCGCCCTTCTCGCCTACGGGCAGGTCGTTGCCGTCGGCATCCTTAATCTTGAGGTCGATGCCCTTCAGCACCTTACCCGACGAACCGAAGCGGCACGACTTGGGCCACGGTGAGTTAGCCGAGATAATCGGCGTAGCCTCCGACAGACCATAGCCCTGGAACATCGGAATACCGATGGCGTAGAAGAAACGCTGCAACTCCGAATCGAGCAGTGCGCCACCACCTACGAAGAAACGCAACTCGCCACCAAAGGCCTCGCGTACCTTCGAGAAGAGAATCTTGTCGAAGAACCACACGGCAGGCTTGAGGATGAAACGCCAACCCTTGCCCTTCGTGAAGGCATCCTGGTTGTAGCAGTAGGCCGTCTTGAGAGCCAGGTTGAAGAGCTTCTCGGTCGTGGGACCCTTGGCACGAATCGACGACTCGATGTTCTTGCGGAAGTTCTTGGCCAGAGCCGGTACTGAAAGCAGGAAGTGCGGCTTCACCTCGCGGATGTTGAGCGGTACGTTACGCAGCGTCTCCATCGGCGTAGCACCTACCTGCGTCGTAGCCACGGCAGCACCACGGGCAATCATGATATAGAAGCCGGCTACGTGGGCAAAGCAGTGGTCGAGCGGGAGGATAATCAGCGTGCGCCAACCCTCGGGAATCGTGATGCGGGTCAGAGCCTGCTCCACATTCGAGGTGTAGTTGCGGTGCGTGAGGACCACACCCTTCGGGTCGGCCGTCGTCCCCGAGGTGTAGGTAATCGTCGCATAGTCGTCGTTCTGAATCGACTGGCTGAGGGCGATGAGCTTCTCCTTGCCCGTCTTGAGCCACTCGCGGCCCTTCTCCATTAACTCCGAGAGCAAAATCTCGCCCTCCTCTTCGGCCTTGGCCTTCGAACCCATGATAATCACGTTCTTCAGCAGCGGCAGACGGCTGCGGATAGCGCGAATCTTGTGAATCTGCGTCGGCGATACGAAGATGGTCGAAACCTCGGCGTGCCACAGGCGGAAATAGAGGTCGTTGGCCTCCTCCAGCTTAATCGAAAGGGGGACACTGATGCAGGCGGCATAGAGCAGACCCAGCTCCGAGACAATCCAGTCGTTGCAGCCCTCCGAAAGAATCGAGATGCGCTCTTTCGGCTCAATGCCCATGGCCATCAAACCGCCACCGATGGCCAATGCCTGCTCGTGAGCCTCGGCATAGGTCGTCGGTTCAAACTTTGTGGTCTTTTTCTCCAGGAGGAAGGTGTTGTTACCATACTTGGCAACCGATTCCTCAAAGAGGTCGATAAGTGTTTTCTTCATAACTTCTTGTTTATTTTGGGAGTTACTATTAGTCCATTTTAAGTACGGCAAGGAAGGCCGACTGCGGCACCTCCACGTTACCAATCTGGCGCATACGCTTCTTGCCCTTCTTCTGCTTCTCCAAGAGCTTGCGCTTACGCGAAATATCACCACCGTAGCACTTGGCCGTCACATCCTTACGCACGGCCTTCACCGTCTCGCGGGCGATAATCTTCGCACCGATGGCCGCCTGAATGGCGATATCGAACTGCTGACGCGGAATCAGCTCCTTGAGCTTCTCGCACATCTTACGACCGAAATCGTAGGCGTGGTCGGCATAGATAAGCGACGAGAGCGCATCGACCTGCTCGCCATTTAAGAGAATGTCGAGCTTGACGAGCTTGCTGGGCTGGAAACCCGTGCGGTGGTAGTCAAACGAGGCGTAACCCTTCGAAATCGACTTCAGCTTGTCGTAGAAGTCGAAGACAATCTCCGAAAGGGGCATATCGAAATTGACCTCCACGCGGTCGGTCGTCAGATAGGTCTGGTTCTTCAGCGTGCCACGCTTGTCGATGCAGAGTTTAATCACGTTGCCCAGGAAGTCGGCCTTGGTGATGATTTGTGCCTCGATATACGGCTCCTCGATTTTGGCAATCTTGGTCACTTCGGGCAAACCGGAGGGGTTGTGTACCTCCAGCTCCTGTCCATCGGTGGTCGTGATGCGGTACGATACGTTGGGGACGGTCGTGATGACGTCCATATCAAACTCGCGGTAGAGACGCTCCTGGATAATCTCCATGTGCAGCAGCCCCAAGAATCCGCAACGGAAACCGAATCCGAGGGCGAGCGACGACTCCGGCTCGAAGGTGAGCGAAGCATCGTTCAGCTGTAACTTTTCGAGCGAAGCACGCAAATCTTCGTAGCGGTCGGCCTCGACGGGATAGACACCGGCAAAGACCATCGGCTTGACATCCTCGAAACCGGCAATGCCCTCCGTGCAGGGGTTGGCAACGGCCGTAATCGTATCGCCCACCTTCACGTCGGCCGAGGTCTTGATGCCCGAGCAGATGTAGCCTACATCGCCCGTCTTGACCTCCTGGCGGGGTACCATCTTCAGCTTCAGCACGCCCACCTCGTCGGCATCGTACTCCGAGCCGGTGTTGAAGAATTTGACCTGCTGTCCCTTCTTAATCGAGCCGTTGAAGACGCGGTAGTAGGCAATAATGCCGCGGAAGGGGTTGAACACCGAGTCGAAAATCAGGGCCTGCAACGGAGCCTCGGGGTCGCCTTTGGGGGCGGGAATCCGCGCTACGATGGCCTCCAGAATATCCTCCACACCCTGACCCGTCTTGCCCGAGGCGAGCAGGATATCCTCCTCCTTGCAACCGATGAGGTCGATTACCTGGTCTTTCACCTCGTCAATCATGGCCGAATCCATGTCAATCTTGTTCAGCACGGGGACAATCTCCAGGTCGTTGCCTACCGCGAGATAGAGGTTCGAGATGGTCTGCGCCTGAATACCCTGCGTGGCATCGACAATCAGCAGTGCGCCCTCGCACGAAGCGATGGCACGCGAGACCTCGTACGAAAAATCGACGTGTCCCGGGGTGTCAATCAGATTCAGCGTATAGGTTTCGCCATCCTTGGCCTTGTACTCCATCTGGATGGCGTGGCTCTTAATCGTGATGCCCTTTTCACGCTCCAACTCCATGTCGTCCAGCACCTGCGACTGCATTTCGCGCTGTCCCAGCGTGTTGGTGAACTCCAAAAGTCGGTCGGCCAACGTACTCTTTCCGTGGTCGATATGGGCTATGATGCAAAAATTGCGAATGTTTTTCATTCCTTTCCTATTCGTATATCCGCGCAAATATACGCAAAAAAAATGAAATACCGAACTCTTCCGGTTTGCGCGGACAAGGAAAAAGCGTTATATTTGCCGCCAACTTACACTTTAATACCACATTCAGTATGCTGTCAAGACAGGTTGCGGCCAAGCTCCGCGCTTATGAAACGCCCTTCTACCTCTACGATATGGCCCTTTTGCGCCAAACGCTCGAAAGTGTTGTTTACGAATCGAAACGCTACGGCTACCACCTCCACTACGCCATTAAGGCCAACTACGACGACCGTATTTTAGCCACCATCCGCGAGTTTGGACTCGGTATCGACTGCGCTTCGGGCAACGAGCTGAAGAAGGCCATCGAGGCGGGCTTTGACCCTAAAAAGATTGTCTATGCCGGTGTCGGCAAAAAGGATAAGGAGCTGAAGTATGCCATCGAGCAGGAGATTTTGGCCATCAATGTCGAGTCGCTCGAGGAGCTTTTCCTCTTGGACCGCCTTTCGGGTGAAATGGGCAAGGTGACGGAGGTTGCCCTGCGTGTCAATCCCGATATCGACCCCAAAACGAACCATTGCATCGACACGGGTCAGGCCGACAGTAAGTTCGGTATCTCGTATGAGGAGATTCTGGAGCATGCCGAGGAGTTGAAGAAGTTGCAAAACCTCAAACTGATTGGTATCCACCTCCACATCGGTTCGCAGATTCGTGAGTTGCACGTCTTTGAGAATATGTGCAACAAGGTCAATGTGATTGTCGAAAATATGGAGCGTCTGGGCTTCTCGTTCCGCTTCGTGGATGTGGGCGGTGGCCTGGGTGTGAATTACGATGTGCCGGAGAATGAGCCGATTCCGAACTTCGCCTCGCTCTTTGCCATTATCCACAACCACCTTTCGGTGGGCGACCGCGAGGTTCATTTCGAGTTTGGGCGCGCCATTGTGGCCGAGTGTGGCGAGTTGATTACCTCGGTTCTGTTCAACAAAACGACCGCTACGGGTCGTCGTCTGGTGATTGTCGATGCCTCGATGACCGAGCTGATTCGCCCCGCCCTCTATGGGTCGTACCACAACATCGAGAACATCACCTCCGAATCGGATATCATGACCAAATATACGGTCGTGGGTACGGCCTGCGAATCGACCGACGTGTTCCAGGAGAATGTGAGCCTGAAGCGCACGAAACGTGGCGATTTGCTCGCGTTGAAATCGGCCGGTGCTTACGGTATGTCGATGGCCTCGCGCTACAACCTGCACGACCTGCCGGGGGCTGTATATAGCGACGAACTTTAATCCATTATGTGGCTCTCGTTAGCATTTCTCTCGGCCGCGCTGCTGGGTCTGTATGATGCGGCCAAAAAGCAATCACTCACCGGTAACGCCGTGTTGCCGGTGTTGCTTTTGAATACCCTCTTCTCGACGCTGATTCTCGTGCCGATGATACTCTCCTCGGCCTTCGATGCAGGGTGGTTCGAAGGGACGATTTTTCACGCTCCGAATGGGGATATGAAAGCTCACGCATTGGTTGCGTTGAAGGCGGTTATTGTCCTCACATCGTGGATTTTCGGATACTTCGGTATTAAGCATCTTCCGCTGACAATCGTGGGGCCGATTAACGCCACGCGCCCCGTGATGGTGCTGGTCGGAGCCTTCCTCTTTTTTGGCGAACGATTGAACCTCTATCAGTGGGTCGGTGTGCTGCTCG
Organism: Alistipes sp.; assembly: GCA_017398045.1. Lineage (GTDB taxonomy): Bacteria > Bacteroidota > Bacteroidia > Bacteroidales > Rikenellaceae > Alistipes. Next base: position 52,462 of record JAFQHI010000004.1, on the reverse strand, counting down.
CTCTCTTTTCGTTGTTCCTTTTGAGCCGCTCCTCCAAGCGCGAAGGGGTTAATTTTACGCACAATATTTGGATTCTCTTTGTCGCCCTCTCGGCCTTGACGGGGGCGTTGAGCGGACTGTATGATAAGTTCATCATGGGGCGATTGGAGCCGGTCTTTGTGCAGAGCTGGTACAACCTCTATCAGCTGCTCATCATGACGGTGATTGTAGCCCTTTTGTGGTGGCCGAAACGCAAGACGACGACTCCGTTTCATTGGTCGTGGGCCATTCCGCTTATCTCCATTTTCCTTTCGGCGGCCGACTTTGCCTATTTCTACGCCTTGAGCGAGGCCGATTCGATGATTTCGGTCGTCTCGATGATTCGTCGCGGCTCGGTCATCGTCTCGTTCCTCTGCGGTGCGATGCTCTTCCACGAGCGCAACCTGAAAGCCAAGGCGTTGGATTTGGCCCTGATTCTGGTCGGTATGCTCTTCCTGTGGATAGGCTCGAGATGAGTTGAAAGTTGAGAGTTGAAAGTTGAGAGTTGAAAGTTTTTTTTGTGCTTTCATCCGCTCAACAAAAATTATGGGAGATAGCCTGAACCGTTGGCTATCTCCCTTTTTGTAGAGCTAACTTTTAACTTTCAACTCTCAACTTTCAACTTTTAATTCGCCACATTCTTCGGTGTTTCGTTGAACAAATCGACCGTTTTGGGCCACTCTTTGACGCGGGTCAGGGCGTTATCGACCATCTGTCCGATGCGGTTCGTAAACGAAGCTCCGCGGTAGCTCGATGTGTTGGTAATCAGTACGTAACTAATTCCTCCCGGGCGGCTTTTGATGTAGGCCGACGTGCCGGACATGGTACCTGTGCGGGTCAATACCCCACCCTTGGCCTGCATACGCGCCCAGCCGTAGGGAAAGTCGCCCTTGCGGAGGGTGGTGGTCATCTTTTGGATGCTCTCCTTGGTCAAAATATCGGGTACGCCCTCCCGACCATCAATCGAGGCCACCAGGCGCAACAGCTCGGCGGCCGAGCATACCCACGCACCTGCCCCCTGCAACCCCTCGATGTTGTGGCCGCCATACTCGCGCGGACGCATCAACCCCGAACCGTCATACGATTCGATTAAATCTTCGGGTGCGTGGCCGTAATAGGTTGTCTCGCGGGGGTGTTTTTCGTGGTGGAAATTGCGGGCAATCTGCATATCGTAGCACCCCGCAGGCTCCAGCACGTGTTTGCGGATATAATCCTCGTAGGTCATCCCCGAGGCCTCTTCAATCACGCGCGAAAGCACCAGATAACCCACATTCGAGTATTGCGCCGAACCGCCCGGATTATCCCTCAAACGCAACCCCAATTGGAAGGCAATCACCTCATCTTCCGTGAGTTTGCGGTTGCGCCCCGTCCAGCGAATCAGGTCGGCCGAGCGAAACATCGCGTCGCCCATGCGACGGCTGAAACCCGAAGTGTGGTTCAGGAGGTGATGTACGGTGATTTTCGGGACACGTTTATCCTTATAGGCGAGGAAAATCGAATCGTTTAGGATGCCTTGAGGACCGAATACGGGGCTGTCGGTCGTGAGTTTTCCCTCCTCGCAGAGCTTCATGATGCCGATGGCGGTGATGAGTTTCGAGGCCGAGGCGATGCGCAGAATATCGCCCGCTTCGAGTGCCACGCTGTCCTGCTGGTCGGCCCAACCGAACCCCTTGGCGTAAATGAGCCGTTCGTTGTTCATGATGGCGAGTTGCGCACCGCGAATGTTGTAGCGGGCCATCCAGTTGCGGATGTAGCGTTCCATGCGCTCGGTCTCCTTGAAGTCGCAGAAGGCGTTACGAATCGAGTCGTTCAGGCGGTAGAGAATCTCCTCCTCTTCGGTCAAAATATGGCCGGTGGAGGCGGGTTGGCAGGAGCGAATCGTAAGCGTCAGGCCGGCGATAAGCATTGCAAGAACAATGAAAAGTTTATAGCGTTGCATCGGTAGTCAGGGTTTAGGCACAAAGATACGATTTATTTTCCGAAAACGCCCTGCCACGGCTTAAAAAATGCCCCGACCGACCCCGCTTTTCGCGTTGCGAGGGGCTTCAAAATGGCTCTTGTGGGACCGACTCGGGAAAAAATGAGGGTGTCCAAACTTGTTGAACACCCTCTCTTGATTGGTTGATTGCAAGGCTCGGGACCCTATATCTTGGGCCACTCGAACTTATGCTCGACGGGGTCCTTCGAATTCAGACCCACGGCCGTAAACTGTACACCCTTCGTGCCATCCATGTAGGGCATGAACTCAACCATATCGAAGGTGTAGTACATATAGCCGTACTTCGTGGCCGACGACTCCGACTCGGGAGCCGAGTGGCAGAGCTGCAACTTCAGGTAGCCATCCTCGGTAGTGGGGTCCGTCTCGTCCAGCACGAGCGTTACCTCGTGGCCTTCAATCTTCGTACCCTTAATCATTACCTGCAAATCGAGTACCGACTTGGTCAGGTGTACCAGGTCGTAGTACGTACCACTGCGCGAGATGTCGATATCGAGTTCGCCGTAGTTGTTCACCTCACCCTCGGTGAGCGTAGCGGTCTCGCCACCATCGAACTTGATGAAGCCGTAGAGCTTAATCTGGTTGGTCTTCTGACCCGTCTCGGCTGCAACGAGCTGCTTGAAATAGAGCAGCAGACGGTCGCCGTACTCGTAGTCCTTGTAATCGGCAATAGCGGCATCCGTATCGGCTACGTAGAGCGTGCCGAAGGTGTCCGTCGAAATGGTCAGCGGTGCAAGACCCGTGACATTACCGAAGTCGGCAGCCTCGTACATATCCGAGTCCGAATCCGAATCAATGCAGGCCGTCATCGTAAATGCTGCGATGAGACCCATCATCAAAAATGCAAATTTCTTCATAGCGTTTCTATTGTTTTTAATTGTTTTCTCCCAATAAACGGATGTATGCCCCGTTTTCGCGTGCAAAGATAGCGAAAGTTTTGGGATTATGTGCCGTCTTGACCGATTTAATGTAGAATTAACATATCCGCGGAGGTTGCTTTTGCCCGATATTTGCACAACGAGTGGTTGCAATACTTAATTTGTTACAGCGTATGAAAAGAAATGTATGGAAAAGTGCCTTTTTGGCCTGCGTGGTGATGCTTGTGGCTACGGTCGTGGTCGTGGCGTGTGATTCGTCCGACGACGCGGGCAAGCAGTATGACTTCGAAAAGATGGAGCTGACCTTTACCTATGAGGTGAGCGACGATGTTTTGAAGGTGGCCGACATCAGCTTCAGCTACGAGGAGGCGAATGCCGAGGGTGTGGTGGCCCCCGTGACCGAAACGCTCACCACTACCAAGTGGGTGAAGCAGATGAGTGCGACCACCCTGCCGGCCGATTTCTCGATTCAGGTCAGTGTGACCCCCAAGGCCGATGTCAATTACGATAAGGCGAGCTACACGTTGCAGGTGACCCGCATGGAGGAGTTTAAGGAGTACCAGTCGGACGGCAAGGTGCATTGGATGGAGACGCCCGATGTGGAGCGTCACAGCGTAACCCTACCCTACGACAGCTCGTCGCCCGAGACCTTCGAGGCTGCACTGAAGGCGGAGCTGGCTCTGTGGAACCGCACCTTTGCCTATGTCGTCAAGCGCGACCCGAATGGCGGCTACGATGTCGAGGATAACGATTAAAGCGTTGCAGGGCGGCTCTATCGTAAAATTAGAGCAGATTTTTCTTGCAGATTAGCCCGCGATGTGCTATATTTGCAATAACAAAGAAAACGCAAGATGACTTCGAACAGTTTTATGCAGGCTTGGTGGTGGCGTCCGCTTCTCTCTCGTGAACAATGAGGGCCATTGAGCCGTGTATGAAACCGACCCGATACAAGCACCGTTGTTTACGAAAAGTAGGCAACGGTTCTTTTTTTTTGAAGAGCAAACAAACCGAAACATCCCCCCTAAAAAACTTTGTGTGATGAAGACCAAGAAATTTATCCTGCCCGAAAACCAGATGCCGACAGCGTGGTATAACCTGGTGGCCGATATGCCCACCCGTCCGCGCCCCTACCTCAACCCCAAAACGCGCCAACCAATCACGGAAGATGACCTGCGCGTGATTCTGGCCGATGAGTTGGCGCGTCAGGAGCTTTCTACGGAGCGTTATATCGAGATTCCGGAGGAGGTGCAGGAGATTTACCGCATCTGGCGTCCCGCCCCCTTGGTACGTGCCGTGGGGCTGGAGAAGGCACTCGATACGCCGGCCAAAATCTTCTTTAAGAACGAGGGCGTTTCGCCCGTCGGGTCGCACAAACCGAACAGTGCCGTGCCGCAGGCCTACTACAACTATAAGCAGGGTATTCGTCGCCTGACGACCGAGACCGGAGCCGGTCAATGGGGTTCGGCCCTTTCGTTTGCCGGTAACCATTTCGGCCTCGATGTCGAGGTCTTTATGGTGCGCGTGAGCTACGACCAAAAGCCCTATCGTCGCCTGATGATGAATACGTGGGGTGCGGAGTGCTACGCCTCGCCTACCACGCTGACCCCCTCGGGACGAGCCGCCCGCATGGCCGACCCCCATACGCCCGGAAGCCTTGGTCTGGCCATTTCGGAGGCCGTCGAGCGTGCCTTGGAGGACCCCACCGGAACGCGCTACTGTCTGGGTAGTGTGATGAACCACGTGCTGCTGCACCAGACCATCACCGGTGAGGAGGCGTTGTTGCAGATGCAGATGGCTGATGCCGAGGCCGATGTGGTGATTGGTTGCATCGGTGGCGGTAGCAACTTTGGCGGCATCGCCTTCCCCTTCCTGCGCGGTAATTTCTGCGAGGGTAAAAAGACCCGCATCGTTGCGGTCGAGCCGGAAAGTTGTCCGAAACTGACGCGCGGTGTCTTCCAATACGATATTGGCGACTTCTCGGGTTATACGCCCCTGATTCCGATGTACACGCTCGGCCACGAATTCCAGCCTTCGGCCATCCATGCAGGTGGTTTGCGTTACCACGGTGCAGGTGCCATCATCAGCCAGCTCTTGCACGAGGGTTCGATTGAGGCACAGTCGGTTGCACAGACCGAGACGATGCGTGCCGGTGTGCTGTTTGCCCAAACCGAGGGCATCATCCCCGCCCCAGAATCGACCCACGCCATTGCGGTGGCCATTCGAGAGGCGTTGCGTGCCAAAATCGAGGGACGCGAGCGGACGATTCTCTTCAACCTGTCGGGCCACGGAACCATCGACCTCTACGCCTACGAGCAGTATCTGGGCGGTCATTTGCAGGATTATGTCCCCTCCGATGAGGAGATTATGCGCACGGTGCAGATGTTGGAGCCGATTATGTAGGCTTTTCGCCCGTTTAAGACGCTATGAGGGTGTCGGTTTTGTGGCCGACGCCCTCATTTTTTTGTCGGGATGCAAAGTTTTAACTTTGCGTGCTGTTTTCTCGATTCTTTTTTGTATCTTTACGCGCTTTTTCAACGCAAATACAAAAACAGAACGATATGAATATTTCCTACAATTGGCTCAAACGCTATCTCAAGACCGACCTTTCGGCCGAGGAGATTGCTAAAATTTTGACCGATATCGGCCTGGAGGTCGAGGGCTTCGAGAAAATCGAAACCATCAAGGGCGGTCTGCAAGGTGTCGTAGTCGGTGAGGTGCTGACCTGCGTCGAGCATCCCGATTCGGACCACCTCCACATCACGACCGTCGATGTGGGCGGTGAGGCTCCGCTGGGCATTGTCTGCGGTGCGCCGAACTGCCGTCAGGGGCTGAAGGTCCTCTGCGCTACGGTGGGTACGGTACTCTACCCCAACGGTGGCGACGAGGAGTTCAAAATCAAACGCTCGAAGATTCGCGGTGTCGAGTCGCTCGGTATGTTGTGTGCCGAGGATGAGCTGGGTATCGGCTCGTCGCACGACGGCATCATGGAGCTTCCGGCCGATGCCGTAGTCGGCACGACGGCCAAGGAGTATCTGCACATCGAGGACGATTACCTGATTGTCGTAGGTCTGACGCCCAACCGCGTGGATGCCGCATCGCATATCGGTGTGGCGCGTGACCTCTACGCCTACCTCAAGGCCAACAATATGCCGGCCGAACTGGTATGGCCTTCGGTCGAGGAGTTCAAGGTCGATAACCACGACCTCGAAATCAAGGTGACGGTTGAGAACAAGGAGGCTGCACCGCGCTATACGGGCGTCACGGTGACGGGTTGCAAAATTGCCCCCTCGCCCGAGTGGATGCAGAATGCCCTGCGTGCAGCCGGCATCAACCCGAAGAACAACCTGGTCGATATCACGAATTTTGTCCTCTTCGAGCTGGGTCAGCCCCTGCACGCCTTCGATGCCGATAAGATTGAGGGAAATGAGGTGGTTGTCCGCACCTGCGCGGAGGGTACGTCCTTCGTGACGCTCGATGGCGTGGAGCGCAAGCTCACCGAGAAGGATTTGATGATTTGCTCCGCCGAGCGTCCGATGTGCATCGGTGGCGTCTTTGGCGGTCTGGATTCGGGCGTGAGCGACGAGACGGTCAATGTCTTCTTGGAGAGTGCCTATTTCAACCCCGTCTGGGTGCGTAAGACGGCCAAGCGTTTCGGCCTGAATACCGACTCTTCGTTCCGCTTTGAGCGTGGCGTGGACCCCCGTATGCAGCTCTTCGCCCTGAAGCGTGCCGCCCTGTTGATGAAGGAGCTGGCCGGTGGTAAAATCTCCTCCGAGGTGGTCGATGTGTGCGATGCACCGGCCGAGGATTTTGTATTCGACTTCTCGCTTCGTCGTCTGACGATGTTGGCCGGCAAGGAGATTCCCGAGGCAACCGTGCGCACGATTTTGGAGGCTCTCGAGGTGAAGATTCTGAAGGAGGAGAACGGTGTTTTGACTGTGGCCGTACCGCCCTACCGCGTCGATGTACAGCGTGAGGCCGACCTCGTGGAGGATGTCCTGCGCATCTATGGTTACAACAACATCGAGATTCCGCAGCAGGTACGCTCGACCCTTTCGTATGCACCGCGTCCCGACCGCACGAAGTTGATGAACATGGCGGCCGACTACCTGACCGCGAACGGCTATACGGAGATTATGTCCAACTCGCTCACCAAGGCGGCCTACTACGAGGGTCTGGAGAGCTACAAGGCGGAAAACTGCGTAAAAATCATGAATCCGCTGAGTGCCGATTTGAATGTGATGCGTCAGACGCTGCTCTTCAATATGCTGGAGGCGATGGCCCTGAACATCAACCACAAGCACGGCGATTTGAAACTCTACGAGTTCGGTAACTGCTATTTCTACAATGCCGAGCGTTCGACCGAGGAGAATCCCTTGGCGGCCTACAGCGAGGAGTATCGCCTGGCGATGGCCGTGACGGGTGTAGCCGTGCCGCAGTCGTGGGACACGAAGCCGATGAAGGCCTCGTTCTTCACCCTGCGTGCCATGGCCGAGAAATTGCTGAAGCGTTTCGGTCAGGATATCTACTCCCTGAAGTGTGAGCCGCTCAAGAGCGACCTCTACGGTGAGGCTGTCGAGGTGCAGATGAACGGGAAACGCCTGCTCGAAATCGGTGTAGTGAGTGCAAAACTCAGAAAGAAGCTCGACGTGAAGCAGGAGGTTTACTACATGGAGCTGAATTTCGACCTCTTGGTCAAGAGTACGAAGAAGCATCGTATCCAGGCCGAGGAGCTTTCGAAGTTCCCCGAGGTGAAGCGCGATTTGGCCCTGCTTGTTGACCGCTCGGTAAGCTTTGCGCAACTCCGCGAGGTGGCTCTCCAGAGCGAGCGCAAACTCCTGAAGCGTGTCGCACTGTTCGATATTTACGAGGGTGACAAACTGCCCGCAGGTAAGAAATCGTATGCGTTGAGCTTCCTGCTGGAGGATAAGAGCCGCACGTTGGATGAAAAGACCATCGAGCGCGTGATGTCGAACCTGCAACGCCAATTCGAGCAGAAGTGCGGAGCCGTGGTTCGCTCGTAGGTCCGCATCTATTATATAATATGTAAAGGCGATTCCCTCATTTTGGGGAATCGCTTTTTTTTGTGCGGGCGTGAGGCTTTGAGGCGTTTCACCCCCTGCTTTTGGCCACTCACCGAAACCTCGCCGAAAAAAGGGGTGCAAAATTGGAAAAGTTCTGCTAAAAATGTAACTTTGCTTGATAAACCCTGAAAAGCAAACTAAAAGATAAAAAAATAACGATGTCCATGGAGAAGAAATTGGAGGCTACGGCCCGCCTTTTGGAGGTGATGGATACCTTGCGTAGAGAGTGTCCCTGGGACCGAAAGCAGACCTTTGATACGTTGCGCAACAACACCATCGAGGAGACCTACGAGCTGGCCGATGCCATTACGGACCACAATCTGGAGGGTATCAAGGAGGAGCTGGGCGATTTGCTGTTGCACGTTGTCTTTTACTCGAAGTTGGGCGACGAGGAGGGAGCTTTCGACTATGCCGATGTGGCCAATGCGTTGTGCGACAAGCTGATTTATCGCCATCCGCATATCTACGGCGATATCCACGCCAACACGCCCGAAGAGGTGAAGGCCAATTGGGAGGCCCTGAAACTGAAAAAGAAGCATCGCAAGAGCGGTACGCTGGGCGGAGTGCCGACCTCCTTGCCGGCCATGGTGAAGGCCTACCGCATGGGCGAGAAGGCTGCCGGAGCGGGCTTCGATTGGGAGAAAAAGGAGGATGTCTGGGACAAGGTACGCGAGGAGGTTGCCGAGGTGGAGACGGAGATGAAGGCCGGTAATCAGGCCAACCTCGAAGCCGAGTTTGGCGACCTGTTCTTCGCGCTGATTAACGCCTGCCGGCTTTATGGCGTGGACCCCGAATCGGCTCTGGAGCGAACCAATAAGAAATTCCTGCACCGTTTTACGACGATTGAAGAGACGGCCGAAAAACGTGGAAAATCGCTTCGCGAACTCTCGCTCGACGAGATGGAGGCCATTTGGCAGGAGGCGAAAAAATCGGAGTAATTGTAGAAATTCAAAATTTAGAATTTAGAATTCAAAATTCAAAATTCAAAATTCAAAGGCATAAAGGGCGAGAAGGGCGTTAAGGGAATTTTAAGATTCTTTCCTCTTTGCTCTTACCTCTTTCCACTTAAAAAAATCATGGCTATTATTCGTAAAGTGCGCGGTCACGAACCGCAGGTGGGTGAAAATACCTTTTTGGCCGAGACGGCCGTATTGTTGGGCGATGTAACCGTTGGGCGCGACTGCTCGATTTGGTATGGCGCGGTGTTGCGTGGCGATGTGAACAAAATCGTTATCGGCGACCGTACCAACATCCAGGATGGCGCGGTGTTGCACACCCTCTATGACAAATCGCCCAAACCCTCCCAAACCATCATCGGCAGCGATGTCTCGATTGGCCACAACGCAACGATTCATGGCGCGAGAATCGACGATGGCGTACTGATTGGCATGGGTGCCACGGTGTTGGATAATGCCCACGTTCCTTCGGGCTGTATCATTGCAGCCAATGCGCTTGTGTTGTCGAATGCCGAGCTGGAGCCGAACTCGATTTATGCCGGTGTGCCGGCCAAGAAGGTGAAGGAGATATCCAAGGAGCAGAGCGAGCAAATCGTCAAGCGCACGGCGCGTGATTATATGCTTTATGCTTCGTGGTACTCCGAGGAAGAATAAATCGCTGAAACGAAGCCTCTTAAACACTGTTACTTAACTTACTGCCTGATATGAAACGAACCCGGACCGACCTGTGGATAAACCTCATGGTGGCGGTCGCCATCTCCCTTGTGGTCAATTTTTCCTACCTGATGCTCCTCTTTGGCGACCAGCACAATGAGTGGCGTCCGCGCATCCCTGGGCGCAACATCGAGTATCCGGGTGTGGCTGAACTCTCCCTCTCGCCCGATGGCCACGGCTACCTGGTCTATCAGGACCGTGACTCGGTCTATGTCCCCCAGGAGCGTATTCGCTGGTTCCATCTTCAGCATGGCGACCGCATGGAGGTCGATGTCAATGCACCGCGTCGTGAGGGCGGCCACTATCGCCTGAACCGCATCTATATGCTCAACGGGATGGCGTTCGACTACAACAAATACTTCAACTACCCCTCCCGCAATATCGAGATTGCCTCGCAGATGTTGTTCTACATCCTGCTCTCGTTCCTGCTGATGACGGCCGTTCAGCGCACCATCCGTCGGAGTCGTTTCGGTACGCGGAGTGTGATGTTGGCCTGTGCGTTGTGTGCCGTTATTGTGGTTGTGATGTATCTGCTGGCCCCCTATACCGATTGGCACGAAGGGGTCATCAAGCTCAATTTTATGCGCCAGGATAAGATTGATGCACAGCTGATTCTAAAGTGTTCGATGGCCTCGTTCGTCTCGATTCTCTATGCTTGGGTGCGCCTGCTTGTCTCGCGCCAGCAGGATGTCGAGATGCAGCTCGAACAGCTCAAAAACGAGTCGCTGACCTCGAAATACAATATGTTGATGGGCCAGATTTCGCCCCACTTCTTCTTCAATTCGCTCAACTCGCTCTCGATGCTGGTGCGCGATAAGCAGTCGGATACGGCCCTGCGCTACATCGAGCAGCTCTCCTACACCTTCCGCTACATCATCCAAAACGGCCAGAATACGCTTATTCCGCTGGCCGAAGAGTTGAAGTTTGCCGAGGCCTACTCCTACCAATACAGCATCCGCTATGCCGATAAGCTCTTCTTCGATTTCCAGATTGAGGAGCGTTTCCTGAATTGGTCGCTGCCGGCACTTTCGTTGCAGCCGTTGATTGGTAATACGGTGAAACACAATACGATTACCAAATCAAAACCGCTCCACGTCACCATTCGCACGACGGCCGACGGGTGGCTTGAAATCTCCAACCCCATCAGCCCGAAGCTCGAATCGGAACCCTCGACCGGTATCGGTCTGGAGAATCTGCGCAATCGTTGGCGACTCATCACCGGCCACGAAATCGAAGTGCTGAACGACGAGCGTACCTTTGTGGTACGTATGCCCCTGCAAGCTCCCACCCACGAATAATATTGTATAAAGTATGGATACGATGAAAGTTCTCATTATCGAAGACGAAACGGCTGCTGCACAGAACCTGCAATCGATTCTGCATGAGGTAGCCCCCTCGATTCGGGTGATTCAGGTTTTGGAGAGTATCGAGGAGAGTGCCGAATACCTGCAAAGCAACCCGCAGCCCGACCTTGTCTTTATGGATATCCACCTGGCCGATGGTGTCTCGTTCCGTATTCTGGACCGCGTGGAGATTACGGCTCCGGTCATCTTCACTACGGCCTATGACCAATATGCCCTGGATGCCTTCCGCCTGTGCAGCATCGACTATCTGCTTAAGCCCCTTTCGGCCGAGAGTGTGCGTCGTGCGCTCGAAAAGCTGGAGCGGATGACCGGCACGGAGCGTGCGGCCTATACCCCTCGCATCAAGCAGGCGGTGAAGGAGTACGATGAGACCTTCCTGATTCATCAGCGCGATAAAATCATCCCCCTGCACCGCGACCAGATAGCCTTCTGCTACACGGCCAACGAGCGGGTGGCCGCCTACGATTTTCAGGGCGAGAGCTACCCCATCGACCGCACGCTCGAGACACTGCAATCGCAACTGCCCGCTACGGATTTCTTCCGTGCCAATCGTCAGTTCATCATTTCGCGTCGCGCCGTGCATGAGATTACGGTTTGGTTCGGCAGCCGTTTGTCGTTGTCGCTGACCGTCCCAACACCCGAACGAATCATCATTTCGAAGGCGCGTGTTCCCGAATTTAAGGCCTGGCTGCGGTCGGTTCGCGCGGCCGAATAGCCACTTTACCCTGTGAAACGGGCGTTTGACGGCTCTCTCGAAATATCGGGGGTGCATACCGCGTTTGTTTAGTGACAAGCAGGTTTCACTTAACACTTTGGAACAATGAAAAAGATGGTATGGATGGCCTTCGTGGCCGTGATGATGATGTTGGGTGTCGAGTCGATGGCACAACCCGTACAGCGTGGTGAGTGGCGCAGAGGAATGACTCCCGAGCAGATGGCCGAGCGTCAGACGATGCGTTTAAGCAAGGAGCTTGCGCTCTCGAAAAAGCAGGCCGATAAAATCTATAAACTGCAATTGAAGCAGTTAAGACGCATGATGGCCATGCGAGGCAGGATGCAGGCCGTAGAGGGACATCGTGAGCCGATGCCGAGCGAGATGCTTAAGGCACGCCGCGAGCGCACCGAGGCCTATCGCAAGATTCTCTCACCGATGCAGTTCGCCAAATGGCAGCAGTTGGAGCAGAGCTATGCGAAAAAGCATCGTCCGCAAATGCATCATCAGGGGGTGCGTCCCTCGGCAAAAAAGGGCGGCGCAATGGGTGGTCATCGCCCCCACGCAGGAAAAAAGGATGGTAAGCGGTGGTAATTAAACCTCGGAATAGAAGGGTGTCGGTCGATTGACACCCTTTTTTGGGCGATTCACCCCTCGTAAATACTAAAATTTCGCGAATTTCGTTATTTTCGCAGAACAATTCGCTACGCGAACAAAACAAGAAGATAAACATGAAGAGGTATTTTTTTACTTGCTGTCTGATGCTGATTGCTACGTTGGGCTTTGCTCAACGCGGTACGATTTCGGCCACGGTATTCGATGCTGAAACCGGAGAATCGGTTATTGGAGCAGTGGTTTCGGCCGCTCCGGTCGAACAACCCGATAAGGCACAACATACGACAACGGGCTATGGTGGTAAATTCACTACGCAGGCACTCCCCTATGGCAACTATAAACTCGTCGTTTCGTTCATGGGTTACAACAACCACGAAGCCGAAGTGAAGGTGGATAAGGCGAAGATCGATTTGGGAAAAATCGAGCTGAAAGCCGGTGTCGAGATTGAGTCGGTCGTAAAAGAGGTGAAGGCGATTCGCGCCTCGTCGAAGGGCGATACCATCAGTTATAATGCCTCGGCCTTCAAGGTGACGCAGGATGCCGACGTGGAGGGCCTGTTGAAGAAGATGCCCGGTATTACGGTGACCGACGGCAAGGTCGAGACCCAGGGCGAGGAGGTGAAGAAAATCTTTGTCGATGGCAAGGAGTTCTTCGGTGAGGATGTCACCACGGCCATCAAATCGCTGCCGGCCGAGACGGTGGACCGCATCGAGATCTATAACAAACTTTCGGATGCTGCCGAGTTCTCGGGCATGGACGATGGCGAGGGCTTCAAGGCTCTGAATATCGTTACGCGCAGCAATATGCGTCAGGGTAAATTCGGTAAGGTCTATGCCGGTGTCGGTTACGATGCCGAGGATGGTGCCGATGACCGCTTTAAGTATCTGGCCGGAGGTAATGTCAATATCTTCAACGGCAGCAGCCGCTTGTCGGTGTTGGCTCTGTTTAACAACGTCAATCAGCAGAACTTCTCGTTTGAGGATATTCTGGGTGTTGCAGGTGGTGGCGGTGGCAATCGTCGAGGCGGTGTGGGTGCCTATATGATGCGTCCGCAGAGCGGTGTGGCGAAGGTCAATGCCATCGGTCTGAACTACTCGGACCAATGGGGCAAACGCGACCAGGTGTCGTTCCAAGGCAGCTACTTCTTCAATAACACCAATACGCACAACCGCACGACGGTCGAGAAGTGGTACGAGGCACCGATGCTGCCCGATACGTTGCTCACGCGCGGTGAGTCGGAGACCCTCTCGAACAACCACCGTTTCAATGCCCGCATTGAGTGGAAGATTAGCGAGAATCACAACCTGATGATCCGTCCTTCGTTCAGCTTCCAGTCGAACGATCCCTTCTCGAATACCTATGGTTGGCAGTTTGGAGCACCGAGTGAAGGCGGTAGCGGTTATAGCTATACGGATAACTTCAGCGATGGCTTGCGCCACGGCTATAATCTCGGTACGCGTGTTGTGTATCGTGCCAAGCTCGGCAAGGATGGGCGTACGCTGACCGTGAATGGTAATGTGCGCTATTCGGATCAAACGAATAAGACCAGCTCGTGGTCGAATCAGCTCGGTAAGCAGGAGGAGCGTCCCGAGGGTGATGATATTTGGGGATGGGATCCCACAAACTATACCGAACTTCGCTACCTGCGTAACCTTGCTCCGTCGGAGAGCTTAGACCTGCAAGGCGAGATTACATACACCGAGCCGGTGGCCAAGTATGCACAGGTCAGCTTGCAATATCGTGCCGATTATGACGATGAAAGCCGAGATAAGGCCTCCTATGTTACCGGTGAGGATTGGTCGATCGATGGACGTATCCCCGATCCTTCGCTGTCGAACAACTACGAGAGTACGAATATGGAGCATCGCATCGGCCCGGGTTTCCGCTACTCGAAGAATCGCAATACGTTCGTTGCAAACGTCTATTACCAAATGTCGGAGTTGGAGGGGCAGGTTTTGAGTGGTCAGGTGGTTGGCGAGCAGAAACCTATCAAGCACCACTATGACAACTTTACCTATTTTATGATGGGTCAGTTGCAGCCCAATCAGCAGAACTCGTTGCGTCTGTTCGTGCGTTCAAATACCAATACCCCGTCGATTCAGAATCTGCAAAATGTATTCGATGTGTCGGATGCCCAGAACATTTCACGCGGTAATCCCTATTTGAAACCCTCCTATAACCATAATATCAATTTCCATTACACCCATTCGAGTTTGGAGAAGGGTCGTACCTTTATGTGGATGTTCTCGTGGAACAAGACACAGGATTTTGCGGCTACACACACCGTGCAATCCACGCGTGAGAATCCGATCTCGATTACGTTGAGCGACTCGGAGGGGGAGACGATAACCTATACCCCCAACTACTACTCGATGCCGGTCAACCTCGATGGCCAATGGAGCATCAATACGATGTTGATGTATGGTTTGCCGATTTCGTTCCTGAAGTCGAACTTCAATATGATGGGTGGTGTGAACTACTCGAAGACCCCCTCGATGATTGGTGGTCAGGTGGCGTCGGATGGCACGATTACGGGCGGCGAGAGAAATGATGCCGAGAATATGGGCTACTTCTTCCGCGCCGTGTTGGGTTCGAATATCTCCGAGAAGGTCGATTTCACCCTTTCGTGGAACGGCAACTACAACGAAGCCAAGAACTCGCTGGCTACGGATAATGCAAAGAATAAGTATTTCAGCCACACGGCCAATGCCTCGATGAAGTTTGTCTTGCCGTGGGATTTGACCTTTACCGCTTCGGCCGCCTATTCGCAGTACCTCGGTATTACGAACGACTACAACGAGGATTATCTGTTCTGCAACTTGTGGCTGGGTAAGAAGGTCTTTAAGAACAAGCGTGGCGAGATTATGGTGGGCGTGAACGACCTGCTGAACCAGAACAGCGTCGCCTTCTCGCGCACGACCGGCTCGGGTTATACGCAGAATACGACCAACCTTTCGATGGGTCGCTACTATATGCTGCAATTTACCTACAACCTGCGCATCTTCGGCAAGAAGGGTTCGCGCAATATGTCGGATTATGAAACTTCGGGACAACAAGAGTTCCGCGCACATCGCCGGATGATGGGGCCTCCTCCGGGAGGTGGCGGTGGCTTCGGTCCTCGCTAACAGGGTCTCGAACAGAAGGGCAAGCGTGCTGCTTGCCCTTCGCTTTTTTAGTTGAGAGTTGCTAAAGGTTGTTAAAGGAATCTGATGGGAGGGGGATAAGGTGCCTTAAGGGTGCTTAAGGGTGCTTAAGGGCGAGAAAGGCAAAAAGGGAGCTAAAGGGAGCTGACTTTTATGCTTCTTTCCTCTTTAGAAGAGGTGTCCGTTGATGTTCAGCACCTCCTCGGCAAGGTCCGGATAGACCCTGACATCCACACCGGCTGCTCGGAGTGTGCAGGCACCGTCGCACCGCACAAATTTACTCGGCTCGTAGCAGGCAAAGACAACCCGTTTCAGCCCATGCTCCAAAATCAGTTGCGTACAACTTTTGGGTTCGCTTTTACGCGTGGAGCATGGCTCCATCGAGGCGTAAATCGTGGCTCCACGCAACACGGCACCCGCTTCAATGGCCTTTTTCAGGGCCTCCTGCTCGGCATGATGGGTGGGCGATGTTTCGTGCGTGTAGCCCGTAAAACGGCTTCCGTCGGCCGTAAGCACCACCGCCCCGACACAATAAGAACCCATATCGGGGGTGCATTTCCGACTCTCGTCAATGGCCGCCTTTAATTCGCGCATATCCTCCTCTGTCGTGTCGGGATGGAGCGTAGTGGTCGTTACCTGCATCCCCTCCAACTCCTCATGGCGAATCACGGCATCGTTGGGCGGTGTAAATTGAAAATGTGCATAGCCCTCCTCGCCGACCGTAATCGTCGGATTGACGGCCTCGCGTACCTCATCGGCCAACCCCTCATCGAGAAAGAGTTGCAGGGTCTTGGCTCCCCCCTCCACCATCAGGCGATTGACACCGCGACGCTCCAACTCGGTCACCACGCGACGCGCCGTGATGCCCTCCTCGCAGAGAATCACCTCCGCCACGCGCTCCAGAGCCGGATTGGGCCGCTCGGTGAAGACCACACGCTGTGCTTCGCCCACGGTGAAAAAGCGGGCTTCGGGGTCGAGATTTCCCGAACGAGAAATCACCACACGCATCGGCACGAGCTTGAGCGAGGGGTTGTCGCGTCGGAGCGTCTCGGCTCCGATTAAGATGGCATCCTGCTCACTGCGCAGACGATAGACGGCCTCCCAATCGGCCGAGGTGGAGAGCGTTAAACGGCACTTCGAGCAATCATCGAGGTAACCGTCCTTGGAGGTTGCGTATGAAAGGGTTATTCGCATCGTTTGAGGGTTATGAGTGTCACTTCGGGTCGTGCGCCAATGCGCATCGGATAGGCCACATAGCCAATGCCGTCGTTGATATAGAGGGTGCGTCCGTTGTGGTCGTAACGGCCGCTCCAGCGCGGATAGATAAGGCGTGCAGGCGAGATGCCACGCCCTTTGCCCGTGCGGAGTTTAAACTGCATCGAATGGGTGTGACCCGCCAGGGTCAAATCGCCATAGCCGCGACGCAGAATCTCCTCCCAATGTTGCGGCACGTGAATCAGCGTAATATTATATAGGTCTGTCGGTACGTTGCGATAGCCCTCATCGGCCCCCGACATCGGCAGGTCGCGGTCGTGACGCTCCTCCTTAAAGTCGGGGTTGTAGGCAAAACCGGAGAGCGAAATCGAATCGGCTCCGCGCCTTAAATAGAGCGTGGTATCCTGCAATACACACCACCCCATTGCCCGTTGTTGCTCAACGAGGCGACGGTAGCTCACCTCGAAGGGAAGTGCGACAGAGTCACCGATATAGGTGCCGACATCGTGGTTGCCGATGACCGCATAGACCGGAGCGTGAATACCCTCGAGCAGGCGCGTGGCGCGTTCGTCCAGCTCCGAGTGGCGAATATTGACCAAATCGCCCCCGAAGAAGACCACGTCGGGTTGCAACGCATTGATGCGCTCAACAACTTGGCCTACCTCATGGTCCGTATCGACCAAAGCCCCAAGATGAAGGTCCGAAAAGAGGGCGATGCGCATCCCGTCGAAGGATGCGGGAAGCCGCGAAGAGCAGACCTCCACCTGCTCGGTGCGGAGGTTGCAACGTCCCCAAATGACGCCATAGAGGAGTGTTCCGACGGCCATCGATGCCACGATAACACCCGTTTTGCGCCAACCGAAATAGGCGAAAAAGCCATACGCAAGACGTGCCGACGACACCACTATCCAAAACCAAGTAATCCACATCGAGGTGCGGATTATTACGGGCGGATTGTCAATCAGGTAGCCCACCATCAGGACTATGGGCAGCAGGTCGATGGCTATCCACAGGCGTAGCCGATGACCTCTACCCGATGGTTGGGCAGCGTGATGCTCCCGACGCAACAGTCGAAAGTCGCGTAGGAGCAGGCCAAAGACGACGAGCATGAAAAGCACTTGTACCATAGCGACAAAGATACGGAAAAAATCGCTTCTTCAAAAATCGCACCCTCGGCTTGCGGGGCGAAACGGTGTGTTTGGCACATATCTTGCAAAAATCACAGCCGAAACGGCCCTTGCGGGCTAAAAGACATTGCTATTGAAAAACATTCAACCAAATTACATTCGGCTTATGAAACACATTCGACTCTTATTGGCGGCCCTCGTTCTCTCTTCGGCCGCAATGGCACAGCCTCTGCAACCTGCCGAGGAGTATAACCCCACCGTCTATTTGATTGGTGTCGAGGAGAGCGTCACCGTGGACGATGCGTGCGACAAACTCGAACTGATGAGCGATGCCACGCAGGACTACCTCGAAACCCATCGCCACGGCTTCCAGCAGACCGAGCGTCCGATGTTTGTCTTTGCCACGCGCGACAACCGCTTTTCGTTGGCCTTGGGCGGCTTTATCGCCCTGCGTGCCGCGTACGACTTCGACGGCATTTCGGACAACCTCGACTTTATCCCCTACGACATCCCGCTGACGGCCGACTATAACAATCGCCAGCAGCTGATGATGGATGCCTCCACCTCGCGCCTTTATTTCAAAGGTGTGGCCAACTCCAACACGTTGGGTCGCGTGGTGATTTATGTTGATGCCGATTTCCGCGGTGGCGCGGAGAATAGTTATACGCCCCGCGTGCGTTCGGCCTATGTCTCGATGTTGGGCTTTACGCTGGGTCGTGATGTGACCACCTTCTGCGACCTTTCAGCTGCCCCGCTGACGATTGATTTCCAAGGCCCGAATGCCTACAATTTCAATTTCGCCACGATGATTCGCTACGAATACACCTTCCCCGGTCAGCACTTCACGCTCGGAGCGGCGGCCGAGATGCCCTCCGTATCGGCCACCTACAACGAGAAATTCCTCAAGATGCGTCAGCGTATCCCCGACTTCCCGATTTATGTGCAGTATGCCTGGGATGAGGAGCGTTCGAGCCATCTGCGTGCGTCGGCCGTCTTCCGCAATATGTATGTGCGCAATGCGGTCGTGGCGGATAACAAGAGCCTCTTTGGTTGGGGCGTGCAGTTTAGCGGTACGATTAAGGTCTGGGATTGGTTGCGTCTCTACATGAACGGTGTCTATGGTAAGGGCATCACCCCCTATATCCAAGATTTGACGGGTTCGGGGCTGGACCTTGTCCCCGATAGCTCGGGCGAGGAGATTTCGGCTCTGACGATGTGGGGCTGGCAGGCTGCCGCCCGCATGAACCTCTCGCCCCGTATGTGGCTCTCGGGCGGCTTCTCGATGGCGCAGGTGGACCATGACGACAGCTTCACGTTGAACGATATGTATCACCAGGGTCGCTATATCTTCGGCAATATCTTCTATGCCCTCACGCCCCGTTGCACGATTGGTGCGGAGTATCTCTACGGTTCGCGCAAGAATATGAATGATGTGAAGGGCCACGCCAACCGCATCAATGTACAGCTCTGCTATCACTTCTAAAGTGGAAAGAGGAAAGAGCGAAGAGGAAAGATAAAGAGATTAAAGAAATTAACGAGTTTAACGAAGAGCGTCATCCCGAGCGTAGGCAAAGGATGACGCTCTCTTTTATGGTCCCTCTTGTTCTCTAAAATCCTCTTTGCTCTTCGCTCTCTCCTCTTTTCTCTTCAAAAATTTTGCTCTTTCCTCTTCGCTCTCTCCTCTTTCCTCTTCAAAAATTTTGCTCTTTCCTCTTTCCTCTTTATCTTTGCTGTCTATGATGGAATTTTTGGAGACATACAACCTTTTAGGCCTCACGATTGGCGTAGCTACATTCTTGATTATCGGCCTTTTCCACCCCTTAGTGATTAAGGGAGAATACTATTTCGGTGTCGGATGTTGGTGGGTCTTTGCCCTGATGGGTGTGGCCTCGATTATCGGCTCTGTGCTAATATCACACCTCTTCTATTCTACCCTGCTGGCTGTGTGGGGAGCCTCGTCGTTCTGGTCGATTGGCGAGTTGTTTCACCAGCGTCGGCGCGTCGAGAAGGGTTGGTTTCCGGCCAATCCGAAGCGTAAGTACAACCGCGTAGAAAAGTAATTTCGCATGCGTGGCGGGTGGATGTATGGTGTTGCGATGTTGTTGGTTGCCTGTGTCGGACAACCGCAACCGACGCCTGTAGCCGACCCGACCGAGAGTGAGCTGCCGACACGTCGTGCTACGCTCCTCTTTGCAGGCGATTTGATGGTGCATACACCCCAGCTAACCGCTGCCCGCACCTCGGATGGTTACGACTTCAGCCCCTCGTTTACCTATATTAAACCCCTCATCGAGGAGGCAGACCTGGCGGTTGTAAATCTCGAAACCACGCTGGCCGCGAAGGGTGCCTATACGGGTTATCCGCTCTTCCGTTCTCCGGCTGCGGTGGCCGATGCGATGCGTGATGCGGGCTTTGATGTCGCCTTGCTGGCCAATAACCATTGTATGGATTTTGGGGCGCGTGGTGCGCGTGAAACCATCGAGGCGTTGGATAGATGCGGCATTGCCCATACGGGCGTCTTCAGCTCCTCGGCCGAACGGCAGGCCATGCCCCATTGCCGATTCGAGATTGACGGATTAAGGATTTTGCTGCTCAACTACACCTACGGCACCAACGGTATGCCCGTTGTGAAACCTGCGGTGGTCAATCGGCTCGATACGGTGCAGATGAAGGAGGATTTGCGTCGCGCCCGCGAGTGGATGCCCGACTGCCTGGCTGTGGCGCCGCATTGGGGCGTGGAGTATGAGCGCAAACCGAATCGGGAGCAACGCCTTATGGCCGATTTTCTGCGTCGTGAGGGGGTACAACTCATCATCGGTTCACATCCCCACGTGGTGCAACCCATCGAGCAGGATTCGCTTTGTCGGACCCTCGTCCTCTATTCGCTCGGTAACCTCCTCTCGAATCAGCAGAAACGCTACACCGATGGCGGCTTGTTGGTGCGTGTGGAGCTTTCAAAACGGGGTGAAGAGCCGCTTACGATGGCTTACGAGCCGATTCCTGTCTGGGTGGACCGCGCACATCGTTATCGCATCCTGACGCGCGATGCGGCCGATTCTTTGACCACCCACCCGGCAGCCCGCACCTTCTTTGCCGATACGGAGACGCTACTCGAAAAAGGGTTATAAGTCTTGTTTATGGTCGTATAAAAACTCTTGATTCGATTTCGTTTGCAGGATTCGAAAAAAAGTGTAATTTTGCTCTCGCAAATTGAATTTACACAAACACATTCACAGACAATAACCATGGAAAAGAGTTTGAAAGGTACCAAGACCGAGCAGAATCTGCTCAAAGCATTTGCCGGTGAGAGCCAGGCTCGCACCCGCTATACGTTCTTCGCATCGGTAGCCAAGAAGGAGGGCTACGAGCAGATTGCAGGCCTCTTTATGGAGACGGCCGAGCAGGAGAAGGAGCATGCAAAGCGTTTCTTCAAGTTCCTTGAGGGTGGCGATTTGGAGATTACGGCCACCTACCCCGCCGGTAAGATTGGCACGACGCAGGAGAACCTGCTGGCTGCTGCCCAGGGCGAGAACGAGGAGTGGGATGTACTCTACCCCGCTTTTGCTGCCGTGGCCGACGAGGAGGGTTTCCCCGCAGTGGCTGCCGCATTCCGCAACATTGCCAAGGTCGAGGCCGAGCATGAGCGTCGCTACCTGAAGCTGCTGAGCCGCCTGACGGATGGCGACTTCTTCCACCGCGACGGTAAGATTTGGTGGCAGTGCCGCAACTGCGGTTTCATCATCGAGGCCGAGAATGCTCCGAAGGCTTGCCCCGCCTGCCTGCATCCGCAGGCCTACTTCGAGCCGATGAGGCAGAACTACTAAAAAAAGAAAAGCGACCTGATGAAGGTCGCTTTTTTTCTTGCCAATTATCATTCAATAACCACTTTCCTATTGCGCATGACTACTCGGTGCGCCCGGGGTATTTGTGGCTGTTTTCGTATTCGGTCGAATGGCTAATCGGAAGGATGATGGGAAAATTGACTGCCCTGTCGCCGATGGTGGCCGGTTGCCACACGGGGGCTTCGCGCAACGTGTTGACGATGACGGTGCGTTGCATCTCGCAGATAGTTTCCGGCTTGGTGGAGTCGAGGGTCATGTGGCCCGTTTTGTCGATGATAATGCGCATCGTGCAAGCCTGTAAATCATGACGCTGGAGCTTGTATAACTCTTTATGCGCCTTGCGATACGAGTTGAGCTGACGGTCGTACTCCTTGTTGAACCATGCGCGAAAATAAGAGACCGACTCTTTATAGTTCTCGCATTTCGGCCATACGGGCATCACGCGCTTTTCCTTTTCATGCTCGCGTGTCGGTTGAGCCTGGATGCCCATCGCACAAACCGCCAACAGCAGACACAGACATACTACTCTTTTCATGTTATTTATGGGTTTTAGGTGTGTTCGTGATACAAAGTTAGAAAAAATCCCATCCCCGCAAATAAATCGGCAAAAAAGTTTGATTTTTCTGTGTCGGCACCGACCAATCATACGAAGCGTAATTTTGAATTATAGATTCTAAATTTTGAATTTAATTTAGTATCTTTGCCAGATAAAGCGAAATAAACAAAAATAAGCATATATGGCAGACGAAAAAATTATCTTTTCGATGGTGGGTGTCTCGAAGACCTTCACCAATCAAAAGCGTGTTTTGAACAACATCTACCTCTCTTTCTTCTATGGTGCCAAGATTGGTATCGTGGGTATGAACGGTTCGGGTAAATCGACCCTGATGAAGATTATCGCAGGTCTGGACAAGAACTTCGAAGGCGAGGTGGTCTTCTCGCCCGGCTACTCGGTGGGCTACCTGGAGCAGGAGCCGAAGCTCGATGATACGAAGACCGTTCGCGAGGTGGTCGAGGAGGGTTGCGCCGAGACCGTAGCCCTGATGAAGGAGTACGAGGAGATTAACATGAAGCTCTGCGAGCCGATGTCGGACGATGAGATGAACGCCCTCATCGAGCGTCAGGGTGAGCTGTACGAGAAGATTGACCATGTGAACGGCTGGGAGCTGGACCAGGTGCTGAATCGCGCCATGGATGCCCTGCGCTGTCCCGATGGCGAGCAGTCGGTGAAGGTGCTTTCGGGTGGCGAGCGTCGTCGTGTAGCCCTCTGCCGTCTGTTGTTGCAGCAGCCTGATGTGTTGCTCTTGGACGAGCCGACGAACCACCTCGATGCCGAGTCGATTGATTGGTTGGAGCAGCACCTCCAGCAGTATAAGGGTACGGTGATTGCCGTAACGCACGACCGTTACTTCCTCGATAACGTGGCCGGCTGGATTCTGGAGCTTGACCGCGGTGAGGGTATTCCCTGGAAGGGTAACTACTCGGGTTGGTTGGAGCAGAAGACCGCCCGTATGGCCATGGAGGAGAAGCAGGAGTCGAAACGCAGAAAGACCCTCGAGCGCGAGTTGGAGTGGGTGCGTATGTCGCCTGCCGGTCGTCATGCCAAGTCGAAGGCGCGTCTGTCGGCCTACGATAAGATGCTCAACGAGGATACGAAGCAGAAGGAGGAGCGTCTGGAGATTTACATCCCGAATGGTCCGCGTCTGGGCGATATTGTCATCGAGGCGCACGACGTTACGAAGGCCTTTGGTGACCGCGTGCTGTACGAGGGGCTGAATTTCTCGTTGCCCCCTGCCGGCATTGTGGGTGTGATTGGCCCGAACGGTACGGGTAAGACCACCCTTTTCCGTATGATTATGGGGCTTGACGAGCCGACGAGCGGTTCGTTCCGCGTAGGTCCTACCGTGAAGCTCGCCTATGTGGACCAGCAGCACAAGTCGATTGACCCCGAAAAGACGGTCTATGAGGTGATTTCGCAGGGTGCCGACCTTATTACGCTCGGCAACCGTCAGGTCAATGCCCGCGCCTATGTCGGTCGCTTCAACTTCTCGGGTGCCGACCAGGAGAAGAAGTGCGGTGTGTTGTCGGGTGGTGAGAGAAATCGTCTGCACCTCGCCCTTGCGCTTAAGGAGGAGGGCAACGTGATTCTCTTGGATGAGCCGACCAACGATATCGATGTTAATACGCTGCGTGCGTTGGAGGAGGGTCTGGAGCATTTCGCCGGTTGTGCCGTGGTCATCTCGCACGACCGTTGGTTCCTCGACCGTATCGCTACGCACATCCTCTCGTTCGAGGGCGATTCGCGCGTAGTCTTCTACGAGGGTACCTACTCCGAGTATGAGGCCTGGAAGAAGGCCCAGGGCGAGGATACGACCCCCAAAAGAGTAAAATACAAGAAGTTGGTAGAGTAAAATAAAGAGGAAAGAGGAAATAGGAAAGAGGAAAGAGTAAAGAGGAAATATAAATATTAGAGAGTAAAGATTTTAAGATGGGTTTATCCTTAATGTCTTTAATATCCTTAATTCCTTTCATCTCTTTTAGCCCCTCGCCCTCTACATGCTAATTTTACATTCTACATTCTAAATTCTAAATTTTGAATTAGTCATTATGGCTCAAAAACCTTCGATTCCAAAGGGAACACGCGACTTCTCGCCCGTTGAGATGATGCGTCGTAACTATATTTTCGATACCGTTAAGTCGGTCTTCCGCCTCTATGGTTTTGCTCCGCTCGAGACTCCCTCGATGGAGAACCTCTCTACCCTGCTGGGTAAATATGGCGAGGAGGGTGATAAACTTCTCTTTAAGATTCTGAATTCGGGCGACTACGCCGCAGGCCTCTCGGACGAGGAGGTGCGTCAAGCCTCGAAGATTTCGGAGAAGGGTCTGCGTTACGACCTTACGGTCCCCTTTGCCCGCTATGTCGTGCAGCATCAGAACGAGCTGACCTTCCCCTTCAAGCGTTATCAGGTGCAGCCCGTATGGCGTGCCGACCGCCCGCAGAAGGGTCGCTACCGCGAGTTCTACCAGTGTGATGTCGATGTCATCGGCACCAAATCGCTCCTCTGTGAGGTGGAGTTGGTGGAGATTGTCGAGCGCGTATTCCGTTCGCTCGGCATCCGCGTTGCACTGAAGATGAACAACCGCAAAATCCTCTACGGCATTGCCGAGTGTATCGGTCATGCCGACAAGATGATGGATATCACGGTGGCAATCGACAAGCTCGACAAGATTGGTCTGGATAACGTGAAAGCCGAACTGCGCGAGCGTGGCTTGGAGGAGGAGGCCATCGAGAAGTTGCAACCGATTCTCGAGCTTGGTGGTACGAACAAGGAGAAGATGGCCACCCTTCGTGAGGTGTTGGCGGCTTCGGAGACGGGTCTGAAGGGTGTTGCCGAGATGGAGACCATCTTCCATCATGTCGATACGCTCGGTATCGACCTGCAAGTGGAGCTTGACCTCTCGTTGGCGCGTGGCTTGAACTACTATACGGGTGCCATCTTCGAGGTGAAAGCCCTCGATTTCCAGATTGGCTCTATCTCGGGTGGTGGTCGTTATGACAACCTGACGGGTATCTTTGGCCTGCAAAACGTGTCGGGCGTGGGAATTTCGTTCGGTGCCGACCGCATCTACGACGTGATGCTGGGACTGAACCTCTTCCCCGAGGAACTGAACTCCTCGACCCGCGCCATCTTCCTCAACCTGGGCGAAGAGGAGCAGGCTGCATCGCTGAATCTGTTGCGCACACTGCGTTCGGAAGGTATTCCGGCCGAGATTTATCCCGAGCCTGCGAAGATGAAGAAGCAGATGGAGTATGCCAACCGTCGTCAGATTCCTTTTGTGGTCATCATCGGCTCGGAGGAGTTGGCAGCCCGCGAGGCTACGGTGAAGAATATGGTTTCGGGCGAGCAGCAGAAGGTGTCGTTCGAAATGCTTGCCGAGGTGCTGAAATAGACCGTTGCGGGGTACGATGAAACGACTTCTGCTCATCCTTGCGCTCTTGGTAGTCGGGGCGGCACAGCTCGCTGCCCAATCCTACGACGAGACGGTGCGCCAACTGCAAAAGTTGGCGCGTGCGGTGCGTTTGACGGAGCGATACTACCTTGATACGCTGCGCATGGAGCAGTTGGTCGATGGTGCTTTGACGGGGATGCTCTCGACGCTCGACCCCCACTCGGCCTACCTGCCGAAGGAGGCCATGGAGGAGGTCGAAGTGGAGATGGAGGGCGAATTCAGCGGTGTCGGCATCCAATACCAAATCAACCGCGACACGATTACGGTGAACAGCACCGTGGTGGGTGGTCCGGCCGAAGGGGTCGGAATGTTGCCCGGTGACCGCATCGTTCGAATTGATACCCTCTCGGCCGTCGGGTTGAGACTCAACGAGGTGCCGAAATTGTTGCGTGGCAAGCAGGGGTCGAAGGTCGATTTAACCGTCTATCGCCGAGGTGTGAACGAACTGCTCCATTTCACCCTGACGCGCGACAAAATTCCCCTGACAACCGTGGATGCCGCCTATATGGCCACTCCGCGCGTTGGATACGTTAAGGTGAATCGTTTTGGTCGCACTACCTACGAGGAGTTTAAGGAGGCTTACGAGCGGTTGGGCCGACCGCGGAGATTGATACTCGATTTGCGCGGTAACGGTGGCGGATTGCTCGACCAGGCGATTGCGTTGGCCGAATTTTTCCTGCCAAAGGGGGCGTTGTTGCTGACGACCGAGGGACGCATCGAACCGACGCAACACTACCACGCTCGACGCGATGGCGAAATGCTGACGGGGCGTGTGGCTGTCCTGATTGACGAAATCTCGGCATCCGCTTCGGAGATTGTTGCCGGAGCGTTGCAGGATTGGGACCGCGCCACGATTATCGGCCGCACGAGTTTCGGTAAAGGGCTGGTGCAGCGACAAATACCGCTGGGTGACGGTTCGGCAATGCGTATCACTACATCGCGCTATCTGACCCCTTCGGGGCGTGCCATTCAACGACCGTATGAGGCCGGGAAACGGCAGGAATACTACCTCGACCACCTGCGCGGCTATGCCGATTCGATTACCGATGCCACCCCGCGCCATCGTTCGCTCGAAAAGGGTCGCACGATTTATGGCGGTGGCGGTATTCGTCCCGATGTGAAGGTGGAGAGCGATACGACCCACTATTCGACCTACTATGCCCATTTGGTGCGTCGCGGTGTGTTGCAGCAGACGGTGACCGATTACCTCGATACGGAGCGTGATGCGTTGAAAGCCACCTACCCCGCATTGGCAGATTTTTTAGCCGCCTTTACCCCCTCCGAAGCCTTGATGGAGGCACTCATAAAGGAGGGTGAGCAGCATAAAATAGCCTTTGTGGAGTCGGACTTCGAGCGGTCGAAACCGTTGCTCGAAACGCAACTGAAGGCCCTTTTGGCGCAACGGCTCTACGGGGTCGAAGGGTTTTATCGGGTGATAAATCCCACCTACAACGAGGCTTATAAAAAGGCGTTGGATTTGCTTGATAAATAAGAGTTTAAGAAAGTTATATCAATTAAAAGATGAATATTATTAAACGCCTATACGATTGGATGCTCTCGTGGGGCGAGTCGCGCTGGGGAGCGTTGGCTCTTTTTCTGTTTGCCTTTGCCGAATCGAGCTTTTTCCCCATTCCGCCCGATGTGCTGCTCATCGCCCTTTGCCTGGGTGCTGTGACGCGCTCGTTCCGCTTTGCAGCCATCTGTACGTTGGGTTCGATATTGGGAGCCATGCTCGGCTACGGGATTGGTTTCTTTGCCTGGCAGACCACAACCGGCGAATATACCGCCTTGGCGCACTTCTTCTTCAATCA
Organism: Alistipes sp.; assembly: GCA_017398045.1. Taxonomy (GTDB): domain Bacteria; phylum Bacteroidota; class Bacteroidia; order Bacteroidales; family Rikenellaceae; genus Alistipes. The sequence goes on along the minus strand of JAFQHI010000004.1, from coordinate 24,976 downwards.
TGTCTTCTCGATGGAGGCTTTCGAAAAGGTGGGTGCGCTCTATGACCAATACAATTTCTGGATTGTCTTTACGGCCGGCTTTACCCCGCTTCCGTACAAGATTTTCACCATCACGGGCGGTCTGTTCCACATCAATTTTGTGATGTTTATCATCGCCTCGATTATTTCGCGCGGTCTGCGCTTTTTCCTCATTGCGGGACTTATCTGGAAATTTGGTGCGCCCATCAAGGGCTTCATTGATAAATATTTCAACCTGCTGGCCGTTGCATTTACGGTGCTGCTGGTCGGCTCGTTCTTCCTCCTGGGCTACGTACTTTAACACGAACAAAACTTTCCAAACAAGATGCGTCAATTCGGTATTATCGGCCGCCCGCTCGGCCACTCGGCTTCGGCCCGCCATTTTACGGCCAAATTCGAAAACGAAGGGCTGGATTGCCACTTCGAACAGTATGAACTTCCCTCGATTGAGTCGCTACCCGAACTCCTGGAGCGTGTGCCGCTCGAAGGTTTCAATGTGACGATTCCCTACAAACAGCAGGTGATGCGCTATCTGGACGGCCTGTCGGATGAGGCGGCTAAAATTGGCGCGGTGAACTGCGTGCGTCGCTATGCGGATGGTCGCATGATTGGCCACAATACCGACATCATTGGCCTGCGTGTCGCGTTGGCCGAACTGCTGGACGGTGTTACGCCCGAACACGCCCTGGTGCTGGGTACGGGAGGTGCCTCGCAGGCGGTGCAGTATGCCCTCACGGAGTTGGGAATTCCCTACGATTTGATTTCGCGCGATGCGGCCAAGGGTAACTGCACCTACGACAACCTGCCCGTCGAGGTGGTGGCCGAGTCGAAACTCATCGTCAATGCGACCCCCGTCGGCACATGGCCCAACGTGGAGGAGGCTCCCCGCATCCCCTACGCCTACCTGACGCCCGAACATCATCTGTTGGATTTAGTCTATAATCCGCCCCTCACGCAGTTCCTCGATTATGGACAACAGCGCGGCGCGAAGATTATGAACGGTGAAAGAATGTTTATCGGCCAAGCCGCTGCCGGCTGGAAGATTTGGAATGAATAGGCGTTCTGTGAACAAAAAGAGAAGAGGGTGTCCGCATTGTTGGACACCCTCTTCTCTTGCTATCGCTGCTTGAGCAGCGTCTCCGCTTCGGCTTTATCTTCGGAGCGGACTACGACGCGGGCAGCTCCCGAAATGGGGTTCAGACTCGACATGTACTCGTTGCGGATATCGACCCACAAACCGGCACTTTGCAAAATTGACTTCGTGATTTCGGCCTCGGCCAAGGTGTTGTACTCGGCCAGCACCACAAACTGTTCCTGTTGCATATCGTTGAGTGTTAAGGGTGTTTTCTCTGCTTTGTAAATATACGAAATAATGTTGAAAAATACAACCACCCTGCCACGCTTTTTTATATAAAAATATACGTATCTTTGTTTCACATAAAATGCCCTGAATGACGATGAGCCGATTTGTCCATCTGCACGTACACTCGCAATACTCGATTCTTGACGGCCAGGCCTCGATTCAACGCCTGGTCGATAAGGCTGTGGCCGACCATCAGCCAGGTATTGCCATTACGGACCACGGCAATATGTTTGGCGTGAAGGAGTTTACGAACTACGTCAAAAAGTTTAAGGGCAAGTGCAAAGATGCCATCGCCGAGTGCGAAAAACGCATCGCGGGGCTGAAGGATGGCTCGATTGAGTCGGCAACGCCCGAAGGCGACATCCGCGCCGAGGAGCAAAAACTTGCCGAATGGCAACGCAAGGCAGCCTTTAAGCCCATCATCGGTTGCGAGGTCTATGTGGCGCGTCGCACGCTGCATGACAAGGAGGGTAAGCAGGACCAGAGCGGTTATCACCTCATTCTCCTGGCCAAGAATCTCAAAGGCTACCACAACCTGATTAAGATTGTCTCCAAGGCCTGGACCGAGGGCTTCTATATGCGTCCGCGTACCGACCGCCACGAGTTGGAGAAGTACCACGAGGGGCTGATTTGCTGCTCGGCCTGTCTGGCCGGTGAGGTGCCACGTGCGATTATGGCCGACGATATGGAGCGTGCCGATGAAGCGATACGCTGGTATAAGCATCTCTTTGGCGAGGATTTCTACCTCGAATTGCAGCTGCACCGTGCAACGGTCGAGCGTGCCAACCACGAGGCCTACGGTATGCAGCTCAAGGTCAATGACGGCATCCGCGACCTGGCCGAGAAACACCACGTAAAGACCATCTGCACGAATGATGTCCATTTCGTCGATGAGGCTGATGCCGAGGCGCACGACCGTCTGATTTGCCTCTCGACGGGTAAAGACCTCGACGACCCGAAACGTATGCTCTACTCGAAGCAGGAGTGGCTCAAAACGACCGATGAGATGGCCGCCATCTTTGGCGAGTCGGACCCCGAAGCGATGGCCACCACGCTCGAGATTTGCGATAAGGTGGAGCTGTACTCGATTGATAATCCCCCCATCATGCCCAACTTCGAGATTCCGAAGGAGTTTGGTACGGAGGAGGAGTATCGCGCCCGCCTGACCGAAAAGGACCTCTTCGACGAATTTACGCGCGACGAGAACGGCAATGTGGTGCTGGAGGAGAAGGCGGCCCAGAAGAAAATCGAAAAGTTGGGCGGCTACGACAAGCTCTACCGCATCAAATTCGAGGCCGATTACCTGGCCCATCTGACGATGATTGGTGCCAAGAAACGCTACGGCGACCCCCTCTCGGAGGAGGTGATGGAGCGATTGAAATTCGAGTTGCACATCATGAAGACGATGGGTTTCCCGGGCTACTTCCTCATCGTGCAGGACTTTATCCGCGCAGCCCGCGAAGAGCTGGATGTGTCGGTGGGTCCGGGTCGTGGTTCGGCTGCCGGTTCGGCCGTAGCCTACTGCCTCGGCATTACGCAAATCGACCCGATTGCCTACGACCTGCTGTTCGAGCGTTTCCTGAATCCCGACCGTATTTCGCTGCCCGATATCGATGTCGATTTCGATGACGACGGTCGCGGACGTGTGCTGAATTGGGTGACCGAGAAATATGGCAAGGAGAAGGTGGCACACATCATCACCTACGGCACGATGGCCACCAAATTGGCCATCAAGGATGTGGCACGCGTACAGAAACTGCCCCTACCCGAGTCGGACCGTCTGTGCAAACTTGTCCCCGATAAGACGCCCGAAGGCAAGAAGGTGAAGAACCTTACACACGCCATCGAACTGGTCCCCGATTTGAAAGCTGCGGAGGAGTCGGAAGACCCCATCATGCACGATACGATTCAGTATGCCAAGATGTTGGAGGGTAACGTGCGCAACACGGGTGTTCATGCCTGCGGTACGATTATCTGCCGCGACGATATTACGGATTGGGTACCGGTATCGACTGCCGACGATAAGGAGACGGGCGAAAAGATGCTCGTGACGCAGTATGAAGGTTCGGTCATCGAGGATACGGGTCTGATTAAGATGGACTTCCTGGGTCTGAAGACCCTCTCGATATTGAAGGATGCCGTGGCGAACATCGTTCAGACGAAGGGCGTCAAGGTTGATATCGACGACTTCTCCATCATCACCGACAAGAAGACCTACGACCTCTATTGCGAGGGTCGCACGGTGGGTACGTTCCAATTCGAGTCGCCCGGTATGCAGAAATACCTGCGCGAATTGCAGCCCTCGACCTTCGAGGACCTGATTGCCATGAATGCCCTCTATCGTCCGGGACCGATGGACAACATCCCCGACTTTATTGCCCGCAAGCATGGTCGCTCCCCCATCGTCTATGACATTCCGATTATGGAGCGTTACCTGAAGGATACGTATGGTATTACGGTCTATCAGGAGCAGGTCATGTTGCTCTCGCGTCTGTTGGGTAGCTTTACGCGCGGTGAGTCGGATACGCTGCGTAAGGCGATGGGTAAAAAAATCAAATCGAAGCTGGACGAGCTGAAGCCCGAATTCCTCAAGCGCGGTGAGAAGAATGGTCACGATCGGAATGTGCTGGAGAAGATTTGGGGCGAGTGGGAGAAATTTGCCTCCTACGCCTTCAATAAGTCGCACGCTACGTGCTATTCGTGGGTGGCCTTCCAGACGGCCTACCTGAAGGCCAACTACCCCTCGGAGTATATGGCTGCGGTGTTGAGCCGAAACTTGACCAACGTAGGTCAGCTGACGATTTACATGAACGAGTGCAAGCGCATGGGTATCAATGTGCTTGGTTCGGATGTGAACGAGTCGATGAAGACCTTCTCGGCCAACCGCCAGGGCGATATTCGTTTCGGTATGGCGGCCATCAAGGGTATGGGTGAAGCGGCAGCCGAGAGCATCATCGCCGAGCGCGAAAAGAACGGACCCTACAAAAATATCTACGACTTCTTCGAGCGTGTCAATTATAGCGTGGTGAACCGCAAGGCGTTGGAGAACCTGGCCTATGCCGGAGCCTTCTCCTCGATTGCCGATTTCCACCGTTCGAAATTCTTCGCTCCCGACCAGCGCGATTCGTCGGGCGGAACCTTTATCGAGGCCCTGATTCGCTACGGACAGCGCGTGCAGGCCGAGCGCAACAATGCCCAGCAGAGCCTCTTCGGAGGTGGCGGCATGGTCGATATTCAGCCACCCACGGTCCCCGTCAGCCTCGATTGGTCGCAGATACAGACGCTCAACTATGAGCGCGAGATGATGGGACTCTATCTGACGGCCCACCCGCTCGATGAGTACAAGCTCATCATCGACAATATGTGCAAGACGCCCCTGTCGGCTCTCACGGACCTGAACGCGTTGCGTGGGCAGGAGGTCTGCGTGGCGGGCCTGGTGGTTAATGCACAGGCCGAGCTGACCACCCGCACGGGCAAGAGCTTCGGAAAACTCACGCTCGAGGATTACAACTCCTCCTTCGAGTTTGCCTTCTTTGGCAAGGATTATGAGAATTTCCGCAAGTTCATCTATCCGAACTACTACCTCATGGTGCGCTGCAAGATTCAGCCGCGCCCCTATCAAAAGGAGGGCGAGGAGGAGCGTCTGGAGGTGAAGGTGCTGGCGATTACCCAGCTCCAGGAGGTGCGAGAGACGATGATTCATGAGCTGCACGTTGGGATGCCGATTGAGCAACTTTCGGACCGCTTTATCGAGGACTTTACCGCCTTGGTGAAGAAGAACAAGGGCAATACGACCTTGCGCATGATGCTCTACGACCGTGAGGGTGTTTCGTTGCGCCTCTTCTCGAAACGATTCCGCGTAGATGTGTCGCAGGAGTTGGTCGATTATTTGAACGAACAAGAGTTAACATACACAATTTCATAAACAAAAAAAAACTGTACAGCTATGGCAATGGAAATTAACAAGGAGAACATTGAGGCCCTGCTCGCATCGGAGCAGCCGTTGGTGATTGATTTTTGGGCAGAGTGGTGTGGTCCCTGCCGCACGATTACGCCTATTATCGAGGAGTTGGCCGAGGAGTATGCCGGCAAGGTGAACATCGGTAAGTGCGACGTCGAGGAGAACGACGAGATTACGATGAAGTATGGTGTGAGAAACATCCCGACGATTATCTTCGTCAAGGGTGGCCAGGTGGTTGACAAGCAGGTTGGTGCCTGCCAGAAGGCCGCTTTGGTAGAGAAAATCGAAAAACTGCTCTAAACCATGATTCGCAAGACGAATTGGTACGGCTTGGATGCCGTCGAGTTTTCGAAGGGCGACTACACGGCTCTGCTGATTCCTTCGGTGGGTGCCAATTTGGTACGTCTGGCCAATACGAAACTCGGTGTGGAGATTCTTCGCACGCCGACCGAGGAGGAGATGGAGACCTTCAAGTCGCGCCCGCAGATTTTCGGTCTGCCCCTGTTGTTCCCGCCCAACCGTATCGAGAATGGTCGCTACGAGTTTGAGGGGCGTACCTACCAGTACCCCATCACGATTGAGAAGGAGCAGAACTACCACCATGGCATCATCAAGGGTGAGCCGTTTGTGGTGTCGAAGGTCGAGGAGGATGACGAAACGGTGAAGGTGGAGTGCCGCTACTATTCGAACGTAGCCAACGACGCTATTTACAAGGACTTCCCGCACGCCTTCAAGTGCAAGATTGTCTATAAGCTCTCGGCCAAGGGGCTGAAGCAGGAGGTGGTATTCTCGAACCGCAGCGAGCAGAATATGCCCGTCGGTGTCGGTTTCCACACCCCGATTGTGGTTCCCTTTGCAGGTGGTGAGGCGGCCGATTACCGTATGCGCGTAGCCGTCGGCGAGCAGGTGGAGCTGAGCGAGCGTAACCTTCCGACGGGTAAGACCCTGCCACTCAACGAGCAGTGGGCCAAGCTCCGCGAGGGTGGCTTGCAGGTGACCGATTGCGAACCGTTGGAGGCTGGCTTTACGCTCCGCGAGATTGAGGTGGACGGTAAGTCGTATCGCGGTGCCGTGGTCGAGAACCTGAAGACGGGTGTAAAGGTCTTCTACGAGGTTGATGATAAGACGACCTATTGGACCATCTGGAACAACGGTGGCAAGGTGAACTACTGCTGCCCCGAGCCGCAGTCGTGGACGACCAACGCCCCGAATGCTGCCAATCCGAAGGCCGCAGGTTTCGTAGCCATTGAGCCGGGTGAGAAGTGGAAGGCTACCTACAAGCTCTACTGCAAGTAGCATTTGCGCTTTTCAACCATTAAAAAGGTGTTTCGGCTGAACGCATGAAACACCTTTTTTTGTATCTTGCATTGCGAAACTTTCGATTTATGATTGCAATACCTACCCTTCTGTTGGCCCTTTTGTGCTTGTGTCGTGCCAAGCGCAACGGTTGGTGGATTCCGCTCGGCCTGCTCCTCGCGGCCGGTGGTGACCTCTGCGGTGCGATGGGGGCCTTTAAGCCTCAAATGGGTCTCTTCGCCCTGGCACTTTGTTGCTATATTGCCGACTTTTCGGCCTATGGCAAGCTGACCAAGGAGCGCGTGCGTCCGTTGGTTGTCGCCTTTTTGGCCTTCTGTACGGCCTTCGGATTCCTTATCGTCAAAATCACTTCGACCATCGAGGCCTTTAGCGTAGGAATCTATGCCGTCGTGTTGCTCTCGATGCTCTCCGTAACGCTCATTCAGCACCGCCCGCGATGGGGCTGGTATGTGGTGGCGGCTCTGCTCTTTGTCCTCTCGGATGGGGTGATTGGTTACAGCCGGTATGTCGAGCCGCTTCCGTCGGTAGATTGGTGGTGCCTTCCACCCTACTACGCGGCACAAGCGATATTTGCTTGGCAGTATCTGGTAAAGCAAGAACGGGAAGTGTAAGGCCTCCCGTTTTTTTTCTGTCAAAATGTCAGCATCTAAAATTGCTCCCAAAAGATGGTCTCTTCGAGCGGCTTTCGCATCTCGTCGTGGCGGTCGGGCGAGGCAGGCGCACCATCCCCATAACCGACCAGCAGGATATTGACCGGTACGATATGCTCCGGCAGTCCGAACTCCTCACGCACAGCCTCGGGCTTGAACATACATATCCAAAGCGAATCCAGCCCCAGCGAGGCGGCTTCGAGCATCATGTGGTCGGTGACAATCGATGCGTCGATGTCCGAAATCTCCTTTCCGTCGTATTTGCGTCGCCATACCTCCGTGGTGTCGGCACAGATGATAAAGGCAAGCGGTGCGCCAAAGTCGCGCGTACAGCGTGCAAGTCGCTCCATGCCCTCTTTCGACTCGACCACAACGATTCGTTGCGGTTGTCGGTTGGCTCCCGTGGGGGCCACGCGCCCCGCCTCCAAAATCTGCATCAACTGCTCGCGCTCGACCTTGCGGTCGGTGTATTTACGGCAGGCGTATCGCCGTTTTGCCAATTGCAAAAAATCCATCTTGTATCGCTTTTATTGGTTCTATGTGGGCAAAGATAGTATAATTTTCGGCTTCGATGTTACCCACGACCGACAGAATGGCAGAAAAAACCGTGTGGCACACCCTTTGCTGGAAAGAAACGAGAAAACGCAAACAACAAAACACAAAAAAATATGAGAAACGGAACCATTGGAGTGACTACGGAAAATATCTTTCCGGTCATTAAAAAGTTTTTGTATTCGGACCACGAGATTTTCCTGCGCGAGCTGATTTCGAATGCCGTCGATGCCTCGCAGAAGTTGCGCACGCTCTCGTCGAAGGGCGCATGGCAGGGCGAGACGGGCGACCTGAAGGTCGAGGTGGAGGTCGATACCGAGAAGCGCATCCTGACGATTCGTGACCACGGTATCGGTATGACGGCCGACGAGGTGGACCGCTACATCAACCAAATCGCCTTCTCGGGTGCCGAGGAGTTTATGGCCAAGTATCAGGACCAGGCCATCATCGGCCACTTCGGTTTGGGCTTCTACTCGTCGTTCATGGTCTCGGACAAGGTGGAGATTTTCTCGCAGTCCTACCGCGAGGAGGCCAAGTCGGTGCATTGGAGCTGCACGGGTACGCCCGAGTTCGAGATGGAGGAGCTGGAGGAGAAGCTCGAGCGCGGTACGCAAATCGTGCTGCACCTCTCGGAGGAGATGAAAGAGTATGCCGAGAGCGCGACCATTGAGGGCCTTTTGAAGAAATATTGCCGCTTCCTGCCCGTACCCATCGTCTTTGGCAAGGTCAAGGAGTGGAAGGATGGCAAGTATCAGGACACGGAGAAGGACAACGTGATTAACAACATCGAGCCGCTCTGGACCCGTATGCCCTCCGAGATTACCGAGGAGCAGTACAAGGAGTTTTACAGCGAACTCTACCCCATGTCGGAGGAGCCGCTGTTCTCGATTCACCTGAATATCGACTACCCCTTCAACCTGACGGGTATTCTCTATTTCCCGAAGATTCACAACAACTTCGAGATTCAGAAGAACAAGATTCAGCTCTACTGCAACCAGGTCTATGTCACGGACCAGGTCGAGGGCATCGTGCCGGAGTACCTCACGCTGTTGCATGGTGTGATCGACTCGCCCGATATTCCGCTCAATGTCTCGCGCAGCTACCTGCAAAGCGACCCCAATGTGAAGAAGATTTCGAACTACATCACCCGCAAGGTGGCCGACCGCCTGCAAGAGCTGTTCAAGACGATGCGCACGGACTATGAGCAGAAGTGGGATGATTTGAAGGTCTTCATCCAGTACGGCATCCTCACGGATGAGAAATTTGCCGAAAAGGCGCAGGATTTCATGCTCTGGAAGAACATCGAGGGCAACTATTTCACCGCCAAGGAGTACACCGAGAAGGTCAAGGAGCAGCAGACGGACAAGAACAAGGAGCTGATTCTGCTCTACGTGGATGACGTAAACGAGAAACACGCCTTTGTCGAGGCGGCCAAGCAGAAGGGGTACGATGTGCTGGAGATGAACGGTCAGCTCGATAACCACTATGTGAATTGGTACGAGCAGAAGAATGAGAAGACCCGCTTTGTGCGTGTCGATAGCGATGTGATTGAGAAATTGATTCAGAAGGAGGAGCAGCTGACGATGACCCTCACGACGGCCCAGCAGGAGTTGCTGACCCCCGTATTTGAGAGCCAGATGCCCGCAGATGAGCAGATTAACTACCACATCTCGTTCGAGGCCATGGCTGCCGACGAGGCTCCCGTGGTGATTACGCAGAACGAGTTTATGCGTCGTATGAAGGAGATGGCCCGCATGGGTGGCGGTGGCATGAGCCAATTCTACGGCCAGATGCCCGACAACTTTACGATTGCCGTCAATGGCAACCACCCCATTGTGATTCACATCCTGGAGCAGGTCGAGAAGTCGTATGGTGAGCGTCTGCGCACGATGACCAAGAAGATTGACGCTGCCGTGGCGGAGGAGAACCGCTTCGAGGAGGTCGTAAAGGGCAAGAAAGAGGAGGAGCTGACGAGCGAGGAGAAGTCGATGCGTGAGGAGCTTTCGAAGAAGGTGGTCGAGCTGCGTGATGAGCGCAACGAGCGACTGAAGGCGATTGGCTCGGAGAACAAACTCGTGAAGCAGATTATCGACCTGGCCCTGCTCTCGAACGGCATGCTGAAGGGCAAATCGCTCACGGACTTTATCCAGCGTTCCATTTCGCTGATTGAGCAATAGGCCGATTTAGTACGATGATGAAAATGCCCCGACCATGGTTTGGTCGGGGCATTTTTTATTAAGGGTGATTAAGGGTTATTAAGGGCGATTGAAGGGGGCTGAAAGGGGTTGGGCGCAGGCCTTTGGCAACCTTTAATCTCCTTTAGTTGCCTTTAGTTTCCTTTAGTTTCCTTTAGTGACCCTTTTACTCCTCCGTGTCGTGGCCGCGCAGAATCTCCAGGAACCACTCGGGGCAACGGCAGGGGCGGCGTGTTTCGCTGTGCATAAAGCCCAGCTGGGTCATGCCCGTATTCATCAAAAGCCCCTCGGCATTATAGACCTCGTAGAAGAAGTTGATGCGGGTCGAGGGCAGCTCCTTCAGCATGATGCGCACCGTGACCTCCTCATCGTAGCGAATCGCACGGCGGTATTTGGATTGCACCTCCAAAATCGGCATCATCAGGCCGCGACGCTCCACCTCGGCATAGGAAAGTCCCAACGCTCGCAGAAAATCGCTGCGTGCCTCCTCGTAGTAGCGGATATAATTCGAATGGTGAACAATGCCCATCTGGTCCGTATCGCAATACCAGACCCGTATTTTGCAATCGTGTTGTATCATTGTTTTAATCGGTTTATGCTATGACCCAAGAGACGTTCGGCCGCTGTGTTGTTGCCCTCGGCAAGGAGTCGGCGAATCTCCGAAGAGCTGACTTTGCGCCCCTCGACCTCGCATCGCTCGACACATACGATTTCCAGTCCCTCGATGTGCAGTTCGTTTGCGGTAATGCGGTCGTGGCCGAAACGATGGTTGTAGCCCACAATGAGCGATTTAGCCCCTATCTGCTCCATCAAAATCGAGCTGACGAACGTAGCTCCGCTCATACGTGAAAAGGCCTCGTCGAAGTGCATCACCACCAAATAATCGACCCCGTAGGCAGCCAACAAGGTGGCCTTCTCCTCCGTGTCGGTCAAGAGCTTCAGCCCCTCGCCTCGTCCTAATGCAACGCGCGGGTGCGGGTCGAAGCTGACCACCACGGCAACTCCACCCAATCGGTCGGCCTCTTCTCGGAGCGCACGAAGCAGGGCTTGGTGACCCCGATGCACCCCATCGAACGAGCCGACCGTTACGGCCGCAACGCGGTCGCGCGGAAAAGTCGCTGTGCCGTGGAGTATCTGCATGGCGTTATGCATTCAAATCGCTCTCCTTGACAAAATAGGCCACCTTCTCCAAGAGGGTCGTGATGTCGTAGTTCTCGACCACGATGCCCTGCGGGAAGTTGAGCGGCGTAGAGGTGAAGTTCAGCACACCCCGAATACCGGCGTTGATGATTGGCACCACCAGACTCGGAGCCACCTTCGTAGGTGACGAGACAACCACCATCGTGAGGTCCAACTCCTCGGCCTTCTGCTCGAAGTCGTTCATGTGGTAGCAGGGAATACCGTCAATCTCCTGCCCCACCTTCGCAGGGTCGATATCGAAGGCGGCGGTAATCTTTAGCTTCAGCCCCTTGCTGTTGAAATATTTGGTGATGGCCTGGCCCAGGTGACCCATGCCGAGAATAGCGATGTTGATGGGCGTTTCGCTGTCGAGAATGCGGCTGATGTAGTCAATCAGCACCTCGACATCGTAGCCCTTCTTTGTATCGCTCGAAAAGCCGATAAGCATCAAATCGCGTCTGACCTGCACGGCCGTGATGCCGTGGATGCCGGCCAGGACGTGCGAGAAGATGTGCGTAATGCCCTGCTTGCTGCACGCAAGAAGGGTGCGACGATACTCGCTCAATCGCTCGATGGTCTTTTCGGGAATCCCGCTCGGAATGTTTGCCATAACCTTCACTATTCAATCGTAATCGTGAAATCGGAGTTGTAATTCACGCGCATCCAGTCGCTGTTGCGGTGGTTCTTATGCTCCTCCTCCTGCGAGAAACGATAGATGGTTTGCAGCGGAGCGTAACGACGGTCCTCCATATCGTATTCGATGTCGTTGAACATTCCATCCACAAAAATCATCGCTGCATCGTAGCCACGATAGGCATAGAGCGAGGGCAGTGACCCGAAGGCACGCAGATAGGCGCGGTCGAAAGCAACAATCCGCCCCGAGTCGCGCTTGGCGTGGTAGGTCGAGAAGAAGGTGATGCGATTCTTGAAGAAAATCGAACGGTCGATATTCTGATAGCGATTCCAGCGTGCGTTGCCCAACACGGCATATTTCGGTGAGCCAAGCGAACGGGCGCGCAGGTTCGTATCGGCCGAAGCCAGGGCGGCCAACACGCGGTCCACGTCAATCTCGTTATCCGAAAGGATGATAAAGAGGTTGTCGTTTTCGTTGTCCAGAAGCGGAGTGAGGTCGCTCGGATGCAGCTCGCCCTCCTTCACCTTAAATGAAGGGTGCAGGTATTTGTACTCGTGTCGCTTGTAGGGCGTTTCACCGAGCAGAGTGAGCATCTCCTGCTCGAACTCTTTATCGGTCGATTCGGTGTAGATAAGCGTAACGCTCTTGCCCTCGTCGATGAGATTGGCCGCCTTGGCATACTTCTGCGTCGGGTCGGGAGCCATCAAAAAGAGGACGTCGCTCTCCACGCGGGTCATATGCGCCAGGGGCGACACGACGGGAATCTGCTTCTCTTCGGCAAACTTCACGACCTCCTCCATCTCCTCCTCATAGACGGGGCCTACGACGAGTTGCGAACGACGGAAACGCTCCTCGTCGAGGATGGCACGCACCTCTTCGGGGTCGCGTTTCGTGTCGTAAAGGTCGAGGTCAATCGAGTAGCCCTTCTTGGTTTTGAGCGAATCCAAACCGAGCAGGAATCCCTGGTAGAACTCCAAATAGTTGGCACTCGGCCGCCCTTTTGAGGTCATCGGGAGCAGGAGCGAAACCTTCAACGGGTCGCAGTTGCAGGCTGCGCGAAAATCAATCACGAGCTTCTCGGCCGGCTTTACCTGTTGCTCCTCTTGCGTTTCTTCCAGCGGTGTTGTCGCTGCAATCGGCTCCTCCTCCGCGGGTTCGATGCTCCGGGCCGGCACGCGAATCATCGCTCCGGCCTTCAAATCGGCCGCCTTCAGTCCGCCATTAAGCTCCGAGAGTTGCTTCTCGTCGATGCTGAAACGCTTCGAGAGCGCGTAGAAGGTATCGCCCTTCTGCACCACGTAGTAGTCGTCGCCATCGGTGACGCTGCTTAACTGCTCGGCATACTCGGTCAGCTCTTCATGAATCTCCTCTTCAGAACCTTGTCCGATGGCCTTCTTGCGCAGCAACAATTTCTGTCCGAGGCTTAAACGCGAGGGGTCAATCTTCGGATTGTCCTCCAGAATTGTCTGGACGGGGATTTCGTATTGGCGGGCAATCGAGTAAAGCGTCTCGCCCTTCACGACATAGTGGGTCGTGAAGTTCTTCTTCAGCTTCTTTTTATTGACGGGCGTAGCTGGTGCATCGAGTGCCACCGAAACGGGAATCTTGAGCTTCGCTCCGGCTTTCAGGCCACCCTCCACCGAGGGGTTGTGCTGCTTAATCAGCTCCTCGCTTACGGCGTAACTCTTTGCAAGGGCATAGAGCGTTTCGCCCTGCGCCACCGCATGGATATAGAATTTCGTGCCGTTGATATAGACAATGGTCGTCGAGCGTTCGATGGCCGATGCACTCCATACCGACAGCACCAGCATAAGCAAAACGAGAATGCGTTTCATACCCATTTGCAACATTGTTTTTATTTTTTGGAGGCGTTACCACGCATCCTGATTTCGGTAATCACTTTTTTGGTGTAGAGCGGGAAATCTCCCTCCATCATCCAAGCGTAGTAGCTCGGTTCGCGACGGAAGACCTCCTCGACCTGCTGACCGCGATATTTACCAAATCCGAAGACCTCCTCGCCCTTGTCGTTGTAGAGGATGCGACCGGCATAGTCGGCCGCCTTGTCGCGCTCGGAATATGCGGACAGAAAGTCGATATCGTTCTCCAAATCGTCGTAGCGGTCCAACTGTGCGCACAGCACCTCGTAGGTGGCGCGGGTGTCGGCCTCGGCCGAGTGGGCATCCGTGAGGTCCTTGTCGCAGTAGAACTTATAGGCCGCCACGAGCGTGCGCTGCTCCTTCTTGTGGAAGATGTTCTGCACATCGACAAATTTGCGACGCTTCAAATCGACATCCACCCCCACGCGCAGGAACTCCTCGACCAGCACGGGCAAATCGAAACGATTCGAGTTGAACCCTCCGAAGTCGCACCCCTGAATGAATTGGGCCAACGACTTGGCCACCTGGCGGAAGGTGGGTTGGTCTTTGACATCTTCGTCCGTGATGCCGTGTACGGCCGTCGCTTCGGGCGGAATGGGCATCTCGGGGTTGATGCGTCGGGTGCGCGTCAGCTCCTCGCCATCGGGCATCACCTTAATCATCGAAATCTCGACGATGCGGTCCTTGGACGTATCGACGCCCGTCGTCTCCAGGTCAAAGAAGACGAGCGGGCGTTTCAATTTCAGCTTCATCGGCTTCTGTTAGGCGTTAATCATCATCGGCATCAACAGCATGAGCGTCGAAGAGCTTTGCTTGTCGTCATAGACGGGCTTGAAGACACCGGCACGGGTCGAGTCGGCCAGCTCAATCAGCACGGTCGGCGTATCGACATTCGAGAGAATCTCCACCAGGAAGGTCGATTTGAAACCAATCGACATGGGCAGGCCCTCGTAGCTGCACGAGATGGTCTCGTTGGCCGACATCGAGAAGTCGATATCCTGGGCCGTGAGCGTAATCTTGTTGTCGGCAATATCCATACGAATCAGGTTGGTCGTCGGGTTCGAGCAGACAGCTACACGCTTAATACCGTTTACCAGCTCGATGCGGTCAACGAGCAACTTGTTGGGGTTGGCGGCCGGAATAACGGCGTTGTAGTTCGGGTAGTTGCCTTCAATCAGGCGGCAAACGAGCGTGTGGTTCTTCAACTCGAAACGGACATTCTTCGAGTCAAACGATACGGTGATGGCATCCTCCTCCTTCAGCAACACCGTCTTCAGCAGGTTGGCGGGCTTCTTCGGCAGGATGAAGGCGGCCGATACCTCATTCTCGCACTCGGCCTCATACTTCACCAACTTGTGGGCATCCGTACCTACGAAGGTGAGCGATGCGGGCTGGAGGTTCAGATAGACACCATTCATCACGGGGCGCAACTCGTCGTCGGCCGTGGCGAAGATGGTCTTGTTGATACCGTTCACCAACACATCAACATCGAGCGTCAGCTCCTTGCGCTCGGCCTGCAACTGCGGCACGGCGGGATAGCTCACGGCCGAAGCACCGGGGATCGAGAGCGAACCGCTCTTCCAGCTAATCTTAATCTCCCAATTCTTATCGTTTACCTCGATGGTGAGGGGCAGTTCGGGGAACTCCTTCAGCGAGTCGAGCATCTGCTTCACGGGGGCGGCAATCGTACCCTCGCTCTCCACGCTCTCCACCTGAATCGAACCCACGAGGGTCGTCTCGAGGTCCGAAGCGGTCACCTTAAGTTCCGTACCCGAAAGCTCCATAAGGAAATAGTCGAGGATGGGAAGCGTGTTTTTGTTGCTAATCACCTTGCCGGTCGTGGCCAGCAGCGAAAGCAGAGCCGAACTTGATACAGTAAATTTCATCGTTTGTCTATTTTTGTTTGTTATACTTTTGTTTGCTTTTTGGTCTTAATCCAGCGTGGCCAACTTATCGAGAGCCGTTTGAATCATTCGCTTTACGAAGGGCTTGTAATCGGTGCAGGCATCGAGGGCGATGCGCTGGGCGATGATGGTGCAGATGGTCGCAGCGCGATGACCCATCAACGCAGCCAAGCCGGCCAGAGCCGAACCCTCCATCTCGAAGTTGGTAATCTTGCGCCCCTCGAAGTCGAACGACTCGACCTTTTCGTTGAGCTTCAAATCCTGCGGTTGCAGTCTGACCCAACGCCCCTGCGGTGCGTAGAATCCCGGAGCGGCAATCGTGATACCTTCGCGCGTCACATCCTTAAAATGGTCGAAGAGTTGCTTATCGGCATCGATAAAATAGGGAGCCGGCAACTGCGGATTCCAGCCCGTATGCGCCACAAAGGCCTCCTCGAGCGATAAATCACACACCTCGTTGCGGCCGGCATAGTAGTTCAGCAGGCCGTCAAAGCCGAGCGATGTACGCGAAAAGACCACCTCGCCCACCTTAATATCGGGCTGAATGGCACCCGATGTGCCGAGTCGCACGAGGGTCAGTTGGCGAAATTCGGGTTTTACCTGGCGCGTCGTAAAATCGATGTTGGCCAATGCGTCCAACTCCGTCACCGAGATATCGATATTGCCGATGCCGATACCGGTCGAAAGAACGGTCATACGTTTTCCTTTGTAACGCCCCGTCACGGTGTTAAATTCGCGGTTCGAAACGCGACATTCGACTTCGTCGAAGAACTCCGACACCATCGCTACGCGACCCGGATCACCCACCAAAATCACCGTGTCGGCCAGCTGCTCGGGGCGAAGATGGAGGTGAAAAATCGAACCGTCATCGTTGATAATCAACTCGGAAGAGGGAATCGTACGCATCTTTAGTCGTTTTTTTATTTTTATATTTGGCATAAAAGTACTAATTTTACCTCGAATAACAAAACAAACCGAGCAAAAAAAATCATATTATATAAGTATCAAACATTCTAACGTATGACTCTTATCAAATCCATTTCGGGCATCCGAGGCACCATCGGCGGCCCCCAAGGCGAAAACCTTACGCCGATTGATGTGGTAAAATTCACCACGGCTTACACCCGCCTGATTGCCGAGCGCAACCCCGGAAAGCGCATCCGCATTGTGGTTGGTCGCGACGCCCGTCTTTCGGGTGAGCTGGTTCGCAATCTGGTTGTCGGCACACTGCTGGCATCGGGAGCCGATGTGATTGATGTCGGTCTCTGCACCACCCCGGGTACAGAGATGGCCGTTATCACCAAACAGGCCGATGGCGGTATCATCATCACCGCATCGCATAACCCCCGCCAATGGAATGCCCTGAAGTTGCTGAACAGCGCAGGCGAGTTTCTCTCGGACAAGGAGGGTAAGCGCGTGCTGGAGATGGCCGAAGAGATAGCTTACAACTACCCCGCCATTGACCACATCGGCAAGATGGAGGAGTCGTCGGATTTCAACGAGGAGCATATCCGCCAGGTGCTGACGCTCAAAGGTGTCGATGTCGAGGCGGTCAAGGCCCGTAAATTCCGCGTCGTGGTCGATGCCGTCAATTCGGTGGGTGGCGTGGTAATTCCCGCTCTGCTGCGCGAGTTGGGGTGCGAGGTCGTGGAGCTGAATTGCGACCCGACGGGCGAGTTTGCCCACAACCCCGAACCGCTGGCCGAAAATCTGACGGAGATTTGTGCGGCTGTCGTGAAGGAGAAGGCCGACCTGGGTGTGGTGGTTGACCCCGATGTGGACCGTTTGGCCTTCATCATGGAGAATGGCGTTATGTTTGGAGAGGAATATACGCTTGTGGCCGTCTCGAAATACATCCTTTCGCAGTTTGGTGCCGGTGCTACGGTTTCGAACCTCTCCTCGTCGCGTGCTTTGCGCGATGTGACGGAGGCGTTGGGTGGCAGCTACACGGCCGCCGCTGTGGGCGAAGTGAACGTGACGACCAAGATGAAAGAGGTGGGTGCCGTGATTGGCGGTGAAGGCAATGGCGGTGTGATTTATCCCGAGCTGCATTATGGCCGCGACGCGCTGGTAGGTGTGGCCCTCTTTTTGACCTATTTTGCCGGTCTCAACAAGACGATGACCGAGCTGCGGGCAGAGCTTCCCGCCTACTTTGCGTCGAAGAATAAAATCGAGCTTACGCCGGCCATCGACGTGGATAAAGTATTGGTTGAGATGAAGGAGCGTTACTCGTCTGAAAATGTAACGGATATCGATGGTGTAAAAATCGACTTCAAAGAGAATTGGGTACACCTTCGCAAGTCGAACACCGAGCCGATTATCCGCATCTATACGGAGGCAAAATCGCAAGCCGAGGCCGATCAGTTGGCCGAGCGATTTATTGCCGAATTAAGAGCGATTTGCAACCTCTAAAACTCATATATTATATGGAAAAAGTACAAGCCTATATTGAAGCCAACAAGGACCGCTTTTTGGAGGAGTTGTTCGAGTTGTTGCGCATCCCCTCAATCAGTGCGATTGCCGCCCACAAGCCCGACATGGTGCGTTGTGCCGAGTGGCTGGCCGCCTCGCTCGTTAAATCGGGTGCCGACCGTGCCGAGGTGATGCCCACGGAGGGCAACCCCGTCGTCTATGCCGAGAAAATCATCGACCCGAAGGCCAAGACTGTTTTGGTGTATGGCCACTACGACGTGATGCCCGTTGACCCGAAGGAGGAGTGGCGCACCGAGCCTTTCGAGCCGGTCGTAAAGGATGGTCGCATCTGGGGGCGTGGCGCGGATGACGATAAGGGCCAGCTCTTTATGCACGCCAAGGCCTTTGAGGCGTTGTGTGCCACGGATTCACTCCCCTGCAACGTGAAATTTATGTTGGAGGGCGAGGAGGAGATTGGTTCGCCCAGCCTCTACGGTTTCTGTGCAAAGAATAAGAAACTTTTGAAAGCCGACATCATCCTCGTATCGGACACCTCGATGATTTCGATGGAGCAGCCCTCGATTACCTGCGGTCTGCGTGGTCTGGCCTACATGGAGGTGGAGGTGACGGGACCGAACAAAGACCTGCACTCGGGTCTGTTTGGTGGCGCGGTGGCCAATCCGGCCAACGTATTGGCACGTCTGGTCAATCAGCTCATCGACGACGAGGGTCGTGTAACGATCCCGGGCTTCTATGACAAGGTGCGCGAGCTGACTCCGGCCGAGCGCAAGGCCTTCAACAAAGCCCCCTTCTGCCTGCGCAAATACAAGAAGGCGTTGGAGATTGGCGACGTGGAGGGCGAGGCCGGCTATACGACCATCGAGCGCACGGGTGTACGTCCCTCGCTCGATGTGAACGGTATCTGGGGCGGTTACACGGGCGAAGGCACCAAGACGGTGATTCCCTCGAAGGCCTCGGCCAAAATTTCGATGCGCCTCGTGCCGAATCAGGACCACAAGGAGATTGCCAAACTCTTCGAAAAGCACTTCAAGGCCATCGCGCCGAAGAGCGTGAAGGTGACCGTTAAGTCGCTGCACGGAGGCCAGCCCTATGTGGCACCCACCGATATGCCGGCCTATAAAGCCGCCGAGAAGGCCATCCTGACCACCTTCGGCAAAAAGCCCCTCCCCTTCTATTCGGGCGGTTCGATTCCCATCATCAGCGGTTTTGAGGCCATCCTCGGCATCAAATCGTTGCTCATCGGTTTTGGTCTGCAAGAGGATGCTATCCACTCGCCCAACGAGAGCTACGGGCTGAACCAATTCTACAAGGGCGTAGAGACGATACCTTATTTCTATAAGTATTTCGCCTAACATTTTAGAGCCGAACAGCCGAAGAGCGAAGAGACAGCCTTGTCTTTTCGCTCTTTTTTCGTACATTTGTAGAAACAGAATCCAAACTCCGATGAAACACTTTTTGCTGCTTTGCCTGCTGGTCTGCGCGGTGGGGACTGTCGAGGCACAACCCACCACAACTGATATATACCACAACGGCTGGATTGACCTGAATAAAAACGGCCGTCGGGACATCTACGAAGACAGCCGACAACCCATCGAGCGGCGCGTGGAGAACCTCCTGCAACAGATGACCCTCGACGAAAAGACGGCCCAGATGGCAACCCTCTATGGCAGTGGTCGCGTGCTGAAGGATGCCCTGCCCACCGATGCATGGAAAAAGGAGGTCTGGAAGGATGGCATCGGCAACATCGACGAGCAACACAACGGACTCGGAAAATTCCGCTCGACCTACTCCTACCCCTACGCCCGCTCGGTCGAGGCGCGTCATGCCGTGCAACGCTGGTTTGTGGAGCAGACACGGCTGGGTATTCCGGTCGATTTTACGAATGAGGGTATTCGCGGCCTTTGTCACGACCGCGCTACCTCGTTTCCTGCACAATGCGGGCAGGGTGCAAGTTGGAATCGGCAGTTGATTGCACAAATTGCCGCGGTCGAGGCTGCCGAGGCGCGTGCGCTGGGTTACACGAACATCTATTCACCGATTCTCGATCTGGCGCAAGACCCGCGTTGGGGGCGCGTGGTGGAGTGCTATGGCGAAGACCCCTATCTGGTGTCGGAGCTGGGACGTGAAATGATTCTCGGTCTGCAACGTGGCGGTGTGGTCTCCACGCCGAAGCATTTTGGCGTCTATAGTATTCCGGTCGGAGGGCGCGATGGCGACACACGCACCGACCCGAAGGTGGCTCCCCGCGAGATGCACACGCTCTATCTCGAACCCTTCCGTGTGGCCTTCGAGGAGGCCGGAGCCAAGGGCGTGATGAGTTCCTACAACGATTATGACGGCATCCCGATTACGGGCAGTCGCTACTTTCTGACCGAGCTGTTGCGCGAACGATGGGGTTTTCGCGGCTATGTGGTGTCGGACAGCGAAGCGGTGGAGTTTATCAAAACCAAGCACCGCATCGTCGAGCGCGACGAGGAGATGGTGGCCGAGGCGGTCAATGCGGGGTTGAACATCCGCACCAACTTTACCCCACCGACCGATTTTGTCCTTCCCTTGCGGCGTGCCGTGCAGGAGGGGTTGGTTGCGGAGCAGACCATCGACGACCGCGTGCGCGATATCCTGCGCGTGAAATTTGAACTCGGACTCTTTGATAATCCCTATGTGGGCGACCCCGAGAAGGCCGACCGCTTGGTCCATTGCGAAACGCATCAGGCCCTCTCGCTTGAGGCGGCACGGCAGTCGCTCGTCCTGCTCAAAAACGAAGGGGATCTCCTGCCGCTCGATAAAACGATTGCGTCGTTGGCCGTCATCGGACCCAATGCCGACGAGGTGAAGGAGTTGATTTGCCGCTATGGTCCGGCCAATCCGCCCATCATAACGATTCTTGAGGGGCTGCGACAATATCTTCCCAATACCGAAATTCGCTACGCCAAGGGGTGCGAGATTGTCGATCCGCACTTCCCGATGAGCGAAATCATGGAGTACACCATGACGAGCGACGAGGAGCGATTGTTGTACGAAGCCGTGGAGGTTGCCCAAGCCTCCGAAGTGGTGGTATTGGTCTTGGGCGGCTCGGAGCGTACCGTGCGTGAAAGTCGTTCGCGCACCGATTTGCGACTTCCCGGGCGACAAGAGGAGCTGTTGAAGGCGGTACTTAAGACCGGACGACCTACGGTGCTGGTGATGGTGGATGGTCGTGCCGCCACGATAAACTATGCCCAGGCACACGCGCCGGCTATTCTGCACGCCTGGTTCCCGGGCGAGAAGATGGGACTTGCCGTGGCCGAAACGCTCTTTGGCGACTACAATCCGGGCGGTAAACTGCCCGTCACCTTCCCTAAAACGGTGGGACAACTCCCCTACGCCTTCCCCTTCAAACCGGGGGTTGATGTGCCGTCCGAAAGCTCTATTTCGGGTGCGCTCTACCCCTTCGGGTTTGGATTAAGCTACACGACATTCCGTTACGACGACCTCCGGATTTCCAAAGCAAAGATTGGCCCTAAAGAGAAATTGGAGATTCGTTGTACCATCACCAATACGGGTGACCGAACGGGCGACGAGGTGGTGCAGCTCTATCTGAACGATTGCTATAGCTCGGTGACGACCTACACGAAGGTCTTGCGCGGTTTTGAGCGCATCACCCTCCGCCCGAATGAGTCGCAGTGCGTGACATTCCGCCTCGATAAGCAGGATTTGGGATTGTGGAACCGCGAGAATCGTTTTGTGGTTGAACCCGGACGATTCGAGGTGATGGTCGGCTCCTCGTCGCAGGATATTCGGCTCACGGGTTCATTCGAGGTAGTTGAATAGAAAAGCGAGAAGAGTGACTCTTCTCGCTTTTTCTTGTTCGCGTGCAACGCGCCTGTTTACCACGCGAAGAGCGGATAGTTCTCCATCATGGCATTGACATCCTTGCGCACGGCTGCAATATTCTCCTCGTTTTCGGGGTCGTGCAGCACGCGGTCAATCAGCTCGACGATGTAGTCCATCTTGTCCTCCTTCACACCGCGCGTCGTAATGGCGGGCGTACCGAAACGAAGACCCGAAGTCTGGAAGGCCGAACGGCTGTCAAACGGTACCATATTCTTATTGGTCGTGATATCGGCGGCTACCAAGCACTTCTCGGCCAACTTACCCGTCAGTTCGGGGAACTTCGTGCGCAAATCAACCAGCATCAGGTGGTTGTCCGTGCCGCCCGAAACAATCTTATAGCCACGCTTCACGAAGGCCTCGGCCATTGCCTTGGCATTCTTCTGCACCTGCTTCTGGTACTCCACATACGAGGGGTCGAGGGCCTCGCCAAACGCCACGGCCTTGGCGGCAATCACATGCTCGAGCGGACCACCCTGAATACCGGGGAAGACGGCCGAGTTCAGAATCTGCGACATCTTCTTTACGACACCCTTCGGCGTAGTCAACCCCCACGGATTATCGAAATCCTTGCCCATAAGGATGATACCGCCACGCGGACCGCGCAGGGTCTTGTGCGTCGTCGAGGTAACGATGTGGGCATACTTGACGGGGTTCTCCAAGAGACCGGCAGCAATCAGACCGGCCGTGTGAGCCATATCAATCATGAGCAGTGCGCCTACCTTGTCGGCAATCTCACGCATACGCTTGTAGTCCCACTCGCGCGAATAGGCCGAAGCACCACCGACGATGAGTTTTGGCTTATGCTCCATGGCGAGGGCCTCCATGCGGTCGTAGTCCACCATACCAGTGGCCTCGTCGAGCTGATAGCCGACAGCCTTGAAATATTTACCCGAGAAGTTCACCAGCGAACCGTGCGAGAGGTGTCCGCCATGTGCCAAATCCAACCCGAGGAAAGTGTCACCGGGCTGCATCACGGCAAAGAATACGGCCATGTTGGCTTGTGCGCCCGAGTGGGGCTGTACGTTGGCGTACTCCGCACCATAGAGTTTCGAGATGCGCTCGATGGCCAGCTTCTCCACCTCGTCAACCACCTCGCAGCCACCGTAGTAGCGGGCAGCGGGATAGCCCTCGGCATACTTATTCGTCAGAACCGAACCCATGGCCTGCATCACCTCGTCGCTCACGAAGTTCTCCGAGGCAATCAGCTCGATGCCATGCATCTGGCGGTTGCGCTCGCGTTCAATCAACTCAAAAACAACTGCGTCTTTTTTCATGATGTGTGGTTATTATTTTGTGTTTTTTCTTTTTCTGAAGCCAAAGATACAACCTAAAAAGGAAAGAAAGATGCGAAAACGGGGGATTTTTTTCGACAAAGATTACACACTTCTTATTTTATGGCCCGCTTTTTACTATCTTTGTAAGCATGAAACGTATGCTTTTGACCCTTTTTGCCCTCGCAACCTTCACCCTGGTCGAGGCACAAGAGTCGGCTCTGCCGACCATCGACGCCCAAACGCTCGGTATGGGCGGTGTATCGATGACCTCCACATCGGATGCCCACGCGCTGTTCAACAACGCGGCAATGGCCTCCTTCTCGCTCTTTCCGGCTAAACTATCGACCTCCTACTACGGGCAGGCCGATTTCGACTACTACGGCATTTCGGGCTATTGGCGATTCAACCCGAACAACACGCTGCAACTCGGCTGGCGACAATACCTGCGCGAGAAGGGCAACAACGATTCGGCCCTCGATGTGGGCTATGGCCGTCGTCTGGGCGAGCGCACCTCGCTGGCCGTAACGGGTCGCTATTTGATGCTCAAACGCTATGAGGAGAAATCAGAGGCGTTGGCCGTGGATTTGGCGGCCGCCTACGTGCAACCACTGACCGATTGGAAACACTACTCCACCCTGCGCCTGGGTGCCAAACTCTCGAACCTGGGAGGCTTTCTCGGTCATTCGGAATTGGAGCTGCCGATGGAGGTAAAGGCGGGTGCCGCCCTCGAAACCTTCTTCTCGGACCAGCACCAGCTGACCGTGGGTGCAGACCTCGGTTATTACTTCACACCGTCGGATGTTCGTGGCTTCCAAGCTGCTTTAGGTGCCGAGTATAACCTCATGCAACTCATTCAGTTGCGTGCAGGATATCACGTTGGCGAAAGAAAGGATTACTACCCCTCGTTTTTCTCGCTCGGTGCCGGTATCCGCATCTTGCACATCCGCGTCGATTTCGCCTACCTCATTGCCGAAAAGGAGTCGTTGCTGCGCAATACTTACAGCATCAGTTTCGGACTGGACTTCTAAAAAAGAGGAGAGAGGAAAGAGGGAAGAGGATAGAGCGATTTTGAAGAGCAAAGAGGGACAAAGAGTTAATTTTAGCGAGAGCGAAGAGAAAAGTTATATATGAAGCAACGCATCTTGTTTGTCTGTCTGGGAAACATCTGTCGGTCGCCGGCGGCCGAGGGTATTTTGCGCGACCTTATCATCCGTCGAGGAGTGACCGACCTTATTGAGGTCGATTCGGCAGGTACCTATGCCGGCCATACGGGCGAACTCTCCGACCCGCGAATGCGACGAGCCGCCTCGGCACGCGGCATCGAGCTGACACATCGCGCCCGCCAAATCCGCGAGGCGGATTTCGAGCGTTTCGACCGCATTATCGTCATGGACGACTACAACTACGAAGATGTCCATCGGTTGGCTCCCTCGCGGGAGGCGGCCCATAAAATTTATCGAATGCGCGAGTTCTTCACCTCGTCGCGTTATCACTACGTTCCCGACCCCTACTACGAGGGTCGTGAGGGCTTTGAAATTGTCCTTGACCTGCTGGAGGAGGGGTGTCAAAACCTGCTCGACGAGCTGACAGGAAAACGCAATTAAGTTTTTTTGGCTTAATGGTCAAAAAGAGACCTGCGAGAGGGGGTAAAATTACTTAATAGTCAAAAAGGAGACCTAAAACAGGCTGTCGAGGAATTATTTCGATAGTTTTTTATAAGTATCTGAACTACATTTTAGATATATT
>JAFQHI010000030.1 GCA_017398045.1 Alistipes sp. | reverse complement strand
GGTGGGCGGCTTTGAATGCATCGGTCATTGCGAGATCGATAAAAAGGCAAACCAAGCCTACAACGCAATCTACCAACCGAAAGGAGAAATCTACTTTGAGGACGCTACAAAAATTGATACAAACGACCTGCCGGACATTGATCTCATCTGTGCGGGATTTCCATGCCAAAGTTTCAGCGTTGCTGGGAAAAGGCTCGGATTCAGGGACGATACAAGAGGAACTCTCTTCTTTGAAGTGGCAAGAATTGCCGCAGCTAAAAGACCTCCACTGCTTCTCTTGGAAAACGTTCCGGGACTGCTATCGCATGACGGCGGCAGGACGCTTTTTACCATCTTCTCCACGCTTGTTGAATTGGGGTATGATATCGAATGGTGCGTGCACAACAGCGCGTTTTTCGGAGTCCCCCAAAAGCGGCGTCGTGTGTATATTGTCGGATATCTTAGAAAAGGATGTACCGGAGAGCTATTTCCTCTCGAATGCGGCAATTCGGAAGATCTCAAGCAACTCGTCCCCGGACCGCAAGGTCAACGTGTCTATGATCCAAGCGGAGTTGCCTGCACCCAAACCGCAGGCGCAGGTGGATGGGGCGGTAAAACCGGACTGTACTTCATAGATATGAACCCCGACCCCGTCATTACCGATCATGCAAGATGCATCACCGCAAGGCAAGATTCGGGCATCAGTAACCACCGAGGTGAACACTCCGGCGTCATGGTAGTGGATTACGATGACGAGCCGAGAGCCGTACTCACCCCCGACCGAGAAACGGTACGGCAGCAAGGACGGCGTGTGAAAGAGCCGAACGAAGCCATGTTCACGCTTACAGCACAAGATAGGCACGGCGTATGGCACAGAGGCCGTATCCGCAAACTGATGCCCATTGAATGCTGGCGACTCCAAGGCTTCACAGATGAACAATTTTATAAAGCACAGGCGACCGGACTCAAGGACGGTCACCTATACAAGATGGCAGGCAATGCGGTGAGCGTTCCTGTCATTTCTGCTATCGGGCGCAAGCTCTTGCAGCTCGATGAAATCTATCACCTTACGAAAGGACGGTGTGAAGCGTGATAAAAGAAAAAACGTTAAGCATTGAGCTGTCGCATGAGAATCCACTCGGCGACGGCTATTTTTACGCCATGTTGGATCTGCCTGCCGAAGAATATGAGATCAGGGATGCCATCCAACGAGCAAGAATGGTCGGGCGTGAGGACAGTTTCCGAAGCATCGGCATCCTCAACTGTGGTGCATGGCCGGAGCTGTTGTTTTACCGACTGGACTCGCCGACCATCGACGAGCTGAACTTCTTTGCAAAACGCATAGCACAGATGGATGACAGCGAACTCGCTATCTTCCGTACCGTTGCACCAAAGGTGCTTGGCAGTCCTGCGGATGACCTTCTCAGTATGAAGGATCTGATCAATTGCACCTACGGATACGACGAGATCATGGTGGCGTCCAATATCCGCACCGACGAGCAGCTCGGACAGTTCATCATCGAAAACGAACTGCACGACGATGTCAGCAGCGTTCCCGAATCATCCCAATATCTGCTTAATAAAGCATTGATCGGAAGGATGTACCGAGAAACCTTCAACTGTGACCTAACAGACGGTTATGCCGTATTCGCACCCGGCTATGAAAGGCCCGAAGTCTACGACGGAAAGCAGCTCCCCGAAACCGAGGTGGAAGATTG
The DNA here is from genome assembly GCA_017398045.1 of Alistipes sp. GTDB lineage: Bacteria > Bacteroidota > Bacteroidia > Bacteroidales > Rikenellaceae > Alistipes. Next base: position 1,038 of record JAFQHI010000030.1, on the reverse strand, counting down.
GTACGCATTCCGCTTACAGATCGCACCGCCTCCCACCGAGGATGTGTCCGAGGTCGAGGACAAGGCGGTATGGATCACCCTCCCGATGGCAAGGCAAGCGGCCGATCGTATTGCCCGTGAGCTGGGTGTCGGCAGTATCGAAGAATGTGTGTACTTGGACTTCGAGTCCTCCGTGCCACAGATCACTGCCGATCAGTTCGGCGATATGCAGCTCTTCGATAAGCTGAACGGTCTTGCCGAGAAGCTCCCGTATCTCTCCCCACAGGAACAGATGAAGTTCAAGGCGGTACTCTCCGCAGAGCATCCCGCTGATCTTGACGATATCGGCGACGTTATTGCCAACCTCAATAAGTACGAGCTGAGTGCCTACGTGGACAGCGACAGCGACTTTTTCAAGAGCTATCTCGAACACCATCTCGGCATCGGCTTCGACCATAAGTGGTTGGGCGGTCTGTTCGCAAAGGATGAAGGAGCAAGACTCCTCGAACGGCTGAGAGCTACCAACACCGATTACGGCGTGATCTCCGCAAGGGGCGGCACCTTGCATGACCTTGTCCCGTATGACGAGGTACAAGCAAAGGAACTGACCACCCAAGCCCTCACCGATGAGAAATTAGAGGTGGTGGAGGTGCTTGGGCAAACGGCGCTGTTTACCAACGGCAGAGTCACCGAGCAGGAACTGCCGGATGGGTTATACCGATACGATCTGCGATCCGGTGAAGGAATCACCTTCGCTACCGTGGAGCCGTATGCAAGAAGCGACCACAGCGGCACTATCCTCGTCAAAGCACCTCTGTCCTTCGGCAGCGAAGGATATATCGCCTTTGACGATGATACTTCGCCCAACTTCCTCGGATACGAGCTGACTCCCACCGAGTTCATGGAAACCGACTTTACGCAGTCGGATGACGAGGATATAGATGAGGACGAGGATGAAACCCAAACCATACAGATGGGAGGTATCTCACAATGAGCATTAAAACCATAACGACCGATGACCTGCGCCGAATGAAAGGCAAAGAAGGTCTCGTATTACAG
>JAFQHI010000039.1 GCA_017398045.1 Alistipes sp. | reverse complement strand
GCGACCCACGCCAAAAGCCTGCATTTACCGCACTTTCGGGCAGTAGCGACCCATTGGGTGTGGCACAAGGGTGTAAAACCGACCCATAGATTTTCGGGCGTTCAAAATGGGCAAAAACCCTTGTGCGGTCGGCGTTGCCGTCCGCTGTGAGCCGAGGCGGGGCGGTTCACCGACCCCGACTCTTTCACCTGCTTGATTTTCGACCCTCGAAAATCGAGAGAAACGCCCGCAAAATCGCTCTGTTTTTCCTTGTGCGAAACACGCCCGAAACGGGGCTTGTTCGGTGGTCTGTGGGTGTCTGCTCCACCTCGGCGGGAAACTCGCCACACAGGGCGACACGGTGGCTCACAGGGGCGACATCCTTGCCCTGCTACATCCGCATCACCGGTGCTTCGCCACTGCCGTCCGAATTACCGCCGTGTTTTCGTTCCACCCATTCGTCGGGATCGAGTTCCTTGCCGATGAGGATGTTGTCGAACACCTCTTGGCGTTTGCTCATAGGCAGATCAGTCTGTCGATATGCCTTCTGCACGGCGGCAGTCACGTCATTCAGATCGTAGAACCATTGACAGTTATCCTTGCTGTCAAGGACACTGCACACGCCACCGTCAAGATAAAACTCGGCGGCGAATTTGATATGGGGATCGTATGGGATGTGGTCGGAGTGTGCTTCGTAGGCATCCTCGGAGATCCTCGTCACCTCACCGAAGGCTTCGGCGAAGGACGAGGGGGTTCCTCTTGCAGTACCGTTTTCGTACTGGCGGTAGAGGTTTGCGGCTGTAAGGAAGGTCGGCGTTTCGTGGGATATAAAATAACTGTGATTTCCGTTTTCGCACACGTGGATCACGCCGAGCTGCTTGACGGTATGCTCTGCTGCTTCGGGCGGATCGATCTCCTTGCCGACGAGGGCTTGGTCAAATATTTTTTCTCTGCTGTCCGTTCCTCGGTAATTGGAACGGTGTGCTTTGAATGCTGCTACAGACAGATCCCGCAGTCGGTAAGCCCACCATGCATTGTCGCTGCTTTGGCAGGTGGTGACCGTTCCCGCATCGAGATCGTAATCTGCCGCTACCTTGATGCGGTGGTCGTTCGGCATTCGGTCGCAGAGTTCTTCATACTGTGCGGCACTGATATGCTCCACCTCGCCGAAGGCTTCGGCAAACATTTTCGGGTTGGAGCTGAGTTCGCCACGGTCATACAGGCGGTACCTGTATGCCGTGGACAGCAGAGAGTCGAATAGCTCGCTTGTGAAGTATCGGTCGCTGCCGTTCTCATGAATGTGGAACACACCGAAGCGGCGACGGGCTTCTCGCTCGGCATTCTCTTGCGCTTCGATCTGCTCGATCTCCGCTTCGATACCGAGCTGCTTTTCGGGAGGCACGAGCTGGTCATAGAGGAATGCGAAGTGTTCCTTCAGTTTATCCTCCAAGGTCAGACCGTCATCGGCGAGTTCTTCTTGAACAGCTTTGAGATGCAGTTCGTTAAAATACAGAGTTACCTCAACGTGGTTCATCCGTTCTGCACCTCCTGGCCGCCAGCGCCCACGGCAGAAGAAGGAGAAGGTTTCGGTTTCTTCACGGGTGGTGCAGGCTTCGGTGTGTTACCGGATTTCATTTCAATGAATTCCCGCACTCCGGCAGGTACGGTTTTCGTGTACAGGGTTTCGAGGGAGCGTTCCAGCTCCGACTCCACCTGCACACCTCTCTG
>JAFQHI010000001.1 GCA_017398045.1 Alistipes sp. | reverse complement strand
GCAACCGTTCTATTTCATTACCTTGCGTTTCTTTGCTAAATTGCTATTTCCCGTATTTCCGAGATTTTCAGCGTAATGCGTTTATTATCAGTGCAGGATGCACTATTATTCCGATTTCGGTTGATTATTCCAGCGTTTTTTTGTATATTTGTCATAAACCAAAACTACCCATCATGAAACAGCTGCTTTTGACCCTTTGTGCCGTGAGTTTCAGCCTCTCGTTGGCCGCACAAACCGAGCGTTGGCAAGACCCCGGCTTTATCGAAAAGAATCGCAAAACGATGCGGTCGAGCTTCATCCTCACCCCCACCGAGGAGGAGGTTGTAGCCGAAAACGACTTCCGTCAATCGTCGCTCTACCGCTCGGTAGGTGGTTTGTGGCAATTCCACGGTGCCGAGAACCCCTCGCTGCGTCCCGAAGGATTTTACGCCCTCGACTACGATGATTCATCGTGGCGCACGATGCCCGTACCGGGGCTTTGGGAGCTGAACGGTTTCGGCGACCCGGTCTATGTCAATATCCAATATCCCTGGTCGAAATTCTATGCCGACAACCCGCCCTATGTCCCCACGGAGCAGAATCATGTCGGCTCCTATCGTCGTCGGGTGGAGATTCCGGCCGATTGGAAGGGGAAGGATATCTTCCTGCACATCGGCTCGGCCACCTCGAATGTGACCCTCTGGGTCAATGGCCGCGAGGTGGGTTACAGCGAGGATAGCAAGCTCGAGGCGGTCTTCGATGTGACGCGCTTTGTCCGCACGGGCGAAGAGAACCTCCTGGCGATGGAGATTTTCCGTTGGTCGGACGGCACCTACATCGAGGACCAGGATTTCTGGCGACTGGCCGGTATCGGCCGCGATTGCTACCTCTATGCCCGCGACCGCAGCCGTATCGAGGATGTCAAACTCACGCCCGATTTGATAAACAACTACACCGATGGTACGCTCCACGTGCGTGCCACCACCACCAAGGGGGTCAAGAGCCTCCGTCTGACGCTGCTGGATGCCGCATCGCAGGTGGTGGCCGAGACGGTTTGCACCCCGCAAAAGGGGGTTGCGACCTACCGTTTTGAGGTGAAAAACCCCAAAAAGTGGAGTGCCGAAACACCGCACCTCTACCGCCTCAAAATTGCCGCCATCAACGACAAGGGTGCCGTTACGGAGGCAACCGCCATTCGGGTCGGCTTCCGCAAAGTGGAAATCAAAAACAGCCAGCTGCTGGTGAACGGCAAGCCGATTCTTATCAAGGGCGTCAATCGCCACGAGATGAACCCCAACACGGGTTACTACGTCACGCGCGAGGATATGATTCGGGATATTCAACGCATGAAGGAGCTGAATTTCAATGCCGTGCGTACCTGCCACTACCCCGACACTCCGCTCTGGTACGACCTGTGCGACGAGTATGGTATGTACCTCATCGACGAGGCGAATATCGAGTCGCACGGCATGGGTTATGGTGAAAAGACGTTGGCGCGTCGTGATGACTATGCCGCGGCCCACCTTGCCCGCAACCAGCGCATGGTGTTGCGCGACTACAACCACCCCTCGATTATCATCTGGAGTCTGGGCAACGAGGCGGGCAACGGCAACAACTTCCGCCTCTGCTACGAGTGGATTAAGGGTTACGACCCCTCGCGCCCGATTCACTACGAGCAGGCCATCCCCTACGGAAGACTCAACTACGACCGCACGGCCTTCTATCCGAGTGATATCATGTGTCCGATGTATTCCGACTACGATTGGGTGGAGCGTTACATGAACTCCTCGCCCGAGCGTCCGCTCATCTTCTGCGAGTATGCCCACGCCATGGGTAATTCGCTCGGCGGATTTAAGGAGTATTGGGATTTGGTCCGCAAATACGACCACTACCAGGGTGGCTTTATCTGGGATTGGGCCGACCAAGCCCTCGCCTACCGCGACCCCAAGACGGGCGTACTCTCCTTCCGCTACGGCGGTTGCTACAACGAAAAGGATGCCACGGACGACTCGTTCAACTGCAACGGTGTGGTGGCAGCCGACCGCACGCCCCATCCGGGAGCCTGGGAGGTGAAGTACCAACAGCGTAACATCCTCACCTCGGCCGTGGATATAGCGAATGGCAAGATTCGGGTGAAGAACGAGTATTTCTTCCGCGATTTGAGCAATTATCGCCTTGTTTGGCGACTGATGGCCGATGGTGTAGCCCTCCGCTCGGGCATCATCGAAACCCTGAAGGTGGCCCCGCAAGAAAGCGTCGAAATGCAACTCCCCTACTCGGCTCAAGCGGTTGAGGATATTGCGTGCAAAGAGCTGCTGCTCGATGTAAGCTACCAACTTAAAAATAGCGAACCACTGCTCGCGGCCAACCACGAGACGGCCTTTGACCAATTTGTGATTTCTCGCAAGGCGTGCGCCCAAAAACAGCCCCTGAAAGGTTCTATGCTCACCCAAAACGGCCGCACCATCAGCGGGGAGGATTTCTCGCTCACGTTCAACGAGGAGGGCTTTATCGCCCGTTACAACTACCGCGGTACGGAGCTGCTGGTGGAGCCTTTACGCCCCGAATTCTATCGCGCCCTGACCGAAAACGACTACGGCGTGCAGAAGAGTGGTGGTGGCGATAAGCGACAGACCTGGAAGCCGTGGCGCGAGGCAACGCTCGAACTGCGCTCCTTCGAACTTAAGTCGCCCTCGGAGGCAACGGCCCGCTACTACATCGCCTCGACGGGTGCCGAGGTGGCGATGCAGTACGAAATCGGCAACAGCGGTGAGGTATGGGTCACGATGGAGATGACCCCCGACAAGAGCCGCACCGATATCCGCAACATGGCCCGCTTCGGCCTGCGCACGGCAATGCCGGCCTCGTTTGACCGCATCGAATTCTACGGCAAGGGGCCGCACGAGACCTATATCGACCGCTTGAGCGGTGCGCGTCGCGGTCTATTCCGTCAGCAGGTGGTGGAGCAGTACCACCACGGCTACGTGCGTCCGCAGGAGTCGGGTACCCACGCGGAGCTGGATTGGTGGCAGGTGAAGGATTCGGCAGGTCGCGGTCTGGAGTTCCGCGCCGAAAAGCCCTTCTCGGCCTCGGCTCTGCACTATTCGTTGGAGCAGCTCGATATCAACCACCCCGACTACCAAAAGCTCGATAGCGACCTTCAACCCAACGGCCGAACCAACATCCACGTCGATGGCCGACAGCAGGGTCTGGGCTGCGTAACCAGCTGGGGTTCACAACCGCGCAAGGAGTATATGCTTCCCTACCACAGCGAACAACCGCACAGCTTCAAGTTGCTGATTTCGCCCAAGTAAAACAAGAGAAAAGAGCATAGAGCGAAGAGCAAAGAGATAGTAAGAGAAAGAGATTAAAGAAATTAAAGATTTTAAGGAGATTAAGGAGTGATTCTTTAATCTCCTTAATTTCATTAAACTCCTTAATATCATTATAATCATCAGCCCCACAACCGTTTTTTGATTTTAGAGGTGCAGATTTTGTGCTTCGTGAAGTGGGCGCGGATGGGACATACTAATTGTATTTCTCATTCGCAGCCCGCGAGGGAAGTGCAAAATATGCCCTATAAAATCGAAAAACTAATAAAAGGTGGCTTTAGGCGCAAAGATAGGATACCCAAAATTAAACATGAGATACATATTCTTCGGGGTATCGAGTCCATATTTGATGAGGGAGAGGTTCACGGGGCCGATGGGGGTGTGATAGACCAAAGAGGCCTCGGTGATGAAGTTCAGCTGACGGTCCTTCCACGTAACCAACCCCTCGGGGTGGTAGTTGTTGCGGTTTCGGTACATGGCATAGAAGCCCGTGCGCAGAAAGAGGTTGCGCGTAAAGGAGAAGGTGGGGTTTACGCCACCCGCCACAAATCGCTTGGCCGAGAAGTCGGGCATGAAAATCATGCGGGCGTGCGGTATCGGCTCATAGGCAGGCAGGGTCATGAGGGTTGCCCCTTCGGTGGTGAAGGAGGGGTGGTTGGTATAGACCGCATCGACATTGAATCCCAGGATGAACCAGTCGGCCTCGGGCATATTGAAGATTTTTTCATACTGAAAACTGCCTCCATACCACGAGCGACCCTGCCCGGGTTGGAAATCGCCATTCTCCGATGTGCGCAGGCGGTCGCGCCCGTTGAGATAGATGGCCGAGAGATGCAGCTCGGAGCCACGAGTGGGATAGATAAACTTATCGAGCGTATTGCGGGCCAACTCGAGTTTGGCTCCGTAGAACCAAAAGCGCGAATGTTCCTCCTCATCGGCAATGAGGGGGTTGGGGCTGTGGTAGTTGCTATGGCCGGCATGGAGTTTCAGCTCCACCAACGAGCGGTGCGTAAGGCGGATACCCAATCCAAAGGAGCCGAAACTCTCGCTCTGCTTGACAGCCAGCGTATTATCGACATCCGACACGCGCCCGAAGGAGCCGTGGCGGTTGTTCTCGGTGGCAAAGTTATAGGCATAGGTCAGATAGACCGGGTGGGTGACATAGAAGTCCATACGCCCGCCCAGCGAACCCCACGTGTGGGTCGGTCCGAGGTAGAGGTTGGCACCAAAACGGTGGGCTGCACGCCCGAAAGATTGGTAGTTCAGACCGATGTGTGCCTGGTTGAAAGCGGTCGAGGAGATATTACCACCGATGGTCAGCTTCAGGTTGGGGCGGGCGGTCAATTCGGCCGAGAAGCTGTAACGCTCCGACTCCTCGTCGTAGCTCACCTGCGGTACATCCATCTGGTACTCGCCCGTGACAAGCAGGCGATAGGTGTTACGGCGCAACCGCTCGAAATCCATCTGACGCTGTCGCTCGCTGCTCAAATGGTCGGCACGAATATAACTACGGATATATGCCAGCTGTCTGTCGTTGGCACACGAAAAATCGTAGTTGTTGAAAATCAGGGGAGGACACTTCTCGCGGAAGGCTTTGCGACGGCTCTCATACTGCTCTTTGGTCCATCGTTTCGCTGCCGGAATACGACTCAAAATAGCTTCCATCTGCTGTTTGGTATCCTCGTAGCCGGCCTCAATCACCGGTGTGGCGTTGTCAAAGTCGAGCATACCGACATCCACGGCACGATGAATCGTCACCGACCGCTCTTCGGGCATCGAATAATCCGAGCCGCTCATGGCAATCAACACCGCCTGGTCAATGAGCGACTCGTTGCCATCGGGACGAATCTCGCCCGAGGTGCAAATCGAACCCACGAGGAGTTCGGGATGGTGCTTTTCATCCAACGCCCGCCAGGGGAAATTGTCGTAGATACCGCCATCGTAGAGCAGCATCGAATCGCGCTTTACGGGCTTGAAAGCCAACGGAATAGACATCGACGAACGAATGGCTTCGGGCAGCGAACCCTCGTCGAGCGTCACCGGACCGCGACGGTTCATATCGGCCGCCACGCAGAGGAAGGGAATCATGAGCTGCGAGAAGTCGTTGTCGGCCGCCGTCGAGGCGGGGGCAAACAGCTCGATAAGTGCCATATCGATTTGGGTCGAGGAAATCAGATTCTTCGGGATTTGGAAGGTCTGCTTCTCGTCCGAAAAGTCGAGCCAGAGGTTGATGAACGAGGGGGGATTACCCACCTGGCGGTAGTAGGGCATATAGACCGTAGGGTCGATACGACCCGACACCCACTGCTGCACCATGCCCGAAAGGACCAAATCGCGCATCTCGGCAGGCGAGTAACCCGCCGCATAGAGCGCACCGATAATCGAACCCATCGAGGTACCGGCAATGTAATCAATCGGAACCCCGTTCTCCTCGAGTGCCTGCAAAACGCCAATGTGGTACAAGCCCTTTGCTCCACCACCGCTCAAAACGACGCCCACCCCCTCGCGTGAGGCGGCTTTGGAGGCTCCAACCATCGAATTTGGGAGGAAAAGAGCCAGAAGAGTGGCTATAATGGAGAGATATTTTCGCATCCTAACTTTTTTTTATAACTTTGCGTGTTAGAACTATGTTCTAATCACCACGCCCAAAATTAGCGAAAAAGAGTTAACATTCAAAATATGATTGAAAAAATCAACGAACTTCTGCGACAAGTCGAAGAGTTCAAGCCCAAAGCAGCTGCCGAGATTGAAGAGTTCCGCATCCGCATCCTCGGCAAGAAGGGTGAGCTGACCGCCCTGATGGATGAGTTCAAAACCGTGGCACCGGAGCTGAAGCGTGAGCTGGGTCAGAAGCTCAATGCACTGAAAAACGAGGCTCAAACGCGCATCAACACCCTGCGCGAGGAGTTGCAAAATTCGGCCTCGGATTGTGGTTGCACCATCGGCGATATGACCTGCCCGGGTACGGCCGAGGAGCTTGGTTCGCGCCACCCCATCTCGCTCGTCAAGAACGAGATTGTCGAGGTCTTTTCGCGTCTGGGCTACACCGTAGCCGACGGTCCGGAGATTGAGGACGACCAACACGTCTTCACCTCGCTCAACTTCCCGCCCGAACACCCCGCCCGCGATATGCAGGACACCTTCTTCATCGAGAAGCAGGGTTCGGAGCCGAATCCGAAGGATATCCTGCTGCGTACCCACACCTCGTCGATTCAGGTGCGCACGATGGAGCATCAGAAGCCGCCCATCCGTGTCATCTGCCCGGGTCGTGTCTTCCGCAACGAGGCCATCTCCTACCGCGCACACTGCATCTTCCACCAGATTGAGGGTCTATATATCGATGAGGGTGTGTCGTTTGCCGATATGAAGCAGTCGCTGCTCTACTTTGCAAAGGAGATTTTCGGCGAGCAGGCACAGATTCGTATGCGCCCCTCCTACTTCCCCTTCACGGAGCCGTCGGCCGAGGTCGATGTTTCGTGTAACCTGTGCGGTGGCAAGGGTTGCCCCGTCTGCAAGGGTACGGGCTGGTTGGAGATTATGGGTTGCGGCATGGTTGACCCCAACGTACTGAAAGCCAGCAATATCGACCCCGAAAAGTATTCGGGTTTCGCCTTTGGTATGGGTATTGAGCGTATCGCCATGTTGAAGTACGGCGTGAAGGACCTCCGCCTCTACTTCGAGAACGACGTGCGCTTCCTGCACCAGTTCGACGACGCTTTGTAGTCGTTGAAGACCAAAAAAAGATGCTCATGAAACGCTTTGTTGCGATAGTTGCGCTCTTGATGCTCTTTCTGACCGCCTTTGCGGCCGGCACGCCAAGAGCGCAACAGCCCGAAGGGGCGGATTCGCTACGAAGCGTTTTTCTCTACACCGAGGGGGTGAAGGCCCTCACGATTCACCGTGATACCACCCGCGGTCGCGCCCTTTTGGAACAGACTCTGGAGGTCGATTCGCTCTACGCTCCGGCCTACTTTGCGCTTGTCTCCAACGGGTTGAGCAACGACCCGAAGCAGTTGTCGCAATGGGCCGAAAAGGCCTATCGGCAGGATACGACCAACTTCTGGTATCACCGTGCCTACGGGCAGTCGCTGCTGATGGCCGAACGCTATGCCGATGCCCTGCCCGTCTATCGGTCGCTCAACGAGCGTGACCCGCGCGATTTGGACCTCTACCGCATCCTGGCGGCCCTCTACGAGCAGAATCAACAACCCTACTCGGCCATCGCCACGCTCGATTCGGCCGAGGTGCGCATGGGTCGCCACCCCTATTTGAGCAAGATGAAACGCCACCTGCTGGTGCAGACCAAGCAGACCGACCGTGCGCTGGAGGAGGCCAAAACGCTGGCCGAAGAGGTACCCTATGAGGCGGAGCATCACGTGGCATTGGCCGAACTGTATGGCATTTCGGGGCAGGATTCGCTGGCGCGACGCGCGTACGATACCGCCCTGAAAATCGACTCGGCACGGCTCGAAACCCTCATGTCGCTCTCCGATTTCTACAACGCACGACAGGACTTTCGCTCCATGCTCTGGGTCACGCGCAAGCTCTTTCTCTCGGACCAGATGCCCCTCGAGCAGAAGATTCGCCGCTTCGAACTCTTCACCTCGGAGCTGGAGTTCTACCGCGCCAACTACTTCCAGCTGCACGACCTGGCCTCGTTGTTGGCCATCCGCTACCCCACCGACAAACGGGTCGTGGAGCTGTATGCCAACCACCTCATCGCTTCAGGACAGCTGGAAGAGGCCTTACAACACTACAAGGCCCACCTGAAGGATGAACCGTTGGAGAAGGATTACTTCCTGACGGTCATCGACATCGAGAGCTATTTGGAGCGTCCCGATTCGGTAAAAAAATATGTCAATGAGGCACTTACACACTTCCCGAAGGCCATCGAACTACATCTGGCCGAGGGCAATGTAAAGTACCGCATGGATAATTTTGCCGGTGCGGTATCGAGCTATAAAAAGGCCCTTAACTATACCGACACGGATACGCTCCGCAGCCAAATCTGGGGGCAAATCGGCGATGTGTACCACGCCCAAGGAGAGGCTTCGGGCTTCCTGCTTAAGAAGATGTATCAACGGGATTGCTATAAGGCTTATAAAAAGGCGTTGAAATACAACCCCGATAACGTCCTGGTTCTCAACAATTGGGCCTATTTCCTCTCGCTCGAGGGCAAGCAGTTGGAGCGTGCGTTGAAGATGGCCGAGCGGGTCTCGGAACTGACCGACCGCAACCCGACCTACATGGACACCCACGCCTGGATTCTCTTCCGTCTCGGACGGCTTGAGGAGGCACGGCAACTCATGCGACAGGCGGTGGCACTCGATGGCCAGAAAAGCCAGGAGCTGCTGCTCCACTATGGCGATATTCTGCACGCCATGGGCGACCAATTCATGGCCGAGACCTATTGGAAAAAGGCCCTCGAAAGGGGATACGATAAGGCTGTGATTGAGGAGCGCATGAAGCGACCCAAGGTCGAGAAAAAGGTACAAAACAAATAGATAAACCAACCCCTACCCTACTCCCGATGCGAAGCATAAAGTGCATATGGCTGTTACTGTTGCTGCTGACGATGACCTGCGTGGCCATCGGTCAGGAGGACCGTCGCGTCGAGGAGCAGAAAAAGGCGATTGCCGCCCTCGAAAAGAAGATTGCCGCCGAGGAGGCCGCCATCGGCAAACTCCAAAAGAGCCGTAAGACGACCGAGGAGCGCGCTCGTCGCCTGGCGCGTCAAATTGCCCAACGCAACCAGCTCCTCACCGAGACCGAACGCGAAGCCTCGCGGGTGGAAAAGGAGGTGGAACGCTCTGCGGAGATGGCCGACAGCCTGCAAGAGGCGTTGGAGCAGAATCGCACCCAATACAGCGAGCTGGCCCGCGAAGCCTATCGCAACTACCGCCAGCAAAACTACATCAGCTACATCCTCTCGTCGCGCAACTTTGCCGACATCTCGCGTCGTCTGACGATGATGCGCGAAATGGCCGCCTTGCGCGAACGCAAATTGCGAGAAATCAACTCGTTAAAACAATCCGTGGCCAACGAGCAACTACGCCTCGAAAGCCGCCAAAAGGAGTTGGATTCCGTATCGAAAAAGGTGGAGGGACAACGCAAACGCCTTCAGCGCGATGCCTCGGCCGCCAAGCAGGAGATTCGCACGATGACCAACAAGGAGAAGCAGGCACTGGCCCGCAAGATGGAGCAGGAGGAGCAACTCTCGGTGGCCATCAGCGAACTGCGCAAACTCACCAAAGGCAACAAGGAGGGTGCCTCCTTCTCGTCGCGCACCTCACACCTGAATCTACCCGTGGTGGGGGGTCGCGTGAAACGCTACAAGGGCAACATGGCCGAAATCACGGGCGCGAAGGGTGCCACCGTGCGCTCGATTTACGAGGGTAAGGTGGTCGATGTGAAGCGCAACCGCATCACGGCCAAATACGAGGTTTTTGTGGCCCATGGCGAGTATATCACCTCCTACACCAACCTCGGGTCGGCAAGCGTAGAAAAGGGGCAAAAAGTGGCTAAAAACGGCCCTTTAGGCACGGTGGGTGCAGCGGTCAATGTAACCACCATGGAGACCGAACACAAAATCGTTTTCGGCATCTACTCGCCCAACCCCAAAGAGACGATGTCGGCAGCCAACTGTTTCAAAAAATAGCTTTTGCAATGGCAGTAAAATATTATACGGACGACTGCTCGTACCGCCTGCCCGAAAAACGCCGCACGGCAGCGTGGCTCAAAGAGGTGGCTGCGGCAGAGGGCTACACGCTGGGCGATGTGAATTACATCTTCTGCTCGGCTGCGCGCCTGTTGGAGATGAACAAAGCGTTTCTCGGCCACGATTACTTTACCGATATCATCACCTTCGATTACAGCGACCGCAAGGGTAGCGGGGTAGTCAGCGGCGACATCTTTATCGATGTGGAGACCGTAGCCGATAATGCCCGCCTCTACGGAGCCACCAAAATCGAAGAGATGCGTAGGGTAGTGGTACACGGCGTACTGCACCTTTGCGGCCAGAAGGATAAAACCCCCAGAGCCAACGCACAGATGCACCGCAAAGAGGATAAATATTTGAAATTCTGGAATTTATGATTCTTCACTACGATATTATCGTTATCGGTGGCGGTCACGCGGGTTGCGAGGCAGCGGCAGCAGCCGCACGCCTTGGGTCGCGCACGTTGCTCCTGACGATGGATATGGCAAAGTTTGCCTCGATGTCCTGCAATCCGGCCGTAGGTGGGGTAGCGAAGGGTCAGATTGTCCGCGAGATTGATGCGCTGGGTGGCAAGATGGGTATCATCACCGACCGCACCTCCATCCAATTCCGTATGCTCAACCGCTCGAAAGGGGCAGCGATGTGGAGTCCACGCGCACAATGCGACAAGGAGGCCTTCTCGGCTGCATGGCGACACACGCTCGAAAATACGACCAACCTCTATCTGTGGCAGGACTCGGTCGTGGAACTTGTATTCGATATGAGCGCGGAAAAACCTCGCGTTCAGGGAGTTAAGACAAAGATGGGGATGGAGTTCTCGTGCGAAAAGGTGATTCTCACGGCCGGCACCTTCCTTGGTGGTCTGATGCACGTGGGCAGCTCCTCGGCCGAGGGCGGGCGAGCCGGAGACCAAGCCTCGCAGGGCCTCACGGAGCAACTCCGCGCACTTGGTTTTGAGGTGGGGCGCATGAAGACCGGAACACCTGCACGACTCGATGCACGCACCATCAATTTCGAGATTCTGGAGCCTCAATATGGCGATGAAAAGCCATCGAAATTTTCGTTTTCCTCTGAAACAGAGTCGGTTAAGGAGCAGTTACCGTGCTTTTTGGTCTATACCTCGAAGGAGGTACACGACATTCTGCGCACGGGTTTTGACCGCTCGCCTCTGTTCAATGGCACGATACACGGCATCGGTCCGCGCTACTGCCCCTCGATTGAGGATAAGCTGCGCACCTTTGCCGACAAGGAGGAGCATCAGCTCTTCCTCGAACCGGAGGGTCGCCACACGAACGAGTACTATCTGAACGGATTCTCCTCGTCGCTACCGTGGGAGGTGCAGTGGGAGGCACTGCACAAAATCGAGGGTTTTGAGGATTTGCACATCTATCGCCCCGGTTATGCCATCGAATACGACTATTTTCCGCCCACACAACTGCACCATTCGCTCGAAACAAAGCAGGTGGAGGGTCTCTATTTTGCGGGGCAGGTGAATGGCACGACGGGCTACGAGGAGGCTGCCGCGCAGGGTTTGATGGCCGGCATCAATGCCCACCGCAGTCGAAAAGGGGAGGAGCCGATTGTCTTGAACCGCGACGAAGCCTATATCGGTGTGCTGATTGACGACCTGGTGACAAAAGGGGTGGATGAGCCGTATCGGATGTTCACCTCGCGTGCCGAGTATCGAATTCTGCTCCGACAAGATAATGCAGATGCTCGATTGACGCCTCTTGGCTATGAAATCGGACTTATTTCGCGTAAAAGATTCGGCGAATTCACCAAAAAAAATCGCAACGTAGAATCGCTTATTTCGTTTGCGCAAGGACAGAGTGTCAAAATAGCCGAAATTAACGACTATTTAATTTCGGTCGGTTCGGAGCCTTTGACGCAGGGGAAGAAGCTTGCCGACCTCTTGATGCGCAACGGTGTCACCTTCGAAGGGGTGCGTGCCGTCCTTCCGAAACTCGAAAAGTTCATCATTAAAGAGGAGATAAACAACGAGGAGATTGAGGAGGCGGAGATTCGTATCAAATATCGTGGTTATATTGAACGCGAAAAACAAATTGCCGAGAAATTGCACCGATTGGAGGAAATTTCGATTCCGGAGGGGTTTGATTTTATGGCGATGAACTCATTAACCATCGAGGCACGCCAAAAACTATCACGTATTCGTCCGCAAACCATTGGACAAGCTTCGCGCATCCCGGGCGTATCGCCGGCCGATGTAAACGTGCTGCTTATCAAATTCGGACGATAGGGTATTGTTATAGTAATTGTTCCACGTAGAACATTTTCGACCAACAATCCAAACAGAGAGAGAAGAGGATTGTTCCACGTGGAACTTTACGGAGAGCGAGCGCAATCAAATTTATTTGAATTGCCGAGCCGAAGTAAAGTCAAGACACCGAAGGTGGATTAACAAGAAAAGAGGAATGTTCTACGTGGAACATTCCTCTTTTTCCTTTTTCTTTTTCCTCTTCTCTTTCCTCTTCGCTCTTCGCTCTTTACTCTTCAACAATCGTATTCCAGCCGTGGATATCCTCGGCCAAGCCATATTGGATATCCTGCAACTTATGATAGAGCTGAAGGCTGACAGGACCAACTTCACGACCATAGAAATAGCTCTTCTTGGTCTGCATATCGTAAATCTCGCTGATGGGGGCAATAATAGCACCCGTACCGCAACAGCCACACTCTTCGAAGCTCTCCAACTCCTCAACGGGAATTTGTCGCTCCTCGACCTCCAAACCCATATCGAGCGCGAGCTGCTTCAAGCTCTTATTGGTAATCGAAGGGAGAATGGTCGATGATTTAGGGGTAATGTATTTGCCATCACGTACAGCAAAGAAGTTAGCTGCTACACACTCATCGAGGTACTTATGCTCCTTGGGGTCGAGAAACAGCACGCTCTGAAAACCCATTTCGTGGGCGTGCTGGTAGGGGAGGAGACTGGCCGCATAATTCGCGCCAATCTTCACATCGCCCGTACCATTGGCCGAAACGCGGTCCTGCTCTCTATCCACTGCCACCTGAATCGGACGGATGCCCTCCTTAAAATAGGGACCCACGGGTGAGCAGAAGACCACAAAGAGGGCATTTGCCGAAGGGGTCACACCAAAGCTGGTCGAAGTACCAATCTCAACGGGACGCAGATACATCGCGGCTCCGGTGCCATAAGGGGGAAGGTGACGCAGGTTCTTGCGCACCACCTCCGTGCAGGCCTCGATAATCATCATGCGCGTAGGCACAGGAAGACAGAGACGACGAGCGGAGGATTGCAGCCGTTCGACAGTATCTTCAAGGCGGAAAATACGAATTTTACCGTCAGCACCGCGAAAGGCCTTCAACCCCTCGAAAAGTGACGACCCATAGTGAAGACACGCCGCAGCCAAGGGGACGGGAAGAAACTCATCTTCAGAGAGTTGCATCTCGCTCCAACCGCGGTCGGGTCGGTAACTGTAACGGACATTATAGTCCGTCGAGTAGTAGTCGAAGCTAAGCTCCGACCACTCTCTAACATCTGTTTGCATAGCGAATATGCCTTTATCCTACAATTGCTCCGTTATGGGTAGGCTCGTTGGGTTGCAACAGGCGCAACTTACCGGTAGCATCCTCGGCCATGAGAATCATACCGCGCGAAAGGGTACCCTTCAGCTCACGCGGCTCGAGGTTCACCAGCACCAACACCTGCTGACCTACCAACTCCTCGGGGGTGAAATGCTCGGCAATGCCGGAGATAATCTCACGCTCATCGATACCCGTATCCACCAACAATTTCAAGAGCTTCTTGGTCTTGGCCACCTTCTCGGCTTTCAGGATGGTCGAAACACGGATATCCATCTTCTGGAAATCGTCGAACGATACGTTATCTTTCTGACCCTCAACCTCTTGCGCTTTCTCTGCTGCCAGGTTGGCCTCCTTGATGGCAGCCAATTTGTCGAGTTGCTTTTGAATCGTATCGTCCTCAATCTTTTCGAACAACAGCTCGGCCTTGCCAATAGTATGGCCCTCGTTGATAAGGTCCATCTTGCCCATCTGCTCCCATCCGAACTTCTCGGTGGCGAGCATCGCAATCATCTTCGCAGCCGAGAAGGGCATAAACGGCTCGATAGCGATAGCCGTATTGGCCGTAATCTGAAGAGCAATATTAAGAATGGTCTTTACACGCTCCGGGTCTGTTTTCACCACCTTCCACGGCTCGGTATCGGCCAGATACTTATTACCGATGCGGGCAAAATTCATGGCATCCTTCAACGCCTCGCGGAAGTGGTAGTTCTCGATGTTGCGCTCCAGTTGTGCCTTGATTTGTTGCAGCTCCGCAATGGTCTCCTTATCATAGTCGGTCAGCTCGCCACAAGCGGGAACTACACCGTTATAATACTTCTGCGTGAGGACCAGGGCGCGGTTGACGAAGTTACCCAGGATAGCCACCAACTCCGAGTTGTTACGTGCCTGGAAGTCCTTCCAAGTGAAGTCGTTATCCTTCGTCTCAGGGGCATTTGCACACAATACGTAACGAAGTACATCCTCCTTACCGGGGAACTCCTCCAGATACTCATGCAACCAGATGGCCCAGTTGCGCGAGGTCGAAATCTTGTCGCCTTCGAGGTTCAGGAACTCGTTCGAGGGGACATTCTCGGGCAGGATGTAGTCGCCATGCGCCTTCAGCATCGAGGGGAATACGATGCAGTGGAAGACGATGTTGTCCTTACCGATGAAGTGGACGAGCTTCGTCTCCTCATCTTTCCAATACTTCTCCCAATCGGGCGTAAGGTCCTTCGTGGCCGAGATATAGCCAATCGGGGCATCAAACCAGACGTAGAGTACCTTTCCCTCGGCACCCTCAACCGGCACGGGAATACCCCAATCCAGGTCGCGGCTCACGGCACGCGGCTGCAAACCGCCATCCAACCAGCTCTTGCACTGGCCATAGACATTCGATTTCCACTCCTTGTGACCCTCCAGAATCCAGTCACGGAGCATCTGCTCATAATCGTTCAGGGGCAGATACCAGTGTTTGGTCTCCTTCTTCACCGGCTTCGAACCCGACACAGCACTGTGCGGGTCAATCAGTTCATCGGGCGAGAGGGTAGAACCACACTTCTCGCACTGGTCACCATAGGCACGGTCGTTGCCACACTTGGGGCAGGTACCGACAATATAGCGGTCGGCAAGGAAGGTCTTGGCCTCCTCGTCGTAATACTGCTCGGAGGTCTGCTCAATGAACTTACCCTCATCGTAGAGCTTGCGGAAGAACTCCGAAGCAGTCTTGTTGTGCGTAGGCGAGGTGGTACGCGAATAGATATCGAACGAGATACCCAACCCCTCAAACGAGCGTTTGATAAGGTTGTGGTAACGGTCCACGATATCCTGGGGGGTTACACCCTCCTTGCGGGCCTTGATGGTGATGGGTACGCCATGCTCATCCGAGCCGCAAATCGAAATTACGTCGGCACCCTTCAGACGCAGGTAGCGCGTATAGATATCCGACGGCACATAGACACCTGCCAGGTGGCCGATATGGACCGGACCATTGGCATAGGGAAGTGCCGAGGTAACGAGGTATCTTTTGAATGCTTTTGCCATGATAGTTTAATTTAAGTGGTGCAAAAGTAGTGTTTTAATCGTAGATTAAAAAATTATTCGACAATATCCATCTCGTCGATAAGCCACTGCTGACCGGCAAATTTGTCGATAATGAAGAGTACGTAGCGGGCATCGACAGCAATCATGCGCTGCAACTCCGGTTCGAAAGCCACATCACCCGACATCGCCTCCCAGTTGCCGTCGAAGGCCAAACCAATCAGCTCACCCTTCTTGTTCAGCACGGGCGAACCCGAATTACCACCCGTAATATCGAGGTTTGCAAGGAAGCAGGTCACCAGCTCGCCCTTCTTGTTGGCATAACGTCCGTAATCCTGGTTCTTGTACAACTCCTTGAGTTTCTCCTCCACGGTGAACTCGATGGGATTGTTCTTATCCTCCTTCTCCATCACACCCTTCAGCGTCGTGTAGTAGTTGTAACGAATACCGTCGGCCGGCGTGTAGGGAAGCACATTACCATAGGTGCAACGAATCGTGAAGTTGGCATCCGAAGCCCACGCCTTATCGGGATACTGCTTCATCAGGCCGGCAATGTATTTGCGATGACCCTCCGAGTAGAGCTTCGTGTGTGCCGATGCCTCCTTGCGCAGCTCACCGGCCAGCTCCATCACCGACTTAAAGAAGGGAATCACGGGGTCCTTTTCTGCCTTCTCCATCGAGTAGTCCTTCAACAGTGCCTCCAACTTCTCGGGCGATGCAACGGCCGTATTATCATACAGATAATCCACATACTTGTTGATATCGCCACCAAATTCCTTGTCGATAATTTCGGCATAGAACGAGGGGAGAATGGTCATATTTTCACGCGCCATCTGAAGCATCTTCTTCGCTACGCGACGGTCCGTCGGCTCGTTGTAATCCTTGTAGATGCGGTTGGCATAGGCCATCACCTTCTCGGCATCCACCTCCTTTTTCACAGCCTGGCCATCGGTCAGTACGCTACCGAGCGACAAAAGCTCGATGGCACGCATCATCGACTCCTGCATATATTGCAGATTCTTGCGGGCCGGAGCCGACTTTTCGACATACTCCTTGATTTTCGGTAGGGCATCCATATACCCCTCATCGGGCAGCGTGTTGGCGTTGGCCCAAGCCTGGAAGGCCTGCTCCTGCACCTCTTTTTCGCCCTTTACGTTGAGTTTGATGACCGCCTTCGACATACCAATCGAATTCTTCCAATAGTTCGACGAAGAGGCATATTTCGATGCATACTGGATGCGTACCTTATCGCTGGCAGCCATATCCTCGGCTAAAATCGCCTGACGCGCACCACGAATCGAGATACGCTGCGGATTATCGGTCGAGAGCATATAATCAATCTCATAGGAGGTCATGTAGCGGTCCGTCGAACCGGGGAAACCCATCACCATGGCAAAGTCGCCCTCCTCGATGCCTTTGATATTTACTTTGAGGTACTTCTCGGCACGATAGGGGGTGTTGTTGGGCGAATAGTCGGCCGGACGGTTGTTCTCGTCGGCATAGACACGGAAAATCGAGAAGTCACCCGTATGGCGCGGCCACATCCAGTTGTCGGTCTCACCACCAAACTTACCAATCGACTGCGGGGGCGTACCCACCAGACGCACATCCGTATAGGTCTCCATCATAAAGGCGAAGAACTGATTGTTTCCGAAGAAAGCGGGGATAATCACCTCCATACCCTCGTACTTCTTCTCCAACTCCTCAATCAGGGCCTTTTTGTTTTCGCCCGTGATACGCTGATACTCCTCCTCCGAGGCAATCGAGGGAACATTACCCACGATGTCGGCCGTTACATCCATGATATGGCGGATGAAGCGCACCTTCAGACCCGGAGCAGGCAGCTCCTCGCCATGGTTACGCGCCCAGAAACCGTTCTTCAGGTAGTCATGCTCGACCGACGAAAGCGATTGAATGGCACCGAAACCACAGTGGTGGTTGGTAAAAATAAGACCCTTCTCGCTCACGATTTCACCCGTGCAACCGCCACCAAAGATAATGATGGCATCCTTCAGCGAGGATTTCTCCATCGAATAGACATCCTCGGCCGAGAGCTTGAAGCCCTTCGCACGCATATCCTTTTCGTTCATCTTCTTCAGGTAGGGCAGCAGCCACATTCCCTCATCGGCCATTGCCGACACAGCCACAAAAGCGGCACAAAGCGATAAAATAAGTCTTTTCATATTGTTGTTTTTTTATAATGAACTTAATGATTTTAAGGAGATTAAAGATATTAAGGAGTTTTTTTCTTTAATTTCCTTAATATCTTTAATTTCTTTAATCTCCTTATTTAATTTCAACCATATTAAGAATAGCTCGTTCGGCGGCCTTGCGGGTCTTTTCATCAATCACCACCTCGGGCGAAAGGTTCTCGAGCGTCGTGATGATATTTTCCAACGTAACCTTCTTCATCTCCAGACACTCGTTGCAACAACTCTTCTTATCCACAGCGGGGGCAGGAATGAACTTTTTCATCGGCATACGTTTCTCCATTTCGGCCAAAATACCGGCCTCGGTAACGACGATGAACTCCTCGGCTTCACTCGCCTCGCAATAGCTCAAAATAGCGGCCGTAGAGCCTGCAAAATCGGCCTCGGCAACCACCTCCGCCTTGCACTCGGGGTGAACAACCACCTTGGCTGCCGGATGAGCCGCCTTCAATGCCTTCAACCCCTCCAACGAGAAGGCCTCATGAACCAGGCAGGCACCATCCCATAAAACCATGTTCTTGCGACCAGTGAGTTTTTGGATATAGGCACCCAGATTGCGGTCGGGTGCAAAGATGATGGGCTGCTCGGCAGGAAGCGATTCGACCACCTGCAAGGCATTCGACGAGGTGCAGCAGATATCGGTAAGAGCCTTTACACCCACCGTCGTATTTACGTAAGAGACCACCTTATGGTCGGGATACTGCGCCTTGAAGCGGGCAAAATCTGCGGCATCGCACGACTCGGCCAACGAACAACCCGCATCGGGTCGCGGAATCAGCACCTTCTTGTCGGGACAAAGCACCTTGGCCGTCTCGGCCATGAAATTCACACCCGCAAATAAAATCACATCGGCATCCACCGACTGCGCCTTGATCGATAAGGCCAGCGAGTCGCCCAAAAAGTCGGCCACGGCCTGCACCTCGGGGTTGCAGTAGTAGTGGGCCAGAATCACGGCATTGCGCTCACGCTTGAGTTCGGCTATTCGTGCCTGGAGGTTTTCAACCATTTGCTTTTTATTTTTTATAGTTTTTTAATTCAATATTTAATAATAAATAAAAAAGGAATTAAAATAAAGCCTGTTGATAGTGTTGAGAACTTTTTCAGCTCTTTTTTATTCACAAATCTTCTCTCTTTTGTTTATTTTTTTGTTTTGTAATTTATTGAAAACAAATGAAAAGAGCCTTAAATTAACAATTGTGAACAACCGTTATCAACATTTCAATACTCCCCTTTTGTAAACATTCGGCCTGTTAGCGGGTGGTGGAAAAAGAGCGATAAAAAATCAAAACTTTTTTTGGAATTTCACATCGGATCGATTAAGCCGACTTCGAATGAAAAAAGCAAGCAAAATCTGTTAAAAGTTCTTATTCTTTTATCAACCGTTTTTCATCACGTTGCCAACAATTTTATCGGCAATTTCACGATATACCTCCTCGACCCGTTCATCGAATGTGGAGCCGGGGCGACCCGAATCACCACCCTCCATGATTGACTGGATGATGGGTACCTCGCCCAGGAAGGGGACATCGTACTCCTCGGCCACCTTTTTGGCTCCTCCCTTACCGAAAATGTAATATTTGTTGTTGGGCAGCTCTTCGGGGGTGAAGTAGGCCATGTTTTCGATGATACCGGCCACCGGAATATGGACCTGCTCGTTGCGGAACATCTCCACACCGCGCACCACATCCGCTACGGCCACCTGCTGGGGGGTCGAAACAATCACGGCTGCATCTATCTGCATCTCACCGATAATCGAAAGATGGATATCGCCCGTGCCGGGAGGGAGGTCGCAAACGAGAAAATCGAGCGGACCCCACTTCGTCTGGTGAATCATCTGCTTCAGGGCATTCACGGCCATCGCACCGCGCCACAAAAGGGCATCCGTGGGGCGAATAAAGAAACCAATAGACATGATGGAGATATCCTCCGAAACGGCCGGAACAATCAAATCCATTCCATCGACCTCTTCGGCATCGGGGATGTAACCCTCCACACCGAACATCTTGGGTTGCGAGGGGCCGTAAATATCGGCATCCAACAGACCCACCCGAAAACCGAGGTTGCGCAACGAAACAGCCAGGTTGGCCGCCACGGTCGATTTACCGACACCGCCCTTGCCCGAGGCCACGGCAATCACCTTCGTAATGTCGCCCGTGGTGCTTTTCTCTTTCAAATCGGGCAGCTTCTTCTGGCCGCCCTCCTTGATCATCACCAGCACCTTCGCCTCCGGGAAATGCTCTTTGAGGATAGTCTCGGCCTGATTTTTAATCTTCACGGCAAAGGGGTCGCGACCCTTCGGAAAGCGAATCGAAACCGTGATGGCCGCCTCCGATGCTGCCACCTGCTCCACCATGGAGCCATCGACAATATTTTGTTCGCTCTCGGGATGAATCACCCCTTTGAGCAATGCTAAAATCTGCTCTTTCATAAGTACACATTTTTCAGTATGGCAAATATAGTTGAAATTTTAATATAAATAAGGTATAAAGATTCCTTTTTTATCGAAAAACGATATAGTATGAAATTTTTTTCTATCTTTGTAAATTGATGGGAAATGCTTTTCCCGTAAATGGATGATGAAGAAAGAGAAACAATAAAAACCAAAAAGAGATGAAAAGCAACATCTTAACGCTGTTGGTCGCCATGGTATTGGTGGCCTGCGCCCCGAAAGTTCCCGAAGTTCCTGCTTCGAAAAAAGCAATTGTTCTCGAGGAGCTTGTCTTTGAAAATCAGCTCACGCGCGATTGTCACGCCTCGTCGCTCATGGAGCTTGAGAATGGCGATTTGCTCTGTACCTGGTTTGGCGGTACGCGCGAAAGCCACCCCGATGTGCAGATTTGGCTTGCTCGCAAACCCATCGGTGGCGTGTGGAGCGAGCCGATGGCTATCACCAAGGCCGAGGAGGAGTTGGGCGGTTCGGTCTTTAACCCCGTGTTGGTGCAGCTTGGTGGCGATACGATTCAGCTCTTCTACCTCTCGCCCGATATCAACGACGGTCGTGTGATGACCTCGTGCGATGGCGGTAAGACGTGGGGTCCCTCGTCGGCTTTGGACAAGGAGTTCACCGGTCCGCTGGTAAACAAGCCCCTCTATATGGCCGACGGAACGATTTTGGCCGGTGGTTCGATGGAGGGTGGCCCGGGTTGGCGTATCCATGTCGAGCGCACGGAGGATAAGGGTAAAACCTGGACCCGCACCCCGATTCTGAACGACCCGCAGGAGTTCAAACTCATCCAGCCCACCTTCCTCAAACACTCCGAAGAGAAGATTCAGCTCCTGGCCCGCTCGGGTGGCAAGACCCCCGATACGAAGATTGCCCAGTGCTGGTCGGAGGATGGAGGTCGCACCTGGTCGGAGGTAACCAACACGACCCTGCCGAACAACAACTCGGCCATCGATGCCGTGACGCTCAAGGATGGTCGCCACCTGTTGATCTACAACCACTCGACACGCGAGGATGAGACGTGCGGTCGCAAGGGTCGCGGTATTCTGACCCTGGCCGTTACCGAAGATGGTGTGAATTGGGAGGCCGCTGCCGTTTTGGAGTATCGAACCGGAGCGGTACAATACTCCTATCCCTCAATTATCCAGACCCGTGATGGTTTGGTACATATCTCCTACTCGTGGCACCGCAAGCGCATCAAGCACGTGGTGATTGACCCCGCAAAGATTGTGGGTGTACCCATCGTGGATGGTGTATGGCCCAAGGAGGAGATGCCCTGGATTATCAGTGCCGATTCGATGGCCGTAAACAGTGGAACGGAGGTAAAACAATAAAAAATAAAAGCATATGAAATTCATCCGAATTTTTCTGGCCGCCCTTTTGGCCTTTGTCGCAGGTTCGTTTATCTGCTTTTTCCTGTGGATTATAATTTTGGTCGGCATGGCCGGTTCGATGTCCGGTTCGGTGGAGCCGGTTGCCAAGAACTCGATACTCAAGATTGACTTCTCGGAGCTTATCACCGATGCCCCTTCGACCAACCCCTTTGCTACGATTGACTTTGCCACGATGCAGGCCACCCCGCAGCTCTCGCTCTTCTCGGCCTTGCAGGCCATCGATGCCGCTGCGTCGGACGACCGCATCAAGGGTATCTATCTGCGTATGAACGGCATGGGTGGAGTTACGAATACGGCCCAGGCCGAGGAGTTGCGTGCTGCACTCATGCAGTTTAAGCAGAGCGGCAAGTTTATCATTTCGTACAACGAGACCTATAGCCAGGGTCAATACTACCTGGCTACCGTAGCCGACAAGATTTTCATGCAACCCGAAGGCTCGTTCGACTGGATGGGTATGGCCTCACAGTCGTTGTTCTTCAAGGGTCTGCTCGACAAATTGGGTGTTGAGGTAGAGATTTTCCGCCCCACGGTCTGCAAATACAAGAGTGCCGTGGAACCCTATTTCCTGACGAAAATGTCCCCCGAGAATCGCGCCCAGATGCAATCGTTGATGGATTCGATGTGGGGTACAATCACTTCGACGATTTCCGAGGCTCGTGGTATCTCGGTCGAGGAGCTGAATCGTCTGGCAGATGAGCTGGCTGTGATGTTACCCCAAGAGGCACTCGATGCAAAAATGATTGACGGCCTGAAGTACGAGGATGAGCTGGAGACTATTTTCGAGGAGCTGGGCGTGGAAACGGGCCTGGATGATGAGTTGAACTACGTTTCGCTTGGTGGTTACGCCTCACAGGTGGGAGGCGAAGAGACCAAGTTATCGGCTCCCGAGGTGGCGATTGTCTATGCCGAGGGCCAGATTGTCGATGGCGAGGGCCAGGACGGTAAGATTTACGGCAACACGCTGGCTGCCAAACTCCGCGAGGTGCGCCTCGACGAAAAGGTGAAGTCGGTAGTCGTGCGTGTCAATTCGCCCGGTGGTTCGGCGTTGGCTTCGGATGTGATTTGGCGCGAGATGGAGCTGCTGAAGGCCGAAAAACCCGTGATTATTTCGATGGGTGGTTATGCCGCCAGCGGTGGTTACTATATCTCGGCTCCGGCCGATGCCATCGTGGCCGATAAGACGACCCTCACCGGCTCGATCGGTGTCTTCGGTATGATTCCCAATGCCGGCAAGGCCCTTGAGAAGAAGCTGGGCGTAACGGTGGATGTGGTAAAGACCAACACGTCGGCCGGTGTGACCCCCTTTACGCCGATGACCGCAACCGAGAAACGCGCCCTGATGCGCTCGGTGGACCGTGTCTATGAGCGTTTCACGGGGCTGGTAGCCAATGGTCGCAACCTGCCTTTGGAGAAGGTGCTGGAGATTGCCGGTGGCCGCGTATGGTCGGGCGAGGAAGCTTTGGAGATTGGTCTCGTAGATATGAACGGCGGCCTGAAGGAGGCCCTTGCCGTAGCGGTTGATAAGGCCGGCCTGGGCGAGGAGTACCGCATCGTCGAGCGCGTTGATGCCCCGACCGGTCTGGCTGCCTATTTCTCGGCCTTCTCGGCCCGTGTGAAGGCTTCGTGGGAGGCCTCGGAGCTGGGCGTGATGATGAAGGAGTATCGCTACATCCAGGAGGCCATGTCGCAGACGGGCGTAGTGATGTACTCGCCCTATAAGGTGGCGTTTTAATACAAGAGCAAAAAGAGTATGAAGTGGTTGTTGTTTTCGCTTGTAGGTCTGTTGGCCGTCGGATGCACTCAATCGGTTGATTTCCCGCAAAACGAAGAGCAACCATTGGCCTTCCCGACGGCCGAAGGGTATGGAAAATATACCGTGGGTGGCCGAGGTGGCCGCGT
Source organism: Alistipes sp. (assembly GCA_017398045.1). GTDB lineage: Bacteria > Bacteroidota > Bacteroidia > Bacteroidales > Rikenellaceae > Alistipes. The sequence goes on along the minus strand of JAFQHI010000001.1, from coordinate 32,685 downwards.
CATTGAGGTGACCAACCTCAACGATTCGGGCGAGGGTTCGTTGCGTGCCGCTGTGGAGGCCGAGGGGCCGCGCACGGTCATCTTCCGTGTCTCGGGAACGATTGATTTGGAGCGTCCAATCACCATCCGCAACCCCTACATCACCATCGCCGGCCAGACCGCTCCGGGTGATGGCATCTGCATCAAACGCCATCCGCTCAACATTGGTGCCGACGAGGTGATTATCCGCTACCTGCGTCTCCGCCTGGGCGAAGAGTCGGGTGTGGATTACGACACGATGGGTTCGCGCGGTCATCGCAACATCATCCTCGACCACCTTTCGACCTCGTGGAGCATCGACGAGTGTATGTCGGTCTATGCCTGCGAAAATGTGACGATTCAGTGGTGTCTGGTTGCCGAGAGCCTCTCGGGTTCGAACCACATCAAGGGTTCGCACGGCTTTGGCGGCATCTGGGGGTCGAACTACTGCACGATGCACCACAACCTCTTGGCGCACCATTCGAGCCGCAATCCCCGCTTTGCGTCGGGTGCCGGCTACAACGACTACCGCAACAACGTCCTCTATAATTGGGGCTACCAGAGCTGCTACGGTGGCGAGATGCTGCACACCACGCGCAAAAATGCCTATGTGGTGACCTATGTCAATATGGTGGCCAACTACTACAAGCCCGGTCCGGCAACCCTTCCGAGCAAGGTGTCGGAGCGCATCGTTGCCCCCTCGTACCGCGAGACGTTGGACAACTACGGCAAGTGGTATGTGGCCGATAATGTGGTGGAGGGCAGCCCGAAGGTGACGGCCGATAATTGGGATGGCGGTGTGCAACCCGATGAGGAGAGCCATATCGAGTACCTGCGTCTTGCAGAGCCGTGGGATGCGATGCCGATTCGCCAGCAGACGGCCTATGAGGCTTACGAGGCGGTGCTGAACGAGGTGGGTGCTACCCTTCCGCGTCGCGACGCCGTCGATGCGCGTATCATTGCCGAGGTAAGGGGCGGTTATGCCACCTACGAGGGTGCAAGCTATAAGCGCGAGCAAAAGGCGAAGGCCGACCAGACAGCCCCGACCGGCATTATCGACTCGCAGAACGATGTGGGTGGATGGCCCGAGCTGAAGAGTGCGAAGGCCCCCAAAGACAGCGACCACGACGGTATGCCCGACAGGTGGGAGCGTCGTTTGGGGTTGAATCCCAACGACCCGGCCGATGGTGCAGCGATGGCCGAGAATGGCTATACGAACCTGGAAAATTATTTGAATAGCTTATAACATAATGGCAATCATTCGTTTAACGAAAGAGTTTTCATTCGAGGCCGCTCATGCGTTGGGGGGCTATGACGGGCCGTGTCGTGAGATTCACGGCCACTCCTACCGTCTTTTTGTCACCATCAAGGGCCGCCCTTCCACCGACCCGCAAGACCCCAAACAGGGGATGGTGATGGATTTCGGGGTATTGAAAAAAATTGTAAACGAGGAGATTATCTCGCAGCTCGACCACGCACTGGTGTTGCGCTCGACGGCCGATGAAAAGCTACGCAACATCTTGGCCGAGCAGTTCGAAAATATGGTGGAGGTCGATTACCAGCCCACGTGCGAAAATATGCTCGAAGATTTTGCCCGTCGCATTATGGCACGCCTGCCCGAAGGGGTCACGCTCCACAGCCTGCGCCTGCACGAAACGGCTTCGTCCTATGCCGAGTGGTTTGCAGAGGACAATTGAAAAATTTAGAATTTAGAATTAAAAATTAAGAATTATTTTTTTGGGGAGGGGGAAAAAGGATGAGATACCTTAAGGGACTTTAAGCAACCTTAAGGAACCTTAAGCAACTTTACCACTCTTTTACCACTCTCTCCTCTTTAACCCACCTTCGGTGGCTTGACTTTGCTCCGGCTCGGCATCACGCAAGCGTGTGCGCTCGCCTTAATCGCAAAGTTATCTCTTTACTCTTTGCTCTTATGAAGCGTCTCTTTTTGGTCGATGCCTACGCATTGATGTTCAAATACTACTACGCCTTTTTGGGGCGTCCGATGCGCAACCACGCGGGGATGAATACCTCGGTGGTCTTTGGCTTCGTAAAGTTCCTGCGCGACATTCAAAAGCGCGAAAAACCCGACCTGCTGGGTGTTGCTTTCGACCCCAAGGGTGGCTCGTTCCGCCGCGAACTCTACCCCGAATACAAGGCCAATCGCGCGGAGACCCCCGAGGATATCATCCTCTCGCTGCCCTATGTGAAACGGGTCCTGGAGGCGATGTGTATCCCGATTTTGGAGGTCCCCGGATTCGAGGCTGATGACGTGATTGGTACCCTCTCTATGAAGGGTGCCGAGGCGGGTTACGAGGTCTATATGGTGACCCCCGACAAGGATTACGGGCAGCTCGTGCGGGAGCATTGCAAAATCTACAAACAGAAGGGTTCCGAGGGCCAAATCGAGATTGTCGATTGTGAGGCCATCCGCGAGAAATACGGCATCGACGACCCGCAATTGGTACGCGATATTTTGGCTATCTGGGGCGATGCTTCGGACAACATTCCCGGAGTCCCTGGCATTGGCGAAAAGGGTGCCTGCAAGCTGGTACAGGAGTGGGGAACTATCGAAAATATCCTCGACAATGTTGCTTCGATTAAGGGCAAACAGGGCGAGAAGATTGCCGCCTGGGGCGATAAACTGCGCCTGGCCAAGGAGCTGACGACCATTCGTCTCGATGTGCCGATTCCCTTCAACGAGGCGGATTTGACGGTCTGCTGCCCCCATCTTGACGAGCTGCGCGCACTGTTTGCCGAGCTGGATTTTAAGGCCTTCATGCACGATTTGCAAAACATGGCCCCCGTAGAGCCGATTCCAAGTCGTCCCCAACAGGAGGAGCAACGCCAGTTGGCCGAAGTTGCCCGCACCAAATCGGCTGCACTAAAGCAGGCCAAACTGGAGGGTCAGGGCGACCTCTTTGCCCTCTTCGAAAGCCCAGCCGAGCCGCAGCCGACCGCCGTGGAACCGACCACCGAAGTAACCCTGTTTGATGCCGTACCGGAGATGCAGACGGCCCAAAGCGTACCGCACGACTATCGGTTGGTTGCCTCGGCCGAGGAGCTGAAGGGGGTCGTTGAGGAGGTGCATCGTCATGCCGAATTTTGCTTCGATACCGAGACCACGGGGTTGGATTTATTCAACGACCGCATCGTGGGTCTTTCGCTTGCCGTAGAGCCTCACAAGGCGTGGTATGTGCCTTTCAACGAGGAGAATAAGGATGATTATGTGGCGATACTGAAACCCCTTTTCGAGGATGAAAAGGTGGCTAAAATCGGCCAAAACATCAAATTCGACTACATGGTCCTCCACCACCTCGGCATCGAGGTAAAGGGTCGCTTGTGGGACACGATGCTGTTGCACTACCTGCTCGACCCCGAGTCGCGCCACAACATGAATGCCCTTGCGGAACGCTACCTGAACTACCACCCCATCGAAATCGAGAGCCTCATCGGGCGCGGACAGCGACAGCTGACGATGGATATGGTGGGCGTGGAGCGGGTCCTGGAGTATGCTGCCGAGGATGCCGATATTACGCTGCAACTCAAAGAGCGGCTCTACCCCGAGTTGGTGGAGCGCGACCTGGAGCGGCTCTATATCGAAATCGAGGAGCCGATGATTCGCGTCCTGGCCGAGATTGAGCTGGCAGGTGTCCGTATCGACACGGTAGATTTGGCCGCCTACGGTGTGGAGCTGAACGCAAAGCTTGCCGAGTTGGAGACGGCCGTTCGTCAGGAGGCCGATGAACCCGGGCTGAACATCAATTCGCCCCGTCAGTTGGGTGAGGTGCTGTTTGGAAAGATGCGCATTACCGATAAACCCAAGATGACCAAAACCAAGCAGTTCTGCACCGATGAGGAGTATTTGCAGAGCTTTGCCGCGGAGCATCGCATCGTGGCGTTGGTCTTGGAGTATCGCGGCATCAAAAAATTGCTTTCGACCTATGTCGAGGCTCTACCGCAGCTGGTCAATCGCGTGACGGGACGCATCCACACCTCGTTTAATCAGGCTGTGACGGCTACCGGTCGCCTCTCATCGACGAACCCCAACCTGCAAAATATTCCCGTGCGCGATACCCTCGGCAAGCGCATCCGACGCGCCTTCATCCCCTCCGACGAGGAGCATCTGCTGTTGGCCGTCGATTACTCGCAGGTGGAGTTGCGCCTGATGGCTCACCTCTCGGGCGATGAGTCGCTCATCGAGGCCTTTGCCAACGGTGAAGATATCCATGCAGCCACGGCTGCCCGCCTTTTCGGGAAGCACATTTCGGAGGTGACATCCGAGGAGCGTCGTCGCGCCAAGACGGCCAATTTCGGCATCATCTACGGCATCTCGGCCTTCGGCTTAAGCCAGCGTCTCGAGATTCCCCGCAAGGAGGCCAAAGAGCTGATTGACGGCTATTTCCGTTCCTATCCCAAGGTGAAGGAGTATATGGACCGTGTGGTGGAAGAGGCGCGTGAAAAGGGCTATGTGGAGACCATCTTCGGGCGTCGTCGCTACCTCAACGATATCCTTTCGCGCAATGCCGTGGCTCGCGGTGTGGCCGAAAGAAATGCCATCAACGCCCCGATTCAAGGCTCGGCTGCCGACATCATGAAGATGGCTATGGTGGAGGTCTCGCGTCGTTTCCGCGAACAAGGCATCCGCTCGCGGGTGATTCTTCAGGTGCATGACGAGTTGGTCATCGACCTGCTGCGCTCGGAAGAGGAGGAGGTAAAGCGCATCGTTGTTGAGGCGATGGAGGGTGTAGCCTCCCTGCGTGTCCATCTGACGGCCGAGGCCGGCGTGGGTGCGAATTGGCTCGATGCCCATTGATAGGCCGTTTGTGCAATCACGTTGTGTGCGGTGTGACCGATTTGTCGCACCGCACACTTTTTTTGCGTGTAGGCAGGTTTGGCTCGAAATCTCTCTTTTTCGGTCACTTTACGGAAAATATTGCAGATTTAGGCGGAAAATTAAAAGTTTTTTTCTATTTTTGCATCAATTGGGAAAAAGTAATCTTAAATGCCGAAGTTGTATGAAAGGGTAACAGGTATCAGAAAACCGGACTGGCTCAAAATCCGCCTGCACCGCACGGCCGAATATGCCGAGGTGCGTCATATCGTCGAGCAGCACCATCTGCACACGATTTGCAGCAGCGGAAAATGCCCGAACCAGGCCGAGTGTTGGAGCCGACGAACGGCTACTTTTATGATACTTGGTGACATTTGTACCCGTGGCTGCCGTTTTTGCGCCACGCAGACCGGCCGTCCTTTGGCTCCGAATCCGGAGGAGCCGCAGGAGGTAGCCGAGAGTGTACGACTCATGCAACTGAAGTATGTCGTCCTGACCTCCGTCACGCGCGACGACCTCGCAGATGGTGGTGCCAACCATTGGGCCGCCACGGTCGAGGCGATTCGCCAGGAGAATCCCGACGCTGCCATTGAGCTTCTTATTCCCGATTTGGATGCCAAAGATGACCTGCTGGACATTATTTTGGCGTCGAAGGCCGACATTGTCGGACACAACATCGAGACCGTCGAACGACTGACCCCCGAGGTGCGCTCGCGTGCGAAGTATCGCACGAGCCTTCAGACCCTGCGCTATTTAAGCAGCCGGGGTGCTGTGACCAAGAGCGGCATCATGGTCGGTCTGGGCGAGAGCGATGATGAGGTGTTGCAAGCCTTGCAGGACCTGCGCGATGCAGGCGTGAGGATTGTCACCCTCGGACAGTACCTTCGACCTTCGTTGGAGCATTACCCCGTGGCGGCGTACATCACTCCCGAAAAATTCGATTGGTACCGCCAAAAGGCTTTGGAGATGGGCTTCGATTACTGCGCCTCTGCGCCACTCGTAAGGTCCTCCTACCTGGCCGAAGAGGCATTAAAGAGCGTAGCGAAGAAGTAGCAAGATGAAAGTCGCATATAGAGACCTCGGCACGATGGAGTATGAAGCCTGTTGGAGATTGCAACAGGAACTCTTCGATGCCGCGTTGGCTCGCAAAGCGGCCCATCTTCCTGCCACTACTGCCGGAGAGTTGCTCCTTGTGGAGCATCCGCCGGTCTATACGCTGGGCAAGAGCGGCAAGAGCGAAAACCTGCTCGTCACGGAGCAGTACCTCGCCTCGCTCGGTGCCACGTTCTTTCACATCGACCGCGGAGGCGATATCACCTTCCACGGCCCGGGGCAGTTGGTCGGTTACCCGATACTCGATTTGGAGGCTATCGGCATCGGCCTGCGCGACTATATCGACACGCTGGAGGAGGCGGCCATCCGCACCGTCCGCCACTACGGCATCGAGGCGCATCGCTCGCAAGGGGCTTCGGGTGTGTGGCTCGACGCGGGAACAACACGTATGCGCAAGATTTGCGCCATCGGTGTTCGCTCGTCGCGCTTTGTGACGATGCACGGCTTTGGCCTCAATGTGAATACCGATTTGAGTTGGTTCGAAAAAATCAACCCGTGCGGATTTGTGAATCGAGGCGTAACCTCGATTCAGAAAGAGACAGGTCGTCCGATTCCGATGGAGGAGGTCAAGGGCCTGATGACAAACCATTTAAGTGAATTATTAAATGTTAAAATATATAAATAGAATCGCTTATGCCTATAGAAAAACGCTGGGTAGTGAAGCCGCAGGGCGACCCCGCGACGGTGGCTATGCTTGCCACCGAGCTCGGGATTTCGCCTGTGTTGGCCAACCTGCTCGTACAACGAGGCATAGAGACGGTAGAGAAGGCGAACAAGTTCTTTAAGCCCGACCTCGCCGACCTGCACGACCCGTTCCTGATGAAGGATATGGAGAAGGCGGTCGAGCGCGTCGAGCAGGCTGTAGAGCGTGGTGAAAAAATCATGGTCTATGGCGACTATGACGTAGATGGCTGTACGGCCGTTGCGTTGGTCTATAAGTTCTTGCGCCAGATCGGGCATAAAAACCTGACCTTCTACATTCCGGACCGCTACACCGAAGGGTATGGCATTTCGGTACGAGGCATTGATGTAGCCGCCCGCAAGGGTGTGAGCCTCATCATTGCTCTGGATTGTGGCATCAAGGCCACCGAAAAAGTGCTCTATGCAAAGACCAAGGGCGTGGATTTCATCATCTGCGACCACCACCTGCCTGCCGAGGAGATTCCCCAGGCGGTGGCAGTTTTGGACCCCAAGCGGGTCGATTGCTCCTATCCGTTCGACGAATTGTCGGGTTGCGGCGTGGGCTTCAAGCTCGTGCAGGCCTATGCCCAGAAGAACGGTATCCCCTTCAACCAAATCCTCGATTTGCTGGATTTGTTGGTCGTTTCGATTGCTTCGGACATTGTTCCATTGAGCGACGAAAACCGTATTTTGGCCTATTTCGGCCTCCAGAACCTGAATCGTCGCCCCTCGAAGGGGTTGTTGTCGATTATTAAGATTTGCGGCCTCGACAAGCACCAAATCACCATCGACGACATCGTCTTTAAGATTGGTCCCCGCATCAATGCGGCCGGCCGTATGCGCATGGACGAACACGACGAGAATGCCTCACCTTCGGGTGGCCATGCCGCCGTGGAGTTGCTCATCGAGGGTAATGAGTCGGAGGCGGCCGAGTTTGGTAAGGTCATCGACTCCTACAACCAGGACCGCAAGTCGATTGACCGCTCGGTGACGCAGGAGGCGCACGACTACATCGAGAACAACCCGCAACTCAAAGCCCTGAAGAGTACGGTGATTTATAACCCGAAGTGGATGAAGGGCATTGTGGGTATCGTCGCCTCGCGTCTGATTGAGACCTACTACCGCCCGACGGTGGTGCTGACCATGAGCAACGGTTTTGTGACCGGTTCGGCCCGCTCGGTGCCGGGCTTTGACCTCTACCAGGCGGTGGAGAGCTGCTCGGATTTGCTGGAGAACTTCGGAGGCCATATGTATGCCGCAGGTCTGACGATGAAGCCGGAGCATGTGGAGGAGTTTACGCGCCGTTTCAACGCCTTTGTGGAGGAGAATATCGACCCGCAGATGCTCATTCCGCAGGTCGATGTGGATAGCGAATTGCTCTTCTCGGATATCACGAACGAGTTCCGAGCCAATCTGAACCGCTTCCAGCCCTTCGGCCCGGGCAACACCTCGCCCGTCTTTATGACGCGCAGTGTGAGCAACCAGGGCGATGCCAAGTTGGTGGGTCTTGAGCAGGAGCATCTGAAGATGGACCTGATTCAGCGTCAGAAGCCCAACACGAAGATTCCGGCCATTGCCTTCCAGCAGCCGACCCACTATGAGTGGGTACGCGGCGGTCGCGCCATCGATGTCTGCTACCAGATTGTCGAGAACCACTACCGCGGCATGGTCACGACGCAACTCCGCGTCAAAGATATCAAACCGGTGAAGTAGTCCGCTACCCACACCGTTATGACACAACACGGGGCTGTCCAAACACTTGGACAGCCCCGTGTTTATTTGCTGATTTCGAGCAATCAATTCGTTCTATCCCCGCAACCCTGTTTCCAAAGGTGAGCAATGCGCAACGACCATGGGTGGCGCGACAGCTTGCTGTGGCGCGTGGGAGGCAACTGCGGGGGCTCGCTCACGATGGTTGCCTTTCACGCGACATGGGAGTCTCGGACTCCGCGCCACCTACCACACCTAAAGCCATAAAAACAAAAAAAGCACCACCCATCAGGTAGTGCTTTTGAGGTCTGAAGCGGATTCGAAGTGAGGGGGAACCCCGAACTCGCGGGGATACCATTTCGGCGCAGCGCAATCGCGCGAGCAATCAACTCGTATTATCCCCGCAACCCTGTTTCCAAAGGTGAGCAATGCGCAACGACCATGGGTGGCGCGACAGCTTGCTGTGGCGCGTGGGAGGCAACTGCGGGGGCTCGCTCACGATGGTTGCCTCTCACGCGACATGGGAGTCTCGGACTCCGCGCCACCTACCACACCTAAAGCCATAAAAACAAAAAAAGCACCACCCATCAGGTAGTGCTTTTGAGGTCTGAAGCGGATTCGAACCGCTGTAGCAGCTTTTGCAGAGCTGTGCCTAGCCACTCGGCCATCAGACCAGCATTTCGGAGTGCAAATATACAAACTTTTTTCTTTTCCGCAAAATTTACACCTTTTTTCCACCAAAAAGTTATTTTTCATCCGTTTATACCCGATTTTGAGCATCTTTCAACCCTTCATAATAGCCAAAAAATGTTAGCCCAGTTGTGATTTGCTTTTAAATTTGTATCTTTGACATATCAAACACACCCGACCTTTGTTTTACTTGTCGGTCTCAATAGTTGTGATTTGCTTTTAAATTTGTATCTTTGACATATCAAACACACCTTCGGAAAATGCGTCGACATTTATGTTCGTGTTGTGATTTGCTTTTAAATTTGTATCTTTGACATATCAAACACACCTCACCTATTGTGGCAAGCGTTATGATATAGTTGTGATTTGCTTTTAAATTTGTATCTTTGACATATCAAACACACCGTTTTGTAGCCTGCCTGGTTAAGCGCTACGGTTGTGATTTGCTTTTAAATTTGTATCTTTGACATATCAAACACACCAGCCTGCGCTGCGGCATTTGCACCCGAGTGTTGTGATTTGCTTTTAAATTTGTATCTTTGACATATCAAACACACCCATTCAGGCTTGCTTTGTTGTTCTCGACTGGTTGTGATTTGCTTTTAAATTTGTATCTTTGACATATCAAACACACCACAATCTTTGTAAAAGAGTGTGTATCAGTTGTTTGATGAGGTTTTTAGAAATTAAAAATCACGGTGTTTGATAAAAGGATTTGCGCCCAAGCGGCGCAAATCCTTTTTCTGTTTTAGAACATTTCCAATTGTTGCACGGGTTGGTCCTGCTTAATCCGTTGGCAACCCCGGAACAATTCCATTTGGCCAAATTGCTTATCGGTAATGGTCAAAATTCCGACATACCCCTCTTTGGGTAGCATTTGCTTCACGCGTTTGATATGCACTTCGGCATTTTCGCGACTTGGGCAGTGGCGCAGATAAATCGAAAATTGGAACATAGTGAATCCGTCGCGCATGAGTTGCTTGCGAAACTCTGCATATTTCTTGCGCTCACTTTTTGTCTCGGTAGGCAGATCAAAAAAGACAAAAATCCACATGATTTGGTATTCACTAAATCGTTCTATCATTCCATCATCGGATAGGCTATTTTGCGAATCTCTCCGCTATAACATTTATACAAGGAGGCTGTGGTTATCCCCACACCAACCATCAATGGACTGCGGCGGCCATTGATGACTACATCGAGGACGGGAATTGCGAGTAATTTTCCCTTTAATTCGGTCGTCAAGAGGGATATATCAGCCCCACTATCCACGATTTCGGCTACCAATTTGTCCACATAGGGGCGATAAGGCTCCATAATGTCGTCAGCCAGGCAGTAGGCATTGTAACGGTTGTGGTGATGAATTCCCAGCGTGGGTAGCAGACCGCTTCCCACCAACGACCGAGCCACAACTGCGCGCAAAATAGCGTAGCCATAATTAAGCAGGTTGTTAGGCGGAACACCCTCCCTATCGCGTCGGAACCCTTTTATCTCACCAAAAAGATTTTGCCAATAAAAGGCAGCTGCACGCCCTTCGAGATTATCCGCGTCACCACTTTTAACCTGTTTGGCCCATGCCTCCATATTGCCACAGTCCAAGTTACGTTGGCGATACAGCACCGAAGATTGGTTGAGGATTTTGGCCTGAATGGTCTGTTGCCACAACTGCTTTTTAAGGGGTAACGAGGCTTCAATTTGGTCACGGAATCGCTCCGATTGGGTTGTGTTTCCCTCCAAAGGCAACATCAATCCCGACGGCATACGGTGTTCGTCGCAGGTAACGACCGCCACATTGTTGTCGAGCAATGCCCCCAACGTTCCCTGCGTAATGGTAATTTGCTTGTTATCCAACACCACTACGCCAATATCCTCAATCGGAATTCGCTTCACGGCCGAAGCCTTGAATGGTTCGGGTAGGGAGTCGTTCTTCTCCACCTCGGGCAGGCGAATCTCCAACTGCGCCAGCCGCACATTCAGGTAGGCCGGATTACCAAAATAGAGCGTGCGTTTAATCATAGCTCCGTAATTTTACCGGTCACGCTGACATGAACTTTGTGGGGGTTTTGTCTTGCTATACTTCCAAGACTTTTTGTACGAATAAGTTTTCCCATTTGTACAGACAAGGCTGCATTTCTCTCTCCATTGTATTTGTCGTCCACTGTTGTTTCCAAATGATTTCTAAAAAAATAATCGTTATGGCTAATGCTTTGCACACGATACAAATACCTACTTAACAAGGCATAGTCCTCACGGTGCATGGCATCTTGATACAGCTCCTCCTCCAAACCAAGGATAAACATCTCGTTTTGCTGCATCGAGAACTTAAATTGCCAGGTGGCCGATTTGGGGAGCTGTTCCTGGAATGATTCAGGCATCTGCTCGGTAATCTTTTCCCAAACCTCACCCGGGTTGGTAATAATGGTCGGAATGCCGTATTTCTTGCGCTCGACGGCGTGCCAGAAGGTCACGATATGCTCCTGCCACTTCCCCTTTTCGTCCTCATAGATTGCAACATGGTGGTTGTTGCCGGGTTTGACAAAGGCGATGGCTTCGCCCTGCTCGTTGTAACGCACGGGGACGGTCGCATTTAAGCCCGTGTAGCAGCGCACACTCCGTATCTCACGCCCCTGGTGGTCGAGTATCGGTTCGGCAAAAGCCTTTTCGGGTTTGCCACCAAATTGCTCCAAACGCTTACGCAAAATCTCGCGGATGCGCTTATCCACCACATAATCGACATCCTTTAGGGTGATTGCGCTTACCTTATATTTAATAACATAATCCTCCTTGCCCGTTTCGCTGTTGCGGATACGGCCATAGACACTCTCTTCGCTCAATGCGCCACGCGGAATGATGATGCCCTTTTGTGCGCAAATGCGTTTACCTCCCTTGTGGATATAACGCTTGCCCACACTTGCAGCTCGTTTGCCACTCTTGAACGACACGGCAATACCCGACACCGCCTCGGCGACCTCGGCCGTGGAGAAGTGGGGTTGTTGTTGGATATAGCGTTCGAGGCGCGTGAGACGTTGGCGCGTTTCGGCTCCCTGTGTATCATTGGCCAAAGAGGTAAAGGCCACCTCTTTGAGCGAATTGAGGTTGTTGATGCGCTGGATATATCCCTGCTTGGTGCAGGCAATGGTGAGCGCATCGACCGCATGGTGGCGGTGGTCCATGCGTTTCGACCAATCCTTGATGCGTTCTACCTCAACCTTTCGGCCATCCACCTCGCGCTCCACCAACTCGGTAAGGCCTGCCGCTTGATAACGCGCGAAATTGAGCGTATGCAACACCTCGTCCCATCCCCACAGGTGGCGGATGAAATCGGTAATACTTCCACTCGTCGCATAGACATTTCGGCAAACGGCCTGCAACATCTCCTTGGCCTTCTTGGCGATGTATTGGCTCTCGCGCAATTGGCGGTCGATGAAATCGGTCGGGATATCCTTGCCCTTCATCAATAATTTGTTGCGTTTGGCGTTCGATATCTTCTTGCGCTCGACCAAATCATTGATGCGTTCCACATAGGCTTTTAATGCCCCCTCGCCACGACTTTCCATAAAGTCGTAAGCCGTCCGGTTGCCCTTCTCCTGATTACATTTACGACACGCGCAGACCTTATTCGAGAAACTGTCATCGAACAGCACCGAACGAGGAATGACATGTTCTACCTCCACACCGGAGCCAAGCAGGAATTCATGTACATTGATCGTGGCTCCGCAATACATACAGATATGTTCGGACTCATCCCACATCTTGTATTTTTGAATACGGGAACGGGTAGGGGTTAATCCATATTCATCTTTGATGCGCTTGGAAACAAACTCATTAAGGCGTTGGAGCGCACCAATATCTTTCGTTTTCTTTTCGCGCTCCTCACGGCTCTGCTTTAATTCGCGGGCCAACTCCACGCGAATCTCATCAAAGCGCCCATGCTCCTCCATCAGGGCATTGACCAAATTGACCAACTGATTGAGGATTTTTTCTACCACAGGCTGGCGCAATTCTCCCTTTTGAATCGGCATTAACTTTTCGGCCAATTCGCGTGCTTCGTTTTGTGCTTTGGTAAGAGGTGTATCGTCATAACCCGCGGCCAGTTTGGCATCGTAGTATTGCATGCCCTCCATCATGTAGGGCAAAATCTTGCGCATGGCACGCGAAGATTTATTCCCATAACCTGCCTTTACAAAGTCAATTTGACACAAAGCCTCCACGACCGCTTCGTCGTCAATGGCAAATTGGGTTTTCAACACGCGCTGCAACTCTTCCATATTGGAAATCGAGTACAATGTATGCCAAAGACGATAAAGCGGTTGCTGCTCAAACGAGGTGTCGATCACTTTTGAAACCTCGCCGGTCTCGGTATTGACCAAATTGCCATCTGTCACACATAGGTCAAAGCGCAGCAATTCCTCCTTTTTTGCATAGCTTCCGAGAGCCTTTTCGATAGCACAATAGGTCGTGTTACCCTGCAATCCGCCCCCGACGGCATGACTAAAAAGCCACTCTTTGGATTTTACGCCGAGCAGCTTTTTCAGTTGTGTTGCTTTCAGCTTATCGTGGGTGTTTAGATAGGTGAAAAGCTGTTTTTTCTGCTCCACGGAGATATACAGCGAATCATTCTCTCGATTCCTGACCACCAAATTATTGATACTTTCCCAGATTTTGCAGACCTGAAAGAGCGGCGAACTGCGCGGTGCCACCTTCGGACCACAATTCACGATGCGCTCACCTCGCTTAACATCGTGTCGCTCCAACTCACATTTAGCGACAAGATGTTTGCACGATTTCAGCGGTCGCTGGTGGAAGATAATGTAATCGCGGATATGGGCGACTACTTCGGGCGTAAGCAGGTTGGGATAGTGGCTTTGCTGATTTCGCATGATTGCATCATACTCTTCTATATAAGCATCACGCGGATAGACGCGCTCTTTGCATCGGAAAGCGGCATCAGCTTTTAGTCCATTATAGAGGAATTGGCCGACAGTCGCAGACTGTTCGTGTAGTTCGCGATAACGCTCCACAACTTTCTGTACATATTCCCCCTGCTTCTTGTCTCCATAATCGGATTTTGCAGTGCGATAGCCTCGCTTTTGATTGATGTGGCACAGCACACGGCCCAATTCGAGCAAGGAGATTTTTTCGGTTACAGCCTTTGCGCGCAGTCCCCATAATTCGAGGGCCGAACATTTCAGCGTTGAGCCGTTGTACATGCCCAGACTCGACAACTTTTCCAATAGCAAAGCTCTGCGCAGTTGGTAGCGGTCATAGCCCTTGCGTTGGGTCCTTTTGGCTGTTCGGTCGGCATTTTTTGTCAAAGCCTGCCCCTTTGAAAATTGGGTGCTTTCATCCACACTCAACGGAATGATGCGACTGCCAATGGCGACAATTTTGTCTTTTTCGATGGGGTCGGTATCCGAGAGGACCTCTTTGCTATACTCCTCTATGATGGCCCATCCGATGCTCGAAGAACCCAAATCCAGACCAAGTACACGCTTCATGATTTCATCAAATTTAAAAGAAAATATATCACAAATTTACTAAAAAGTTTGGAAACTTACGAATTGTAGATTATATTTGCCTTACAAATTTAAAAGCAAATCACAATAAGGATTATTCCGTTGTGAAAACATGTAAGGTGGGGGCAACCTCGCCTTTTTTTGTTTGGTGGGTATGAAATCGCACGGGCGGGCGGCTCTTTCGGGGGTCGCTTTTTTGTTTTTTCAAAAAAAGGCGTAACTTTACATTGAGAAAGAGGGCTGTCGAATGCAAATCGAGGATATTGCGCTGACAATGACCCCCGGATTGGGGTTGAAGGGGATTGTCCACCTCCTGGAGGTGTTTGGCGATGCCGCGCACATCTTTGCGGCCTCGCGCGAGGAGTTGATTCACCGAGCCGAGCTACGCGAACAGGTGGCTGACGAATTGTTGCGCAAGAGCGGTTTTGCGATGGCGAAGCGCGAACTGAAACATTGCGAGCGGCATAACATTCGTGCCATTGCCTCGACCGATGCGGAGTATCCCGCCCTGTTGCGCGAAACGCCCGACTATCCCCACGTGCTTTATATACAAGGTAACCCCGAGGCCCTCTCCGGCCGTACCCTCTCGGTGGTCGGCACCCGCACGGCAACCCCCTATGGACAGAGTGAAACACGTCGCCTGGTGGGGCAGCTCGCGGAGCGGATTCCGAACCTGAGCATCATCAGCGGTCTGGCCTTCGGCATCGATGTAGCCGCTCATCGTGCCGCCATCGAATACAGCCTGCCGACGGTTGCCGTGCTGGCCAATCCATTGCCCGACATCACCCCCGTACAGCATACCGATGTGGCGCGTGAACTGCTGCGTAGCGGGGGTGCGCTGCTCTCCGAGTTACATTCGCAAACCCGCATCAAGGGGGTTCACTATCTCGCCCGCAACCGTCTCATCGCGGGCCTCTCTGCCGGTTGCATCGTCGTTGAGTCACCGGCCGGTGGCGGGTCGCTCGTCACGGCCCAATATGCCGACGATTACCACCGCACGGTGATGGCCGTGCCGGGGCGTATCAGCGACCGTAACTCCATTGGAACCAACCATTTAATCCGCACTCAAAAGGCGCGTCTCGTCACCTCGGCATCGGACATCGTGAGCGAATTGATGTGGGACTTGGGCGAGGACCCCGTCACCTTCCGCGAGAAGCCGGCCACCACCGACCTGACGCGCGATGAGGCCGGTTTGTTGGGGTGCTTCCGCACCTCCGACCCCCTTTCGTTTGATGAATTACACGACCTGACGGGGGTTGAAGCGGGCGAATTGTCGGCACTCTTAATTGGGTTGGAGTTGGCCGGTGCCGTGCGCCAACTCCCCGGAAACCGTTATATGAAACTATAGCCATGCGACTGATAGATACCCATTCCCACCTCTACGACGAGGCCTTTGCGACGGACCGCGTGGAGGCCCTGCAACGAGCCTCGGAGAGAGGCGTTGTGCGACTGCTCCTGCCGGCCATCGACAGCGAGAGCCACGAAGCCCTCTTTGCGCTTTGTCGTGAGGCCCCTGAGGTGACCACCCCGATGATGGGTTTGCACCCCACCTCCATCAACAACAATCCCCGTTGGCGCGAGGAGTTGGCCTTGGTGGAGCGGTATCTCGATGCGCCTCCGGAGGGGATTCACTTCTGCGCGGTGGGCGAAATCGGCCTGGATTTCTATTGGTCTCAAGACTACATGGCCGAGCAGGAGGAGGCCTTCGTGACCCAGCTGCGGATGGCTGCCAAGCGCGACCTTCCGGTGGCGATTCATACGCGAGCGGCCTGGGAGCGGATGGAGCATCTTATCGGGGAGGAGTATCGGGCCGCGCGAATGCGTGGCGAACGCTTGCGCGGTGTCTTTCACGCCTACTCGGAGGATGCGGCTACCTACCGAAGGCTCAAGGAGCTGACCGAAGGGAACTTCTGCTTCGGCATCGGTGGTGTGGTGACCTATAAAAAGAGCATCGTGGCCGAGGCGGTGCGGGAGATGGAGTTGGCAGATTTGCTCCTCGAAACAGATTGCCCCTACCTCACCCCCGTACCCTATCGGGGCAAGCGCAACGAATCGGCCTATGTGGTGCATACGGCAGCGAAAGTGGCCGAACTGAAAGGGTTGTCGCTCGACGAGGTGGCCGAGACGACGGCAAAAAATGCGGAAAAAATGTTTTTGTAAGAGGAAAAAGGAGAGAGCGAAGAGGAAAGAGCAAAGAGCGAAGAGATAACTTTGCGATTAAGCCGAGAGCAGAGGCCGCTTGCGGACTATGCCGAGGCGGAGCAAAGTCAAGCTGCCGAAGGCAGGTTAAAGAGCAAAGAGCGTTAATAAGCTTTAGTCACCTTTAGTAACCTTTAGCAACCTTTAGCAACCTTTAGCCCCCCCCCTTAACTCCCCTCCTAATTTTTAACTTTGAATTTCGATAAGGTATGCGTTCATCGATTTTGATTATCTACACGGGTGGAACCATCGGCATGAAGACCGACCCCGACACAGGCACGCTGGTCCCCTTCGACTTCAGTGCCATCTACGAGGAGTTCCCGTCGCTCAAGCGGCTGAAGGTGGACCTCGAGGTGCAGACCCTCACGCCCGTCATCGACTCGTCGAATGTCCAGCCCCATAATTGGGTGACGTTGGCCGAGTTGATTCAAAAGAACTACGACCGTTACGACGGCTTTGTGGTGTTGCACGGCACCGACACGATGTCCTACACCGCCTCGGCTTTGAGTTTCATGTTCGAGAATCTCGCCAAGCCGGTCGTCTTTACCGGAAGCCAGATTCCGATTGGTGTACTACGTACAGATGGGCGCGAGAACCTCATCACGGCCATCGAGATTGCCGGTGCGCACGACGTGGAGGGGCGTCCGTTGGTACCCGAGGTGTCACTCTACTTCCAGAACCACCTCTTCCGTGCCAACCGCACGACCAAGCGCAGTGCCGAGGCTTTGAGTGCCTTCTACTCCTACAACTATCCGCCGCTGGCCGATGTGGGCGTCAATATCGCCTACAACCGTTCGGCCATCCACCAACCGGCTCGCTACGACGAACCGTTGCGCATCGCAACCCGCTTCTCGGAGCGCGTCTGCATCATCAAGCTCTTCCCGGGGCTTACCGAGCAGACCTTGCGGGGCATCCTCTCGATACAGGGCTTAAAGGCCGTGGTGCTGGAGACCTACGGAGCGGGTAATGCCCCGACGGCCGATTGGTTCATTCGCCCTCTGGAGGAGGCCATCGCTCGCGGCATGGTGGTGCTGAACATCACCCAATGCAAGGGTGGCGGCGTGGCCATGGACCTCTACGAAACGGGCCTGCGCCTGCAACAGATTGGCGTGGAGAGCGGTTACGACATGACCATCGAGGCTGCGGTGACGAAACTCATGTACCTTTTGGGTAACGAACATGAGCCTGCGTTGATTAAGAAGGCCCTCGAAGAGCCGCTTCGCGGAGAATTTACGCGATAAAAATCGGGGTGGGCAGTTGCACAAAAAGAATTTTTTGCTTATATTTCGGTCGCTAAAGGTGCATGCTTTGCCCAAGGAGGTTGGGCCGAGTGGGCGCAAAGTGGGCGTAAAACGCTGTTTGGTAGCGTGTTATGCCGATTTTTGTCGATGTCTTGATTTTTTCGGGTCGTCGATGATTTAGTACGTGCATGGAGGCCAAGCGGGTTTCTGTGCGAAAAAAAATAGATTTTTTTGAAAAAATATTGCTGACCCCAAAAAGGACCAACAACGAAACAAAACCAAAACAATAAACAACACAACAAACTAATCAAATTAATTTATCTAACACAACTATGAAAAAACTTTTTCTGATTCTGACGGTTGCCCTCTTCTCGCTGGGTACCGTTAACGCGTTCGCACAGGAGGCTGAGGCCGCTGCTACGGAGGAGGCTGCTGCCGTTGAGGCTGTTGCTGAGGAGGCTGCTGTTGCTGCCGAGACGACGATCGAGGGTGAGACGATGCACCACGTGCTGATGCAGAAGTTCCTCGAGGGTGGTTGGGGCTGGATGTTGCCCGTATTGCTCTGCTTGGTGCTGGGTCTGGCTATCGCCATCGAGCGTATTCTCTATCTGTCGCTTTCGTCGATTAACACCAAGAAGTTCATCGCTCAGGTTGAGGATGCGCTGAAGAACGGTGGTATCGAGGCTGCCAAGGAGGTTTGCAAGAACACGCGCGGTCCTATCGCTTCGATTTACTGGCAGGGTCTGGATCGTTACGACCAGGGTCTCGACGCAGTTGAGAAGGCTGTTGTATCGTACGGTTCGGTTCAGACGGGTCAGATGGAGTCGGGTCTTTCGTGGATTGGTCTGTTCATCGCTCTTGCCCCGATGCTCGGTTTCATGGGTACGGTAGTAGGTATGATCGGTGCATTCGACGCTATCCAGGCTGCTGGTGATATCTCGCCGACGCTCGTTGCCGGTGGTATTAAGGTGGCTCTGTTGACGACGCTTATGGGTCTTATCGCTGCTGTGATTCTGCAGATCTTCTACAACTACATCATTGCCAAGATCGACACCCTGGTTAACGCCATGGAGGACGCTTCGATTACGCTGATGGATATGCTGACGGTTTACAGCAAGAAATAATCTAACGAAACAGTAGTTTTTAAGATTCGAAAATCATGAAGAAAGTATTAAATATTTTGCTGGGTGTCCTGATGGTCATCACGCTGGCTCTTGTAGCCTACGCGATTGCCGCAGGTGGCTCGGACGCAGCGATCAGCCTGAACCTGATCTGGGGCTATGTCCTCATGATTGGTGCTATCGTGGCTGCCGTTGGCGGTGCTATCTATAGCATGCTCCAGAGCCCCGCAGGTGCCAAGACGTCGATTCTCTCCGTAGTGCTGATTCTGGTTATTGTAGGTGTTGCCTACTTTATCTCGGCCGGTCACTCGGTGCAGATT
Source organism: Alistipes sp. (assembly GCA_017398045.1). GTDB lineage: Bacteria > Bacteroidota > Bacteroidia > Bacteroidales > Rikenellaceae > Alistipes. The sequence continues at coordinate 13,242 of JAFQHI010000001.1, read as the reverse complement.
GTCGACCTGCAGAACAACGGTTACTTCGCTCACGGCGAGACCGTTATTACCGAAACGTGTGTCCTGGTGACCTACGTTGCCTTTGCTGCCGCTATCGTTACGGCTTTGGTTACGGAGATCTGGGCTGCATTCAAATAATTAAAAGGAAACTATGTCGTCAAATAAAAGAAAAGTACCAGAAGTCAACAGTAGCTCGCAAGCCGATATCGCCTTCTCGCTGCTGATCTTCTTCCTGGTAGCAACGACCATGAACACCGACACGGGTCTGGCGCGTATGCTTCCCCCGATGCCCCCTGAAAATCAACAGCAGGAGGATATCAAGGTGAAGGAGCGTAACCTGTTCCTGGTGCTCATCTCGGGTAACGGTGCTATCATGGCCGGTACGCCCACCGATCAGCAGATCATCGACCTCCGCGAGCTGAAGGAGAAGGCTCAGGAGTTCGTCCTCAATCCGATGGATACGGAGGACCTGCCCGAGAAGGAGGATACGGAGATTGAGCTGGCCGATGGTTCGAAGTGGGTTTACCCTGTAAGCCAGGGTGTGATTTCGCTTCAAACCACGCGCGACACGGGTTACCAGGCCTATATTCAGGTGCAGAACGAGCTGACGCGTGCCTTCAACGAGATTCGCGACCAGGTTGCCGAGAAGAAGTTCGGTGCCAAGTTCGCCGACCTTCCGGAGGAGGACCGTGCAGCTGTAGCAAAGGCAGTTCCTCTGAAGATTTCGGAGGCAGAGCCGCGTAACATTAAAAAGTAGTAAGGATTATGGCAGTAATGAAAAAGAAGGGCAAGAAAGAGTTGCCCGCAATTTCGACTTCGTCGCTTCCTGACGTGATCTACATGATCCTCTTCTTCTTTATGGTATCGACGTCGATGCGCGATCAGGAACTATTGGTTCGTTATAAGCTCCCCGATGCAACGGAGGTACAGAAGCTGGAGAAGAAGTCTCTGGTGAGCTACATCCACATCGGTCAGCCCTCGCTCTCGATGCAGGCCAAGTTTGGTACTGCACCGCGTATTCAGCTGAACGATTCGTACAAGAACACGAAGGATATTCTTGATTTCGTAGCCGCTGAGCGTGATAAGCTCAACGAGGCCGACCGCGCCGCCATGACGGTATGTCTGAAGGCCGATGGTCAGACGAAGATGGGTATCGTAACCGACGTAAAGCAGGAGCTTCGCCGTGCAAATGCACTGAAGATTAACTACGCTGCGTCGAAGTCGCTCGGCTACTATTAGTAGTTGGCTGCGATTCGTTCGCAAAGAAAAGACCTTCGGGGTGATGCCTCGAAGGTCTTTTTCTTTTTGTATCGGAGCGCGGTCGATGGTTGCTCTTTGGCCACCCGATAACCGCTATGCAACGGATTGCAAAATTGGTTCGAAATCGCATAGGCCGGGCAAAGTTCGCGGACTTTTTCTTTTCCTTGCAATAAAGCTCGAAGATAGTTGCTCGCAAGGTGAAAATTATTGAAGAAAACTCCCAATTTCTCGCTCGTTTATGCGTATCTTTGAGATAAACCTCGAAGATACTTGCACTCGCTGTGAAAAATAAGGGAGTAAACTCCCAATTTCTCGCTCGTTTATGCGTATCTTTGTCCTAAAAGATGGAGATGATGAATAAAGAGAGACTGATACTCGTCACTAACGACGATGGTTATAATGCCAAAGGTCTGCGGGCCGCTATTGAGGTGGCGCGTCCCTTTGGGCGTGTGATTGCGATTGCTCCGGAGGTAACCCAGAGCGGCATGAGCCAGGCTATTACGATGTATAAACCGCTGTTTCTGAAGAAGCAGCACGAGGAGCCGGGTGTGGAGATTTACTCCTTCTCGGGAACACCGGTCGATTGCGTGAAGATGGCCTTCGACTATCTGTTGAGCGACCGCAAGGTCGATTTGGTCCTCTCGGGCATCAACCACGGCTCGAATGCGGCGGTCAATGTCCTCTATTCGGGTACGATGGGTGCCGCCATCGAAGGAAGCTTCTACGGTTGTCCCTCGATTGGTCTTTCGCTCACCGACCACGATTTGGATGCCGATTTCGAGGCGGCCGTCAAATATTGTACGGAGGTTGTGCGCGGGGTGTTGGAGTCGGAGCCGGAGTTGCCCTTGTGCCTCAATGTCAATGTCCCCGTGGCGCGACCCGAGGAGATTCGCGGTATCCGCATCTGCCGCCAGACAAAGGGGTATTGGCGTGAGGAGTTCTATCGCCGCGAGGACCCGAACCATCGCGCCTATTTTTGGCTGACGGGTGAGTTTATCAATCAGGAACCTGCGGCCGAAGATACCGACGAGTGGGCCTTGGCAAACGGCTATGTGGCTGTGGTCCCTGTTCAGGTCGATTTGACCGATTACCGCAAGATGGAGTATCTGCACCGTATCATCAAATAGCGATGCTGTGGGCTGTCAGTCGGCCCTTCATAAAAACCGAATTCCACCTCCGGCACGGCCGTGAAGGTGGAATTTTGCTTTTGTGGCCCTGCGCCTCTCAATGCCCGCCTTTTCGTTTGGGCGTTTGTTGTGGCCGAGTGGGGGTGCTATATCGATTGTGGATAGGACAAAAAAAGAAGGAAACCGTGAATCGGGCAGAACGCTCGCGATTCGTCGATTTCCTCACCAACCTAAAACTACTAACCTAAAATGAACCTTAAAACTTCGTTGCAAAGATAAGGGCTTTTGCCGATTTGTGCAAGAAATTTAATAAAAAATTTGAATAATTTTTGAAGATTTTTTGCCAATAAAACAAAACGGATTGATATTCAGTGAAATACCAATCCGTTAAGCAAACCCTTAAAAAGGGGTTAGACCTCCATATTGAGGACCTTTTCCACGATGGGGGCCATGTCGTAGTATTTATATTCGGCCAGGCGACCGCAGAAAATGACCCGCTCTTCCTGCTCGGCCAATGCCCGATACTGCTCGTAAAGGGCCGTATTTTGAGCGTCATTCACCGGATAGAAGGGTTCGCTGCCGGCAGCCCATTCGGTCGAATATTCGCGGCTGATGACCGTTTTGGGCAGCTCATAAACCGCCTGTCCGAACGATTCGAAATGTTTGTGTTCGATGACGCGCGTATAGGGAACCTCGGCTTCCGTGTAGTTTATCACGGCATTACCCTGATAGTTGGCGCACGGCAGTACCTCCTCCTCGAATCGCACGGTGCGATATGCGAGCATACCGAATCGGTAATCGTAGAATTCGTCAATCTTACCCGTAAAGAGGATTTTGTCGGCGATGCGCTCCCAGTGTGCGCGGTCGGCAAAGAAATCGGTCGCAAGTTGCACCTCAATGCCCTCGAGCAGGCCCTCGATAAGCGTGTTGTAGCCACCCTTCGGGATGCCTTGATAGGCATCGTTGAAGTAGTTGTTGTCGAAGACCATACGCACGGGCAGTCGTTTGATGATAAAGGCGGGCAAATCGACGCATTTACGCCCCCACTGCTTCTCGGTATAGCCTTTGATGAGTCGCTCATAGATATCGCGGCCGACCAGCATCAGTGCCTGCTCCTCCAAATTGCGCGGCGTAGCGATACCGGCTTTCGTCATCGCCTCACGTACCTCGCGTCGTTGCTCTTCGAGCTTCTGCTCCGCCTCGGCGGGGGTTGTGACGCCCCACATCTGGTAGAAGGTGTTCATGTTGAAGGGGAGGTTGTAGAGCTTCCCTTGGTAGTTTGCAACCGGTGAGTTGGTGTAGCGGTTGAACTCGACAATCGAATTGACAAACTCCCAGACCTGCTTATTCGAGGTGTGGAAGATGTGTGCGCCATATTTGTGGACATGAATGCCCTCCATCTCCTCGCAGTAGAGGTTACCACCCCGTTGCGGGCGTTTATCAATCACCAAGCAGCGTTTTCCGGCTTTGTGGGCCTTGTGTGCAAAGACGGCACCACATAAACCGGCACCAACAATCAGATAATCGTAGTGTTGCATGACTATATCGGTTAATAGTTTTTGACATATTGAGCCACCGCATCAGCCACACGTTCGCCATCGAGGGCGGCCGAGATGATGCCTCCGGCATAGCCGGCACCCTCACCTGTGGGGAAGAGACCCTCCACCTCGGGGTGCATCAGGCTTTCGGCATCGCGCGGAATACGAACCGGTGTCGAGGTGCGCGACTCAACGCCCACAACCACAGCCTCGTTTGTGACAAAGCCCCGCAATTTGCGGCCAAAGGTCGAAAGACCCATCCGCAACCCTTCGGCAATAAACGGCGGCATCCATTCATCCAGACGTGACGGGGTGATACCCGGGATATAGGAGCAGGCCGGAAGCCCCTTCGAGGTCCGTCCCGAGACAAAGTCGGCCACCCGTTGTGCGGGAGCTACCTGGCGGTCGCCACCTTGACGGCGTGCCTCCTCCTCGAACAGCTCCTGAAAGCGCAAACCGGCCAACGGGCCCCACTCCTCGACGAGGTGGGCGTAGTCGCTCTCCCGAACTTCGGTCACCAGTCCCGAATTGGCGTAGGGCGAAGTGCGACCGCTCGGCGACATACCATTCACAACCGAATGGGCGGCATCGGTCATAGCCGGCACGATGAAACCGCCCGGACACATACAGAAGGAGTAAACCCCGCGCCCATTCTCTTGGCTCACAAGCGAATAGGAGGCTGCCGGAAGATACTCCCCACGTTCGGGTTGGTGGTATTGAATCTGGTCGATGAGGCGTTGCGGATGTTCGATGCGGACGCCCATGGCAAAGGGCTTGGCCTCCAGCCTTACACCGCGTCGATGCAACAGGTGGTAGATGTCGCGTGCCGAATGGCCCGTAGCCAGCACCACGGCCACACCCTCGATGCGCTCGTCGCCACACATCACCCCGCGGATGCGCCCCTCCTTCACAAGGACGTCCGTCACTTTGCGTTCAAACAGCACCTCGCCACCACATTCGGTGATGGTTTGGCAGATACGACGGATGATGTAGGGGAGTTTGTCGGTGCCGATGTGGGGGTGCGCCTCGAAGAGAATTTCGGGGTTCGCGCCATGAAAAACAAGCGTTTGCAACGCCTTGTTGTAGTCGCCGCGTTTCTTGCTGCGGGTGAAGAGCTTGCCATCCGAGAAGGTGCCGGCTCCACCCTCACCAAAGGCGTAGTTCGAGTCGGGATTGACCGCCTCGCCACGATTGATTTGGGCAATATCGCTCTTGCGGGCCGAAACATCGCGGCCACGCTCCAGCATGAGGGGGCGAAAGCCCAACTCGATGAGCCGCAGCGAAGCAAACAGACCGGCCGGACCCGACCCTACCACCACCACCTCGGGCTTCCCGACACACGAGGGATAGTCGAAATGGAGCGGAGCGGGTTGCTCCTCCTTATCGACGTAGATTTCGAGGCTTAAGTTTACCAGCGGACGACGCTGACGGGCATCAATCGAACGCTTCACGACACGTATCAAAGCGATGTCGCGGTCCGAGATGCCCAGCCTTCTTGCCGCCAATGCCGTGTAGTGTTTCGCATCGGCTGCTTCGCGCGGTTGCAGTTGTAGGGTCAGTTTGTGTGGCATGATTTGCGCTTCTCTAAAAGACAAAAGTAGGGATTTTTTTGCAATCTCGCCACACAAGGATTGTCTTTTCCAATTTTTTGCCTACCTTTGTCTCTTGAACATAGGCGGATATGGTGTAATTGGTAGCCACGACAGACTTAGGATCTGTTGCCTCACGGCGTGGGGGTTCGAGTCCCTTTATCCGCACATCTTAAAATTTGAGGAGAAATTTTCGGATTTCTCCTCATTTTTATTTTTATAACTATCTGATATTCTTTGAATTATATCGAGTGCCTGATTGCAGTCGATGGTTCGATAATTCTCATTTTCCTTGTCCCAAAAAATTCCGCTCGGAAACAGCAAATTTTGGATTTTCTGGCATAATTCTAACTCCGAATTACTCCACAAACAACCTAATTTACAGCAGGTTGCAACCACTTCATCAACCGTTGAGGTGAGGTTCGATAAATTTCTTTTGACCTTTGCCATTTCCACCTCAATTTTGGCGAGTTTCTCTTGGATAACCTCCACGGTGGTCGTGTAAATATCTTCGTCAATATCGCCCATACCGAAATTCACTTTGCACTTTTTGAGCTTATTCTCCAACTCGCTCTTCTGCTTCTTCAAAAGCGACAACTGCTCCTTATGCTCGCTATCTTCCTCGAAAATGATGCCTGACACCACATCACTGAACCACTCCAACAGCATAGGTGGTATTGTGTAGCTATCCAACAGCTCGGCATACAGGCGGTGCAGTTTCTTTGCCGATACATTGTTCTTGCAGCCTGTTCGGTTGCATTTGTAGTAATCGATGTTCTTGCGCTTGACGGTATATGCCGTGAGTGGCAGACCATCTTCGGCGCAACGGATATGTCGTTTGAGGGGAAAGCGGGGCGTTTCCGCTTTGACCTTGTAAACGCCCGTCCTTCCGCTTAATATCTCTTGTACTTGCAGGAACTCCACCCACGATATGAGCGCGGGATGCTTGCCATCAATAATCTCCCCATCGGTGAATCTGCTCTGAATTTTGCCCGCATAGAATGGGTTGGTGAGTATCTTGTGCAGTTTCTGCTTGCTTACATTCTATCCCATTGCCGACAACCTATCCATAATACGGAAATTATCCACGCCTTGCAACTTCCACTTGAACGCCTTTTGGATAAGTTTACCCGTAGCATTGATGGTGAATTTAGCATTGATGCTCTTACCCTCCTTGTCATAACCCAATGGTCGCTTACCAATCCATACGCCGCTATTCATACAGTGCTTACGACCCGATACAAACTTATTGGTACGATTGGTGTTGTCCCATTGAGCCAGGGACAACTTGACTTGCATCATCATTACACCTTCGGGTGTTGAGGTGTCTGTACCCGACAATGCCTCCACGATAATAACTCCCTGGGCATTGAGGTCGTTGATGATATTGATGGCTTGACCTGCATTACGACTGAAACGGTCGGCGTGATTGACGATGATATACTTGACGCTCTTATCCTTCTTGACCGCCTTAATCATCTCTTTGATGAGCTTACCTGGGGTTTTGGCACTCTCGTGCTTACCGCCGAAATAACCTTTGATGGTGTAGCCGTTTTCACGGGCAAACCTTTCACAGCGGCACTTCTGGTCATCGAGGCTGCCACCATTCTCCTCTTGGTGCTTTGTACTTACTCTACTCCATATAAAACAGTTCTTAGTCATATTTGTAATCGTTTATCTCTTTATTATTTAGGTACTGAATACCGATTAAGGCTAATGCCTCGAAATAGTTTGTTAAGATTATTCCTTCATCTTCGCTAATGTTAAATTGGTTAATATAGCCATTAAAATCCTTATAATCTACCATTTATATATTTGGATTTCAATCCCCTCGCAGGGGTTATACTGCTATTCGCCTCCCGCTACGGTTGATTGAGCGGGACTTCTGGTCGGCAGGTGTGCAGCAACCTTTGCGCTCTGGGCGCAGTTATCCTTATATGGATACAACCTATATGTGTGGATGTAATTTTATTAAGATGCCTTTCGGCTTATTATTCCCGATTGACGGGCGAGGACACATCGGATTACGATTAACTAATCAACCTTTCTCTACTAATTTACAAATTTTATTTGAATTTTCCAAATTGCTCCCAAAATCTACATTCAAACTTTCTGAAATCAAACCTCTATTTAATTAGCCCAAATGCTTATTTTCTCTAAATAAATTAGCATACTGACTTACTGCATATTACAACCATTTTTTGGAATTAAAATTTATCGTAGTTTTTTGACGAGGGGCGGGGGTATAGGTGGGTGTAAAAAGTTTTTTGGAGCTATGTGTTATCCCGATGATTTTTTATGGCGGGGGGCTTTCCCCCATATCCCCCTATCTATTGCTTCCAAATATTTTTCCAAAAATTTCGACCTCAAAAAATCGACCTTGCTATATCTCAAACTCCTTCTTAACTCGCTGTACGGTGCTTACACTGACCCCGCAAATCGCCGCCGTATCTCGTATTGACTTGCCCGCTTTCAATGAACGAATGACCTTTGCGTACTCCTCCTGCTTGCGCTCTCTCGACTTGACGCTGCCGAGCTTACGACCCATCTTTACACCTTTTACCTTTGCCAACTCTCTGCTGCTATTCAATCGGTAACGAATGTTATCACGCTCTATCTCGGCAAAGCTACTCAATACAGCAGTAATCATCTTGGCAATGGGATTTGGTTGCCCATCGGCGCTGAGGGTGCATAACGGCAAATTCTGGATATAGACATTCACGCCCGCCTTCGTCAGCTCGTCAATGGTATTTACAACAATCTTTGTCGAGCGACCCAAACGGCTGATTTCTGAAACGCATAGTGTGTTAATGTGGTTCTCGATGCAAAACCCTATGCACTCGGTGAGGACGGGGCGGTTCTCCTTCGCCCCGCTCATCTTCTCCTCGTATGTAGCGACTAACTCCATATCGTTAATGGCGATATATCGCTTCAAATCCTCAACCTGACGCTCGGTATTTTGTCTATCACTCTCACTACTCACACGAGCGTAAATCACTGCCGTTGCCATATTTGTCCTATCAATTTAGTGTATTCGTTTAGTATCCCTTTTTGATATGCGTTAGGCGGGATTGCTATACTCCGCCTGTACCCGTTCTTTGTATTGGTCGCATCGCTCGACCATACCATCAATCACCACCACAAGGTTGTCGCAATAGACCATTTCTTCAACTCTGCCGTCTGCCAAGCGCACCTCGAATCAATCGAGCGCATCGTTGTAGATGACTTCAACCCTGCCCTTGTAGAGAAATCCATCAACCTCAAACGCCAACCCTCTATCATTAGGCAGTGCAGTGGGGCGACGAAAGCCCCACGAAAACACCACCATCAACTGACTGCGAAGTATCGCCAAAATGTACTCTGTCATAACCCTAATAAATCTTGATAAGCGATTGACCTTGACAGCATCGCCAAGCCGATTTTTCGCAATCCCAAAAAGTAATAACGTTCCTATCATCACCCGATGACCCTCTGCCGTTGATATGTTTTCCCGCCAACGACCCCATCGTGGTTGCAAAGCGTCGAGTGATGGTTCCGTCCTTTTTAAGAAATTCTATCTCAACGACCTCGCGCTGCATACGTCGTTTCAACTCCGAAACTCGTTCGGTTATTACACCCGTCATAAAAGGGTTGTGAATGCGAGAATTGATAACCAATGCTCGTTTCAATGCCTTGTTCTCTAATGCTACTACTGCTGTCATACTGCTGTAAGATTTTTTATTACACTAATAGTTTCTTTTGTATTTTGCAGGGTTCCAATTCCAACCCATCAAGTTGTATAAACACTCAACTGCGTGATAGTGCGAATAGCAGTTCATTACCTTATGTCCGTCTGCTGCCCAAATGCCCCAACCGCTACCCGAACAACCAATGTGATATTTTCGATTCTGTGCCATAATTATTCTCTCATTTTCTTGATACAAAAATATGGAAAATATTTAATATATCCAAACTTTTATCAATAATTTTATGGATTATTTTGAATATTATCCAACTTTTTCTATTTTTGAGGTTAAAATCGAAGAACTATGGCAACAGAGAAACAAGAACGCACCGTTATTCACCTCGAAATCGGAGCAGAACACCACTACTTCGGTAGCATCAAAGCATTGTGCGACCACTTCGGCAAGGAGCAAATCGGCATCACTTACAAGAGCCTCGCCAACATCGGCATCACCCCCGACAAGCCCTATCGCAACAAGTATTGCACTATCCGCAAGGGCATATTGCTGACCGCCCCAAAAGCGTTGTCAGATAACACCGCCGAATAATTTTTTGCATACATCGCACCACCGATACGATATTATTTGTATCTTTGATACACGAAACATAAAAAACACTGATTAAGAAACAGATATAAAGATTTAACATACATATAGTTTATAATTGAGCTTATAGCTCTTATTCCCAAATCCAAAATACGGCCAATTTTTTGAATGCACGGGAATGAGCGGCGAAGGTTCGCGTCTTACGGGGCGTGAACCGTTCGTGCTTATCTGTGCATTGGGTTGCTTGGCCGTGACCTTGGATTTAGATAAGCAAATAACGGACGGTCTCACGCTCTTTCTTTGTGCTTATCCGAATAAGGTGTAGGCTCGCCATCCGAAGCCTATGCCGACCAAATCCCAAACAACACAAATAGTCTCACGCCAGCGTGTTGCCGACCACGGCGAGGTCTTTACCGCCGAGAGGGAGGTGAAGGCGATGTGCGACCTGGTGAAGCAGGAGACCGAGCGCATCGAGTCCCGTTTCTTGGAGCCAGCGTGCGGTCAGGGTGCGTTTCTCGTTGAGATACTGCGCCGTAAGCTCGCCATTGTCTCTGCCCGATACCGTAAGGCACAAAACGAGTGGGAGCGTTATGCTACGCTCGCCGTGAGCAGTCTCTACGGCATAGATATTCTCGCCGACAATGTGGCACTATGCCGAGATAATCTATACGAAATTTTCCATATCGAATATTCGGCACACTTCCCCAAGACCACAAAGGAGGAGTGTTGCCGCGCGGTGCGCTATATCCTCTCGCTCAACATCCTTTGGGGCGATGCACTGACCCTCGAACTCCCCGATGATAGCAAGACCCCTATTGTATTTGCCGAGTGGTCGGACACTGGCAACGGAATATTCAAACGCCGAGACTACACAATGGCAAACCTACTCCAAAGCGCACCGATGGATGGTCTTAACCTCTTTTCCGACCTCGGCGACCAGGCATTTATCCCCAAACCCGTAGCCGACTATCCGCTAACCCATTTCTTAAAACTCGGAGCCGATGAGAACGCAAAACTATAACCCCGATGTGCTGACCTGCCTTGCCAATTTGAGCAACGACGAGGTATTTACACCACCCGCTGTGGTAAACAAGATGCTCGATATGCTCCCCGCCGACTTATGGAGCAACCCCGATGCAAAATTTCTCGACCCCGTAAGCAAGACTGGTGTATTTCTGCGTGAGATTGCCAGCCGATTGATGGAGGGGTTGAAGGAGCAGATACCCGACACCCAGGAGCGTGCCGACCATATCTTCGGCAAGCAGCTCTACGGTCTGGCGATTACCGAACTTACCGCCCTAATGTCTCGCCGCTCGGTCTATTGCTCCAAGTTTGCCAATGGTCGCTATTCGGTCTGCACCGCCTTTGATGATGAGCAGGGCAATATCCGCTACGAACCTCCCGCCCACACCTGGCAGAATAGGCGTTGTATCTATTGCGGCGCAAGCCAGGAGGTCTATGATAGAGGCGGAGAGTTGGAATCTCACGCCTACCGATTTATCCATACCGATAACCCCAAGAAACTATTTTCCAATATGAAATTTGATGTTATTATAGGCAACCCACCGTATCAGTTAGAAGTAGGCGTTGAAAAAGATAACTATTCAATCCCATTATATCATAAGTTTATTCAACAAGCAAAAAAACTTAATCCACGCTTCCTAACAATGATTGTTCCCTCTCGTTGGTTTGCGGGAGGTCGTGGATTAGATGAATTCAGAGATGAAATGCTAAAGGATAAGCGAATAGAAAAACTCATTGATTTTCCAAATGCGGTTGACTGCTTCCCTGGTGTTGATATTTCTGGTGTAGTCTGCTACTTTTTATGGAATAGAGACTACCAAGGAGAGTGCGAAATCACATCAAAACAAGGCAAGGATTATACATCTACAATGAAACGCAGTTTATTGGAAAAGAATAACAACACATTTATCCGTTTTAATGAAGCGATTCCAATAATACGAAAGATAGCATCATTCAAAGAAAACACATTTGACGCTTTGGTTAGTCCTCAAACTCCTTTTGGCATTGTATCCTCATTCAAGAATTATAAAGATGAGTATTTCGATGGAGCAATAAGTATATATACGGTCAATGGTAAAAAATATATAGACAAGGATGTCGTTACTAAAAATCCTAATTGGATAGATTGCCATAAAGTTTATATCTCAAAATCTTATGGAGAACGAGGTGCATACCCATACCGATTTTTAGCAAAACCATTTATTGGAGAACCCAACTCGTGTTGTACTCAAACCTATTTGATGATTGGAGGCTTTGATTCACAACAGACTTGCGAGAATGTAATAAGTTATATTCATACTAAATTCTTCCGTTTCTGTATTATGCAGAAAAAGAATACCCAAGATGCAATGCGTGGTGTATATTCCTATGTACCAACTCAGGACTTTACCCAGAAATGGACTGACGAAAAACTATACGCCAAGTACGGACTAACTGACAAAGAAATTGCCTTCATTGAGTCGATGATACGCCCGATGGAGTAAAACGCCACTACAAGCATCCACGGCCCATAATTTTACGTTTTGTTGCAAACTTGTTGAATACTTGTAACCTTGAAATTTGAGAGATAGCATTATCCAAAGTAATTTTGTTATAACATATTAAAATATATAATTATGAGTAAGATAGTATATCTTTTAGGAGCAGGAGCAAGTTACGGAAGTCGCAACCAAAAAGACGGAAAGGACATTAAGGGTTCTGTAATCAGAGGAGTCCCTATTGTAAATGAGTTTAGTGCCGCAATAGAGAATCTTAACTTTGAACACATAGAGCCTTTATCAAGTACGCCATTAAGCAGTTATAAAATCATTTACGACGACCTCGAATGGCTGGCAGACAAATGCGCACAATATCCAACTATTGATACATATGCGAAAATGCTATTCATCACAGAAGGAATAAACGGTCAGAACTACAATAGATTAAAGAGGTCTTTATCGTTATTCCTAACATTGATGCAAGAGAAAGGGAAACGAGATTTGAGATATGATGGTTTTATCGCATCACTCATACAAGAGGGTGCGGTATTTCCAAAAGATATATCAATTTTATCGTGGAACTATGATAGCCAATTTGAATATGCATTTTCAGATTATATGAGAGATAGTGATATAAACTACATTTGGGATAAGTTAAATGTATACTATAAATACAATCAAAACCCAATGTTAGATGTAAAAAGAGACGGTTTTGGAATAATGAAACTAAATGGCACCGCCTTACTGTGTGACAATGCAAGGAGAGGTCGGATTGTAGATATCGACAACTTAACAAAAGCATATCCAGATAGAAAAACTGGCTTAATGGTCAAAAAAGAGACCTGCGAGAGGGGGTAAAAGGTTGAGATATAGTATATTTGCATCATTTATAATTAATATGGACAAAAAGTTGCTCTCGATGCGGGAGTTCTGATGTGGTCCGTAAGGGCATCTGGCGG
>JAFQHI010000038.1 GCA_017398045.1 Alistipes sp. | reverse complement strand
TTCGGTGAGGAGCGGGTATTGCTTGATTTCAAGTCGCCAACCTTGGTCGTCGGTGAGGTGCCAATGGAACTTGTTGAACTTGTAGAGTGCCATGAGGTCGAGGAACTCCATCACTTCTTCCTTGGTGTAGAAGTGACGGGACACGTCGAGCATCAGGCCACGCCATCCGAAACGGGGTGCATCCTGAATCTCTACCGACGGGATGCCCCAGCTTTGGCTCACCTTGGTATCCGATTCAATTTCACCGGGGAAGAGTTGACGGAGGGATTGGATACCGGCCACTACGCCCCGATAGGTATTACCGGTGATGGTTACGCCTTCCGGGTTGGCGGTCAAGGTATAGGAGTCTTCCACACCTTTCACCTCACCCACGTTCAGGTTGATGTCGCCTTCTCCTTCGCTCACCTTGAAGCTATAGCCGGTGGCTGGTTTCAGGATGCCGACGAGGTATTCAGCAGCCGGGCGAAGTTGCGGGTCGTTGATGCCGATGGTCGTGCTCTTGGGGAGTACGAAACAGGTGGTGTCCTGCTTCAGGCTCACGGGAATCGGCAGGATGGATGCGTCCTTGATAACAGGAGGGGCATCGTTGCAAGCTGCCATCACCAGGGCGATGCCTAGGGTGAAGAGAGCTGCGATTTTTTTGATGTTTTTCATATTCATAGTATTTAAGATTTTATTATTCATAGATCTCAGATCCTTCGCGTTGCTCAGGATGACACTGGGAGGATTATACGTTCAATTTCTCTTTCAAGAACTGCCCCGTATAAGATGCAGCACATTCCGCCACTTCCTCCGGTGTGCCACATGCCACGAGATTTCCTCCCCGGTCGCCTCCTTCGGGACCGAGGTCTATCACATGGTCGGCACATTTTACCACGTCGAGGTTGTGCTCGATGATGACGATGGTGTGTCCCCGACTGATGAGCGAGTCAAAGGCTTCGAGTAGCTTCTTGATGTCGTGGAAGTGCAAGCCCGTGGTCGGTTCGTCGAACACGAAGACGGTGGGTTCGCTCTTCTCGATGCTGAGGAAGTAAGCCAACTTCACACGCTGGTTCTCGCCTCCCGAAAGGGTGGAGGAGGATTGTCCCAACTTGACATAGCCCAAGCCCACTTCCTGAAGCGGACGGAGTTTCTTGACAATCTTCGTCTGTTTATGCTCGGTGAAGAACTCCACGGCTTGGTTGACGGTCATCTCCAGAATGTCGAAGATGTTTTGTCCCTGATATTTCACTTCCAAGGTATCGGCCTTGAAACGCTTACCGTGACAGGCTTCACATTCCAACACGAGGTCGGCCATGAATTGCATTTCCACCGTCACCGTACCTTCGCCCTTACATTCCTCGCATCGTCCTCCTTCGGTGTTGAAAGAGAAATAGCCTGCCGTATAGCCCAATTGCTTGGCAAGAGGCTGGTCGGCAAAGAGCTTGCGGATTTCATCGTAGGCCTTCACGTAGGTCACGGGGTTGCTTCGGCTCGACTTGCCGATAGGGTTCTGGTCCACGAACTCAATGTCCTTCACCATCTTGATGTCGCCTTCCAAGGAGAGGTGCTCGCCCGGACGTTCGCTGCTTTCGCTATATTCACGCTTCAGCGCCTTGTAGAACACGTCACGCACCAATGTACTCTTTCCCGAACCGCTGACTCCCGTCACGACGGTCATCACGTTCAACGGGAAGCGCACGTCGATGCCTTTCAGGTTGTTCTCTCTGGCTCCTTTCACCTCTATATAGTTGTTCCACGGGCGATGGGCAAGCGGGAGGTCGATGGTCTCTTCGCCCAGGAGATAGCGCACGGTATGGCTATTGCTTCCCTTCTGAAGGTCGTTCATGTCGCCCTGATAGACGATTTCGCCTCCCAAGCGTCCGGCATTCGGGCCGATGTCGATGATGTAGTCGGCCGCACGGATGATTTCCTCGTCGTGCTCTACCACCACCACCGTATTGCCCAATTGCTGGAGTTGGCGAAGCACCTTGATGAGGCGGTCGGTGTCCCGGCTATGAAGGCCGATACTCGGTTCGTCGAGGATATACAAGGAACCCACGAGGCTGCTTCCGAGGGAAGTCGCCAGGTTGATGCGTTGGCTTTCACCCCCCGATAGCGAGTTGCTGAGGCGGTTCAGGGTGAGATAGCCCAAGCCTACGTCCATCATGAAACTCAGTCGGTTGTTGATTTCCGTGAGGATGCGCTTGGCCACGGCGGCATCGTGTTCGTCCAGTTGGAGGTTGCGGAAGAACTCCTGCAAGTCATGAATCGGCATGTCCACCAGCTCGGAGATGGAACGTCCGCCCACCTTTACATAGCTTGCTTCCTTTTTCAGACGGGTGCCGTGACAAGTGGGGCAAGTGGTCTTCCCCCGATAGCGGGCAAGCATCACCCGGTATTGGATTTTATATTGGTTCTCCTCCAGCATCTTGAAGAAGGAGTCGATGCAGGCTTTCTCCCGTGGGCCGTGCCATAGGTAGTCCTTCTGCTCCTGCGTGAGTTCGTAATAAGGCGTGAAGATGGGGAAGTTGTGTGCCGGTGCTTCGTGCAGGAACTCCTTCAGCCATTCGCTCATCTTGTCGCCTCGCCAGCACACTACGGCTCCTTCATATACGGACAACGCCCGATTGGGGATGACCAACTGCTCGTCGATGCCGATAACCCGTCCGAAACCCTCGCATGTGGGGCATGCCCCGATGGGGGAGTTGAACGAGAACATCTGGTCGGTCGGCTCCTCGAAGGTGATGCCGTCGGCCTCGAACTTGGTACTGAACGAGAAGAGTTGCGTACTTCCGTCCGATGAATAGAAGCGGAGCATGCAAGCCCCGTCGCCCTCGTACATGGCGGTCTCGGCCGAGTCGGTCAGTCGGCTGATGCTGGCTTGGTCGGTATCGGCGGTCATGCGGTCGATGAGGAGATAGACGTTCGCTTTCTTGTTCTCTCCCTCGGCCTGGAGCTGCATCAGATAGTCCTCAATGCGTATAATCTCGCGGTTCACTTCCACCCGCACGAAGCCTTGCTTCATGTCGATGTCCAGTTGTTCCATCATCGTGCGTCCTTCGCGTGGGACGAGGGGAGCCAATACCGTGAACCTGGTGCCTTGCGGAAAGTCCAGCATGCATTGCACGATGTCTTCCGCACTATGCTTCTTCACCAGTTGTCCGCTCACGGGCGAGTAGGTCTTGCCGATGCGGGCAAAGAGCAGGCGAAGGTATTCATAGATTTCGGTAGAAGTACCTACGGTGGAGCGAGGATTGCGGCTTGACACCTTCTGCTCGATGGCGATGGCAGGCGGAATGCCCTTGATGAAGTCACACTCAGGCTTGCTCATGCGTCCCAGGAACTGACGGGCGTATGACGAGAGGCTTTCCACGTATCGGCGTTGTCCCTCGGCATAGAGCGTATCGAATGCCAATGACGACTTGCCCGAACCCGACAAGCCCGTCACCACTACCAGCTTTCCTCTCGGGATGTCCACGCTGATGTTCTTCAGGTTGTTCACCTTGGCTCCACGGATGGATATGTATTTGCTGTC
>JAFQHI010000029.1 GCA_017398045.1 Alistipes sp. | reverse complement strand
CTGCTCGAACACGGCACGTTGCTTTTCCAGACACTCGGCCGAGGCATAGCAGCTGTCGGGCAGTTGTGCCAAGTCCTTCAGACGGTCGGCATTTTCCTTCTGGTGGATGTTCACGTTCACGTAAGTCTTTTCAGCGATTTCGAGCGCATTGTCCAGCTCGAAGCCGTAGCGGCAGGCCACGGCAAGGCCGGCGATGAGTTGGTACAGGTCCGCCGAGCCGTCGGGCGAGCGCATCTCCACCGTCTGCTTCTGCGTGGTGTCGTAGTGGCTGTCTTCTTCCAGCGGGTTGGCGGTGCGGCACATATCGGCCTTGGCTGCCCAACCGAGAGGCACACGCACCAGCACCGAGCGGTTGCGGTCGCCCCAGCAGATGTTGGTGGGCGCTTCCTGATGCGGCACGAGGCGGAAGTACGAGGTGGGGTTGGTGTTGCCGAAAGCGGTAATCGAGGGTGCCAGCTCCATCATGCCGGCGATGGCACGGCGCGCTGTGGCCGAGAGCACACCGCCGTCCAGCATCTGGTTCTGTCCGTCCTTCACGATGCGCATGTGGATGTGGAGTCCCGAGCCTGCCTTGCCGGTGGTGATTTTCGGTGCGAAGGTGATGTCGTAGCCCAGCTTGTAGGCCAGGTTGCGGATTATCCACTTGGCTATCATCAGCTGGTCGGCCGCTTCCTCGGCTGCCACGGGCAGGAACTCGATTTCGTTCTGCTCGTAGATGAGGCCGCCGATGGTGAAGTTGCCCACTTCGGAGTGTCCGTACTTGATTTGTCCGCCTGCCTGTGCGATGTAGGCCATACACTGGGTGCGGAAGTCGTTGAACTTGGCGTAGGGAGCCGATTCGTGGTAGCCCCGTTGGTCGGTGGCGGGGAAGGTGCCGCTATCGGGTGCGATGACGTAGTATTCCAGTTCGCCCATCGCCTGGAACTCCATGCCGGTCACTTCGCGGAAGGCCCGGCAAGCCTTGCGCAGGGTGTGCTCGGGCGAACTTTCAAGCGGTTCGCCGTCCTTGTTGAAGTAGGAGCAGAGCATCGACAGGGTGGGGATTTCGGCAAAGGGGTCGAGGAACGCGGTGCGGAAGCGGGGGATGACGTAGAGGTCGCTGCTGCCTGCCTCGATGAAGGGGAAGAGCGACGAGCCGTCCACGCGTTCGCCGCAGGTGAGGATGGCGTCCAGATAGGCGGCGCTGTTGATGACGAAGTTCAGTGTCTTCAGTCGTCCGTCGGCGGCGGGGTACATGAAGTTCACCATACGGATGCCGTTTTCACGGATGTATCTCACGATGTCGGCCTTGGTGAATTCGTTGCAAGGCTTCCCTAAGTACGCCACGATGCGGTTGGGGTTGAGTTCGAGTGCTTCATTCATAATTCATAGGTTTAATGTTACTAATGTCCAAAGGTAAGAAAAAGTTTTGGAAATCGGCAATAAAAAAAGGTGAAACTCTCACGAGCTCCACCTTCCTCTAAATAATTTTTAAATTTAAAAAAACTTTAAAAAATAAAATAAAGTTGACGTTGCCTCACGGCAGCTGGTTGTGTTCATTTCCTATTTCAAGCCGCGGTTCTTCAGCAGGGCGTCGATTTGCGGTTCGCGTCCGCGGAAGTTGGTGTACATCACCATACCGTTGTCGATACCGCCCGGTGTGAGGACGTACTTGCGGAACTTGTCGGCCACTTCCTGGTTGAAGATGTCGCCGGTTTCCTTGAAGGCGTCGAATGCGTCAGCATCGAGCACTTCGGCCCACATATAGCTGTAGTAGCCGGCTGTGTAACCGCCGCCCATGGTGTGGCTGAAGTTGGTCATGCGGTAGCGTGGGAAGATTTGCGACGGGATGCCGCGTGCGTTCAGCTTTTCCTGTTCGAAGTCCATCACGTTCAGGTCGGTCGGAACTTCTGTCAGCACGTGCAGGTCCATATCGGCCAGCGAGGCAGCCACGTATTCCACGGTAGCGAAGCCTTGGCCATACTTGGCGCTTTCTTCAATCTTCTTCACAAGCTCCATCGGGATGATTTTGCCCGTTTCGTGATGCTTGGCATATACGTTGAGCACTTCCGGCTCGAAAGCCCAGTGTTCGTTGATTTGTGACGGGAGTTCCACGAAGTCACGTTCTGTACCTCCGGCACCGTTGTACTGCACGTCGCGGAAGAAGCTGTGGAGTGCGTGGCCGAATTCGTGGAAGAGGGTTTCCACGTTGTCGATAGTCTGCAAGGCAGGTTCGCCGGCAGTCATGTTGCAAGCGTTCACTACGTGAGGAATCACGCGCACGCCGTTTTCGTAGCTCTGTCCGCGGAAGCTGGTACACCAGGCACCGGCACCCTTGCCGTCTCGCGGGAACGGGTCAGCATAGAATACGGCCAATGTAGTGCCGTCCTTGTCAATCACTTCGTAGCACTTGGCAGTGGGTTCGAAAGAAGGAACCTGGTCGGTGATTTCCTTGAAAGTGATGCCGTAAAGCTTGTTGGCCACGTGGAAGATACCTTGATATACGTTGTTGATTTCAAGATACTTGCTGATTTCAGCTTCGTCCACGGCAAACTTGGCCTTCTTGGCCTTGTCCAGGTAGTACATATAGTCCCATCCGGCAGGCTCGAAGTTCTTGCCTTCCTTCTTGATTTCGGCGCGGATGTCGGCCAATTCTTCCTTAGCCTTCTTCACGGCCGGTTCCCAAACCTGGTCGAGGAGGTTGTAAACAGCTTCCGGAGTCTTTGCCATACGGTCCTTCAACGCCATTTCGGCATAGTTGTTGAAGCCCATCAGCTTGGCCTTCTGCAGGCGCAAGGTCACGATTTTGCGGGAGATTTCCTTGTTGTCGTACTCGTTGCCGGTGTTACCTCTATTATAATAAGCGTTGTACACCTTTTCGCGCAGTTCGCGGTTGTGGCAATACTGGAGCACCGGGTTACAGCTGGGGCGCTGCATATTGAACATATACTTGCCCGGCTGTCCGTTGGCTTCGGCCATCTTGGCGGCAGCTTCGATGTTGGCTTGTGGCAGGCCGTCGAGTTCTTCCACCTTGTCCACGGTCACGAAAGTCTTGTTGGTCTCGTGAGTCAGGTTCTGGCCGAACTGCAGCTGCAACATAGAGAGCTCCAGGTTCAGCTTTCTCAGTTCTTCCTTCTGCTCGTCGCTCAACAGGGCACCCCCGTCCACAAAGCGGTCGTAGATGTTCTGGAGAACGGTCTTTTCTTCCGCAGTGAGTGTCAGGTTTTCCTTGTTGTCATATACGGCCTTCACCTTGGCAAACAAGGTGGGATTCAAGTAGATGTCATCGTTGTGGGCCGAGAAGATGGGCGACATTTCCTTCTGCAAGGCACGGGTCTCGTCGGTAGCGCTGCCGCTGGAGAGAGGACCGAATGTACCTCTTACTTTTCGCAACAGCACGCCACCCTGGTCGAGCACCTTGATGGTATTTTCGAAAGTCGGTTCCTCGGTACTGTTGATGATGGCTTCGATTTCTGCTTTCTGTTCTTCCAGACCCTTCAACATACCTTCACGGAAGTGGTCGATGGTGATTTCCTCGAACGGGGCGATGCCGAACGGAGCGGTGAAATCGGCGAACAACGGATTGGACGGCTTCTGCTCG
>JAFQHI010000037.1 GCA_017398045.1 Alistipes sp. | reverse complement strand
GAGGACTTCGACATGATGTTCTATACCATGTACTGTCCCTACGTGGAGGATGACGGTATCGCCGAGGATGACGGAGAGCGTCCGCAATTTATACCGCAGATGTAAAGGACGGTGAGATTATGACACAAGAACGAAAAGATCAGCTTTACGACCAAATGATAGCGTGGATCTGCGAACACATCAAAAATGACGAGGATCTGTTCCTCGCACTCAACGGACACTTCGGAATGACCAAGGAAGAACTCCACGATCACAGCATCGAAAGCCTCGACCGCTTCTTCCCAACTGAAGAAACCGAAGCGGTAGTCACAAGCGAATCGGTGCATCCGGTGGGGATATCCCTTACTGACTTTATATCCAAAGTCAGCGAAATGGTCAGCAGCGACGATAAGACGGCTGTCCTTGACTGGATAGAGTTTGCAAGTTTCATGACCGATGTAGATGAAAGCGGTGGGCGCACATTGGAGAGCGAACTCCAAGAGCTGTACCTGCCGCTTTGCTACGTCCGTAATAATTTCAGCAACTCGGTACTCCAACAGAGCTTGGAGCTTGACACTATCGGCAATGAGATCATCTACGGAGCCATGCTGTTTGCGGCGGGATACCCGGACAATGTGGTGCGCGACATCGGCAACGAAGGTCATATGGAAGATGGATATATTCCTCTCTCCGCAGACGAGAAAGGATCGCTGTTCGTGGTGGCTGTTGCTGACAGAAATGACTGTATATTCATCGGAAACAACATGGAAGGCGGCACGACCTTTGAATGCCTCAGACGAGCCGTGCAGCTTGCTGAAATGCGAGGTCGGGATATCGCCTCGGTACTGGAACACCCGGCAACGGCAGGTATGCCCTTGCGCAAGATCTCCGATGCAAGACTCATCGATGCCGTGAAGATATCCTGTACCGCCTCCACTGCCTTCGACCACATTGCCGTGTACGATCCGGTGACCGAGGAAGTCCGTCTCACGGCAACGGAAGGTCTTACGACAGAACAAAGAGATGCCTTTTTCTGCTGTGGCGCTCCCGATCAGGCAGACGGCATCACCCAACAGATGTAAGAAAGGAGAAAACCGATTATGCAAATACACGCAAACCTACGCAGGCGTTCCGAGATCATTGAAGAACCCTGTCTTGTCACAGACATTATTGAACTGCCCGAAAGCGAATACGCCTCGCTGTATCAAGACCTTATAAAAGAACGAGGATACCTTGCCAAAAGGTCGGACATTGATGCGTTCGTTGACGGACAAAGATGCTGTGTCCTCGTCCTTGGCGAAGGCCAGGAGGACGGCATCCTCGTAGATACGCAAGGAAAAAGCATCGCATATCTGTCCTCGTTTATTCCCAATGCAAGAACCATCGTGCGAAACCACATCCGGCAGCTTGCCGACTACGTGGTATCCGAAGGCACGGAGCATACTGAGGACGGCAGATGGGCAAACACCTACGACGAGTTGTACTATCACTTCGGGGCGAACATCACCGATGCCAACGGAAACGGCAAACTGCTCCGAGAGGAACTGCAGCGCAGAGATGAAGTCAACGAGCTGATCATGACCGAGGACTGCATCGAGATCAACTACCACTTGGCGTATTGCCAAAACTGCGGTGAGGGCGGCATCAGCGGAACGCTGGATCTGCTCTCACTTCTCGGATGTAACCTCTACGACGTACACTTCACCTGCGATGATAGGGACTGTACGCCTATCAGCCGACTGAGCGTAGATATGCTGACAGAGGAGGGCAAACGAGAATGGGCTGACGTTCTCTCCGCAAAGGTGGAGTCCATCACCTTCGAGAACGAGAGCTTCAAGTGCAAGCTTGCCAACTGCGATCCCGAACGACTCCGTGCGTTCACCGAGATGCTGAACGGTCAATGCGATGCCGAGGACTATGAGCGTTGGGTGAAAAGCTCCGGCATCACCTATCCGCAGACCGAGGATCACAGTCCCACGCTCTCAATGTAGGAGGTGTGCCTGTGAGCATTTTTTACGCCTCCTTCCAAAAAGCAAGATCGGGGATGCTGACCAATGTCTGCGAGATCGAAAAGGTGGTGGAGCTGATCGATGAGGAATATGCTCTGTTCAGTCAGAACCTCACCATCCCACACGAAATGCTGGCTCGTGAGTCCGAGCGTTTCCGAACCGATAAGCACGGCATCGCAAGATGCCTGCTCGTTATGGCAGAAAACCGTCAGGACGGCATCCTGGTACTGACCGAGGGCAGCGACCGAGCCATGTACACAGCACACCTTCCCAACGCCCGAAAATTCCTCAAGATGGAACAGTCCTTGGCGCTCTCCGAGTTTGTCGACCGCATCCACAGCACCGTGGGCGACTACGCCAAGAGAGCCGTGGACGGACAGGTCGAAGGCGAGTTTCGGATGCCTCTGTCTGCCTTCCACGATGCCTCGGAGAATGCGGCGTATATCGACGATCTGTTCTTGGAGATGCTCTCCGAGCGACCGGAGGTTGCCCACGTGGAGGAAGATATAGAAACAAGGGAGATCTTCGTCACCCTTGCACCGGACTACGTGAGAACCGAGGACAACATGGAACTGCGTGAGCTGACACAGCGCGACGTGGATATCATGTGTGCCAAGCATCTGCTGTGGCTCCACGGTGCCGAGGGCGAACAAGCTGACTTCTCCAACTGCCTGCTCCGTGACCTCAACCTCAGTAACCGCAATCTGGAAAGTGCGGTGTTCGACGGAGCAAAGCTGGTCAACACACCGCTGTATGCTTCCAACATCAGTTATTCCTCTTTCAGCGGTACGAGATTTTACCGCTGTGAGCTGAGTCGGATGAAAGCGGAGAACGCCATGTTCCCGGATGCCTTCTTCCATTCCTGTGAGATCGCCACCACCGCCTACGTGGAGTGCAACTTCTCCCGTGCCACCTTCTCCGAATCCAATGTGGGCGGCTCCATGCATCAATGCTGTATCGACGGCACGAACTTCGGTAATGAAGCGAACGGCAGACCGGACTTGATACAGTGCAGCGAGGATGAGGAATCCTGGGCTGAGGATATGCACTGCTCACCCTCGGTGAGTATGTAGGAGGTGCGGTATGGCAGGTAAGATAAAATCCATTCACGGCATCTACAAAAAGCATGGGCGCGAAGCCTTCCTCGAAGCCGCCGCCTACTACTCCGACCACGTGAACCCAAACAGCATCGATAAGACCATCGACGAGATGGAGTCCCGTTGGTACGATGCCACCCACCGACAGACAGAAGCGGAAAAGATGGTCGAGGACTACAACAACGGTCAGACCATCCTAAACGATCCCGACCTCGCCTGCACCGATACCGGTCAGGCAATGGTCATGTGAAAGGAGTCCCGAAATGAAGAAAACATCCATCACGATTTCCTTTGACGAGGAAAAGCTCTCTGCGCTGAAGATGTATCTCGCACAGAGAGGTGTGCAGGTGGAGTCGGAGCTGGAACGCTCCCTCGAAACCCTGTACACGAAAACCGTACCTGCCGGAGTGCGGGAATTCATTGAGATGAAATCCGGCAACACACCGAAGCCTGCACCACCCGTAAAGAAAACGAAGCCTTCTCCTTCTTCTGCCGTGGGCGTAGGTAGTCAGGAGGTGCAGAACGGATGAACCACGTGGAGGTAACTCTGTATTTTAGCGAACTGCATCTCAAAGCAGTCCAAGAAGAACTCGCCGATGACGGCATGACCTTGGAGGATAAGCTGAAGGAACACTTCGCATTCCTCTATGACCAGCTCGTACCGCCCGAAAAGCAGCTCAGTATCGAAGCGGAGATCGAACGGATCGAAGCGCAAGAGAATACCGAGCGAGAAGCCCGTCGCCGCTTCGGTGTCTTCCACATCCGTGAGAACGGCAGCGACCGATACTTCACAAGCGAGCTGTTCGACTCTCTGCTGTCCACGGCGTACCGATACCGACTGTACGACCGAGGCGAGCTGAGTGCAAACCCCAAAGCCTTCGCCGATGCCTTCGGCGAGGTGGAGCATATCAGTGCTGCACAGTATGAAGAACTCTGTGACCGAATGCCCAACGACCACCGCATCAAGGTAGCGGCAGATTACGATCTCGATGCGGGAACGGTCACCACCTGCCAAAGCAGCGACAACGCCTGGTGGTCTTACCGACTGAAGGATCTGTCGGTGGCAGCATTCAAGGCGCACCGTTCCAACTACAGAGGAACGGACAGCAGAGAAAAAATATTCGATACCGCCCTCATCGGCAAGGAGATCGATCCGCCCGATAAAACCGAGGACGAAGCTCCCGATGAGGATGAGGACGAAGCCCCGGTAATGCAGATGTAGCGGGGCGTGGATGTCGCCCCTGTGAGCCACCGTGTCGCCCTGTGTGGCGAGTTTCCCACCGAGGTCGGGAAAACACCCACAGACCGCCTCTCAAGCCCCGTTTCGGGCGTGT
>JAFQHI010000003.1 GCA_017398045.1 Alistipes sp. | reverse complement strand
ATTGATACGCTTTGAGCGTTAAGAAACAATAAAAACGTTAAATCTTCACCTTTTAGAATGCGCCCTTAAAGGTTATGACCATATTTCTGACTTATTACTCGCAAAATATTGAGTAATAACTGGTTGTAAATACTATGATTGTTACGCTATGGAGACTCTATACTGCCGAGCAATTACACCTCCGACATTGGAGTATAAAAACACATTCCATACTCCGACTATTTATGTTCCGTACGAATCATTATCTGCCTACGAACTACACCCTTATTGGGGTATCAATGTGATATATGGGTATGATTTTGAAGAGGATCCGCATCATATAAATCAGAAATAATAATCGTTGATGCTATTAGGTGTATGCGATTTTAATCTTTGTGCTTAATGGATTGGGGAGAATAATGAATAGAACCTAGCTACCAACCCAATTACTTCCATTTTTTGTCCTTTTCCCATTCTTGGCGATATATCAAAGATTTATTATTGATAATAAAATGAGGCGCGGAAAGGAGACTAAAGGCGATTAACGGCTACTCATGGAGAAAAAAGGCGAAAAGGTTTTCCCTTCTCGCCTTTAACGCCCTTTAGCAGCCTTTAGCCACCTTTAGCTCCCTTTTACTCGCAGAGCCAATTTACATATTGCTCGATGTTTTGTTGGCAGACGGGGCAGAACGATTCCACGCCACGGAACGAGTTCATCAAGCAGTTCTGCATCGGGCGATACATTCCCTTTGAGAGGTAGCCCGCGCCCTCATACACACCCACCTTATCACGATACGCCTCGGTCGTGGGGGTCGGGGTAGGGGTATCCTTCTCGATGAGCGACTTCCAAATCTTCTTCGTCTCGAAATTCACAAGCGAGGTGATATTCGGCTCCCACGGCTCGAGTTTCAGGCTGTACATCGTCTCATCGTAGGCCGTATTGCCCACATACTCATCGCCAAGGCCCATCAACAGGTGGCCAAATTCGTGGATGTAGATCTTGCCCGTAAATCCCGGATTATGAGCCGCCGAGATGCCGTAAAAGTTAAAGATACCGCCACCGCCATACTTCTGCGTATTGGAGAGCACATAGATATAATCGTAGGGGACATGAGCCGCCAAATCGCGCAGGGTCTGCTGGTTGGCCACCGTCTGGTAACGCTCCGAATCGAAGGTCGTGAAGTTGGCATCGCAAGCCGTATTGCGCCACACGCGCTCGCCCGGAATCGTCACGCCCGAATCCTCGGACGGAGCCCACACGGCACGGATGTTAAACTTATCCTTCAGGCGGTCGTAGGGGGCGTAGGTAAACATCGCCTCGGCAAACTTCTCGCACGCCTCCTCGAACTTGGCACGCTCGCCTGCGCTATACCCCTCGGGCAGCACCACAATATCGACGCGCGTCGCGTGGTTGCCGTGGTAGGCGACATCGAACGTCTCGTAGCGGGGCGTGAACTGCTCGACCCAATAGCTCTCGGGGTCAATCTCCTGCTCGTATCGCTTCACAAAACGCCCCTTCTTATCGCGCCCGTAGAACTCGATGCGCACGGGTCGTTTGGGGTAGGGGAAGACGACCGATTCGGGGTAGGAGCGTTGCACGGTGAGGGCCTCGGGCGTATTCTGCCACTCGTTAAAGAGTGTGCAGTAACCGCGCGAATAGATTTCGCGTTCGGAGGCCACATCCACGATGCGGAAAAATTGGTTGCCGAGATTCGTCGTATCCAACAACGACCGTTTCGAGCCACCCCAATAGGGTTCGGCCTTCAGGCCGTTGAAGAAATAGTTTTCGGTGGCATGGTCGCCCGCGTGCTGGTAGTCGAAACGCATCGTGCGGTCGAAGAAATAGGCCTCAAACTCCACCTGCGCCGCAGCCGTATAGGCCCCCAAAACAAAGAGCAGGGTCAATAGTTTTTTCATCTGCAAATAGCTTAAAAACAAAAGCGAACGAGCCGTCTCACCCGTTCGCCTTTGGTTGGTTGTTCATTACTTCTTTTCGGGTTTGCCAATCGTCTCGCGCATCTGGGTATCGGCCATGATGTTCTTCATCTTGTAGTAGTCCATGATACCCAAATTGCCGTTGCGGAACGCCTCGGCCATGGCCAACGGCACCTCGGCCTCGGCCTCAATCACCTTGGCGCGTGCATCCTGCGCCTTGGCCTTCATCTCCTGCTCCAACGCCACGGCCATCGCGCGACGCTCCTCGGCCTTCGCCTGGGCAATGTTCTTATCGGCCTCGGCCTGATCCATCTGAAGCTGCGCACCGATGTTCTTACCTACGTCGATATCGGCAATATCAATCGAGAGAATCTCAAAGGCCGTACCGGCATCCAGACCCTTCTCCAGCACCACGCGCGAAATCGAATCAGGGTTCTCCAGCACGATCTTATGCGAAGCGGCCGAACCGATCGACGAGACGATACCCTCGCCGACACGCGCCAGAACGGTCTCCTCACCGGCACCACCGACCAACTGTTTGATGTTGGCACGCACCGTGACACGCGCCTTGGCGATGAGCTGAATACCATCCTTGGCCACGGCAGCCACGGGAGGCGTGTTAATCACCTTCGGGTTCACCGACATCTGCACCGCCTCAAAGACATCACGACCCGCCAGGTCGATGGCCGTAGCCATCTTGAAGTCGAGCATGATGTTGGCCTTCTGGGCCGAAACGAGGGCATGAACCACGTTCGTCACGTTGCCACCGGCCAGGTAGTGCGCCTCCAACTCGTTGGGATTCAGGCTCAAGCCGGCCTTCGTACTCTCAATCATCGACGATACGATAATCGAAGGCGGCACCTTACGCCAACGCATCAGCACCAGCTGCAAGAGGCTGATTCTCACGCCCGACACCAAAGCCGAGAACCACAGACCCACGGGAATAAAATAGAAGATAATCCAAATGGCGACCAACGCCACAAATGCCAATAAGGCAATAAATCCGGTATCCAACATAGTTATAAGGTGTTATTGGTTAATTTTCTTGACAATGACACTGAAATTCTCGAAGCCGACCACCTCGATTTCGCACTTGGGGTCGATATAGGCATCCATCGACTTGGCCTCATACATCCGCCCCTCGATTTCGACCTTACCCATCGGCGAAAGGCGCGAAACGGTCACACCGCGTGCGCCCACCTTTACCTCATCGGCCGGCGAGGGCATCGACTGCGACTGTATCTCCTTATTCAGTGCGAAGCGTTGCCAGGTCTTGGCGCGAAGCGAGAAGACCGAAGCCACAAGAGCCGACACAACGGCCAGCACAATCATCACCACGCCCATCGTAGTCGATTCCTGGAAACCGAGGTAGATGGCACTTCCGTAGCAGACCATCGAGAGCAACGCCCCAATCGACACGCCCGGCAGGAGTACCAACTCGGCAATGAGAAACAACACACCGAAAATCAATAAAAGCAGCATGTAGCCCATAGCAATCCTATTTTAGTTATTCTTCGTTTTCGTTCTGTCCGGCTGCGGGAGCAAGCTCCTTCAGGCGCACATCGAGTGCCGTATCGGCCTGACGCAACGCTTCAGCAACACGCTCGGCCTCTGTTGCATCGGTGAACGTACCCACCACAAAGAGCGTGGCACCCACCTTCGAAAGCTCCACACCCTCGGCCGAGGCGATGATTTCACGAATGGCATCGGGCAACGTCCCCAGCCCATGAATCTCGATGCGATAACCCGAAGCCGTAGCCGTGGGGGCCGGCTCCTCGGCCAGGTTGCGATACTTGCCATCGACCCAAGCCACCACCTGCGGTTTGGTGAATCCGCGTTTCTTCAGCACTTTTTGTGCCTCGTTGGCCTCCTCCTCGGTAGCAAAGCCACCGGCAAAGTAACGCCACTTGCCCTCCTCGGTCACCACATACGACAAAGGCACCGTGCCGCGGAAAATCGAGACGGGTCGCTTGGCCGAGAAGGTACCGAGCAGGACACGATACATCGTGCCGTGTTCGTAGATGGTCGTCTCGGGAATCGGATTCGAGGCCGTATAGCGCGGACGCGAAACGAACTCCAACGAGTCGTATTGCAGGAAATAACGCTGCTCAATCTTTACCGAGGGCAATTTGTAGGTAATCGTCGAAAGCTGACCGATGACACCGGC
Organism: Alistipes sp.; assembly: GCA_017398045.1. Taxonomy (GTDB): domain Bacteria; phylum Bacteroidota; class Bacteroidia; order Bacteroidales; family Rikenellaceae; genus Alistipes. Next base: position 32,025 of record JAFQHI010000003.1, on the reverse strand, counting down.
AAGCGAATCGGTCGCCTCGACCAGTCCCAACTCCTCGGCCACCGACTTTTCATACTCAACCAACGCCCGCTTGCGGACAAAGTAATCGACCAAGACATCCGAGGCCGTCTCGCCCTCCAACGCAACGATTTCGCGCATGGCATTCGAGTAACGCTCCGACTGGCGGTCGAGTTGCTGCTCCTTGCCGAGGGCCTCCATCAGGTAGTCGTAGGCGTAGCTCTTGTTGTCGTAGATGTAGTTCCAAGCCGTGGAGAGCGAGTCGGAGAGCTTTTGATTGATGCCATCAAGGCTCTCGAAACGCTCCTGGATATCGACCGCTTCGGCCTCGGTCGGAGCTACGGCATACGAGGCGGCCAGCTCTTCGAGGGTCAGGTAGTTGGCCATGTAGCGATTCACGCAATCCACCGCCTGCATTTCGCGACGCTGTGCGCGGAGCAGGCTGTTATAGTCGGGCATCGCCAGATAGCGACTGAAAAGGCTGTTCTCGACCAGATTGCGACGACGCAACGAGTCGGGGACGGTACTCACGGCAGGCTGTTGCGACAGATTGACCGATGCGTTCATGTGCTGCAATACCCACTCCTGCTCAATCGTATTGATACGGTCCACGACGCGCCCCTTGGCATTTCTGACTGTAAATATCTGATTCTCGCCCTGCATAATCTGCTCGGCATAGGCGGCACGGTTGGCCACATCCTCGCGCAACAGTTGACGCGCCCGCACAATGACGGCCGCAATGGAATCTTCGCGCATCTGGAGGAGGTTATCCTCTTTGAGCAACGACATATACTCTTCGTTGTGTTCGAGGCCGGCAATGCGCGGTTCGACACGCTGTTCCTGCGCCACGGCCACCGTTCCGGCCATCAGCAGGCAAAGGGTTGCATATAAGTAGGTTAGTCGCATAGTTCGTTTTAGTTCCACCATTTCATGAAAAAGAATTGAATCAGTCCGAAAATCTCCAGACGTCCGAAGAGCATCAGCAAGGCATCCACCCCCTTCATAACGGCCGGCATGGATGCAAAATTATCCATCGAACCCACCTCACCGAAGCCCGGACCCACATTACCCACGCAAGCCACAGCTCCCGAAAAGGCGGTCATCAAATCCAAACCACAGAGTGCGCCAATGAGCGACCCAATCAAAATCAGCATCATATAGGCGACGATAAAGACCGTCACGGCGTGCAGTGTATCGTTCTCCTGAATCACCCCGTCGAGCTTGACGCGAATCACGGCATTGGGGTGGCGTTGCTGCTTCATGCGGGCCTTCATCATCTTGGCCGAAAGCACCAGACGGTCGATTTTGATACCGCCGGTAGTCGAACCCGAGCAGGCGCAAATCATCGAGACAAAGATGAGCAGGATGATGGCAAACGAGGTCCAGGTATTCGTATCGGCCGTCGCGAAACCGGAGGTGGTAATCAGCGAGGCGACCTGAAACATGGCGTGGCGCAGGGCCTGACCAAAGGTGGGGTAGAGGTCGGCCGAATAGATGCTGATGGCAATAAGCAGCGAGGCAAGGGCAAAGAGCGCGAGATAGACGCGCGTCACCTCCGAGCGGAAGATATTGCCCCGCTTGCCCGTTACGGTGGCATAAATCAGGCCGAAATGGATACCGGCCACGATGATGGTGACAATCATCACCGCCTCAATCATGGGCGAATTGTAGAAGGCCAGCGAAGCGTTCTTGGTCGAGAAACCGCACGTCGATGCAGAGGACATGCTGTGACACAACGCATCGAACCAATTCATGCCCGCCACCTTAAACATCAGGGTCGAGAGAATCGTCAGCCCCAAATAGACCACCATCAGAATCTGGACAATCATCTGCGTGCGGTAGTGGAAATTCTCCTTGGCCAACGTGGACATCTCGACATTCGAAAGCATCATCTTCGAGCGACCCATCGAGGGCAAAATCACCAAGGCGAACATTACGACACCCATACCGCCTATCCACGAGGTGGACATTCGCCAAAAGAGCAGACCGCGCGGCAAGACCTCGATATCGTTCAATATGGTGGCTCCGGTGGTCGTAAAACCCGACACACTCTCAAACCAGGCGTTGATGAAGGAGAATTCGCCACCCCACATCAAATAGGGAAACATACCGACGATGCAGGCTACCATCCACGAGCCAACCACCACGCCAAAGCCCTCTTTGTTCGAAAGTTGCGCCTTCTTTTCGACGAAGATTTGCGGAAAAACGCCTAACAAGGCGGTCAGCAGTGCCGACAGGAGCAGGGGATAGAAGGCCGAATCCATGCCGCTCAGGTAGGAGATTCCCGCCGAGAGCAACATGAACACAGCGATGAACATCATCACCTGTCCCACATAGCGCAACACTACATCAATCCGCATCTTCGCTTCAATGGTTATTGTCAAAAACTACTTATGGCGCGACTGCACAATCAACGTCTCAATCTTCTCTTTCAGCTCCAGCAGCTCATCCTTGCACTCCTCCTTGACCGCGAAAGGCACCCTGAAGGAGAGGTATTCGCCCAACGAGCGATTCATCCTCACAATCGGATTCACGCAGTAAATCGTCATGAAGTAGTAGAACATCATCAACACGGCAATCATCACCAGGAGCGAAATCAACACCGGAGTCACGGCCCGATAGGCACTGCGCTTAATTTGCTCGGTACGGGGAGCCAACGAACTTTGGGTCGAGGTCATGTAGGCCTTCACGGCTGCCGTCAGGCGCAGATAGACTGCCTCGTACTCCTCCGTGTACCAACGTACCGAGTCCTCCTCATCGTTTTTTTCGGCCGCCTCGATGGCCGCCTTCATCAACAGAGAATCGACTCCCAACGAATCGACCGGAAACTCCTCACCGGCCAGCGAATCGACCTGCATGGTCGGTTTTTCGAGCCGACGCGCCAGGTAGCGGTCCACCATCACCTTCATCTCAATCGTGGCAAAGGACAACGAATCGAGGAACGAGGGGTCGAAGGCCTCTTCGCGGGCCGTCATCAACACCTGCTCGAGCGCACCCATGGCACGACGACACTCATCGACATAGGACTCCTCGCCAAGCACCGTGAGGTGAATCAGCGCGACATTCTGTTCGTGGGCCGCATCGAGCATCTCTTTCGCAAGCTCCACGTTACGGCGCGATGCAGCCAGTACATCGCCCGCTCCGCGGCTGACTCGATTCAGCTCCACGAGCGACAACAGACCCGATAGAAAGAGCAGGCAGACAATACTCGAAAAGGCAATCGTCACCCGCTTGCGCATACCCGTCATACTTCTAAAAAATAAAGATAGTTATGCAAAGATAATCATTTATTCGAGAATTTCACCGATTAAATCGCCCGAATCATCCATCCCGACCATTTTCACGCGACAAATCGTATTGATACGCGCCCGATTGTAGGGCGTTCTCACGCGACGGTAGTTGCCCGTAAAGCCGAACATCATCCCGCCACGCATCGTACTCTCGAACAGCACCTCATCCTCCGTACCGACCGCCTCGGCCAAGAAATCGTGGTGCAGCTGCTTGCAGAGGGCATCCAATTCTCCCGCACGACGCGTTGCCACCGACGACTGCACCTTGTTCGGTAGCTCGACGGCAGGCGTTCCGGGACGCTCCGAGAAGGGGAAAATATGCAAAAAGGCGGGCTTGAGCGCGGCCAGAAAATCATAGGTCGAGCGGAAATCCTCCTCCGTTTCGCCCGGGAATCCGACAATCACATCAATCCCGATAAAGGCGTCGGGCATCACACGTCTGACAGCCGCAATGCGGTCGGCAAATTTCTCGGTCGTGTAACGACGACGCATCAGGTGCAAAATCTTGTCCGAACCGCTCTGAATCGGGATATGGAAGTGGTGCTGAAACTTCTTCGACGAGGCACAGAAGGCGATGATTTCGTCGGTCAGCAGGTTCGGCTCAATCGACGAAATGCGGTAGCGGTCAATCCCCTCCACACGGTCCAAGGCCTGTAGCAGGTCGATGAATTTTTCGCCCGTCGTGCGACCGAAATCGCCCGTATTGATTCCCGTGATGACAATCTCGCGTTGTCCCTCGCGGGCAATTGCCTCGGCCTCCTTGACCAGCTCCGCAATCGGCATATTACGGCTGTGGCCGCGGGCATAGTGAATCGTGCAGTAGGCACACTTGTAATCGCACCCGTCCTGCACCTTGAGAAAGGCTCGCGTGCGGTCGGCCGTAGAGTAGGCCGCAAAGAAGCGCGTGAGGTGTTCCACATCGCATCTATAGACCTGCGCAGCACCCTTTTTCGTTATCTCAACTACGCGTTGATATAAATCTCCTTTATAGTTGTTACCCAACACGATATCAACACCTTCGATTGCCGCCAAATCCTGCGGGCGAAGCTGTGCATAACAGCCCGTTACGGCAATAATTGCACGAGGATTCCGGCGGTGCAGTTTGCGCACCAGATTACGACATTTTTTATCGGCATGCTCTGTCACCGAGCAGCTGTTGATGATGCAGATATCGGCCTCGGCCGTTGCCGGCACGCGGACAAAACCACCCTCCGCAAATTGACGGGCGAGGGTAGAGCTTTCGGCAAAATTGAGCTTGCAGCCTAGGGTATGAAAATTAACACGTAGGGGTTGCATGGTACATTTCGACTTTTTTCCGATGCGAAAATACGAAATCTTCGCTAAAAGAGGGAGGCTTTTCGAAGAAAAAAGCGTAAATTTGCGCGCAATTTAATGTAAGGGCATGGAATTTTTCAGCGACCTCATCCAATACGGCTACCTCCGTAACGCCTTCCTGGCTGCCATTCTATCGGGCATCAGCTGTGCGTTGGTGGGGACATACATCGTTGCGCGACGCATGGTCTTTCTCTCCGGCGGCATCACCCACGCCTCGTTCGGCGGTTTGGGCATTGCCCTCTATGCCGGTGTGAACCCCATTTGCGGAGCGATGCTCTTCGCACTGCTGTCGGCCCTCGGCATCGAGTGGGCAAGCGAACGGGGCAAAATGCGTCAAGACTCCATCATCGGCATCATCTGGTCGGTGGGCATGGCACTTGGCGCACTCTTCATGAGCCTCCGCCCGGGCTATACATCGGGCGATATGACCGCCTACCTCTTCGGTTCGATTATCACCATTACACGCGGTGACCTCATCGCCCTGCTGATGCTGACCCTCGCGCTGCTCATCGGTGCCATGTTGTGGTTGCGGCCGATTATGTACGTGGCTTTCGACCGCTCGTTTGCCCAAAGTCGCGCCATTCCCGTCCGCACGATTTCCTACCTGATGGCGTTAGTGCTGGCCGCCACCATCGTTCTCTCGATTCGCATGATGGGCATCGTGCTGCTCATCGCCCTCATAACGATGCCCGTTGTCATCGCCAACGCCCTCACATCATCCTACCGACACATCGCCCTCACGGCCCCCGTTGTGGCAGTTGCGGGAAATATTACGGGTCTCATTATCAGCTATGAATGGGAAGTTCCACCCGCTACGGCAATCATTTTTACCCTTTCCGTTGGGCTTATTGCGGTAAAACTATTAACTTTGTCACGAAAAAACGCTACGCATAAGGCATGAAAACGATTCACAAGCTCGTCCTGAAGTCCTATTTGGGACCCATGATACTCACCTTCTTCATCGTCATGTTCGTCTTGATGATGAATATCGTGTGGCGTTACATCGACGAATTGGTCGGAAAGGGTCTCTCGGCCGGCATCATCATCGAGCTGATGACCTACTTCATGGCCAATATGTTGCCCCTGGGTTTGCCGTTGGCCGTCCTGCTGGCCGCCATTATGACGATGGGTAATTTGGGCGAAAACTACGAATTGCTGGCCATGAAGTCGGCCGGTATGTCGCTCGTACAGATTACCAAACCGCTCATCATCCTGATTGGCCTGGTCTCGGTGGGTAGCTTTTTCATCGGCAACAACCTGGTGCCTTATGCCAACAAAAAGGTCTTCAGCATCCTCTACGATATTCGACAACAGAAGCAGAATCTCGAATTTCAGGATGGTCTGTTCTTCAACGGCATCGACGATATGTCGATTCGCGTCGGCCACCAAGACCCCGAAACACACCTCTTGACCGACGTGCTGATTTACGACAACCGCTCGACCAACGGCAACATGAATACGATTGTGGCCGATTCGGGCTACATTCGCCTTTCGGACGACAAGCGTTTCCTGCTCGTCACGCTCTACAACGGCGAGATGTATGAGCAGAACCGCACTACGGCGGGCAACAACCAATGGTTCACGAAAAGCTCCCTGCGTCACCACATCTTTGAACACCAGGAGCAGGTGATTCCCATGACCGGCTTCGATATGGGTCGCAGTAACTCGGACCAATTCTCGAACAGCCAGACCAAAAACATCAACGAACTGCAAGCCGATATCGACTCTCTGGAGCGCACGGTAAGCACGGCCACCAACCGCTCCTACGAGCCGCTGCTGAAGGAGCGCATCTTCACGAAGGACAACTCCGTACTGCCGCTTCCCGACTCGTTGCGCATCGACCGCTCGGCCTTCCGCAACCCGCTCTTCATCGATTCGCTCAAGCACCTTTCGACCCGCGACAAGAAAAACGTATGGAGCAACGCCCGCTCGACGGCCAAAAATTCGCGCAATATGTTCTCGTTCGACGAATCGGCCGCCAAAGAGTCGCTCAACCAGCTCTACCGCTCGAAGGTCGAGTGGCACAAGAAGATGTCGCTTCCGGTCTCCATCATGATTTTCTTCCTCATTGGCGCACCGCTCGGAGCCATCATTCGCAAGGGTGGTTTAGGTCTGCCGGTGGTCGTATCGGTCCTCTTCTTTGTCATCTACTACATCATCTCGCTCACGGGCGAGAAGGCGGCCAAGGAGGGTAACTGGGAGGCCGTTTACGGTATGTGGCTCTCGACCATCGTGCTGACACCGATTGCCGTCTATCTGACCTACAAGGCGACAAACGACTCCACGCTGCTCGATACGGATTGGTATGCCGGCCGCATCAAGGCCATCGAGGAGCGTCTTGCGCCCTACATCGCCCCCCTCAAGGAGCGATTGAACAAACTTATGCAAACAATTAAACGTAAAAAGAGATAATGGAAAAACAACGTCTGTTAAATACCGTCGAGGAGGCCGTCGAAGATTTCCGCCAAGGCAAAGTCGTGATTGTCGTCGATGACGAGGACCGCGAAAACGAGGGCGATTTCATCGTAGCCGCCGAGCTTGTCACCCCCGAAGTGGTCAATTTTATGTTGCACGAGGGTCGCGGTGTGCTGTGCGCTCCGCTCTCGGAGAAGCGTTGCGACGAGCTGGGGCTTCAGATGATGGAGCAAAACAACACCTCGTTGCTGGGAACGCCCTTCACCGTATCGTGCGACCTGCTGGGTCACGGCTGCACGACGGGTGTTTCGGCCTCGGACCGCGCCGCCACGTTGCGTGCGTTGGCCGACCCCGCAACGCTCCCGACCGATTTGGGTCGCCCGGGCCATATCAACCCCTTACGCGCCCGCGACCGTGGTGTATTGCGTCGTCCGGGTCACACGGAGGCCGCCATCGACCTGGCCCGCATGGCCGGTCTGCAACCGGCCGGTGTGCTGATTGAGGTGATGAACGAAGATGGCACGATGGCGCGTCTTCCCCAGTTGGTGGAGATTGCCAAGAAGTTCGACCTGAAGATTATCTCGATTGCCGACATGATTGCCTACCGACTGAAAGAGGAGTCGCTCATCGAGCGCGGTGTAACGGTACCCCTGCCCACGGCTTGGGGCGATTTCAAGATTACCCCCTTCCGCCAGAAGTCGAATGGCGTGGAGCATGTGGCCCTCACGAAGGGCGAGTGGTCGGAGGATGAGCCGGTGCTGATTCGCGTACACTCGTCGTGTGCCACGGGGGACATCTTCGGTTCGTACCGTTGCGACTGCGGCGATCAGCTTCACGAGGCAATGCAGATGATTGAGAAGGAGGGCAAGGGTGCCATCGTCTATCTGAATCAGGAGGGACGCGGCATCGGCCTTTGCAATAAGATTCACGCCTACCAGCTTCAGGATGAGGGTCTCGACACGGTGGATGCCAACCTCAAACTCGGCTTTAAGGCCGACGAGCGCGACTATGGCGTGGGGGCAAGCATCATCCGCGAGCTGGGCATCCGCAAGATGCGCCTGATGACCAACAACCCCTCGAAGAAGGCAGGTCTGGAGGGATACGGGCTGACCATCGACGAGATTGTGCCGATTGTCATCAAACCCAACCTCTACAATATGCGCTACCTCTCGACCAAACAGGAGCGTATGAACCACACATTGGGCATCGAGACCGAAGAGCAGAAATAGGGGGAGGGTAGTCGAATGAACGCCAAAGAGTTACGCATCGTATTCATGGGTACGCCCGAGTTTGCCGTACCCTCCCTGAAAGCCCTCGTCGAAGGGGGCTACAACGTGGTGGCCGTGGTCACCACGCCCGACAAACCGGCCGGTCGCGGTCGCCAGCTGCACGAAAGTGACGTGAAGATTGCTGCCCGCGAGTTGGGGCTGCCGATTCTGCAACCCGAAAAGTTGCGCGACCCCGAATTTGTCGCTGCGATGGAGGCCTTACAGCCCGACTTGGGCATTGTGATTGCCTTCCGAATGTTGCCCGAGGTGATTTGGAAGATGCCTCGACTGGGTACGTTTAATCTCCATGCCTCGCTCCTGCCCCAATATCGTGGTGCCGCTCCGATTAACTGGGCCATCATCAATGGCGAGGAGCGCACGGGCGTGACGACCTTTCTCCTGAACCACGAAATCGACAAGGGTGCCATCATCGGCCAGCTCGAAGAGCCTATTCTTGCGGAGGATACGATTGGGACGCTCTACGACCGTCTGATGCATAAAGGCACCGGCCTGGTGCTGGAGACGGTCGAGAAATTGGCCGTGGGCGACGTGGAGCCGATTGAGCAGCAACACATTGACGAGCAGACCTTAAAACCGGCCCCGAAAATCTTCAAGGAGGATTGCCTTATCGATTGGTCGAAGTCGGGCGAGGCGATTGTCGATTTTGTGCGCGGTTTATCGCCCTATCCTGCCGCCTGGAGCCGTATGTTCCGCGAGGGCGAGGAGCGTGGTTCGGCCAAAATTTTCCGGGTCTCGTTCCACAAAGCCGACCACAAAGAGCCGCTTGGTACGATTCGCACCGATTGGCGCGAGGAGTTGGAGGTAGCCTGCTCGGATGGTTGGATTGCCATTCACGAATTGCAGATTGCCGGCAAACGTCGCATGACGACCCACGACCTGCTCTTGGGTTTCCGCGAAATCGAGAGCTACGAATTCCGATAGCCGATACACTTATATAGAAAAAGAGCCGTCCAACTTATGTTGAACGGCTCTTTTTGGTTTCGTTGTGCACTCACCGAACGCGGATAAAAGAGGGATTTTAAGGCTTGCGATGCCCGAAAAACCGTAGCATACTTGTCGTATGTGAGGATTTTGAGGGCAAGCGTAACGCAAAAATCACCGTTTATACGCGTTCGAAGCTACTCCTTAAACGAGTGAATTACTACACCGGAGCGCAACTTCGGCTCAAACCAGGTCGTCTTCGGGGGCATGATGTTGCCCGTGTCGGCGATGTTGATAAGCTGCTGCATCGAGACAGGGTAGAGGGCGAAGGCTGCCTGCATCTCACCGCTATCGACGCGACGTTTCAGCTCGCCAAGGCCACGAATACCACCCACGAAATCGATGCGCTTCGAGGTACGCAGGTCCTTGATGTCGAGAATCTTATCCAGCACCAAATCCGACAGCACCGTTACATCCAGCACCCCAATCGGGTCGGCATCGTTATAGGTTCCCTCCTTGGCCGTCAGGCTGTACCACTTGCCGTCAATATACATCGAGAAGTTGTGCAGCGCCGTAGGCGTATAAATCTCCTCGCCCTTGCACTCCACCACAAACGACTCCTCCAACCTGGTCAACAGCTCCTCCTTCGACAAGCCGTTCAGGTCCTTCACCACGCGGTTGTAGTCGATAATCTTAAGCTGCGATGCGGGGAAGGTCACGGCCAGGAAGTAGCAATACTCCTCCTCGCCCGTGTGGTTCGGATTTTTCGCCTCGCACTCGGCACCTACGCGGGCAGCCGCAGCCGTGCGGTGGTGACCATCGGCCACATAGAGAGCCGGAATGGCGGCAAACAACTCCGTCAGGCGGTCGTTCAGTTTCTTATCGCGAATCACCCACAGCTGGTGACCAAAGCCATCGGCAGCCGTAAAGTCGTACTCCGGTTCGCCCTTTACGACCTCCTCCACGATGCGGTTCACCTCCTCGTCGTCGGGGTAGGCGAAGAAGACCGGCTCGATGTTGGCCTGCTGATTGCGCACGTGAATCATGCGGTCCTCCTCCTTATCGGGGCGGGTCAGCTCATGCTTCTTGATGGCACCCGAGAGGTAATCCTCGTAGTGGCAGCACATGGCCAGACCATACTGCGTGCGCCCCTCCATCGTCTGGGCATAGACATAGTAATATTCCTCGGGGTCCTGCACCAGCCAACCCTCTTGTTGCCAACGGGCGAAGTTCTCCATCGCCTTCTGATAGACCTCCTCCGAATGTTCATCGGCAATGGGGTCGAAGTCGATTTCGGGCTTGATGATGTGCAGAAGCGAACGCTCCGTAGCCTCGGCCTTGGCCTCTACGGAGTTCAGCACATCGTAGGGACGCGAAGCCACCTCGGCGGCATACTGTTTCGGCGGACGGATACCGCAGAAAGGCTTGATTTTTACCATATCAACGTGTGGTTTTAATGTTTTCGCACTATTTGTTTACCTGAAAACGAGTCACCCCGTTCACGAAATAATCGACAATCTGACGCGCAGCAGCCAGACCGGCATTGATATTCGCCTCGGCCGTCTCGGCACCCTGTTTCTTGGGCGTAGCGAAGAAACGCTTGCCGAACAACTCCTCCATCTCGGCGGCATTGGCGGGGGCGATATCGGTGATGTATTTCAAATCCGTGCGCTCGGTCATTGCCTGCTTCACGCCCTCTTCGTCGATAACCTCCTTGCGGGCCGTATTGACGAGCGTAGCCCCCTTGGGCATCGACATCAGCTTCTCGTAGCCAATCGATGACTTCGTCTCGGCCGTGGCAGGGATGTGCAACGACAGGTAGTCGGCCTTGGCGTACAGCTCCTCGACCGTGGCCACCGGCTCGACACCGTCGGCCTCGAAAACGGCCTTATCGGTGATGAAGGGGTCGTAAGCGATGACCTTCATACCGAGTGCCTTGCCTTTGCGACCCACCAATTTACCCACGTTACCATAGGCATGGATGGCGAGGGTCTTGCCCTGAATCTCGGAACCCGTGCCGGGCGTAAAGCGGTTGCGGGCCATGTAAATCATCATCGCCACGGCCAACTCGGCCACTGCATTCGAATTTTGTCCCGGGGTATTCATCACCACCACGCCTCGCTTGGTGGCGGCCTCCAAATCGACATTGTCGTAACCGGCACCGGCACGCACGACGATTTTCAGGTTCTTGGCCGCATCGATGACCTCGGCCGTCACCTTGTCGCTACGCACAATCAGGGCATCGACCTCCTGAACGGCCTCCAACAACTCGCCCTTATCGGTATATTTTTCGAGCAGACACAGCTCGTAGCCTGCCTCCTCAACAATCTGACGAATCCCCTCAACAGCCTCTTTGGCAAAGGGTTTCTCGGTTGCTACCAATACTTTCATATGCTTCAGTAATGAGGTAAAATAGATTACTTTCTCCTTTTTCGTTTCGTAGGTATAGGGAACAATGGTCGGCATCGGATGCTCTTATTTGGCATATTTGGCTGCAAAATCCTGCATACACTTTACCAGCACCTCAACGCTCTCCTTCTTCAGGGCGTTGTAGCACGACGCGCGGAAGCCGCCCACCAGACGGTGGCCCTTGATACCGACAATGCCCTGCTCCTTGGTGTACTCCATGAAGGCGGGAGCCAGCTCCTCGTAACCCTCGGCCATCACAAAGCAGATGTTCATGAGCGAGCGCGAATCCTTCTCAACCGTCCCCTTGAAGAGCGGGTTGCGGTCGATTTCATCGTAGAGCAGTTGCGCCTTCTCCTGGTTGCGACGATAAATCTCCTCCACGCCACCGATGCTCTTGAGCCACTTGAGCGACTCCTTCAGCACGTAAATCGGGAATACGGGAGGCGTATTGAACATCGAGTTGTTATCGACGTGCGTCTTGAACGAAACCATCGTCGGGAGGTCGCGCACAATCTTATCGAGCATATCCTCGCGGATGATGGCAAATGCCACACCGGCCGGAGCCAGATTCTTCTGCGCACCGCCATAAATCATGGCATACTTCGACACATCAATTGGGCGCGAGAGGATGTTCGAACTCATATCGGCAATCACCGACACTTCGGCATCGATGTCGTAGTGGTACTCCGTACCGTAAATCGTATTGTTCGAGGTAATGTGCAGGTAATCAACATCCTTCGGAGCCTCGAATTTGGGGATATAGTTGAAATTCTTATCCTCCGAAGTGGCAATCACCTCCACCTCGCCGTAACGCTTGGCCTCCTTGATGGCCTTCTTCGACCAGACGCCCGTATTGACATAGGCGGCCTTCTTGCCGAGGAAGTTGGCCGGAATCTCATAGAAGAAGGTGCTGGCACCGCCTCCGATGTAGAAAATCTTGTAGTTATCGGGAATCTGCAACAGCTCGCGGAAGAGCGAGTCGGCCTCGTTCATCACAGCGTCGAAAGCCGGTGTGCGGTGCGAAATCGAGAGAATCGAGATGCCCGAACCATTGAAATCCTGAATTGCCTGTACGGCACTTTCGTACACCTCGTCGGCCAACAGCGAAGGGCCTGCATTGAAAACATGCTTTTTCATACTATTGAAAGTTGTTTTTATGGTTACAACATACTATATTTTCCTTTCTACAAATATATGAAAGTTTTTCGAAAATCAGCGCGCCAAACCACACTTTATCCATAAAAAAATGCCTTAACACACAAATCGCCACCTAAAAGGTGGCATTTTGAATCGTTTTTACTATCTTTGCACATCAATAACAAGGCCCATAACATGGTAAAATCAATGACCGGCTTCGGCAAAGGCGAAGTCGTTTTTCAGCAGACCAAGAAAATTACGGTCGAGATTCGCACGCTCAACTCCAAGCAACTGGATTTGAACCTGCGTATGCCCGCCCTCTATCGCGCCTCGGAATTTGAGGTGCGCTCTATCCTCACGCGCCGTGTGCAGCGCGGCAAAACGGATGTCTTCATCTCGGTCGAGTCGCAGCAGGTGGCAACGCCCGCCCGCATCAACAACGAGTTGTTCCGCGAATACCTCAACCAGGTCAATACGGCCCTCGCATCGGCCAATCTGGAGGTGCAGTACGAAGCCATCCTGCCGGTTGTGATGCGAATGCCCGAGGTGGTATCCACGGAGCAGGAGGCCCTTTCGAAGGAGGAGCAGCAGGCACTCATTCAGGCCGTTGAGGAGGCTTGCGACCGCCTCGACAGCTTCCGCGAGCAGGAGGGTCAGATTTTGATTCAGGACCTCTTACACCGCATCGACCTTATCGAGCAGTACAAAGAGGAGGTTGTTCCCTTCGAGGAGCAGCGTGCTACGACCATCAAAAACCGCATCCAGGAGCATCTGAATCAGTTGCAGGTCGAGGTGGACCAATCGCGCCTGGAGCAGGAGATGATTTACTACATCGAGAAGCTCGATATCACCGAGGAGAAGGTACGCCTGAAGAACCACTGCAAATACTTCCGCGAGGTGGCAGCCGGCGAGGAGGGTATCGGTCGAAAGTTGGGCTTTATCGCCCAGGAGTTGGGCCGCGAAATCAACACGATGGGTTCGAAGGCCAACGAGACCAATATCCAGATTCTTGTAGTTAAGATGAAGGATGAGTTAGAGAAGATTAAGGAGCAGGTACTCAATATTTTGTAACAATGGGAAAAGTTGTCATCTTTTCGGCTCCGAGCGGCTCGGGCAAGACGACCATTGTGCGTCGTCTGTTGGAGCGTTACAACCAATTCGAGTTCTCGATTTCGGCCACGTCACGCGCCCCGCGAGGCAAGGAGCGTGATGGGGTAGATTACTACTTCCTGTCGCCCGAAGCCTTCGCCCAAAAGGTCCAAGAGGAGGCCTTTGTCGAATGGGAGGAGGTCTATGCCGGCACGAGCTACGGAACACTCAAAAGTGAGGTCGAGCGCATCTGGGCCAAGGGCAATGTCATTCTCTTTGATGTGGATGTGATGGGTGGCATCAACCTGAAACGCATCTTTGGCGAGAAGGCCTGCTCGATTTTCATCATGCCCCCCTCGGTGGAGGAGTTGCGCCGCCGCCTGATTGGTCGCGCCACGGACACGATGGAGGTCATCGAAAAGCGCGTAGCAAAGGCCGCCTTCGAGATTGAGAAGGCTCCCCAGTTCGACCACACGGTCGTAAACGACGATTTGGAGCAGGCCATCGAGGATACCCGCCATATTTTGAACGACTTTTTGGCTCGATAGCAATGCAGCGCGTGATGCTCTATTTCGGGTCGTTCAACCCGATTCACAACGGCCACATCCGACTGGCGGAGTATGTCCTGGAGCAGGATTTATGCGATATGGTGACACTCATCATTTCGCCCCAAAGTCCTTACAAATCTCCTGCGGAACTGGCTCCCGAGTTGAGCCGTTTCGAGATGGCAGAGACGGCCTGCGCGGCCTCGAAATATCCCGAACAGATTCGCCCTTCGGTCGTGGAGTTTCTCCTACCGAAACCCTCCTACACGATTGACACGCTGCGCTATTTGGAGGGGCAGATGGGCGACAAGATGCAGTTCTCCATCCTCATGGGCGGCGACCAATTAGCGGGTCTTGACGGCTGGAAGGAGGCCGACAAGATTCGCCAATATCCGATTTTTGTCTATCCGCGCGAGGGGCAACAAACCGCTGCGTTGAGCGAGGGAATGACCCTCTTGGCGGAGGCTCCGCTGCTCGATATTTCGGCCTCCGAGATTCGGCGACGCATTGCAGCCGGAGAGCCGACCTCGGAGCTGATTCACCCCAAAACGGCCTGGTATATCCGTCAAAACGGACTTTATAAAGCAGAATAAATGGAAAAACGATTGAATATTGCACTCTTGGCGGGCGGTAATTCGTCCGAGCGCGAGATAGCGTTGCAGAGTGCAGCCCAAATTTACGAGGCACTCGACAAGGAGCGTTACAACATCTTCCTCATCGACCTCAACCACCGCGATTGGAGCTACACGGCAACGGATGGCACCACCTGGCAGGTCGATAAAAACGATTTTTCGATTACCGTCAAGGGTGAAAAGACCCTGTTCGACTATGCCCTGATTCTGATTCACGGCACCCCGGGCGAGGATGGCAAATTGCAGGGCTACCTCGAGATGATGGAGATTCCGTTCTCCTCCTGCTCGATGACCTCATCCGTGATTACCTTCGACAAGATGACCACCAAACGCACGCTCGAAGGCAAGGTCAATCTGGCGCGTGAGGTCTTTCTGCGTCGCGGAGAGAGCTACGATGCAGCGGCCATTATCGAGAAGCTGGGCCTTCCGCTCTTCGTAAAACCCAATGCCAGCGGTTCGTCGTTCGGTGTGACGCGCGTCACGCAGGCCGAGCAGCTCGATGAGGCCATTCGCCTGGCCTTTACCGAGAGTACGGAGGTGCTTATCGAGGAGTGCATCACGGGACGCGAAATGGGTTGCGGTGTAATGGTGGTCGGTGGCAAAGAGTACCTGTTCCCCATCACGGAGATTATTGCCAAAAACGACTTTTTCGACTATGAGGCCAAATATACGGCCGGTATGTCGGATGAAATCACGCCGGCCGATATCACCGAGGAGGTGAAGTGCGAACTGAACCGCATGACGCTCGAGGCGTACCGTACCTGCCGTTGCTCGGGCGTGGTGCGCGTCGATTTCATCGTCACGGAGGAGGGCAAGCCCTACTTTATCGAGCTGAACTCGATTCCGGGTATGTCGGGTGGCAGCATCGTACCGAAGCAGGCCCGCGAAATGGGACTTTCACTCGGCAAAATCTATGATTTGATTATTGAAGACACCTACCGCAAATGATTGAAATTGACGATAAGATTGTAAGTGCCGACCTGCTGCGCGAGGGCTTTCTGTGCGACATCAAGCAGTGTAAAGGCATCTGCTGCGTAGAGGGCAATGCCGGCGCACCGCTCGATTTTGAGGAAATCGACATCCTCGAAAGCGAATACGAGCACTACAAACCCTATATGACCGAGGAGGGTATCGAGGCCGTGGAGCGTCAGGGCTTTATGGTCGTGGACGAGGATGGCGACTACACGACACCGCTCGTCAATGATGCCGAGTGCGCCTATGCCTATACCGAAAACGGCATCACGCTCTGCGCCATCGAGAAGGCATGGCTGGAGGGTAAGACCCCCTTCCGCAAGCCCATTTCGTGCCACCTCTATCCGATTCGATTGATGAAATTCTCGAACGGCACGATTGGCCTGAACTACCACCGTTGGTCGGTCTGCTCTTCGGCGCGCGAGTGTGGAAAAAAGCTCGGTGTGCCGGTCTATAAATCGCTCAAGGAGGCCATCTCGCGTCGTTTTGGCGAAGATTTTTACAACCAGCTCGATGCAGCAGCCGAGCTACTCAAAAAGCAATAAACTACCTACATGAACAAATACCTTTTAACCCTGTGCTTTGCACTTTGCTCGCTCGTAGCATCGGCGCAACAGATTCCGGCCGACACCACCTCGGAGCATGAAATCCACGAAGCCATCGACTACTCGTCGAAGGAGCGCATGAAGGCCGAAATGGCTGCCGAGCAGGCCAAGATTGATTCGCTCTCGAAGCTCGTCACCCCCGAACAGGCTGCCCGTATCGACTCGATTGTGGCGATGCGTCTGCGCCTGGCACGCAAGCGTATCGAGTCCGTTCCTGCCATTGACTCGCTGGCCGTTTTGGACACACTCCCTTCGGGCGACGATGCCGTGCAGGTGGTTCTCTTCGCCAACAGCACCTGGAAATATGTGCGCAACCGCGCCGTAGCAAAGGACAGCACGATTTTCGAAAAGTATTGGGACACCGAAAAGCTCTTCCCCTACAAGGATATAGAGTATTCGTCGCTCCCCAAGTCGCTCGTCATCGACCTGGTGGATTCCACGAACGGTTATCATACCCCCTACAAACCTTCGCCCATTCGCAGCCGCTACGGACCGCGTCGTGGGCGTGCGCATCAGGGTGTCGATTTGGCCCTCAAGACGGGTGAGCCGATTTATGCCACCTTCAGCGGTCGCGTGCGTATCTCGCAGTATAACCGCGGTGGCTACGGCAATCTGGTCGTGATTCGCCACGATAACGGCCTGGAGACCTACTACGGCCACCTTTCGGAGCGCATGGTAGAGCCGAATCAGTGGGTTGAGGCAGGACAGGTGATTGGTCTGGGCGGTTCGACCGGCCGCTCGACGGGTCCCCACCTGCACTTCGAGACGCGCTACTACGGCCAATCATTTGACCCCGAGCGTCTGATTGACTTCAAATCGGGTACGCTCTGCCGCGAGACCTTCCTCCTCAAGCGCAGCTACTTCAGCATCTATTCACGCGCCAGTCAGGATTTCGAGGATGAGATTGCCAACGAGGAGCAGGACAAGAAGGAGCAGGCCGAGCGCGAGGCGATGCGCTATCACAAGATTCGTTCGGGCGATACGCTGGGTGCCATTGCCCGCAAGTACGGCACCACGGTCGGCAACATCTGCCGTCTGAACGGCATCAAATCGACCACGATTCTCCGCATCGGACGCACGCTCCGAGTACGATAACAAGAAACGGCTTCCAGTCTTTGGAGGCCGTTTTTTATAATTCAAAATTTAGAATGTAGAATTCAAAATTATTTCGTGTAATCCCGCTGTCCGAAAATCAGCGAACCGACACGCACCGACGTGGAGCCGCACGCGATAGCGATGGGGTAGTCGTCCGACATACCCATCGAGAGGGTATCAAACGCCTCGCCCAACGCAGGTTTCAGCTCCTCAAAGGCGGCCTTCAACGCCTCGAAATCGCGTCGAATCGTCGCTTCGTCCTCCGTATTGGAGGCGATGCCCATCACGCCACGCACCCGCATATGCGGAAAGGCGGCAAAAGCTCCCGACGCGACATAGGCGCGCAGCTCCTCCCACGCCCAGCCGGTCTTCGACTCCTCCTGTGCCACATGAATCTCCAAAAGGCAATCAATCACGCGATTACACTTCGCAGCCTGCTGCTCGATAGCCTCACACAAACGCGCACTGTCCACCGATTCAATCATCGCCACAAAGGGGGCGATATATTTTATTTTATTGGTCTGGAGGTGGCCAATCATGTGCCAACGGATATCCTTCGGCAATGCCTCGTATTTTGATTTCAGTTCCTGCGGACGGCTCTCGCCAAAGCAGCGTTGCCCCGCCTCGTAGGCCTCACGAATCGCCTCCACGGGGTGGGTCTTCGATACGGCAACCAGCTCGACACCCTCTTTGAGGGTGGCCTTTACGGCCTCAATTTGTTTTGCAACTGACATCGGTAATCATTTTTTAGTCGCTCAAATGTAACAAAAATTTTGCGATTGTTGCGCTTTTCGGAATTGTTTCGTACATTTGAAAACGAAACTAATCTAAATTCGCAATACATATGAAAAAAGTTTTGATTCTTGCTGCGGCTCTCGCGCTCGCCTTTACGAACGTGGCCGATGCCTGCACCAACTTCATCATCACGCGCGGTGCCTCGACCGACGGGTCGAACATGGTGACCTATGCTGCCGATTCGCACGCCCTGTATGGCTCGCTCTACAGCCATGTACCGGGCAAATACACCCCCTATATGGATATTCGTGAGTGGGATTCGGGTCGCCCGCTGGGTCAGATTGCCCAGGTGCCGACAACCTACCGCACCCTCGGCAACTCGAACGAGCATTCGCTCTTTATCACCGAGACCACCTTTGGCGGTCGTCCCGAGTTGGAGGACCCGAAGGGTGGCATCGACTACGGCTCGCTGATTTACGTCACCCTGCAACGTGCCAAGACGGCCCGCGAGGCGATTCAAATCATCGTCGATTTGGCCAACACCTACGGCTACTGCTCGTCGGGCGAGTCGTTCTCGCTCATTGACAAGGAGGAGGCCTGGATTATGGAGCTGATTGGCAAGGGTCCCAACGACAAGGGTATCGTATGGGTGGCTCGTCGTATTCCCGACGGTTATGTATCGGCTCACGCCAATCAGGCCCGCATCACCACCTTCCCGTGGGATGACCCCGAGAATTGCCTCTATGCACCCGACGTGGCCGACGTAGCTCGCAAGTTCGGTTGGTTTGAGGGCGAGAACAAGGATTTCAGCTTCTCGGATGCCTACGCTCCGGCCGATTTCGGTGCATTGCGTGGTTGCGAGGCGCGCGTGTGGGCCTTCTTCCGCACCGTGGCTTCGGGCATGGACAAGTACGAGGACTACGCCATGGGCCACAACCCCAAGAACAAGATGCCGCTTTGGATTAAGCCCGACAAGAAGGTTTCGCCCAAGCAGGTGATGGATTGTATGCGCGACCACTACGAGGGTACGAAGATGGATATGACGACCGATATCGGTGCCGGTGGCGAGGCCTTGCCGTACCGTTGGCGTCCGATGTATTGGACGGTGGATGGCGTAGAGTATTGCAACGAACGTGCAACGGCCACCCAGCAGACCGGCTTCTGGCTCATGGGACAGGCTCGCCCCGAGAAGGTGGGTATTCTGTGGTTTGGTACGGATGATGCCGCCACGTCGCCCCTGACGCCTATTTATGTCAATTCGCAGGAGGTTCCCGAGTGTCTGAAGGAGGGCAACGGCTCGATGCTGAAGTACTCCGACACGTCGATGTTCTGGATTACGAACCGCGTGGCTCAATTTGCTTACCTGCGCTACAACATCATCGGCAAGCACGTTCGCGCCGAGGTTGACAAGTGGGAAAACCAGCAGCTCGAGCAGGTGAAGGAGGTCGATGCCGCTTTGGCCAACGCAGGCGGAAAAGCGAAGAAGATGCAGAAAATCGCCACCGAATTCAGCGTCGGCACGGCACAACAGCTCTTCGACAAGTGGGTCTATCTTGACAAGTACCTCATGGTGAAGTATATCGACGGCAACGTGAAGGGTGAGGACGAGAACGGCTTCATCGACAACGGCAACGGCCTCGACATCCCGGGCAAGATTGAGCAGCCGGGCTACACCGAGCATTGGAAGCGTACGGTAGCAAAGGACAAGGGCGAAATCCTTAAAGTGGTCAAGTAATGCAATACGATATTCTGGTCATCGGTAGCGGCCCGGGCGGTTATGTAGCCGCCATTCGGGCTGCCCAGCTCGGTAAGAAGGTCGCCCTCGTGGAGAAGGCCGAGGCGGGCGGTGTCTGCCTGAATTGGGGCTGTATTCCGACGAAGGCCCTGCTGAAGAGTGCGCAGGTCTATCGCCACTGCCTCGAGGCTGCACAATACGGTCTTCAGTTGGAGGGTACGGTGACGCCCGATTTGGCGGCCATCGTGAAGCGTTCGCGCACCGTAGCCGAGACGATGTCGAAGGGCATCCAATTCCTCTTGAAGAAGAACGCCATCGACCTTATTCAGGGCTTTGGTCGCATCGTAGCACCCCACACGGTCGAAGTGGAGGGGGTGCAGTACGAGGCCGAACATATCATCCTCGCCACGGGTGCGCGTCCGCGCGAAATGGCCTTTATGCCCATTGATGGCGAGCGCATCCTCTCCTCGAAGGAGGCCCTGCTGCTCGACAAGTTGCCCACGTCGATGATTGTCGTCGGCTCGGGTGCCATTGGTAGCGAGTTGGCCTGGTTCTACGCCGCATTGGGCGTTAAGGTGACCATCGTAGAGTACCTGCCGCGCCTGATGCCCCTCGAAGACGAGGAGGTATCGAAGACGATGGAACGCGCCTTCCGCAAGCTCCGCGCCACGGTATTGACCGCAACGACCGTCAAGGCCGTGCGCGTTGTGGAGGAGCATTGCGAGGTTGAGATTGAGGGCAAGAAGGGCGTGGAGACCCTCACGGCCGATGTGGTACTTTCGGCCGTAGGTATTGCCGCCAATATCGAGGGCATCGGTCTGGAGGAGGCCGGCGTAAAGACCGAGCGCGGCAAGGTGGTGGTGGATGATTACTACCGCACCTCCGTGGAAGGTATCTACGCCATTGGCGATATCATTCCGACCCCCGCGTTGGCACACGTAGCCTCGGCCGAGGCGATTTGTTGCGTGGAGGCCATCTGCGGACTCAACCCTGCGAAGATTGACTACTCGACCATCCCGTCGTGCATCTTCACCTCGCCCGAGGTGGCCTCGGTAGGTCTGACCGAGCAACAGGCACAGGAGAAGGGCATTGCCTACAAGGCAGGGCGTTTCCCCTTCACGGCATCGGGCAAGGCCACGGCAGCAGGGGAGCGTGACGGCTTCGTGAAGCTCCTCTTTGACGAGCAGGAGCGGCTGATTGGTGCGCACATGGTGGGTGGTTCGGTGACGGAGATGCTGTGCGAGCCTACGCTGGCCAAGCAGTTAGGCGTCACGGCTCACCAAATCGCCCGCACGATTCATGCCCACCCCTCGATGAACGAGGCGATGATGGAGGCCGCCGAGGCCGCCCTGGGCTGTGCTGTGCATTTGTAAGAGCAACGAGAGTAAAGAGAGTAAAGTTCCTTAAGGGGACTTAAGGGAGCTTAAAGGAGCTTAAGGGAATCCCTTTAGTAACCTTTAGTAACCTTTAGTAACCTTTACAAAAAAGAAATAGCATCCGTAAAGGATGCTATTTCTTTTTTGAAGTTGATAGTTTAGGCTGTTTTGAAGCCGCTCGCAGTGCTACAAACCGGAGCATACTAACGTATGTGAGGATTTGTAGCGCAAGGCGGATGCCGAAACAGCCAAACTTGCAACTTCAATGTTATTTGAACCACTCACCTACATGATGACGCGCCCAGAAATAATAAACTGCCAGACCAATCCAGCTCGTAAGCAGTACGATAACTGCAACGACTACCTTACCAACGAGGGTAATGTCCTTCTTCCAGATGTCCAATACGCACCAAATCGTGCAAATCACACCGGCCAACCAAAGTAAAGTTCCCATAGTTTTTTGTGTTTTTTAATGTATAAAGGTTAATAAAAAGTTTTTCGTTCAAACAGGGTAGCAGGGTAGCGTACATCGCTCAAATAGAGTCCTTCGGCCGGCGCACCGCTGCTCGCACGCGACAGGTCGCGGCTGAGGACAATGGAGCGAAACTCCTCCACCGAGTAGCGACCACGCCCCACATCGACCAGCGTCCCGACAATCGCGCGCACCATGTTGCGCAGGAAGCGGTCACCGCGAATCGTAAAACGGAGTGTTCCATCGGCCTCAACCTCCCAACGCGCCACCGTAAGGTGGCAGATGTTGGTTTTGTTGTTCGAGTTGAGCTTGGCAAAGGTGGTAAAATCCTCCACCTGCAACAACACCTCGGCCGCCCGATTCATCCGTTCGACATCCAAGGCCACCGCGTATTGCCACGTTTGGCCCACCGTGAAGGGGTTTTTGCGCTGTTCGATGTAGTAGCGATACTCGCGCTCCACGGCCGAAAAGCGGGCATGAGCCTCCTCCGAAACCTCGGTGAGGGTGTGGACCGCAATATCGCGGGGCAGGATACGGTTCAGTTTATACACCACCTGCTTCGTATCCTCCAATCGCTCCTCCACATCGAAGTGAGCCACATAGTAGCAGGCACTCACCCCCGTATCGGTGCGACCGGCACCGGTCACCTCCACCTCTTCGCGCAAAAGCATCGACAAAGCCCGCTCCAGGGTCTGTTGCACCGACGACTGCTCCTTCTGCCGTTGCCAGCCGAAGTAGGCACCGCCCTCGTATTGCAACTCCATGAAATAACGCATTCGCTTCCCTTTTCTTACTTTTGTACTACAAAGGTAATACTTTTTTCGGAAATGAGCAGCTTCGATTGGTCTATTTGCGCGGTTTAATGTTCAATTTTACGGGTCGAATCATATTTTCGGGCTTCAGCACCTCGTCCAACTCCTCGCGCGTGAGGATGCCATGCTCCAGCACAAGGTCATAGACACCACGTCCCGTCTGCAACGCCTCCTGGGCAATTTTGGTCGAGTTCTTATAGCCGATAATGGGGTTCAAAGCCGTCACCACACCGATGCTGTTGTGGACATAGGCGCGGCAACGCTCCTCGTTGGCCGTGATGCCGTCGATGCAACGGATGCGCAGCGTATCGAAACCGTTCATCAGGAGGTCAGCCGACTCGAAGCAGCACTGTGCCATCACCGGCTCCATGGCGTTCAGCTCCATCTGGGCAGCCTCGTCGCTCATGGCGGTCGTCAGGTCGTTACCAATCACCTTATAGGCAATCTGGTTCATCACCTCGGGAATCACCGGATTGACCTTACCGGGCATAATCGACGAACCGGGCTGACGGGCCGGCAGGTTAATCTCGCCCAGACCGCAACGCGGACCCGAAGCCAAAAGGCGAAGGTCGTTACAAATCTTGTTCATCTTCAGAGCGATACGCTTCATAGCCGACGAATAACCGACCATGCACGAGGTGTCGGAGGTCACACCGACCAAATCACCGGCCAGCTTAATCGGCCAACCCGTAATCTCGGCAATAGCCGCCGTACATTTCTCGGCATAACCCGGCTCGGCACAGATACCCGTACCGATGGCCGTGGCACCCATGTTAATCGTGAGGAATTCGCGCGAGGCAAAATCGAGGTTCTCGACCTCCTCCTGTAAGACGCTGGCGAAGCCGTGGAAGGTCTGACCGAGGGTCATCGGCACGGCATCCTCCAGCTGGGTGCGACCCATCTTCAAGATATGCGCGAACTCATCGCCCTTACGACGCAGGGCATCAACGAGTTGCTGAAGATGCTCGCGGAGTTCAAGATGCGTTTCGTAGAGACCTACATGGATGGCCGAAGGGTAGGCATCGTTGGTCGATTGCGAGCGGTTGACGTGGTCGTTGGGCGAGCAGAACTGATACTCGCCACGACGGTGGCCCATCAACTCCAGCGCACGGTTGGCAATCACCTCGTTGGCGTTCATGTTGGTTGTCGTACCGGCACCGCCCTGAATCATATCGACGGGGAAATGCTCGTGATGCTCACCGGCCATGATTTCGCGGCAGGCCCGGGCGATGGCCTCATAGACCTCGTCCGTGAGCAGCCCCATTTCGTGGTTGGCCACGGCGGCACCGAGTTTTACGACGGCTAACCCCTTGATAAAGCGGGGATAGTCGCTCAAATGGAATTTACTGATAGGGAAGTTCTCCAGACCGCGCATGGTCTGCACGCCATAAAGGACGTTTTCGGGAACCTCGACCGTGCCAAGCAGGTCGCTTTCGGTTCGTGTGGGATTTTTTTGCATGATGGATTACAATTTTTATGGAAAATATACGTTTTAATTTCAGTATTTACGTAATAAACCACGTAAAGTTAAAATTTATTTTCCCGTCCTCCAAATTTTTCGCCAAATAAGCACACGGCACACACCAAAGAAATTTGAAAGAGAAATAAATTTGGTCGTGCGCGCGTAAAGTATTATCTTTGCATAATTATAGACCTGAATATGAAAACAGCAATTATCGGATACGGAAAGATGGGCCGCGAGATTGAGCAAATCTTGCTCGAACGCGGCCACGAAGTAGCACTCATTATCGACGTGGAGAATCGCTCGGAGCTGGATGCCGAGCATTTGGCAGGCATTGACGTAGCGTTGGAGTTCACCACCCCGACGACGGCCTACGATAACCTCCGCACCTGCATCGAACACCGCGTTCCCGTGGTGAGCGGCACAACGGGGTGGACCGAGCGACTGGAGGAGTTGAAACAATACTGCACCGAGCAGCACAGCGCACTCTTCTACGCCTCGAACTACTGCCTGGGTGTCAATCTGCTCTTTATGCTCAACCGCCAATTAGCCGCCCAAATCGAGCGTCTTCAGGCCAAATACGGAGTCGAAATCGAGGAGGTTCACCACACCCAGAAGAAGGACTCGCCGAGTGGCACGGCCATCACCCTGGCCGAGGGCATCCTTGAGCACCTCTCGTCAAAGAAACAATGGGTCAATTTCGCCCCGATTTTTGACGTAAATGCCATCGAGGAGAAGCGACCCGTTACGGAGGAGGATTTGGTGATTCGCTCCGTGCGCGAGGGGATGACTCCGGGCATCCACACCGTCAGCTACGAATCGGAGGATGACCGCCTTGTGTTGCAGCACACAATTAAGAATCGTCGCACGCTGGCCATGGGTGCCGTCATTGCAGCCGAGTTTCTCTGTGGCAAGGAGGGCGTCTATTCGATGAAGGATTTGATGAAATAGTGTTACAGCGATGGATAAAATCAAGGCAATATTTCGCAATAAATGGGTCGGCTTCACGCTCGCCTCGCTCATCTACATCCTTTGGTTTGTCGTCTGGACGGGTAACCTCTGGATGCTTTTAGGTTTAGTGGTGATTTACGACCTCTACATCTCGAAGTTTCTGTACCGCTACATCGGCCGCCACAACGAGGCGTTGTGCCAACGTAGCGCACTCTACCGCACGATTTACGAATGGGTCAATGCCATCGTCTTTGCCACGGTGGTGGCCTCGCTCGTGCATCTGTTCATCTTCCAGATGTATGTCATTCCCACCTCGTCGATGGAACACTCGCTGCTGGTGGGCGACTACCTCTATGTGAGCAAGGTGACCTACGGTCCGAAGATGCCCAATACGCCCGTATCGTTCCCCTTTGTGCATCATACGATGCCCTTCTCGCAGACCAAGAAATCCTTCTCGGAGTGCATCAAGTGGCCCTATCACCGCCTGAAGGGGTTGCGCCAAATCGAGCGTGGCGATGTCGTGGTCTTCAATTTTCCGGCCGGTGATACGGTCCTTTTGGAGAACCAGGCCGTCACCTATTACGATGTACTGCGCAGCTACGAGCAGTCGCTCGGAGGCGAGGAGGGCCGTCGAAAGCTCAACGAGGAGTACACCGTCATCAGTCGTCCGGTCGATAAGCGCGAGAACTACATCAAGCGTTGCGTAGCCATCGCGGGAGATACGCTCCAAATCGTCGATGGCAAGGTGCAGATTAACGGCGAGGAGCAACCCAGCATCGAGGGGTTGCAATACACCTACGTCGTGCAGACCTCGTCGCCCCTCTCGGCACAGGCTTTGGGTCGCCTCGGCATCACCGAATATTCGGGTAACGGCTCGGTCTATTACCTCTTCACGACCGAGGCTGCGGCCGAAAAGTTGGCCGCCTCATCGAACATCATTTCGGTACGTCGCTACCGCCACAGCCCCAATACGGAGGTCTTTCCGCAGTGGAGCGAGACACGTTGGAGTCAGGACGATTACGGCCCGATTTGGATTCCGAAAAAGGGTGCCATGGTGGAACTTACGACGGAGAATCTGCCACTCTATCGTCGCATCATCGAGGTGTATGAGGGCCATACGCTGGAGGTTGCAGGGGATGAAATCCGCATCGACGGCACACCCACGACGGAGTACACCTTTGCCATGGATTACTATTGGATGATGGGCGACAACCGCCACAACTCGGCCGACTCGCGTTTCTGGGGCTTCGTACCCGAGGACCACATCGTGGGCAAGGCTTCGTTCATCTGGCTCTCGCTCGACAAACTCAACGGCGGTGTTCGTTGGGACCGACTCTTTAACAAGGTGAAATAGCGTGGAGGCGGATTTGTATAAAACCATTGCCGAGGCGGTCGAGGTGAATATGCGCGAGCGGAGCAGCAAGTTCCTCTCGTTCATCTACCCGGTCCAGAACGAGGAGCAAATCAAGGAGGCACTCGACGCGTTGCACAAACGCTATTTTGACGCGACGCACCATTGCTACGCCTGGCGTCTGGGGCCGCGTGGCGAGCAGTTCCGCGCCAACGACGACGGCGAACCCTCGGGAACGGCCGGAAAGCCCATTCTGGGGCAGATGCTCTCGCACGAGATTACCGATTGCCTGATTGTGGTGGTACGCTATTTTGGCGGCACAAAGTTGGGCGTTCCGGGGCTGATTGCCGCCTACAAGGAGGCGGCAGCCAACGCTATCGAGGCGGCCAACGTGATTGAAAAGACGGTGGACCGCCATTTGCAGATTGATTTTCCGTATCTGGTCATGAACGACGTGATGCGTGTCATCAAGGAGGAGCAACCCCGCATCACTGGGCAGGAGTTCGACAACCTCTGCACGATGCACCTCACGATGCGCGAGGGGCGTGCCGAGATTTTAATTGAAAAACTGAAAAAAGCCGGAGCGTCGGTCTCCGAACCATAAACAATGGCGCACGAAAAGTCGATATACATCAAGGGGGCGCGGGTGCATAACCTGCGCAACATTGAGTTGGAGATTCCGCACGACAAACTCATTGTCATCACGGGGTTGTCCGGCTCGGGTAAATCGACCTTGGCCTTCGACACGATTTTTGCCGAGGGGCAACGTCGTTATGTGGAGTCACTCTCTTCGTATGCCCGCCAATTTTTGGGCAAAATCTCGAAACCCGATGTCGATATCATCACGGGCATTGCACCGGCCATCGCCATCGAGCAGAAGGTAAATACGCGCAATCCCCGCTCGACGGTCGGCACCACAACCGAGATTTACGACTACCTCACGCTGCTCTTTGCCCGCGTGGGACACACCTTCTCGCCCGTCTCGGGGTGCGAGGTGCGTTGCGACAGCGTGGATGATGTTGCCGAGCGATTGTTACGCGAGGGGGGCGCACGTGTCGAAATTACGGCTCCGCTTCGCCTGAACGAGGGTCAGGGGCTGATTGAAAAGCTCATGGAGCTGCTGGCCGATGGTTTGATGCGCGTACACCACCAGGGACAGACGATGCTCATCGAGGAGTTCCTGCCCACCATCACCGACCACGTTTCGGCCGACGAGGTGTGGGTTGTTATCGACCGCCTGCGCATCAGCGAGGAGGAGGAGCTACCCACCCGTATTCGCGAATCGATAGCACGTGCCTACTCCTACGGCCACGGTTCGTGCATGGTCCTGCTCGGGGGCGAAAAGCACCTCTTCTCGTCGCGTTTCGAGGCGGACGGCATCGAGTTCGAGCAGCCTTCAGAACACCTCTTCAGCTTCAACAACCCGATTGGAGCCTGCCCCCGTTGCGAGGGCTACGGCAAGGTGACGGGCATCGACGAAGATTTGGTCATCCCCGACAAGAGCCGCACGATTTACGACGATGCGGTGGCCTGCTGGCGTGGGGAGACGATGCGTCGCTGGCGCGATGCGCTCGTGATGAATGCCCACCTGTTCAACTTCCCGATTCACACCCCTTACTACGCGCTCACGGCCGAGGAGAAGCTCCTCTTGTGGCGTGGCAACGACTATTTCTACGGACTCGACGACTTCTTCCGCTACATCGACAAAGAGCGTTACAAGATTCAGTTCCGCGTGATGAAGGCTCGCTATACGGGCAAGACGATTTGTCCCGAGTGTGGCGGTGCGCGTCTGAAAAAGGAGGCCCTCTATGTGCGCGTGGGCGGAAAGAACATCGCCGAATTGGTCACAATGCCGGTCAAGGAGCTGATTCCCTTCTTCGAACAACTCTCGCTCGATAAGCACGACGAGCAGATTGCCTCGCGGATTCTGACCGAAATCAAAAACCGCCTGAACTACCTTGCAGAGGTGGGGTTGGGCTATCTGACCCTCGACCGCCTCTCCTCGACCCTTTCGGGTGGTGAAAGCCAGCGCATCAATCTGGCCACATCGCTCGGCAGCAACCTCACCGGTTCGCTCTACATTCTCGACGAGCCGTCGATTGGTCTGCACCCCAGAGATACGGCCCGTCTGGTGGCCGTGCTGAAGCAGCTGCGCGATTTGGGCAACACGGTCATCGTCGTGGAGCATGAGGAGGAGGTGATTCGCGCTGCCGACTACCTGATTGATATCGGCCCCGAGGCGGGCGTCAATGGTGGCGAAGTGGTCTTTAGCGGTACGCCCGACCAACTCGCGGCCTGCACCAAGTCGCTCACGGCCGACTACCTTACGGGGCGCAAAGAGATAGCACCACCGGTCAATCCGCGCGGATGGAGCCGCTCGATTCGTCTGCGTGGCGCACGCGAAAACAACCTCAAAAATATTGACATCGAACTGCCGTTGGGCGTCATGACCTGCATCACGGGTGTCAGTGGCAGTGGCAAATCATCGCTCTCGAAGGGTATCATCTATCCCGCCCTGCGCCGCCTGCTGAACGAATCGGGCGACAAACCGGGCGATTTCGATGCGTTGGAGGGCGACATGAGCCTACTGCGCACGGTCGAGATGGTGGACCAAAACCCCATCGGCAAATCGACCCGCTCGAATCCCGTGACCTATCTGAAGGCTTACGACGAGATTCGCCACCTCTATGCCGAGCAACCCCAGGCCAAACACACGGGATTGGGTCCCTCTTCCTTCTCGTTCAACGTGGCCGGAGGCCGCTGCGAGGAGTGTCAGGGCGAGGGTGTCATCAAGGTTTCGATGCAGTTCATGGCCGACGTGGAGCTGGTCTGCGAGGCGTGTGGCGGCAAGCGATTCAAGGATGAGATTCTCGATATCCGCTACCGCGGCAAATCGATTTACGATGTGCTGGAGATGGATGTGGATGCCGCCATTACGTTCTTCTCGGAGGACAAGAGTGCCACGTGCCGTCGCATCGTGGAGCGGCTCAAGCCGTTGCAGGATGTGGGTCTGGGCTACGTCAAGCTCGGCCAAAGTTCATCGACGCTCTCGGGCGGTGAAAGTCAGCGTGTGAAGTTGGCCTCCTTCCTATCGAAGGATGATACGCGCGGGCAGATACTCTTCATCTTTGACGAGCCGACCACGGGACTCCATTTCCACGATATCCAACGCCTGCTGAAGGCCTTCAACGCCCTGATTGAGCAGGGACACACGATTCTCATCGTGGAGCATAACATGGAGGTTATCAAGTGCGCCGACTGGGTCATCGACCTGGGTCCCGAAGCGGGCGACGAGGGTGGCAGGGTAGTCTATGCCGGCACGCCCGAAGGGTTGGAGCAGTGCCAAGAGAGCCACACGGGCCGCTACCTCAAACTACGCAACAAACTGTAAACAACGTGGAAGAGTTCACAACCTATACACTCCCAAACGGTATTCGCGGCATCCATCGTCAGGTGAAGGGTGCTGCCGTAGCCCATTGTGCGCTGGTCATTGGAGCCGGCACGCGCGATGAGGCGGCCGACGAATTCGGCCTGGCACACCTCACCGAACACGCCCTCTTCAAAGGCACCGAGAAGCGTAAGGCGTGGCAGGTAAACTGCCGGCTCGAGAATCTCGGTGGCGAGCTGAATGCCTTTACCACCAAAGAGGACACCACGGTCCATACGACCGTCCTCAAAGGCGATTTCGGCAAGGCCGTGGAACTGGTGGCCGATATTGTCTTTCACTCGACCTTTCCCGACCGCGAATTGGAGCGCGAAAAGGAGGTGATTGTGGATGAAATCAACACCTACAAAGATGCGCCTGCAGAGCTGATTTACGACACGTTTGAAGACCTCGTTTTCGAGGGGTCGGAGCTGGGACACAACATCTTGGGGCGTAAATCGTCGCTCATGCGCTACACGGGCGATTCGGTGCGCCATTTTGTGGGGCGCACCTACACGACCGACCAGATGGTCTTCTCCTCGATTGGCAGCTTTTCGGTACGCACGGCCGAGAACTATGCTCGCCGCTATCTGGGTGATATCGAGCCGACTACACGCAGCTACACACGCCAGCAAACCGTGCCGCTCATCGCCCCCTTTGAGCGCATCGTTACACGCCACACGCACCAATCGCACTGCATTTTGGGCGGGCGTGCCTACGAACTGCAAGAGGAGAAGCGTCTGCCCCTTTCGCTGCTCATCAACCGCCTGGGCGGCCCCTCCGCCAACTCGATACTCAATGTCGAGGTACGCGAAAAACACGGCCTGACCTACAACATCGAGGCCAACTACACCCCCTACAGCGATGCGGGCGTCGTGGCCATCTACTTCAGCTCGGACCACCACCATACGGACGATTGTCTGGAGCTGATTCATCGCCAGATAGAGCAGCTACGCAAGACTCCCTTCTCGGCACGCCAAATGGCGATGGCCAAACGGCAATTCATCGCCCAGATGGCCATTTCGTGCGAGAACAAGGAGAACTACATCCTCGGAGCAGGCAAGGCCATTCTATCGCATGGCGAGATGGACACGATGGAGGAGGCCTATCGCAAAATTCAGGCTCTCACGGCCCGCGACCTGCAGGAGGTGGCCGAAGAGACCTTTCAAAATCTCTCAATTTTACGCTTCAAATAGCATGGATGCACTCGAAAAATATATCCACGACCACACCGAAGAGGAGGAGGCACTGATGCAGGAGCTGGACCGCGAGACACACCGTCGCATGGTGGCACCGCGTATGCTCTCGGGCCACCTGCAAGGCAAGTTGCTGAAGATGCTGACCCGCCTGTTCCGCCCAAAAACAATCCTCGAAATCGGCACATTTACAGGCTATTCGGCCCTCTCATTTGCCGAGGGGCTTGAAGCGGATGGCCGTATCGACACCATCGAGGTGGACGACGAATTGGAGGCCTTGGCGCAAAGCTATTTCGACCGTTCGGAGCATGGCGCGAAGATTCGCCTGCACATCGGGTCGGCACTCGAGATTGCCCCCAGGCTCGAAACGAGCTACGACCTGGTCTTTATCGATGGCGACAAACGCGAATATCCGGCCTATTATCGGATGCTGATGGGGGATGAGGGCAACCCTCCGCTCGTGCATAGCGGGTCGCTCCTCATTGCCGACAATATCCTCTGGTCGGGCAAAGTGGTCGAACCGCTTGCACGTCGTGACCACCACACCGAGGCTCTACTGGAGTTCAACCGCATGGTGAAGGAGGACAAGCGGGTCGAAAATGTGATTGTCCCCATCCGCGACGGACTGAACCTGATACGCATAAAATAAACACAAAAGAAAAAAGCGAAATATTGCGATAAGGAGAAAGTATCCTGATTGTCTGCGAGTTATGTTTGGAGTTCAGTGCATTGCTTAGGTTGAAAAAATACCTTTTGGCAAAACTAAGCACAAGTTGAGTT
>JAFQHI010000036.1 GCA_017398045.1 Alistipes sp. | reverse complement strand
TTCCGCTTCCCAACAGCAATGATTACAGTGCATCTTCCGATGCCACGCACGGCAACAAGTATGAGATGCTCTCCACTGAGCAGAAAAATCTGCTCTCCCTTGCTTTGGCATACGGCTATCCCAATCGTACAGACCTGGAAACAAGCAAGGATGCCAACGCCTGCTACAGTGCAACGCAGCTTATTGTGTGGCAGATCACGATGGGTTTCCGTTCTTCTCCCACTGAGCTGAACGACAAGACCTATCCGATGGACGGATACTCCGGCACCATGACCGAGCAGTATACGAGCAATAAGTATTTGAAGGAATACTACGATCTGATCCTTTCGGATATGGCAACCCATTACACCAGGCCGAGCTTTACGAGCAATGTGCCTGCCTCTGCCAAGACCTACGAGATGGACTATGTGAACGGCAAATATACCGTTACGCTGACCGATACCAATAACGTCCTCTCCAAGTACAGAGTGTCAAGCAACGGCGGTGCTTCTGTATCCGTCAACGGCAATACACTTACCATCAGCTCCACGCAGCCGCTGACCGATTCTATTACCATCAAACTCAATCGTAGAATGCCTTCCACAACCCACACAACGGGCTTCCTCATTTGGTCGGTACCCGGCAAAGAGGATAACAACCAGGATATGGTGTCCGGTGTGCCAGCCAATAACGACCCCGTGCCTTCCTATCTCAAGGTCGCTACTGCTGCCGGATCTGTGAAGATCGTCAAGGACAGTGAGGACGGTGTGGTAGACGGCATCAAGTTCACCATTACGGGAAACGGTGTCAATCAGACCGTAACCACGAAAAATGACGGTGTTATTCAGGTGGATAACCTTCGCCCCGGCACTTACACCGTGACCGAGGTGGTCGAGGATCGCTACGAACCGCAGACGGCAAAAACCGTAACTGTCGTATCGGGACAGACCGCAACCGTATCATTTAACAACACCCTCAAGCGCGGCGACCTCAAGATCGTTAAGACCTCTGAGGATGGCATCGTATCGGGCATTCCTTTCGTGGTATCCGGCAACGGCATCACCAAGAACGTGACCACCGATGCAAACGGAGAGATCAAGATCGAAGGTCTCCTGCCCGGCACCTATACGGTAACCGAGCAGCACAAAGACTACTACGAGCCTCAGGCATCCCAAACCGTTACGGTGGAATATGATAAGACCGCAACGGTGTCCTTTGACAACGTCCTCAAGCGCGGTGACCTTACCGTCACCAAGACTGCCGAGGACGGTCTGACCGAAGGCATCAAGTTCCGTCTCACCGGCACCTCCGACAGCGGCGTTAAGATCGACGTGACTGCCACCGTGGACAGTACCGGCAAGGCGTATTTCAATGACATCCTCATCGGCAGCGGATACGTGTTGGAGGAAGTGGATACCGCCCTCAAGTATATCGTACCCGACAGCCAGGATGTGGAGATCGAATGGGCAAAGGTAGCCACAGCCGAGGTGTACAACGAGCTGAAGCGCGGCGACCTCAAGGTCATCAAGACCTCCGAGGATAACTTCGTGGAAGGCATGAGATTCCACCTCTACGGAACATCGCTCTCCGGCGAGAAGGTCAGCGTTTACGCCTACACCGACAAGAACGGTGTGGCAGTATTCGAAGATATCCTCATCGGCGAGAATTACACCGTGGAGGAAGTCAACACCGCCATCCGTTA
>JAFQHI010000028.1 GCA_017398045.1 Alistipes sp. | reverse complement strand
GCCTCCAAGTTCGGGATTTCGGGATAGATGGAAATCACGGCCTCGGTGAACTGGAAGAGATTCGTCAGGGAGTTGATGAACTTGTTCTCACGGATGGTCACGTCGCGGCAAGCTCCCGTCTCGAACCATCCGTTGCAATCGCCGCAAAGGAGGATGGCCGTACCCGATGTATGGTCGAACACGTTACGCTCAACCACGGTCTTCAACGGGGTGCTGAACAGGGTGCCACGGGCACGGTTGTTGCGAATCACATTGTCGGCAAAATAGACTTCGGGACACCATTCGAGGTTTTCGATGCCGAAGCCCTCGCTCTCGTTGATGGCGGCATCAAGCGGTTGTACAAAGCTGATTTTAAATTCCTTGGCACCATCGATGGTTTCCTTGTCGAACGGTTCGATGGAGGCAATTTCATTCTCGCCATCGAAGATTTCCATCGTGTTCGAGCGCACGAACTGCACCTTGTCGCCCTTGCCTCCCCAATAGAAACCGTAGGCCTGCGGATGCATATATCGACCCACCACGGTCTTGTCGTCGAGGCGCTTCACAATCTTCAAGTACGTGCCGTGCACGTTGATGGCATCGTCCATCATCCCCTCGTACAATCCGTTGCACGACACAATCTTGCCCTTGCATCCCGAGAAGTGGGTCGCATCGGCCTGTGTGGTGAAGTATCGCGGGTCGTCCTCGCCACGGAGGCAGACGTTGAATTTCTCCAAGGTGATGTTTTCGCTGATTTGCGCCAACAAGCCCATCCCCTCGGCATAGTGTACGGTCACGTTTTCCAACCGGGTGTCCTTATCTTGTGACAAGAAGATACCCGGTGCCGGACGCTCGTAGTTGCGCATCGCTACCTTCGTGCCGGGCACCAGGCGCGAGTCCTTCCAATGAGGAGCGTGGAAGGTACGTTCGTCTATTTGCTTCGTGTCGTTGGTAGGACACCACAGGTCGCTCGTCTTATAGACCACGTGGCGGGTCTTCCCGTCGAAGGCAATACCCGTCTGCGGATAGTTCTTCCATCCTTCGCCATAACATTCGAAGTGCCCGTTCTTGCCCACACGCGCCTTCGCCCACGGTTCGATGCGGAAGGTCATCCCGTTTTCACCACACTCCACGATTTCTATCTGTGTGATGTGAGGTTCGGCAAAGTCGATGCTGAAATTCTTCAAAGTGGTGTTTTCCGAGCGCACGAGCGACACGGGGAGCATCCGTCCGTAGAAGATGAAGTCCGCCCCACCTCCGTCGAGGGTGAGGTTCTTCCAGTCCTCCAAGGCCAATCCCACGGGCTTCGGGTTCGGCTGGTCGTGATTCGAGATATAGTATTCCTTCTGGAAAGCTCCTTCTTCGTGGAAGTCATAGCGTCCTTTCTCGAACACCAGGGTCACGTTCTTTCCCTCGCTTTCCTGCCGGATGAGGGTCAAGGCTTCCTGCATCTTGGCAGAGAGGTTTTCGCGGGTGTCGGGCACAATGCCATAGTCACTCATTTTCACGGTTTTTTCATTCGAGCAAGCGCTCATCAAGAGAGCTAACACGCATAGATTCAAGATTATTTTCTTCATAAGTCGTTATAGATGGTTAAACTTTTCTGCAAAGCTAATGATTTTTTCTAATTTTGCAGATTGATTAGGATGAAAACTTTCTCCTGCGTGGCAATAGACTATAAACAAACAAGACACAATTATTTCAAGATGAAGAAATACCTTTTATTATTAAGCATACTCGCCTCCACCCTCGGCACCCAAGCGCAGGGGCTGGACGGCAACGTAGAGGAGCGTCTGAAACGCTACTTCGCCGAATACAAGCACCCGATGGCGAACATCGGCACGTGCAAGCTCGATTCCTTCCGCCTCGACCATCAGCGCAGGAAGCTCGACATCTATCCTTCCGCCACCTTCGGCTACCAACCCTTCACGCCCGAGAGCGTCAAGCAGATTTACGACTACCTGAAAGACCATCTGCCCGGGCCCGTGAACTATTACGACATCACCATCCACGCCGACGGGCTGACCATCGACGAACTCATCCCCAACCACTTGCGCAAGAAGCAGGACAAGACCCGCCTGTGGCGACGCGAACACAAGGGCGATGCGTGGGTACGGAACATCAGCCGACCCTACGAGGCCGAGGAAGGGCTGGAAGGACGACACATCGCCCTCTGGCAAAGCCACGGAAAGTATTTCAAGAACGACAAGGGCACGTGGGAATGGCAACGCCCGCGCCTCTTCTGCACCACCGAGGACTTGTTCACGCAATCGTTCGTGGTGCCCTACCTGATGCCGATGCTCGAAAATGCCGGTGCCGTGGTGTTCACGCCCCGCGAAAGGGATTGGCAACGCCACGAGGTCATCGTCGATAACGATGGCACGGGTACCTACCAGGAGGTGAAGAGCCGCAAGGGGAAATGGAAGAACACGCCCGATGCCGGATTCGCCATCCGCAGAGCCATCTATACCGACGGACAAAACCCCTTCGAGGAAGGTACGGCCCGATTCGCCCAGACGGAAAAGAAGGCCGAGCGGGCCTTTGCCCAATGGATTCCCGACATCCCCGAGACGGGACGCTATGCCGTATATGTTTCTTACCAATCGCTCCCCAACAGCGTGACGGATGCCAAGTACATCGTCTTCCACAAGGGAGGGGCTACGGAGTTCCTCGTCAACCAGCAGATGGGTGGCGGCACGTGGGTCTATCTCGGCCACTTCGAGTTCGACAAGGGCACGAACGAGCACGGGATGGTCGTCCTGAGCAACCAGAGCAAGCAGAAGGGTGTGGTGTGTGCCGATGCCGTGCGCTTCGGGGGAGGAATGGGAAACATCGCCCGCCAAGGTCAGACCAGCGGATTGCCCCGCTACCTGGAAGGTGCCCGATACAACGCCCAATGGGCAGGGATGCCCCTCGACGTGTATAACCGCACGGAAGGCAAGACAGACTATAACGACGACATCAACACCCGCAGCCGGATGACCAACTACCTGAGCGGAGGAAGCGTCTATAACCCTTCGGAAAAGGGGCTCGGCGTACCCATCGAAATGACCTTGGGCTTCCATAGCGATGCAGGCATCTCGAAAATAGATGGCTGGATAGGCTCTCTCGGTATCTATACCATCGACTTCAACGAAGGGCGGCTGAATAGTGGAGTATCACGCTACACCTCGCGCGACTTGACGGACAGGGTGCTCACCGGGCTTCAAGAAGACATCTCCGCCCGATACGGCACCCAGTGGACGCGCCGGGGGATGTGGAACCGCAATTATAGCGAGACGCGCCTGCCTGCCGTGCCGAGCATGATTCTCGAACTCCTCTCGCACCAGAACTTTGCCGATATGAAGATGGGACACGACCCCGGATTCAAGTTCACCGTGGCACGCTCGGTGTATAAATCCATCTTGAAATACACGGCGATGATGCACGATGCCGACTATACCGTGCAACCCCTGCCCGTCACCCGATTCGCCATCGAGGAAAGCGGGAAGAACCGTTTCCGCCTGACTTGGCAGGGTGTCATCGACCCGAAAGAGCCTACCGACCGACCGGATGCCTACATCGTCTATACCCGATTGGGACACGGAGGATGGGACAACGGTACGCTCGTGAAGGGCAACTCCTACACCTTC
>JAFQHI010000035.1 GCA_017398045.1 Alistipes sp. | reverse complement strand
GAGGAACTGTATCATACGCTCTCCGAGGTCGTCGGTATGAAAGACGATGAGATTCGGGCGGCAGGCTTTACCTCCCTTGTCCCGTATTTCAACCGAGAAGGATATGCGCAGACCATTGCGGAATACCTCATCGACGAAGGGACGAACGACACCTACTCCGGCAACCTCCACGTGCCGTTCTCGGAGATCAACAAAAGATACGGCGTAAACCTACCGACAGACAAAGAAATGCTGGATCTGATCCGTGACGCTCTTCTCGAACACGGCAACATCATCTCCGACCTGGAAACCGCCGAGGACTTCGACATGATGTTCTATACCATGTACTGCCCCTACGTGGAGGATGACGGTATCGCCGAGGATGACGGAGAGCGTCCGCAATTTATACCGCAGATGTAAAGGACGGTGAGATTATGACACAGAATCGAAAAGACGAACTCTACGACCAAATGATAGCGTGGATCTGTGAACACATCAAAAATGACGAGGATCTGTTCCTCACGCTCAACGGACATTTCGGAATGACCAAAGATGAACTCCACGATCACAGCATCGAAAGCCTCGACCGCTTCTTCCCAACCGAAGAAGCCGAGGAAACCGAAGCGGTAGCCACAGGTGAATCGGTGCATCCGGTGGGGATATCCCTTACTGACTTTATATCCAAAGTCAGCGATATGGTCAGCAGCGACGATAAGACGGCAGTCCTCGACTGGATAGAGTTTGCAGGTTTTATGACTGAAGTAGATGAAAGCGGCAGGCGCACATTGGAGAGCGAACTCCAAGAGCTGTACCTGCCGCTTTGCTATGTCCGTAATAATTTCAGCAACTTGGTACTCCAACAGAGTTTGGAGCTTGACACTATCGGCAACGAGATCATCTACGGAGCTATGATGTTTGCTGCGGGATACCCGGATAATGTGGTGCGCGACATTGGCAACGAAGGTCATATGGAGGATGGATATATTCCTCTCTCCGCAGACGAGAAAGGATCGCTGTTCGTGGTTGCAATTGCAGGCAGAAATGACTGCATCTTCATCGGAAACAACATGGAAGGCAGTACGACCTTTGAATGTCTCAGACGAGCCGTACAGCTTGCCGAGATGAGAGGTCGGGATATCGTTTCGGTACTCGAACACCCGGCAACCGCAGGTATGCCACTACGCAAGATCTCCGATGAAAGACTCATTGATGCCGTGAAGATATCATGCACGGCATCCACCGCCATCGACCACATTACCGTGTATGATCCGGTGACCGAGGAAGTTCGTCTCACGACAACGCAAGGTCTTACAACAGAACAAAGAGATGCCTTCTTCTGCTGTGGCGCTCCCGATCAGGCAGACGGCATCACCCAACAGATGTAAGAAAGGAGAAAAATGATTATGCGACTACACGCAAACCTACGCAGGCGTTCCGAGATCATTGAAGAACCCTGTCTTGTCACAGACATTATTGAACTGCCCGAAAGCGACTACGCCTCGCTGTATCAAGACCTCATAAAAGAACGAGGATACCTTGCCAAAAGGTCAGATATTGATGCGTTCGTTGACGGACAACGATGCTGTGTCCTCGTCCTTGGCGAAGGTCAAGAGGACGGCATCCTCGTGGATACGCAAGGAAAAAGCATCGCATATCTGTCCTCGTTTATTCCCAATGCGAGAACCATCGTGCGAAACCACATCCGGCAGCTTGCCGACTACGTGGTATCCGAAGGCACGGAGCATACCGAGGACGGCAGATGGGCGAACACCTACGACGAGCTGTACTATCATTTCGGAGCCAACATCACCGATGCCAACGGCAACGGCAAACTGCTCCGAGAGGAACTTCAGCGCAGGGATGAGGTCAACGAGCTGATCATGACCGAGGACTGCATTGAGATCAACTACCACTTGGCGTACTGCCAAAACTGCGGTGAGGGTGGTATCAGCGGAACGCTGGATCTGCTCTCGCTTCTCGGATGCAACCTCTATGACGTACACTTCACCTGCGACGGTCACGACACACCGCCTGTGTCCCGAATCAGCGCGGATATGCTGACTGAGGAAGGCAAACGGGAATGGGCTGATGTTCTCTCCGCGAAGGTGGAGTCCATCACGTTCGAGAACGAAAGCTTCAAGTGCAAGCTTGCCAATTGCGATCCCGAACGACTCCGTGCATTCACCGAGATGCTGAACGGTCAATGCGATGCCGAGGACTATGAGCGCTGGGTGAAAAGTTCCGGCATCACCTATCCGCAGACTGAGGATCACAGTCCCACGCTCTCAATGTAGGAGGTGCGAACATGAGTATATTCCACGCATCCTTCCAAAAAGCACGGTCGGGTATGCTGACCAATATCTGCGAGATCGAAAAAGTGGTGGAGCTGACCGACGAAGAATACGAGCGCTTCAGTCAGAACCTCGCCGTGTCGAGCGAACTGCTCTCACAGGAGTCCGACCGATTCCGAGTGGACGAACACGGTATCGCAAGATGCCTGCTCGTTATGGCAGAAGGCCGTCAGGACGGC
Source organism: Alistipes sp. (assembly GCA_017398045.1). Lineage (GTDB taxonomy): Bacteria > Bacteroidota > Bacteroidia > Bacteroidales > Rikenellaceae > Alistipes. The sequence goes on along the minus strand of JAFQHI010000035.1, from coordinate 69 downwards.
ACCTTGGTACTGACCGAGGGTTACGACTACGCAAGGCATACCGCACACCTGCCTAACGCCCGACAGTTC
>JAFQHI010000034.1 GCA_017398045.1 Alistipes sp. | reverse complement strand
TCCGATCCAGAAGCCGATGTTGCTCTCGTCCCCGGTCTGCGGTACTTCGGGGATTTTCTCATTGGTCATAGCTGCTTTCACGATCTCTCCGTCCTCCTTGATCTCAAAGGGATATTTTTCGGTGTCGGGGATATATCCGTCCAAAGCTGCGAATTCCTCATAGGTGTATTTGCCGTAGCGGAGGGTGAACTTGGCAACGCCGTTTTCGTCGGTGTAGCCTTCAGCCACGATATCTCCGGCTTCGTTACGGATGCGGAAGCCCACGTTTGCGAGAACCTTGCCGTCTGAGATGTCGGTCTTGGTCAACTCCAATTCACCCACGATGGGCTTATTGGTGAAGCCAATGCCTGCTTCATTCTCTACGGTGATGGTTTCACCGTCATTTACGATCTCGAAATAATGGTAGGTGTCATCCTTGACGAAGCCTTCGGGGGCAGTCTTTTCGTAGAGGAAGTAACCACCGAAGCGGAGCTTCTCATAAAGATATACGCCTGCTTCGAGTTCGGTCATTTCACCCACGAGAGTGTCGATCTCTGCATCAAATTCGCCGTTGCCGTCCACGTCCTTATAGATCTCAAAAACGGCGCCGGACAGCTTGTTGTCGGGATATTCCTTGTCCACCTTTGTGGTGGTCACGTTGCCGAGGATAGGCTGATTGGTGAAGCCAACGCCTGCCTCGTTTTCGACGATGACGGTTTCGCCGTCGTTCCTGATCTCGAAATAGTGGTAGCCGTCATCCTTGAGGAAGCCTTCGGGTGCGGTCTTTTCATAGAGAAAATATCCGTTATATCGAAGGTCGTGCATCTCATAGATGCCTTCCTCGGTTTCGGTCATCTCGCCTACGAAAAGGTCAATTTCGGGATCGAATTCACCGTTGCCGTCTACATCCACATAGACCTCAAAGACGGCTCCGGTCAGCTTGTTATCGGGGTATTCCTTGTCCACCTTCGTGGTCTTGACCGAGCCGGTGATGAACTCGTTCTCGATGGTGATCTCGATGACTTCCTCATGGGTGCTTACGGTTACAGCGTAGCTGTTCTCGTTCAGTACGAATGCGGGAGCTGCCTTGATCTCACGGACGATCCATCTGCCGAAGGGTACATTCTCGAAGGTGAAGATGCCGATCTCGTTGGACTGGCAGGTGGCAAGTGCGGTTTCCTCGGTGAACTCGGTTTCGTTCTCACGGAAGAGTCCGAAGAGTGCACCGTAGATGGTGAAGCCGTCCTCGTCCAGTTTCTTGCCGATGATGCTGCCACGGATGATTTCGTTTTCGATGGCTTCACCGTTATTCACGGAGATTTTCACCACTGCGGTGTCCTGGCCTGCATAGTCGAAGACTACGGGATAGGTGCTGTCAGAGAGGATATAGTGGTTGTCGGTTGCGATCTCCTTGACGTATACCTTTGCGCCTACGGGAAGGTCGGTTACGAATACCGCCTTGCCGTTCTCGTCGCAGGTCACGGTTTCAATGAGACCGTCTTTGGGGATGACCTTGCCGTCAGCGGCTGTGATGTCCTCGGAGGCATACAAGCCGAACTTGACGGAGGTGATCTCGCCATTCATACCGATGCCGTATTTCTCGTCCTGTTCCAAGGTCTTGGCAAGGTCGATTTCTACCTTCTGTCTTTCATTGACGAAGGCTGCAGAGGTGGTTGTGATCTTGATCTCTTGTCCGGCGTAGGTCAGCTCTACGGTGACGGTATCGCCGTTCAGAAGCATACCGTAAGGTGCAGCGATCTCACGGATTTTGAATTTACCGAGGAACAGCGGCTCGGTGGTAGCCGTACCGTCTGCGCCTGTGGTGATGGTGGCAACCACGTCGCCCTTCTTATAGCGGAGCGTTCCGTCGAGGGTTACCACATCTTCGGCGGCAGTGATCTCATAGACCGCACCTGCCAAGCCCTTGATCTCATACACAGGCTGATATGCGCCGTTCTGCTCCACCACAGAGGAGAAGACCTCACCGGTCTTGGTGATGGTGATCGTTCCTTTCTGCGGTTCGTTCTCCTTGACCACCTTAACGATGGTGATGCCGTTTTCATCGGTGGAGTTTTCCTCAGTCACGTCAAAGTAGATGGGAGTTGCATCGAGGACGTAACCGTGGGGTGCCTGCACCTCCACAAGGGAGTAACCCTCGCCGTAGGGGAGCTTTTCGGGTGTGATGAGCGTACCGTTCTCGTCGGTGTAGAAGGTGTCGATCACGGTCAGCGTCGGGTAGGTGTAGCTCATGGTTACAAGCGTACCGTCGGGTGCGAAGATCTGAAAACCTGCTCCCGCATAAGGGATAGTGTTTCCGGTCGTGCCGTCCACCTTAACCACGTGGAGATAGGATTCAAAATTGGCGTTGTTAATGAGGTAGCGATAAATTTCGCCGTCCTCGCTGACGAACACCTCAAAGGGATCGAGCAGTTCTCTGCCATCCCAACCCTTGATCTGCTTTACCACGTACACGCCGTAAGGCAGGTCGATGGTTTCGGCATAGCCGAACTCGTCGCAGGTGAGGATATCTCGCTCGGTGGTTTCGGCTGCTTCATAGCTGCCTGCGCTCTTGAGGTAAACCTCGAACATGGCACCGACTTCGGGCGTTTCGATCTTGGTGGAGCCGTCATCGGTATGCTTGATAATGGTGATCTTGCCCTTGATGATGTCCTCGTACACATCGAGGTATGCGGTGTTCAACTCCACGGTATAGAGTTCTGCATCGGTGTCGGGATAGTACACGGTATCGTCGAGCAAATAACCTTCACTGGGGCTGATCTCACGGATCGTCCATTCCACGTTCTCATAGCAAGGATAGTAGTCGGTAATGAAATATCCGTTTTTGTCGGTGGTATAGGTGTCGATGAGCGCACCGTCCTTGTACACACCGTAGACCGCGCCTTCGAGGGTAGCATCGCCCTGTGCCTTAGCTTGAGTTTCACTATCAAGTTTTTGTGCTTCTGCTCTCCATTTCTTGAGAACATTGTGGAACTTGACCTCGGTTACATTGTTCCATTCGATAACCGCACTCTGGCTTTCAGGTACCACATAACGGATAGCAGTATTCACTTCCTCCACGGTGTAATTCTCACCGATGAGGATATCTTCGAATACTGCCACGCCGTTTTTATCGGTGTAGGCGTAAACGTCGACCTTTTCGCCGGAGAGCGATGTTCCGTAGAGGCGGAACTTCATGCCTTCCACGAAGTTATCCTCGGAGGTCTTGATGACCTTGAGGTCGCCGCGCTTCAGCTCGTTGTACACCTCGGCGGTGGCAACCTTATCCCATTCGATCTCCACGTCCTGACTGTCGGGTACGATATACTTGAGGGCAGTATCCACTTCCTCCAAGAGATACCCGCTGCCGATGAGGATGTCCTTGAAATACGCCTTGCCGGAGCTGTCCACGGTAGCGGTCACGTCGATCTTAACGCCGCTGTCGGAGGTGCCGGTGAGACGGAACTTGATGCCCTCGGTCAGACCGTCCTCGGAGGTCTTGGTCACCGTAAGGTCACCGCGCTTGAGGACATTGTCAAAGGACACCGTTGCGGTCTTGTTGTATTCCACCGTAACGGTCTTTGATGCCTGCGGCTCGTAGTAGTCCTTATGCTGTTCGGTTACCGTATAGGTGCCGGGCAAGAGACCTCCGATCTTGATCTCACCGTTTGCATCGGTGGTCACGTTCTTGGTGATACCGTTGCCGGATATCACGAAAGGAACGCCCGACACGATGCCGTCCTCAGAGGTCTTGACGATTTTGAGGTCGCCGCGCTTTAAGGTATTGTTGAAGGATACGGTGGCAGTCTGTCCCGATACGACGGTTACCGTCTTGGCGGACTGTGCTTCGTATCTGTCTGCCGTATTCTCGGTCACGGTATAGGTGCCGGGGCTGAGATTGTCGATGGTGATCTCGCCGTTCGCTCCGGTGGTTGCCGTCTTATTCACACCATTGCCGGTGATGGTGAAGGAGATACCTGCCACCACGCCGTCCTCGGAGGTCTTGACGATCTTCGCCGAGCCGAGGCTGACCTTGATGTTCAGATAGCCCTTGACGGGATCGTTCACTTCGGCAGAGTAAGTGGACAAGTCCTGAATACCGCTGCCGGGTGTGATCACGCCATCCGACCAAACTACAACGCCTTTTCTCACTGAACCGGTCTTGGTTGCGGTGATGCTTACCTTGCCGGAGGGTGCGGTGCTTGCGCCGATGGTCAGCTTATTACCGCTGACGGAGAAGGTAATGCCGGATTTGTCGGCGCTGAAAGTGTAATTGCCCAATACGTTGTTAGTATCGGTCAAGGTTGCGGAGTAGTTCGTGCCGTTCCATTCAAGCTCGATTTCCTGTGCTTTGGAAGTAGATTTGGCAAAGAAACTCGGCACTTTGGAGTGCTTCTTTACGCTTGCCTCCATGCTGTTGTAGTAGGAAATAAACTGACTGTACAGCGGATGGTTTGTGCTGACACGGTCTTTCACCGCATCGTAGCTGCCGGGATCAACATGGTTGAAGTCAGAATCACGCTCACCGACCACAGTTTCCCAAATGAGTGTCTGCGTTGCCATGATATGCGCCAGCTTATCCGCATCAGCAGCATTCTGCGAACGCCATTCGGTAGTTACCTTGCCGGTGTAGCCGTACTGGAAGATTCGACCAATGAACAGCTTGATCTCATCTGCGGAGATGGTCTTGTTATAGGTCGAGGGATAGTTATCCCAATAGTTTTCGTCGCGCTTGGTCATCACATCGCCGATGGCGAGAGGTGTGCCGGGTTCAATACAGTAACAGGCATTTCCGTTCCATGAGCCGATGGTGTAAACGGTGATCTTTTTTGATTCACCTGCGTACCATCCGTTCATATAATGGAGTTCGCCATGCCCCCAATTGGCACTGAAGTTTTCGTCGCCTTCACGGGGGAACGCCATCATGACCACCTCATCGGTTTCGGCTTC
>JAFQHI010000033.1 GCA_017398045.1 Alistipes sp. | reverse complement strand
AAGTATTTCCGCCTTACCTCTACGATTCGAGTATCCTCTGCACCGCAAAGGCAGAATACCACGGCAAGGTGGAATATCTGTACCTGCCCTGTGAGAGAGCCGCCATCGACAAATCCATCGGCAGGCTGGGCGTACCCGATGCCGAGTCCGTCAGCATTATCCTCGATGACTTCATGGTAGACAACCCCGAATGGATGCGCCGTCTGCGTGAAATGACGTCAAGCGAAAGCATCTACGATATTAACGACCTTGTAGGAGCCATCAGCAATGCGGATATGCAGCTTGATAAGCTGACCGCCGTAGCAGAATATGCCGGAGTCGAGGATGCAAAATCCATCACAGCTCTCGCCAACAGTCTCGGCCTGTTCACGTTGGTAGAGGATGCCGAGGATCATGAGGACGTGGGCAAGCACTTCGTGGAACACGATCCTGAATATTCCGTATCTGAAACCATTGAGGACTTCGTCAATTATGACCTGCTCGGTGAGCATATCGCTGACGAGCTGAACGGTCTGTTCGTCTCCTCCGGCTTCGTTTGCATGGAATCAGGATACTCCATCAGCGACGTACTCGACACCGATCAAGGAATGCGTATGGGAGGTATGTAACAATGATAACAGCAGTAATTCAGCATAAAAATGACACCCTGGTGGTGGAACTACCGAGAGCCAACACCGACCTGCAAATCAAGCTGCTCTCCATTGGAGTAAGGACACTGCCACAGAACATTAAGCTGTTCGGCGGTGAGGATGCGGAGATCGACGTGCAGCTCGCATCAAGCAGCCGAGTCGGTCAGCATCTGTGCCGACTGTTCAATACAGAAAACAGCCTCGGCGATGTGAACACAACAGTCTACCTCGTGCAGACCGCAGACGAAGGCATCAAAACTGACCTGGAACACGATATCTACTACGACCAATACGGCACAGCCGCGGAGCTGATAAACGACATCAAGGACAGAACCTTGGCGCTCGGCCCCGTGAAGATGAGCCTGTATTTTCCCTTAACAGGTAACATCGACGAAGGCGACGGCAACCCCTTCACCGTGGGCGACTCCTTCCTCTACGATTACCGATACGACATCAACGACCTCATCGAGGAATACCAAGACCGTGACGTGGAAAGTATCCTCGAATACTTCGACGGCGATGCAGGCGCGAAAGCCAAGCTGGTATCGGCACAGTGGTCGACCGAGATCGTGGACGGAACGCTCTACGGCAAGGTGGATCTGCGGCTCCGTGAGGAACTGACCGAGGACGAGCTGACCTCCGTGAAGGATTGGATCACCGGACAGAACTCGGACGGAGCCTTTGAAAGCCTCGAAGATCACCCCATCGACAGTGAGGACGGCAAATTGTCAATCTCGCTCTGGCACGGCGGTAACGACTACTTCGTATCCACCCGTGACGAGCTGGATGAATATATTGCACAGCAAAATGAACCGAAGATTGGAGGGATGTGATATATGGCTGTGTTATTTTCCGCAGTAACCATAACCTCGGACAGCGACCAAGCGGAATTCCTCGTT
>JAFQHI010000026.1 GCA_017398045.1 Alistipes sp. | reverse complement strand
CCTGAGCCAGGATCAAACTCTCCATTGTAAAAAAAATAGTTTTGTTAAATCTTTAGCTCTAATCTCAAAGGTATTGTTTGAAATCACTCTTTCGAGTGGATAAAAACTTTGCTGCTCAATAACTTCAAAGAACGCTGTTCGTATATCTCTATAAGAACATTTTCTTATTCTGTGAGGCCCGAAGACCTCGTTTTGCTTGACCGCTTTTTCGAAGCGGAAAGTGGTGCAAAGGTAAAACCTTTTTCTTAAACCACCAAATCTTTTTGCAAGATTTTTCAAACTTTTTTTTCAGAACCTCGCTTTCGTTTTTGAGGCGAAAGCGGTTGCAAAGGTAAGGCAAGATTTTCTTTTCTCCAAATCTTTTTGCAAGAATTTTCAAAAATTTTTCAGAACCTTTTCTTTGCGCTTTGAAGGAGTGTTTCTCTCTCAAAGCGGTTGCAAAGGTAGCGACTTTTTCCGATTCTCCAAATCTTTTCGGCACTTTTTTCAACCCGTTTTTGCACTTTTTCTAACTATGGCTGATTATCAGAAATTTAGCAAAATGGCAATATCGTAAACTATCGTCAAAAACGTCAAACGCCGCAAAAAGCCCCTTATTATATATAAATATAGGTATAGGCGCATCGGAATTGAATCGGTACAAATTGCGAAACGGACGAAAAAGAATAAAGGGGACTAAAGCCCTTCATCGTTGTTCCTGCCGTCGCCCCCGGATACGCATCATCGCGGTAACCCGTCGAGGCAAAACCGGCCTCCACACTCACCTCCAGCAGCCCCACCTCGGGAGCTTCGTAATTCATCGGAGATAAACTCTTCATAATTGCAACGACAGAAAACAATGCTACATATATAGGCACATTTGCCAAAAAGAGACAAAAAAAAGAGGAGACCAATGGTCTCCTCCACGGTGCGAAGCTGCACCCTGCTTTATTTAACGGCGTTAACTACTGCCTCGAATGCCTTCGGCTCGTTCATCGCCAGGTCGGCCAGCACCTTACGGTTCAGGGCGATACCCTTCTGATTGAGCTTACCGATAAACTGCGAGTACGTCATACCGTAAGCGCGAACACCTGCATTGATACGGGTAATCCACAGCGAACGGAAGGTACGCTTCTTGAGCTGGCGGTGTGCATAGGCATACTGCAAACCCTTCTCGACCGTATTTTTCGCAACGGTCCATACGTTTCCCCTTGAACCAAAGTTACCCTTGGCAAGTTTCAAAACCTTTTTTCTGTGTGCGCGAGACGCAACAGCATTTACTGAACGTGGCATATTAAAAAAGTTTTAGTGGGAAGCTCACAGCGACGCGGTTCTCCCGCATTCTTTGGGGCTGTTCCGCTCCCGATTAAAAAATGTGTTGGTTAAATCGGTTATCCGGCTATTTATTTAACCAGCAGGTTCTTGATTTTGGCCTCATCAGCCGCAGAAACGATACCCGAATAGCAGAGGTTACGCTTCTGTTTCGTCGTCTTTTTGGTCAGGATGTGACTGTGATAAGCGTGCTTGCGCTTAATCTTTCCTGTGCCGGTGAAGGTAAAACGCTTCTTCGCCGCGGCATTAGTTTTCATTTTCGGCATTGTCGTAAATAGTTAATTAGTTAAACATAGCCTGCAAAAGTACATAAAATTTCGCAAACGACAATCGTTTTACCATAAAATTATTTCGCGCGCGTAAATAGCAGGCTACTTTTTGCGTTTCGGACGACGATAGTCGGGGAAGGTGACGGCCGCATAGAGCCGACGATAGCGACGACAGAGGGTCTCGTAGTCGGCCAACTTATCCTCCGTGAGCGAATGGGCGCGCCAGGGCAGTTGGAGCTGCTGCTCCGCAGGGAAGGTGTTGCCGTAGAGTTCAAACTCCGAAAAACCCGAAATCTGGGTGCGGTCGAGGCTCTCGATAATCGCCTTGTCCCACCGCTTTCCCGTGCGCTGCTCAAGTTCGGCGCGCAGTTCGGCCAGCCGACGACGGCTAAAGCACATCTTATGGGCCACATACGAAAGGCGGCTTTCGGGCCAGAAGCCCATCAGGCGTTCGATGTTTTCGTAGTAGGGGCGGTGATATTCGCGGCTGCCGTAGAAGACCGTGCGCCCATCCTCCGCAAGGAAAGTGTGGGGGCGCAAGAGGATGTGGTCCGAGTCGATTGTCAGGAAGTAGTCGCTCTCCCCCACCCGACCCGAGAGTTTGAGCAGCTGCTGGAAAATCCAACCGCTACGATCGCGGCCCGAGGGTTCGACCTTCACGTTCAAATCGCGTGCCGTGTAGCCCAGCACCTCGCTCTCATCGACAAAGCGGCAGTCGTGCTTCAGGCAGAACTGCTCGATGAGTTCCGAGCGGGCGGCAATGATATAGATAGCGGCCACGGGATGCGCCACTTGACGACGCACACCCTCCAAAGCCAAGGGCAGAATCCGAAGGTCCTTTTCGCAGACCGGAATCAGCACATCGACCGGCACCTGTGCTGCCTTGGGCATCTGCCCCATGGTGCGGAGCAGTTCCCAATAGTAGGCATATTTGCGGAGTTTCTTGTTCACAACGGTTCGTTTTGTTTCCACAAAGATAATCGAACGGAGGGGCGATGGCAAAATTTTCTTTGGATTTTTCCTTTTTTTTCGTATCTTGGCTCTATAAAAACAGCTCCAAACGAGCCAACGTATGAAACACACACTCATTTACAGCCTGATTATGATGTCGATTTTCTCCCTTTTCGGTTGCGGCAAGAAGGCCGCCGAGTACCCCTCCGACACCATCACCGCCCGTGACGGACAAACCATCACGTTCCATTTCTACGCCCACGCCTCACTCGCTGTCGAGTTCGAGGGCAAATGGGTCTATATCGACCCCGTGATGGCTCATGCCGACTATGCACGCCTGAAGAAGGCCGATGCCATCCTCGTCACGCACCACCACTCCGACCACTTCGACGCGGTGGCCGTAGATGAGCTTTCGACCCGCACAACAGAGATGCTCTGCGACCGCACCTCGGCCGAGGCCTTCGAGATGAACTGCCACACGATGCGCCCAGGAAGCGTGGCCAACCCCATCGAGGGGCTGAAAGTGGAGGCCGTAGCGGCCTATAACACTTCGGAGGGTCACACCAAATTCCACCCCAAGGAGCGCGAAGATTGCGGCTACATCCTCACCATCGGCGGTACGCGCATCTACATCGCGGGCGACACGGAGCCGACGAAGGAGATGAAGTCGCTAAAAAATATCGACGTGGCGTTCCTGCCCGTCAATCAGCCCTACACGATGACCGTGGAGCAGGCCGTGGAGGCCGTCAAGGCGATTCAGCCCACCCTCTTCTACCCCTACCACTACGGCCAGGTGGAGGAAAAGACCGACCTCGAGGCTCTGAAAGCCGCGCTCGAGGGGGTAACCGAAGTGCGCATCTTCCCGATGGAGTAACGCGCAACGAAGCAAAAAATAAAGAATTACAAATGATGCGGAGCGTTGTTTAACGCTCCGTTTCTTGTTGGAAGAGATGCTCGAAGAGGGTGCGAAGTTGCTCCCGATTGCGAATCATGGCGCGAAGCTCGGCCAGCCGCTTCTCCTTCTCGGGGTCGGCAATCCAGAGGCGCAGATAGCCCCCTTCGGCATATTTTTCCAGAAGGTGGTCGAGAAAACGGCGATAATGCTCCTCGCGGTCGTAGGCGGGATAGTGCGTCAGGCCATATTGCACGGTACGTCGCAGGATGGTTATCGGCTCAATCGTGCGGTCGGCCTCGGCCACGATTTGCCCGTAAATCGTGCGGGGAGCATGGTCGGACGAAGCACGGTGGTCTTCCGCAGCCTCGGCCATCAGGGCAATCTCCTCCTCCGTGAACCACGTTCGAAGCCTCGTATCGGCACGCAGTATCTCCCCCGAGCGGAGGTGGTGACGCTCCCGCCCCGCTTCTAACCCCGTATCGTGGTAGGCGGCAATCGTATAGGATAGCTCCTCACGCGCCCCGTGCAACGCGGCAAGGCGCACACTCTCGCGGATGACCTGCTCGGCATGGTCGCGTCGATGGGCGGCATCGAAGTGGTCGTAACGGGGCAGAATCTCCCGCTCGATATAGGCTTTCAGTTCGTTGTTCATTGCTCTAAATATCGCTCCGTAAGGCGTGAAACGGCATACGCCCCAAGCTCCTCTTCGCGCACGGGGAGCATCCCCGCGATGTCGGGCAATCGCTCGATTTCGATGCGGTGGAAGGTGGTGTGAAGGCGTTGATGGGAGAGCTGGTGAGGGGGCATCCGTCGGCTCTCTTTCAGCGCGAAACGAACACCGTCAAACCACGAAACGAATCGCTCGGAGCAACTCAATGCACCAAAATCGCCCGCTTCGGGCAGCTCTATCAACGGAAATTCATACAGCCCCTGCCAGATGTCGCCCGCTTCGCGTCGATGCAGAAGCGTGCGGCCGTCGGCTTGCAGGTGCAGGTAGTGGAAGTAGCGGTCACGTATCTTGGTACGCCCCTGCTTGACGGGACGTTGTGCAACGGTACCGGCCGCGAAGGACTGACACCTGTCGGCCAGGGGGCAATCTCCGCATTGGGGTTGTTGTGGCGTGCAGACCATCGCTCCGAAATCCATGATGGCCTGATTGTAGGTAGCGGCCTGCGCAGGGTCGAGCAGCTCCGCTGCCAAGGCGGTAAAGGTGCGCCGTCCCTCGGTCGAATCAATCGGCAATTCGATATCGAACAGTCGGCTCAATACGCGATAGACGTTGCCATCGACAACAGCCGTGGGGCTATCGAAGGCCATCGATGCAATGGCGGCAGCGGTGTACTCCCCCACCCCGCGTAATTTGAGCAGCTCGTCGTACGTATCGGGAAAATGGCCGCCATATTGCGACACCACCTGTCGGGCGGCTGCATGGAGATTGCGGGCGCGGCTGTAGTACCCCAACCCCTGCCAGAGTTTCAGCACCTCATCTTCGGAGGCCTCGGCCAACAACGCCACCCGCGGAAATCGCTCCGTGAAGCGCAGGTAATAGCTCATCCCCTGCTCGACACGGGTCTGCTGGAGGATGACCTCCGAGAGCCAGATGCGGTAGGCATCGCGCGTCTCGCGCCACGGAAGGGCGCGACCATGGCGGCCGTACCAGGCAATGAGGGTTGAAGCTATCGGATGTTTCATCAATCAAGAATTGGTCGTTCGGGTCGTTTAGTGGTGTTTCATCACCTCGTCGATACCCATTTCGCGGTAGGTCGAGGCCAGTTCCTCCTTGCGGTCGGTGATGACTAACAGCTTATCGCCCACGCGAAGTTCGGTCTTACCTTGCGGCACGAAGTAATCCCCATCGCGGTAAATCATCATCACGAGCGTATTTTCGGGCAACATAATCTCTTTCAGCGTGTTTCCCGCACGGAGCATCTGCTCGCCCACCTCCACCTCCGTGAGGCTCGATTTCATCTCCTCGTCCATATTGACCTTGAACGAAGCCTCGCGCTCGGCAAACGAAAGTCCCAGGAGGTTGGCCATACCGCTTACGGTCGTACCCTGAATCATGAGCGAAAGAATCGTCGAGAGGAAGACCACGTTAAACATCAAATTGGCGTGCGGCAACTCGGCAAGCACGGGGTAAAGGGCAAAGAGAATCGGCACGGCACCGCGCAGACCCACCCATGAGATATACCAGCGGGCCTTGGTCGAGAATTTGCGAAAGGGAATCAGCGAAAGAAAGACCGCCGCGGGACGGGCCACAACAATCATAAAGAGTCCCACCAGACCGCCCAAAATCAGGACATCGGGCTGTACCAACTCGCGCGTATTGACCAATAGACCCAGCATCAGGAACATCACAATCTGCATGAGCCACGTAAAGCCGTCGAAAAAGACCATGAGCGTGCGTTTTTGGGTGATGCGGTGGTTACCCACCACAAGGCCCGAAATATAGACGGCCAGGTAGCCGTTGCCATGCACAAGGTCGGTGAACGAGAAGGAGAAGAAGATGAAGGCCAAGAGCAGCACCGAGTAGAGTGAGGTGTTCTCCAGGCGGATGCGGTTTATCGACCAGACGGCGGCACGACCGACAAGGTAGCCCATCAAGGCACCCATTACCAGCTGTACAACCACATAGAGCAGGTTGTAACCAATCCCCATATCGGCACCGTTATGCGACAGGATGCCAATCATCAGGACCGTCAGCATATAGGCCATCGGGTCATTCGAGCCGCTCTCCAACTCGAGTATCGGGCGCAACTTTTCGCGTAGGCCCTGCTTCTTGGAGCGCAGAATCGAGAAGACCGAAGCCGAGTCGGTCGAGGACATCGTGGCAGCCAGCAACAATGCCATCGGGAAGGAGATGGCAAAACCGATGGCGGGGGCCACGAGATGGACAAAGAGGGCCAAAATGAGTGCCGTCAGCACCACACCGACGGTTGAAAGCACCAATCCGGGGCCGATGATGGGGCGAATCTCCTGAAAACTGGTGTCCATACCACCCGTGAAGAGGATGATACAGAGGGCCACCATACCAATGAATTGAGTCAGTTGGGGTGAATTGAACGAAATGAAGTCGAAGCCGAAGAGCATACCCACGCCCAAGAAGAGCAACAGGGCAGGCGCACCGAACCGATAGGCCACCTTACCGGCCATCACGGCTACAAAGAGCAGAATGGCTCCAACCAGGACGATATGTTCACCACTGAGTTCAAACATCGTTTTTTTGTTTAGTAAAGGGGGTGGAGCCACGTGTAGCTCCACGCCCCTCGTGTTGGTTATTCGTTTTTCTCCATCACACGAATCCCCGTAATGGGACGGTATTCGTAGTCGATGTATTCATAGGCCTGCATGGCAGCAAAGCGTTGGTCCTCGGAGCGGTAAATGGCTACGGCAATTCCCGAGGTGCGTTTCGTGTCGGCCGCCACGAGTCGGAGGTAGGCCGCCTCATCGACCATGCGCTGAATCTCGTTGCGTTGCTCGATGGGATAGAACCGCTCTTCGTAGCGCAGCGGGCGACGGGTAGGCGTATGCCACGGATAACCCTCGCTATCGAACAACCGGCTCAAGCACATCAACAGCCCCACGATAATCGTCGCGCCGGCCACCAACATCAAGGAGGCACTGACATCGGCCGATTGAGCCTCCACATCCAATCCGTAATTAAGAACTACCATGCCGATACCGACAGCGAGTATCAATAAAGGCACTACCTGATTTTTCTTGCGGCGCACCACTACACCGCTCGGCAAGGCGTACATCGCCTCGCAGATACTTTTTTTATCCATGTGTTATTTGTTTGATTATTTTGTGACGCTGAAAAAATGCGAAGTTGCGTTTGTTTCAGTCCACTAAATAATCAACCGGCACAAGCGACACAACTCGGTTGGCATTTGTCGCTTGGTGACGGCCTTGGGGCCATGATGCCCTCCATGGAATAAAGGGATAGTACTTGTCGGCACCGAGGGGCGCATCGTGAGCCACGTGAAGTGGCGGTGTGAGCCTCTCTTGTGCGGAATACGCAGGGTGAGGGTTTGTGCAGCAGACTCCGCGATGGTGCGGACGGTGCCGAGGTCCGAATACTCGTGCAGCACCTCCTGCCATACCGCTTGCTGCTGCTCGTTGGTGAGCTGTTCGCACACCGATACAACACCCCCATGCTCCGTGTCGGTATTCACCAGACAGAGCATCAAGGTCACTATCCATGCTATGTGCCGTATCCAAGACATCTCCTACAAAGATACGGCCTTTCAGATGAAAAATAAAATTTAGCAGGAAAAATTCCTTGCGACAGCCCAAATCCGCCCCTTCGGAACAGGCTTGTGGGGGCTATTGCCGCTCCGCACGCTCCTTTTTGTAGAGGAGGTAGGCATTGACGACATTTTGCCAGATGGCAAAAAAGCCGCCCGAAAGTGCCGTAATCGGGGAGAGGAAGGTGTAGCCGAGCCAGATGATGAAGACATTGTTTTTCTGACCGAGCGATTGACCGCCTACGACCTGCTCGCCATACTTGCGTCCGATTTTGCGACCCATCCAGAATTGAGCGACGCATCCCACGAAGGCAATCAGCGCAATGCCCACCTGGTAGATGACCGGTGAGGGGTCATGCACCAGACTCTTCGTGGTAACGACAATCGCCAGCGTCAGGGTGCAGACCCAAAGGTAGAAGGCGGCATCCTTCGACGAGGCGCAAAGTTGGTGCAATTTAGGCCACACCTTCTCCAGGGCCACGGCCGTAAAGAGGGGCAGAATCAGCACGGGGAAGATGCGCTTGCTGATAATCCAGAAGGCGGGCAGGAACGAAACACCCTCCTGCGGATGGACCAACGGCAAGACGAGCGGTGCGAGAATCGCCACCACGAAGTTAATCAGCAACGTATAGGTCGTGACCGATGCGGCACTGCCTCCGAGCTTCACGGTAAAGACCACCGCAGCGGCAGCCGTGGGACAGAGGAAGCAGAGCATGGCACTCTCGATAAGAATTTTCGACGGATGGTCGGGCATGAAGTAGAGGATGGCAGCGAAGAGCGCGAAGAGCGACACCTGAATCAGGAGCAGCCACCAATACCAGGTTTTGAAGCTCAAATCGCGCAAGTGGATTTTGCAAAACGAGAGGAAGAGCATCAAAAACAGCAACGTAGGTTGCACAACCGAAAGCACCTCTTCGGCGATATGATAGGTGCCATCGGGCCACGGCAGGGCCGTGAACAAAAAGTAGGCGACTACGCCGGCCACCATGGCAACGGGGAGCGTCCAACGTCGGATAAAGTCGATGATTGTTTTCATGGCGACAAAAGTATAGAAAAAACGGATAACCGCAATCGGCTATCCGTTCTTTTTCAGTGCAATTCGTTGTCGAATTTGCTTACTCGACCTTCTTCCAGTAGCGCGACAACGAAATGGGGCCGAGCGAACCCTTTACGCGAAGGGTTGTTGCGTCGTCAAACGAACACTCCACCTTGTAGGTTTTGCCGTTGATGGGCTTATAGACACGGCCACCGTTCCAGGCGTTTTTCTTGGCGTCGTAGCGAATACCATAGACGATAACCACCTGGTCGGCCGGCGTATTGCGCTTTGCGGGGTCGGGATTCTTCACATCCATTTTGCGCGTACCATCCGGATTGTTGGGCTGCGAAAGCCAGATGATTTGGCCCTGATAGGTGCCGTCTGCACATTTCGTGAAACGTACTTTCGACTGACGGCCCTCCTCTTCGACCTGATAAACACCGACAATCTTGTCGGCGGCCGACTGGGCAAATACGTTGTTCGTGAACAACATAACGAGAGCCAGGAGGCCCAATTTGAAGATGTTTTTCATAGCTTTTTTGTTTGGTTTGCGGTGCAAATATACGAAAAAAAAGGAAATATAGTACAAACAGACCGAAAAATAAAGGCAACCAAAGCTCTCCAGTCCCCATAGTAACCTTTTATTCACTTCGAACAACCTTTCGGCTTGTTTTTATCCCCCAACGATTATGCTCCCTAAAAACAAAGAAAAACGGGTGAAAATTTGGAAAATCCCTCCCCCATACACTACCTTTGTGACTGAAAATGAATACATTCAATTTATACTTTTTTATCATATGAAGAAACTGTACTATGAGGCTCCCTCGGTGGAGCTGTTGGAGCTTGCCGTCGAGCAAGGTTTTGCTCTCAGCGGTGAGGGAAACGAATCGGTCGGGGAGGAACATCCCGACACGGAGTGGTAATCTAAAAAATGGAAGAACGATGAAAAAGATGCTACTCTATGCGACCTTGTTGGCTGTTGTGCTGACCGGTTGCAGCAAGTCGATGGAGGAGATTGACCCTGCGCTCCCCGTGGTGAGCGAGGGCCTGCCTATGCTCACGGCTACAGCCGAGGATGATACGACACGTACCTATTTAGATACCGACAAGTCGGTACGCTGGCACGCAGGCGACTCCTTCTCGGCCTTCGTGGGCGTGACAACCAATCGCAAATACGAGTTTCAGGGTGAGACGGGCGATGTGACGGGCCAATTCACTTCGCCCGAAGAGGAGTTGGAGGATTACAACGGCCAGCCGCTGAATGCCATCTACGGCCTCTATCCCTACGACGGCATGGCGACCATTTCGAGCGAGGGACTCTTCACGTTCGAAATGCCCGCCCTGCAACATTACCGCGAGAACAGCTTCGGTGTAACCGCCAACACGATGTTGGCCGTGAGCGAAAACGTGGAGGATACGTCACTCCGTTTCCGTAATGCGGGTGGCTACCTCAAACTCAAGCTCTATGCCGAGGTGGAGGGTGTCGTGGTGCGTACCGTGACCGTGCGTGGTAACAACAACGAAAAGATTGCCGGTGCGGCTACGGCAACGATTGCCTATGACGAGGCTCCCGTCGTAACAATGGCCGAGGAGGCCACGACCGCTGTCAGCGTGGCGTGTGGTGAGGGTGTTACACTCTCCACCGACAAGGAGAACCCGACCATCTTCTGGGTGGTGTTGCCTGCTGTCGAGTTTACGGATGGTATCACGATTCTGTTGACCGATACGGAGGGCAACCTCTTTACGAAGGGTACGCGCAACAGCCTCTCGGTGGTACGCAACGAGATTTCGCCCATGGCTACGCTCAAGGTCGACTACACGACCCCCGCCACGACGGTCATCTACTACACGACCAATAATAAAAAGGTGTTGGAACCCAACACCAGTGCTACCGCACCTTTCGGCGAGGCGGTGTTGCTCTCGAATGAGTACGATGTGGAGGCTGACCGCGGTGTGATGCTCTTCGACCGCCCCCTGACGATGCTGGGCGACGATGCCTTCCGCTCGCGTTCCGAACTGACCTCGATGACTCTGCCTGCCACCGTGACTGCGATAGGCAACAGAGCATTCCAGTATGGCTACGGCTTGACATCCATCGTCCTGCCTGAATCGCTCCTTTCGATTGGCAACAATGCATTCGATAACTGCTATGAATTGGATGCCATCACCTTGCCCGAGGAGTTGCAGACCATCGGGGAGCGCGCCTTCTACCGATGCGACGATTTGGTGGAGATAACCTTCCCCGCTGCCATTACGAGCCTTCCGAGCTATGTGTGCTATGGTTGCTCGTTGTTGGAGCGTGTCGTGTTGTCGGAGCAGACGACGGCCATTGGCGATAATGCTTTTCAGAGCTGCTCGAAATTGAGCGAAATAGAGTTGCCCGCCTCGCTCAAGTCGATTGGTCAGAGTGGCTTTGCCGATTGTAGGCTTTTACCCAATCTAACCTTCCCGGAGGCCTTGGAAAGCCTCGGTAATTATGCCTTTGACGATTGCGACGCCTTTACCGAGGTGACGATTCCCGCTTCGGTTACTTCGCTTGGTTCCAGCCTTTTCTACGGATGTGACAAACTGCAAAAGGCGGTGATTGAGGAGGGCGTGGAGACCTTGTCCAGTTATCTCTTCCAGAATTGTCCGATGCTGACCGATGTAACCATTCCTGCCTCGGTCAAGAAGATTGACACCAAAGCTTTCAATAACTGCAAGGCCTTGACCGACATCGTAATTCCGGCTTCGCTTACCACCATCAGTGGTTATGTGTTCGAGGGTTGTACGAGCCTGAAAAATGTGACCTTGAGCGAGGGGCTGACCCTGTTGGGCAATTATATGTTTAAGGGTTGTACTGCTTTGGAGCAGATTACCCTTCCCAAGTCGCTGAAAAGCGGAGCGTATGCCTTCTCCGGATGTTCGGCTTTGAAAGAGGTTGAGTTTAGCGAGGGACTGGCTTTTAGCAGTGTATCGTCTGCCGCCAATATGTTTGAGTCTTGCACGGAGCTTGAAACCACCACCATCCCTTCGTCGATGGCCATCGTGCCGAATAACTTCTTCTATAATTGCACATCGCTTACGCAGGTGCATCTTACGGAGGGTGTTACAACGCTTGGCTTATCTATCTTCTCCGGATGTACGGCCTTGCAACAAATCACCCTGCCCGCCTCGCTCACCACGATCAATAACTATGCCTTTACAAAATCGGGGCTTACTTCAATTGTGATTCCCGCCTCGGTAAGCGAACTTCCCTACTATTGTTTTGAGTCTTGCGCTTCGTTGCAAAGCGTGACGCTTCCCGACGGATTGAAGAAGGTGGGTAGTTATGCATTCCGCAACTGTTCGGCACTCACAGCCATCGGCCTGCCCGAAGGTATTACTGATTTGGGAGTGAACGCCTTCGAGAAATGTACCGCGCTGACGAAGGTGATTATCCCCTCGTCGATTGTCAAGAGTGCTACTAACCACGGCCTGAATAGTGGTGTATTCGCCTCTTGCTCGGCCTTGACGGAGGTGGTGCTGCCCGAAGGACTCTATTCAGTACCCACCTATCTCTTCCAAAACTGCACCGCCTTGGAGGAGATTACGATTCCGGCTGCGGTGACAACCCTGAATCAATCGTGTTTTAACGGTTGCACGAGCCTGCGAGTGGTAAATTGCCTTCCTGTCACGGCTCCCAGAATGCCAACGGGTTGGGTATTTAGCAACACGGCTGCCGACCTGAAAGTTTATGTACCTACGGGTAGCCTTGAAAGCTACACGACGACCACTTATTGGTCCTCGTATGCTTCAATCATTGAGGAGAAGGCCTTTTAGAGAACCCTCGGTGTGAAGAGACGATTCCTGGTTGTGCGGTCTATGGTTGCACAACCAGGAATTGCTCTTTTATTTTGCTTCTCACTGCGAATCCCCCTCCCACCGCAAGTCCCGCTCCTGGGGAGCGGGGATTTAGGGGGTGGTCTGGAATACTCTTTCACATTGGAGTGCGCGCTGCCATTTAATAAAGATTTGTCTGTAAATTTTGCAAATCCCATAAATTAGCGTACCTCACCGCAAGTCCCCCTCCTGGGGAGGGGGATTTAGGGGGTGGTCTGGAATGCTCTTTCACATCGAGGGGCATTCACGCTATAAATAAAAAATAGGGTGAAATTTTGTAAATATGGGAATTTACCGTAATTTTGCCCCTCGATGTGGAAAGATTTGGACTGCTTGCAACCACAATAAAAAATCGCTAAAACAGCACTTTTTTATCCAAACAGCCTTTTTCTTTCCCATTTATACTGTTCATTATTAAAAACGTATATATGGGTTTTTTATTTACCTCGGAGTCCGTTTCGGAAGGACATCCCGATAAGGTTTCGGACCAGATTTCCGATGCCATTCTCGACGAATTTTTGCGCCACGATGCCGCCTCGAAGGTGGCTTGCGAAACCCTCTGCACGACCGGTTTGGTAGTCGTTGCGGGTGAGGTGCGCTCGGAGGCCTATGTCGATGTGCAGGGCGTAGCACGCCGTGTGATTCAGAAGATTGGATACACGAAGAGCGAGTATCAGTTCGACTGCAACTCGTGCGGTATTCTCTCGGCCATTCATGAGCAGTCGCCCGATATCAATCAGGGCGTTGCCCGCGAGAAGGAGGAGGAGCAGGGTGCCGGTGACCAGGGTATCATGTTCGGCTATGCCTGCAACGAGACGCGCGAGCTGATGCCTGCGACGCTGATTCTTTCGCACGTGATTTTGAAGGAGCTGGCCGACATCCGCCGCGAGGGCGAGGTGATGACCTACCTGCGCCCCGACTCGAAGTCGCAGGTGACCATCGAGTACGATGAGGCAACGCGTAAGCCGCTCCGCGTCCATACGATTGTGGTTTCGACCCAGCACGACGAGTTTATTCTGCCGAGTGCCACGCTCACGGAGAAGGAGGCCGAGAAGCAGATGCAGGAGCAGATTCGCGAGGATGTGCGCACGATTCTGATTCCGCGCGTGAAGGCACGTCTGGAGCGTGCCAACGACAAACTCGCGGAGCTGATTGGCGAGGAGTATATCCTCCATGTCAACCCCACGGGTAAGTTCGTCATTGGCGGCCCGCACGGAGATACGGGCCTCACGGGTCGCAAGATTATTGTCGATACCTACGGTGGTCGCGGTGCGCATGGTGGTGGTGCCTTCTCGGGTAAGGACTCCTCGAAGGTGGACCGCTCGGCCGCCTATGCAGCCCGCCACATTGCCAAGAATATGGTGGCTGCCGGTGTTGCGGATGAGGTGCTGGTGGAGCTTTCGTATGCCATCGGTATTGCCGAGCCGTTGTCGGTCTTTGTCGATACGCACGGCACGAAGAGTGCCAAGTTGCAGCACCTCTCGGATGGCGAGATTGCCCGCCGCATTGCTACGCTCTTCGACCTGAAGCCGGCCGCCATCGTGCGTCGCTTCGGTTTGAAGAACCCGATTTTCGAGGCCACGGCATCGTATGGCCACTTCGGAAACCGCCCCTATACGAAGGCCGTGACCTTCTTCGAAAACGGCCACGAGGTCGAGCGCGAGGTGGAGTTCTTCGGCTGGGAGAAACTCGATATGATTGAGGAAATCAAGCAGGCCCTGGAGCTGTAAGAGGTAGCAATCAGCAAACTCAATAAAGCAATTGGAGATAGCCTTTTCGGGGGCTATCTCTTTTTTGTTGAGCCACAACCGCAAGAACACAAAAAAAGCGAGAAACTTTCGTTTCTCGCTTTCAGTACCCCCTCAGGGGCTCGAACCCTGGACCCCAACATTAAGAGTGTCGTGCTCTACCAACTGAGCTAAAGAGGCATTTGCTTTCGGAGTTTTACCTCCTAATTGCGTTGCAAAGATAAGGACAAAAGTTGTTCCTTGCAAATTTTTTTTGAAAAAAATTGTAAAAATCTTTTGTCGCTACCCCCGTAAGGGGCGGCCGTAGTGGCCTAAACGGCTAACAATCTACTCGATACGGTCCGTATTCCATTCACCCTCGGCATCGGGATAAATCACCGGTCGTGTATCGCCCAGCTCCTTCAAACGGCGGTAGCTCTCATAGAGGGCGATGCCGTTTGCCGAGCGCGCAGCTATCGAAAAGCCAATCACCGAGGGGTGACACTTCACCGCATGGAAGCAGTTCTCTACGCGCTCGAGGTAGAACGGCACCCATGCCGGATTGTTCGAGGGGTTGCCCCCCACGTTGCGCGAAGAGCCGGCCGCGTGGCTGTCAATCGGAGCCTGTGCGATGACATAAAGTCCCAGCGTGTCGCACACCGCGAAGAGGTGCGGAGCGACTGCACCGGCTTCGAGTTGAATGGTGTTGTTACCCGAGCGACGCACCTCGGCCAACGCTTCGGGGGTAGCCACGGGGCTGCACGGTGTGATGGTGAGTTGCTCTTCACGGCCGTTGATGGCGACTTTTCCCTTGTCGAAGGTGACGGCTCGCAGACCGAGCGGATATTGATGGTATTCGGTAAAGCGACCCTCGCGCTGCGTGCGGATGCGCAGGGTATGGTGTTGCGGTCGCTCACGACTCCAGAGCAGCGTATCGCTTACCGTAGCGAGGAAACGCACCGTATCTTCACCACGCATTTGGAGCGTCAGGTCGCTCTGGCCGTGGGCCACGGTACGTCCTGCGGGGTCATCCAATTCGTAGTAGATGCGCACCGTGCGCGGATTGAGGGCATAGCTCTTCACGACAATGCCCACCTCGGTCGTAGCCTCTGCGGGGTTCTCTTTATTCATCGTCGTTTCGACCAGCACCTCTCGCACGCCCATCGTCGGCGGAGCGGTAACCCAGACCTTACCGAGGGCCTCGGAGGGTCTCCCCCACCCCTCAATCGGCGTCATGTCGGAGGGCTGGTTCAGGATGATTTCCACGCGATTACGCCCCTCTTTCAGTAGCTTTGTGATGTTGAAGTCGGCCGGTGAATTACCGTCGCGGTTGGTCGCCACACGACGACCGCCCACCCACAATTCATAATCCGCAAGCGCACTCTCGATGTGGAGCATCACTTGGCGATTGGTCCAGGCAAAGGTCGAAATCACATCGGCCGAAAGCCGATTTCCCGCCACCGTCCACTCCGTAATCGGTGTGCGGTAGCGATGCGTTTCAGCCCCCTTGGCGGCATCTGTTGCCGAGGCATAGGGAATGATAACGCCACGCGGTAATTCGCGACCATCGGTTGCACTATAGGGTTGTGCAACGAGCAGGTTGCACGAAAAAAGAGCCAAAAGGGTAAGAAGTATGCGCATAGTTTTGTATCTTTGCTTTCGACAAAGATAGCTATTTTTTTTGATACACGATGTCCGCGCTCCCAAAACTGATATTCCCATCCCTGAATCTGCGCCAGCGCGAAAGTGCGAAGGGGCGTCAGATATGGTGTGAAACACGCCGCCAATGGTTGATGCTCACCCCCGAAGAGTGGGTACGCCGCCATCTGGTGGGCTATCTTGTGCAGCAATGTGGCGTTGCACCGCTTTCGATTGTCGAGGAGTATCCCGTGCCACTGAACGGTCAGCCGCAACGGGCCGATGTGGTGGTCGTGGATGGCGAGGGAAAGCCCTTTTGGGTGGCCGAGTGCAAAGCTCCGGAAATTGAACTCGATGACTCGGTCCTGGAACAGGCGATGCGCTACAATGCGGTGCTGAAGGCTCGTTATGTACTGATAACAAACGGCTTAAAACTCTTCTGCTTCGAGCTTACGGCCGATGGCTATCGACAGCTTGCGCAACTTCCCCGTTTGTGATAAGTAGCCCTCATGGGCAATTACTCCATGGCACGGCGCAACGCCTTGGCCAGCTGGTCGGGACACGAGGTGCCGCGGCCGCGACAATCGATTCCCTCGAGGCGGGCAATCGCCTCCTTGATCTGCATCCCTTTGACGAGTGCCGCTACGCCCTGCGTATTGCCGTGGCAACCACCGACGAACGAGACTTCGCAAATCGTCCCTTCTTCGACGGTCAGGATGATGGCCTGCGAGCAGGTGCCTTGGGTGGTGTAGGTGATGGTCTTCTTCATACGATTGAACGATTAAAAAAAGGTGGCTCGATGAGGAACCACCTGTCTTATTTTCGGCTTATCCGATTACTGCTGCTGCAAACCGGTGGGGTCGGCAACCACCATGTTCTTGTCGATGCGCAGCGTTACGTTGCTGTCCACCTCCAAGAGGAGCGTCGTCTCCTTGACCTCCTTCACCGTGGCGTAGATACCGCCGGCGGTAATCACCTTATCGCCCTTCTTGAGGTTGTTGCGGAACTCCTGCATCTGCTTGCGACGCTTGGCCTCGGGACGCCACATGAAGAGCCACATCACGAGGAACATCAGGCCAATCATAATCAGGAAACTGTACTGCTGCATGAAGCCGGGTTGCGGCTCAACGGGGGCAGCTTGAAGGAAATTCATCATTGCTTTCTGGTTTATTTGGTTTGTCAATTATGCAAATATAGTAATTTTTCTCGGTTTGGCAAAACGGCTACTCGATGTCGGCCTCGACATAGAGTCGGAGCGGCTCTTGGCCATCGTTGAGGTAGAGACGGAGGAGTTTGAGTTGCCACCCCCATTCGCCACGGGCATCGAAACGAAGCGTTATTTGTCGTCTCTCGCCCGGCATAAGTGGCTGATTCTCATACTCGAGCGTCGTGCATCCGCAGGTGCGCTCCACCGTGCGAATCACCAGCGGCGTTTTTCCCTCGTTGACCAGCTGCAAGGGTTTTTCGGCAATCTCCCCTTCGTGCATCTGTCCGAATCGAATCGTATCCGCACCGCCAAAGCGAGCAATCGAGTCCGAAAGGAGGAGCTTTTGGCCATAAGGTGTCGTCTCTTTCGGTTGCGGCCGAGAGCCACACGCCACAAAGAGCAACAAAACGACCATCATCAAACTTACTCGCATTGCATTCTCTGTTTTACTATAACGCGTATAACAAGCGGGATTTCAAGGCTTGCGCAGCGCGAAAAACCGGAGCATACTAAAAACGTATGTGAGGATTTTGAGCGCAAGCATAACGCCGAAATCGCCTTGTTAGGCGCGTTATCACATGCGCTCGGGGACATCAATACCCAAGAGCTTCATACCCTTGCGAATCACCGATGCCACCGTGGCGGCAATTTGCAGACGGAGCTTGCGCACCTCGACGTTCTCCTCACGAAGAATCGAGTGGTCGTGGTAGTAACCGTTGAACGACTTGGCCAACTCGTAGATGTAGGCACCAATCATCGAGGGGGCGAAGTTCTCACCGGCCGCAGCCACCGTAGCAGGGAACTCCGAGAGCATCTTCACCAGCTCAATCTCCTCGGCAATGAGCGTTGCCTCGGCCTTCGTGTCGTAGGCGATGCCCTGCTCGGCCGCCTTGCGCAACACAGAGCAGATGCGGGCGTGGGTGTACTGGATGAAGGGACCGGTGTTGCCGTTGAAGTCAATCGATTCGCGGGGGTCGAAGAGCATCGTCTTCTTGGGGTCCACCTTGAGGATGAAATACTTCAAAGCACCCAGACCGACCATCGTCGATACGGCCTCGGCCTCCTCCTCCGTGCAACCATCCAATTTGCCCAGCTCGGCCGACATCTCGCGGGCCGTCTTGACCATATCGGCAATCAGGTCGTCGGCATCGACCACCGTACCTTCGCGCGACTTCATCTTGCCCTCGGGCAACTCCACCATGCCATACGAAAGGTGGGTGATGTGGTCGCTCCACTCCGCATAACCGAGCTTCTTCAGGACGAGTTTCAGCACCTGAAAATGGTAGTTCTGCTCGTTGCCCACGACATAAACCATATCGTCGAGCTTGTTATCCTCGAAACGACGGAAGGCCGTACCGAGGTCCTGCGTCATATAGACCGACGTACCGTCGCCACGCAGCAGGAGCTTCTCATCCAGTCCGTCACCCGTCAAATCAATCCATACCGAGTTATCCTCGCGGCGATAGAAGACCTCCTTGGCAAGGCCCTCCTCGACGAGCGATTTACCCAACAGGTAGGTCTGCGACTCGTAATAGACCTTGTCGAAATCGACACCCAGGGCCTTGTAGGTTACATCGAAACCGTCATATACCCAGCCGTTCATCGTCGTCCAGAGCGCGCGAACCTCCTCGTCGCCCATCTCCCATTTGCGCAACATCTCCTGCGCACCGAGCATAATCGGAGCCTGCTTCTTGGCCTCCTCCTCGCTCATGCCACCGGCTACCAGCTCCTTGATTTGGGCCTTGTAGTGCTTGTCGAACTCCACGTAGTATTTACCTACGAGGTGGTCGCCCTTCATGCCCGACGAGGCGGGTGTTTCGCCCTCGCCATAGAGCTGCCAGGCAAGCATCGACTTGCAGATGTGGATACCGCGGTCGTTCACCAGATTGGCCTTGATGACCGTGTGGCCGTTGGCCTTGAGAATCTCGGCCACCGAGTAACCCAGCAGGTTGTTGCGGATGTGACCCAGGTGAAGGGGTTTGTTCGTATTGGGCGAGGAGTACTCAATCATCATCGTGCGTCCCGTTGCGGGTGCAAATCCGAACTGCTTGTCGGCCATAATTTCGGCAAAACGCTCGGCCCAGCATTCGGGGGCAAGCTCCAGATTGAGGAAGCCTTTGATGACATTGTAGCCCTTGATTTGCGGCACGTTGGCAGCCATCCACTCACCAATCTCGTTGGCCGTCATTTCGGGGCTTTTGCGACTCTTCTTCAGCAAGGGGAAGGTCACGAGCGTATAGTCGCCCGCAAACTCCTTGCGCGTCTTTTGAATCTGCAACTGTTCGCCCGAAAGCGGGCCATAAAGTGCCTCGACTGCACCTTGCACACTCTCGGCTATAAATTTTTCAATCTCCATAATTCACATTTTGGTCACAAATTTAGCGTTTTATTGCCAATAATCCACTATTTTTGCATGAGAAAACCACCGCAGCGATGAAAATTGCCGATATTGACCTGGGCGAAAAGCCTCTCTTGCTGGCTCCGATGGAGGATGTCACCGACCCCTCGTTCCGTTATATGTGCAAACGGTTCGGGGCCGATATGGTATATACGGAGTTTATCTCCTCGGACGGGCTGATGCACGATGCCGCCAAATCGTTGCGCAAACTCAACATCGACGACAGGGAGCGTCCCGTGGGTATTCAGATTTACGGCAACCGCATCGAACCGATGGTCGAGGCGGCCAAGATGGCCGAGGCGGCCGGTCCGGAGGTGATAGATATCAATTTCGGCTGTCCGGTGAAGAAGATTGCCGGGCGTGGTGCCGGTTCGGGCATGATGCGCGATGTGCCGCTGATGGTCGAGATGACGCGCCAAATTGTCGAGGCGGTGAAGAAGCCCGTGACGGTCAAGACCCGTTTAGGGTGGGACGAGGAGTCGAAGAATATCGAAGAGATTGCCCTCCGTTTGCAGGATGTGGGCATTGCAGCCCTCACCATCCACGGTCGCACGCGCGCCCAGATGTATCGCGGCGAGGCCGATTGGACGCTGATTGGCAAGGTGAAGAACAACCCCTTCATCCACATCCCCATCATCGGCAACGGTGATGTCGATTCGGGCGAGAAGGCGGCCGAGATGTTCAATCGATATGGCGTCGATGGCGTGATGATTGGCCGTGCCACCTATGGCCGTCCGTGGATTTTCGAGGAGTGCAAACACTTCCTCCGAACGGGCGAACGGATGCCCCAACCCTCGGTGGTGGAGCGTGTCAAAATCGCCAAGGAGCATTTGGCAAAATCCTTGGAGGTGAAGGGCGATTATGTCGGCATCCTCGAGATGCGTCGCCACCTGACGAACTATTTTAAGGGGCTGCCCGACTTTAAGCCTACGCGCATGAAGCTCGTCACGTCGCTCGATGTCGAGGAGCTATACACGACGCTGGACTATGTGGCCGAGAGGTGGGGCGATTGGGATATGAGCCAAACCGTACCCGCCCCGCTGTCACACGATATATAAACCATACCGCTATGAAAATCACGAAGAAAGAGGATTTCCTGCCCGAGCGTCACGACTACACGGAGGAGGATGCCCGATTTATGGAGTTGGCCATTAAGCTCTCGGAGGAGAATGTCGATTTGGGTGGCGGCCCCTTTGGTGCCGTGATTGTACGCGATGGCGAAATGATTGCCACGGGTACGAACCGCGTGGTGCCGAACAACGACCCCACGGCTCATGCCGAGGTGACAGCCATCCGCAACGCCTGCCAAAAGCTCGGCACCTTTCAGCTCGACGGCTGTACGATTTACTCCTCGTGCGAACCCTGCCCCATGTGCCTCTCGGCCCTCTATTGGGCGGGTGTAAAACGCATCTGCTACGGCAACACGAAGGAGGACGCCAAGGGCATCGACTTCGACGACTCGTTCATCTACGACCAGCTCGAACTCGACTACTCGGAGCGTCAAATTCGCTGCGAACATTTCATGCGCGACCGCGCCCTGAAGGCCTTCCAAAAGTGGAGCGCGAAGAGCGACAAGGTGGAGTATTAGCCTCCGCCCCTACCGCGCCATAAAAAAGGGTTGTCCAACATTGTTTGTTGAGCAACCCTTTTTTGTGACTTTTTATCGTGCCGTTTTGCTACTGATGCCGGCGACGATTCTTGACCAGAATCGAAACGATGGCACAAAGTCCCAGCGCAACGGGATAGTAGAGATATCCCATGATTTCGAGCGGAGAGAGGGAGGCCAGACCGGCCGCCATGAGCATCTGTGCGCCATAGGGAAGGATGCCCTGCGTGAGGCAGGAGAAGGAATCGAGCAACGAGGCACTCTTGCGTCTATCGACCCCGAAACGGTCGGCAATCTCGGCCGCCAACGGGCCTACGGTGAGGATGGCAATCGTATTGTTGGCCGTGCAGCAGTTGGCCAGGCAGACCAACCCCGCAATAGCCCCTTGCGCGGCACGTGTGCCGTGCAGACGGCGCGTAAGACGCGAAATGATATAGTCGATACCCCCTCCGCGACGAATCGTCTCGAGCATACCGCCGGCCAGCATCGTCACGATAATCAACTCGCCCATGCCGACCATACCCTTGCCCAGCTCGCCACACCAACCAAAGAGGTCGAGCGAACCGGTCGCAAGGCCGATGATACCCGTTGAAATGATTCCGAGCAACAGCACCAGCATCACGTTCACACCTCCCAACGCAGTCACAAGAACCAGCAGATAGGGAACCACCTTCAGCCACTCGACCGACTCGGCCACAGCCACCGACTCGGCACGAGAGCCGGTCAACAGGTAGAGCAAGAGGGTCAAGAGGGCGGCCGGAGCGGCAATGCGGAGGTTGAAGCGGAACTTATCGCGCAGATTCACCTCCTGGGTGCGAGTGGCGGCAATGGTCGTATCGGAGATAAACGAAAGGTTATCGCCAAAGAACGAACCACCGACAACGGTTGCCACCAGCAGGGCATCGTTCATGCCGGTCTCAATCGCCAGGCCCGATGCCACGGGCGTCAGGGCGACAATCGTGCCGACCGACGTACCGACCGAAATCGAGACAAAGCAGGCCGCCAAAAAGAGTCCGGCCGTCAAAAACTCGGCAGGGAGCAGGCGCAGCGTCAGATTGACCGTTGCATCGATGGCACCCATCGCTTCGGCCGAACCGGCAAAGGCTCCGGCAAGGATGAAAATCCAAATCATCTGCAAGATGTTCGGGTTGGCGGCACCGGCCGAGAAGACCTCGACGCGCTCCTGCACCGTCATTCCGCGCAGCAGGCAGGCGGCATAGACCGACGAAAGGACAAAGGCCACCGCAATCGGCATCTTGTAGAAGTCGCCCATGACGAGCGAGGTAACCAGATAAAGCCCCAGAAAGAGCAAAAGCGGAGTCAGGGCCAGAAAGCGACCCTCCTTGGGAGTAGTATTCGACATGATTGCTGTTTCTGCGTATTGGTTGCGAGGTGTTCTACCCCTATTGAGCTACGATTTGTGCAGCATAGTTCGACCAATCCTCGTGCTCCTTGTAGGCATCGACCGCCGAGGCGGGCACGGCAATCTTCAGATCGGCCGAACAGCCGGCAAAGACACCCGAATAGAGCGAGGGAGGGGTCACGGCATTGAGCGTCAGGGTGGTCATCGCCGAGCAGCCGCGGAACGCACCTGCGGCCAGCTTCTTGGTCGTAGCGGGCAGCGTCAGGCTCTTCAAACCGCGGTCGCCCATAAAGGCGTACTCGCCGATGGTCGTCACACCCTCCGGGATGGTGATCGTTGTGAGGGCGAAGCAGTAGTAGAAGGCGTAGGTCTCGATCTCCTCCACTCCGTCGGGCAGCGTAATCGTGGTGATCTGCTCGCAGTTGGCAAAGGCCGTAGCACCAATCTTCTTCACACCGGCAGGCACCTCGTAGCTGTTACCCGATGCCGTGGCATAGGCCAGGAGCGTACCATCAGCCATGAGCGCACGGTTATCGGCCGAAGCCAACGGGCCGTAGAAGGCCGTGAGTGTGTATTGGTTGTAGGAGTTCTTGCAGTTCGAGAAGGCGAACTGACCAATCGACGGCGTACCCAGGATCGTCACGCTCTGCAAACCGCTCTGCGCAAAGGCGTGCTGCTCGATCGTCTCGACCGAGGCGGGAAGAGTTGCTTTGGTCAGCTTCTTGCAACTCTGGAAGGCCTTCGAACGGATCGTCTCGACCCCTTCGGGCAGCTCCACGGTCGAAAGGGTCGCATGGGCCGAGAAGGCCGATGCAGCCACCTCGCTCAAGGCCGAGGAGAAGGTCATCACACCCAGACCGTCCGTATAGCTGTTCTCCACGACACTCACACCCGACATGATGGCCGTCTTGGGGGTCGTGGTCTGGTTGTTTGTCGTCGTGTAATAGAGCTGATTGGCAGGAATCGCCTCCTTGGCTGCGTAGAGGGGTACATAATCCGAAGTGAAGGTCGTCACACCATCGCTGAGTTTCAGCGCGGCCGCAGCCCCACACCCCGAGGCGAAGAAGTTCTCGCCCAACGCCGTAGCCGAAGCGGTAATCTCCAAGCGACCATTCGCACCCGACTCACAGGCCGTCACCGTCAAGAGAATCGGTTCCGCCGCGCGCGTTGCGGTCAGCACCGCCTCCACAGACATCAGCTCGCTCCACTTGGCCACCACATCGGCCGCCAGCTCGGCAGGCGAGAGTGTGAAGGTCATCTGCAGCGTCGCATCGGCCGCCGAACGGAACGCCACCGTAGCTCGGCCGTCGCTGTGGGTCGGCACAAACGAGAGGTGCTGAATATTCCCGACAAGGGTCGAAAGAGGAATCGAGAAGCTGCGTCCGTCGGTCATCGTGAAGGTCACCTCACGCTCACCCACCTGCACATCCTTGATCCAGGCATCGCCATCCTTGCCGTCCTTACCCGGCTGACCGTCTGCGCCATCTTTACCGTTTGTGATTGTAGCCTTCGAATTGTCGGAGAAGGTAATCACATAGCCATTCGAGGTGGTCGTCACACTCTTGATGAAGAGTGCCTGATCGTAGGCACGCAACACCGTTTCGGCTGCACTTACCCGTTTCTCGAGGTCGGCAATTTGTTGTTTGAGGGCCGTATCGTCATACTCATCACCCCCGCAGGAGGTCATACCAAACAGGAGCACTACAGCCACCAAAAGCATCCAATTTTTCATTTCAGTTCGTTTTAATGGGGTTTATTTGTAGCGCAAAATTACATTTTTTTTCATCAACCAACAACCTGATTGTTGCGATTCTAAGAGAAAAGTGTTAATTTTGTTAAATAACGAAAATCTAACACTACATTACCTACATGATGACCCATAGAGAACGATTTTTCAAGACCATCGCGGGCGAGGCGGTTGATCGCCCCGCTTCGTGGCTGGGTCTGCCCGTGCCGTCGGCACTCCCGAAACTCTTCGCCCACTTTGGCGTAGATTCGGTCGATGCCCTTAAGCGCAAGATTGACGACGATGTCTATCCCATCCCCGTCCCCTACCACAACCCGCCGACAAACGATATCGGTTGTTCGCTCGCCTTTGCCAAGAGCGGTGCAGGGGGTGCGCAGGATGAGCGCACGCTGACCGCGCCGGGCTTCTTCGAGGATATGACCGACCCCGCGTTGGTGGATACCTTCCCCTGGCCCGACCCCGAGGAGCATATCGATTTTCAGGAGGTGCGTCGTCTGGCCATGGAGGCACCCGAAGATGCGGCACGCATGGGTATTATGTGGGCCGCCCACTTTCAGGATGCCTGCTCGGCCTTCGGCATGGAGAATGCCCTCCTGACGATGATGATTGCACCGGAGATGTTCCGTGCCGTGATTGACCGCATCACCGACTTCTATATTCGCTGCGGCGAGATATTCTACGAGGCGACGAAAGGCTACCTCGACGCGGTGCTGATTGGCAACGACTTCGGCAGCCAAAAGAGCCTGCTGGTCGCTCCCGAGGAGCTGCGCGAGTATGTCTTCCCCGGCACGAAACGCCTTGTTGACCAGGCCAAAAGCTATGGGCTGAAGGTGGTACACCACTCCTGCGGCGCGATTCACCCGATTATTCAGGACCTCTTCGACCTGGGGGTCGATGTGATTCACCCGATTCAGGCCAAAGCACACGATATGCAGGCCGAGAAACTCAAGGCCGACTTCGACGGCAAGGGGTGCTTCTTCGGTGGCGTGGATGCCCAGCACCTCCTGGTGAATGGCACCCCCGAGGAGGTGGAGGCCGAGGTGAAACGCCTGATGCAGATTTTCCCCACGGGATTGATTCTCTCACCGAGCCACGAGGCGATTCTGCCCGATATCAACCCCGCCAATGTGGAGGCGTTGTTTAGGGCAATTAAGAATTAAAATTTAGAATTTAGAATTCAAAATTAAGAACCGACGCTGCGAGTGAGCGCAGAGACTGCTTGCAGACTCTGCCGAGCCGCGAGGAGGAAAAGCCTGCGAAGCAGGGTTAATTAAAAATTAGTATAACCAAGGCGACACAACTGCTTGCCAAAGAGTCACGACCCGTTTTTTGATTTTAGGCGAGCAGATTAAAAATTCAAAATTTAGAATTCAAAATTAGTTTAACCAAGGCGACACAACTGCTTACCGAAAAGTCACAACCCGTTTTTTGATTTTAGGCGAGCAGATTTTGGCCTGACCGAAGGTTGGCTTGGATGGGCTGTACAAGTGGTACTGCCCATTCAAGACAAACAAGGAAGGACAAAAGGTGCCGCATAAAATCGAAAAAAGCAAAAAGATGAAACGGTATGGTCAAGTAATCGGTGTAAATCCCGAGAAATTGGAGGAGTACAAGAAGTTGCACGCAGCCGCATGGCCGGGGGTGCTGAAGATGATTAAGGAGTGTAACATCCAGAATTACAGCATCTATTATAAGGATGGGCTGCTGTTCAGCTACTACGAGTATGTAGGCGAGGATTACGAGAAGGATATGGCCAAGATGGCGGCCGACCCCGAGACGCAGCGTTGGTGGGATGTCTGTATGCCCTGCCAGAAGCCGCTCGAAACGCGCCAGGAGGGCGAGTGGTGGGCCACGATGGAGGAGGTTTTTTATCTCGAGTAGTCGAGGTGAAAAAACTCAAAATTCAAAATTTAGCATTTAGAATTCAAAATTAGGTCGTTGTGGAGAAACGCTCAATGTTTAAGAGCAAAAACGGGGTCAATTACTTCGTCCCGTTCTTGCTCATTGCTACGCTCTACCTGTTGTGGGGCCTGGCACATGGTCTGCTGGATGTGCTGAACAAGCATTTCCAGGAGGTGTTCGATATGTCGAAAGCCGAGTCGGGCTTTGTGCAGTTCTCGGTCTATATCGGCTACTTTGTGATGGCCCTGCCGGCCGGCTGGGTGATGCGCAAGGTGGGCTACAAGCGCGGTATTATCACCGGTCTGCTGATTTTTGCCCTCGGTGCGCTCCTCTTCGTTCCCGCCTCGTTCATCCATTCGCCCCTGCCCTTCTTTGCTGCCCTCTTTATCCTGGCGTGTGGTCTGTGTCTGATTGAGAATGGCGCACACCCCTGCGCAACGGGCATGGGAGCCGAGGAGTTTGCCGCACAACGCATCAACATCGCGGCCGCCTTCAACGGAGTAGGTTGGATTATCGGCCCGCTCATTGGCGGTCTGCTGATTTTTGGTGGCGATGGTTCGTCGTTGGATTTGGCGAAGCCCTATATATTAGTAGGTATCTTCGTGCTGGCCGTTTGTGCCGTCTTTGCCTTTACGCGCATCCCCGAAAAGGAGATGGAGCAGGACGAGGTAGAGAATGCCCTGGCCGAGGGCGCGCCGGAGGGGTCCGTATGGAGCCACAAGCATTTTAAGTGGGCCTTGCTGGCACAATTCCTCTACGTGGGTGCGCAGACCGGCATCGGCAGCTATTTCGTCAATTATGTCCTCGAATTAGACCCGATGATGTCGAAACAGACCGCTGCCCTGATGCTCTCGATGGGTGGTATGGGTCTCTTCTTTGTGGGTCGATTGCTCTCGTCGCTCTTCATGCGCTGGATTTCACCGGGGCGTCTGCTGGCACTTTTCGGGGCCTTCGGCACGATATGCATGGCACTGGTGATTCTCTCGGTGGGCAAAATCTCGCTCGCAGCCCTCTTCCTCTCGTTCTTCTTCATGTCCACGATGTTCCCCACGATTTTTGCGCTGGGTGTCAAGGGCATGGGAGCCGAGACCAAACGGGCCTCATCGTATCTCGTCATGTGCATCGTGGGTGGTGCCGTCTTCCCGATTGTGATGGGTCTTTTGGGTAAGACGAGCATGGCCGCCGGCTTTACGCTGCCGCTCATCGCCTTTGCCTACATCACACTCTTTGGTGTGATGAACGCATTTAGAAAAGAGCAAAGAGGATAGAGCGAAGAGGATAGATAGACATATATATAGAGAGATAAGAGCATAGAACAAAGAAAGCGGTGTGAATCCACACCGCTTTCTTTTCATCTTTCCTCTTTGCTCTTCACTCTTTCCACTTTAATAGCGGTAGTGTTCCGCCTTGTAGGGACCCTCGGGCTTTACACCGATGTAGTCGGCCTGCTCGGTGGTGAGCTTCGTAAGTTCGACACCGAGGTTGTCGAGATGCAGGCGGGCAACCTCCTCGTCGAGGTGCTTCGGCAGACGATAAACATCGACAGCCAACTCCTTCTCCCACAACTCAATCTGCGCCAAGCACTGGTTCGTGAACGAATTCGACATCACAAACGAGGGGTGACCCGTTGCACAGCCCAGGTTCACCAGACGACCCTCGGCCAGGATGAAAATCGAGTGGCCATCCTCGAAGGTATATTTATCGACCTGCGGTTTAATCTCCGTGCGCACGGCACCCGAAGCATTGAGGCGGGCCATCTGAATCTCGTTATCGAAGTGACCGATGTTGCAGACAATGGCCTGGTCGCGCATCTGCTGCATATGTTCCAGCGTGATGATATCGCGGTTACCCGTGCAGGTTACGTAGATGTTACCCTCGGCCAAAGCACTCTCCACGGTCTTCACCTCGAAGCCCTCCATCGCAGCCTGCAAGGCGCAAATCGGGTCAATCTCGGTCACAATCACACGTGCGCCATACGAACGCATCGAGCGGGCGCAACCCTTGCCCACGTCGCCATAGCCACACACAACGACCACCTTACCGGCAATCATCACATCCGTGGCACGCTTAATACCGTCGGCCAGCGACTCGCGGCAACCGTAAAGGTTGTCGAACTTCGACTTCGTACACGAGTCATTCACATTGATGGCCGGAACGAGCAGCTCGCCGGCCTCCTGCATCTGGTAGAGGCGGTGAACACCCGTCGTGGTCTCCTCGCTCACGCCCTTCCACTCCTCAACCGTGCGGTGCCACTTGCCATGGTCCTCCGACAAAATCTGCTTCAGCGTCGCGAGAATCACCTCCTCCTCATACGACGAAGGGGCATAGTCGAGCGTCGATGCATCCTTCTCCGCTTTGAAACCCTTATGAATCAGCAGCGTAGCATCACCACCATCATCCACAATCAGTTGCGGACCCTTCCCATCGGGGAACGACATGGCCATCGCCGTACACCACCAATACTCCTCGAGCGTCTCGCCCTTCCGGGCAAAGACCGGCACACCGCGCTCGGCAATGGCGGCAGCGGCATGGTCCTGCGTCGAGAAGATGTTGCACGAACACCAACGCACCTCGGCACCCAGCTCCACGAGCGTCTCAATCAAGACGGCCGTCTGAATCGTCATGTGCAACGAACCCATGATGCGCACCCCCTTCAGGGGCTTTTTCGGGCCGTACTTCTTTCTCACGGCCATCAGCCCGGGCATCTCATGCTCCGAAACCTCAATCTCTTTGCGGCCCCACTCCGCAAGGCTCATATCGGCCACCTTGTAGGGCAAACTCAAATCCAAAAACATAGTTTATCTGTTTAATATTATCTCTTTATCCTTTGCTATTTGGGCCTGCAACTCCTCCACCGAGCCGAAGCAAATCTCCTCACGAATCTTCTCCAGCAGACAGACCCGAATCCGACGGCCGTAGAGGTTGCCTTCGAAGCCAAACAGATGGCTCTCTAATCGCAGTTCGCTACCGCCTACCGAGGGGTTACAGCCCACGTTCGACATCGCATCGAAGAGGGTGTCGATGCCCTCCACCTGCACCCGCGAACGATAGACGCCTCGTTCGCACACGCCCGGTTCGAGAGCCACGTTGGCGGTCGGAAAACCAATCGTATGGCCGATTTGACGCCCGGGGATGACCACCCCCTCAATCACCAGCCCCTCCATCAGATATTCTCCGTAAGTTTACGCACCAGGCTGAACTCCGAGAAGAACTCCTTGGCAAAGACACGCAGCACGGTGTAGGCCGGAATAGCCAGCAACATACCGAGGATACCGGCAGCCGAACCGGCCAGCAGAATCACGATAAAGACCTCCAGCGGATGGGCCTTCACGCGCTCCGAATAGAGGGTCGGTTGCAGGACAAAATCGTCGAGCGACTTCAAAGCCAACAACGAGCAGACAATCACCGCAGCCGTATAGCCTATCGTCTGCCCCTCGATGGGCGACACAATACCGACAAAGAGCGACAGCACGCCACCAATGAGCGGACCGGCATAGGGAACCACATTCATCACCCCCATCACCAAGCCGATAAAGGCGGCATCCTGCAACTTCATGCCAAAGGCGGTCATGGTCACCGTCACGGCAATCATCAGCAGCAGGCTCTCGGTCAAAAGGCCTCTGAAATAGCGCGAAAGGAGGTAGGTCACCTCGTCCAATGCGCGGGTGATATTCTCCGCATAGCGTTCCGGAAAGATGGCCGTCACCATGGCATAAAACAGCCCATCCTCCTTGAGAAAGAAGAAGGTGATGAACGAGATGGAGAAAATGGCCACGGCCGACGAAAGCATCAGGCCGATAATCGACGAGAAGATGTGGTTAATCGATTCGAGGTTAATCCACTCCTTCAGGTGCGAAACGAGTGCCTCCTGCAACGAGAAGGTTCCCACCGGCATGGCAAACAGCTCCGAAAGGTAGCGTTGCAACTGCGCAACGGGTTGCTCGATATTGCCCACCACGGCGGCAAAATCGAGGTTCGAGAATTGGTAAATCTTGTCAAAGACAAGGGGAAGGAATAACATAGCCACGGTTGCGGCAATGAGCCAAATGACGATGAGCGTCACAAGGGCCGCCATGGCGCGGGGCAGTTGCCAACGACGGATGCGGATGCGCTCCAAACGGCGCACCAGCGGTCGCCCCATCACGGCCAGCACGGCCGAGACGAGGATATAGACGACTATCGACGAGAAGTACCACAACAAGAACAACGCCACAGCCGTCAGAGCGGCTCCGGCGAGGAATTTCCAGATGGTTTGTCCGTTGAGTGTCATCGGTTTCGCGATTAAAAAGGCAAGGTGTGTTACTCGGCAATCGTCTTATGCAGGCGGGCAATCGGCGTCTGCGAACCCACCACGGCATCGCCAATCTCGACCAGCACGGTGCTATCCTTCGGTACGAGGACATCGACACGCGAACCGAACTTAATGAAGCCGGCCACCGAGTTCTGCTCCACGGGGCTGCCCACCTTCATATACGAGACAATGCGACGTGCCACCAAACCGGCAATCTGGCGGAACAGGACGGGACGGCCGTCCGCCATACGCACCACGGTCGTCGTGCGCTCGTTCTCGGTCGAAGATTTCGGATGCCAAGCCACCAGGAAACGGCCCGGATGGTACTTAAAGTACTCCACCACGCCACCTACCGGCACCCAATTCATGTGGACATTGGTCACCGACATAAAAATCGAGATTTGCAGCATCTCCTGCTTCAGATGCTCCTCCTCCGTCACCACCTCGGTCACCACCACGCGACCATCGCAGGGCGAGAAGACCAAATCGGCATCGTGAATACGCACACGGCGCGGCTCGCGGAAGAAGGCGACGATGAACATCCAGAAGCAAATCAGGAAAATCGTGGCAGCCACAATCAACGTGCAACTGCTGCGATTCATCAGCATCCAATAAAAGAAGAGCCAAATGACAAGGCATACCAAGCCCGAAACGGCAATAATGCGGTATCCTTCCTTATTGATTTTCATAGTTCTATGCGTTTAGGTTAGAAGATGCAGACCATATAGACAAAGACAAACGGGGCGGAGAGCAGCAGGGCATCGAAGCGGTCCAGCACCCCGCCATGACCCGGAATCAGCGCACCCGAGTCCTTCACCTCGGCAGCACGCTTGAACATCGACTCCACCAAGTCGCCCAAAACGGCCGTCACGACCGTCACCACGGCCAGACCCAGCCAAGCCATCGGTTCATCACCCAGCAGCTTGGCCACCACCCAGCTGGCAACCAGCGCACCGACCAGACCACCGAAGAAACCCTCCCACGACTTCTTGGGCGAGAGTCGCTCGAAGAGGCGATGACGACCGAAAGCCATCCCCGCCAGGTAGGCAAAGACGTCATTCGACCAGACGATGGCGATGTAGGCAATCAGCACCCACGGCGTCCACTCATCACGCCCGATAATGGGCATATAGAGCAGCAGCGAGAGGGGCAGAGCCACATAGAAGAGGCCCGTAATGGTGGTTGCGACGTTGGCTGCCGGATTCGCCTGCTTACGATACAGCTCGCAGATGAACATGAGCGGAATCGAGAGCAACAGAAAGGCAGCCCCTGCGGCAAACCAGGTGTGGCCCTTGCCCAGGATGGCGATATCGTCGCACACGAAGGCGAAGTTCAACACGAAGAGCATCACGCAGGCAATCATGCCCAGCGCACGTTGCGGTTGCAGATTTTGCTTTTCGATGAGGCTGTAAAACTCGCATACACCCCCCACCAGCATCACCAGGAGCAACGCTCCGAGCGACCACTGCGACCAGAGAATGCCGCCAAAGACGACCACCAGCAGCACAATGCCACTGAGCGTACGCACCACAAGGTTTTTCATTTTATCGTTCATATCGGGTTCTTTTTTTGTCGGTTACTCTTGCGTGGCCGATTCGGGGGCAATCACCTCCCCCTCTTGGTCTTGGGTAGTTGCACACACATCCTCCTTACCGGCTCGTTTTCCGAGGATGCGCTCCACATCTTCGGTGAAAATCAC
Source organism: Alistipes sp. (assembly GCA_017398045.1). Taxonomy (GTDB): domain Bacteria; phylum Bacteroidota; class Bacteroidia; order Bacteroidales; family Rikenellaceae; genus Alistipes. The sequence continues at coordinate 205,304 of JAFQHI010000026.1, read as the reverse complement.
CTCACGCTCCAGGAGCAGCTCGGCCAACGCCTGCAGCCCCTCACGATGCTCGGTCAGCACCTCTTCGGCCATGCGGTAGGCCTCGTCAATCAGGGCGCGTGCCTCTTTATCAATCGCCTCGGCCGTCTCGTTCGAATAGGGCTTCGTGAAGGCCATATCGCTCTGACCCGTCGAGTCGTAGAACGAGAGGTTGCCCACCTTTTCGCTCATACCATAGTAGGCCACCATGGCATAAGCCTGCTTCGTGACGCGCTCCAAATCGTTCAGCGCACCGGTCGAAATCTCGCCAAAGGTCAGCTGCTCCGACACACGGCCACCGAGCGTCGAGGCCATCTCGTCCATGAGTTGCTCGCGGGTGGTGATTTGACGCTCCTCGGGCAGATACCACGCTGCGCCCAACGCCTTTCCGCGCGGAATGATGGTCACCTTAATCAGCGGCGAGGCGTGCTTCAACAGCCAGCTCACGGTGGCATGACCCGCCTCGTGGTAGGCAATCTTGCGCTTCTCGTTATCGGTGATAATCTTATTCTTACGCTCCAAACCGCCAATAATGCGGTCGATGGCGGCCAGGAAATCCTCCTTTGCGATGAACTTCTTCTCGTGGCGGGCCGCAATCAAGGCCGCCTCGTTGCAGACATTCGCAATATCGGCACCCGAGAATCCGGGGGTCTGGCGTGCCAGGAAGGCTCTATCGAGCATCGGGTCGAGCTTCAACGGGCGCAGATGGACCTCAAAAATCGCCTCGCGCTCTTTAATATCGGGCAGTCCCACCTCAATCTGGCGGTCGAAACGTCCGGCACGCATCAAGGCCTTATCCAAAATATCGGCACGGTTCGTGGCCGCAAGGACAATCACCCCTGCGTTGGTCTGGAAACCGTCCATCTCCGTCAGGAGCTGGTTCAGCGTATTCTCGCGCTCATCGTTGCCCGAGAAACCGGCATTCTTGCCACGGGCGCGACCGATGGCGTCAATCTCATCAATGAAGAGGATGCAGGGGGCCTTCTGCTTGGCCTGCTCGAACAAATCTCTTACACGCGAAGCACCCACACCGACGAACATCTCCACGAAGTCCGAACCCGAAATCGAGAGGAAAGGCACATTGGCCTCACCCGCTACGGCCTTGGCCAAGAGGGTCTTACCCGTTCCCGGAGGGCCGACCAACAACGCTCCCTTCGGAATCTTGGCACCCAGCTCGCGGTACTTATCGGCGTGTTTTAAGAAATCGACAATCTCCATAATCTCGACCTTGGCCTCCTCCAGACCGGCCACATCCTTGAACGTCACGGGCTTTTTGTTCTCCTTATCGAAGACCTGCGCACGCGCCTTGCCTACGTTCATGATGCCGTTGCCGCCTCCGCCACCAATGCCACGCGCCATGGAGCGCATCAGGAAGAACCAGAAGCCGATAATCAGCACCCAGGGCAAAATCGACCCCAGGATATTGAGCCAATCACCCTTCTCGTTCTCATAGACCACGACAGCGTGCTGCTCGGCAGGCAACGCCTCTTCGGCTGCCTTCAAATCCTCGCGGAACGAATCGACCGAGGGAATCGTAAAGTAGAGGTGCGCACCCGTAGCGGGCAGGCGTTTCAACGCCCCCTCATCCTCGTTGCGGTACTTCTCGGCCGCCTCCTTTTTCAAAAAGACCTCGGCCGTCTCGCGATTCACCACACGGATACGCTCCACCTCGCCCCGCTCGACGAGCGGTTCGACGACCGACCAATCGCTCTTTACGGGGTCACTATTTTCAGTCGAAAAGAGCGACCAGCCGACGATAAAGAGGGCTATGGCTCCATAAATCCAAAAGATATTGAATCGCGGCAGGAGCGGTCGGTTGTTATTTGGTTGTTGCTTGTTTGCCATTCGTTACTCCTCGTATTCGTACTTAACCATCGGTGCGTCGGCCCACAGCTCCTCGAGCTTGTAGAACTCGCGCAGGTCGCTCTGGAAGATGTGAACCACCACATCCACATAGTCCATCGCTACCCACAGACCCGTCTGCTTACCCTCGACGCGCCAGGGCCACTCGCCCAACACCTCGTGAATCTTATCCTCCACCGAGTCGGCAATGGCCGAGGTTTGGGTCGTGGAATCGGCATTGCAGACCACAAAATGCGAGCAAATTGCCCCATCGAAGCCCGTCAGGTCCAACGATACAATATTCTTACCTTTCTTGTCCGAGATTGCCTCAACAATCGTCTCTATCAGTTGCTGTTTGTTCTCCATAATTTTCAGTAGGTCACTATAACCTTGCAAAAATACGAATTAAACCTTAAAGCAGCAAACCAAACGGGCAAAGAAAACACAAAAGCAACAAAAAAAAGAGAAGACCAACCAAAGGTTGGCCCTCTCGGAGCAGTTTCGACGTTCACCAACGGGGTTTGTCAGGCCCCTACGCAGTGAAGAATCGTATCGTTGAGTGCCTTGATAATCGAACTCTTGACATAGGTACGACGGACAGCCACCGAGATTTTACGCGAGGTAGCCCCCTTGGCGAGCTGCTTGACACGGTCGCGACGATGCTCGGGGATGAAATCAATCGCCATCTCGGGAATGATGGTAAGGGCCTGCGTGCAATCGACGATACGCATCAGCGTCTCGAGCGACCCCGATTCGAACGAGAAGTGCGAGGGCATCTGCCGTTTGGCCTGGCAAAGTTCGATGATTTGGTCGCGCATACAGTTACCGGCCGAGAGAATCACAAGGTCCTTCAAATCAATATCTTCGATGCGGATATTCGAACGCTCGTAGAGGGGATTTTCGGGCGATACGTAGAGCCAGAAACGGTCGTTGAAGAGGTCGTGTTCCTGAATCCCTTCGCCACACGTGCCACCGGCCACCAAAGCGGCATCGAGCCTGTCCTTTTTCAGGGCCTCGATAATATCGGCCGTCTTCATCTCCGAAATCTCCAACTCCACCTTCGGGTAGGCCTTCACAAAGGCCGGCATAAAACGGTGCATCAGGTAGGGCGCAATCGTGGGAATCACTCCCAGGCGCAGTTTGCCGGCCGTCTCGCCCTTCAACTCATGTACCGCCTCGCGGATGTAGTTAAACGAGCGCAACGTCTCACGCACCTGCTCCAAGACCACCTCGCCGGCCTCGGTCGGCACGACGGGCTTTTTCGAGCGGTCCAAAAGCACCACACCGAGTTCCTCCTCGAGCGACTTAACCTGCATCGAGAGAGAGGGTTGCGTAACGAAACAATGTTCGGCCGCCTGCGAAAAACTACCACAATTGGCCACCGCCAACAGGTATTCGAGCTGAATGATTGTCATAAAACAGGATTATTAACGAAAAACAAAGGTATAAAAAAAATCTATACACGCAAACAATTTTTTCGTGCGCGAGAGAATTTTCGTATTTTCGCAGGAAATTGTACCTCAAACGAACAAAATAAGACTAAATATGGCTAACAAGAAAATCATTCTCACGGGTGACCGCCCCACGGGTCGCCTCCACCTGGGTCACTACGTAGGCTCGCTGCGTCGTCGTGTCGAGTTGCAGAACTCGGGTACGTTCGACGAAATCTTCATCATGATTGCCGACGCACAGGCTCTGACCGACAACTGGGACAACCCCGAGAAGGTTCGCCAGAACATTATCGAGGTGGCCCTCGACTACCTTTCGGCAGGCCTCGACCCCGAGAAGGTTTCGATTTTCATCCAGAGCGAGATTGCCGAACTGTGCGAGCTGTGCTTCTACTACATGAACCTCGTGACGGTGCAGCGTCTGCAACGCAACCCGACCGTGAAGGCCGAGATGCTCATGCGCGGCTTCTCGGAGCAGGCCGAGGCGGGTGATACGACCCAGAAGCAGGGTCTGCCCGTCGGTTTCTTCTGCTACCCCATCTCGCAGGCAGCCGACATTACCGCCTTCCGCGCCACGACCGTACCGGCCGGTGCCGACCAGGAGCCGATGGTGGAGCAGACGCGCGAAATTGTCCACAAATTCAACTCGTTATATGGCGAAACACTCGTCGAGCCGGAGATTCTGCTGCCCGATAATGCCGCCTGTATGCGTCTGCCGGGTACGGACGGCAAGGCCAAGATGTCCAAGTCGCTCGGCAACTGCATCTACCTCTCGGACACGGCAGCCGAGGTCAAGAAGAAGGTGATGGGTATGTACACCGACCCGGACCACCTCCGCATCGAAGACCCGGGCAAAGTGGAGGGCAACTGCGTATTCACCTACCTCGACGCCTTCTGCCGTCCGGAGCATTTCGAGAAGTACCTCCCCGAATATGAGTCGCTCGATGCCCTGAAGGAGCATTACCGTCGTGGCGGTCTGGGCGATGTGAAGTGCAAGAAGCTGCTGATTAACATCCTCAACGAGCTGCTCGACCCGATTCGTGAGCGTCGTCGCTACTTCGAGGAGCGCATCGAGGAGGTCTATGCCATCCTCGAAAAGGGTACGAAACGCGCTCATGAGGTGGCCGGCGAGACCCTGCGCGATGTACGCAACGCCATGCGCATCAACTACTTCGAGGACAAGGAGCTGATTGCCGCTCAAGCAAAGGCCTACGCCGAGAAAATGTAGAATGTAGAATTTAGAATTCAAAATTAAGAATTAGAGAGAAGGGCGCAAAGGGGCGTGAAAGGCGACTAAAGGTTGCTAAAGGAGTTTCAACTTTCAACTTCCAACTTTTAACTTTCAACTTTCTTCGCTCTTTCCTCTTTCCTCTTTCAAAAGCCATGAAGGTACTTCTCACAGACCGCATTTACGCCTACTTCCTGCGCCTCACACGACGGCTCTCGACCCGTCAGATGTTGATGGTGCTGGCCGTTATTGTGGGTGTATTGGCCGGTTTGGGAACCTTCCTCTTCGAGCTTTTGCTGCACGCCATCGGCCAGGGATTGACCCGCTGGTTCTCGGTCGATAGGGCGCAATTCCTCTACCTGATTTATCCCGCGGTGGGTATCGTCCTGGCCACCCTCTTCGTCCGCTACATCGTGCGTGACAACATCTCGGAGGGTGTCACCCGTGTGCTGTACGCCATGTCGCGCCGCGACTCGCGCATCGCCCGTCACAACTGCTGGACCTCGATTGTGGGCGGTGCCACCACCATCGGTTTCGGTGGTTCGGTGGGTCCCGAGGCTCCGATTGTGCTGACCGGTGCGGCCATCGGCTCGAATGTGGCACAGCTCGCCCGCCTGAACTACAAGCACACCACGCTGATGCTCTGCTGTGGTGCTGGAGCGGCCCTCGCAGCCATCTTCAAAGCCCCGATTACGGGCGTGATTTTCGTCTTGGAGATTCTGATGCTCGACATCACCGCCACCTCGATTATCCCCCTCTTGATTGCCACCGTCACCGCCACGACGATTGCCTTCATTTTGCGCGGTTTCGACCCCATCATTGCCGTTACGCTACGCCCCGAAGATGCCTTCGAGCTGTGGCAAATTCCCCTTTTCATCCTCCTCGGAGGCCTTTGCGCACTGATGGCCTGGTACCTCACCTCGATGAATTCGCGTGTCGGAGCCTTCTTCAAAAAGCAACCCACCCAGCAGCGTAAATGGATTATCGGCGGCACGGTTATCGGTCTGCTGATTTTCATCTTCCCGCCCCTCTACGGTGAAGGCTACGAGGCCTTCGTGGGGCTGATGCACGGCCAGACCGACCAGCTCTTCAACAACTCGCTCTTCTACCGCTTTTCGCACATCGAGTGGGTGATTATCCTCTTTGTCGTGGCCACGATGTTCTTCAAGGTGATTGCCATGGCTACGACCAATGCCGCCGGTGGTGTGGGTGGTACGTTTGCCCCCTCGCTCTTCGTCGGAGCCTTCACGGGTGCCGCACTCGCGCTGATTTGCAACGCCCTGTTCGATTGGCAGGTGCCGATTGCCTCCTTTACGCTGGTTGGTATGGCCGGCGTGATGGCCGGTGTGATGAACGCCCCGCTCACCTCCATCTTCCTCATTGCCGAGCTTTCGAACGGTTACGGCCTCTTCATCCCGCTGATGATTACGGCCTGCATCTCGTTTGCCGTGAATTACTACCTCGACCCCGACTCGATTTACACGAAGCAACTGCGCCAAAAGGGGGAGCTTTTGACCCACGACAAGGACCAATCGGTCTTCGTCTTCCTGAAGCTCGACGAGCTGATGGAGACCGACTTCATCCGCATCCGCTCGCACATGACCCTGGGCGATTTGATTACCATCATCTCCTCGGCCCGTCGCAACATCTTCCCTGTCATCGACGACTTCGGCCGGCTGTTGGGTGTCGTGCAACTCGACGATTTGCGCAAGGATATGTTCAAACGCGAGAAGTATGGCAACTCGGTGATGACCTATATGATTCAGCCTCCCGACCGCATCCTGCAGCATGAGTCGATTCCGTCGATTCTCCCGAAATTTGAGGATGGTCGCACCTGGATGCTGCCCGTGGTGGACAAAGAGAACCGCTACCTGGGCTTTATCTCCAAATCGAGAATCCTGAACGCCTACCGCGAACAATTGGTAAAAATCCAACAATAAGGCAATCTTTAGCAACGCAAGGAGCGACAAAAAAAGCATAACAGAGGGTATCCAATCAGTTTTGGACACCCTCTGTTCATTCCGGAATTTATCTAACAAGAGCCTTGTTAGACGGATTCATACATTTTGACGGACAATATAAGCAGTAGCTTAAATTTACACATCAACCGCCCACCGTGTCAGAGCAACCAAAGCCACAACCGAAGCAACCAATGCTAACGATGCGGTCGTCCGATACCAGCTGCTCACGATTTGCCTCCAAAAAGGTCTTGGCCTCGGCCAACAGCAATTCATTCACTTGCATAGCTCATCATTTTTTAAGGTTAAACATCTAATTATCTACTTCATCAAACGAGAAGTCATGGTAAAGTTCGTAGCATCGCAACGCACCCTGTAGGGCGGCCAATTCAAATTTGTTCAGCGTACGCTCCTTGCGAAGTGCCATGAGGTAGTGAATCTGAAAGGTCGATATCACCTGCGCCTCCACTAACATCATGCGGCAGACCCTCCGGTCGCGTTTGCGCACATCCCCTCGGTCACGATAATTGAAACCATAACAGGTTTTGCAGACACGGCGCAACTTACAATCGGCACACATTTCGTCCAAAAAGCGGGCATCGTCGAAGAAATCGACCCGCCTTAACTCCTCTCCCGCCTCTTCGCGGCCGTGGGTTATCGGCACAAAAAGATGACAAGGATAGGGCGTTCCGTCCCAATCATAGGCCACCATCGTCGTTCCCGTGCCACAGTTTTTGCGAGGCGTTTCGTTGCAGAAGGGTTCGGTAAGAGCCACAAAGTGCTGCATGAAGATTCGCATCGGCTCCACCTCGCGATGTGCCAAATGCCACATCGCCAGCGTCTCCAATTCGCGTTTGTAAATCACCTCATCACCCACCTGCCAATCCTCGCCCGAGGCCAGATTGGGCGAAATCGTATGCCCCGCCTCCAACAGCGCAATCAAATCGCGGCTCAACGTAGGCAATGCTGCCCGCGAAATGGTCGATTTGAAATGGAGTGTCGGCCACACGCGCCGCACGAAGTTGATGGGGGCATCCGCAGCCAACTCGCCACGATTGATTTGCTGAATCTCCTCCGTCCCATCGACCGACAAGACGATGCGTATATGCTCCTTATGCGCTTCAAACCAACGCTGTTTCTCTTCATCGAGCAACGTGCCGTTGGAGGTAACGGACAACATCACCCGAAAGGGCAGGTTCAGGGTCATGACCCACTCCGTGACCGAACGAATCAAATCGAAACGCAAAAGGGGTTCTCCTCCGAAGAAATCAATTTTCAGATAGCCGCCCTGCTTGCACTCCTCACGCTCGGCGAAGGTGGCAAACTCCTCCGAAAGCACCCGTTTGGCCACCTCAAAGGTCATCTCTCTATCGGGACGTTTGAAGCGTTCAAAACAATATGTACAGTTCAAATTGCAGGCCCAGGTCAGCATCAACGAAACCACCCGGACCGCCTCTTGCTCTTTAATCATTATTCCGTGTTATATTTACAAAGGTGTTTTACCTCTCGCACTCATACGACCATCTATTCCGCTCGCATTTTTATAAATCACAAACCTTTAGGCCGTTGTCGGCATATTATTTATATTCCACCTGATACATATAATAGAGAGCAGGAGCTGTCAAAATAGTAATGCGCTGTTTCCCTGCCTCTACCTCATGTCCCGAACCATTATAGGTGTAACGTTGAATGTAATGGCCCTTTTCATCTTTCCATATACGCGTTCCTTCGGACACCAAATTACATTGGGTGCAATAGGTGCCATACCCACTACATCCACCTCTACGAAATAGCACTCCGGTATAATCCATCGAGCCGTATTTCAAGACTCCGCGTTGCTTGTCTTTACAAATACAACATTTTATCGGATGTGGCCCGACAACGGCGTAATTACCACATTGTGGGCAACGTACAATCTTAAATTTGATATCATCCGGGCGATCCTCCGAATAATCGTGCGGAGCATCCCACTCCGCGACAACTTCCATGATTTGAGATTCGCCATCAGACGATTTGCAACGACGACACCGCCAATGCTTCTTCTTAAAGATATCAAAAAGCCCCATAGGAAATAGATATTTAGGGTTATCTCTCCTCCGCACCTCGAAGAGAGATATAAAAAAAGAAAGCGTGGTGCTGATAGTCTATTTCCCAAAAGCAGGTTCGCCAAAACCCCAGTACGAAAATAGGCAACAACCCACGCCATAATTACAATAGTAACATGACGAAAGGAGAGAAGCGCGCGCTCGTACTGATTTGAATTTGGCGATTCGCTTTCAGAGCGACTAACACTTTCCGTGTAATATCTACACAAAGATAGATATTTCCATAGAAAAATGCAAGAATCTCCCCCTTATTTGGGTTGTTGCCTTCTACAAAGATAGTGCAGTTTGCACTTACAACAAGACACCGCCATAAAAATAATCATGCGTTCCATCATCCATTTGCCCGACAGAAGAAACTTTTTGTCAATTTTATTTGCTATTTTGTAAAGTTTATTTTACATTTGCAACAGCAAACGGGACAAGTGGCCACGTCCGACGGTTTGCACAAAACCTTAAACACGTTATTCGTATGCAAAAAGAATGGTTACTACCTTACGGCTTTAAGTGGGTCGGATGGCTGCTGTTGGCGATTGCCGTGCCTGTGGGCATCTGGGCCGCAGCGATTGGGTTCAACTACCAAAATGTCGCGTTCTTGCAGGCGTTGCAACTCTCGGACAAACCGCTCATCAACAACCACCTGGTGTTGTGGATGTGGCTCGGTGCGATTTTCGTTGCCTGCTCACGCGAGAAGATTGAGGACGAAATGATTGGCCGCATCAGGCTCAACGCCCTGCTCTTCGCGCTCTACATCCAGGCCGCCTTTATCATCGTGGCGACCTTTATTTTCAACGGGTTAGATTTCCTCAACATCATGGTTTACAACCTCGTCACCTATCCCATCATCTTCGTGGGGGCCTATCGCCTGATGTTGTGGCGCACGAGAAAGGAGGCCGAGGATGAGGAATAGCATCCGTGTCGCGCGTGCCGAGAGGCGCATCACACAGCAGGAGTTGGCCGAAAAGTGCGGCGTAAGTCGCCAGACCATCAATGCCATTGAGGCAGGGAAATTCATCCCCTCCACCGTCTTGGCCCTCAAAATTGCCCGCACCTTCGAAAAAGCGGTCGAGGCGATTTTCGAGCTGGAAGAGGAAGATTAGTAAAGAGAAAAGAGCATAGAGCAAAGAGGAAAGATAAAGCAAATCAATTAACAAGAAACGTCATGCTTCACCTGCGGTTCAGCATGACGTTTTTTTAATCTTATAATTCTATCTCAATTTCTCTTCGCTCTTTCCTCTTTGCTCTTTCCTCTTGCCTCCTACTGATCAATCGGTTCGGCCTCGTTGGGAACCGTGAGCAAGTTCTCCGCACCGACACCGAGTGAGCGGTAGTAGTCGTTCAATTCGCGCACGATGTCGTAGCGACGGGCATACGAGGCGAGGTAGTAGGCCTCCTCCAATTCATCGAGACGGTCGTTCAACTCGCCATCAACCATCGCGGCCTTGTAGCCGTCGAACATGAGATAGTACTCGATGTACTCAATCGTATTGGCCGTATAGGCACGCATCAGGGCGTCACCCTTCTCGGCAGCCGTTTCGTCACCCAGCGCAGCGGCCGCATAGTAGGCCTCGAGGAAAGGGAAGGTGTTCGAATCCGTGAAACGAATCTGCGAGGGAGGCAACTCCTCCAACCCCTTATCGAGCAGCTCGACCGCCTCCGTCACGCGCCCCTCCTCCATCAAAGCCTTCGCCACGCGGGCAAACGACGAGCGGGCATTCGAGGCTCCGAGGTTATACTGGATAAAGTGGTCCACATAGACATCGGGGTCCTTCAGGTTGCCATAGCGGAAGGTCTCCTTCAGGAGCGGAGCAGCATAATCGGGGTCAATGCGGCCGATATCCCACACGCTCTTCACGGGGGTCTTAATCGGTACCAGACGATAGGCGTAGCCGTCGAATTGGAGGTAGTCCATCAACCCGAAATCCTGCAAGATATAGACCTGCGTGAGGTAAATCGGACGCTTCCACTCGAAATTGGCCAACATATCGATAAGCATCAGCTGATTCTTATCAATCGACGAGCCGCGCAACTCCATATAGACCGTATCGACCATCTTGTCGTAGTCCTTCTCGACCACAATGCCCGACTCGATGGCATTTTGTTTATTGACCGGAATGGCGATGCGGCGCGTGGGAATGTAGTCGGCATAGGAGCCATCCACCAGACGGATTTGCGAAGCGGTGTCATCGCTGCGGATGAAATCCATCACCTCACGGATATCGACCGCACGGTCAATCACCTCACGCACCGGCACCCAATCGTTCATATAGGTGTATTTGCGCTTCGGGAGCGAGAAGGGGACACCGGCCGCATCGTTGGCCGCCGTCTTCATCTCGTCGATATACCAATCGCCACCGAGGTAGGAGGTGTTCATAATGCGCACATCGGGACGCACCGTATAGACCTCCTGGTTGTTCCACAAGGGGAAGGTATCGTTATCGCCATAGTTCAGGATAATCGAGTTCGGGAGGCACGACTGGAGGTAGTTCCAACCGATATCGCGCGACATATAGCGACCCGAGCGGTCGTGGTCGTCCCAGTTCTCGGCCGCCAAAATACCCGGCACCGAGAGGCAGATGAGCGTAGCCACCGCAACCGTCCATTTGGCATCACGACGAGCCACCCACTGCACAAAATCGCGCACGGCCATCAGACCCAGACCAATCCAAATCGAGAAGGCGTAGAACGAACCGGCATAGACATAGTCACGCTCACGCGGCTCACCGGGCGAGGAGTTGAAATAGACCACCAACGCCACACCGGTCATGATGAAGAGCCACATAACAATCGAGAAGTTACGCTGGTCGCGGTTCAGCTGGTAGATAAGGCCGATAAGTCCCAGCAGGAAGGGGAGGAAATAGTAGGTATTACGCCCTCTATTTTCGGCCTTTTCACGCGGCAGGTTCTCCTGCGGACCGAGGTAAGCCTCGTCGATAAAGTCGATACCCGACAGCCAATTACCCTCCAACAAGGTCGAAGAGGAGGCCTGCACATCGCTCTGACGACCGACGAAATTCCACAGGAAATAACGCCAGTACATATAGTTGAGCTGGTAGTTGAAGAAGTAGTTCAGATTCTCCATAAAGGTCGGCTCAACGACCGATTGGGGACCCTCGCCATCGTCATCGTCATAGACCTTGCGCTTGCCAAAATCGAGGACCGTCTCACGAATCGGACGGCCCGACTCGTCGCGTACCACATCGCCATGCTCGTCACGCACGACCTCCTCTTTGGTGCGATAGGCACCCCACTGCTTATACTCCTTCTCCCCCTTGCGGTAGTCCCACATACGCGGGAAGAGGTGGAGGAAGCCCTCGGGATAGGTGTAACCCGTGATGGTGGTACCCGTCTTGTAGGTGCCATGCTCGTCGAGGTAGTAGTTCTCCTTCTCGATGTAGCCCACCGGCGGTGCCGAATAGTAGGCTCCCACCAACAGGGGACGGTTACCGTATTGGTCACGATTCAGGAACGAGAGCAGGGCGTGGGGATTGCTCGGATTGTTCGAGTTCATCGGCGGATTGGCCGCGGCACGAATCGTCACCGAGGCATAGGAGGAGAAGCCCACGAGAATCATCGTCGTCGAGAGCAGGATGAGATTCCAAATCACCTTGCCCTTGCGGTGGGTCACCCACGAAGCCCACCCCATGCCGAGGATAAGTGCCAACGAGAAGAGTGCAATACCGAGATTTACCGGAAGCCCCAACGTATTGACAAAGAAGAGGTCAATCATCGCACCGACATAGACCGTATAGGGGATGATGATGCCGTTGATGACCAGCAGAATCGCACCGGCCAGCAGCGTTGCCAACACCACGCCCTTCAGGGTTACCTGCTCCGTCTTGCGGAAATAGTAGATGAAGACCAACGCCGGGATGGTCAACAGATTCAGGATGTGGACACCAATCGAAAGCCCCATCAGATAGGCAATCAGGATAATCCAGCGCGTAGCGTGCGGCTCGTCGGCCTCCTCCTCCCATTTGAGCATGAGCCAAACGACCAAAGCCGTAAACATCGACGAAAGGGCATACACCTCGCCCTCGATGGCCGAGAACCAGAAGGTATCGGTGAAGGTGTAGGCCAACGCGCCCACCGCACCGGCCCCGATGGCCGTCCATACGCCATTCTCGGTCAGCTCCACACCGCCGCGCGTCAGCAGTCGTCGCGCCAGGTGGGTAATGGTCCAGAAGAGGAACAGAATACAAAAACCGCTTGCCACCGAGTTCATGGCATTGACCGCCATACCGACATAGTCGGGCGAGGGGGCAAAGAGCGTAGCCAGACGGGCCAGCATCATAAAGAGCGGCGCACCGGGCGGGTGACCCACCTCCAATTTATAGGAGGTTGCGATAAACTCCGAGCAGTCCCAAAGGCTCGAGACGGGCTCCATCGTCACGAGATAGACCACCGTTGCTATTGCAAAGACGCTCCACCCGACGATATTATTCCAGCGTTTGAAAAGTTGTATCATATGTAGTCAAAGCATTTTTTCCAATTTGCAAAAGTAATCATTTAACGCTGAACCTGCAATCCTATTGTGCAAGAAAAGGGGCGAAAGTATCATCTTTTCGGATAAGTGTTTCGCTGGAAGATAAAATTTTACTAAATTTGCAACAATAAAAGCGTTATTACCTTATGGAGACCAAATTTTCACTTTACAATACCCTCACGCGCCGCAAGGAGGAGTTCGTCCCCCTGACCGAAGGCCGCGTGGGCATGTATGTCTGCGGCCCCACGGTTTATGGCGACCCGCACCTGGGTCACGCCCGTCCGGCCGTCACGTTCGACCTCTTGTTCCGCTACCTCAAATCGCTCGGCTACAAGGTGCGCTACGTGCGTAACATCACCGACGTAGGCCACCTGGAGCATGATGCCGACGAGGGCGAGGATAAGATTGCCAAGAAGGCCCGTCTCGAGCAGCTCGAGCCGATGGAGGTTGCCCACTACTACACGGAGCGTTATCGCCAAGCCATGGCGTCGATGAATGTCCTCTCGCCCTCGATTGAGCCACACGCCTCGGGACACATCATCGAGCAAATCGAGTTCGTGAAACGCATCCTCGACGAAGGCTTCGCCTACCTCTCGAACGGTTCGGTCTATTTCGATGTGGAGGCCTACAACAGCAAGCACCACTACGGCTGCCTTTCGGGTCGCAATCTGGACGATATCGTCCTCAACACCCGCGAGTTGGACGGTCAGAGCGACAAACGACACTCCTACGACTTCGCCCTCTGGAAGAAGGCATCGCCGGAGCATATCATGCGTTGGCCCTCGCCCTGGAGCGACGGTTTCCCGGGTTGGCACATGGAGTGTTCGGCCATGAGTACGAAGTACCTCGGCGAGCAGTTCGACATCCACGGTGGCGGTATGGACCTCATGTTCCCCCACCACGAGTGCGAGATTGCCCAATCGACCGCTGCGCTGGGCCACGACTCGGCCCGCTATTGGGTACACAACAACATGATTACCATCAACGGCCAGAAGATGGGCAAATCGCTCGGTAACTTCATCACGCTCGAAGAGCTGTTCACCGGTTCGCACCAGCTCCTGGCGCAGGCCTATACCCCGATGACGATTCGATTCTTCGTCTTGCAGGCCCACTACCGCTCGACGCTCGACTTCTCGAACGAGGCGCTGCAGGCTGCCGAGAAGGGGCTGGACCGCCTGATGAAGGGCATCGAGTCGCTGGGCAAGATTAAGCCCTCGGCCACTTCGTCGGTCAATCCCGCGGAGTTGGAACGCCGTTGCGCAGAGGCGATGGCCGACGATTTGAACTCTCCGATGGTCATCTCGGCCATGTTCGACTGGGTACGCATCATCAACTCGGCTGTCGAGGGTAAGGAGACGCTTACGGCCGAGGATGTGGCCACGCTGAAAGGCATCTTCGAGCGTTACGCCATTGAGGTGCTGGGTCTGAAGGACGAGAAGTCGGCTGCCGGTGCCGGTCGTGACCGTGTCACGCCGCTCGTCGAGATGCTTTTGGAGGAGCGTCTGAAGGCGCGTGCCGCGAAAGATTGGGCCGCTTCGGACCGCATCCGCGACGGCTTGGCTGCTGCCGGCATCCGTGTCAAGGACCGCAAGGACGGCACGGACTGGGAGTTGGAGTAGTCCAATTCAAAATTTAGCATTCAAAATGAGTGGGAAAGGGTTTCTTTAGAATCCCTTTTTCACTTTTTGAGAGATTGAGTGAAGGAGGATAAATCCTTTTTTCACTTTTGGAGATTGGAGTGAAAAGGTATGTTAGGATACTTTTTCACTTTTAGGCGAGCAGATTTTGTGCCGACCGAAGTCGGGCAAGATAGGAGCATACTTAACGTATGTGACTATTTTGCACGGCGAGAAGGTGCAAAATATGCCGCATAAAATGAAAAAGAACATGGAAGTTAAGACGGCTGCATTAGAATTAGGTACAGAACGGATTCGCAAATTGTTGATGCAATACTCCGTACCGGCGATTATCGCCATGACCGCCTCGTCGCTCTACAACATGGTGGACAGCATCTTCATCGGGCAGGGCGTCGGACCGTTGGCCATCTCGGGCCTGGCACTTACGTTCCCGCTGATGAACCTCTCGGCCGCCTTTGGTGCGATGGTGGGTGTGGGTGCATCGACCCTGATTTCGATGCGACTCGGACAACGCGACTACGACACGGCCAAGCAGGTGCTGGGTAATGTAGTGGTGCTGAATACGATTATCGGTGTGCTGTTTGCCGCCGTGATGCTCCTCTTCATCGACCCCGTACTCTACTTTTTCGGTGCGAGTGTCGATACCCTACCCTACGCACGCGAATATATGGAGATTATCCTCCTGGGTAATGTCGTTACGCATATGTACCTGGGACTAAATGCCGTACTACGCGCTGCGGGCCATCCGCGCAAGTCGATGTACGCCACCATTATCACGGTGATACTGAACGCTATCCTCGACCCGATTTTCATCTTCGGCTTCGATTGGGGGATTCGCGGAGCGGCCATCGCCACCATCCTGGCGCAAATCGTCTCGCTGAGCTGGCAACTGAAGATTCTCTCGAACAAGGAGGAGTTGCTGCATTTTCGACGTGGCATCTACCGCCTGAAGCGCAAGATTGTCGATAACATCCTCTCGATTGGTATGTCGCCCTTTTTGATGAACCTCGCGGCCTGCTTTATTGCCATCCTGATTAACAAGGGGTTCAAAGAGCATGGCGGTGACCTGATGATTGGTGCCTACGGCATCACGAATCGCGTGGCCTTCCTCTTTGTGATGGTGATGATGGGGTTGAATCAGGGTATGCAGCCCATTGCCGGCTACAACTACGGAGCGCGTCAATACGACCGCGTGTTGCGCGTACTGAAGCTGACCATCCTGGGAGCCACGAGTGTATCGCTCGCCGCCTTTTTGATTGGCGAGCTGACACCGAGCATCGCAGTCCGACTCTTTACAAACGATGAGCAACTGATTGATTTTGCCGTCACAGGTATGCGCCTGTCGTTTATGATGTTCCCCTTGGTGGGCTTCCAGATGGTGGCCACCAACTTCTTCCAGAGCCTCGGCATGGCCTCGAAGGCGATTTTCCTTTCGCTCACGCGCCAGCTGCTATTCCTGCTGCCGGGACTGTTGCTCCTGCCCCGTCTGTTCATCCACCACACCACGTGGGACGGCAGTTGGGGAGTATGGTGCGCCATTCCCCTCTCGGACCTGCTGTCGGCCATCGTAACCGCGCTTCTTTTGGCGCGACAATTGCGTCGTTTCCGCGCCCAAACCTCGCTTCGACAACCCGCCTAACACACGCCCCATTATGAAAAAGAATCTGATAATCAACATCGGCCGCCAATATGGCAGTGGTGGCAAGTCGATTGGCGAGAAGCTTGCCGCTCGGCTCAACATCAAGCTCTACGACAAGGAGTTGCTGCTGCTTGCAGCCCGCGAAAGCGGCTTTTCGGAGGAGTGTTTCGAGCAGTGTGACGAACAGCGCGGTCTTTTGCGCACCCTCTATGGCTACTTCCGCACCCCCTTTGTCGGCAATTACAGCCACTGCGACTCGCCCCTTTCGGGTGAGACGCTCTTTCGGATTCAGAGCGATGTGATTCAAAGGATTGCCGCGCGCGAATCGTGCATCTTTGTCGGGCGTTGTGCCGACTACATCCTGCGCGAACACCCCGCCACCATCAACCTCTTCTTCACGGCCGACAACGAGGAGCGCATCCGTCGCATCACCTCGCGCCTGGGATGCAGCGCGACGGAGGCCGAGGCAAAGATGGAGGAGATGGACCGCCAACGCGCCCGATACTACAACTACTATGCTTCGCGTACCTGGGGCGAGGCCGCGACCTACGACCTGACGATTAACACCTCCCGCTTGGGCGAGGAAGGAACGGTCGATTTGCTCATCGACTTCATCAACAAGAGAATGAAAATCAACGACTAATCATGATACAGCCCGACCAAATCAAATCGCTCGTAACGCGCCGTGAGGAGCTGGCCCGTTGCCTCGACATCGAGCAGCGCAGAATCGACCTCAAGAACGAGGAGGAGAAGACCCAGGAACCCGATTTCTGGGAGCATCCCGACCGCGCCCGCGAACAACTGCGCAAGGTGGCCTCCATCAAGCAGTGGGTCGAGGAGTACGACCGCGTGGCCACGGCTGTCGAGGATTTGGAACTTATGCCCGACTTCGTGAAGGAGGGGGTGATGAGCGAAGAGGAGCTGGACGAGAGCTACGCGAAGGCCCTCACGCTGATTGAGGAGCTGGAGCTGAAAAATATGCTCCGCAACGAGGAGGACAAACTCGGAGCCATCCTCGACATCAACGCCGGAGCCGGAGGTACCGAGGCGTTGGATTGGGCCTCGATGCTGCTGCGTATGTACCAGCGATGGGGCGAAAAGCACGGCTACAAGGTGCGTATGCTCGACTACCAGGCCGGTGAAGAGGTGGGCGTCAAGAGTTGCACGCTCGAATTCGAGGGTGAGTTCGCCTATGGCTACCTAAAGAGCGAAAACGGTGTGCATCGCATGGTGCGTCTCTCGCCCTTCAACGCCAACAACAAGCGACAGACCACCTTTGCCTCGGTCTTCGTATCGCCCGCCATTGACGACACGATTGAAATCACGATTAACCCCTCGGACATCGAGTGGGATACGTTCCGCTCATCGGGTGCCGGAGGTCAGAACGTGAATAAGGTCGAGACGGCCGTGCGTCTGCGTTACCACGGCAAGGACCCCGATACGGGCGAGGCCATCGAGTACCTGATTGAGAACATGGAGACCCGCTCGCAGCTCATGAACCGTGAGAATGCGATGCGCATCCTGAAATCAAAGCTCTACCAGCGCGAATTGGACAAGCGCATGGCGACCCAGCAGGCTCTCGAGGCGACCAAAAAGCGCATCGAGTGGGGTTCGCAGATTCGCTCCTATGTCTTCGACGACAGGCGCGTGAAGGACCATCGCACGGGGGTTCAAACCTCGGCCGTGGAGCAGGTAATGGATGGCGACCTGGATGCCTTCATCAAGGCCTACCTGATGGAATTCGGAGGGAGTTGAAAGTTGAAAGTTAAAAGTTGAAAGTTTTTTGTCGTGCTTTCATCCGCTCAACAAAAAAAATATGGGAGATAGCCTGAACCGTTGGTTATCTCCCTTTTTTGTTGAGCTGTCTAATTTTCAACGCTCCACATTCAACTTAAAGCGAGATTATTTGCGACGACCGAAAAGACCGGTCGTGTGTGTCCAAGATAATTTGATGAATGGACCGCCATTGGTATTTTCTATATCGTATTCGGAATCGGTCGTAAACTTCTTACCGATACGATAGCCTCCACTGATATTCAAATAGGAATTTCCGGCAAGGCGCCATGAATACCCGATGGACGGGAAGACAAAGGGCAGATTCTTCTCATAATCGGGAACATGCGAAAAACCTAAATCAACATTAGCAAACCAAGAGCCTTTTTTATCCGACAAGCGATACTGCCCACGCAAGCCATAATTAAACATGGGGCTATAATATTCGTAATCCTCATACGAGAGTTGTACACCAAAACTGAAATGAGGATTATATTTATAGGTCAAAGCCGCGCCGATTTGATACCCGACTTCACCATCATAGGCACCAGCCAATCCACCCTCTAAAGTATATTGCAGACCGCTAAAGCGGGTCGGTTTAGGCTGTATGTCGCGGGCGTGCATTTGTAAGCCCAATCGAATGACGGCATTGTGTCCCGGATCGGTACCGTGCGTACTCAAGGCAATATTATAACCCACACCGATTTTAAGATTCGACCAACGATTCAGACCAATCGTATAGGTCGGCACAAGACCCAGATTCACCGTTTCGTGTTCAAAGACATAACCGGCATCAAAGGGCAGTGAGAAGCCCGAAGCATCATAGTCGTTAAACTTATACTCCATGCGGGCAAAGAGCGGAATACCGGTCTTAACTCCATCCTTGAAGGGGATGAAGGCTCCCGAATGCAGACCGAGGTAAAAATGCTCATCAAGCCACGAACCAACACCGGCCGAAATCGTAAACATGGTCACACCCCCCTTTTGCAGGCCGACCATAACACCTGGCTCTGCCGTAATTTCCAACTTTTTCACTTCGTGCTTCGGTTGCGAAAACGCAATCACCGGAACAAGGGTCGCAACAAACACCATTAGTAAAAGTTTCTTCATAGAAAAAAGGTTTTATAACTCTCCCCGACTCCGCAAAAGAGGTTTAGGCAATAAGAAAGTGTGGAGCCGTTCGTTTATCTATCAAGAGGCATTTGGCGTGGCCCGGATACGAATAAACAAAACCCCACACCGTATAGCACATACAGAATGTATGCCTAAAAACGGTGATGAGTGTTATTGCCTCCTCGTATCCAAAAATCGCCAAATTTTCTTGATAAGGATTAGCGAAACACTTTCACTAATAAATATGTATGCAACCCCATGGATTGCAAAAACAAAATTAAACTTTTTTTATCAAACCAACAACAAGCTGCCCGATTTTTCAAAAAAAAAGGAACAATAAAAAGAGGTAAGAGCAAAGAGTGAAAAGATTAAGAAGTGCCTTTAATCTCTTTAATCTCTTTAATCTCTTTAATCTCTTTCCTCTTTCCTCTTTGCTCTTTGCTCTTTGCTCTTAACAAAAAAAGCAGCGATGCGATTGCATCACTGCTTTTTTGTTAATCCTTAATCTCCTCGGCGCGTTCAATCGACTCGTCCTCCTTGGGAGGTTCGGGATGGAGGTTGTTCTTATAGAGGAAACGGCGAATCTTCATCGAGGGGGTCTTGATAAACTCCTCCTTCTGCTCGACCACCTCCGAGAGGCGCGAGAAGCGGCTCACCTTTTCGTTCACATACTCCTGAATCTCCTTGCGAAGCTCCTCGGTCTTGGCCTCGATGGCCTCCTTCTTCGTGCGCCATTGGTCGCGCCAATCCTCCAGCGTGCGCTCTACCTGCTCCTTATTGAACTGCACGAGTGCCACCAAACGGCCATCCAACTCCGTAACGAGCGATTCGCTCACCGTCACGTGCTGGTTAATCACATTCTCGATATCCTCGGGGTAGATATTCTCACCACCCGGGCCCAGAATCATATTCTTCAGACGGCCCTTGATATGCAGGCGGTTCTCCGAGTCGAACTGGCCCAGGTCGCCCGTATGGAACCAGCCATCCTTGTCAATCACCTCGGCCGTAGCCTCCGGATTCTTGTAGTAGCCCATCATCAGACAGGGGGTCTTGGCAACCACCTCACCCTGCTGCGTGTCGGGGTTGATATTATCCAGGCGCAGCTCGACATAGGGGGCCACAACGCCCGTCGAACCAACCTCCTTCTTAATAGGCACCGCACCGGCCAACAGCGGTGCAGTCTCGGTCAGGCCATAACCGATACCGTGCGGGAACGAGGCATCGACCAGGAACTGCTCGGTCATGCCATCGAGCTTCGCACCACCCACACCGAGGAAGCGCAAGCGGCCGCCAAAGACCTCCATGAGCTTCTTACCGGCCACCTTATGCAGCAACTTCTGCGTGGGACGAATGCCGTAAAGGAACTTCATCACGGCATTGGCGTTGAACTTCGACATCACCTGCGAGCGGAAAATCTTCTCGATGATGAGCGGCACAATCAGCATAATGGTCGGGCGCACCTGGCGCAGAGCCGGCAACAGTGCCGACGCCACAGGCGGACGGTCCAGATAATAGACCGGCACACCCTGCGAGAAGGGGAAAATCAGGCCCAACGAACACTCATAGACGTGCGACATAGGCAGCACGGAGAAGAACGAATCCTCGAGGTTAATCGGGAAGAGTTTCTGACACAGGTCGGCATGGATTGCAAGCGACTCCTGCGAGTGCATCACGCCCTTGGGCGATGAGGTGGTACCCGACGTGTAGATAATCGAGGCCAAATCCTTCGGCTGGGGAACAGCCGTTGCGCCCTCGGCCTCGACACGCTGCGAAAGCACCTTCAGGTTCTTCGTGCGGATGACGATGTTGAGTGCCTCGACCGCAGCTTTGGGGAGTTTTGCATAGAGTTTATCCGAGACCAGCAGTGCCTTCGATTCGGAGTGTTCGAGAATCTTGGCCACCTCCTCGCCCGAGAAGCCGGGCAGAATCGGTACCACTACCATACCGGCCGTTACGACCGAGAAGTAGCTCACACCCCAGTTCGGCATACTGCTGCTGTAAAGAGCCACCTTATCGCCGGGCTTCAAGCCGGCCGAGGTAAGCATCTGCTGGACCTTTTTGATGCGCTCGCCCACCTCGGAGAACGAAACCTCCTCGCCGTCGAGCATCTTAAACGCCAAGCGGTCCGAGAACTTCTCGATGCTTTGGCGCACCAGGTCATACATGGTTTTGAATGCCATAGTTGTATTGGGTTTATGAAATTAACTTTACGTGGCTTATACCACGCGACAAATGTACTAAAAAATCGGAAATTTCGGCAACTTTATTGTGAAAACAATAAAAAAAGGTCGCATAACGCGCTTCATTTCGTTATGCGACCTTGGGATTTGGATTGGTGTACTCCTCCTGATTTAAGCGTAGAGGTGACGCTTGATTGAGTGCTTCGGGGTGTGTACAAAACCACCCTCAACGAGTTCGATTTTGGCAATCTGGCTGTAGGCGGGCAACTCGGCATTGGCCATCTTGCGAGCCTGCTCCATCAACTCCTCAACCGGCTCGGTAGCCGTCTTCATCTGCTCCTCGTGGGGCGTTACGAGGGCCACCAGACGCTTCTCGCGCTCCACGATGAGCGACTCGCCGACATAGGGCATCGTGTTGAGCTTGGCCTCAATCTCCTCGGGGTAGATGTTCTGACCGTTCGAGGAGAGAATCATACACTTCGAGCGACCGCGAATAAAGATGTTGCCACCTGCATCGATAACACCGAGGTCACCCGTGCGCAGCCAGCCATCGGCCGTGAAGGCCTCCTTCGTGGCCTCCTCGTTCTTGTAGTAGCCCATCATGACGTTTGCACCCTTCACCTGCAACTCGCCTACCACCTGCTGGGGGTCCGACGAATCGACGCGAATCTCGGCGCAATCCACGCAGCAACCGCACGAGCCGGAGACAAAGGTCGTCCAATGCTTATAGGCCACCAGCGGAGCGCACTCGGTCATACCGTAACCCACCGTGTAGGGAATCTTGGCGGCACGCAGCACCTTCTCGACCGACTTGCTCAAGGCGGCACCACCCATCACAATCATGCAGACATTGCCACCGAAAGCCGACATAATCTGCTCGCGAATCTTCTTGTAAATCACATTCTTCAGCACCGGAATCGAGGTCAGCACACGCATGGCGGGCTTCTTCAGCACGGGCATCACCTTACCCTTGATAATTTTCTCCATCACGAGCGGCACCGTAATCAGGATATAGGGCTTCACCTCCTGGAATGCGGCCATCAGCACCGTCGGCGAGGGGGTCTTGCCGAGGAACGTAACGTGCGCACCACCGCAGAAGGGATAGAGGAACTCGAATGCCAGACCGTACATATGGGCCATCGGGAGCATCGACATCATCGTAGCATCCTGCGGAACGGGGATGTTATCCAAACCGAAACGGATGTTGGCCGAGATGTTGCGGCCGGTGAGCATGATGCCCTTCGGCGAGCCGGTCGTACCCGAGGTGTAGTTAATCACCATCAGCTCGTCGAGCTTATCGTTGGCGAGTTTCATATCACTCTTGCGGAAGCCCTTCGGATAGGCCTTCTGAAACTGCTCGTCGAGCGATGCGAAAACCTCCGTCACCTCCTCCGTAGCGGCATAGAGCAGCGAATAGTCGTCGATATTGACAACGGCCTTGAGGTGAGTCAGTTTGGTCGGGTCGGCACCCTCCCACTTCTTCGGCTCGGTGAAGAGGACCTTACTCTCCGCGTGGTGGGTCAGATCCAACATACCCTCGTTCGTGAAGTCGGCCAGAATGGGGACAGCCACACCGCGATAGGTATTCACAGCCAGGAAGGTCATGGCCCAGTGGGCCGAGTTATGACCCGAGAGGGCAATTTTGTCCCCCTTCTCCAGGCCGAGGCCCTTGAAGAGAACGTGCAAGCGGGCGAATTGCTCGGCCACCTGTGCGCTGGTAAAGGTCTCACCGCGATAGTCACTCAACGCGGGCTTCTCCCAGTTGCGACGCAGACGGTTTTCAAGCATCGTGCAAAAATGTTCCATGTGCTTTTCGGTATTGTTTTGAAATTTTACTAATTTTGTCACTGCAAGAATCGGGCGGAGTATCCACCTCGATTCCCGACAAAGGTCGCACAAAAAAGGCAAAGGGGAAAATTTAAGGGACAGAGAGCCTGAAATAGGGCAAAAACACGAAATACGGGGTGAAAATCGCTATTTAGGGGCGAAAAATTGCTACTTAAAGTGTTTTTGGAGGTAAAAATTCAACCAAAAGCGAGTCTATGTTACAACACGAGGAGCTGAAAAAGGCGGCAGAAAGGGTCGGTTTCGACCTGTGCGGAGTGGTTGCCGTGCGACCACTCGAGGAGGATGCCGCACGCTTCCGTCGCTGGGTGGCAGCGGGGCATCACTCGTCGTTGGCGTACCTCGAGCGGAACACCGACAAGCGGTTTGACCCTGCGCTGCTGGTCGAGGGGGCGAAGAGCATCATCGTCTGCGCCGTGAGCTACAAAAATGCGATAAGCGAGGGGTACGAGGCGACCCACCGCGCCAAGATTGCCTCCTACGCCTGCAACCACGACTACCATACCACCCTCAAATCGATGCTACGCGAGCTATTCGGTGCGCTCAAAAGCGGATGCCCAACCCTTGCGGGACGCGGCTTTGTCGATTCGGCCCCCGTGGCCGAGAAGCGGTGGGCCGTCGAGGCAGGTTTCGGGTGGATAGGTCGGCAATCGCTCCTCATTACGCCCCGCTACGGCAGTTTCGTGCATCTTTGCGAACTAATTATCAATGAGCAGTTTGACCACTACGACCAACCGATGCAGGGGGTCGGGTGCGGTTCGTGTCGCGCCTGCATCGAGGCCTGTCCCACGGGGGCGGTTTTGGAGAACGAACGGATGATATCGACCGCCCGCTGCATCGCCTGCCACACCATCGAACGACAACCCGCCACCCGCATCGACCTTGACGGCTGGATTTTCGGCTGCGACAGCTGCCAAACGTGCTGTCCGCACAACCGTCGCACCCCGATGCACCGCCACGCAGCCTTTGACCCGCTCTTTGACCCGCGCAACATGACCTCCGAAGATTGGTTATCGATGAGCGAGGAGGCGTTTTCACAACACTTCGCCGCTACTCCGCTCACCCGCAGCGGATTGAAGCGCATACAAGAGAATGTTGAAGAGGAGAGAGCGAAGAGATAACTTTGCGATTAAGGCGAGCGCACACGCTTGCGTGATGCCGAGCCGGAGCAAAGTCAAGCCACCGAAGGTGGGTTAAAGAGCAAAGAGCAAAGAGCGAAGAGGAAAGAGGAAAGAGGAAAGAGGAAAGAGCAAAGAGGAGAGAGAGCGTTGAGAGTTGAAAGTTGAGCGTTGAGCGTTGAAAGTTGAAACTCCATTAGCAACCTTTAGTCACCTTTAGTCACCTTTAGTCACCTTTAATCTCCATTCGTCGCCTTAATCCCTTTTAGCAACCCTTTTCCGCCCTACATCGGGGTTGTTCGGTGCCGTTCATCACAAGAATCGGGCTGTTCGTCCGATTTTTTCGGCTTTATATACCTATTTTTAACAAAGATTGTCTATCTTTGCGACTCATTGTGCTACGAACAAACAATTAACCATAAAAAACAAACTAAACAACATGAAGAAGAACAGCTATGTAGCTCCCGAGCTGGAGCTTTTGGAGCTTGTCGTAGAGGCAGGTTTTGCCACGAGTTTTGAGGGCGACCAGACGCCTTCGTATGATGAGGATGAAATTCCTTCGACCTACTAATTCATTGAAAAACACAGAAATCATGAAGAAGTTTTATTCGCTTTTGGTTGCTGCTGCCATGGTAATGGGCGCAACCTCGTGCCAGAAGGATGCCGCCGAGACGGTGGCCACGAACGAGCCGGTAAGCTTTACCGCCACCCTGAACAACACCCGTACCGAGCTGGGTGAGGGTAACAAGGTGATGTGGAATGCCGACGACAAGATTACGATTTACACGCAGGAGAACACGGCAGGTGTCGTATTCGATGGTGATGCTACGGAGGCTGCCGCTACGGCTACCTTTACGACCACCTCGGAGTTCACACCCTCGGCCACGGGTTACCTCGCTGTATATCCCGAGCTGAAGTGGAATACGCCCACCTATCCTCCTACGGGCGTTGTACCGGCTGCTTCGTATGCCGATGGCGTTTGGAGTGTTCCCGTACACATTGGTGTTGAGCAGGATGTAGTTACGGACGGCTGGGATGAGAAGTACAACTATATGGTTGCCTATTCGCAGGACAACAAGCTGGCTTTCCAGGCCGCTACCGCCCTGATTAAGTTCACCTATACGGGTACGCAGGACGGTATTGTAACCTTAACCGCCGAGGGTGCCAACCTGGCCGGTAATGCCACGTTGAACTACAACACGGCCGACGGCTCGATTAGCTACACGACGACCGGTACGACCACGGAGATTTCGCTCTTCGGTTGCGTTACCGGTGAGACCTACTTCATTCCCGTCTTCCCGGGTAAAGTTACGAACTTTGCCGTAACGGGCCTGAGTACGTCGTATGCACCTGAAACCTATATCGGTTATGATGGCGAGTTCGAGTTCAAGGCCGGCAAGATTTACAAGGCTGCCGCCAGCGATGTGCCGCAGGTTATTCCGAGTCCTTACGTCCTCGTTACCGGTGATATGGCAAACCAGTCGCAGATGGTTATCGAGGAGGGGTATCATGTTGCTAAGGGTGTTTCGTTCTGTGAGTCTGGCTATTGCTTCTTTGATGGCATGAATGCCTATACGGCTACCAAGGAGATAACCCTCAACGAGTGGCAGGCTACCAAGAATGGTTGGACGGAAGACTTTATGGCACTGGTTCCTTTCGCCTCGAATTGGGATTTGGCCGACATCTACCTTTCGGAGGATGCTTCGATGATGTGCGTAGTTCCCGCAGGTGCCGAGGTTCCCGCTATGCCCGAGCCGTTTGTACCGGAACAGACTTTGTGGGCCATTTCGGGCGAGCTGAACAACTGGGGCGACACGTTCCTTTATACGACCGAGACGGAGGGCCTGCTGGTTGCTCAGAACGTAACCTTTGAGACCGACTACAGCGAGTTTAAGTTCCGCTACGACAGCAACTGGGATCAGCAATACACATCGGAGGTTTATGGCATCGAGGCCAACAAGTGGGTTGTCGCAGATAATACGACCAGCTTGGGTAACACCTCGGTACTGACCGCAGGTACTTACGATGTATATCTCGATACGACCAACAACAACAACAAAATTTATGTAGTTACCGCCGGTTCTGCCATTGAGGATGCTGTTGAGCAAACCGTTTCGAACCAGAAGCCCGTGGAGAGCGCAGGCAAACTCTACCTCATTCCCAATGCTAACTGGAAGATTGACAACGCGCGTTTCGCAGCCTACTTCTTCGGCAATGGCGAGCATTGGCTGGATATGACCGATGCGGATAGCGATGGTTGCTACGAGTGTGAGATTCCTGAGGGCTACCCCAACGTAATCTTCTGCCGCATGAATCCCAACACGACGACTAACAACTGGAACAACAAGTGGAATCAGACTGCAGACCTGACCGTTCCGACCGATGGCACGAACTGCTATACCGTTACAGAAGGCACCTGGGACAAGGGTGGTGGTACCTGGAGCACGAAATAATTTCGGGCTTATAGCATAAAAAAACCGACGCTCAACGATGAGCGTCGGT
The DNA here is from genome assembly GCA_017398045.1 of Alistipes sp. Classification (GTDB taxonomy): domain Bacteria; phylum Bacteroidota; class Bacteroidia; order Bacteroidales; family Rikenellaceae; genus Alistipes. The sequence continues at coordinate 178,415 of JAFQHI010000026.1, read as the reverse complement.
TTTTTTATGGAGGTGGGAAAGGGGGCTAAAGGGTAATTAAGGGTTATTAAAGGAAACTAAAGCGGGTTAAGGGGAGCTAAAGGCGGCAAAGGCGAGAAAGGGAAATTAAAGGTGATTAAAGGAGATTAAGGGTGATTAAGGATAACCTTTAGCTACCTTTAGCTACCTTTAGTTACCTTTAGTTACCTTTAACAGCAACCTCCACCGACAACCTCCACCGACAACCTCCACCGACAACCGTCACCGACATCCACAAACTCCACGCACAAAAAAAGAGGGGCAGTCTTACTACCCCTCTCCATCAAAAATTAACCCTCTAAATATCCCCTTGACCGAGAACGTCCGTGAGGTAGTGATGGAGCATAAACAGCTCGTGGTCACCTTGGAAAACCTCGCGCATGAGGAGTTCATCGTCGTCGGAGATTGCATTAACTTGTTTGTCGTGGTCGATATCCTCCATAGGCAGGTACGTTTTTTAGATTCTTGTACTCTATTAACGCAGCCCACGGGCAGGATATTGCACGGAGGGTCGAGAAAATTTAGCTTAACACCATCTTTTTTTTCTGAATCATGCGACGGAGGTTAATCAGCGCGTAGCGCATACGTCCCAAGGCGGTATTTACGCTTACGTCGGTAGCCTCGGCAATCTCCTTGAAGGTCAGGTTGGCGTAGTAGCGCATCTTGACCACCTCGCGCTGCTCGGCGGGAAGCTCCTCAACCAGGTTGCGCAAATCGGCAGCAATCTGCTCGCTCACCATGCGGTCCTCGATGGTCGGCTCGGCGAAGCGCAACGTACCCAGCACATCGTAACCTGCATCGGCCTCGGTAAGCTGTTTTTGCTGCTTCTCGCGGCGGAAGTGGTCAATGACCTGGTTGTGGGCAATGCGCAGCACCCACGAGAGGAATTTACCGCTATCGACATAGCGACCCTCGTCGATGACACGAACAACTTTAATTAAGGTATCCTGGAGAATGTCGTCGGCCAAATCACGGTCCTTCACCATCATACGGATATAATCACGTACACGGCGGCTGTGACGGTCGAGAAGCTGCGAAATGGCACTTTGATCACCTGCAAGGTACTGACCGAGCAATACGCGGTCACTCTGTACTTGAGCGTTCATACTCTTTCGTTTTAAGGGTTAAAAGAGTAGAGTTTTCTCGATAGGCAATCCTTTTTTAGTGCTTAAAGCAGTGAATAATTCGGTTATCAAAAGCCCCTTTAGCTTTGTTTTCGATTGCAAGATAGGCATTCTTTTTCTATTCTCCAAATTTTCGTATCGCCCACCATCGTGGGTCGGCGACGTGCAAAATGGGCAAATATCGTGCCGAGAAGGGGCTGCAAAAGGGATTTTCGGCTTTTTGGTGCGAATTTTCGGGCAAGGTGAATCGACCAAACAAGGCGGTGAAATTATCGGTTTTTGACTGCAATTTTGTGTTTTTGACATAAAAAAAACGGACACCCGTGAGGATGTCCGTCTGCTATTATTTTTCTCCACCACACCCAAGCGGTCTACTCGAAGTCGGCAGGATGCGCCAGGAGCTGATACATCAATGCCTTGGCCATGCGATACTGACCGTCGCTATTGGGGTGCAGGCGGTCGTTCTCCGAGCTGCGGAAATAGGGCGCATGGGCATCCATGACGGGATAGAGACCGCAAATCGAATTCAAATCAATCACCGGCACCGCCCACACGTTGGCAATCTCCTGATAGACCTTCAGGTAGTCCGAAAGGAACAGACCCACCTTGTTCGAATAGAGTTCGTCGGGCTGGATGTTGCGGTTGCGACCACGGAAGATAGCACGGTGGATGGGCGTGAGGACGATAATCTGCTTCGTCGGATAGTTCTTCTTCAGGAACTCCATCGCCTTGTTGATGCGGCCACGCACGGTCGAATCGTCCATAATCGGGGTGCGCTGCCAGCGATACTCCTTCGTGCCGTCGGGGTTCACCTCGAGGTTCACGGGCTTCTCCTCGTACCACTCGCCAATGGGGACGCAGGCGTTAAAGTCATTCGTACCCATAAAAATCAGGATGGCATCGACCTCCTGCCCCTGCTTCGCAATCATACGCTCGGCCTGGGGGATAATCTGGTGCCATTGGTTGCCACTGATGCCATAGACGGTCGGCACAATGCCCAACAGCTCCTCCAAATACTGCCAATAGACCTTTTGCGTTGTGGTCTGACGCTCATCGGTAATCGAGTCGCCCAGATAGGCCACTCGCTTGCCGTACCACTGATTTTGAATCGTGAGCTGTTTCGGCTCCTCCTGCTTCTTCTTGGCCTCAACCGTGAGGGGCATCACCACTGCCACGGCCAACACCAGAGCAAAAAATTTGCGCATCATAGTTATAGGTAAGTTTTAAGGTTCGTGTCGTTTTAGTAGCTGCGCGCAAAGAGGACGCGACGGTGCGAAGGCTTGCCCGAGAAGATGCAGACGCCCTCCTCCTCTTCGGCATCCAAGGGGATGCAGCGAATCGTCGCCTTCGTGGCCTCCTTGATGGCCACCTCGGTCTCTACCGTACCGTCCCAGTGGGCCGAGATGAAGCCGCCCTTCTCGTCCAGCACGCGCTTGAAGTCCTCCCACGTATCGACCTTCGTAATCATCGAGTTGCGGTAGTCGAGGGCCTTCTGGAAGATGCCCTGCTGGATATCGGTCATCAGCTGCTCGACCAAATCGGCCAGACCCTCCTGGCTGACGGTCTGCTTCTCGAGCGTATCGCGGCGCACCAGCTCAATCGTGCCGTTCTCCATATCGCGGCCACCCATCGCAAGACGCACAGGCACACCCTTCAGCTCATACTCGGCAAACTTGAAGCCCGGACGCACGTTATCGCGGTCGTCAATCTTGACGCTGATACCGCGCTTCTTCAGCTCGGCAGCAATCGTATCGAAACGCTCGCAGATGGCCTTGAGCTGCTCCTCCGACTTGTAAATCGGCACCATCACCACCTGAATCGGAGCCAGCTTCGGAGGCAGCACCAGACCGTTGTTATCCGAGTGAGCCATAATCAGCGCACCCATCAGGCGGGTCGAAACACCCCACGAGGTGGCCCAAACATACTCCTGCTTGCCCTCCTTATTGACATACTGCACGTCGAACGCCTTGGCAAAGTTCTGACCCAGGAAGTGCGACGTACCGCTCTGCAAGGCCTTACCATCCTGCATCAGGGCCTCGATGGTCAGCGTATCCTCTGCTCCGGCAAAACGCTCGTTGGGCGACTTGTGGCCTACGACCACCGGCAGTGCCATCCAATCCTGGGCAAACGACTCATAGACGTGTACCATCTTCTCGGCCTCGGCAATGGCCTCCTCGCGCGTTGCGTGCGCCGTGTGGCCCTCCTGCCAGAGGAACTCGGCCGTACGGAGGAAGAGGCGCGTGCGCATCTCCCAGCGTACCACATTGGCCCACTGGTTGCACAAAATCGGCAGGTCACGATAGGACTGAATCCAATTCTTGTAGGTATTCCAGATGATGGTCTCCGACGTAGGACGTACAATCAGCTCCTCCTCCAACTTGGCAGCCGGGTCTACCACGACACCCTTACCCTCGGGGTCGTTCTTGAGGCGGTAGTGCGTCACGACGGCACACTCCTTGGCAAAGCCCTCCACGTGGTTGGCCTCGCGCGAGAAGAACGACTTGGGAATAAAGAGCGGGAAGTAGGCATTTTGGTGACCCGTCTCCTTGAACATCTTGTCCAAAGCTTCGTGCATCTTCTCCCAAATAGCGTAGCCGTAGGGCTTAATCACCATACAACCGCGCACAGCGGAGTTCTCGGCCAGACCGGCCTTCATCACCAAATCGTTGTACCATTGCGAGTAATTCTCGTCCGACTTGGTCAGCTCTTTCAGTTCTTTTGCCATAATATATCTTGGTTTTTTGTTTCGTTACATTCAATCTACAAAGATAGGAAATCTAATTCAAAATTTAGAATGTAAGATTCATAATTATTAAAAATAAGGCTCTCCCGGGTTGAATGGCCAAACAAAAACGTCATCCCAAGGAGGTAAGTCCTTGGGATGACGGTATTACTTTGTATGTTGCGCTTTCGTTAGAATCGCACACCGAACGTCAGCGCGATGTTGTGGCGCGTAAGGTCGGTCTTGAAACGGTCGCTTTCGTAAATTTCGGCCGGCTCGCTCGACACCATATCGGGGTAGCGATTGCCGTAGAAGAGCATATACTCGGTCGATTCGGCCTTCGAGTAGCAATAGGCCAAATCGATGTAGCACGCACGACCCAACTTAAAGCCCAGACCGGCCGTCAGGTAGTTCATCTCCTCGGTGGCAGGTTGCGAAAGAATCGTCCCCTTCTCCTTCAGCATCGAACCCACATAGCCATAACCGGCACGCACAGCCACACTCGGCACGGGACGCACCTCCAGACCTACACGCAGGTTGTTCGAACCCTTGAAGTAGTGTTTGAAATCCTGCTTAAAGTCCCCCTCACCGGCACCGTAAGGCAGGTAAGGCATCCCCTTGACACGGATTCCGTTATACCAGGCACGCTCGTAATCGACCGACAACACGGCAAAGGGGCCGAAGGTGTACGAGGCACCAAACATCATGCGGGTCGGCGAGGCGAACTCCCAGGTGTTGGGGCCATCATCCTCCAGCACATCCGAAACTGCATCGGAGGTGTATTCGTGCGTCGTAAAATCGGTCTCGCTGGTTGCACCCAACGACACGGTGGACATCGCCAAATCGTAGCGACGCTCCAGGGCGTAGAGGGTCGGCGTATGGAAGGCAAAACCGAGGCGCAAAGCGGGCGTCGGGCGATAAATCACACCCAGCTTAAAGTTCACGCCTGTACCATCAAGGCGCACGCTCTGGCGCATACCCATCGCCTGCATCACGCTTGTCAAAGGCACGCCATCGGCATCGACCGCCATATCACCCGAATCGTAGCCGTTGCCCCCGCCATACGAGTAGGCCTCACCATAGTAGAGCGACTTCTTCTGGTAGATGCTCTGAACACCGAAGGTGACACCGAAATAGAGTTTATTGTCGATGTTTCCACCAATCGAGAGCGAAAACTCACCGGCCGAACCACGGCTGCGCACCGACGAACCACTCTCAATCATGGCGTTGGCACCAATCTCCTCGGGATACCACACACCAAAGTCGTTCATGCCGACCAGATAGGTCTTATAGGCTGCCACTCCGGGCCAGAAGGCGGGGTCCACTCCCCAATCCGTAAAGCCCTCCTGGATAATCTTGTCAGAATCGTTGATACCGACACCGCCCGCTTCGAGCATCACACTCATCGCATCGGCAATCGAGGCGCGTTGAGCCGACGGCACACTGAACGAGGTGTTGTAGTTAAAATCGGCCAAGCGCGTATAGCCCACTCCGATATTGAAACTGAGCAGCTTACCCGACCCTTCATAAACATTGAAGACACCACCGAAGTTACCCATCGCAAAGCGGGTGTTCGAGTTGCTTTCGAAGCTCCCCGTCCCGGGGGTCGAGGAGTTGGATATCGAGAGCATCGGGGTCAATGCCACCTCACCACTGCGGTACATACCCAGACCGGCGGGGTTGATGACCATCGAAGCCATATCGCCTCCGAGCGAGGTGAAGGCTCCGGCCATAGCCATCGAACGGGCCGTGCCGAAATTGAACTGCTGTTGCGAGAGGCTGAACAGGTCGGCCGTCGTCATGGCATCGTTCGAGAAGTGTTGGCCACCGATGGCATAGCTTGCCGGCTGTGCCAAGGCTGCGCCACACAGGAACAATGCCCCGCATACCATATATATAATACGTTTCATGATACGATACAATTAAAGGGTTTCCGTTTTTGATGTTTCCGAAATTCGGTGTACGCTATCGACCGCGCGACGAGCTGCCCGACGAACCGCCACGAGAGCCACCGCCTCCGCCGCTGTAACCACCTCCGCTCGAACCGCTGCTGTAGCTGCCGCCACGCGAGCTGCTCGACGAACCCCAGTTGCTGTTCGACGACGAGTTGTTCGAATTCCAGCTACCACTCGAGCGGTAGGAGGATGAGTTGCTACCCGTCGAGCGACTGCGACGCGAAGTGCCGGAGTTGTACGAAGGCTTGCTCTGCGAGTTGTTCGGCGTGCGACTCACCGTACCCGAACCCTGTCCGCGACCACTCTGCCCACGGTTATCGCCTTGATAGACGCCCGAACTCCAGTTGCGGTTGCCGCTCTGACCACGGTTGATGGTCGAACCCTGGCTCTGATAGGGGCGCGTGTAACGGTTCTGCGAGGGACGATGCACGATGCCCGGACGGCCTGCACCGGGGCGATGTCCCGGATGGTAACCGCCACCACCGTTCCAATGGGGACCGTGGCCGTGCCAATAGTGGTTGTGCCAATAGTGGTTATGCCAACCGTAGTAGTAACCTCCCCAGGGACGATACCAGGGGCTGTACCAATCGTAGAACCAAGGATCATACCACGAAAGGCCGATGTTCCAACCCCAACCGCCAAAGCCAATCGAGAAGGAGGGGGCCCACCAGGGCGAGGTCCAACGGTTCCAGTACCAGGCACGGCTGTAGGAGGGAAGCCCCCAGGTGCCGAACATAGCCGTCACATACTTCGGCTCCACCCAAACCTGGTCGCCCATCACCATGATGTTATAAAAAGCAGGGTCGTAGGCCGACACATAATGGAAGGTCGTGCTGTAACGTGCATTCGTATAGCTCGACGGCATACGATAGGTCGGCGACTCCATACCGCGCAGACGACGTGCGTAGGCACTTTCGTAGTCATCGGCCAACACGCTGGTGAAATTCTCACCCGTCGAGCGGTTGTAGTAGGCATCCTCCGACGAGCGGGCAGCCGCTTCGGCAATCATGGCCTCCACCTCGGCCTTGCGGGCTTCCGCCTCGGCTTTACGCGCCTCGGCCTCGGCCTGCTGACGACGGGCTATCTCCGTGCGGTTGTGCATGGCATACAAATCGTCGCTCGCGGCCGAGGTCGAACCGTAGAAGGCCGACGTGCAACCCGAGAGGGTCAAGGTCGCCATCGCAAGCAGTAAGAGATTCATTTTCATCTTCATAGCAACATCAAATGTTTGGTTTGACATCTTTAGGGATTCCGTCCCTTTACCTATTTAACGAAAATTGTACCTTTTTAGTATGGTTACCACCGATTCATCCCTATTCATCTCCGAGAACGAACAACGGCTCAACCATTGAAAAGATACTACTTTCCTACATACAAAGATACACAAAATCTCGAAATATGAACAAACGCCACCCATAATTCATCCAAAAGCGGGGGCGAAACGCCCACCACGGAGTTTTAAGAACCTTAAAAACGGAAAAACGAAAAAAAATCGAGCGGAAATTTGCACGAATAAAAAAATTATCTCTATATTTGCACTCGCAATTGGAGAGATGCCGGAGTGGTCGATCGGGCCGCACTCGAAATGCGGTGAACGGGCAACTGTTCCGGGGGTTCGAATCCCTCTCTCTCCGCAAAAGGGCAAACGAACGATTTGCACGGCTTCTGCATTAGCAGAAGCTTTTTTTGTTTTAGGGCTGTGCTATGCTTGCATAAGCAATGGCCCTAAAACAAAAAAACGCTCCCAACGGGAGCCGTGCAAAGACTCGTTCGTTTGGCTTTTCGCAGGGAGGCCCGTGGCAAGGAAGGGAAAGGCGTCACGAAGCGAGCCTTTGGCTCGCGTAGTAGCCAATCCCTCTCTCCAACCACCTTTATCAGGCCTCCCTGCGAAAAGCATCCCCTTTTGCGGAGAGACTTCGACAATCCTCCCCAACCCCTCCTTTGATAAGGAGGGGCTTGCTACTTGACACAACAGAAAGCCCCCGCGGCGAGCGGAGGGGAAAGGCGTCACGAAGCGAGCCTTTGGCTCGCGTAGTAGCCAATCCCTCTCTCAACCACCATTAAAGCCTCGCCCTTCCTACCGCTCCGACTGGAGAACATGGTCGATTCGGGCGCATCGTTGTGCAGAGCCGTTTTGTGGCGGTTATCGCGCGGCACTTAACGTATAAAACGGCGAATATTTTGCGTTGGGTTGAAAATTTGCTATCTTTGTTCTACTAATCGAAATAGTGCCTATCATGAATAAGAGCCAACTCGTCGAAGCCGTTGCATTAGAGAGCAACCTCTCCAAAATCGACGCCCGAAAGGCGGTCGATGCGTTGATTAACGTCATCCACCAAAGCTTGCAGGAGGGCGAGCGTGTCACCCTTTCGGGGCTGGGTTCTTTCACCGTACAGCAGCACGCCGAGCGCATGGGACGCAATCCGCGCACGGGTGCGCCTGTACCCATTCCGGCACACCGTAGCATTAAGTTCAGACCTTTGATTGAAATCGATTAATCCCATCCGTTATGCCACACATTTCAGAACGGGCCGAGTTGATGCCGGCCTCCCCGATTCGCAAATTAGGACCGTTGGCCGATGCTGCCAAGGCCCGCGGCACGAAAATCTACCACCTCAACATCGGTCAGCCCGACCTTCAGACCCCCGAAGTGGGTCTGAATGCCCTGCGCACCATCGACCGCTCGATTCTGGAGTACAGCCCCAGTGGTGGTTATATGTCGCTCCGAAAGAAACTTGTGGAGTATTATGAGCAGTACCAAATCAAACTCACGCCCGAGGATGTGATTGTCACCACGGGAGGTTCGGAGGCGGTGCTGTTTGCCTTCATGTCGTGTCTGAATCCGGGCGATGAGATTATCGTTCCCGAGCCGGCCTATGCCAACTACATGGCCTTTGCCATCTCGGCCGGAGCGACGATTCGCCCCGTGGTTTCGACCATCGAGGAGGGCTTTGCCCTGCCCGATGTGGCCGAATTCGAGAAGCTCATCAACCCCCGCACGCGCGGCATCCTGATTTGCAACCCCAACAACCCCACGGGTTACCTCTACACGCGCCGCGAAATGGACCGCATCCGCGACCTGGTAAAGAAATATGACCTCTTCCTCTTCTCGGACGAGGTGTACCGCGAATTTATCTACACCGGTTCGCCCTACATCTCGGCCTTCCACCTCGAGGGCATCGAGGAGAATGTCGTGCTGATTGACTCCGTATCGAAGCGATATTCGGAGTGCGGTATCCGCATCGGTGCGCTCATCACGAAGAATAAGGCCATCCGCGAGGCGGTGATGAAGTTCTGTCAGGCACGTCTTTCGCCCCCCCTGTTGGGGCAGATTGTGGCCGAGGCCTCGATTGATGCGCCGCGTAGCTACTCGACCGAAGTGTATGAGGAGTATATCGAGCGTCGTAAGTGCCTCATCGACGGGCTGAATCGTATCCCGGGCGTCTATTCGCCAATTCCGATGGGAGCCTTCTACACGGTGGCGCGTCTGCCGGTGGATAACAGCGATGACTTCTGCGCATGGTGTCTTTCGGACTTCGAATACGAGGGCGAGACCATCATGATGGCTCCCGCATCGGGTTTCTACTCCGAGCCGGGCTATGGCCACAACGAGGTACGTATTGCCTACGTCCTGAAGAAGGAGGACCTGCAACGCGCCCTGATGATTCTCGGAAAAGCACTCGAAGCCTACAACAACCGCAACAAATAACCTACAACCAACATGAAACGACTACTGCTGACCTGCTCCGCGCTGCTGATGACCTTCAGCCTGGCTGCACAGACGCTCCCCTATCAGGATTCGTCGCGCTCGTTCGATGAACGCGCCAAGGACCTCGTAAGTCGCATGACCCTCGAAGAGAAGGTGTCACAGATGCAAAACGGAGCCGCCCCGATTGACCGCCTCGGCATCCCCTTCTACGATTGGTGGAGCGAGGCACTTCACGGTATTGCCCGCGCCGGTTTGGCTACGGTCTTCCCGCAGACGATTGGCATGGCCGCGTCGTTTGACGATGCGCTTATCGAGGAGGTCTTTACGGCCACCTCGGATGAGGCACGCGCGAAATACATCGACTTTGTCAAGCAGGGTTCGCGCAAACGCTATCAGGGACTTTCGGTGTGGACGCCCAACATCAACATCTTCCGCGACCCGCGTTGGGGACGTGGTCAGGAGACCTACGGCGAGGACCCCTACCTCACTACGCAGCTGGGTCTGGCCGTGGTACGTGGTCTGCAGGGCGACCCGAATGCCAAGTTCAACAAGCTCCACGCCTGCGCCAAGCACTATGCCGTACACTCGGGTCCGGAGTGGAATCGCCACTCGTTCGATGCAAAGAATATCTCGCAGCGCGACCTGCGCGAGACCTACCTTCCCGCCTTTGAAGCCTTGGTGCGCAAGGGTGGCGTGAAGGAGGTAATGGGTGCCTACAACCGCTTCGAGGGCGACCCCTGCAACGCCAGCGAATACCTGCTGGAGGAGATTCTGCGCAAGGAGTGGGGCTATGAGGGCATCGTCGTTTCGGACTGCGGAGCCATCCGCGACTTCTACCAGAAGGGCCACCATGAAACCCACGCCGATGCAGCCGAGGCCTCGGCCGCAGCCGTCAAGGCGGGTTGCGATTTGGAGTGTGGCAGCAGCTATGCCGCGCTGGTCGAGGCCGTGAAGCGCGGGCTGATTACCGAGCAGGAGATTGACCGCTCGGTGACGCGCCTGATGAAGGCCAAGTTCGAGATGGGTCTCTTCGAGAAGGAGGACCCCTACAACATTCCCTACTCGGTGGTTGATTGCGAAGCGCACCGCGCCCTGGCCAAAAAGGCGGCCATCGAGAGCTTCGTGCTGTTGCAAAATCGCGACAATCTGCTGCCGCTCGACAAGTCGAAGAAGGTCGCCATCGTCGGTCCGAATGCCGATTTGGAGTCGATGCAGTGGGCTAACTACAACGGCATTCCCTCCTACACGATTACCCTCAAAGAGGGTTTGGAGGCTCTGCTCGGCAAAGAGCAGGTCGTCTATGAGCAACTTTGTGGCCACACGGATGTCGCCACCTACCTCACGCTCTTTGGCGAATGTTTCGCAGATGGGAAGCCCGGTTTCCGCGCTACCTATTGGAACAACCTCGACTTCGAAGGCACCCCCGCTGCCACAGACCACATCACGCGCCCGATGAACTTCTCGACGGGTGGCAACACGGTCTTTGCCCCGGGCGTGAATCTCTCGGCCTTCACGGCTCGCTACGAGACGACGTTCAAACCCGAAAATACAGGGCGTGCGGTGTTCCGCATCAGTTCGAATGAGACCGTACGCATCTATGTCGATGGCAAGCTGCTGGCCGACAAAACCAATGTTAAGAATGCAACCACGGTCTGTGAATTCGAGTATGAACTCGGTGCCACATACGATATCAAGGTAGAATATGGCGGCTATCGTCGTCGCACGGATGCCTTCCTCAACCTCGATATGGCCGAGGCTGTACCGCAAGACATCCCCTCATTCGTGGAGAAAATCAAGGATATCGACGTGGTGATTTTTGCCGGTGGTATCTCGCCCCAACTGGAGGGCGAGGAGATGGCTGTTTCGGCCCCGGGATTCCGTGGTGGTGACCGCGACGATATTGAGTTGCCCGCCATTCAGCGCGAGACGATTGCTGCCCTGAAGAAGGCCGGCAAGCAGGTCGTTTTGGTGAACTTCTCGGGTTCGGCCATCGCGTTGGTTCCCGAGTCGGAGCATTGCGATGCCATTCTTCAGGCCTGGTATCCGGGCCAGGAGGGTGGTTCGGCTCTGGCCGAGGTACTCTATGGCGATGCCGCACCGTCGGGTAAGTTGCCGCTGACCTTCTATCGTTCGGTTCATCAGCTGCCCGACTTCCAAGACTATAACATGAAGGGTAAGACCTACCGCTATTTCGAGGGAGAGCCGCTCTTCCGTTTCGGACACGGCTTGAGCTATACGGAGTTCTTCTACGGCAAACTCAAGAGCGACAAGCGCACGCTGAAGGAGGGTCAAACGCTCTATCTGACCGTTCCGGTGGGCAACATCGGTACGCGCGAGGGTGAGGAGGTCGTACAGCTCTACATCCAGCGTCCGAGCGACACGGAGGGGCCGATTCAGACCTTGCGCGACTATCGTCGTGTGAAACTCGCTGCGGGCGAGAGTGAGATGGTTATCTTCGAGCTGACGGAGGAGGACTTCGCTTGGTTCGACCCCGCCACGAACCGTATGCAACCTTTGAAGGGAGCGTATGTGATTCGTGTGGGTGGCACGTCGGACCTCAACGCCCAGCGCACGTTGCGTGTCACATTGAAATAAAATTACTATCTTTGCAGCGCATCGGACCTCGGTTTTGGTGCGCTGCAATCACCTGCCTCTATAGTTCAAGGGATAGAACGAGGGTTTCCTAAACCCTAAATTCGCGTTCGAGTCGCGGTGGAGGTACACAAAAAGAGGAGCTGTTTGCTCCTCTTTTTGTGTAATTGAGCAACTCCCGATGCTATTTTGCACTGAAAAGGCCACGCGATAGGACAAAGGCGCGATTGTCGGGAGTGATAGGTCGAATTCTCAAATAAATTACTACCTTTGCTTTATATTTGCAAGAAATTCATTCCATGGAGTCATTACGAGAACTTTTTAAGATAGGCAACGGCCCCTCGTCGAGCCACACGATGGGGCCGAAGAAGGCGGCCGAGCAGTTTGCCGTGCACTGCCCCAATGTCGAGCAGTATCGCGTCACCCTCTACGGGTCGTTAGCCGCCACGGGGAAAGGCCACCTCACGGACCAGGCCATCCTCTCGGTATTGGAGCAGATAGCCCCCACGGAGATTGTCTGGAAAGCCGATGTGGTCCTCCCCTTCCACCCCAACGGAATGTTGTTCGAGGGGTTGAAAGGTGGAGATGTGGTTGATTCGTGGCAAATCTTCAGCGTCGGTGGCGGCGCGTTGGCCAACGAAGAGACGAAAGAGACCCCGAAGCACCACATCTACCCCTTCTCGACCATCGAGGAGATTAAGAGTTACTGCCAACGTGAGGGTAAAACCTATTGGGAGTATGTCGAGGATTGCGAAGGCAAGGAGATTTGGGAGTTTCTGGACCGCGTATGGACGGTGATGTGTGACACGATTCAGCGCGGACTGAACAACGACGGTGTGTTGCCGGGCGGTTTGAAAGTTTCGCGCAAAGCCAGCACCTACTACGTGAAGTCGCAGAGCTACACCGGCTCGCTCGCCTCCCGCGCCCGCATCTACGCCTATGCATTGGCCGTTGCAGAGGAGAACGCCTCGGGTGGTGAGGTGGTAACGGCCCCCACCTGCGGTTCGTGCGGTGTGATTCCGGCCGCCATCTACCACCTGGCCACTTCGCGCAACTTCACGCGCATCCGCATCCTCCGCGCCCTGGCTACGGCAGGTCTGTTTGGCAATGTCGTAAAGACCAACTCCTCCATCTCGGGTGCCGAGGTGGGTTGTCAGGGTGAAATCGGTGTCGCCTGCGCCATGGCTGCGGCGGCTGCCTGCCAGCTCTTTGGCGGTACCCCCTCGCAAATCGAATATGCAGCCGAGATGGGTCTGGAGCATCACCTCGGCCTTACGTGCGACCCCGTCTGCGGTCTGGTGCAGGTACCGTGCATCGAGCGCAATGCCATCGCTGCCGCACGCGCCTTGGATGCCAACACCTACGCCACGTTGTCCGACGGTCAGCACCTCGTCACCTTCGACAAGGTGGTGCGCGTGATGAAGGAGACGGGCCTCGACCTACCGAGCCTCTACCGCGAAACCTCGGAGGGCGGTCTGGCAAAACGCTACTACGACCAATGTTAAAGAGGAAAGAGTGAAGAGCGAAGAGGAAAGAGATAGATAGGATAAAGAGATTAAAGAGATTAACGATATTAACGATATTAACGATATTAACGACGAACATCAGGCTGATAACGCAACCTGATGTTCTTTTTTATTCGCTCCTCTTTGCTCTCTCCTCTTCTCTCTTCTCTCGTCTCTCGCCTCTCTCCTCTCGCCTCTTTCCTCTTTGCTCTTTGCTCTTAAAAAAAAGCCGCTCTCTTTTCGAGAGCGGCTTTCGTTATTACTGCGCCTGTTGGATGGCCTCCAGGTCGGCCTTCACGCCAACCGTGAGGTTCTCGTATTCGCGCAGACCCGTACCACCCGGAATCAGGTGGCCACAGATTACATTCTCCTTCAGGTTTACCAGCGGGTCCACCTTGGCCTGGATAGCAGCCTCGTTCAGCACCTTGGTCGTCTCCTGGAACGAAGCGGCCGAGATGAAGCTCGAAGTTTGCAGTGCGGCACGGGTAATACCCTGCAATACCTGCGTCGAAGTTGCGGGAACAATATCGCGAACCGTTACCGGCTTCAAATCGCGACGCTTGAGGCTCGAGTTCTCGTCGCGCAGCTTGCGCAGCGATACAATCTGGCCCGGCTGCATCGAGGTCGAATCACCGGCATCCGTCACCACAGCCTTGTCGTAAAGCTCGTCGTTCACATCCATGAACTCCCACTTATCGACAATCTGGTCCTCGAAGAAGCGCGTATCACCCGGGTCCTCAATCTTGACCTTCGACATCATCTGGCGGACGATTACCTCAAAGTGCTTGTCGTTAATCTTCACACCCTGCATACGGTAAACCTCCTGTACCTCGTTGACGATGTACTCCTGGATGCGCGTAGGACCGAGGATATTCAGGATATCGGTCGGCGTGATGGCACCATCCGACAGAGCCGAACCGGCCTTCACGTAGTCGTTCTCCTGTACGATAATCTGACGCGACAGCGGCACCAGATAACGCTTCACCTCGCCCTGCTTCGACGTGATGATAATCTCGCGGTTACCACGCTTAATCTTACCGAAGGTTACCTCACCGTCAATCTCCGAAACAATAGCGGGATTCGACGGGTTACGTGCCTCGAACAGCTCCGTAACGCGCGGCAGACCACCGGTGATATCACCACCCGACTTACCAACGGCACGCGGAATCTTAATCAGGATATCACCTGCCTTAATCTTCTGCTTGTCCTTCACAACAACGTGTGCGCCTACAGGCAGGTTGATTTGCTTCACCTCCTCGTCCTGCTTGTTCATCACCTTGATGACGGGGTTCTTGGTCTTGTCCTTCGACTCGATAACAACCTTCTCCGACAGACCCGTCTGCTCGTCACGCTCCTCGCGGTAGGTAACACCCTCGATAACGCTGTCATAGACAACCTTACCGTCATGCTCCGAGATGATAACGGCGTTGTAGGGGTCCCACTCGCAAATCATATCGCCCTTCTTAATCTCGGCACCATCCTGCTTGTAGAGGGTAGCACCATAGGGCAGTGCGTGCGTGTAGAGAACAATCTCGGTCTTGGGGTCAACAATGCGGAACTCCGACTGGCGCGAAATAACCAGGTCAATCGGCTCACCCATGTTGTTCTTGCTCTTAATCGTGCGCAACTCTTCAATCTCGAGGCGACCCTCATACTTCGAAACCACGTTGGTCTCCACGGCCGTACCACCGGCCACACCACCGACGTGGAACGTACGAAGCGTCAGCTGCGTACCCGGCTCACCAATCGACTGGGCAGCGATTACACCGACAACCTCACCCTTCTGGACCATGCGTGCCGTAGCCAGGTTGCGGCCGTAGCACTTGGCGCAGACACCGTGGCGCGACTCGCAGGTCAGCACCGAACGAATCTCAACCGACTCGAGCGGCGACTTCTCGATAGCCTCGGCAATAGCCTCCGTAATCTCCTGACCGGCAGCGCAAAGCACCTCGCCCGTGAGCGGGTGAATCACGTCGTTCAGAGCCGTGCGACCCAGGATGCGGTCGTAGAGCGTCTGTACCACATCGTCGTTGCGCTTGATGGCCGTAGCCGTCAAACCACGCAGCGTGCCGCAGTCCTCCTCGTTGATAATCACGTCCTGTGCCACATCCACCAGACGACGCGTCAGGTAACCGGCGTCGGCCGTCTTCAAGGCGGTATCGGCAAGGCCCTTACGGGCACCGTGCGTCGAGATAAAGTACTCAAGCACCGACAGACCCTCCTTAAAGTTCGAGAGAATCGGGTTCTCGATAACCTGCTGGCCACCCTCAACACCCGACTTCTGCGGCTTGGCCATCAGACCACGCATACCGCTGAGCTGTCGAATCTGCTCCTTCGAACCACGAGCACCCGAGTCAAGCATCATGTAAACGGGGTTGAAACCGTCCTCATCCTTAATCAGGGTGTCGATTACCACCTTCGTCAGCTTCGTATTGATGTTCGTCCATACGTCGATAATCTGGTTGTAACGCTCGTTGTTCGTAATAAGACCCATGTTATAGTCATCCATGATGGCATCCGCACGCTCGTAGCCCTCCTGTACCAATGCCTCCTTCTCCTTCGGGATAATCACGGCATCGAGGTTGAACGACAGACCGCCCTGGAAGGCCATCTGGTAACCCATGTTCTTGATATCATCCAAGAAAGCGGCCACCTTGTCGGCACCGGCCTTCTTCATCACCAGCGAAATAATGTCACGCAACGAACGCTTCGTCAGCACCTCGTTGATGTAACCCACCTCGCTGGGAACCTTCTGGTTGAAGAGGATGCGACCTACGGTCGTCTCCTTCAGCACCTGTACGCGGTTGCCCGCCTCGTCGAGGTCCTCGACCATACACTTCACCACAGCGTGGAGGTCGGCACGACCCTCGTTGTAGGCGATAATCGCCTCCTCCGGGCCGTAGAACGTCAGACCCTCACCCTTCACACCCTTGCGGGGCTTGGTGATGTAGTAAAGACCCAAGACCATATCCTGCGAAGGCACCGTAATAGGCGCACCGTTCGCGGGGTTGAGTACGTTGTGCGAACCGAGCATCAGCAGCTGGGCCTCCAAAATAGCGGCATTACCCAGCGGGAGGTGTACTGCCATCTGGTCACCGTCGAAGTCGGCGTTGAAGGCCGTACAAGCCAGCGGGTGCAGCTGCATTGCCTTACCCTCGATGAGCTTCGGCTGGAAGGCCTGAATACCCAGACGGTGCAGCGTCGGGGCGCGGTTCATCAGCACGGGGTGACCCTTGATGACATTCTCCAGAATACCCCAAATCACGGGGTCCTTTCTGTCGATAATCTTCTTGGCCGACTTCACCGTCTTCACAATACCGCGCTCGATAAGCTTACGGATAATGAAGGGCTTGTACAGCTCGGCTGCCATATCCTTCGGAATACCCATCTCGTGCATCTTCAGCTCGGGGCCTACGACGATAACCGAACGGGCCGAGTAATCGACACGCTTACCCAAAAGGTTCTGACGGAAGCGACCCTGCTTACCCTTGAGCGAGTCCGAAAGCGACTTCAACGGACGGTTCGACTCGTTCTTCACGGCGTTGCTCTTACGCGAGTTATCCAACAGCGAATCGACAGCCTCCTGCAACATACGCTTCTCGTTTCTGAGAATTACATCCGGAGCCTTAATCTCAATCAGACGCTTCAGACGGTTGTTGCGGATAATCACGCGACGATACAAATCGTTCAAATCCGACGTAGCGAAGCGACCGCCATCCAGCGGCACGAGCGGACGCAATTCGGGCGGAATCACCGGAATGACGCTCAGCACCATCCACTCGGGACGGTTCACCTCGCGCGATGCACGGAACATCTCCACCACGTTCAACTGCTTCAGGGCCTCGGCCTTACGCTGCTGCGACGACTCGCGCGAAGCGCGGTCACGCAACTGGTACGACATCGTATCGAGGTCCACCTGCTTCAGCAGCGTCAGCACAGCCTCGGCACCCATCTGGGCGATGAACTTGTTGGGGTCCTCATCCGGCAGCTGCTGGTTGCCCTTCGGAAGTGCATCGATAACATCGAGGTACTCCTTCTCCGAGAGGGTAGCCAGACGCTCAATGCCCTGCTCCTGCGCGGCACCGGCCTGAATCACCACGTAACGCTCGTAGTAGATAATCGACTCCAGCTTCTTCGACGGAATACCCAGCAGGTAACCAATCTTCGAGGGGAGCGATTTGAAATACCAAATGTGTACTACCGGCACAACGAGCGAGATGTGACCCATGCGCTCACGACGCACCTTCTTCTCGGTCACCTCCACACCGCATCGGTCGCAGACGATACCCTTATAACGGATACGCTTGTACTTACCGCAGTGGCACTCATAGTCCTTCACGGGGCCGAAAATACGCTCGCAGAACAGACCGTCGCGCTCGGGCTTGTAGGTACGGTAGTTGATGGTCTCCGGCTTCAAGACCTCGCCGCTCGACTGGGCCAGAATCTCTTCGGGCGAAGCCAAACCAATCGAAATCGTATTGTAGCCGTGATTCGATTTATTGTCTTTGGTAAATGACATATCTCTTTTCAGTTTTTGCTGTTCAACGTATATACCTTACTTTACTCGAGTTTGACCGAAAGTGCCAGACCGCGCAACTCGTGCAGCAGCACGTTCATAGCCTCCGGAATACCCGGCTTGGGCAGGTTCTCACCCTTCACGATAGCCTCGTAAGCCTTGGCACGTCCCATCACATCATCCGACTTGATGGTCAGAATCTCTTGCAGGATGTTGGCGGCACCGAAGCCCTCCAGGGCCCAAACCTCCATCTCACCAAAACGCTGACCACCGAACTGGGCCTTACCACCCAGCGGCTGCTGCGTAATGAGCGAGTAGGGACCAATCGAACGAGCGTGCATCTTGTCGTCAATCATGTGGCCCAGCTTGAGCATATAAATCACACCCACCGTAGCAGGCTGGTCGAACATCTCACCCGTACCACCATCGTAGAGGTAGGTGCGGCCGCTGTGCGGGATACCGGCCTCGGCCGTGTACTCGTTGATTTGGTCGAGCGATGCACCATCGAAAATCGGCGTTGCGAACTTCATACCCAGCTCACGACCGGCCCAACCAAGCACCGTCTCGTAAATCTGACCGAGGTTCATACGCGAAGGCACACCCAGCGGGTTCAGACAGATATCGACAATCGTACCATCCTCGAGGAAGGGCATATCCTCGTCGCGAACAATCTTCGCAACGATACCCTTGTTACCGTGACGACCGGCCATCTTATCACCCACCTTCAGCTTACGCTTCTTGGCGATATAGACCTTGGCCATCTGGATAACACCCGTCTGCGGCAGCTCGTCGCCATTCGTGAGGTTGTACTTCTCACGCTTGATGGCGGCATCGGCCTTCTTCCACTCGATGATGTAGTTGTTAATCGTCTTCTCAATCAGGGCATCGGTATGCTCCTCGTCGGTCCACTTGCAGGGGCCGAGGCTCAAATAGCCCGATACGACACCCGTCTTCTCGTCCGTCACGCGCTTACCAATCTCCTCGAGCATCTTCTGCGTGAACTTCGTACCTGCGCCATACAGCTCCACGCCGAAGTAGTCGTAGATACCCTTCGTCGTCTTGCCCTGCAACAGGGTCCAAAGCTTCTGCACCAGACGCTTCGTCAGCTCGTGAATCTGCTGTGCAAAACGCTCGTCAATCTTCTCGAGCTGGGCCTTCTCGGCCGTCTTGCCCTTCTTCGACGAATCCTTGTTGGCACGGCTGTAGAGCTTCGTATCAATCACCACACCGTGCAACGAGGGCTGCGCCTTGAGCGAAGCATCCTTCACATCACCGGCCTTGTCACCAAAGATGGCGCGCAAGAGCTTCTCCTCGGGCGAGGGGTCACTCTCACCCTTCGGGGTAATCTTACCAATCATGATGTCACCCGGATTCACGACAGCACCGATGCGGATGATACCGTTGGCATCCAAATCCTTCGTAGCGTCCTCGCTCACGTTCGGAATATCCGACGTCAGCTCCTCGACACCACGCTTCGTGTCGCGCACCTCCATGATGTACTCATCGACGTGTACCGACGTGAAGAGGTCCTCACGCTGGATACGCTCCGAAATCACGATGGCATCCTCGAAGTTGTAACCCTTCCAGGGCATGAAGGCCACCTTCAGGTTGCGACCCAGGGCCAACTCGCCCTTCTCGGTCGAATAACCCTCGGTAAGAATCTGGCCCTTCATCACCTTATCGCCCGTCAGGACGGTCGGCGTCAGGGTAATCGAGGTATTCTGGTTCGTACGACGGTAGCGCGGCAGCTCGTAGGTCGTAACCTCCGGCTCGAACGAGGCCAAAATCTCGTCCTCCGTGCGGTCGTACTTAATCTGAATCTTCGTAGCATCGGCAAAGGTTACCACACCATTGCCCTCGGCTACAATCTGAATGCGGCTGTCGGATACCATCTCCTTCTCCATACCCGTACCGACAATCGGAGCCTCGGTCGTTACCAGAGGCACAGCCTGACGCATCATGTTCGAACCCATCAGGGCGCGGTTGGCGTCGTCATGCTCGAGGAAGGGAATCAGCGAAGCGGCCACCGAAGCAATCTGGTTGGGAGCCACGTCCATCAAATCCACATCCTGGGCTGTTACCACGGGGAAGTCGGCACCCTCACGCGCCTTGATACGCTCCGGCTGCAGGAAGTTACCCTCGTCGTCAATCGGCATATTCGACTGGGCGACAATCTTACCCTCCTCCTCCTCGGCCGTGTAGTAGCGCACGTGCGAGTTGTCCATGTCAATCTTGCCGTTCTCTACCGTGCGGTAGGGGGTCTCGATGAAGCCCATGGGCGAAATCTTGGCATAGACGCAGAGCGACGAAATCAGACCGATGTTGGGACCCTCGGGCGACTCAATCGGGCAGAGACGGCCGTAGTGCGTGTAGTGTACGTCACGCACCTCGAAACCGGCACGGTCACGCGACAGACCACCGGGACCCAGGGCCGACAGACGACGCTTGTGCGTAATCTCGGCCAGCGGGTTAATCTGGTCCATGAACTGCGAGAGCTGCGAGGTACCGAAGAACGAGTTGATAACCGACGACAAGGTCTTGGCGTTAATCAACTCAACGGGGGTGAAGACCTCGTTGTCGCGCACGTTCATACGCTCACGAATCGTGCGAGCCATACGCACGAAACCAATCGAGAACTGATTCGAAAGCTGCTCGCCTACCGTGCGGACACGACGATTCGACAAGTGGTCGATATCATCCACCTCGGCCTTCGAGTTGATGAGCTGAATCAGGTATTTGATGATGGCGATGATATCCTCGCGCGTCAGGGTACGAATCGCGGGGTCAATCTCCATGTTGAGCTTCTTGTTGATGCGGTAGCGACCCACATCACCCAGGTCGTAACGCTTATCCGAGAAGAAGAGCTTCTCAATCACGTCACGAGCCGTTGCCTCATCAGGCGGCTCCGAAGCGCGCAGCTGTCTGTAGATATAGACCACAGCCTCCTTTTCAGAGTTGCAGGGGTCCTTCTGCAACGTGTTGTAGATAATCGAGAAGTCGATACCCGAAGCATTCTCCTTGTGCAGCAGAATCGACTTCGTGCCGCTCTCCAGAATCTGCTCGATATGCTCCTCCTCGAGTACCGTCTCGCGGTCAACAATCACGTTGTTACGCTCAATCGATACGACCTCACCCGTATCCTCATCAACGAAGTCCTCGACCCAGGTCGTCAGCACACGGGCTGCGAGCTTGCGGCCTACGGCCTTCTTAAGGTTGGCCTTCGTCACCTTCACCTCATCGGCCAGGTCGAAGATTTCGAGAATCTGCTGGTCAGCCTCGAAGCCGATGGCACGCAACAGCGTCGTTACGGGCAACTTCTTCTTACGGTCGATGTAGGCATACATCACGTTGTTGATATCCGTGGCGAATTCAATCCACGAACCCTTGAAGGGGATGATACGTGCCGAGTAGAGCTTCGTGCCGTTCGTGTGCATGCTCTGGCCGAAGAATACACCCGGCGAGCGGTGCAGCTGCGAAACAATCACGCGCTCGGCACCATTGATAACGAACGTACCGCGCTCGGTCATGTAGGGAATCTGACCGAAATAGACATCCTGTACCTGTACGCCGAAATCCTCATGCTCGTCGTCCGTACAGTAGAGCTTCAGCTTCGCCTTGAGGGGTACGCTGTAGGTCAAACCGCGCTCCAGACACTCCTCAATCGTGTAGCGGGGCGGGTCAATGTAGTAGTCGATAAACTCCAGAACGAAGTTGTTCCGGGTGTCCGTGATAGGGAAGTTCTCCTGGAAGACCTTGTACAGCCCCTCGTTTTTACGATTCTCGGCCGTCGTGTCCATCTGGAAGAAGTCACGGAACGATTTGAGCTGCACCTCCAGCAAATCGGGATAAGGCACCCGATTCTTCACGGTGGAGAAGCTCGTTCTAGTTTGTTTGTTTGTTGTGGACATCGGTAAATTAACCTAATTTTTTCGGGCGTTACGCATCCTCATATCCGACGATGCGCGACCCATCACTTTTTACCTTGGGGAAATGTTGTTTGTCGCCTTGATGCCGCTCCCCAGAGCCCGATGCCGGGATTCACTCTGCGAACGATAAGATGCCCTATGGCGACCTCTTTGACCGTTTTCGGAAGGAGCTTTCACCGCCCCTCGCCCGTTGACTCGATGTGTTCCCAGAGCCCGATGCCGGGGTTCACTCTGCAACACATTGTTGTCCGGTCCGTTTTGTGGAGTCCACCTCCTGAAACGCAAGAGCCCGATGACGGGATTCACTCTTACGGCTCAGGAGCCGCGCCCCACGCGAATAAAAACGTCGCGCACCGACCTTCATCTACACCCTTTCCCCATTCTGGGCGTAACGGAGTTCGGCCACCCCCGTTTTATCCGCGGAATGCTCCCGAGCAAAAACACTCATTATAAGCGTTTTGCGGGAGCAATTTCAAAGTCCTCACACCTTTCCAAATTTCCAAATACGGAGCCGCTTTCTTCACATCGACCCCCAGCTTGACAGACCGTGCATCACACATCGACCCTCTCGCTTGACAGCCCTTGCATTACATATCGGCCCCCTCGCTTGACAGCCCGTGCATTACACATCGGCCCCTCGCTTGGCACCCGGGGTGTTTAGACCAAGAAAAGGTATAGGGCTTACCTGGTAAGCCACTATACCTGTTTCTGAGTTTGGCGTGCTTATAGCAGCCTGAAGAATTACTTCAGCTCTACCTCTGCACCAGCCTCCTCGAGCGAGCTCTTCAGAGCCTCGGCCTCCTCCTTCGAGACACCCTCCTTGACAGCCTTCGGAGCAGCATCTACGAGAGCCTTAGCGTCGCCCAGCGACAGACCGGCAGCCTCCTTAACGGCCTTGATGACCTGGAGCTTAGCCTGACCGGCGCTCTTCAGAATAACGTCGAACGTCGACTTCTCGGCGGGAGCGGCCTCACCGGCAGCTGCGGGAGCAGCAACAGCGACAGCAGCAGCAGCGGGCTCAATGCCATACTCCTCCTTGAGGATCTGAGCCAGTTCGTTTACCTCGGTAACCTTCAGGTTAACCAGTTCTTCAGCAAGTTTCTTGATATCTGCCATAGTAGTAGATTATTAAAATTTTGTTTGTTTCTTTTGTGATTAATTGTTTCTCTCCTCGAGCGTCTTTACGAGGCCCGCGATCTTCTGACCTGCAGCACCCTGCAGAGCAGAAATAACATTCTTGGCCGGCGACTGGAGCAGGGCAACGATATCGGCAACCAGCTCCTCCTTCGACTTAATGTTGCAAAGTGCGTCGATCTTGTCGTCACCTACATATACGCAACCCTCGGCGAAGGCAGCCTTCAAAACGGGCTTATCGGCCTTCTTGCGGAACTCCTTAATCAGGACCGCGGGAGCTTTAGCTACGTTGGTGAACATGATCGAGGTCGGACCCTCCAGGGTCTTCACCAAATCAGCATCAGCCTTCTCTACCTTCTCCAAAGCCTTCGTGAAGAGCGTATTCTTAACGACTACGAGCTTCACTTCGCTCTCGAAGCACTTGCGACGCAGAGCAGCGGTCTGCTCGGCATTCAGTGCCTCAATGTTGGTGATGTAGAAGTGAGGATATGCTTCGAGCTGCTCGGCGAGGTTGTTAATTACAACCAGTTTTTCTTCCTTTGTCATCTCTAACTTTCCTCCTTATTATTTGGTTTCTACTGATTTGGGATCGATCTGCACAGCGGGACTCATCGTGGTCGAGAGATAAATGCTCTTCACATAAGTACCCTTAGCGGCAGCCGGCTTGAGCTTGATAATCGTGTTGAGTACCTCCTTCGCGTTCTCCACGATTTGGTCCTCATTGAACGAAATCTTACCTACCGACGTGTGAACGATACCGAACTTATCGACCTTGAAGTCGATCTTACCGGCCTTAACGTCCTGAACAGCCTTTGCGACGTCCATCGTTACCGTACCCGTCTTGGGGTTCGGCATCAGACCGCGGGGACCGAGAATACGACCCAGCGCACCAACCTTACCCATGACGTTCGGCGTACAGATGATAACATCTACGTCCGTCCAACCGCCCTTGATTTTGTCTACATACTCGTCCAGACCTACGAAGTCGGCACCTGCAGCCTGTGCCTCAGCCTCCTTCTCGGGGGTGCAGAGAACAAGCACACGTACCACCTTACCGGTACCGTGGGGCAGCGTTACCACGCCACGTACCATCTGGTTTGCCTTGCGGGGGTCAACTCCCAGGCGTACATCGACATCTACCGAAGCATCAAATTTCGTAAACGTGATTTCCTTCAGAAGAGCGGCAGCCTCCGAGAGCTTGTAGGCCTTACCGGCCTCCACCTTGGCGATGGCGTTTTTTTGGTTTTTCGTCAACTTACTCATCTTCTTCTTTAGTTCTTAGGAAATTCACCAACGACACTGATACCCATACTGCGAGCAGTACCGGCAACCATGCGCATTGCAGACTCAATCGTGAAGCAGTTCATGTCAGGCATCTTGTCCTGAGCAATCTCACGTACCTGGTCCCACGTTACCTGACCTACCTTCTGGCGGTTAGGCTGGGCCGAACCCGACTGTACGTTGGCTGCTTGCTTGAGCTGAATAGCTACAGGCGGCTGTTTTACAACAAAGTCGAACGACTTATCGCTGTAAACGGTGATGATGACCGGAAGAACCTTACCTGCCTTGTCCTGCGTACGTGCATTGAACTGCTTGCAGAAGTCCATAATGTTGACTCCCTTAGAACCCAATGCCGGACCTACCGGAGGCGAAGGATTGGCGGCACCACCTTTGATCTGCAATTTAATAAATGCAGCAACCTCTTTTGCCATAGTTTTCCTTTGTTAATTATTCTTTTTCTACTTGTGTGAAGCTCAACTCCATCGGAGTTTTGCGCCCGAATATCTTCACCGATACCGTGAGCTTCTTGCGCTCGTTATCGACAGCCTCGATGGTACCCTGGAAGCTTGAGAAAGGGCCATCGGTGACCTTAACGGCCTCGCCGACGATATACGTTATTTCGTTCTCCTCCTCCATGGCGTTGATCTCATCGACGCGACCGAGAATACGGGCAACCTCTTGTGGACGGAGGGGCGCCGCGTTCATCTTGCGACCATCCTCTTTCGTCTCGCCCAAGAAACCAAGCACGTTGGGGATATTACGAATAATCATAGGAATCTGGCCTACCAAGGCAGCCTCGACCAGCACATAGCCCGGATACGAAACCTTCTCCTTGGAGACCTTCTTGCCGTTACGGATTGTATAATACTTCTCCGTGGGAATCAGTACCTGCGAGATGTAGTCCTCCAAATGAGCAAGGCGTATCTCTTTATCGAGATACTCCTTCACCTTGGCCTCTTTACCGCCAACGGCTCGAACTACATACCACTCCTTCTTAACCTCACTCATCACTTTTAGGACGATTACAGATTACCGAGGGTCTTGTAGATAAACTCCATCACGTTCTCGAACGTCAGGTCCATTGCCAACACGACAACAGCAAAAATGGCCGAAGCCACCATCACGACGATCGTCGAACTCTGCAACTGCGCAAACGAAGGCCACGTGACCTTGTTCACCAGCTCGTTGTACGATTCTTTGATGTATTTCAGCATACTAATTTCCTTTTTTTTATCTTGGCAGGAGCAGAGAGATTCGAACTCCCATCAACGGTTTTGGAGACCGCTATTCTACCCTTGAACTATGCTCCTAAAAGTGAGAAGCGGTGCGGTTTGCACCGCTTCTCTATGTGTGAGTGTCGTATTACTCAACAATCTCGATGATCTGACCGGCACCTACCGTGCGACCACCCTCGCGGATAGCGAAACGGAGACCCTCGTTCAGAGCGACGGGATAGATCAGCGTAACGGTAATCGTAATGTGGTCACCCGGCATCACCATGTCAACACCTGCGGGCAGAGCAACCTCACCGGTTACGTCCATCGTACGCAGATAGAACTGGGGACGATACTTGTTGTGGAACGGCGTGTGACGGCCACCCTCCTCCTTCTTCAGGATATAAACCTCAGCCTTGAACTGGGTGTGGGGCTTAATCGAACCCGGCTTGGCAACTACCATACCGCGCTTAACCTCCTTCTTGTCGATACCGCGGAGCAGCAGACCTACGTTATCACCGGCCTCACCCTCATCGAGGAGCTTGCGGAACATCTCAACACCCGTACAGGTCGACGTCAGCGACTTCTCGCCAAGACCGATAATCTCAACGGGGTCACCTACGTGGATAATACCCGTCTCGATACGGCCCGTTACTACGGTACCACGACCGGTGATCGAGAATACGTCCTCAACCGGCATCAGGAAGGGCTTCTCATTCTCACGAGCGGGGATGGGAATGTACTCATCAACACTGTTCATGAGCTCCATGATCTTCTCCTCCCACTGGGGCTCGCCGTTCAGACCACCAAGGGCCGAACCACGGATGATAGGAGCGTTGTCACCGTCGAAGTCATACTTCGAGAGCAGGTCGCGAACCTCCATCTCAACCAGGTCAAGCATCTCGGGATCGTCAACCATATCGCACTTGTTCAGGAAGACAACGATGCGCGGTACGTTCACCTGCTTAGCCAGCAGAACGTGCTCGTTCGTCTGGGGCATCGGACCGTCCGTAGCAGCTACTACGAGGATGGCACCGTCCATCTGGGCAGCACCCGTTACCATGTTCTTCACGTAGTCGGCGTGGCCCGGGCAGTCAACGTGAGCATAGTGACGACCAGCGGTCTGATACTCAACGTGTGCGGTGTTAATCGTAATACCACGCTCCTTCTCCTCGGGGGCGTTGTCAATCGAGTCGAACGAACGGAGCTCCGACAGACCATTCTTGGCCAAAACGGTCGTGATAGCGGCCGTCAGCGTCGTCTTACCGTGGTCTACGTGACCGATGGTACCGATGTTCACGTGCGGTTTCGAACGGTCAAATTTTTCTTTTGCCATAGTTGTATAAGTTTTAAAGTATATAAAATGTCTCTTTGTTTCATTTAACGCCGGGCATCGAGCCATTTTGCTGACCCGACCCCCCGACTTTGGAGCGGAAGACGAGGCTCAAACTCGCGACCCTTAGCTTGGAAGGCTAATGCTCTATCAACTGAGCTACTTCCGCAAAAACGCACCGCATCAGAGAGCAGTACCTCCGTTTCGACGAGCGAAATCGGAACTTGCAACTCCAACCGGCACTCTTAAAGTGGGAAGTGATGGATTCGAACCACCGAAGGTAAAAACCAGCAGATTTACAGTCTGCCCCATTTGGCCACTCTGGTAACTTCCCTTTTGTTTGCTCGCGAGGTGTCACTTTCTCAAGCCTCCCCCCCCCCTTGCTCAAGTCCCCTCGATTGAGCCGATGGAGGGACTCGAACCCACGGCCGCCTGATTACAAATCAAGTGCTCTGCCAACTGAGCTACATCGGCAATTTTAACCGTTTCGGATTGCAAAAGTATGCATAAAAAATTTACCAACAAAATTTTTGAGGATAATTTTTTTATTTTTCTTCATGCTTCAAAGAGCCTTGACTCTCCGCCCCTACGCCACAGCGAACTTCAGGCGGGAAATCGGGTGCAAATATACGATAGTTTTTACAAATTGCAAAACCTTCGGATTCTTTTTCGCGTGTTAATGATAAAAAAATGCGAGGACCCACACAGGAGTCCTCGCAAATGTTATTGTGAAGTTCGATTACTCGTTCTGGAAACCGTAACCGTTCACGAAGTTAGCCGTAGCAACGACCGTGGGAGGATAAGGATAGAGGTAGATAGGAGCCGACGTGTAGTCCCAATCCAGGAATACATTGGTCAGATACTCCGTCTCCAACTCGGCAATCTTGCAACCCCAGTCATTCTTCTTCCAACCGTCGGCCACGAGGGCATCACCATCAACCTGCTCGAAGAGACCCTTGATAGCAAGGTTCGTAGCGGGCGTTGCGGTGCCATAGCTGAACTTAATCGACTTGCCCAACGTCTCCCAGTCGTCAGCCTGACCACGCCAACCCGGATAGAGTACCGGATCGGTCGTATCGGGAGCCTGAGCCGTCAGACGGAAACCATACTCGGTCTTGGCGTCAACCTGCTTCGTATAAACATGGCTCGAGATGATGTTACCATTCTCAAACTCGTAGTAACCATTGGTCTTCAGACCGTCAATCATCTTCTTGGTCAGCTCCTTGATGGCCTTCACGCGGTCACCGAGCAGACCATTGCGAATCAGCGTCCAACGACGGTCACCCTCACCGGCAAACTCAAAGGCACGCTCCTCGAGAACGGCCGTCAGGATGTCACCACCGCAATCAGCGATGAAACCATCCACATCAGCCATACCTGCGGGGAATGCACGCTCACGGATCTTCTTCAGGTACTCCTTGGCCGTAGCTGCATCACCCGTAGCGGCGCATACCTCGGCATACGACAGGTAAATCTCCGACATACGCATATACGGGCCATTGATACCCGACTGACGCTGCTTGGCAACCTGCGGAGCAGCCTGACGGTTCTCATCGAACTTGTTCATGGCAAGACCGCCACCCTTGGTGGTCGAACCCATGGCAAAGTTGAGCAGCACCTCATAGCCGGCACCCGACGAACCCGTTACGGCAACCGACACGTCACGACGCATATCGTTCGGGTCGAACATACCATAATAGAAAGCGGGCTGGATACGAGCCTGACCATACGACTTACAGGGGGTAGCCTTCGAACCGCCACCACCCGACGGACGACCGCTCGAGTAGGGACGCTCGGTCGAACCACCGGCCTGCTGCGGATACTCGTAAATCGACTCCGTAGCATAGCCTACATCCGAGTTGTGCATCTCCTGGAAGAACCACTGGTAGGGGTTGCCATACTGACGCTGGCCCTCGGCCGAACGCGGGTCAACCGTTACGAACGAAGCGGTACCCGGGTTGTCAATCACCTTCTTCAGGTAGGTCTTGGCCGTAGCATAAAGCTCCTTCCAATCCGAACGACGACCATAGGTTGCACCGTGGTGGTCCGTACCCTTCTTCTCGAAGGTAATCACCTCACCCTTGCCGTTTACATAGAAATCGGCACCGAGGTCGGTACGACGGGTCTGATAACCGGCAGCGTCCAAGCACATACGGCCGATAAGGCCCTGCACGTAGGTCTGCGAGAAGTAGTTCTTGGCCGAAGCATCGAAATCGGGGGCTTTACCAAGGACATACATCAACGGCTCAACACGAATCAGGTCGGCGATACAAGCATCGTAGATGAAGTCACGCGATGCCAAACCCTCGGCCAACTCACCGAATACGGTCTGATAGGGAACATCACCGAAGTACTTAATCAGCTCACGATAGGCCGTAGCACGCAGTGCGATAGCCTCACCATAAATCTGGCTGATACCCGAAGGCTCACCGGCCGACATAATCTCCTCGAAGGTCGGCATGGCCTCCATGGCGGTAATTACGGCGTTAGCCTTACCAATGAGGTCGAACAGACCCGTATAGGTCGGCTCTACCGAGTTGTAGGAGTCGATATCGTACGACGAAGTGTAGTTACCATTCTGGTACAGCGTCTCGGGCCAGTGACGACCGGGCTGGTTCGTGAAGGCCTCGGGGTGACGCTCCATATCCGAACCGGCGATATCCGAAGCATAGAACAGACCGGCACCGAATACGTTACTGTTAGCCAGACCACGCCACTTCTCATAAGCACCGTGGAGGGCAGCACGTGCAGTCGTCGTATTCGAGAATACGAAGTCGGAGTCAACTACCGAAGGAGAACTTACCTCAAGATAGTCGCTGCACGAGGTGGCAAAGCCAAGACCCGCCACACAAAGCAAAGAATATACTAATTTTTTCATAATGTTAATCTCCTTTCGTTATTAGAAGGTTACGTTAAGACCGAAAGTGTAGGTACGAGCCTTCGGATAAGCGTTGAAATCGTAGTTCGGCGTCGGGAAACCATCCACACCATCGGTATCGGTATTCACGTCCGGATCCAGACCCGAGTAGCCCGACAGGCAGAAGAGGTTAGAACCGGTGAAGTAAACGCGAACTTTCTCAATCTTAATCTTCTTGAGCCACTTCGAGGGCAGCGAGTAACCAATCGTCAGGTTCTGCAGACGCAGGTACGAAGCATCCTCCACGAAGTTCGAGGTCGTCAGACCATACTCGTTCATGAACGAAGCATACTTCGTCGTCTTGTTCAGCTCGGCCAGCTCGGCGGGGTCGCTTACGAAACGGAGGTCGCCGCTTGCATCGGGAGCATAATACTTAAAGGTATCACCGATGAAGGCAAGACGGTTCTGACCGAAGCTCGTATCCTTGTTGGCCATCATGGCGTGCATAGCCGTAGCGTTGTACACCTTACCATCAATCTGGTACGTGAAGGCAGCAGCAAAGTCGAGGTTCTTCCAGCGGCCGCTGAGCGTGAAACCACCCGTGTGCTTGGGAAGGGTCTCACCGATTACGTCCACGTCATCACTCGTTACCGTACCGTCGCCATCAACATCCTTAAACTTCACCATACCCGGGAAGGCGTTCTGACCCTTCGGGGTCTTGAAGTTGTCGCGCAGGCTCTGCGGATAGGTCGAAGCGGCCGTATTGTCAGGCACACCCTCTTTCAGCGTATAAGAGCCATCAGCACCTACGTTGAAGTCGTCAATCGTATAGTAGCCATCCGATACATAACCCTGAATCAAACCAATCGGCTGACCCTCGCGGATGATGTAGTCGTAGTACGGCATACGCATCGACGAACCCCAACCGGTGTGTACGTCAGCCAGTGCATTCTCGTCCAACTCGTCGATG
The DNA here is from genome assembly GCA_017398045.1 of Alistipes sp. Classification (GTDB taxonomy): domain Bacteria; phylum Bacteroidota; class Bacteroidia; order Bacteroidales; family Rikenellaceae; genus Alistipes. The sequence continues at coordinate 147,559 of JAFQHI010000026.1, read as the reverse complement.
TTGCTCTTGTTGTAGCTGTACGACAGGTTCAGCGAGAGGTTGAAATCCTTCTTACGAACGAGGTCTGCGTTCAAACCAACCTCAATACCCTTGTTCGAGGTCTTGGCGGCATTCTGGAACTGATACGAATAACCCGACGATGCATCGATAGGCATCTTCATCAGGATATCGTCCGTCGAATTCCAGTAAGCGTCGATAGCACCACGCAGGCGACCATTCCAGAAGCTGAAGTCAACACCGACGTTACGCGACGTGGTGGTCTCCCACATCAGGTCGGGGTTAGCCTTCATCGAACCCGGGTTGTAAACCGGCGTTACCACACCGTCGATGGTTACCGTACCCGAATTCCAGGTCGACTGCCACAGCGATGCGCTGATGTTATCCGAACCCGACGTACCGTACGATACGCGAAGCTTGAGGTTGTCGAGCCAATCGCGCGTGTTCTCCATGAACGGCTCATCCGAGATGCGCCATGCGGCAGCAGCTGCGGGGAAGTAACCCCACTGGTTGTTGGGGGCGAACTTCGACGAACCGTCGGCACGGAACGTAGCGGTCAACAGATACTTACCCTTGTACGAGTAGTTTACACGACCAAACCACGACAAGGTGTGGTTCGGCGTACCAATATTAGCCGAGAAGCCATCCTTACCCAGCGACGAATCGGTCATGTTAATCATACCGAAAGCGTCCTCCATCGTAAACTCCGAAGGATAACCGGCACCGGTAATCGACGACGAGTTCGACTTCGACGAGAGCACCTCGTTACCGGCAAGAATCGTCAGCGAGTGGTCGTCACCCAGACCCTGAACCTCATAGTTCAACGTCGTAGCCCAACGAACACCATAGCCGTCGCTCTTGCTGAGCTTGGCCGTGCTGTAACCATTCTGCAAACCGGCATCCCAATCCTGCGTCTCCGACCAGTTGCGGCTCAGCGACAGCTCGGTCTTGGCCGTCATACCCTTGAAGGGCTGCCACGTCAGACCCGAAGCGGCGCGGATGCGCTGGTGGAAGCGATAGGTCGTGTAGTTATCGATGATATTCACCGGATTGTTCACATCCTCCACGTTCGACGAACCCATACCCAGGTCGGCAGCGATGCCCGAACCCAGCGGGTTGTCAATCGGACGGAAACGGAAAGCGGTCGAAGCCGTACCGTACTGCGCACCGTCGGTGCGTACATCCGAGTAACGGAGGTCGGCATTGAAGGTCAAGGTCTTGGCCAGCTTCTGCACCAACTTCACGTTGGCACCCCAACGGCGATAGCCCGACTTGACACGAACACCCTCACCATCGGTGTAGTTCACAGCTGCATAGTACTGCGTCTTGTCGTTACCACCGCTGAGCGACAGGTCATGGTTCCAAGCCGTAGCCGTCTGCATGATATCGTCGGCATAGTTGTGAACGGCCATGTTCTTGTACTCATTGAGGTGGTTGCCATACTTCGAACCCAGACCATAGTAGGTAGCCACGTTGTCGGCGTAGGTCTCACCGTAAGCCGTAGCATAGCTCCAGGTCGAATAAACCATGTCGTAGGCGTTCATACCATCCTGTACATCGGCCAGCGTGCGCAGCTGATAGTACATGTTGTAGTTCACCTTCAGACGCTGGTCCTTCTGACCACCCTTGGTCGTGATAAGGATAACACCGTTAGCACCGCGCGCACCATAGATAGCCGTCGAAGCAGCATCCTTCAGCACGTCCATCGACTCGATGTTGTCGGCCGGGATATCCGAGATATCGCTCACCTGGATACCATCCACGATGAAGAGCGGCTCGTTCGACTGCGTAATCGAACCGCCACCACGCACGCGAATCGACACCGAACCGCCCGGACGACCGTCCTGCGAGGTTACCTGCACACCGGGGAGCTGACCCTGAAGTGCCTCGGCAATGTTCGATACGGGGTTGGCAGCGAGCTTCTCACCCGTTACCGAGGCCACCGAACCGGTCAAATCACGACGCTTCACCGTACCGTAACCAATCACCACGACATCCTCGATACCCGTGGCATCCTCCTCGAGGACCACCTCAACCGAGGTCTTGCCGGCAACGGCTACGCGCTTCTCGGTCATACCGATGTACGATACAACCAGCACGTTGTTCTTTGCGTCAGGTACATTCAGCGTGAACGAACCGTCCACACCCGTACTTGCACCCAGAGTTGTGCCTTCCACAATCACGGCTGCACCGATTACCGGCTCGCCTGCTGCGTCTTTCACGACTCCTCGCACAGTCTGTGCCTCAGCCGCGAAGGCGAAGCACCATCCCAACACTACGGTCAGGACAAACTTGAGCGTAAAGTTTTTCATTGTAAAAGTTTTTAGTTAATAAGTGGTTGTTTGCTGTTTTGGTAAACATGTGCGCATATAGCCACATTTATTAAACAAAATTATTCTAATTTTTTCCTATTTGCAAATAAATCGGGCTGTTTTTTACCCATATTGACCAAAAACGGCTCTACAGAGTTGCTGAAAGCGGATATAAAATTGATAGCCGAACCGGTCGGGAGTCCGACATTCTTATAATTTTTTAACATCGCCCGCCGCATTAGTCAATTCATTGCAAAATGCCCCAAGCGTTGGCTTGCACTTTTTCAAAACATCGACGCACCCTTTGCGCCATACCTTATAATATAATCCCCCCCCTTTTGGAGACCGCGCGGCGACCCCTTTTGCCCGTCCGGTGCGCACCTCGCCCACACATGGCTTTTACAATGAAAAAGTGACGCGGGCGTCCGAAACTTGTCGGACACCCGCGTCATTTGGCTTTAATTCGTCGATAAAAAAACGATTCGTCTTGGCTACTTATAGCTTACAATCAGCACCTTCGACGCCTCCCAGAAGCGAACGGGGTCGGTGATGACCAACTTCAGCACCACCTTATTCTCGGCCTCGATAAGCTGATATGAGCCTTCGGGGTGGGAGGTAACAATGGTGACACGTTTTTGGCGAATCGGCACCTCGAGCAGTTCGCGCGAATCGACCTTGAGGAAGAACTCCAGGCTGTTGTTCTCGGCCGTCGTAAGGGTGCGACCGATAAAGCCGCGCTTGTCGATGATTTGCGCCTCGCGCAGTTTTTTCTCCTGACCGACAATATAATAGACGGCGTGCAGCTGCTCATCGAGCGAGGTGTTGTCCTGTACCAGCGAATCGACCTCCTGGCGATGCACGGCAATCTCCTCCTCGAGCTTCGTCTCCAGCTCCTCGACCTCGACGCTCATCTCGGCCACGCGGGTGCGGAGTTGCGAAATCTCGCTGTTCTTCTCGTCGAGCTGACCATTGAGGTCGGAAATCAGATGCTCCAGGCTCTTGATACGCACGTTTGCCTGGCGCAACTGCTTGGCCGTGCGCTCCATGCCGGCCAAACGCTCACGGTTCTCCTGCATCAGTTCGTCGATGGCGGCAATGTCGCTGTTGATTTGGTCGAGGGGACGACGAATACCCTCGGGGTCCACGGCCGTGATGATATTCTCACGCGCCTTGATGCGGGCCAGGTTATCGCTGATGGCGTTGATGTCGGCAAAGACGGTCTCGATAAGCGAGTCCTTCGTGCGCACCACCTGTGCCAACGAATCGCGCTGCGACTCGGTTTCGAGGGCCACCTGCTTCGACACACACGACGGCAGGGTCATCACCGCCGCCAACAAGAGGTAAAAAAGTTGCTTCATAATGGTTTGATGGTTAAAATCAAGGACGAAGGTACGAAATAAAATTCAACATTCAGCATTTCACCGCACAAAAAAGTGGGTCACCCTTTGGCGACCCACTCACTCGGCTGACGAAAATTACTTCGCAGCGTTCTTCTTATCGTAACGCTTTGCGTAGCGGCTCATAAACTTATCGACGCGACCGGCGGTATCTACGAGCTTCATCTTACCCGTGTAGAACGGGTGCGACGTGTTCGAGATTTCCATCTTATACACGGGATAGGTTTCGCCGTTCACCTCAATAGTCTCTTTCGTCGAAACGGCGGACCGACACAAAAACACGTGGTCATTCGACATATCCTTGAATGCCACCAAACGATAATTCTCCGGATGAATACCCTTTTTCATTTGCGTTTTTGTTTTTAATGTGTTATTTGCTTAAGCGGGACAAAGGTAGATAATGTTTTTGCGAAAAACAAATTTTCCAAAGAAAAAAGCGGAAAAGGGTGAGTTTTAAGGTGAGTTTTAAGGTGCCTTAAAGATACTGAAGGGGGCTTAAAGTACCTTAAAGACCACCCCTTAAGCAACCTTAAGTAACCTTAAGTAACCTTAAGTAACTTTAAGCAACTTTAAGAAACTTTAAGAAACTTTAAGCAACCTTAAGCTCCCTTAAGAAACTTTAAGGCTCTTTCTTACTTCTGTCCTCGCGCGCGACGACGCTCCATGGAGAGTTTTTCACGGAAACCGCCCTGCTCCAGGAAACGAGCCTCGACCGACTGAATATACTTATATATCAAATAGTCGGCCTGGTAGAGCAACACGATAGCTATATTGGCAACGGTTTCATCGCCACGATTTTCCACAATCGACATCCAAAACTCGGTATCGTTATGCTCCTTGCCCAACTCCTGCGCGCGTTTCATTTCGACACTCGACTCCTCCCAGCGACGCAACCGACGTGTGCGCAAATAGTCCAAATAATCCTCCAACAACTCATTCAAACTACTCTTAGCCACATTAAGCAACTTGAGTTCCGTCTCTTTCGAGGTCGCACCGGCCGCGTACCCCTCTGCGATATTTTGTTTCCCCGAACGTGCCGCCTGCACCATTTGGTCGCGAGTTCGGTCACCATGTTCCACAAAATGCATCACGAAATGATAGGTAATATCATAGATTGCCTCTGCTTTGCGATAACATAACAGTTGCCGATAATTACCTCGGTTAGGGACCAAACCTGCCATAAAAAACCACTTTAATAGACTCAAAGGTACTCCTTTTCACGCTTTTTGCAAAATTTTTCTTTTTTTAAGGTGCCTTAAAGATACTGAAGGGTGCTTAAAGTACCTTAAAGACCTCCCCTTAAGCAACCTTAAGTAACCTTAAGCTCCCTTAAGGGACTTTACAACCGCGCCCCACAAAAAAAAGAACGAACCGCGAAGAGAGAGAGAGGCGGTTCGTTCCGAAAAAAGAGAGGATATGTTGATTGCTCCGATACAGCCGTAGGCCTCCGACTGCACTTCGCCGATCAACCGAAATAAAATAGGTTCAAAAAGCGACCGCAGGGCCGATGGGTAACCCTCGGTCATCTTTTTGGGGTTGCGGGCAGGTTGTAGGGTTGTTTACCGTCAGCTCGCTTGCATAGGTCGGTTAAGGTTGCTTAAGGTGACTGAAAGTTGCTTAAAAACGACAAGAAAAATTCCTTAAGCCCCCTTAAACTCCCTTAAGATACTTTACCGGCAAGCCTTACACCCCAACTACTCGCCCTTACGCTTCAAATAAGCCTTGTAGGGTTGTTTACCGTCCGTTCGCTTGCATAGGTCGGTTAAGGTTGCTTAAGGTTACTGAAAGTTGCTTAAAGACGACAGGAAAAAATCCTTAAGTCCCCTTAAACTCCCTTAAGATACTTTACCGCCAAGCCTTACACCCCAACTACTCGCCCTTACGCTTCAAATAAGCCTTGTAGGGTTGTTTACCGTCGGCTCGCTTGCATAGGTCGGTCAAGGTTGCTTAAGGTTACTGAAAGTTGCTTAAAGACGACTGGAAAAATTCCTTAAGCCCCCTTAAGCTCCCTTAAGATACTTTAGCCGGCAAGCCTTACACCCCAACTACTCACCCTTACGCTTCATGCGATACTTGTAGTTATTGTCGATGATGGCCTGGGGGCAAAGGTCTCCTTGCACAGCCACACCATCTGATGATGCAGCACCAACAAAGTCCATCAACACGATTCCAGTCGAGCCTGTAACTTTTGTACGGGTAACACCATTGATTGTCACTTTATTGTTATAAATATAATTATACGCTACGGGATGATTGTTTCGAGCATTATAGCGATATCCAGCCGTCGTTGAAGCACCGACATCGCCTATTGTATAATATAAGTAGCCAGAAAGATGGTTAAAGAACCAAGCATTTTTATACGCCTCATCCGTATGGCTTTTAGCCGACAAATCCAACATATCACATATAGCGTTCTGCTTTTTATAGATATTTTCGTGGTCGGTTTTATCATAATTGGGGAAAATAGTGAAACCCAAATCGATATTATAGTAGTCTTGAACATACAAAACTCCCGTCGGACTACCAGGCCCCCAAATGGAGCATTGAACAGCCGCAGCATCATGGCTCCAACTATGGTATCCACCAACCGTTGGGCCACCTGTATAAGGGGTCCAACTACGCATCATAAATAGTATCTTACCACGACACTCACCAATTGTTAAATCAGGTTTGAAATCCACCGTTAATCCCTCGCCCGTGGTAACATTCGTTAAAGAAGCATAATCGGCCAAAGCATCGGCCATCGTATCAGCCCAAGTCGCACTATCGTCATCACCTTCTGTCTCATGGCGCATAATCACAATTACAAACTCGCCCGGATTTGCCTCCAGATAGGCTTTGAATGTTTTAACTATAGCATCCATTGACCACGAAGTTGACACTGCTCCGTGATTAACCCACAATGAATTTCCGTAATCTAATTGAGTATCATCCTCACTACCTTCACGAGGACGGATATCAAAGCAACGAATACCCATCTCCCATTGGCCTTCGATGTCAACGTCTTGCGTCTTACCAAGCGAGAACGATGTACCATCTCCTGTTGCAGCATCGTGCGTACCAGGAATCGAAAGTTGCGATACATAGATATTGTCATCAAGCGGGGTAATCCAGTTGTTACCTATCGCTGTGGCTACATTCGGAATAGCGGGCAGCTTTACTCGGCTCTTCGAGCCGGGGGCAAGCTGCGTGGTCCAATTGGTCGATTCCTTATCATTCGTTTTGAGCGAAGCCACCAACTCCGTATTACCCGTAGCATGGACACGCACCTTCACTTTGCGACCCAGCTGTGCGGCCACCTCCTTGCTCATCGGCGGGAGGAAAACCGTAATGGTCAAAGTCTTGCCGTTGGCCATATCGACATAAGTTGCATTACCCGATTTATCATACAAACCAACAAAGGTCGTTTCGGTCTGCTCGGTAGCCGAACCCGTAGAGGTTGCACCGTTTGAAGTAATTGCCCCACCGGCGATATTATAGTAGAAATTCTCTTTCGATGCCGTCGAATTGGTCGAAATGGTCGAAGCAATCGAGATACCCGTCACACGTGCTGCGCTCGCACTATTCTGGTCCCCGTCCGCGGCCGTAATCACCACATCGAGCGTGGTCATAATGGGCTTAAAGCCCAGCCACACCGTACCGTCGGTCAAATCGGCAGGATTCACCGCACTCGTAGCTACCATATACTGGTTGGTCATATCAGCCTGGGCTACCACATTAGCACTATAGCCATCTGTATTCTCAACCGTAGCCTTCTGGTTGCGGATGATGGGGAAATTGGCAATACCGTTTTCATCCACCGTAATCTTATCCGAAGCGGGATAGATGGCATAGAAGGTATGGTCCACACCACCCTGCTCGTTCCAGGTCAGCGGATTGGTCGTCTTCGTAATATTGGCTGCCGGGCTGCTTCCGTCACCATCCGTGGCATAGACAGCACTGCCCTGCGGGGTCTGGGCGCAATAAATCTTGATTTGGTCACCCGCACTCCAATAGACCGGCCAGCTCTTGTCGCTCTGCTGCTCACCATAGATGGTGCGCGTATCGACCATGCCGAAGTTAATTTCATTGCCACCGATGGGGTTCTCCTCACCGGTCTCGTCTTTCGTACAGCTGCTCAACACCAAAGCAACCGTAGCCATCCAAAAAAGAATATATCGTTTCATCGCTGTAACTTTTTTCGTCAAACACCGCGGGTTAATCCCAGCTGCCAATTTCGAAATCCTCACCACCGACCTGATTTTCGGTATTGATATCGGTTCCATTGTTCACCACCTCATCACCCGGCTCATAATCCGAGGCCGCGAATGTTCCTTCGACCTGTACCCGAACCAACTCGGTTTGAGGTACAAGATAGATTTTTGCTCCTCTCTTCATGATTTACTAACTTTGTAATAATTCGTAACTAATATTTTAGTATATTTTTCTTACCTATATATAAAATATATTGTGCTGTTTTTATGCGCTTTACTAAATTTATCGTTCTAATATTTTAGTTGCTCTTTGCCTATTCAGCACTATACACGGCGACAAAGTAAATAACTTTGCTTACGATTTGCAAATACAATGTTTCGTTTTAGGGCTTTTTGATATAACTTTTCGGTGTTTTAGAACAATATTTTTGGCGATTGGGGGGGGGGGGTATTTCGATTTGTAGCTTTGTATATTGCTCTGTTCTAACACTTTGCAAGCGTTCTAAATTTTTGGTAACATTTTATTATTACTATTTATAATAGCAAATTTTTCAACCTCGAAATTTTTAGAAAAATACAATACACAGAGGGTAACCGCTCAAACACAAGCAATTAGAGAAGAGCAAAGAGCAGAGAGGAAAGAGCAAAGAGAGAAGAGAGGAGAGAGAGAGAGAGCAAAGAGAGAAGAGCAAAGAGGCAACTTTGCGATTAAGGCGAGCGCACACGCTTGCGTGATGCCGAGCCGGAGCAACCGACGCTGCGGAGCGAGAGCAAACCCAAACTCGTTTGGGTTTTGCCAAGCCGCGAGGAGGAAACGTAAAGCGTAAAGTCAAGCCACCGAAGGTGGGTTAAAGAGGAAAGAGCAAAGAGGAAAGAGGTGAGAGCGAAGAGCGAAGAGAAGAGAAGAGAAAGAAGAGTGAGGAGGAAAGGGGAGCTAAAGGGAACTAAAGGGAACTAAAGGAGATTAAAGGAGATTAAAGGAGATTAAAGGAAGCTAAAGACGGCCATACCTTAAGAAACCTTAAGAGACCTTAAGAGACCTTAAGCACCCTTAAGCACCCTTAAGCACCTTTAAGCACCCTTACCACACCCAACAAAAAAGAGAGGTCGCCCACAACCGAGCGACCTCTTATTTACTCATAAAATTGCAGATAACGTGGGGATTTCAAGGCTTGCGATGAACCGAACAGCGGAGCATACTCTGCGTATGTGAGCATTTTCGGTTCGAGCGTAACGCAGAAATCACCCGTTATATGCGATTTTATTTGCGGTAAACCTTGGTATAACCATAAACAGCCTCCTCACCAAGCTCCTCCTCGATACGGATAAGCTGGTTGTACTTGGCCATACGGTCCGAACGCGACATCGAGCCGGTCTTAATCTGACCCGAGTTGGTAGCCACGGCGATATCGGCGATGGTGGCATCCTCCGTCTCACCCGAACGGTGCGAGGTTACCGACGTGTAGCCGGCACGGTGAGCCATCTCGATAGCGTCGAGGGTCTCGGTCAGCGAACCAATCTGGTTCACCTTAATCAGAATCGAGTTACCGCAACCCATCTCGATACCCTTCTTCAGGAAGTTTACGTTCGTCACGAAGAGGTCGTCACCCACAAGCTGGCACTTGTCACCAATCTCGGCGGTCAGCAGCTGCCAACCCTCCCAGTCGTTCTCCGACATACCGTCCTCAATCGAGTCGATGGGATACTTCTCAACCAGACCCTTCAGGTACTCAACCTGCTCCTTCGAGGTGCGCTTTGCGCCCTTCTCACCCTCGAACGTCGTGTAGTCGTAGATGCCGTCCTTGTAGAACTCCGACGAAGCGCAGTCCATACCAATCATCACATCCTTACCGGGAACATAACCGGCAGCCTCGATAGCCTTGATAATCGAATCCAGGGCATCCTCCGTACCGTCGAGTGCGGGAGCGAAACCACCCTCATCACCTACGGCCGTCGAAAGACCACGAGCGTGCAGCACCTTCTTCAGGTTGTGGAATACCTCGGCACCCATGCGAACACCCTCCTTGAGCGACGATGCGCCAACAGGACGAATCATGAACTCCTGGAATGCGATGGGGGCATCCGAGTGCGAACCACCGTTGATGATGTTCATCATCGGAACGGGCAGCGTCTTGGCGTTAGCACCACCGATATAGCGATAGAGCGGCATACCGAAGTAGTCGGCAGCAGCGTGAGCTACGGCCAGCGAAACACCCAGGATGGCGTTAGCACCCAGGTTCGACTTCGTCGGCGTACCATCCAGCTCAATCATAGCCTTGTCGATACCGACCTGGTCCGATACGTTCATACCGATAATGGCGGGAGCGATGACCTCGTTTACATTCTTCACGGCCTTCTCAACGCCCTTACCCAGGTAGCGACCCTTGTCGCCGTCACGAAGCTCCAAAGCCTCGTTCTCGCCCGTCGAAGCACCGCTGGGAACAGCAGCACGACCGAAAGCACCCGATACGGTGCGAACCTCTACCTCAACCGTCGGATTACCGCGCGAGTCGAGAATCTCTCTTGCATGAATCTCTACAATTTGCATAGTAGTAAATAGTTAAAATTTATGGTTTTAATGCGTTTTTTCAAAATTCGGGACAAAGATACGATTTTTCAACGTAAAAACGAAAGATTAAAATTGAAATTTTAAGCGGCTTTTTCAAAAGATTTTGCTATATTTGTAGAATGGATTTTGCAGGCCGCACATACGAAGCCGCTACAGAAATCCGTTTCGCGACTAAAAAGCGTAAAAACAACATAAAACAACCAATAAAAGATGAAAAATTTATTTAGCGTAGAGGGTAAGGTGGTTGTCATGACGGGTGCCTGCGGCATCCTGGGTTCGACCATCGTAAAACATTTTGCCGAGCAGGGCGCAAAGGTCGTACTGCTCGATTTGGAGCGCACGCGCGAGATTGCCGAGGGGCTGATTGCGGAAATCAAAGCCGAGGGTGGTGAGGCCTGCTTCTTCCCGACCAATGTGCTGGACAAGGAGATTCTGGAGCAGAACTACAACGACATCATGGCCAAATACAGCACGATTGATATCCTGCTCAATGCCGCCGGTGGCAACATGGCCCGCGCTACGGTGCAGCCCGACCAGACGATTTTCGATTTGGACGTGGAGGCCGTGAAGCTCTGCACGGAGCTGAACCTCTTCGGTACGATTCTCCCGACGATGGTCTTTGCCAAGGCCATGGTGGAGAAGAAGTGCGGCTCGATTATCAACTTCTCGTCCGAGTCGGCTCTGCGTCCGCTGACGCGCGTGGCCGGTTATGGTGTTGCCAAGGCTGCCGTATCGAACTGGACGAAGTATCTGTGCGGTGAGCTGGCCATCAAATTCGGTGACGGCCTGCGCGTCAATGCCATCGCTCCGGGTTTCTTGCTCACGAACCAGAATCGCGCCCTGCTGACCAACCCCGACGGGTCGCTCACGCCCCGCTCGCACACGATTCTCTCGCACACGCCCTATGGCCGCTTCCTGGAGCCGGACGAGCTGGTCGGCACGTTGCAGTGGCTCGCTTCGGATGCCTCGAAGGCCGTGAGCGGCACGGTGATTGTCGTCGATGGCGGTTTTGATGCTTTCAGCATCTAAAAGAGGAAAGAGCGAAGAGGAAAGAGGAAAGATTTAGAGAGATTTAGAGCGCAAAAGCGAGTAAGATTTTAGAAAAAGCACTTAAAAACAACGCTCCTTAATTTCTTTAATATCGTTAATTTCTTTAATATCATTAAAAAACACCGTTTTTGATTTTAGGCGAGCAGCTTTTTGTTTTCGTGAAGTACGGCACGGATGGGCTGTACAAGAGGTACTGCCCATTCGGGGCGTGCGAGGGAAGGCGAAAAGATGCCGCATAAAATCGAAAACCCTAAATAGCATTACTACCATGTATCTTTGCAAACAATCGTGGCGTTGGTACGGTCCGAATGATCCGGTATCACTCGCCAACATCCGTCAGGCAGGCGCAACGGATATTGTTCACGCCCTGCACCACATTCCCAACGGTGAGGTATGGCCCGTGGAGGAGATTAAGAAGCGTCAGGCCATGATTGCCGAGTATGGCATGACCTGGTCGGTCGTGGAGTCGGTTCCCGTACATGAGCATATCAAGACCCGCGAGGGCGAGTATCAGAAGTATATCGAGAACTACAAGCAGTCGATTCGCAACCTGGCTGCGTGTGGCATCACCTGCATCACCTACAACTTCATGCCCGTGCTGGACTGGACGCGCACGAACCTGGCCTACACGGTCGAGGATGGTTCGAAGGCGTTGCGTTTCGAGCGTGCCGCCTTCATGGCCTTCGACCTCTTCATCCTGAAGCGTGAGGCTGCCAAGGAGGAGTACACGGCCGAGGAGCAGGCACGTGCCAAAGCACGTTTCGAGGCGATGGACGAGGCCGAGAAGGAGCTGATTACGCGCAACATGATTGCCGGTCTGCCGGGTGCCGAAGAGAGCTTCACGATTGAGCAGTTCCGCGAGGCCCTCGACCGCTACAAGGAGGTCGATGCCGAGACCTTGCGCTCGAACCTGATTTACTTCTTGAGCGAGATTTGCCCCGTTGCCGACGAGGTGGGTGCCGAGATGGTGATTCACCCCGACGACCCCCCGTATCCGATTCTGGGCCTGCCGCGCATCATGTCCACGGCCGAGGATTTCCGCAAGCTGATTGCGGCCGTACCCAACAAATCGAACGGGCTGTGCCTCTGCACCGGTTCGTTTGGTGTGCGCGGGGATAACGACCTGCCGGCCATCATGCGCGAGTTTGGTGAGCGCGTAGGGTTCGTTCACCTGCGTTCGACGCGCCGCGATGCCGAGGGCAACTTCCAGGAGGACAACCACCTGGAGGGCGACGTACCGATGTATGAGGTGATGAAGGCCTTCCTCGAGATTCAGCAGAAGTACCAGCGTTCGATTCCGATGCGCCCCGACCACGGTCACCAGATGTGCGACGATTTGAACCGCAAATCGAACCCGGGTTACTCGTGCTACGGCCGTATGCGCGGACTTGCCGAGTTGCGCGGACTGGAGATGGGAATCGCCTGCTCGCTCTACAAATAGCACCTTTCGCCCCTCACGTGCGAGGAAAAAGGTCCTATCGACCACTAAAAAAGGAAGAAGACTGTCCGAAAAGACGGTCTTTTTCCTTATCTTTGCACCTATGAAGTGCTACATCAACCCCTCCATGGAGCGATTTCGCTCGTTTATCGAGCAGTTGCCCGACCGCTTCGAGCAGGGCAAACTGATTTTTCAGGGTCGCAACACCATCCGTTCGTTCGAGGTGGCAGGCGAGCGAATCACCGTTAAACGCTTTCGCAAACCGTCGGGAATCAACGCCCTCACCTACGGTCACCTGCGCAAGAGCAAGGCTCGACGCGCCTTCGAACACGCCACCGAGTTGTGCCGTCTGAAGATTCCGACCCCCGAACCCATCGGCTGGCGCGAGGATTACCGACGGGGCATCATTCGGGATACCTACCTCATCACCCGCTATTCGGACTTCAAGCCCATCTCGGAGATGACCAACGCCTTCCCCGCACCGCACACACTGCCCGTACTGGAGGGCATGGCCGCCTTCATTGCCGACCTGCATCGCAAGGGGGTGGAGCATGGGGACTTCAACAACGGCAACACGCAGTGGAAAATCGACGAAGCGGGTCGCTGCCACTTCGAGGTGATTGATATCAACCGCATGAATTTCCGCGGTCGCGAGCTTACGCGCAAGGAGAGCCTTTACAACCTGCGACGTTTCAACTGCCCGATGACTGCCCACAGCTATATTCTGGGACGTTACGGAGAGCTTCGCGGCTGGGACAACTACTACAGCCAGATGGACGGAGCGCGTCAATACAGCAACTTCGTTGTGGCCCGCGACCACCGCGACCGCCTGAAGAAGCTCATCCGAGGCAAGAAAAAGTAACCTAAACACCATCCTCATGATACACACCCTGCGCAGTTGGGTGGCACTTGTTACAGCCCTGCTGCTCACATTCGGCGCATCGGCCACGACCTACTCGATTCTGCCTCAACCCACCGCGATTCGCCCCTCGGAGGGGATATTCCGCCTCTCGCACAAGACACCGATACACATCGAAAAGGGGCTTGAGAATCCGGCAGAGCGATTCATCGAGGATGTAGCCCCCATCGTATCGCTGAAGGCTCCCCGCGCCCATACGAAGCGTATCGACGGCATCCACCTTACAACAGATGCCTCGCTGCACGCCGAGGGGTATCGTATGCAGATTACGCCCCACGCGATTCACATCGCAGGTGGTTCGGAGGCGGGCGTTTATTACGCCTTGCAATCGTTGCGCCAGCTTATCGTGCAACATCGCACGGCCATCCCCTGCTGCGAGGTGGAGGACCAGCCCAACTTTGCCTATCGCGGTGCGCACATGGATGTCGTGCGCCACTTCTTCACCGTCGAGGAGGTGAAGCACTACCTCGATATCCTCGCTGCCCACAAGCTCAATCGCCTCCATTGGCACCTGACGGACGACCAGGGGTGGCGCATCGAGATTAAACGCTACCCCGAGCTGACGGAGCGCGCCTCGAAGCGTAACGAAACGCTCATCGGCCACTGCCTCCGCTCGACGACCTACGACGGCATCCCCTACGGCCCCTACTTCTTCACGCAGGAGGAGATTCGCGACATCGTGCGCTACGCGGCCGAGCGATACATCACCATCATTCCCGAAATCGAGATGCCGAGCCACGCCCAGGCGGCCCTGCACGCCCTGCCGTGGTTGGGTTGCGAGGAGCAGCAGGTCGAGGTCTGGACCCATTGGGGCGTATCGCCCGAGGTAATGTGTGGCGGCAAGGAGACGACCTACGAATTTTTGGAGAATGTACTCGGCGAGGTCATCGAACTCTTCCCCTCGGAGTATATCCACATCGGTGGCGACGAGTGTCCGAAGGAGCGTTGGGAGGAGTGCGCACATTGTCAGGCCCGCATCCGCGAGCTGGGGTTGAAGGACGAGAGCGAGACACGCACGGCCGAGAATCAGCTCCAAAGTTACCTCACGGGGCGCATCGAGCGTTTCCTGGCCAAGCACGGCCGTCGCATCATCGGCTGGGACGATATCCTGGCAGGCGGTGTAAGTCCCGAGGCCACGGTGATGTCGTGGCAAGGCTCGAAGGGTGGCATCTATGCCGCCCAGCATGGCAACCTCGCCATCATGACCCCGATGGATTACTGCTACTTCGACTTCTACCAGACGAAGAGCCAGGAGGGTGAGGGGTTGGCCATCGGTGGCTGGGTATCGTTCGAGAAGGTCTATGGCTGGAACCCCTACGAGGGGCTGACGGCCGACGAACGGCCCTACATCTACGGCCTGCAGTGCAACCTCTGGAGCGAGTACATCACCTCGTTCGACCACCTGCAACGGATGTTGTTGCCGCGCCTGGCGGCCCTTTCGGAGGTGCAATGGGCCACCGACAGGCGCAATCCGACAACCATCCGCGCCCGCATGGAGCAGATGCGTCGCCTCTACGAGCTGTACGGCTGGAGCTACGCGCCCTACTATTTCGAGGGGAGGGAGTAACCTAAGGCCTAAAAGGTAGCGACGGCGCGCACACAGTCGTAGTAGTTCTTAGGGAACGTGCTGGTGTAGCCATAGTACATATAGACATACCACGCGCAGGTCCCTGTATCCAGATCCTGATCTTCTGTTGAAGACCAATAAGGCTTTCTTGTAAATCCATCAGCGCCTTTACTTTTCAGACTCTTTTCTACTGCATCACACACCGAAGTATCACGCAACAGACTCTTTAGTTCTTCTAATGCAGGAAGATACCAATCCCTTCCCTTTTTGCGACACCAAACAAACGCCGGATAGGCTGCTCGGTCGGCGCGCGCCATAATCTTATCGGTATTGGTTTTGCCATCGAATTCGTCGCAAGCACCGGTCACTATATGCTTTTCATATTGCTCATCTGTACCCCATTGAAGTTTCCCTTCATCAAGGCTTACGATCTTACCATGTTTACCGGAGGCATCGACCCAAAACACGATACCCTCTTTGGTGCCGTCGTTGTAGTAATCCCCCACCTTATAGGTTTTGACCGTTGTGGCGGTTGCCGAAGGGGGTGTTTGGGTCGTCCGTGCCGTATTTCGTGCAGGCGTGTGTGTGATGCTTCGCGCAGGCGTTTGGCTTGCTGCATCGGACTCTAATTTGAAACATGCAACGGCGCGTACCGCATTCACATCCCGCTTCAACATGCTTGCACTGCCACCATAATGGAGTGCAGTCCACGATCGATCCGCATGTTGGGCATCCTCGTTAGAGGCCCAATAGATGCCTTGAATTTGATGCGCCCCCGGAAATCGAAGCATCGCATCATTTAACACCTTGTGTTGCTTGGCAATCTCCTCCAACTCACCCGTAGAGGGCAAATACCAGCCATTGCCCAAATCGGCACACCACGCAAAGGCCGGGAACAACTCATGCCACCCTTCGGTATGGCGCAGCTTGACCAAATTAAATAGGCCGAACTGCTCGTTTTCAAGCCCCATTTTTTGGGGTTTCTCTCTTTTCGATCCTTGATACCACGGCAATTTGGTCTCTCCCAGGCTGATAATCTTACCGCTACGACCATCCTCATCCACCTGGAACACAAAGCCTCGTTTGGTATCGTCGGCATAGTAATCGCCAACTTTATAAGAACTCTTATTCTGAGCAGACACCGAAGCGATACTTACCACGAAAAGTACCGCCACAATTCCCAAAATGCGTTTCATGACAACAGCGCAATTAAATTAAAACCTAAAACAAAGGTAGCAAAAAAAGGATAGCAAGATACCGCGATCATAAAATTTTGCCCCGAAAGGACGAAAAATTTGGTACAAAGGGTTGGATTTTTCCACTTTTTGCCTAAATTTGCAAACAGATATGACGAACTTTTTTGCATACGGCTTTTATTACTTCTTTTTTGGCGACAAGAAAAGGGGCGAGATGGCGCGTATGTATTAAAACGATAACAACGAATTTGAAATCCCGCTCCTGCCCGTGCAAGAGTGGGATTTTTACTGAAAAGCCACTTTGAATTTATGAAACAGGTAACCATACAGGGCATTGCCGGTTGCTTCCACGAGACAGCCGCACACCGTTTCTTCGGCAATGAGCCTATCGAGGTGATTCCGTGCGAGAGCTTCGAAGTCCTCTTCGAGCGACTGGCCGAGGATAGCAATCGCCTCGGCATTGCCGCCATCGAGAATACGATTGCCGGCTCCCTGCTCCCGAACCACGAGCTTTTGCGTCGCAGCCGTATGCAGATTATCGGCGAGGAGAAGATTCGCATCTCGCATATGCTCTGCGCCCTGCCCGGCCAGCGGCTGGAGGATATCGAGGAGGTACGCTCCCACCCCATCGCCCTGATGCAGTGTGGCGACTTTCTGAAGACGATGCCCCACGCCCGCATCGTGGAGCGTGACGACACGGCCGGCTCGGCCCGCGAGATTCTGGAGGGAGGATTGCGCCATACGGCCGCCATCTGTGGCGAGGATGCCGCCCATATGTACGGACTGGAGATTCTCGCCCGCGCCATCGAGACCAACCGCCACAACTTCACCCGCTTCCTGATTCTGGCCGACAAGGAGCAGGTCGTGGTGGACCCCGCGACGGTCAACAAGGCCTCGATTCGCTTTACGCTCCCCCACACGCAGGGGTCTCTTTCGAAGATTCTCACCGTTCTGTCGTTCTACGACATCAACCTGACAAAGATTCAGTCGCTGCCCATCATCGGCCACGAGTGGGAGTATCAGTTCTACATCGACGTCACGTTCGACAACTATACCCGCTATCGCCAATCCATCGAGGCGGTGCGCCCCCTGACGAGCGACTTCAGCATCCTCGGCGAGTACCGCGAATGTCCCAATCCCGAAATTTAGAAACCTACACAATCCTATAACCCATGAAAGATTTACAGCCCATTACCCTGCCAGGTCTTGATAGTATCCGCCCGTTGCTGATTGCCGGCCCTTGCAGTGCCGAGACCGAAGAGCAACTCCTCACCACCGCCCATTCGTTGGCACGCCACGGCGTGCAGATATTCCGCGCCGGACTGTGGAAACCGCGCACCAAACCGGGTGGTTTCGAGGGCGTCGGCACGGAGGGCATGGCCTGGATGCGCCGTGTCAAGGAGGAGACCGGTATGTTCACCGCCACCGAGGTGGCCACCCGCGCCCACGTAGAGGCCGCATTGGAGGGTGGTATCGACCTGCTGTGGATTGGAGCCAGAACAGCCGCCAACCCCTTTGCCATGCAGGAGATTGCCGACACGCTGAAGGGGGTCGATATCCCCGTGCTGGTCAAAAACCCCGTAAGCCCCGACCTCGAGTTGTGGATTGGTGCGCTGGAGCGCATCTACAATGCCGGCATTCGTCGCCTGGGGGCTATTCATCGCGGCTTCACGTGGGTCGATAAGTCCATCTACCGCAACCACCCCTTCTGGACCATTCCGATTGAGTTACACCGTCGTATTCCCAACCTGCCCATCCTCTGCGACCCGAGCCACATCGGTGGTAAGCGCGAGCTGATTGCCCCCCTCTCGCAGCAGGCCATGGACCTCGGCTTCGACGGCCTCCTGATCGAGGCCCATTGCGCCCCCGACACCGCCTGGAGCGACAAGGCACAGCAGGTGGCTCCCGACACGCTCGCCTTTATTATCAGCAACCTTATTTTACGCGATATGAACACCACCACGGACAACCTGAACGAGTTGCGTCGCCAAATCGACAAGCTCGACGACGAACTGATTGACCTGCTGGCTCGCCGTATGCAGGTAGCCACCGAGATAGGCCGCTACAAGAAGGCGCACAACCTCTCGGTGTTGCAATCGCAACGCTACGAAGACATCCTCGCCCGTCGCGCCCGCCAGGCCGTTGAGGCAGGCATGGACCGCGAATTTATGCGTTCGGTGATGCAGGCCATCCACGAGGAGTCGATACGCCAACAGCTGAAGGTGATTGAGTAGCAATAAAAAGTCGGGGCGAAAGCGTAAAAATTCCAATTTTTATGCTACCTTTGTCCCGCAAAACGGAGAGGTGCAGGAGTGGTTGAACTGGCTCGCCTGGAAAGTGAGTAAACGCCAAAAGTGTTTCAGGGGTTCGAATCCCCTCCTCTCCGCAAAAGGGGCATGACAGCCCGAACGACCTCTGCATTAGCAGAGGTTTTTTATGCATATAGGGTACCGCGAGTTTACTCGGACGGTACCCTATATGTATAAAAAGCACCCCATAGGGGTCGTTCGGGCTTCATGCCAAAGTTTGCAAGGGCCCCCGCGGCGAGCGGAGGGGAAAGGCGTCACGGAGCGAGCCTATAGCTCGCGTAGTAGCCAATCCCCCAAGGCCCTTGCAAACCCTTTTGCGAAGAGGAGGGGATGGCCTACGGCCTCCCCGTGCTTAAAATCCCTCCTAAGTCCTCCCATAAAACCATGGTAAAACTATAAGAACTCGCTAAAGATATGCTGATTGTTTGTTATATTATTACAAATCAGTATATTATGAATGAGAAAAGCGATTGTTTTAAGTAGAGTAAGCACCTTGCAGCAGGATCTAAGGCAGCAGACCGAGGAGATTTTGCGGGAGGTATACAAAGATGGATACAAGAAGGAGGAGGTAATCGTAATTGAGGATAAGGAGTCGGCCATTAAACTCTCCGAGGAGGAGCGGCGTGGGCTGAACAAACTCAAAGAGCATATTCGTACCAATCCGACCATTACGGCGGTGTATATTTACGAACTATCGAGATTAAGCCGTAGGCAGTTGGTATTATTCAGCATTCGAGATTTTCTGATTGAGCACAACATCGATCCATTGGTCTGGAGCGTCGCCAAAGAGCTATATGAAAAGTTTGTGGTAAACAAAGAACTCTTACACAAACAGCTCCTCAAAGAGATTGGAACCCTATCCGCAAAAATCGAGCATCTGAATCGAGAGCTATCCTCTATTCACGATAAGATGGAACGAGTCGAGGAGCGTTTCATTTTCGGCAGATTGCGAAAAGCTCGCGCCGAAGAGTTGATTGCAGAGCTCTCGGTAGAACAGATGGAGATCGAGACGAGATTGGTTGAACTTGCCAATGAGTCGGCGATGAAACAGTGTCAGATAAACGATGTGTTACTATCGGAAGAGATTGATGATGAGAAGTTGTCGCTAAACGAAAAGATAGAGATCGTAAAGAAGGTGATCTTCATGGTTACCGTCCGCAAGCCGAGTAGAAAAGAGACAGAGGTCAAACTCTACAACAAAATCAATAACGAGGTACTCGTGTACAGGGTTGATTGTTGGCGTCGTTCATGGCAGCTAATCAGCCAATCGAATCGGGCAGAGAATCCACCGCCTAAAATCCCGAAGAGTCACGAGACCCGTATTAAAAACCGAACCCTGTTAATTTAACATTGGGAAGGAGTGTAATAAGGTTGGAAAAACATATTGATTTAAGGTTTTACTTCTGTATCTCCTCAATGTTTACCAGTTTATTGGCAATGGCATAGATGATTAAGCCTGCGGTGGTGTGAATCTGCAATTTGTTGGATATATTGCGGCGATGGGTGGTTACAGTATGAACTGATAGATACAGATAATCTGCAATCTCCTTATTATTCATACCCTTGGCTACGCAAATAATAATATCTTTTTCTCGCGCGCTCAGCACCTCCAACTTATCTTTATCGATACTTTCGCTATCTGTTTCATCTGTGTATTGAATCTGCCCACTCTTTTTCAGTTGTTGTTCTATGAGTTTTACTGCGGGAACAAATAACTTATCCTCAATCATACAGTGCGAGGTCAAATCTTGCTCACTTAAGATAATTTCCAATAGGACCTGATTAAGTTGGTAGTTGTTCTTTCCGGGATAATAACGAATGATAATATCTTTCAGCTCTTTAAGTTTATAGCCAATAGGGGTGTGCTTTCCTGCAAAATTAGAGATAGTGAAATTGCGATTCAAGAAACCTTGCGACAATTGTTCTACATAGGAGAATACCACATCATTTTCATACTCCATATGCTTTCTCACTTCGGTTACATACTCATCATAGAATTTCAAAATTAGCATTGCGAGTTCATCGGTCCCCGAACAATCAATGGCTTCTATGAGTTTTCGACGGATATTTGGCAAATTAAAATCCAAATAATATTCGTGAGCTTGTTTTAGGTAGCCGATGAGCGATGGCAGCGAAATCAATTCATAATTGTATTCTTTGTTTGAAACAAAATTAACAACTTCCAAGAATGTATTTTCGTTAACATGGTGCATTCGGCACACCTCACTAACTGATTTATCGCCAAATCCCAACGATATGCCAAAACGCCCCATAACAAGGATCAACGCGCTGTTGTCCTTGACCAAATCACGCATCTTATCAGTTAGTTTATAACTCATAGAATCATCCATTTTTCCTTATTTATTGATGCAAAATTACTTACCTATTTATAAATAGACAATACCAAAATTTAGTGAAAATATGTTCGATAGCTCTCAAAAATACTAAAATTGGAGTATTGTCCACCTTGTTTTCCGCAGGTAATTTTGCACCCAGTAATTATATATTGTTGAATTGAAAAATCTCTTGGTATATATTATAGGCCTCATCGTAATTGGTTCGGTTGAATGTTATGCTCAAAATTCATTTTCGCTTTCGGGCCGCATAACAGATAAAAACAGTTCAGAACCAATTACCGGTGCTGCTATTACGATAGATACAAAAGGTCTTTGGGCTATTAGTGATAATGATGGATATTATAAGATTCGAAATATCGGCAAGTCAGTCATCACTGTGCAAATCTCTTTTCTTGGCTATCAGTCTCAGACCATTGAACTGAAATTGGTAGCGGGCGAGAATGTTCATAATGTAGCTCTGAGCGAGAATAATCTAACGCTTGAAGAGGTGGTAGTCACAGCTCAACATCGTACAGAGAACCAATCCAGTTCGTATATTATCGATCGTAACACGCTGGAACACTCTCAGCTAGTTAATCTGAATCATTTGACAACATTATTACCGGGTGGTAAAACGGTTGGAGATCAGAACCTTGCATCGTCGTCTAATCGCATAGCGTTACATGCTGGGGCAACCAGCGAACTTGGACACGCTTCTTTTGGCACGGCAATCAACATAGATGGTCAGCGTTTGGAAAACAATGCGGTTTTGAGCGAAACCAAAGGCATTGATTTGCGCAACATCGGTTCTTCTAACATCGAATCTATCGAGATTGTTACGGGTATCCCGTCGGTTGAGTATGGCGATCTGTCGAATGGTATGGTAAAGATTAACACTCGCAAGGGCCACACTCCCTATATTGTCGAGTTTACGATGGAGCCCAAAACAAAGTCGGTTGCTTTAAGTAAAGGTTTCCAATTAGGCAATAAGGTCGGGGTTCTCAATACGAATTTGGAGCATACGCGTTCGATTAGCAATCTGGCGTCGCCCTATACTGCATACAGCCGAAACAATCTGAGTTTGACTTACTCAAATACGCTGCACGACAGCAGAGAACACCCGATACGATTTTCTGCATCGTTGGGAGGTAACTTCGGAGGGTATAACTCTGAAGCCGACCCTGATGAGTTCAAAGATACTTACACCAAGCAACGTGATTATCTGTTGCGAGGCAATCTGAAATTTGATTGGCTGCTTGACCGCTCGTGGATATCGAATCTATCTCTGCAAGCGACCGCTTCATATAGCGATCGACTGAACGAGACAAATAGTAACAAGAGTTCTGCATCGACTCAACCATACATTCATAGCACCGAAACGGGATACTATGTCGGTGAGGTATATGATGAGAATCCCAATGCGGATATTATTCTTGGCCCAACGGGTTATTGGTATTTGAGGGCATATACCGATTCTAAACCGATTACTTATTCGTTCAAGGCCAAAGCCGATTGGGTAAAGCGTTGGTCGGAACTATATAATAAGTTGCTTATTGGTGTAGAGTTTAATGGTAGTGGCAACCTCGGACGAGGTCTCTACTATGAAGATATGCGAACAGCTCCAACTTGGCGAGAATATCGCTACGATGAGCTGCCGTTTATGAATAACCTCGCCCTCTTTGCCGAGGATAAATTCTCGACCCCCATTGGGGCGCGCTCCTCGTTGAGCCTGACGGCGGGGCTTCGTTCTGACATCACATTCATCAAGGACTCCGAATATGGCACGGTGGCGAATTTCTCTCCTCGTGTCAATGCAAGGTATGTCTTCTGGGAGCATAGAGAGTCCGTTATTAGCGACCTCTCAATATATGGTGGCTGGGGTAAGTCGGTGAAACAACCATCGTTTGCCATTCTTTACCCAGCTCCGACATACAGTGACCGACTCTCTTTTGCACCGGGCACAACGGCCGAGGGAAAGACTTTCTATGCTTACTACACCCAACCCACAACACCTCGCTACAATCCCGATTTGAAGTGGCAATATACCATTCAGAACGAAATAGGTGTAGAAGCGACTATTGCAGGTACGCACATATCAATCTCGGCGTTCCGCAACAAAACGCACAATCCATATACAAGCCGAAATATCTACACCCCGTTCTCATACAAACTGACGACGCAGACGAACATCGAGAATGATTGTACGATACCTTCTGCGAATAGAATCTATGTCGTGGATAAGCAGACAGGCGTTGTCGTTGTCAAGGATCGCACGGGAGCAGTTGCCGATCAAAAATTGGGCTATAAGCAACTCAATACATTTGTATCGCAGAGCGAGTACACCAACGGAACGGCCGTGGAGCGTCGAGGTATTGACTACGTCATTGACTTTGCGCAGATTAAGCCGATTCGCACACAGATTCGCATTGATGGAAACTTTTATTGGTACAAGGGTTTGAATGACCAAATTATGGCCTCGGTACCATCAGCAATGATGAGCAACGGACAACACTATCGTTACATAGGTTATTATGCGGGTGGTGCTAGCGCGTCAAATGGCTCGCTCTCGAAACAGGCCAACACTAACCTGACGATTATTACTCATATACCAAAGATTCGTATGATCTTTTCGGTTAGGATAGAGGCGTCGTTCCTCAACTATAACCAGCATATAAGTGAGTATTCCAATGGTCAGATGCGGGGCCGATTGCTGGCCGATGCAGATGATTTTGTAGGTACGGATGAGACGCTATATAACAAAAACAGCTATGTGGCCATATATCCTGAATATTACACCACGTGGGAGGAACCAGATACAAAGATCCCTTTCCTCGAAAAGTTTCTTTGGGCAAAAGAGAACGACAAGGAACTATACAATGAATTAACGCGTCTGGTCGTAAAAAGCAACACGGGATATTATTTTAACGAGAATCGCGTCTCGAGCTATTTTGCTGCAAATTTTAATTTGACAAAAGAGATAGGCAAGACAGCCTCCGTAACCTTCTATGCCCGAAACTTTTTTTATAATATGGGCAAAGTACATTCGTCTCAGACAGGGCTTGAATCATCTCTATTTGATAGTGGTTACATCCCCAAGTTCTATTATGGGCTATCGTTACGTTTGAAATTTTAATATGTATAACATTAAATAATTAGCACAATGAAAAAATTGTTTTCTTTATTTGCCATAGCGGCAATGATGATTGGCATGGTAGCCTGCACCGATGATGATGACATCGATAAGTATCGTACCTACGCCGTAACATTGCAACTTCTTGCACCCGAACAGATTCCCGATGCGGATTTGTCAGAGATTGAGGTTACGGCACTCAATTCAACAGGAACATCCTTTACTGCGGTAACCGATGACAATGGCGTTGCAACCTTCGATCTTACGCTCGATCGCTACACCTTTACGGCATCGAAGACAATGGCTAACGACGGTGTTGCTTATGCTGTTAATTATTCGGTCGAAGCAATTATTACAGCGGAGAACTTCACTGCACAGGAGGCTTTGGCACTGAAAGCTGAGGCAGCAGTTAGTCAAGGCTCACAGCAGCTGATGATCAAGGAGTTCTATTTCGGCGGTTGTCAGAAGGACGACGGTTCGGGTCTTTATCAGTATGATAAATATGTTGTAATCTACAACAACTCTCCGGTAGAAGCACGTCTTGCCAATTTTGGTATGGGTATGTGCAATCCCTCTAATGCTCACGCCACCAACTATAATGTCGATTCGGCAGGCGCATTGGTCTATGCAAATGAGGGTTATACTCCCTCGTGGCAGGGCGTTATCTTCTTGCCTAAGGAGTTTGTTCTGGCACCCTATACATCGGCTACCGTTGTGTTGAATGGTGCAATCAACCACACAACGACCTACTCAAATTCGGTCGATCTGAGCAATGCCGACTACGTATTCTACCACGTTGATGGCTTCGATAGAGCGATTAACACAAGTTATCACCCCGCTCCGTCTGAAACGATTCCTACGGACAACTACTTCAAGATTGCCTTCGTTGCGCAGGGTAATTCATGGGCAATATCGAACAATTCACCTGCATTCTTCATCTTCTCTTCGGGCGATACAGCTATTTACGAATATGGTATGAATGCCGAAAATACCTTCTTCAGTCCTGGCAAAGAGGGCAATAAGGTTTATGCCGGTGTGAAGGTTAAAAACGAGTGGATTCTTGATGCTGTTGAGGTATGGCAGGCCGATAAGCTTGACAAATCAAAGGAACGATTTGCTTCGACCGTGAATACGGGCTATGTAACCTTTACCAACGCTCAAGGCTACTCAATCTATCGTAATGTGGATAAGGCTGCGACCGAGGCTCTGCCCGAGAATGAAGGCAAACTAGTGTATAACTACGCCTTGGGAACCGATTCTAATGGGACTACATCTACCGATCCGAGTACTATTGACGCAGAAGCATCGATGGCAAACGGCGCTCATATCGTCTTCCAAGATACCAATAACTCAGGAAAAGATTTCCATCAACGCGCAAAGGCAAGCCTGAAAAAGTAATCCCTGCTGATGAGATTAAGACGGCAAATATTATCATTTTGTATAGCCATTATAGGTGGGGCCTTTGGTTCCACCTTAATGGCACAAGATGTGTCGTGGTTGCGTCCTGCTGATTTGCAACAGCAATTTCCGTGGCTTACGAGCGAGAATGCCTCAGGACTGACCGTATTGCCGGTAAGCTCCCGCATCTCTGAGGTAGGTTTCTATGGAGAACTATTTTCGGGCGGACTTCGTAATTATAATGAGGCAAAGAACGGTTACAAATGGGGGTTGAAAGGGTTATCGTTTTATCCTATCTCGGAGCGTGTTACCGTATGGGGTGAGGTGGATTATAGTAATTTCAGAGGTAGGGAGATGACAGGTTCATACTTTATTGACCCCACTCAAACACCTTTTGATCTGGTTGAATTTAGCGAAGACAACCCTGGAAACAAGCAACTAGAGAACTATCATCTTGCAGGAGCCGTAGGACTCAACCTTACACGTAGGTTAGCGGGAGGATTGAAGTTCGACTATACTGCAGCAAATTATGCCAAGCGTAAAGACCTACGCCACACAAATTCGCTGATGGATATGTCTCTGACCGCAGGATTGAGCTATCGTCTTGCCGAGCGTCTCACCATAGGCGCGAACTACGCCTACCGACGTCGCAACGAGAGCCTGCTGCTTAGTATGTATGGCACTACCGACAAACTCTACTATACGCTGGTTGATTATGGGGCATTTTTCGGTAAACGCGAACTTTTTAGCGATACAGGGTATACAAAAGAGAATGAGGCAAAGCCTCTCTTCGATTCGTACCACGGCGGTTCGTTGCAACTGTCATGGCGTATTGGAACTCGTTGGGAGTGGTTTAATGAAGTGTCATATCGCACCAGAACAGGCTTCTATGGTGACGACTCACCCTCGACGGTAGTCTATTCGACCCACTCGGGAGAGCAACTCGCTTATAACAGCCAACTTGTCTATACGGGATTGCGCAGTACCCACACGCTGCGAGTCGTTGCAGAGCAGCGAAAAGTGGAGAATCGTGAGAATATCTATGATTTTCGCAACGACGAGGTAGGTATCAACTATTATGTCTATCTCGGAGATGCGGAGGTTGGCGAGCGCACCGAGCAGAACATATCATTGCAATATACGGCTCGGCTTGATATTGAACAAGAGTTGCCGCGCTGGCAGATTGATATCAGGTCGGATTTCGATCTCCGTAAACAAAATGCTGTAAACTATCCAGATTATCGTCTGCAAGATATTGCGTGGTGGAAACTCTCTTCGTCGCTTGAACGGAATTTCAGCCTAGGTCAAGGTCTGTTCTCTGCTAGAATCAATTTGGGATATCAGGCAGGCACTGGCGACTGTTGCGAGGATGGGAAATACAACAACTCAAACAACGCAGAAACCTTGACTCGCACCCTTGACGAACTTCTTATGCGTGATTATGAATATCATACAGCCACCCGCTTTCAAGCAGGTGCAAATGCACGTTACTCTCATCGCATAGGAGAAAAGGGCGTGCGTAGTTATATCGAATTGAGCTATACCTTTTGCAAAGCACTCAATACAATATATCTTGACAATGCAATGCGACATATAGTGTCACTTCAAATTGGATGTAATTTTTAAATGTATAACTAAAACATAGGTAATTTATGAAAACAAAATTGATGATTCTTTTGGTGGCAGCGACCATGTTTGTTGCCTGCGGTGGTAACAATTCGAAGAAGGCTGCTGACAACGCAGCCGAGGCAACCGAGGCTACGACCTCGATGGAGATTGACGCTGTTTTGACAGAGGCAGAGGCTTTGACCGACCAGCAGATTGCGTTGGAGGGTGTTTGCACCCACATCTGCTCGCACGGTGGCACCAAAATTTTTATGATGGGTAGCGACGACACGAAGACCATTCGCATTGAGGCTTGCAAGCTCGGGTCGTTCGATCAGAAATGTGTAAACAGCATTGTAAAGGTGAATGGCATTTTGCGTGAGGAGCGCGTAGATGAGGCATATCTGCAACGTTGGGAGGCTGCCGTTGCTGCACAGACTGCTGAGCAGCACGGAGAGGTTGAGGCCGGTTGTGACTCGGAGAAGGCTGCACGTGGCGAAACCGGTAACACGGTTGCAGAGCGCATCGCCGATTTCCGCACGAAGATTGCCGCTCGTAAGGCTTCCGTAGGCAAGGAGTATCTCTCATTCTACTATGTAGAGGCATTATCGTATGAAATTGTCGAGTAGTAAATTCCGAATGTGGTGCAGGACCATTCATCGAGATCTGTCGTTTTTCTTCTCGGGAATGATTCTTATATATGCTATCTCGGGGTTCGTGATGAATCACCGAGATAGCATCAACCCTCACTACACCGTAACCCGCACTCTGCACCATATCGACAATCTCCCTTCGCAGTCCGCATTTAACAAACAGACCGTTTTGAATCTGATGGAGCAGGTTGAGGTCCATGAGAGCTATACGAAGCACTATTTTCCTCAACCGAACCACTTAAAGGTATTTCTGAAAGGGGGCTCTTCATTGACTGCGGACTTAACTACTGGAGAGGTGTGCTACGAGTCGCTTAAACGCAAGCCGATAGTGAGTACGATGACCACTCTGCACTACAACCCGGGCAAATGGTGGACTTGGTTTGCCGACATCTTTGCCGTGTCGCTCATCATTATCACCCTGACAGGACTCGTTATGCTGAAAGGCAAACACGGTCTTTGGGGGCGCGGTGGTATCGAGCTGCTGATAGGCATTGCGATTCCGCTGATTCTGCTCTTTTTCGTGAAATAAATAAGAACTTAACCCCTCTCTATGGAAAATGTAATCGAATGTCGTAATCTTACCCATTACTATGGTAAGCGACTGATATATGAAGACTTATCGTTTGACGTACCACGCGGTCGCATATTAGGCCTACTGGGCAAGAACGGTACGGGCAAAACGACGACCATCAATATTTTGAGCGGATTCCTGCAACCTCGTTCGGGCGAGTGCCTTATCTTGGGCGAGAAGATTGGTGAGATGAATCCGCTGACTCGTCGCAAAATCAGCCTGCTCATTGAAGGGCATGTGCAGTACCAATTTATGACCATCGAGCAGATCGAGCGATTCTATGCCTCATTCTATCCATCATGGAACAAGGCGGCATATTACGAACTGATGAGCCGACTGCAAGTTGCACCTCATCAGCGCATCAACCGTATGTCGTGTGGTCAGCGGTCGCAGGTTGCGTTGGGCTTGATTTTGGCACAAAATGCCGAGGTACTCGTTTTAGACGACTTCTCGTTGGGTCTTGACCCCGGCTACCGTCGTCTGTTTGTCGATTATATGCGCGAGTATGCAAAGGCCGAGAATAAAACGGTCTTCCTGACCTCTCACATCATACAAGATATGGAGCGTCTTATCGACGATTGTATCATTATGGACTATGGCAAGATCTTGGTGCAACAGCCCATTTCGGAGTTGTTGGGTAAATTCCGTCGCTACTCGGCACAAGTTAAAGAGGGCTTCGAGTTGAAAAATACCGAGGGTATATACAACCCGTCGGTAATACGCACATCGCTTGAACTCTTCTCAATGAAGCCGGAGGAGGAGGTTAAAGCCCAATTGGCTTGCGAAGGGATTTCGGATCTTACGGTTGAGCGGGTCGGCTTGGAAGATGCTTTTATTGGTTTAACGGGTAAATATTAGAATGATGATAAAAGCTATATTTTATAAAGAATGGATTAAAACACGTTGGTATTGGCTGTTGGCGTTGCTGCTCTCAATCGGATTTGCAGGCTATGCTATGCTGCGTGTCGCTCGTGTTTATTCGATGAAAGGTGCCGAGCATTTGTGGATTGTAATGATCCAACGAGATGCAATCTTCGTGGATTTGCTGCAATTTGTTCCGCTATTTGTGGGCCTCGCCTTAGCTCTTGTGCAGTTCGTTCCAGAGATGCACCATAAATCGTTTAAGCTGACGTTGCATCTACCAATTCGCGCCACGCGAGCTGTCACAGCGATGTTGTCGTTCGGTAGTGTGCTGCTTATCGCAACATTTGCTCTGTCATTAGCATTGATGTGGGGCTATCTGCAATCGGTGTTGGCCCCTGAACTGTGGCAGCATATCATTCTGAGCACGCTGCCGTGGTATTTGGCAGGGCTGGCAGCCTACCTGCTCACGGCGTGGATTTCGTTGGAACCTACGTGGAAACATCGTGTGATCAATGGTGTCATTGCTCTGCTGTTGCTCCGAATCTATTTTATGTCCCCGGCTCCCGAATCCTACAATAGTTTTCTGCCATTGTTAGCAGTGGTTACACTATCGTATAGTTTGCTGTCGATGTTATCGCTTACCCGATTCCGCGATGGCAGACAAGATTAACATAAAATGTTATATGAATTATGATTAGAACCTGTAAAATATTTTTCGGCTGTTTGATCGTATTGCTTCTGCTGTGGCAAATACCATCAATATATAACTTCTTTGCCGTAAAGCCTACTGATACGCCGTTTACGCTGTATAGCTCTGTGGTTGGCAAGTTCGCAGTTCTGCAACACGGCGAAGATAAGAAAATGACCTACAAGGATCATACGGGCGGGGAATATACCGAGGATCAATTTGATTCGATTCTGCCCACATTCTATTATCGCCAATTAATTACAGACGGCCGCTTCCCTGATTCGATCTGTGGTCGAGCAGTAACTCCGCGCGATGTTCAAATCTCCAATTTTAATATGCGTATCTCGCCTCTGGACTTGAACGCGCCGAAGATTGGAGTACAGCAGCTCTTGGAGTCAATGTCGGGACGAGTCGATTTGACGCTTCCGGACGATGTATTCCGAATCACCGACTCGGGTATAGAGTTCGTGAAGATGGCAACGAATGAGATTGACGATAGGAAGAGTGACCGTTTTACGGAGATGATGTTGAGCAAGGGTTTTGTATTCCCCGCGTATCGAATGTCGGGCAACCCTACGGATCGAAAAGAGTACGACGAAGGATATGTAATGCTTGACGCCAATCGCAAACTTTTCCATATTAAGCAAACCGTCGGTCGAGCCTATGTACGCGCTATCGAGTTGCCAAAGGATTTGGTTGTTGAGCATCTCTTTATTACGGAGTTCCCTTCGCGTAAATGGTTGTGCTTTATGACTGATGTTGAGGGTAATTTTTGGGTAGTTGAGCGCGATTCTTATGCGATAAAACGGACCGAGATCCCCCAATTCAACCCCGAAGCGGAGTCGATGCTCATCATCGGTAATATGTTCGATTGGACTGTCCGAGTTAATCGCGCAAATGAACAGTGTTACTATGCTATCAATGCAGATGATTACACGCTGATTGACTCGCTTACATATTCTACTCCGAATAAAACAATGCCAGGTCTGAAATTTACAACGACAAAAGACAAGTTTGTAAAACCTCGTTTTGTCAACTAATAGACTGATTATTTCAAACCATAAGAGCCTGTCTAACAATCAAAATGTCAGACAGGCTCTTAATCTTGTACTTTGTATAGTGCTTTGAGTTCTCCGTTCTTCGACTCAAATAGGAATCGTCCATTTTTCAAGATGGACTCGTGAGTCTTCTCATCATTTGTGTCCGCCTCAAGCATCTTGTCCGCTTGCTCTGCCGAGATAACATGCATCTCTATACCCTGAACAGTAGCGGTGGTAGCGTCCGCAGGTATCGCCAAAAGACCTGTTACATTTACGACCTTAGTTACTCGTGGATAGTTGGACTTGAAGAAATCATCTCCAACTTGACCATAGCGGGATCCTTGGGATTTGGCTTTCCCTTGATGTTAATAGTGTACATAAAAGAGACAAAGTGTTAAGTTGTCACTTTATTTTACTTGGTAGCACTAATTGGTCTTAATTTAGACTACATAGAAGACTACATGAGAAGAGTAGAATCTTCGTAAAATAAATGTTTAGACGACTTTTGCACGGACAACAAGCCCTCAATCTAAACAACTTAACACTTTGTCAATCAATAAGTTTTATGAAATGCTTCACTATCTACATTCTACAGAGGGTCTAACTATTTGTCAGGACCTTTCCTGTGCTCTTTTCGAGCCACTTACGACGGCGAATATGAAGAAAGACCGGCTTGCCTCTGAGCGGAAAATCTTGTATGATGCTCTGCTCGGTAAACCCCTTACTCTCATAACCAACAGCCTTAGGTGGCAGGGGCTGCTCATCTAAAAACAGATGTACAACTACTTCGGAAACCTCGGTATGTACCAACTCAAAATAGTCGTATATCGCCCCAGGCAACAACAACTTCAATGGATCTTCTATCTTCTCTTTACGCTTGCCCATACCACAAAGATAGTATATTTTGCTTTATTCCCCCCACCGGTTTTTTAGGACTGATCCCTTATATTTTTGCCAATGTTTTATCCTTTGTTAAGGGAGGACTTGAGGCCCGCGGCGAGCGGAGGGGAAAGGCGTCACGAAGCGAGCCTATAGCTCGCGTAGTAGCCAATCCCCAAGGCCCTTGCAAACCCTTTTGCGAAGAGGAGGGGATGGGCTGCGCCCTCCATGAAATTCAAAATAAAGGGAACTAAGGGTTGCTAAAGGTTACTAAGGGAAGGCACAATAGGAGTTTCACACTTTAGTCACCTTTAGTCACCTTTAGCTACCTTTAATCGAAAATAGGCCATAACCCACCATCACCATTTTTTGATTTTAGAGGTGCAGATTTGTACTTAAACGAAGTGAGGCGCGGATGGGTCATACTAACGTATTTCCCATTCGCGCCTCGCGAGAGCAAGTGCAAAGATGCCCTATAAAATCGAAAAATTACTTGCGGAAGACGCCCGTATAGCTCGAGGGCGACAACTGACGTAACTCCTCCTTCACGCTTTCGCCGACGTTCAGGGTCTCGATGAACTCCTTGATAGACTGCTCGGTGATGTGGGTGTTGGTGCGGGTGAGGGCCTTCAATGCCTCGTAGGGCTTCGGGTAGCCCTCGCGGCGAAGGATGGTTTGGATACCCTCGGCCACCACAGCCCAGTTCTCCTCCAGGTCACGATTCAGCGCAGCCTCGTTGAGCAGCACCTTGTTCAACCCCTTCATGAGCGATTTGAGGGCGATGAGCGTATGGGCCATCGGCACGCCCACGTTGCGCAACACGGTCGAGTCCGTAAGGTCGCGTTGCAGACGCGATACGGGGAGCTTGCGCGAAAGGAACTCATAGACGGCAATCGCCATACCGAGGTTACCCTCGGCATTCTCAAAGTCAATCGGATTGACCTTGTGCGGCATGGCACTCGAGCCTACCTCACCGGCCTTAATCTGCTGTTTGAAGTACTCCGACGAGATGTACATCCACATATCGCGAGCCAGGTCAATGAGGATGGTCGAGATACGCTTCAGGGCATCGAACATCGCGGCCAGGTTGTCGTAATGCTCAATCTGGGTGGTATATTGCGAGCGGCACAGGCCGAGCGTCTCACCGACAAAGGTGTTGGCGAAGGCGACCCAATCACGTGCGGGATAGGCGGCATGGTGAGCGTTCATATTACCCGTAGCACCACCGAATTTGGCCGGCACGGGAACCGCCTTCAGCTGGGCAATCTGCTTCTCCAGACGCTCAACATAGACCATGAACTCCTTGCCCAAGACCGTGGGCGATGCGGGCTGACCATGCGTGCGGGCCAACATCGGCACACCCATCCACTCCTCGGCCATCGAGCGAATCTTCGCAACGACCTCCTCGAAGGCGGGGTACAGCACCTCCTCCAGGGCCTCCTTCATCGAGAGGGGTACGGCCGTATTGTTGATATCCTGCGACGTAAGGCCGAAGTGAACGAACTCCTTATAAGCCTCCAGACCAATCTCGTCCATCTTCTCCTTGAGGATATACTCGATGGCCTTCACATCGTGGTTCGTCACCGCCTCAATCTCCTTCACGCGCTCTGCCGAGGCGGGCGAGAAGTCGAGATAGAGCGAACGCAGGGCGGCATAGGCCGACTTATCGACCCCTGCAAGCTGGGGCAGCGGCAATTCGCACAGGGCGATAAAATATTCGACCTCGACACGGATGCGGTAACGAATCAGTGCCTGCTCGGAAAAATAGGCGGCCAAAGGCTCCGTCACGCGGCGGTAGCGGCCATCAATCGGGGAGATTGCAGTCAGGGGAGTACTCATAATGCGGATGATTGTTGTTTATTTTCGGCACCAAATTTACGACAAATATTGAAAAAAGCATAATTTTCGCTACCTTTGTAAGTGGAAAAGGATGTCTTAACACCCCGAAAACGATGAATTATTTGAATGCACTGTTAGACGCGCTCCTCGGTTTCGTCCGTCGAAATCCGGTTTTTGTAGCCGTAGTGGTCATCCTGGCCATTGCCGCTCCGGCCGTATTGCGCGGTCTGGCAACACTTATATTATATATAATGCTTGGCTTTGCCATCGCCATTATCGTCCTGCTCATCGCCCTGCGCTGGCGCATCTACAAGGTCCAGCAGCAGGTGCGCGACCAATTCGGGCAGCAGCAACAGCACCACAGCCAGGGATTCAACCCCTTTGCCCGTCAACAACGCCCCACCAACCAACCCGAGGAGGGCGAGGTGACCGTCCACAAGACCACCGCCACCCCCGAGAAGCGCATCTCGGAGGATGTGGGCGATTATGTCGAATTCGAAGAGACCAAAGAGTAACGAGTTATGCTGAAGTTCTTTGAACTTATCGGTCGCTACTTTCTGCTGATGGGAAAGGTCTTTTCCCGTCCCGAGAAGTTTTCGATTTACCGCCGGCGAATTGTCTATGAGATGGAGGCCATCGGCATCGACTCGATTGGCCTGACGGCCATCATCTCCATCTTCATCGGTGCGGTCATCACGCTCCAGATGTGTATCAACCTCGAGTCGCCCTTCATCCCGCAGTCGCTCATCGGCTACGCCACGCGCGAGACGATGATTCTGGAATTCTCATCGACGGTCGTCGCGCTGATTCTTTCGGGCAAGGTCGGTTCGGCCATCGCCTCCGAGATTGGCACGATGCGCATCACCGAGCAGATTGATGCACTGGAGATTATGGGCATCAATTCGGCCTCGTACCTCATTCTGCCGAAGATTGTGGCAGCGGTCTTTTTCTTCCCGCTTTTGACCATTCTCTCGATTGGCATCGGCATCGTGGGCGGCTACCTGATTGCCATTGCCACGGGCATCATGATTCCCTCGAACTACATCGAGGGCATCCTGATTGACTTCCGCCCCTACTCGATTACCTATTCGCTCATCAAATCGGCCGTCTTCGCCTTCATCATCACCTCCATATCGGCCTTCTTCGGCTACTACGCCAAGGGCAACTCGCTGGAGGTGGGCAAGGCCTCGACCCGTGCCGTGGTCGCGGGGTCGGTCGTTATCATGATTTTTAACCTGATTCTTACGCAAATCCTGCTCATATGATTCGCGCCGAACATATCATCAAATCCTTCGACGGACGCACCGTGCTGAACGACATTTCGGTCGAGTTCAAGACCGGATGCACGAACCTTATCATCGGCCGCAGTGGTTCGGGTAAGACGGTGCTGCTCAAGACGTTGGTCGGCCTGCACGAGCCGGACGAAGGGTCGGTCTGGTACGACGAGACGAACTACACGCAGTTGGGCTTCATGGAGCGCAAGGCCATCCGCAAGGATATCGGCATGATTTTCCAGGGTGGGGCGTTGCTCGACTCTTCGACCGTCGAGGAGAACATCAAACTGCCGCTCGACCTCTTCACCGAGCAGTCCGAGGAGGAGAAGATGGAGCGTGTGAATTTCTGTCTGAAGCGCGTAAGGCTCGAAAATGCCAACCACCTCTACCCTGCCGAACTCTCGGGCGGTATGATTAAGCGTGTGGCCATTGCCCGCGCCATTGTGATGAATCCGCGCTACCTGTTCTGCGACGAGCCGAACTCGGGTCTCGACCCGCAGACCTCGATTGTGATTGACAACCTGATTCACGAAATCACGAAGGAGTACAACATCACGACCATCATCAACACCCACGATATGAACTCGGTGATGGAGATTGGCGAAAAGATTGTCTATATCCACGAGGGCCACAAATGGTGGGAGGGAACAAAGGAGGATATTCTCCACGCCGAGAACCGCGAGCTGAACGACTTCGTCTTTGCCTCGGCCATGGCAAAACGAGCAAAGGGAATGTAGAATTTAGAATTTAGAATTAAAAATTAGGGGGGCCTTTAGCTACCTTTAATCACCTTTAGTAACCTTTAGCAATCCTTTAACACACCCTTTTAGCAACCTTTATACAAACACATATGAAGAAAATCATCGCATCGCCCTACGCGCCGAAGGCCGTAGGTCCCTACTCGCAAGCCGTTTTGTGCGACAACACGCTCTACGCATCGGGCCAGCTGCCCATCGATGGTGCCACCGGACAGATGCCCGAGACAATCGAGGAGCAGACCCATCAGTCGCTCAAGGACATCGGCCACATCCTGAAGGAGGCCGGCATGGACTACTCGGACGTCGTGAAGACCACCGTCCTCTTGGACAGCATTGCCGACTTCGCCGCCATGAATGCCGTCTATGCCGAGTACTTCACGGGCGAAAAGCCGGCACGCGTCTGCTACGAGGTGGCCAAGCTCCCGATGGGTGCCAAGGTCGAGATTGACTGCATCGCCGTCAAGTAGCAAACCGTTCGCAGAAAAAAAAGAATGCCCCGAATCTCGGAATCGGGGTCTGGGAAACGCCTACGGGCGTTTTCTTTGTTTTGTTAATAGCGTGTCAATAAATTTGGCTTGCGAAGTGACTTTTTTCGGGTAGAAAGTCTGTAATTTTGTCCTTACGAATTTATGGCAAAGTAACGATAAAAATCCACCTTTTACGATGACCAAAAACATCCAAACTGCTGTACCGCAGAAAGTTGATTACAACGACGCGGTTGCCGAATCGAAAGTCTATTTCGAGGGTGACGACCTGGCCGCCACGGTCTGGGTGAGCAAGTACGCTCTGAAGGACTCCTACGGCAACATTTACGAGCGTTCTCCGAAGCAGATGCACGAGCGCATTGCTGCCGAGATTGAGCGCATCGAGAACAAATATCCGAACCCCATGTCGAAGGAGGAGGTCTTCTCGCTCCTGGACCACTTCCGCTACATCATTCCGCAGGGTGGCCCGATGACCGGTATCGGTAACAATTTCCAGATTGCCTCGCTTTCGAACTGCTTCGTCATCGGCCACCGCAATCCGGCCGACTCGTATGGCGGTATCTTCCGCATGGACGAGGAGCAGGTGCAGCTCATGAAGCGTCGCGGCGGTGTAGGTCACGACCTCTCGCACATCCGCCCCACGGGTAGCCCCGTTTTGAACTCGGCCCTCACCTCGACCGGTATCGTCCCCTTCATGGAGCGTTACTCGAACTCGACGCGCGAGGTGGCACAGGATGGCCGTCGCGGTGCGCTGATGCTTTCGCTCTCGATTAAGCACCCCGATGCCGAGCGTTTCATTGATGCCAAGGTGGATACGGGCAAGGTGACCGGTGCCAACGTCTCGATTAAGATTGACGACGACTTCATGCGTGCCGCCATTGCCAACAAGAAATATACGCAGCAGTTCCCCATTGGTGCCGAGCAGCCCAAATATGAGCAGAAAATCGAGGCCAAGAAGCTTTGGGAGAAGATTATCCACAACGCTTGGCGTTCGGCCGAGCCGGGTGTGCTGTTCTGGGATACGATTCTCAAGGAGAGTGTCCCCGACTGCTATGCCGACGAAGGCTTCCGCACCGTTTCGACCAACCCCTGCGGTGAGATTCCCCTGTGTCCCTACGACTCGTGCCGTCTCTTGGCCATCAACCTGTTGAGCTACGTAGAGAACCCCTTCAAGGAGGATGCCTACTTCAACTTCGACAAGTTCAAGGCCCACGTTGAGAAGGCGATGCGCATGATGGATGACATCATCGACCTGGAGTTGGAGAAGGTGGAGCTGATTATCGAGAAGATTTCGGCCGACCCCGAGGACGAGGATGTACGTCGCGTAGAGATTGAGCTGTGGAACAAGATTCGCTCGATGGCCCTCAAGGGTCGCCGCACGGGTCTCGGTATCACGGCCGAGGGCGATATGTTGGCCGCTTTGGGCCTGCGCTACGGCTCGGAGGAGGCGATTGACTTTGCCGTCAAGGTACAGAAGACGCTGGCCGTGGAGGCCTACCGTGCCTCGGTGAAGATGGCCGGCGAGCGTGGTGCTTTCCAGGTTTATGATGCCGAGAAGGAGAAGAACAACCCGATGATTAACCGCATCAAGGAGGCCGACCCGGCACTCTACGAGGAGATGGTCAAGGTGGGTCGTCGCAACATCGCCATGCTGACCATTGCCCCCACGGGTACCACGTCGCTCATGTCGCAGACTACGTCGGGTATCGAGCCGGTATTCCGCACCGTCTATAAGCGTCGCCGCAAGATTAACCCCTCGGATGTCGATACGCACGTTGATTATATGGACGAGACGGGCGAGAAGTTCCAGGAGTACAACGTCTATCACCACAACTTCGTGAAGTGGTTGGCCGCCAACGGTTACGACACGGAGAAGCTCTCGACCATTTCGGACGAGGAGCTGAACACCTGGGTGGCCGCTTCGCCCTACCACGGTGCCACGGCCAACGACATTGACTGGGTGGCCAAAGTCAAGATGCAGGGTGCTATCCAGAAGTGGGTGGACCACTCGATTTCTGTGACCGTGAACCTGCCGAACAACGTATCGGAGGCGTTGGTTGCCGATGTATATCGCACCGCTTGGGAGTGTGGCTGTAAGGGTGTTACGGTCTACCGTGACGGTTGCCGCGACGGTGTGCTGCTTGATAAGAACTCGAAGAAGAAGGCCTCGAAGTGCGAGACCTACCCGGGTCAGGTTCCGCAGCGTCCGAAGTCGATTCCGGCCGATATTATCCGCTTCAAGAACGGCTCGGACGATTGGATTGCCTTTGTGGGCTTGCAGGATGGCCGTCCGTATGAGATTTTCACGGGTAAGATTGAGGAGGATGCCATGTACATCCCGCGCAAGATTACGAAGGGCTTCATCATCAAGGTCCGCGAGGAGAACGGAGAGAAGCGTTACGACTTCCAATATAAGGACCGCTACGGCTACACGAACACGATTGGTGGCGTATCGCGTCTGTTCAACGAGGAGTTCTGGAACTACGCCAAGCTCATCTCGGGTGTATTGCGCTACGGTATGCCGATTGAGAAGGCGGTAGCCCTGATTGATTCGCTGCA
The DNA here is from genome assembly GCA_017398045.1 of Alistipes sp. GTDB lineage: Bacteria > Bacteroidota > Bacteroidia > Bacteroidales > Rikenellaceae > Alistipes. The sequence goes on along the minus strand of JAFQHI010000026.1, from coordinate 108,533 downwards.
CCTGGATAGCGAGTCGATTAACACCTGGAAGTCGGGTGTATGCCGCGCCCTGAAGCAGTACATTGCCGATGGTACGAAGTCGAAGGGCAAGTGTCCGAGCTGCGGCCAGGAGAATATGGCCTACCAGAACGGTTGCCTGACCTGTATGTCGTGCGGCTACTCGAAGTGCGGTTGATGCCTTTCGGAATGAAAAAGAGGGGGTTGTGGTTCGCCACGACCCCCTTTTTTTGTGCGATTTTCAGGCCCATATTTTTCATTTTGAAATTCTTTTCTTACATTTGTAGATTAGAATAAAAATCTACACACAAGATATGAAGCAATTTTTCCTTCTTTTGGCCGCAACGCTCATCGCGGTTACGGCATCGGCGCAGGAGCAAGACCACGGCAAGCGTGTCGTGGAGGGCAGCTTCTGGGATAATTGGGAGCTATCGGCAGGCATGGGTGCCGGTATGCACACCGAACGCGGCACGGGCAATGGCGCCTTCGGGCAGAAGCTCGGCTTCGAGGGCAACTTCTCGATTGTCAAGTGGGTCAGCCCCGTAGTGGGTCTTCGCGCCCAATTGCAGGGTGGCCGTCTCTCGAACTACGACCTCGAGTTGGGGCGCGAGCGTTGGCCCTACCTCTTTGCCCACGGTGATGTGCTGATTAACTTCTCGAACCTTGTAGGCGGTTACCGCGAGGACCGCGCCTACTACCTCATTCCCTTTGCAGGCGCAGGTTCGATTTGGGCCAACTTTACCGACAAGTCGCAGGCCAAGACCGGTCGCGGCACGTTGCAGGATTTCGCCCTCACGGCAGGTCTTTTGCATAAGTTCCGCCTCTCGCCCGCGGTCGATTTCCACATCGAGATGAAGAGCTGGCTTACCAACACCTCCATCCTCCCCATCGAACTGAAGGAGCGCAGCACGTGGGGCTTAAGTGCCACGGCAGGCTTCGCCTATCGATTTGGTCGCCGTGGGTGGGACCGCGTGGAGGATATCGCCTACACGGCCGAGGATTTGGCTGTTTACCGCCAGGCTGCCGACAAGAGTGCCGAGGCCCTGAAGGCCGCCGAGGAGGAGAATGCCCGCCTGAAGAGAGCCTTGCAAGAGGAGCGTGACCGTGCCGCCCGTGCCGAGGCTGCCGCCGCCGATGCGGCCGCACAGCCCCGCGTAGCGGAGAAGGAGGCAAGCACGCTGATTCTCTTCTCGATTGGCTCCACGACCCTCACCAAGCAGGAGCAACTGCGCCTGGAGCAGGTGGCCGAGATGATTAAGCGCGGCCCGCAGGAGAATCGCTACAAGCTCGAGGGCTATGCCGACAAGCAGACCGGTACCAAGGCGTTGAACGAGCGTCTGGCTGCCGAGCGCGCCCGCGAGGTCTATGATTTCCTCGTAAAACAGGGAGTCAATCCCGACGTGTTGAGCTACGCGGGAATGGGTGAAGAGAATCCCTTCCCGCGTCAAGAGACCAATCGTTCGGTACGAATTCGCTAAAAAGCGGTCAAAAAAGGGGAAAATAACCGATAAAAAGTCACTTTTTCCGAAAAACCATCATCGGAATCGTATTTTTTTCTTATTTTTGCCGAATGAGAGTCGCTATACGCTTTGTAAAAGCGGGCGACGGAACAGAACAGAGACGAAAAGCAAACAATTAAACAAGTATTTATTATGAAGAAGATTCTTCTTATCTGCGCCTTGGGCCTGATGGCTTTGACGGCCGGCGCACAGGAGGTTGCCAAGAAGCCTTCGTTCAAGGGCTTCGTGAACAACGGCTTCTGGGACAACTGGGAGGTTTCGCTCGGCGGTGGTATGAACTACGTCGGCTGGAACGACCTCGGTTTCCGCAACCAGACCAACACGGGTGACAACGTAGGTTGGGTACTCGAGGGTAGCGTAACGAAGTGGTTCAACCCCGTAGTCGGTGCCCGTCTGGGTATGTGGGGCGGTCGCCTCAACATGTCGAACGGCAAGGGTGACGCCTTCGGTCAGGACTACCTGATGCCCCACTTCGACGGTGTTGTTAACCTCTCGAACTGGATTGGCGGCTACCGCGAGGACCGCGTTTACTATGCCAAGCTCTTCGCCGGTTTCGGTGTAAACATCACGGATGTGAATGAGCAGGACTTCACGGGCTTTGCTTTCGATGCCGGTCTGTTGAACACGGTGCGTCTGTCGCCCCGTTTCGACCTGAACCTCGAGCTGCGTGCCGTCCTCTCGGCCACGAAGGATATGCCGATGCCCATCCAGGAGATTGGTGGCGAGTATTCGCAGATTTACAGCGCAACGCTCGGTCTGGCTTACCGCTTTGGCAAGCGCGATTGGGAGCGTGGTGTTCCGGGCTACACGGCTGACGACATCAAGGCTTTCCAGGACGCTGTTGCTGCCGGTGCCGCTGCTGCTGCCGCTGCTAACGCCGACAAGGCCAAGCTTGCCAAGCAGCTCAAGGATACGCAGGACGCACTGAAGGCTGCCCAGGATGACGCTGCTGCTGCCGCTGCCGAGGCTGCCAAGGCCAAGGAGGCTCTGAAGAACAAGTCGGACAACCCGTTCCAGTCGGTAATCCTCTACGATTTGGGCGTTTCGGACCTCTCGTCGAAGGAGCGCACGCGCCTCGAGCTGATGGCCGACATGATTAAGAACGGTCCGTCGGATCGCGTTTACAAACTGGAGGGTCACGCTGACAAGCAGACCGGTACGGCCGAGGTTAACAAGCGCATCGCTGCTGCCCGTGCCAAGAAGGCTTACGACTTCCTCGTATCGAAGGGCGTAAATCCCGACCAGCTGACCTACGACAGCTACGGTGACACGGCTAACCCCTACAACGGTGCCAAGGCCAACCGCGTGGTTGTGATTAAGTAATCGACCAATAGGCGATATACAAAAAGAGGGTGTCCAAATCGGACGCCCTCTTTTTTTGTCAGCGGTGATGTAGCAAGGGCTTTCCCTCGCATAAGGCAGCTACCGAAAGAGCCGACGAATAGCACCGTCGTGACAAGCTATCACCGCCCCAAAAGGGACAGCCTGACGCATAAACAACAAGCAGGAGGAATACCAATTATTCCTCCTGCTTTTCTTTAAGGGGACTCTCCGAGGGTCCCCTCCTTTATTCTGTTTCGGTTGCCCGAAAGTCGTTACGACCTACCCCTGGTTCACACAGCAGAGATTTCTATCACCGTAGCCGTTGTCGATTTTCGACACGTAGGGGAAGAACTTCGCCTCACGTACCCAATCGAGCGGGAAGGCGGCCTCTTCGCGCGTGTAGGGGTGCGACCACTCGCCACACAGCTCTTCGGCCGTATGAGGAGCCATCTTCACCACGTTATCCTCCTGACCCACAGCGGCCTCACACTCGCGCTTGATGCGGATCATGGTCTGGATGAAACGGTCCATCTCCTCCTTCGGCTCCGACTCCGTAGGCTCGACCATCAAGGTCTCATGCACGGGGAACGAGAGGGTCGGGGCGTGGAATCCGTAGTCCATCAGGCGGTGGGCAATGTCGCCGCAGTCGATGTTGTACTCCTTCTTGAAGTGGGTCAAATCGAGAATCATCTCGTGCGCCACACGACCCGTCTGGCCCGTGTAGAAGGTGCGATACTCCGATGCGAGGGCCGAAGCCATGTAGTTGGCATTGACAATGGCCATCTCGGTCGCCCTCTTCAGCCCCTCCTCACCGAGCATCTTAATATAACCATAGGTAATCGGGAGCAGCAGTGCCGACCCCCAAGGCGAGGAGCTGACAGCCGTAATACCCTCTTCACCGCCCGTCGCCACAATCGGGTGCGAGGGGAGGAAGGGTTTCAGGGCCTCCGTCACACAAATCGGACCTACACCCGGACCGCCACCACCGTGGGGCATGGCAAAGGTCTTATGCAGGTTCAGGTGGCAGACGTCGGCACCGATGTAGCCCGGATTGGTAAGACCCACCTGGGCATTCATGTTGGCACCATCCATATAGACCATACCACCGGCATCGTGTACGGCATCGACAATCTCGCGGATTCCTCCCTCGAATACACCGTGGGTCGAGGGATAGGTCACCATCAGGCCACACAGCTCCGAGCTGTACTCCTCGGCCTTCTTTTTCAAATCCTCCACATCGATATTACCATGCGCGTCGCAGGCCACGGTGACAATCTTCATACCGGCCATCGCTGCCGAGGCGGGATTCGTACCGTGTGCCGAGGCGGGAATCAGGACGATGTTGCGGTAGCCCTGACCGCGGCTCTGGTGGTAGGCGCGAATCACCATCAAGCCCGTGTACTCGCCTGCGGCACCCGAGTTGGGTTGCAACGAGCAGGCGGCAAAGCCCGTGATGGTCGAGAGGTCACGCTCCAGCTCTGCAATCAGCTCCGTGTAACCCTCCGTCTGGTCGGCCGGAGCAAAGGGGTGGATGTTCTGGAAACCACTGAGCGAAAGGGGCTGCATCAGGGCGGCAGCGTTGAGCTTCATCGTACACGAACCGAGCGAAATCATCGAATCGGCCAGCGAGATGTCGCGATGCTCCAGCTTTTTGATGTAGCGCATCAGCGCACTCTCGGAGCGGTAGCGGTTGAAGACAGGCTCTTCGAGGTAGCCACTCGTGCGCACAAGCGAAGCGGGAATCACCGACTCGGCATTCCCCTTCACGGCCTTCGCCTTCTTGCCCTTGGCGGTCGAGAAGATGCGAATCACGGCCTCCACCTCCTCGTCGGTCGTCACCTCGTCAAACGAGAGGCGCACACGCTCATCGCTCGGATAGTAGAAGTTGATACCCTCCTCAAGCGCAATCGACTGAATCACCGAGGCTTCGGCCTCCACATCGAGCGTGTCGAAGAACGTATTGTTGGTCAATTTATAGCCCATCGCCTCCAGCGCACGCGCCGTATTGCAGGCGGCACGATGCGCCGTCATGGCGGCACGTCGCAGCCCCTCGGGGCCGTTGTAGATGCAGTAGAAACCGACCATCGAGGCCATCAGGGCCGAGGCGGTACAGATGTTCGAGGTGGCACGCTCGCGCTTGATGTGCTGCTCACGCATCTGGAGTGCCATGCGCAGGGCGCGCTTGCCACGACGGTCCACCGACACACCGATGATGCGTCCCGGCATATTACGCTTATACTGCTCGCGCGTAGTCATATAACCGGCGTGCGGACCACCGAAGCCCATCGGCGTACCCAGACGCTGGGTCGAACCGGTAACGATATCGGCACCCCACTCGCCCGGGGCCTTCAAAAGTGCCAACGAAAGGAGGTCGGCAACGGCCGTGACCAACACGCCCTTTTCATGGGCCTTGGCCGTAAAGTCGGCATAGTCGCACACCTTACCATCGGCAGCCGGATACTGCACGATGGCACCAAACTCCTTGCCCGTAAAGGTGTACTCGTCCCACTCGTCGATAATGAGTTCGATACCGAACGGCTCGCTGCGCGTCAGCAGCACATCGAGCGTCTGGGGGAAGAGGTTTCTATCGACGAAGAGTTGATTACGCCCCTCCTTGACCGCCTCGCGCGAGCGGAGGGCAAACATCATCAGCATCGCCTCGGCCGTGGCCGTACCCTCGTCCAGCAGCGAGCAGTTGCCAATCTCCATGCCCGTGAGCGAGATAATGGCCGTTTGGTAGTTGAGCAGTGCCTCCAGACGGCCCTGCGAAATCTCGGCCTGATAGGGGGTGTAGGAGGTGTACCATGCGGGGTTCTCGAAGACATTGCGCACGACGGCTGCCGGCACGGCCGTAGGATAGTAACCCATGCCGATAAACGAACGCAACTGACGGTTACGCTCGGCCAGGGCGCGGATGTGGGCCGCAAATTCATACTCGCTCATCCCCTTATCGAGGGCGAGCGGTTTCTTCAGGCGAATCGATTGCGGGATGACCTGTGCAACGAGTTCATCCACGCTCTTGACACCGATAACCGAGAGCATCTCTTGCAGCTCCTCGGGATTCGTTACGCCAATGTGGCGCGAAGCGAATTGATCAAACATGGTGGTTGTGTGTTTTATGTTGTTATTTGTTTTTTCCCGTCTTACAAATATACGCTTAATTTTGAATTCTAAATTCTAAATTTTGAATTAATATTTGAAGGTGCTTCCGCCGATAAATTCGCGCAAGACCGACGTATGGGGAATCTCCTCGTCGGGACAGGGGACGAAGTTGTCGAGGAATTTCAGCATCCGCTTCGCCTCATTGTATTCGGGGACCGTATCGGGGACCTCGCGCAGAATCTTCTCGGCAAAGGGTTTCAGCACCGAAAGTTCGTAGAAGAGCGACGAATTGAGCATCACATCGGCCTCCTCCTGGTAGGGGAAGATATGCTTCTCCTCGCCACGACGCACCGAGGGGAATCGCTTTAAGGTCGAGAGGGCATCGGCTCCACGGGTGCGGTAATCACGAATCAGGCGGCGCAACATACGGTTATCGGTCGTCGAGATGCGCGTGAGGTTGTCCATCGCCACCGACGTCAGGCACGAGATGTAGATGCGGAACTTCTGATGGGTGGGAATCGAGGGCGTCAGGCGCGGATTCAGGCCGTGAATACCCTCGATAACGAGTATCGAACGGTCGTCGAGTTGCAGCGGTTTTTCGTGCCACTGCCGACGGCCGGTGATGAAGTCGTAGCGCGGAATCTCGACCGCCTCGCCCCGCATGAGGCGTTTGAGGTGGTCGTTGAAGAGGTCCAAATCGATGGCCTCCAGGGCCTCGAAATCATACTCGCCATGCTCGTCGAGCGGCGTCTTGTCGCGGTCCACAAAGTAGTCGTCGAGCGAGAGCATCACCGGCTTCAGCCCCAGCACACCGAGCTGGATGCTCAAGCGTTTCGACGAGGTGGTCTTGCCACTCGACGAGGGGCCGGAAATCAGCACCAGACGGGTGCCGTGCTGGCGATTGGCCTCGTAGATGCGGTCGGCAATCCATGCGAACTTGCGCTCGTGGAACGCCTCGGCCACCTTAATCATGGCTCCGGCCTGCCCCTCGCGGATGCGGCGGTTGATGGCTCCGATGGTGGGAAGTCCCATCATATCGACCCACGACTGATACTCGCGGAAGACATCGGCCATTTTCGCCTGATGCAACTCGCAACTCACCTCCTCGGGGTTGGTTCGCAACGGCAGACCGATATAGAATCCCTTGTAGTAGGGGCGCAGACAAAAGTGGTTCAGATAGCCCGACGAGGGGGCCAGCGCACCATAGAAGTAGCCTATCTCCTCCCCCATCGTATAGAGGTCGCTATAGAGGCGCGGACAGCTCTCGAGCAGTTCAATCTTATCGTCAAATCCCCGTGCGGCATAACGCTCGCGCACCTCCGTCGTAGGGAGTTTTTGGCGGCGAATCGGCAGGTCTGCCTCCACAATGCGCCCCAGCTCTTCGGCCAGCGTGCAGGTCTGCTCCGTGGAGAGGGACTCCAGCCCCTCAATCTCGCAGTAGAAGCCGCTTTGCCCCATCGAGTGGCGAATGTAGAGTTTGCGCCCGGGATACAGACGCCCCACGGCCATCTGGAGAATAAACCAGGCGGTGCGTTGCAGGACGCGGATGCCCGTAAACGACGTGGCATCGATAAAACGAACCGTAACGGGGGTATAGATGCGGTATGACAGCTCTTTGATGCGGTTATTGACCATCGCTGCCAAGAAGGGGTGCGGTGGTGTTTCGAGGCGCGACATCAATTCCGAGAGCGGGGTTCCCATCTCGACCTGCCATGTGCAGCCATTGTTCTCGCACAACACGCGAATCGAATCATTCATGGTGAAATCTTGTTATAAAGTGAGCTAAAGTTAGAAAATGTTTTTAATTTTGCCAAGAAAAGCACCACAAACGATTCTTTTTGACCATGAAAAATTGCATTTATACCCTTTTCGCGGCCGTAGTGCTGATGATTTCGGCCTGCACGCCTCGCGAGCGCACGCTCGTCATTCTTTCGACCAACGATATGCACGGCAAGATTCAACGCTTCCCCCATCTGACGGCCGCCGTCAAGGCCTGCCGCGACACGGTGGAGCAGGTGCTGCTGGTCGATGCCGGTGACCGCTGGACGGGCAACGCCTATGTGGACCGCGTGCAACTGCCGGGACGCCCCATGATAGAGCTGATGAACGAGATAGGCTACGATGTGGTGACGCTCGGCAACCATGAGTTCGACTTCGGACAGGCCCATCTGGGAGGCATACTGGATTCGCTGTGCCGTTTTGAGGTGGTTTGCGCCAATATCGAAAGCGACACCGCGACCTTTCAGCCGGTGGCCCCGTGGCACATCGTCGAGCGCGACGGCGTGAAAATCGGTCTGGTGGGCGTGGTGACCAACTACGAGGGGCAGGGAACACCGGCCGGAAACAAATCGAGCTACGTCGGGTTGCGTTTCAGCGACCCACAGGAGGCGGCCGTTCGAGCAGCCGATGCCCTGCGCCATCAGGTGGATGTGCTGATTCTGCTTTCGCACATGGGCCACGACCGCGACTACGAACTGCTCGCACGCGAAAACCGCTACGATTTGGTTGTCAGCGCCCACACGCACGAATACCTCGACACGGTGGTGTGTGGCACGCAACTCGGCCAGACCTACAAAGACCTGCGCAACGTGGGTGCCACGACCATTCGCCTAAAAGGGCGCAAAGTGGTCTCGGTGGCCTATGAAAATATCCTGACGACGGCTTATGCACCCGACTCGGCCTGTCTCGAGGCGGTGAATCGCTACTATGCCGACGAGGAGCTGAATCGTCCGATTGGCCACCTAACGGCGTTGGCAACGAAAGAGGGGTTGGCCAACTGGTTCGTGGAGTTGATGAAACGCCCGACAGGTGCCGAAGTGGGCTTCTACCACATTGGCGGCGTAAGACTCGACACGTTGGCCATGGGCGGAGTCGGCACGGCAGCCGTATATGACCTCGAACCCTTCTCGTCGCGTGTGGCCGAGATGCAGATGACCCCCGACGAGATGCGCCGTATGCTCATCACCAAATACAACGAGCCTACGCGCGAGGGGCATCGCATCGACCTGCACTCGACGACGCCCTACACGATTGTGGTGAACGACAACAACGAGGCGGTCGATGTCAAATTCCCGACCCTCAAAGAGGGGCGCGAGTACCGCGTAGCCATCTCCGACTACGCCTTTAAGAATTACCAAGGGCTGGTGTACCGCGAGGGACGCATCCGCGAGGAGCTGATTACCGACCTGATGCTTGAGGCACTACGCACGGCCCCCGTCACCCCCGACAATCGACAACACGCCACGATTCTCACCTCCGGTGGCAACTAGCCGCAAGGTCGCTTGCCGATAGGCAAAGGGTGCTGAAGGAACGCTCCTAAAGCACCCTTTTTCGTTGTGTCAATCCGACAAAAAGACGCTTTTGTACGCTTTGAAAGGTGGTTTTTCGGACTACAGTTTGCCGGAACTGAATATTCTCCCTACTTTCGTTTATCCATTCCCTGTTACACTTTTCACCCATGCTCGACGAACGTCTGTTTTACTTCATACACGGTTTTGTGACCATGTATTTCTTTATGGCCGGAGCCAGCCGCGCACGCCGCAAAGAGGCATCGCGCCTGGAGCGTTTGTGCGGCTACGTATTGCTCTATTGGGGCGTACTGGAGGCGAAAGACCTGGTCTTTTATTTCGCCCCCGTATTCCGCGACAACTACATTTCCAACCTGCTGATTTTGATAGATATGACGGCCGTCACGGCCGGTTGCAGTTTTGTGATTGAGCTGCTCAATCCCGGGTGGTTCACCCCGCGTCGGGCGTTGGTCTTGGTTTCGCCTTTTCTGCTGTTCGTTGCAGCATACGCGCTCTTCGAAGCGGCCTGGATGATGGACACTGCCTTTCTCTTTACGGCCTGCTATGCGCTTGGCTTTGTGGTCTATATGGTCTATGCCGTCCGTCGCTACAACCGCCTGTTGAGGGAGAATCTTTCGAACGTCGAGTATGTACACGTGCGGTGGTTGAAATGGGTGGCAGGGATGTTGGCCGCCTGCCTCATCGTATGGATTATCTCCTGCTACCACTCTTCGTGGGTGGTGGATAGTTGCTATCAGGTGATGCTCCTGCTTTTATGGGTCATCACGCTCTACTACGCTGACCGCCAGCGCACACCGGCCATTGCACCCACGACCAACGGAGCGACAAAAATCGCCTCGGACCACCTTTTGGGAGCCGCCCTGGAGCGCAAATTGACGCAACTGCTCGACGAGGAGCGTATCTGGCTGAACCCCCAGCTAACCCTCTCGGATTTGGCCTCCGAAGTGGGAACAAACCGCACCTATCTGTCGAATTATCTGAACAACACGCTGCACACAAACTTCTACGACTATATCAACGGCTTCCGCCTCAAGGCCGCACTCGAGAAGCTGAACAACCCCGAGACGGCCACCACCATGGCCGAATTGGCCGAGACCTGCGGATTCAATTCGATTTCGACCTTCCGCCGTGTCTTTGTGCGAGCCATGGGTTGCTCCTATGTCGAGTACCGCGACCACATCCTCGCCCAAAAGCAACCGTAAGGGTTCTTTTGATGCGCTGAAAGGAACATTTTGATGCAATGAAAGGCCACTGTAAAGGTGGCTTTTTAATTTTGCACTATCACGAACGATTCAAATCCAATCACATGAAACGACTTTTTGTACTATCGCTGTTGCTCTTGGTGGGTGTAACGGCACTCTCGGCCAAAGAGGAGACGGAGGAAAAGAAATACCTGTCGGACGAGGAGCGCACCGCCATGATTCAAAAAACGCTCGCCGAGCGCGAGGTGGAGCTTGTCATCGACCCGTGGGGTGGCAGCGGTGCCGAGTGCAAGGAGCTGACCCGGCAGGGTGGCGACTATGTCTCTCTTACCAACTCGCCCGAAGTCCTCTTCGAGCGTGGCTACACCTTTAAGCCCATCGCCTTTGTCGATAACTACCGCTATGTCTTCGAGCATGAGGGGAACTATTATGGAGCACCCATGTCGGATGTGCTGGTGGATAAGCGAGGTGACCGGGAGGAGCTGGCCTTCATGATTCGTGGTAAGAGCCATCAGATGACCTCTACGGCAGGTCGCTTCTATGGCACGTCGTCGGCGTTATGGATGATGTTGCTGGTGATGGGTGCGGCAGCCGTGGTGGCACTGTTCTATTTTTTGACCCAATCTGCCGCCCTGCGTCCGATTGTGCTGGCCGTGATTCCCGCCTCGATTCTTGTCTTCTCGCTGATTGAGATTTACGGCTACATCAAGTTTGGCAGCGATATTTTCTGGTGGTGCGAATACGACCGTTACGGCTTCTTCGGGTCGCTTTGGCGGGTGATTCCCTTCGCTGCGATGGTAGCCGCGCAGATATACAGCATCAAGCTCTACGAACGGATACTCTTCAGGGGGAACGACACTCCGGACGACGACGAACGGAAAATCAGCCTTAAGCCGGCCGCTTGGAGTTTGGCACTCTGTATTCCCGTTCTTATCGTTATCATCCTCATTTTGGGGAGCATGGACCTGGAGAACACGATTCTGATGGATATATTGGGTATCGGCGGTTTCCTGGCCACGTTAGGCGTGGGCCTTACGATTTCGTTCAAGCGCAATGTCAAGAGCTTCGGCCCCGTGTCGGGTCTTTGGGTGACGATTTTCTCGATTGTCTATATCATCGGCTGCATCATCTCGGCTATTGCCATGATTACGCTGATTTTCCGCATCATCATACAGATTCTGGTGGTCGTTGTCACCTTCCTGATTTTCGCCATGATGGGTACCCGTCGTCGTGTCTATCGCAACGGTCGTGTCTATGAAGAACACTATTATTAACAATAAAAAACTAAATCGCTATGAGTAATAAACTGGGTCTTGTCGGATCGTGGTTCCGCATTTGCGCTTCGGGCTTCGGCATGGGCGTTGACGCTGCCAAAGCAGTCGGTATTGTAGTCTTTATCCTCTCGCTGGTATTTGTTGTCGGCATCGCCATCCTTTGGTGGATTATCAAGTTCTTTGTCAATCGCAATAAGGCAAAGAAGGAGGAGGCTGCCGCAACGACTGCCGCAACGACTGCTGCAAAGCCCGAGGTAAAGCCCGAGGTGAAGCCCACCGAAAAGCAGTAGGCTTCGCGGTTCAAATGAAAGAGGGTGTCCGATTCGGTTCGAACACCCTCATTTTTTTTGTGTTTATCGCTTTAGCCGCCGCAAGGCACTTTGAGCCTCGTGGCTGTACGTAAAGTTGGGTTGGATGACCCATTGATTTTGGCGGTTAATCACTCCCCAGCCCGCTCCGACAGCCTTCACAACTGCAAATCCGTCGCTGTCGAATTGGTGTGCATTCTCGTATTGGGGCGGGATGTGCCACGCCCCGAGGTGGTTCAGGAAGCCGTACAGCTCCGTTGCGGGGTCCTCGGCGGACCAGAGTTCGATGCCCAACATGCGCCCCTTGCGGATCGCCCCCATCGCCTCGTCACAATCGACCGTGGAGCGGAACACGGGTTGAATGACCCACTGCCCCATGGGGTTGATGGCACCATAGCGACCTCCCGTGCCGACCCGCGCCATGCCATTCGAGAAGCTCGATGCCGATTTGAATTGGGGTTTGATGACCCACAACCCAAGGTCACCCAAGTAACCGTAAAGCCCCGTAGCAGGGTCTTCGGTGGGGGTTAAACCGCGCGAAAGGCCCTCCACCTGCCCGACGAGGGGACTTTGGTTCGAATAGAGCAGTTGGGTACAGGAGGCGCATAGGGTGGTCGCCACAAGGAGCATAACAATACGACGTTTCATCTTCACAAAATTTTTCCAAAAATAGTCGCTGCGCCCAAACGAGCAAAACCACACGATACAATTTACTCAATGGAAGGCGTAATGAGCGTATCCCTTAAGAAACTTTAAGCCCCCATAAGAAACCTTAAGTAACCTTTTTACGCCCACCTTTGCTAAATCGCTCATTTTCGGTGAAAAAACGCACGCTAAATTTTTAATTTCCCGATTTTAATTGTAACTTTGCCGTCCCAATGCGCACGTAACGTACGCACGCAAGGGATAACACATTTATTATTAACCATTTAACGAGCGATTGTATCGCAAAAAGAATTTCCGCAATGGAAGAATTGAAGAAGGTTTCCAACGAGAATTTCGATTGGAACGCATTTGAGCAGGAGCTGGGTCTGTATGACCAGTCGAAGGAGCAAATCACCGAGGCTTACGACAAGACGCTGTCGAACATCAATGTCGGCGAGGTTGTCGAGGGTACGGTAACCGGCATCACGAAGCGTGAGGTGCTGGTAAACATCGGTTACAAGTCGGAGGGCGTTATCTCGGTTGCCGAGTTCCGCTACAACCCCGAGTTGCAAATCGGTGACGCCGTTGAGGTGTATGTTGATTCGGCCGAGGATAAGAACGGTCAGCTGTCGCTCTCGCACAAGAAGGCTCGTCAGCTCAAGTCGTGGGATCGCGTAAACGAGGCCCTCGAGAAGGACGAGATTATCAAGGGTTACATCAAGTGCCGCACGAAGGGTGGTATGATTGTCGATGTATTCGGCATCGAGGCCTTCCTCCCCGGCTCGCAAATCGACGTGAAGCCCATCCGCGACTACGATATCTACGTGGACAAGACGATGGAGTTCAAGGTCGTAAAAATCAACCAGGAGTTCCGCAACGTAGTAGTTTCGCACAAGGCACTGATCGAGGCCGAGCTTGAGGCCCAGAAGCAGGTAATCATGTCGAAGCTCGAGAAGGGTCAAATCCTCGAGGGTACGGTGAAGAACATCACCTCGTATGGTGTATTCGTTGACCTGGGCGGTGTGGACGGTCTGATTCACATCACCGACCTGTCGTGGGGCCGCGTAAGCCACCCCGAGGAGGTTGTTGCTCTGGACCAGAAGATTCAGGTGGTTATCCTCGACTTCGACGATCAGAAGAAGCGTATCGCTCTGGGTCTGAAGCAGCTGACGGCTCACCCCTGGGAGGCTCTGGACCAGAACCTCGCCGTTGGTGACAAGGTGAAGGGTAAGGTTGTCGTTATGGCCGACTACGGTGCATTCGTTGAGATTGCTGCCGGTGTTGAGGGTCTGATTCACGTATCGGAGATGTCGTGGAGCCAGCACCTGCGTTCGGCTCAGGAGTTCATGAAGGTTGGTGACGAGGTTGAGGCTGTTGTGCTGACCCTCGACCGTGCCGAGCGCAAGATGTCGCTTGGTATCAAGCAGCTTTCGGCTGACCCCTGGGAGTCGATTGAGACGCGCTACCCCGTAGGTGCAAAATGCACGGCCAAGGTACGCAACTTCACCAACTTCGGTGTATTCGTTGAGATTGAGGAGGGCATCGACGGCCTGATTCACATTTCGGACCTCTCGTGGACGAAGAAGATTAAGCACCCGGGCGAGTTTACGCAGGTAGGTGCCGATATCGAGGTAGTTGTTCTCGAGATTGACAAGGAGAACCGCCGTCTGTCGCTGGGTCACAAGCAGCTCGAGGAGAACCCCTGGGCAGCTATCGAGGCTCAGTTCCCCGTTGACAGCGTAGTTGAGGGTACGATTTCGGAGATGACCGAGAAGGGTGCCGTTGTTACGTTGGCCGAGAACGTAGAGGGCTTCTGCCCCTCGCGTCAGCTGACGAAGGAGGACGGTACGACCCCGAAGGCCGGTGAGAAGCTCTCGTTCAAGGTGATCGAGTTCTCGAAGGCTACGAAGCGCATCACCCTCTCGCACGTTCGCACCTATGAGGATGCAAAGCGTGCCGAGATTGCTGCCGAGAAGGCCGAGAAGCGTGCCGCTGCCGACGCTACGAAGTCGACCGTGAAGAAGATCAACGCTTCGGTTGAGAAGACCACGCTGGGCGATATCGCCGGTCTGGCTGCTCTGAAGAGCGCGATGGAGGCCGAGGCCAAGAAGGCCAAGAAGGCTCAGAAGGAGGAGGAGTAATTCGACTCTGACGCTCCGATAAGAGAGGCTGTTGCAACACGCTGTGTTGGACAGCCTCTTCTTTTATATTAAGGTGTCGGGCGAACAGTTTCGGTTCAAAAAAGGCTACAAAGCGTCGCATCATCGCCCGGCCTCGGAAAAATTTCGCCTCAAAATTTGGCAACTCGGTGCAAATAGGCTAATTTTGTCACGCAAAACAACGAATAACAATACATTAAAATAAGGAATACTATGCAAGTTGCTGCAAATAAGATGGTGGCTGTAGATTACAAGCTCACCGTTGATGGCCAGGTGGCCGATCAGTCGCGTCCGGGCCAACCCCTGGAGTTTATCTTTGGTACGGGTATGCTGCTCCCGAAGTTCGAGGCAGCCATCGAGGGCAAGGAGCCGGGCGAGAAGGTAGCCTTCACGCTCGAGCCGAAGGATGGCTATGGCGAGATTATCGAGCAGGCCATCGTTGACCTGCCGAAGGATATCTTCATGGTCGATGGTAAGCTGGCCGAGGATATTCTCTTCGTGGGTTCGCAGATTCCGATGGCCGACGCCCAGGGCAATCGTATGCTGGGCCTGGTGAAGGAGGTTGGCGAGACGACCGTGAAGATGGACTTCAACCACCCGATGGCCGGCAAGACCCTCAACTTCGAGGTTGAGGTTATCTCGGTGCGCGACGTAACGCCCGAGGATTTGCAGGGCGGCTGCTCGTGTGGCCACTGCGGTGGTGACTGCGAGGAGGGTTGCGGCGACCACGGCGAGGGTTGCGATTGCGGCCACTGCCACTAAAAACCGATTGAGGGAGCCGCACGGCTCCCTTTTTTGATTACAGCGAGTCATGTTTACCCTACGCCAATACCTCTTTTCGGTCGAGGACCCTTACGGGTTGTTTCGCACGCTCGAAGATATAGAGTTCGAACGCGATGCGACAGGGCGGATTCGCTATCGGATAGGCAACTCGGCCGTAAGTTTCCCCGTGCGATACAACGGGGAAAGGTATGCCTTGCGCTGTTATTTCAACCCGCGTCGCAACCTGCGTCGCATCTACCAAGCGGGATACTATGAGCGCGAGCTGTTCATCTACGACGCGCCACCTCGCGGACGCTGGGTCGATGTGGTGTTGATTCCCTGGGTGGAGGGCGAGGAGCTAACCATGGTGCTGCTACGCGCCCTCGAAGAGCAGAATAAGTGTTTGTTGGCGACACTCTCGGCACAATTCGACAGCCTGGCCACCGCGCTGTTGCAGGCTCCGTGGGCGCATGGTGACCTCAAACCGGAGAATATCATTGTCGATACCGGAGGCGCATTGCAGCTGATTGACCGCGACGGGATGTTTCTGCCCGAAATGGCGGGTGAGCAATCACCCGAGCTGGGAACGGCCGCCTACCAACATCCGCTTCGCACGGCCGAACTGTTCGATGCCACGCTCGATGACTACTCGGTAGCACTCCTTTCGACCGCCCTCCATGCCTTAAGCCTCGACCCGACCCTCCACACCCGCTACGGCCATCGCGAAGGGCTTATCATCGACAGCCGCCATCCGGCCGAAGACGAGGCCCTAAACGAGATATTGCACCTTTTTGCCCGCAACGGCTTGGCTGTGCGCTATCGCATTGCCCGAACGCTGCTGCGTCGCCGTCCCAACACGTTGCTCTGTCGCCCGCTTTTCGAACTGCTCGGCAAGCCTTTTGCATCGATTGAGGAGCCGTGGCCCGAACTCTTCTTCTCGGAGGAGGGTTTGTGGGGTTTTCGTCGGGAAGAGGAGGTGGTCATTCCGCCCCTTTATGACGAAGGATACGACTTTTCGGAGGGCGTGGCTGCGGTCAGATTGGGCGATTATTGGCACTTTATCGACCCCACGGGGCGGGTCGCGCTACATTGTCCGCCGTGTCGAGGCGTCAAACCTTTTCGCAACGGACACGCCATACTCTACACCGACGAGGGCGATTTTCGCATCGACTTGGCGGGAAATCGTTTTGAATTTTAACTCTAAATCCATATATTTGCGGTTGATAGGCAGATTAGCGACGGTATGAGGAAGCTGACACACACAGAGATTGAGGCCATTGAACGGCTGGGAACCACGGCCGAAGATTGGTCCAAAATTCGCGTAGCGGAGGATTTCCGTCCCGAGCAGTTGCAACAGAGTCGCCTGGGTGGCGAGATTGAATTGCACAGCGGGGCGCGTATTATTCGCTCCTACGTATCGAACTATCGCATCGGTGCCAGAACCACCATCGAGCAGATTACCGCCCTGCAATGCCGCGAAGCATCGACCTTCGGCAATGGCGTGCGGGTGGCCACCATGAACGAGTGTGAGGGTCGTGCGGTCAAAATCTGCGACGCGATGAGCGCGCAGGTGGCCTACCTGATGGCCCTCTATCGCCATCGTCCGTTGCTTATCGAGCGGCTCGAAGAGGCCGTGGAGCAGGTCGTCGATGCACGTCGCGACATCCTGGGAACGGTGGGCGAAGATTGCTTCATTTCGGGGGCGCGTTTCCTGCGCGAGGTGCGCATCGGTAACCGCGTCACGATTGACGGAGCCTCGGCACTTGTCAATGGCACACTGCTCGACGACACGAAAATCGGAGTCGATGTCAAGGCCTACGACTTCATCGCCTGCGAGGGGTCGCACATGGCCAACGGTGTAACCGTAGAGCGTTGCTTCATCGGCGAAAGTTGCATCCTGGACAAGGGATTCACGGCAGCCGACTCGCTCTTCTTCGCCAACTCGCATTGCGAAAACGGGGAGGCTGCGGCCATCTTTGCAGGTCCCTACACCGTGTCGCACCACAAATCCTCGCTGTTGATTGCCGGAATGTTCTCCTTCTTCAATGCCGGCAGCGGCTCGAACCAGAGCAACCACCTCTTCAAGAGTGGTGCGGTGCATCAGGCCGTCCATCCGCGCGGTTGCAAATTTGCCAGCGGTGCCTACATCATGGCTCCGGCACTCGAGGGGGCCTTTACGATGGTCATGGGTCACCACTCGCGCCACCACGACACCTCGGCCTTTCCCTACTCCTACCTTCTCGAAAAAGAGGAGCGTTCGTTCCTGCTACCGGCTGTCAACCTGACCAGCTACGGCACGGTACGCGATGAGGAGAAGTGGCCCAAACGCGACAAGCGCAAAGTGATGCGCGATGTCATCAATTTCGAATCACACAATCCCTATACCACTGGGGCGATGCTTCACGCCGTGGATATGCTCCACTCGATTGAAGAGATGAACCCCGACAGCCCTGTTTATACCTATAACCGCGTACAAATCCGCGCTGCCGCGCTGCAACGAGGTCTGAAGCTCTACAACCGAGCCATCGTAGCCTCGCTCGGAGCAATGCTCGAACGAGGTGCCTCGACCGACCGCTACAACGGTGCGGGTCGTTGGCTGGATATTGCGGGTCAATTTATCGCGAAGCGGGAGGCCGACCTCATCGTCACCCGTATCGAGGAGCAGCAATTGCCTTCGCTGAAAGCGATTGACAACGCATTCCGCCTCTTTGCCGTACACTACGACGACTATGCCCACAGTTGGGCCGAGCAGGTGTACGCCTCCTTGCTGGGTCATACCCCATCGGTGGAGGAGATTCGGGAGGCGATAGAGGCGGGAGCGAATGCCCGCGACTCGTTCCGTCGCATGACCGATGCAGACCGTATGCGCGATTGCGGAGCAGATATGGCCGTTAGCTATGGATTGGATTGTGAAAGCATGGAGGAGCGAATGGCCGATTTCCGCACTGTGCGCGGGTTGAATTAGACCATATTTGCTTCTTTGATGTATACGAACAACATAACGCGACAACAACGTACCGCCTTCATCCTGCTCGTGGATGGTTCAGGCTCGATGGGCGAGGAGATTTCGTTTCGCGGCATCCGCACCTCGAAGGCCAAAGCCGTCTCGATGGTCACCAACGAACTCCTATTCGAGCTGATTGAACGCGCACGACGCACCGAGGGCATACGTGATTATTACGACATTGCCGTATGGGGATATTCGGGCAATGATGAAGTGGCGTCGCTCCTGGAAGGGGGCGATGAGATGATTTCGGTCGAGGAGCTGGCTACCCGTCCCGTGCAGATGATTCGCCAGAGCATCGAACTCAAACTACCCGACGGGAGTTCGGCCCTCCGCGAGGTGCAGACGCCCGAATGGATAAAGCCGAAGGCCGAGGGCAAGACTCCGATGATTGAGGCACTGCGCACGGCACGCGACCTGACGGCTCGTTGGATTGCCCGCGAGGAGCATCGCAACAGCTTTCCGCCCATCCTCTTCAACATCACCGATGGAGAGGCCACGGATGGGTCGGCCGAAGAGTTGGCCTATGTAGCCCGCCAGATTCACGCGCTGCATACGACCGATGGCAACGTCCTGCTTATCAACATCCACATCGGCACGGGAGACGAGCGCACGCTCTTCTTTCCATCGGCCGATGAGCCGTTGCCGCTCAACCACCATGCACGCACCCTCTACGAGGCGTCAAGCGTCATGCCGGCCTGCTTCGAGGAGGCGATTCGTGCGGTGAAGGGCGCAGGAGCCATGCCGCCTTTCCGCGGGATGAGCTTCAATGCCTCGGCAGCCGAGTTGGTGGCCATGCTCAACATAGGTTCCATCAGCGTCAAGACAGAGTAGGATGAGGGCCACGATTTACACCTTTAGCGAGGCACTGTCGGTACCTCAACACGCTCTGCGCACGCTGGGTGCGTGCGAAGTGATACTCACGGCACAGGGGATGCCCGCCTTGCGACGCACGAGCCTTACGATTGAGGCCGAGATTCGGCTGAAGGGTCGTCGCTACCTGCTGGCCATGCCCCTTACGCCCGCCATCGGGTTGCGTCTCGAGCGATTGGTCTCGAAGTTGGAGCGGATACACAGTTCGGCCTTGGCACCGATTCGGTTCTTGCCGGACGAACTGCAATGGCAGGACCGCGAGGGGCATCCGTTGCGTCGCTCGCTCTTCCTGCAAGAGTTGCGCGGAGAGTCGCTGTGGGAGCTGTTTGACACACTCCGACCCGAGGAGTTGAATCGTGCATTGCACCAACTCGAGGAGGAGCTGGCGCGGCTCAACCTGACGCACAACAACCTCAAGAGCGAGAACCTGCGCTGGACGGAGGATAGGCTGGAGGCCATTCGCCCCTGGTATGCCGAATGGGGTCAAAGCCAAGCGCGTGACAAGGAGGCGTTGGCAGCCCTGCACGCTACGGAGGAGGAGGCGTTGAGCAACCTTGTTTGCGACCAAAACTACGCTTACACCCCGACACCCGACAAGGACGATTATCTATGGCGAGGCCACGAATTTGAGGGGCTGACGGCCGTAGAGAGTATAGCGGGTTTCGGTTATATCGACAGCAAGGGACGGTGGGTCATCGAACCGCGTTTTCGCTGGGCCGATGATTTTCAGGAGGGGCGCGCTGTGGTGGAGACCGACGAGGGCATGGGGCTGATTGACCGTGAAGGAAGTTTTATCCTCGAGCCGCGGTATGAGATAGTCGAATACCTCGTGGCTGAAAGTATCATCCGCGCACGCAAAGCGGGACTTTGGGCTACGTTCGACATTACGGGCGCACAAACCAGCCCCTTTGAGGAGTTGGAGGCCCACGAAAAACAACTTGCATAAATTAAATATAAAAACATACAACCATGGAAAACGTAAAAACTTTGATTATCGGTAGCGGTCCTGCCGGCTATACGGCCGCCATCTACCTTTCGCGTGCCAACCTCGCGCCCGTCCTCTATGAGGGCATCCAGCCCGGCGGACAGCTTACGACAACGACCCAGATTGAGAACTACCCGGGCTTTGCCGACGGTATTGATGCCAACGAGCTGATGACGGCCATGCGCAAGCAGGCCGAGAACCTCGGCACGACGATTCGCACGGGCAGCATCACGCGCGTGGACCTCTCGTCGCGCCCCTTCCGCATCGAAGTGGAGGATGGTACCGAGATTGCCGCCGAGAGCCTGATTGTGGCCACGGGTGCCACGGCCAAATACCTCGGTCTTCCCTCGGAGCTGAAGTTCCGCGGTCAGGGCGTAAGTGCCTGCGCTACGTGCGACGGTTTCTTCTACCGCAAGCGCGATGTAGCGGTTGTCGGTGGTGGCGATACGGCCTGTGAGGAGGCCACCTACCTTGCCTCACTTTGCCGTCAGGTCTATATGATTGTCCGCAAGCCCTACCTGCGTGCTTCGCAGGCCATGCAGCAGCGTGTCTTCGATACGCCCAATATCGAGGTGCTGTTCGAGTACAACACGGCCGAGGTGCTGGGCGACGATATGATGGGCGTAACAGGCGTCAAGGTGCGCAAGACGGATGGCTCGGAGCGCACGCTCGATGTGGCAGGTTTCTTCCTCGCTATCGGTCACCATCCCAACACCGACCTCGTCGCAGGTCAGTTGGAGTTGGACGAGGAGGGCTATATCAAAGTCGAGCCGGGTACGTCGAAGACCTCCGTGGAGGGTGTCTTTGCTGCCGGTGACGTGAAAGACCCCCACTACCGTCAGGCCATTGCCGCTGCCGGTTCGGGTTGCGTAGCGGCCCTCGACTGCGAGCGTTTCCTACGAAAATAAGAGGAAAGAGCGAAGAGCAAAGAGCAAAGAGGGAAGAGGGATGTCGCCTTCTTTCATCTCCCTTAAGGTACTTTAAGCACCCTTAAGGCACTTTAAGGAACTTTAATCTTTTAACCGCCTTAAATTCAGCACCCGTTTTTGATTTTAGGCGAGCAGATTTTGGCCTGACCGAAGGTTGGCTTGGATGGGCTGTACGAGTGGTACTGCCCATTCAAGGCAGACAAGGAAGGACAAAAGGTGCCGCATAAAATCGAAAACAAAAAAGAAGGATGAGCTTCAAAATAACGATACTTGGTTCTGCCTCCGCAAAACCCACCATCCACCGCCACCCCTCGGGGCAGGTGGTGAACATCCATGAGCAATACTACTTGGTGGATGCGGGGGAAGGCGTGCAGCAACAACTGATTCGATATGGCATCAATCCTCTGAAAATCAGAGAGGTTTTCATATCACATCTGCACGGCGACCATGTATTCGGCATCTTCCCGTTTATCTCGACGTTGGGGCTTTACGGCAAGCGGACACCGCTCAAAATCTACGCACCGGCCCCCTTTGGCGAGATGCTGGAGGCCCACCTGAAGTTCTTCGACAAGGAGCTGCCCTATGAGGTGGAGTGGGTCGAGGTCGATACCACGAAACATAGTCTGTTGATGGAGAACCGCACCATCGAGGTGTGGAGTATTCCGCTCCGGCATCGGGTACCGACGGCCGGCTACCTCTTCCGCGAGAAGGAGCCATCGCTGAATGTTGAGAAGTTCAAAATCCTCAAATACGGGCTTTCGATTGAGCAGATTACGGCCGCCAAGCGTGGCGAAGATGTGTGGATAGCGGGTGGTGAGCAGATTCCGAACAGCGAACTGACCTACCGCCCCTACGCTCCGCGTGCGTATGCCTACCTCTCGGACACGAACTTCTCGGCCAAGGCGGCAACACTTTGTCACGGCGTCGATATCCTCTATCACGAAGCCACCTATGCTGCCGCGGAGCAACGCATTGCCAAAGAACGTGGCCACGCAACGACGACCGACGCTGCGAAGGCAGCACTCAAGGCCGAGGCCCGCAAGCTCCTTATCGGCCACTTCTCGGCCCGCTACAAGGAGCTGGAGCCGCTCGTGGAAGAGTGCCGCAAGCTCTTCGCGGAGAGCTATTTAGCCATCGAAGGCGAAACACATACGATTGAAAAACATGACTAAAGCCGAAATACAGTTAGTGCGGTCGTTGGCCGACAAGCGGGCGCGTGACGAGCAGGGATTGTTCGTAGCCGAAGGCGAGAAACTCATTGCAGAGATTCGCGCTTCGGGGTGGCGTATCCGCAAGATTTTTGCCCTGGAGGGGCTGTTCGAGGGCGAAACGGTGGAGACCCTCTCGCGCAAGGAGCTGGAGCGCGTTTCGCTCCTCAAGACCCCGTCGAAGGCGGTGGCCATCGTCGAGATTCCGCGCCATACGCTCCACATCGAGCAGCTGAAAGGGCAGTTGGCGTTGGTCTTGGACGAGGTGCAGAATCCGGGCAACCTGGGAACAATCATCCGCATAGCCGATTGGTTCGGCCTGACGGACATCGTCTGCTCACCCGATTCGGCCGACTGCTTCAACCCCAAAGTGGTGCAGGCTACGATGGGAGCCATTCTGCGCGTGAGGGTACACTACACCCCTCTGGAGCCGTTTTTGGAGGCGGCTGCGAAGGCCGGCATCCCCCGCTACGGCACCTTCCTCGAAGGCGAGAATATCTACGATTCGGAGCTATCGGCCGAGGGACTTATCATCATGGGCAACGAGGGGCGCGGTATTTCGGCTGCGGTCGAGCAGCGCATCTCGCACAAACTCTTCATTCCGCCCTATCCGGCCGACTGTCCCACGAGCGAATCGTTGAACGTCGCCATGGCTACGGGTATCGTCTGTGCCGAGTTCCGTCGCCGACTCCTAAAGCAATAAAATTTCGGCGTAAGTCGTTGCTAACTCGGAGAATAATTGTTACATTTGCCGATTGAAAGGTAACAAAACGAATGACTGAAAATTTACTCAAGATAGGAATCACACAGGGTGACACGAACGGCATCGGCTGGGAGGTCATCCTGAAAACCATTTCCAACCCGCTCCTCACGGAGCTTTGCACCCCGATTCTCTACGGGTCGGAGGCTGCGATGAACTTCTACCGCAAGACGATTCAGGAGTTGGATTCGTTTGAGGTGGTGAAGGTGAAATCGGCCTCGGAGGCCCGCGAGGGGTGTGTAAATCTCGTCGAGTGCGGCCGCGTGGAGCGTGTCGAGCCGGGCAAGGCAACTGCCGAAGCGGGAGCTGCCGCGGTGGAGGCGTTGCGTCGCGCCACCGAGGAGCTGAAGCGTGGCGAGCTGGATGCCGTCGTTACGGCCCCCTTCGATAAGGAGACCGTGCAGAGCGAACAGTTCCGCTACACGGGCCACACGGAGTTCTTCGGTGCGGAGCTGGAGGGCGAACCGATGATGATTATGTGCAGCGAGCGTTTGCGCGTTGGGCTGGTCACGAAACACCTCCCCATTGCCGAGATTCCGCGCCACATCACGCGCGAGAAGATTGTAGCCGACCTTCGGACGCTGAAAAAGAGCCTCAAAGAGGACTTCGGCATTGTCGAGCCGCGCATTGCCGTCCTCGCGCTCAACCCCCATGCCGGTGATGGCGGTCTGCTCGGCACGGAGGAGCAGGAGATTATCCGCCCCGCCATCAACGAGGCCTACGAGGAGGGCATCCTCGCCTTTGGTCCCTTTGCTGCCGACGGGCTGTTTGCCAGCGGTTCGTACACGAAGTACGACGGTGTGCTGGCCATGTACCACGACCAGGGGTTGGCCCCCTTCAAGACCCTGTCGCCCGACGGGGTGAATCTGACGGCCGGACTGAGTGAGGTACGCACCTCGCCCGACCACGGCACCGCCTTCGACATTGCCGGCCGCGACAAAGCCGATGCGCAGTCGATGCGCAATGCCCTCTACACGGCCATTGATGTGGTGCGCAACCGTCGCGCCTATGCCGAGTGGAGCCAGAACCCGCTGCCCAAGGCCGAGCGCGAGCGCACGCGCCGCGACCAGGAGCGGGCCGAACGCTTTAAGCCCGAAAAGAGCGAATAGTACAACCACACGACGCTCGGGAGGTGTATTCCGTCTCGTAATTGTGGAAGCACCGAGCGAGGTCACAAACTAAACTTTATAACACACACTATGATTAAAATCACCTTCCCCGATGGCACGGTAAAGGAGTTTGCCAAAGGGACAACCGCGTTCGAAATCGCGACGAGCATCAGCCCTCGTTTAGCTGCTGACTCGCTGGCGGCTTCGGTCAATGGCCGAACCGTTGACATGACGCTTCCGATTGAGGAGGATGCCTCCATCAAATTCTACAAATGGGAGGACGCCGAGGGCAAGCACGCCTTCTGGCACACCTCGTCGCACCTCTTGGCCGAGGCACTCGAGTCGCTCTACCCGGGCATCAAATTCGGTATCGGCCCCGCCATCGAGAACGGCTTCTACTACGACGTAGATTGCCCCACCCCGATTACCGAGGGCGACTTGCAGACGATTGAAAACAAGATGATTGAACTCGCTCGACAGAAGGAGGAGCTGATTCGTCGCGAAGTGGCGAAGGAGGAGGCTCTGAAGACCTTCACCGAGAAGGGCGACCAATACAAGGTGGAGCTGATCAGCGACCTGGAGGATGGTACCATTTCGTTCTACACGAATGGCGCATTTACCGACCTCTGCCGCGGTCCGCACCTGCCGAATACGGGCTTTATCAAGGCCATCAAACTGCTCTCGGTAGCCGGTGCCTACTGGCGCGGTAACGAGAAGAACAAGATGCTGACGCGCATCTACGGTATCTCGTTCCCCAAGAAGTCGATGCTCGATGAG
Organism: Alistipes sp.; assembly: GCA_017398045.1. Classification (GTDB taxonomy): domain Bacteria; phylum Bacteroidota; class Bacteroidia; order Bacteroidales; family Rikenellaceae; genus Alistipes. Next base: position 83,288 of record JAFQHI010000026.1, on the reverse strand, counting down.
TATCTCCAGATGCTGGAGGAGGCCAAGAAGCGCGACCACCGCAAGCTGGGTAAGGACCTCGAACTATTCACCTTCTCGCAGCGCGTAGGTCAGGGTCTGCCCCTTTGGTTGCCGAAGGGTACCGCCCTGCGCGACCGTCTGGAGCAGTTCCTGCGCCAGGTACAGAAGGCGCATGGCTATCAGCAGGTCATCACCCCGCCGATTGGCAACAAGGAGCTGTACGTAACGTCGGGTCACTACGCCAAGTATGGCAAGGACTCGTTCCAGCCCATCAAGACCCCCATCGAGGGTGAGGAGTACTTCCTCAAGCCGATGAACTGCCCCCACCACTGCGAGATTTACCGCTCGAAGCCCCGCTCGTACAAGGACCTGCCGGTTCGTCTGGCCGAGTTCGGTACGGTTTGCCGCTACGAGCAGTCGGGTGAGCTGCACGGTCTGACGCGCGTGCGTTCGTTCACGCAGGACGATGCCCACCTCTTCTGCCGTCCCGACCAGCTTTTGCAGGAGTTTGAGCGCGTGATTGACATCGTGCTGTACATCTTCCGCACGCTGAAGTTCGACAACTACACGGCCCAGGTATCGTTGCGCGACAAGACGAACCACGAGAAGTACATCGGTTCGGACGAGAATTGGGAGAAGGCCGAGCAGGCCATCATCCAGGCCGCCGAGGAGAAGGGTCTGAAGACCGTCGTAGAGTATGGCGAGGCCGCCTTCTACGGTCCGAAGCTCGACTTCATGGTCAAGGACGCCATCGGCCGCAGCTGGCAGCTCGGCACGATTCAGGTGGACTACAACCTGCCCGAGCGTTTCGATTTGACCTACAAGGGTGCTGACGACAAGCTGCACCGCCCGATTATGATTCACCGCGCCCCCTTCGGTTCGATGGAGCGTTTCGTGGCTGTGTTGCTCGAGCATACGGCCGGTAAATTCCCCCTCTGGCTCTCGCCCGACCAGGTGGTTGTACTCCCCATCTCGGAGAAGTTCAACGACTATGCCGAGCAGGTGGTCGAGTACCTCAACAAGAACGATGTACGCGCCATGATTGACGACCGCAACGAGAAAATCGGTCGCAAGATTCGCGACAACGAGCTGAAGCGCATCCCCTACCTCCTGATTGTCGGCGAGAAAGAGTCGGCCGAGGGGCTGGTATCGGTACGCGCCCAGGGTGAGGGTGACAAGGGCCAGATGACGATGGAGGCCTTCAAGGAGCTGATTCTCGATCAGGTGAAGAGCGAAATCGAGGCCAACAAACTCAAAGCCTAACGCGCCGAAAGATTCATTATTAACCTTTAATCAATACAACTATCGCAACAACGAAACCGTTCCCGCCGAGGCCGTTCAACCCCGGGAACAACAGACCGAAACCTGCAAACGCACCCCGTGGCGGGCGCGTGGAGAAGGAGAACCCGCATCGCATCAACGATGAGATTACGGCACCCCAGGTGCGCGTAGTGGGCGACAATGTGCCGGAGGCACAGGTGATGCCGATTCGTGAGGCGTTGCGCCTGGCCGATGAGATGGAGCTGGATTTGATTGAAATCTCGCCCAAGGCCGATCCCCCGGTTTGCCGCATCGCCGATTACCAGAAATTCCTCTACCAGCTCAAGCGCAAGGCAAAGGAGATTAAGGCCAATCAGACGAAGGTGGTAATCAAGGAGATTCGTTTCGGACCGCAGACCGATGACCACGACTACAACTTCAAGCTCAAGCACGCCCAGAACTTCCTGAAGGAGGGGGCAAAGGTGAAGGCGTATGTCTTCTTCCGCGGTCGCTCGATTGTCTTTAAGGAGCAGGGTGAAATTCTGCTGTTGCGCTTTGCCACCGATTTGGAGGAGCTGGCCAAGGTAGAGTCGATGCCCAAGCTCGATGGCAAGAAGATGAATATGATTCTTGCGCCGAAAGGCAAGAAGTAAAGTCGCATAAAAAGGGCGTGTCCGACATGAGTCATGGACACGCCCTTTTATGAAATTCGCTAACTACTGTCATCTACATCCGCCACGGGACGCTTTCGTTTTTGCTGACCAAGCAGCGTCCCCCTGGCAGATGTCGGATGGCGGTGTTTTTTTATCGCTACCCTTCCTTCGTCTCCTACTCCGGAAGCTCCTTCAGCTCGATGACAATCACGCCATTGGCCACATCACCATACTTTTTGTAAGGCGCGTTCGCCTCACCATCCTTCAGCACCGAAATCGACTGAATCGTATTGGGGTCCATCGTCTTCATGGCATCGGGGGAAAGCACCTCAATCGCGCCATCCTTCTTCTTTTGCAGGATAAGGGGGTTGGCCACCTCCGTCGTCTTGGACGTGGTGGTGGTTACTACGCTCGACTTACCGCCAATGACCAACACCTTCTCCTCGTTTTCCTCAACCGAGGCGGTGCCTTCCTGCTTTTTGAAATGCACGGTCGTTGTTTTCGACTCCTTCTTATCGCCCGTTTTTTTATCGAGGCTGATGACGTGCAGGCGGCCATGCAGACCGTTCAACGCGTTGCCGTCCTCCTTCGTCGTTACAACAACGGCACCCTCAATCTGTTTGAAGATATCGACATTTTGAATCTGGTCGGGATTGAGCGAATCAAAGACATCCTTCGCGACGACCACACCATCGACAATGTAGAGGGTCTTGGTTGCCTCCTGCGCCATCAGGGTCGTGATGCCCATCACGGCTACGAGTGCCAACAAATACTTTTTCATGGTTTTGTTTCGTTTTTAGATTACACAAATAGAGTTTGTGGAAGTTTACCGGTTTTTCCAAGAGCAAAGATAGGGCGTAATCGGGGCGTTGAAGTCAAAAAAGTGTTAAGAAATGTTAACTAATGTTAACTCCATTGCGCGAACCGATTTAATCCTTACCTTTGTATATATAGAAGCTCTAAACCGATGAATCGCATCTATTTTCGCAACCTTTCGCTCGTTGTTGTGGCCTCGCTGACGCTGTTGGCGGGGGTGCAGTGTTGGTGGGTTACGAAGATGTACCACGAACAGGAGAGCGACTTCGAACGACGTGTCGAATCGGCGGCCTACAAATCGGTTTACAAGAGTTTCCGCATGGATGCCATCCCGGGGTTGGTGGCGGCTCAACGCATCAACATCGATTTGGATGATTTCGCCCTCACGTTCGACCCTGCGCTGCTGGAGTTGGATGCGATGACCGTGTGGCAGGCCGAGATTATCGACCGCACGATGGAAAATCGCGTCGTGATGCGTCGTCGGACGGAGGAGGAGCTACCCCACCCCCGCACGACCCTCATTGAGATTGACGATGATGGCGTTTTTGCCCTTCGGCTCACCTATGCCCGTCCCGTGGAGCGTTTCTGGGGCGAAATGTGGGTCCTGCTCCTTTCGTCGGTGGCGATTGTGGTGTTGCTGGCCGTGGTGCTGACCCACCTCGTTAAGACGATGATGCGCCAACGTACCCTCGAAGAGATGCGCCGCGACTTTACGCACAACATCACCCACGAACTAAAAACGCCCCTCTCGGTGGCCGTGACCGCGACCGATGCCCTGCGCAACTTCTCGGCCGAGGCCGACGTGGAGCGTCGCAGTCGCTATTTGGAGATTGTCGAAAACCAGCTCACGCAACTTTCGGCCATGGTCGAACGCATCCTTTCCGTCTCGGTCGAGGGGCGCGAGGTGAGCCACAACCCCACTCGATTCCCGCTTCGGGAGCTGCTGGAGGAGGTGACCGTGGGGATTCGGATGGAGCAGACGGCCGACATCACCCTGTCGTGCGACGAGCAGTTGTCGCTGACGGCCGACCGCTTTCACCTACGCAACCTTTTGGCGACACTTATCGACAACGCGCTGAAATACACCGACAAACGACCGCAGATTCATCTTTCGGCCAAGCAGCAGGAGGAGTCCGTGGTGCTTACCATCAGCGACAACGGCCACGGCATAGCCCGCGAACACCTGGAACACCTGTTCGAAAAGTTCTACCGCGTACCGCAGGGCGACGTGCAGTCGGTGCGTGGCTATGGGTTGGGACTCTACTACGCCCGTCAGGTTGCCGAAAGGCATCATGGCACCCTCACGGTCGAGAGTCGCGTAGGTGTCGGTTCAACCTTCACGCTTAAACTCCCTGCAAATGGCTGATAAGATTAAGATACTGCTGGCGGAGGATGAACGGATGCTCTCCGAGATTCTGTGCGACACGCTCCGCGACCGCGACTTCGAGGTCGTGGCGGCCTACGATGGCGAAGAGGCCCTCGACAAGGTGCGTGCAACGTCGTTTGACGTGGTGGTGACGGATGTGATGATGCCCCGCATGGATGGCTTCTCACTCGTAAAGCGATTGCGTGCGGTGGGATGTGCGACCCCCGTGCTGTTTCTCACGGCCCGCTCCGCAACCGAAGATGTGGTCAAAGGGTTCGATGTGGGTGGCAACGACTTTCTGCGAAAGCCCTTTGCCCTCGATGAACTGATTGTCCGCATCCGCGCTTTGGCCGGTCGCACGGGCAACAGGCCGACCGAGCCGACCAGCTACACGCTTGGCCGCTTACGGTTCGAGGTGGAGCAGAAGGTGTTGCGGAGTGAGCATGAGCAGATTCAACTCGCAGCACGCGAGGCGGCCGTATTGGCACGACTTTGTCACCGCGCAGGGCAGGTGGTCGAGGCCTCGGCCCTACTGGAAGAGTTGTGGGGCGACGATAATTTCTTCAACCTCCGCTCGCTTAACGTCTATATTTCGCGCTTAAGGCGTCATCTTGCAGCCGAACCGAGCGTGGAGATTGTGAGTATTCGCGGGGTCGGCTACAAATTACAGCTTCGATAAGCCGCTAACGATAAAAAAAGAGGAGAGCCGATTGCTCTCCTCTTTTTGCTTTGTCGCTGCTCGCGCCTTAATTCACCGTGCGCAGGTCCTGCTCCTTATTGGGTGATGCGGCCTCCATATCGAGCTGCATCTTGACCATCTGAATCGCGGCAGCGGCGGCCTCATCGCCCTTGTTGCCGTGGCGACCACCTGCGCGGTCGAGGGCCTGCTGCTGGTTTTCGACCGTCAGCACACCAAAGGCAATCGGCATATTCCAATGCAGTTGCACCTGCGTAATGCCCTGCGTCACACCCTGGCAGATGAAGTCGAAGTGGCGCGTCTCGCCCTGAATCACGCAACCCAACGCGATGACGGCATCAACCTCGGTATATTCGGCAAAGAACTGCGCACCGAGCGTCAGTTCGAAGGTGCCGGGGACATACTTAATCTGGATGTTCACATCGGGGCAACCTGCTGCACGCAACGTGCGCACGGCACCCTCCAAGAGGGCCTCGGTCACCTCGCGGTTCCACTCCGCAACGACAATGCCGAAACGCATATCGGCTGCCGAGGGCAGCGGAGCGTCAAACTGCGAAAGGTTGTGATGCGCGGTAGCCATCTTCCTGTTCCGAAGCTAAATTAGCGAATCGTACCCATCAGCTTGTCGGCATCGCGTGCCTCCATCGAAGCGGGATACTGCTCCAAAATCTGCTGATAGAACTTCTTGGCGGCCTCGGCGTTACCGGCAGCCTGCTCGGCCATACCGGCCTTGCGCAGATAAATCGGAGCGGTGAGGCTGTTATCGGCAGCCTCGACAGCCTTCTTGTAGAACGAAACGGCACCCTTGTAGTCGCCCTGCTCAACGGCTACATCACCCTGCAAACCGTAATTCTGGGCATTGATAACGGCACCGGCCAGACCCTTCACGGCCTTAAACTTCTTGAGGTAAGCTGCAGCATTCTCCAAATCACCCGTGCGCAGGTAGCAGATACCGGCATAGTGCTTGGCCAGGTTACCCGAGGCGGTCGAACCGTACTGGTCAACAACATCGAGGAAACCGGCACCGTTGGCGTCACCGTTGAGAGCCAGCTCAAAGTCGGGCGTCTCGGCATTGAAACGAGCCTGTGCCTCGGCAATCAGCTCGGCAGCCTTCTCCGCGCGGGGAGTAACCACCAGGGCGCGGTAGCCGTAGATGGCCAGACCCAGCACCAGCAGGGCGAGGAATACATAGGTCACTTTACGACCGTTGTTCTCGAAAAAGAGTTCGGTTTTGTTCATGGCCTGACCCAGTGCTTCGGGTTCGGCGATGTTCTGTTTTGCCATAGTTTTATTGTGTTTTTTAGTTTATAATTTGCCTTATTAGCGAACAAAGATACAAAACTATTCACAAAGGACAATAAGAAGAGGTCTAAATTTTATTTAGTTCGTGTTTTTATGCTGTTATCGCGCCATTTTTTTCGTACCTTTGCACTATGTATTTACGAAAACTCGCGCTACTGAATTTCAAAAACATCACCGAAAGCGAACTCGATTTCGGTCCGGGCATCAACTGCCTGGTGGGTGACAACGGAGCCGGCAAGACGAATGTCATCGATGCGGTCCACTACCTCTCGATGTGCAAATCGGCCTTCGGCATGACCGACGGGCAATCGATTCGCCACGGAGCGGAGTTCTTCATGGCCGAAGGTCACTACACGACCGACAGCAACCACCGCGAGCAGGTCGTATGCTCCTTCTCGCGCAAGGGTGGCAAACTCCTAAAGCGCAACGGCAAGGAGTATGAACGGCTGTCGGACCACGTGGGGCTGATTCCTGCGGTGGTCATCTCGCCCGCCGATTCGGTGCTTATCAGCGATGCGGCCGAGGAGCGTCGTCGCTTCCTCAACGCCTTCCTTTCGATGATTGACCGCCTCTACCTCACGGCCCTGATTCGTTACAATGCACTCCTCACGGAGCGCAATCGGCTTCTAAAGATGCAGCCCGACGAGGTGATGCTCTCGATTTACGATACGCAACTTGCGGAGCAGGGCGAGAAGATTCACGCCCGCCGTGCAGAGGTCGTAACCGCCCTGCAACCCCTTGTGGCCGACTATTATCGCATCCTCTCCGAGGACCGCGAGCAGGTGGAGCTGGACTACAAATCGGAGCTGAACGAACGCTCCATGGCCGAGGTGCTACAGGCCGCCCGCCAGAAAGACCTCGTCAACGAATTTACCACAGCCGGCATCCACCGCGACGACCTGACGTTCAAAATCGGAGGATACCCCTTGCGCAAATATGGCTCGCAAGGACAGCAGAAATCCTTCCTCATCGCCCTGAAGCTGGCCCAATATCGGTTGCTGGCCCAAGCCACGGGCGAAAGACCCATCCTCTTGTTGGACGACCTGTTCGACAAGCTCGATGCCGGTCGCGTCGAGCAGCTCATCCGGTTGGTATCGGAGGCGCAGTTCGGCCAAATCATCATCACCGACTGCAACCCCACACGCCTGGAGAGCATCCTCAACCGCGCACAAACGGCCTACACGCTCTACCGCGTGAGCGAGGGGGCAACGGTGCGCCAACCCAACACGGAAGAGTAATCATGCGCAGAACCAAGACCCAATTGATGGGCGAGCTGCTCGAAGAGTTCTTCCGCCGCCCCTACATTGCCGCCAAAGTGGCCGAGGGTAAGCTGCCCGAAACGTGGCGCACGGTAGTGGGTGACCGCACGGCCAACGAAACCACCGAGCTACGGCTCGAAAACCACATCCTTCATGTCCGTATCCGCAGCAGCATCCTGCGCCAGGAACTTTTCTACCAACGGGATGCCCTGCGCGACGCGCTGAACGAGCAGGCGGGCGTAAGGCTCATCAATGCCGTCATCATTCGTTAAAGCGCGACACAATTTGTCGGTATCAAGTTTCGTTACTATCTTTGCAGGCGAAACGCAAGCAAACACATTTATATAGCATAAAACCATGAAGATTTTTTGTCAGTTTTTGAGCATTGCAGCCATGGTGGCTGTGTTGGTCGGCTGCTGCAACTGCCGCGCCGTACAGAAGAAGAACCAGCGTCCGCTGGAGAACACTGAATGGCAGCTGGTACAGCTTGGCGGTGAGACGATTCAGCCCGTGGAGGGAAAATATACGATTCAGTTCTTTGCCGAGGAGAACCGCTTTGCCGGTGTAGGCGAGTGCAACCGTCTGACGGCCACCTACACGAGCAGCGAGAAGCGTGACCTGAAGCTCGAAAATGCCGGCATGACCCGCATGATGTGTCCCAACCAGGAGGCCGAGGACCGTTTTGTCGAGATGCTGAACAAGGTGACGCGCTACGATATGGACGGCCAGATGCTGATGCTCTTTGCCGACGACGACCTGCTGGCCGTCTTCCAGGCAAAGCAATAAGCCCGTCCCGAGCGACAAATAAAAAAAAGGAGAGCGAAATGCTCTCCTTTTTTATTTTTCAGCAATTCAAATTCCCTCACTCGACACCAGGTGTATTAAAATGAGGGATTTCAAGGCTTGCGATGGGCGAGAAACCGCAGTTTACTCCAATGTAAATGAGGATTTCGAGCGCGAGCGTAACGCAGAAAGCACCATTTTAGATACACCTACTCCAATGCGCGACGATTCATCAGGGCGTGGGTAATCGTCAGCTCATCGACATACTCCAACTCATCGCCAAAGCCGATGCCGCGGGCGATGGTCGTCACCTTCACCGCGGGGAATTGGCGCAGCCGGCTCATGAGGTAGAAGAGCGTCGTTTCGCCCTCGACCGAGGTCGAGATGGCCAAAATCACCTCCTTAACCTCCCCCTCGGCAATGCGGTCGCAGAGCAAATCAATCTTCAAATCCGACGGAGCAATTCCCTGCATGGGGGAAATCACGCCCCCCAGGACATGATATAAACCGCGATATTGGTGGGTATTCTCAATCGAGAGGAGGTCGGCCACCTGCTCCACGACACATATCGTCGTGCGGTCGCGCTCCTCGCTTTGGCAGATGGGGCAAAGTTCCGTATCGGAGAGGTTGTTGCAGCGCACACAGTGCTTGATATCGTGGCGAAAGCGGTCGATGGCACGGGTCATCCCGTCCACCGAATCACACTCCATGCGCAACAGGTGCATCGCCAGCCGAAGAGCCGTTCGTCGTCCGATACCGGGGAGCTTTTGCAGCTCACCCACCACATCCTGCAAGAGTTGCGACATAGGGTTCGGCTTTGCGTTATATCACTTCGATTTTACGGCTCTCGGTCCAGCCCTTCTTGCCGTCGGCAATCATCACCTCGCACCAATCGCCCAGACGACCGGTAATCTCCACCACCGTCCCCTCGTGCAACACGAAGAGGTCCGTGGCCGCACTATCGGGCGAGGCCTTCACGGCTGCCGAGAGCGACATAACGACCGCCTCCTCGTCGTTAAGCTGCTCCGCGCGACCGGCGGCGGCAAACCAGGTGGTCAGTACAAAGAGCAAGAGGGCTGCCAACATTCCGTAGAAGCCCACCTTGCGCAGGCTCAACCGTTGCGCCAAGAGGTAGAACAGCACGAGCGAGAGCATCGCCATCAGGGCCAAAATCGACAACACGGACCAGGTCGTGGCACTCATCGTATGGCGCAACGCCCGCATCCAGGTCGAGAGGAAAAACTCGGGAATGCGGTCAATCGTATCCTTCGTGCGGGCCTCGGCCACCGAGAGGTTGTAACGCACATCGGCATCGCCCGGATTGAGGCGCAGGGCGCGGTGGTAGAAGAGTATCGCGCGCCCCAATTCATCCTGCTTAAAGCAGGCGTTGGCCAGGTTGTAGTAGAGCTTGGCCGACCGTTCTCCCGTTGCCAAAATTTCATGATAGATGGTCTCGGCTTGGGCATATTCGTTGTTGATGTAGGCCGTATTCGCGGCATCCCACATCGCCTCGGATGAGGCAGGCACACGCTCCACAACCGGCTCAACCGCCGTTTGCGCCGTCGTATCCTCCTCGGCCAAAACCACTCCCGCCACCATCAGCAGGCATATCGTGATGAAAAATCGTTTCATCTGCATCTTGAATTTTGAATCTTGTATGTTGACCATCTACCGTTTCACGCGCTGTTCGACAAGCGAAAGCAGTGCAACACCCTCCTGATAGACCTCCTGCATCTGCGAGGTGGCTGCCGGCGAATATTGCGCCTCGTCGCAACGGGTGATGATTTGTGAGAAGCGTTGGCAATCCTCCGGTGCGATGCCCCGTTTCGAAAGCTCCTCGCGGACATACTCCTTCGTGAGGTTCGAGACCGGAATATTGAACTTATCGCCCATGTAGCCCCACAAGGCACGCAGCATCTCCTCGTAGAAGGCGTGACGATTCTGCTCCTCCATGTATTGACGGGCGGCACGGAAACGCTGCAAAGCGACCTTGTTGGCCCGCTTACCACGCACCAGCACCAGGTTCTTCGATTCGCGAATCTTGCGACGCAACGCCAGGTAGGCCACTCCGAACAGCACGACAATCACCGCCAGCAAAGCCCAATAGAGACGACTGAAGATGAGCGGCTCGCGGGCAGGCTTGAGTTGCGATGCACCGAGTTTGATGAAGCGGATATCCTCACCCAGGAGCTTCACCTCCTCCTTCGACAGACCGCGTCCGGGCAGGACAACCGCCTCGGAAGAGGTCCCCTTGGCATCGGGTGTCACCTCCATCTGCAAGCTATTGGAACGCAGGGTGCGATACTCCGAGCGTTGGGGGTCGAAATAGGAGAACTCCACGGCCGGAATCTCAAATTGTCCCTCGGCACGGGCAATAAAGGGGTACTCGAATTGGCGATACCCCGTAATGCCCGAGGCGGTTGCATGGATGGCCTCGGTGGTCTTCACGTTATACTGTTCGAACGACGAGGGCAAAGCCAGCGTCGGAGCCTGCACGAAGGTCAGGTTACCCGTACCCGACAGACGCACCGTATAGGTGGCGGCCGAGTTGGCTGCCAGGCGGTCGGCCGGCGGAGTACACTCCATCGCAAACTGTCCTACGGCCCCCGTAAAGCTCTGCGGTGCGCCCTCGGGGAGGGCCTTCACACGAATCGTTACGGGTGCGCTCTGCACCTTGCGCGGCACGTTGTAGGTCTCGTGTCCCGACCCGAAGAAGGGGTCGAAATTGCGGCTCTGCACCACCACCTGTGCCACGATGGTCATCCCCATCGGGTCGATGCGCAGCTCGCCCGCCTGCTGGGGGTAGAGCAGCCAATCGCCCAACACGTAGCTCTCATAGACCTTGCCGTTGAGCGTCTCGCGGCTCGATTGGGCGTTGGTTTGGCGATTGACCAAATCCTGCGCCCAGAAGCCGTTGAAGGTGGGCGTTGCATCAAACGAATAATCGACAAACGGCACACGTGTATAGAGCTTATAGGTCACGTGCAGCGGTTCGTTCTTATAGACCGAACTTTTCGACACAACGGCACGCAACAGCAGGTCATCCTCGGCGATGCGGTTCTGCACCTGCTCGCGGTTCGTTTCGCGCTGCTGCTGGCGTTGCGAAGTGCTACCCTGCACGGCAGCCATCGACCCCTCATCCACCACCTCGATGGGCTGGGGGTTGGAGCGTACCGTCTCGCCATCGACCGTCACCTCGGCCGCAGGAATCGTATAGTTGCCTGCCGCCTTGGCCAACAGCACGAAGGTGTAGGTGTTGCTCACGCTCTTCGACATCGAGCCATTGACAATGCGAATCGACGAGCCGGTCGAAACCACGGGGCCGGCCAGCACATCAAATCCCTCAAAGGCGGGGGCATGGAAGCTGTCGGCATCGGGTTTGGCATTGAGCGTAAACTCGACACGGAAGCTCTCGCCCACGGCCACCGTCAGGGGCATCGAGAGTTCAAAAACGGGCTTGCCGGCAGCCCAGACCAGGAGGGTCTGAACAACCAGCAAGAGCGTAAAAAATAGGCGAATCGTGATTCTTTTCATACTTGGTGCGTCTCCGTGAAGGAAACGTGCAAAGCTCACTGTTTAGTGTTTGAAATCGGCGAAAAAGTCGTTACCCTTGTCATCTACGATGATAAAGGCGGGGAAGTTCTCGACATAAATCTTACGCACGGCCTCCATACCCAGCTCGGGGAAATCGACCACCTCGACCGACTTAATCGAGTTCTTCGCGAGAATGGCAGCCGGACCGCCAATCGAACCGAGGTAGAAACCGCCATGCTTCTGGCAGGCGTCGGTCACCTCCTGCGAACGGTTACCCTTGGCAACCATCACCATCGAGCCACCGAGCGACTGGAACAAATCGACATAGGGGTCCATACGTCCGGCCGTCGTGGGGCCGAACGAACCCGAAGCCATACCCGACGGTGTCTTGGCCGGACCGGCATAGTAAACGGGGTGCTTCTTGAAGTACTCGGGCATCGGCTCACCGTTATCGACCATCTGCTTGATGCGGGCGTGGGCGATATCGCGGGCCACAATCAGCGTACCCTTCAGGTTCAGGCGCGTCTTGATGGGATACTTCGTCAGCGTCTCGCGCACCTTGTCCATACCCTCGTCGAGGTCAATCTCCACGGCAGGCGACATGGCGGGAGCCTCGGCCGGCAGGAAGCGGGCGGGATTCTTCTCCAGCTGCTCGAGGAAGATACCCTCGGGGGTAATCTTGGCCTTGATGTTGCGGTCGGCCGAGCAGCTTACGCCGATTGCCACGGGACACGAAGCGGCATGACGCGGAGCGCGAATCACACGTACATCATGCACGAAATACTTGCCACCGAACTGGGCTCCGATACCGCTCTCGCGGCAAATCTTCAGCACCTTCTCCTCCCACTCCAAATCGCGGAAGCAGCGGCCACCCTCGTTACCCGACGTGGGCAGTTCGTCCAAATAACCGGCCGAAGCCTTCTTCACGGTCGAAAGGCACATCTCGGCCGACGTACCACCGATGCAGATGGCCAGGTGATAGGGCGGGCAAGCCGACGTACCGAGGTCCTTGATATGCTCGGTGATGAACTTCGTGAGCGACTGCTCGTTCAAGAGGGCCTTCGTCTGCTGGTAGAGGAAGGTCTTGTTGGCCGAACCACCACCCTTCGTGATGAACAGGAACTCATACTCCATACCGGGCTTACCGCCATAGATATCAATCTGGGCCGGCAGGTTCGTGGCCGAGTTCTTCTCGTCAATCATCGTGAACGGCACGACCTGCGAATAGCGCAGGTTGCGCTCCTTGTAGGTCTCATAGACACCACGCGAGATATGCTCGGCATCATCCGCGCCGGTCCACACATCCTCGCCCTTGTGGCCGATGCAGATGGCCGTACCCGTATCCTGACAGGTGGGCAGCTCGCCCTCGGCAGCCACGCACTGGTTCATAAGCATCGTGTAGGCCACAAACTTGTCGTTGTCCGTAGCCTCGGGGTCGTTCAGAATGTTGTTGAGCTTCTGAAGGTGCGATGCGCGCAGGTAGAACGACACATCACTGTAAGCCGCCTTCGAGAGCAACTCCAGACCCTTGGGGTCCACCTTGAGGATTTTACGACCGTCGCACTCCACGACCTTCACATACTCCTTCGTCAACAGACGATACTCGGTTTTGTCCTCCACGATAGGGAAAGGCTCCTGATAGATAAAATCTGCCATAATTGTACTTTTTTATTGTTTTGTTCTTCTGTTTTTTCGTTTTGGGGCGGATGCGTAGCATCCAACCGACAAAATTACAAAAAACAATCCGTTTGCCCAACTTTTTTGAGAGGAAAGAGAAAAGAGGAGAGAGTGAAGAGCGAAGAGGAAAGAGATAACTTTGCGATTAAGGCGAGCGCACACGCTTGCGTGATGCCGAGCCGGAGCAAAGTCAAGCCACCGAAGGTGGGTTAAAGAGCGAAGAGGAGAAAGGTTTCTTAAGGGAGCTTAAGGGGGCTTAAAGTTCCTTAAGGGTTTTCTTTAGCCACCTTTAGCCACCTTTAGTAACCTTTAGTCACCTTTAACACAACCTTCAGCCGCCGTTCAGCCTCCCTTTTCGCTCCTACGCCATTTTTATTTTTTCATTTCTTTCACATTCTCGCATTTATTTTGTAACTTTGCGTCGCGCAAAGCGCGAAGCATGAAACAATTAGTTTAATTTACATAAAAACAAACGATTATGGTATCTTACAAGGAGCTGGGTCTGGTGAATACGCGCGAGATGTTCGCCAAGGCCATCAAGGGTGGTTATGCCATTCCCGCCTTCAACTTTAACAACATGGAGCAGATGCAGGCCATCATCTCGGCTTGCGTAGAGTGCTCGTCGCCCGTCATTTTGCAGGTTTCGTCGGGCGCACGCAAATATGCCAACCAGACGCTGCTGCGCTACATGGCACAGGGTGCCGTGGAGTATGCCAAGGAGCTGGGCAAGAATATTCCCATCGTGCTGCACCTCGACCACGGTAACTCGTTCGAGCTGTGCAAGAGCTGCATCGACATGGGTTTCTCGTCGGTGATGATTGACGGTTCGCACCTCCCCTACGAGGAGAACATCGCCCTCACGAAGCAGGTAGTTGAGTACGCACACGCACACGACGTAACGGTCGAGGGTGAGCTGGGCGTATTGGCCGGTGTCGAGGATGAGGTTTCGGCCGAGGTTTCGAACTACACCCGTCCCGAGGAGGTGATCGACTTCGTAACGAAGACGGGCGTGGATTCGCTCGCCATCTCGATTGGTACGTCGCACGGTGCCAACAAGTTCAAGCCCGAGCAATGCACCCGCAACGAGGAGGGCATCCTCGTTCCGCCCGAACTGCGTTTCGACATCCTGGCCGAGATTGAGCAGAAACTCCCCGGCTTCCCCATCGTACTGCACGGTTCGTCGTCGGTTCCGCAGGAGTATGTAAAGATTATCAACGAGTTCGGTGGCGCACTGAAGGATGCCATCGGTATTCCCGAGGAGCAGCTGCGCAAGGCCGCCAAGAGTGCCGTGTGCAAGATTAACATCGACTCGGACGGCCGTCTGGCCATGACCGCTGCCGTGCGCAAGGTGCTGGTTGAGAAGCCCGCCGAGTTCGACCCCCGTAAGTACCTGGGTCCCGCTCGTGACGAGCTGAAGAAGCTCTATATGCACAAGTGCGAGAACGTCCTCGGCTCGGCCGGCAAGGCAGAGTAAGCAATTCAAAATTTAGAATTCAAAATTTAGAATTTAGAATTTAGAATTCACAATTGGGATGCCTCCTGCGGGAGGCATCTTTTTTTGCTTAAGAGCCGAAAACGAGAACGGAGCGATAAAGGGATAAGTTTTTTTGTCCGTAATAGCGCATTTACTCCTTCATAACGGACTGAAGATTTGCAAAATAACAGAACATTTCCTATCTTACAATCGAACCATTAAAAATACAACATCACGAAAAAGATTTCCGCTATGGTGCTTCTGGTGCTGGTAGTGTCCGGAGCAACGATTTGAGGCGATGTGCGCGAAGCTAAAGCGGACTGGGGGAATCCCTATGCGATGAACGCAAGTGTGTCGCTATACTTTTATTATGGGGCCAACCTTATGGCGGTTTTCAGGTTGAACTTATCGACCCACGGCAAGCAGATGCCGACAACCCCGTACAAGTTGGATATACAGATGCTTTCGGGTGCATAACTTTTCAAAATGCCCGATTTGATTGGCAGATAAGATTCGTTACGCCTATGGGCGGAGAAATCATTCATCAAATTGATACCAGTATGGGTATTATTAAATTAGAGAGTTGGAAATGATTCGTGTATTCATAATTTTATTATCAGCTTGGTTATTAACCTCTTGCTCGTCGAGTCGTGTTGCGGGTAAGGCGGTTGTTGTTGGCTGGGAAGAGGGAGGATATTTGGTTCCCAATGCGGAGGTGCTGTTGGTACATAAAAAAGACACCTTACGGACAAATACCGATGAATTGGGCCGTTTTGATTTCGGACCGGTGAAATATCGCAGCTACTTTATCGATGGACGTCATCCGCAATTGGGAGTGGCTGAGTTAAGAGCGGTGAATCGACCGCGCATACGGTCTAAAGCTCGCACTCCGTTGCTCAATTTTAAGTTTGCCCGTGTAGTGCCGGGTCTTTTTGTTCCCGACACCCTGGAGTTGAGTTCGGAC
This sequence comes from Alistipes sp., assembly GCA_017398045.1. Classification (GTDB taxonomy): domain Bacteria; phylum Bacteroidota; class Bacteroidia; order Bacteroidales; family Rikenellaceae; genus Alistipes. The sequence goes on along the minus strand of JAFQHI010000026.1, from coordinate 67,503 downwards.
GACCTGAAACGCCACACTTTTACCCAAGAGGAGATGGAGGCGCATAATCGCCGACGGATGCCCCGTTGGGTGGTGGTGGGCTATGTGTTCGATGCGCGTACATTGCAAAACGGTGCAATTTCGAAGGTGTTGCCACAGGCCAAGGTCTATGTGGCCAACAAGCGCGATACGGTTTGCGTCGATACCGACCAATGGGGGCGATTTGCCGTTTGGGGAATGCGAGGCGACGAGTGTCACGTCTGGGCCGAATGTGAAGGTTACCATACCTCACGGCCTTGGCGGGTAAGAGGTGATGTGATGTATGCCACCATGACCATAGAGCAGATGCGACAATTGGTGCGCGTGGATGACAAACGACTTTGCCGACGCAGCGTGCATCAATTTGCGCCGATATCCCTGCTCCCGCTGGATAAAAAGTGATGCCGACGAAAAGAAGACGGCAAGGGGTTGTCCAACAAGGTTTATTGGGCAACCCCGTCTTTACAGAAGTTGTATAACAAGCACTTTTTTGAAGTTGCTCGCAGTCCGAAACAAGCAGTTTACCGAGCGTAAATGAGCCTTTTTCGGGCAAGGCAGATACCGAAAGAGCCTTGTTAGACAACTTCTTTCGTGATTGAATTTTGCTTTTCCCTCTTTTTTGCTTATCTTTGGGAAAATGTAACCATCTAAATCACATGAAGCGTCTTTTACTGACCCTCTGCGTACTGCTGTGCGTCACCTCGCTGTTGGCCCAGACACGGGCCGGAGCCCCCTATGTCGATTTTACGGTCCTGGCCGACCGCGCCGACTGCCACTACCGCATCGGTGAGGAGCCGCGTCTGCGCATCTTTGCCAAAGGTGGCGGCTCGGGCTTAAGCGGTGTGCAGGTGCAATACGAGGCGGGCAACGACCGCATGGAACCCGACATGAAGGGTACGATGACCTTCATGCGCGGTGAGGCGCAGGTGCCGGTAGGGACGATGACCGTGCCGGGCTTCCGCTACTGCACGATTCGTTTCGAGGTGAAGGGCGAGAGCTACACCGAGACGGTCAAGGTGGGCTTCTCGGCCAAGGATATCGAACCGACCATCTCGAACCCGCTCGACTTCGACTTCTTCTGGAAACAGACGCTGAAAAAGGCGGCCGAATTACCCCTCGTGGAGGAGGTTGTGGAGATTCCCCAATTCTCGGACAGCGAGGTGCGCACCATCATGGTACGTATTCCGTGCGACGAGGAGGGCGGCTCGATTTACGGCTACGTATCGATTCCCAACGACGGGCAGAAACATCCCGTACTGCTCGTACCTCCCGGAGCGGGCGTAAAGCGCGTGAACCCCTCGATGGGCTACGCGAAGGAGGGCTTCATCACCTTCACAATGGAGGTACACGGTATGCCCCTCAACGCCTCGGATGAGTTTATCGCCTCCGAAAAGGAGCGATTGGGCGACTATTGGTACACGGGCATCGAGGGACGCGACACCTATTATTATAAGCGCGTCTATACGGGTTGCGTGCGCGCCATCGACTACCTGATGTCGCTCCCCGAGTGGGACGGCAAGCATGTCGGCGTGACGGGTGGCAGCCAGGGCGGTGCGCTCTCCATCGTGACGGCAGCCCTCCATCCCGAAGTGGACTTTGTGGCCGCCTTCTACCCCGCCCTTTCGGATGTGAGCGGTTACCAGGTCGGACGTGCCGGTGGCTGGCCGCGGATGTTCGTACACTCGGGCGACCACCCCGAAATCAACCACAAGAAGGCCCTGCGCGTGATGGGCTACTACGACGTGGTGAACTTTGCTCGTCGCGTAAAATGCCCCGGCTTCTACAACTACGGATTCAACGACAACACCTGCCCGCCGACCTCGGTGCGTGCCGTGCTGAATGTCATCAAGGCTCCGAAGGAGATTGTCGAGACTCCGGCCGCCTACCACTGGCGTTTCGGCGAGGTCAATAAGGAGGCCACCGCCTGGATGAAGCGTCATTGCGAGTAGCCGTTTTGGCGCACATCTTCACCCCAAAGGGGTGGCTTGCCCCGCAAAAAGTTGTTTTTCGACGGAAAAGGTGTATCTTTGTAAAGATATAGAACCGTAAAGAGACCGTTATGGAGTATAAAATAGATTCGTCGGCACGCTGTGCCGTCATCGGATATGGCACCTGGGCCACGGCTTTGGTCGATGTACTGACCAAAAACGAGGCGCGGGTCGGTTGGTATGTCCGCAACCCGGAGGTGCTGGAGTCGATTCGCACCGAGGGGCGCAACCAACGCTATTTGAGCGATTTGGAGTTAGACACCGACCGCATCGAGGCTTCGGACGACCTGAATCGGGTGGTAGCCGAGGCCGATATCGTCGTCATGGCGATGCCTTCGGCCTACATCAAAGATTTTCTCGCCCCGCTCACCGTCTCGTTGCAGGACAAGTTTGTGGTTTCGGCCGTGAAAGGCATCGTGCCGGGTGACTACAAAACCGTGGTGGAGTATCTGCATGACCACTACGAACTCTCCTACAAACAGATTGGCCTTATCACCGGCCCCACGCACGCCGAGGAGGTGGCCCGCGAACGCCTCTCCTACCTCACGGTGGTCTGCACCGACCCCGACAATGCACAACTCATCGGGCAGAAACTCTCGACCAAATACATCCATTTGAGCTACTCACAGGACCTCTACGGCACGGAGTATGCGGCCATCCTGAAGAATATCTACGCCTTGGCGGCCGGTATGGCCATCGGCCTGGGCTATGGCGATAACTTCCTCGCGGTGCTTATCTCGAACTGCGCCGCCGAGATGACCCGCTTCCTGCAAGAGAGCTACCCCTATGAGCGCGATACGCAGGCCTCGGCCTACCTGGGCGATTTGCTGGTGACGAGCTACTCGATTCACAGCCGCAACCGTCGCCTGGGTCTGATGATTGGCCACGGATGTTCGGTCAAGACGGCCCTGAACGAGATGACGATGGTGGCCGAGGGCTACTTTGCCGCCGACTGCATCCGCCACATCAACACGCGCCATCAGGTGGAGATGCCCATCGCCCAAATGGTCTATGAGGTACTCTACGAGAAGGCCTCGGCCCGCAAATCGATGAAGGCCCTCTGTGCAAAATTGATATAAACCAACAAATACTATAACAACATGAAAATCGATTACTCGAAAACCGGCTACGAGATTTCGGCCGAAATGAAAGCCAAAGCATTGGCTGCCAACGCACTTTTGCACTCGGGCGAGGGCAAAGGCAACGACTTTTTGGGCTGGGTGAAGCTCCCCTCGTCGATTGACGACGAGCAGCTCACGGCCATCGAGGCGGCCGCCGCCAAACTGCGCGAAAAGTGCGACCTGGTCATCTGCATCGGTATCGGAGGCTCGTACCTCGGAGCCAAGGCGGTGCTGGAGGCCATGTCGAACCCCTTCCAGCTGCTGAAGAAAGAGCAGGAGAACCCCACGGTGGTCTTTGCCGGCCAGAATATCTCGGAGGACTACACCTTTGAGTTGATGGAGGCGGCCAAGGAGCATTCGTTGGGTGCCATCGTTATCTCGAAGTCGGGTACGACGACCGAGCCGGCCATTGCCTTCCGCCTGATTAAGGCCGAGTTGGAGGCACGCTACGGCAAGGCCGAGGCTGCCGAGCGCATTGTTGCCGTGACGGACAAGGCACGTGGTGCGTTGAAGACCCTTGCAACCGATGAGGGCTACCCCACCTTCGTAATTCCCGACGATGTAGGCGGTCGTTTCTCGGTATTGACCCCCGTAGGTCTGTTGCCGTTGGCCGTGGCAGGCGTCGATGTACGCGCACTGGTGAAGGGTGCGCAGCAGATGGAGGCCCAGACGGCCGAGGGGGTAGCCTTCGAGGAGAATCCGTCGGCTATCTATGCTGCCGTGCGTAACCTGCTGTATGCCGATGGCAAGAAGATTGAGATTTTGGGTTCGTATGAACCGAAATTGCAGTATATCAACGAGTGGTGGAAGCAGCTCTACGGTGAGTCGGAGGGCAAGGAGGGCAAGGGTATCTTCCCGGCCAGCGTAACCCTTACGGCCGACCTGCACTCGATGGGTCAGTATATCCAGGAGGGCGAGCGCACCCTCTTCGAGACGATTATCTCGGTATGCGAGCCGAAGCACAAGGTGGTTATCGAGGCCGACGAGCAGAACCTCGACGGACTGAACTTCATGGCCGGCAAGCGCATCTCGGAGGTGAACCGCATGGCCGAGCTGGGCGTACAGCTGGCTCACGTGGATGGCGGTGTGCCGAACATCCGCATCGAGATTCCCTCGATTGACGAGGCAACCATCGGTGGTCTTCTGTACTTCTTCGAGAAGGCTTGCGGCATCAGCGGCTACATCCTGGGGGTGAATCCCTTCGACCAGCCGGGCGTAGAGGCCTACAAGAAGAATATGTTTGCCCTCTTGGACAAACCGGGTTACGAGGAGGAGTCGAAGAAGATTAAGGCTCGTCTCTAATCCAAGATTTAGAATTGACAAACGCCCTGCTCGTGAAAGCAGGGCGTTTTTTTGCTTGCAAGGGGGTATTAAAGGGGGCTAAAGGGGACTAAAGGGGGCTAAAGGTTATTAAGGGCGGAGAGAGGAGCAGATTTGTGCCATAAATCAGCACCACAAACTTTTTGATTTTAGAGGAGCAGATTTGTGCTTAAACGAAGTGAGGCGCGGATGGGACATACTAAGCGTATTTCCCATTCGCGCCTCGCAAGAGCAAGTGCAAATATGCCCTATAAAATCGAAACGTGGTTATTTTTTCTTAATAAAATCAAACACCGACGTCTTCACCTCCTCCACCATGCCGTTGGCATAGATGATTTTCTCGGCTTTGCGACGGGAGATGGTGTAGGTGGGACCATTCTCGAAGCCGGCCCGCTTATACTCAATCTCTTTCTCGCCTACGCGCAATACACGGCACTGAATATCCTGCCCGGGTGCCACGATGATATCCCAACCGCTGTTGTTGGCATAGACTACCGGCTGTTGGGCAGGGGCAGGGGTCGATGCAGGTGCAGGTGCAGGTGCGGGAGTGGCGGCAGCTTGTCGGGCAGCCTGCTCGTCGCGCTCCACCTTCACGCTGCGCATTTCGGGGCGGTTCTCGTATTTTTGCGGTGCAAGCTCCTTGGCGGGGGCGGGGGCGGGAGTAGCAGCCGTAGCGGATTCGGTTTGGGGGACAGCCGTCAGGCGGGTAGCCGATTGTCGTCCCGGATTGCCGAAGAGCTTGGCATTGACGGCCGGAGCTTCGTAGATACCACCCGCATAGGCATCCTCGCGCAGGCGGTAGAAGGCATGGGTCGCATACAGCACACCGGCTTTAGCACCCACGTTGCCGGGCATCACCTCCACCTTGCCACCCTTGCGGGTACGTGCGCCGAAGGTTTTGGCCATCGAGGGGACAAAGGCATTTCCCACCATACTGCCGGCACTCTCCTTGATGGTGACATAGTAGAGCATATTCTGCTCCCCCTTCTTGGGGTGGTCGATGGTGAAAATCGTGGAGCTGGTCATACCGAGCGGCATATTATCGCCCGTGACGGTCATCTTATCGCCACCGTTACGCTTTACGATATCATTCATGGCCAGGAATCGGTCCTGGTCGTAGGTGTCGGTCGCTTCGCCACCTGCCCAGCCCACAATCCAGGCATCGTAGGTCTCGTTGATGGCGGGCAGATACCACCCCTGACCGAGCGAACGGCACCACTCATAGGTCGGGAACGAACCGCCATATTGGGCGATATATTGTTCGATGGCCGCCATGTTTTTACGCCCGTCGTTGCGGTCATAGGCCGGCAACTGGCCGTTGTACCGCTCTACTTCGGAGAAGCGTTCCTTGCAACTCTCAATCGACATCAACACGGCCGGCTGACCATCGGGGGCGAGTTTCACGACAATACCGCGCACCCGGCCATCATCGTACAATTGACCCAAACCCTGTGCCTCGGCCGTAGCAACAGCCACAAAAAGCACTGCCAACAAAAGCAAAACACGTTTCATAAGCGGATTCCTTGATTTCAGTAGTCAAAGGTAGAAAAAAAAGTTGGAACTTGGCACCTATAAATAGAAAAGGTGTCCATTTTCGGGACACCTTTTCGCTATTTTTCGGTTGTCGGACTACTCCTCGTCAGCCTCCTTCATCGTGTGGTACACGTTCGTCACGTCGTCGTCCTCCTCCAGACGCTCAACGAGCTTCTCGATGGCCTCACGACCTTCGGCATCCAACTCCTTCGTATCGGTCGGGATATAGACACCCTCACCCGAAACAATCTCATAGTTGTTGTCGTCCAACCACTTCTGGATAGCACCAAAGTTCTCGTAAGCGGCATAGACCGTGATGCCGTCCTCCTCGGGATAGAACTCATCGACACCCAGGTCAATCATCTCCAGCTCCAGTTCCTCGGGGTCAACACCCTCGGCGCGGAACTTAAAGACGCACTTATGCTCGAACATGAAGGCCACCGAGCCGCTGTTACCGAGCGTACCGCCGCACTTGTTGAAGTGCATACGCACGTTGGCAACCGTGCGGTTCGTGTTATCGGTAGCGGTCTCTACGAGGAAGGCGATACCGTGTGCGCCATAGCCTTCGTAAACCACCTCCTTATAATCGGCAGCATCCTTTTCGGTGGCACGCTTGATGGCACGCTCCACATTCTCCTTGGGCATATTCTCTGCCTTGGCGTTCTGAATCAACAGACGCAGGCGCGTATTGGCCGAGGGGTCGGGACCGGCCGCCTTCACGGCAATCTCAATCTCCTTACCCAGCTTCGTAAATACGCGGGCCATGTGACCCCAACGCTTCATCTTTCTCGCCTTGCGATACTCAAATGCTCTTCCCATGACTATATTCCGTTTTTGTTATTTTCTTTCAATTCGCAAAAATACACAATTAAAAATTAAAAATGAAAAATTAAGAATAAAATTACTATCTTTGGCTTGTACTTAAATTCAATTACCATGAAAATCGGAGCAAGATTCGACCACTTCAACATCGATGTTCAGAATTTGGAGCGCAGCATCGAGTTTTACGACAAGGCATTAGGCCTCAAAGAGATGTACCGCAAGGTTGCCGAAGATGGCAGTTACATCATCGCCTTCTTAGGCGACGGCATCACGGATTTTAAGTTAGAGCTGACGTGGTTGCGCGACCACGCCGACCGTCCCTTCGAGTTGGGCGAAAACGAGAGCCACTTGTGCCTCCGCGTCGAGGGCGACTACGAGGCCCTGCGCGAGTACTACCGCGAGATGGGGTGCCTCTGCTATGAGAACCACAAGATGGACCTCTACTTCATCAACGACCCCGACGACTATTGGATTGAGATTCTGCCCATCAAACGATAGGGAGAAGTTGAAAGTTGAAAGTTGAAAGTTTTTTCGTGCTTTTATCCGCTCAACAAAAAAGTTGGGAGATAGCCTAAACCGGTGGCTATCTCCCTTTTTGTTGAGCTAACTATTTTTCAACTTTCAACTTCTCCATCTCCCGTCGGCTCTTCGATTGTGTAACGAGCCATACGCCCACAAAGACACACAGCGCGGCGGCGGCCTTCGAAAAGCCGAACGCATCCAACCCCAACGCCACACTCAACAACACGGCCACGACAGGTTGCACATAATTATACATCGCCACCAGGGTCGGGCGCAAATACCGCTGGCCTATCGGGACACACAGATACGAGAGGAACGTGGAGCAGACAATGACATACAACGCCCCCGCCCACACCGAGGTCGGAAGAGCCGCAAAGTCGGTCGCCATCAACGGTTTGCGATAGATGACAAGGGCTACGATGGCGGCAAAAAGGAACATCCATTTCATCACCGTAAAGGGCGAATAGCGCACAATGAGGTTGCGAAAGGCGGTGAGATAAAAGGCAAAACTGACGGCCGAGATGATGCAGAGCGTATTGCCCACAAGGCTCGAGGCGGCCGCCGTCGTGCGATTGCTCAACACCACCAGCAGCACCGCGCCCACACATCCCAACGCCACACCGCCCGCCTTGAGCCAGGTGATGGGTTCGCGCAAGAACAGCGCGGCCAAAACCATCGTCAAAATCGGCACCAGCGTCGAGATAATCGAAGCGTCGATGGGCGACGTGAGCGACAGCCCCCACAGATAGAGCAGTTGGTTGAACTGAATACCAAAGACCGAGGCCAGCAAAAGCAGGCCCAAATCGCGCCTACTGACCCGCTCACGGGGTAGAAAAAGCGAGGCTGCCCAAAAGAGCAGAGCAGCACCTGCCATGCGACAAGCACTGAGCGCAAAGGGGCTGATTCCTTCGGGGTTGGCACTCGACTGCAAGACCTGCTTGCAAATCGGGGCGTTCAATCCCCAAATAATATTGGCCACCCACAAAGCGGCATGACCCTTCAATTTTCCGTAATCCATCTTCTTTCTCATTGGATTTCGGGGCAAAGGTAACCCTTTTTTGCATAAAATTTGCCCCGCAAGGTGCTTTGTGGGAAAATTCCGTTACAATTGGGATTTGGTGGTGGCCAACCTCCTTTTCGGCATCAACTTTTCGATTTTCGTCTCGTTGGTGGGCAATCACCTCGATTTTAGGACCATCTTCATGTTGCAGGTGGTCGCCGGGGCCTTGTTTTTCGTGCCGGCAGCCCTCCTCTCGCCCCGCACCTACCGCGTAGCGTGGGCCGATTTTCGACACATCATCCCCATCTCACTGCTCGTCATCTACGGCTGGATGTACTTCATTTTGTGGGGTTCGACCTACACCAACCCCATCGATAGTGCCATCATCGCCACCCTCGGGCCGGCCTTTACGCTCATCATCGACCGCCTTTTGCATCGCGGCGAGGGCATCATCCCCTCACGGCTGGTAGGCATCGTGGCCATCTTTACGGGAGCCTGGCTCCTGATTTTCGACAAGGGATTTCAACTTACGCGCGGCACCGAGGGGTGGGGCAACCTGCTGATTTTAATTGCCGTAGCGGCCATTGCAACCAATACGGTACTCATTAAACCCACGCTCGAAAAGCTCGGCACGCGGGTGGTCATGGGGTGGTACTATTTCATCGGTCTCATCATTACGCTTCCCTTTTTCGGTCGCTACCTCATGCTCGATACGCTGTTGCAGGCCTCGTGGGACGTGCTGTTCGAGTTGGGTTATCTGCTCCTCTTCGGCACGGTCTGGCCGATGTGGTTGCTCTATCGCGGTACGGAGCAACTCACGGCCGTCCATACAGCCCTCTACCGCTATATCCAACCCCTGATTGCCGGCATCCTGGCCCACCTGCGCCACCAGGCACAATTCGACCGCACGAATCTCGCGGCACTCGTGCTGATTTTTATCGGAATTATCTTAACCGTGATTGGTTATCGTCGTTCGCTGCGTGCTATTCGCGAATCACTCGCACCTCGCCATTCTCACCGAAGGCAATAATCGAGGAAGATTTGCCGGTCGGGCGACCCTCAAAACGCGGATTGACGACATAATCGACCCCCGAAACAATGGCGGGAACAATCTCCGAAAGGGTGCGCGGGGTCTTTTCGCCCGAAAGATTGGCCGACGTGGAGACCAGCGGACGCCCCAATTTGCGCAACAACAATTGGCAGAAGGCATGGTCGGGGACCCGTACACCGAGCGTACCTTCGTCGGGGATGAGGTTCTTGGCCACCCCCACGGCACCCGGAAGAATTAGCGTCAGGGGCGATGTGGCCATCTCCAACACCTCGAACGCGATACCCGGAGCGCGATTGACATAGCGCACAATCTCGTCGGCCGAGGCACAAAGAACAAGCATCGAATGCTTATTTTCACTTTGCTTCAGGGTGTAGATGCGCTGCACGGCCTCCTCGTTCGTGGCATCGCAGCCGATGCCCCACACCGTATCGGTCGGATAGAGAATCAGGCCGCCCGCCTTGAGGACCTTCACCGCCTCGTCCACGGCCGCCGCAAGGGCCGCATTGGGTTTGTTTTGGGATTTTCCGTTTGGTGTATGTTGCTGTTGCATAATCTATTGTCGCTTTAATCCTCGCTCCTCGGCCAGCTGCTCCATCAGGCCATAAGCCGCCTCGTATTCGTTGGGAATCACGCCGTCGAGAATCGCATTTTTAATCTGTTCCTTGATTTCTCCAATGAGCTGACAGGGGGGAATACCGTAGGTCTGCATGATGATTTCACCCGTAATCGGGGGCTGGAAGTTGCGGATGCGGTCGCGCTCCTCCAAATCCTTCATCTTATGGCGCACCAGCTCAAAATTCTTTAGGTAGCGTTGTACCTTTTCGTCAATACCCGAGGTGATATCCGCCTCGCAGAGCAGCATCAGCTTTTCGACATCATCCCCCGCCTCAAACAAGAGACGACGCACGGCCGAATCGGTCACCAAATCCTCGGAGAGGATAATCGGGCGCAAGTGCAGGAAGACCAACTTCTGCACGAACTTCATGTGTTCGTTCATCGGAAGTTTCAGCCGACGGAACACGGCCGGCACCATCTTCGAGCCGACCACCTCGTGGCCGTGGAACGTGAAGCCGATTTTCGGGTCGTAGCCCTTGCACTGCGGTTTGCCGACGTCGTGCAGGACGGCCGCCCAGCGAAGCCACAAATCGTCCGAGCGACGCGCCACATTATCAAGCACTTGCAGCGTATGCTTAAAATTATCCTTATGGGCATGTTTTCCGCGACGCTCCACCCCCTTCAAGGCAGCGAGTTCGGGAAAGATAAGTTTCAAAAGTCCCGATTTTTCGAGCAGCATAAAGCCCATCGAGGGGACGGGCGAGAGGACAATTTTGTTCAGTTCGGTGATGATTCTTTCGCGCGAAACAATATGGATGCGCTCGGCATTGCGACAAATCGCCTCGAAGGTTTCGTCGTCAATCGTAAAGCCCAACTGTGCGGCAAATCGCACGGCACGCATCATGCGCAGGGGGTCGTCCGAGAAGGTGATATCGGGGTCACACGGGGTGCGAATCAGGCAATCCTCCATATCCTCCATCCCCCCGAAAGGGTCCACCAACGCGCCAAAATGCTCCTCGGAAAGAGACCAGGCGAGGGCGTTAATCGTAAAGTCGCGGCGACGCTGGTCATCCTCGAGCGTACCCGCCTCAACCTGCGGTTTGCGCGAATCGCGCGTATAGCTTTCGCGTCTTGCTCCGACAAACTCCACCTCCACCCCATCGCGTGTGCGCAACATGGCCGTACCGAAGGTTTTGTAAATCGAGACCTTCGTGCGCAGTTCGCGCCCCAAAGCCTCGGCCAGCGCGATGCCACTCCCCACGACCACCACATCGACATCGGTCGAGGGACGACGCAGGTAGTAATCACGCACATAGCCACCCACGACATAGGCATCCACGCCCTGCTCCTTGGCGATGCGGGCGATGCGACGAAATATGGGATTCGACAGCGGCACGACGGCTTATTTTAATTGGCGTTGATAGAGCTGCACGGTGTTTTCCAACCCCAGATACAAGGCATCTGCAATGAGGGCATGGCCAATCGAGACCTCGTCCGTCCAGGGAATCTGCTCGTGGTAGAAGGCCAGATTCTCGAGCGAGAGGTCGTGGCCGGCATTCAGCCCCAGCCCCTGCTTGCGCGCCTCCTCGGCAGCCGCCACAAAGGGGGCAACAGCCGCTTCGCGTCCCTCCTTATAGAGGCGGGCATAGCTCTCGGTGTACAGCTCCACGCGGTCGGCACCGCACGCCTTGGCTCCGGCCACCATCGCCGGGTCGGGGTCCACGAAAATCGAGACGCGGATGCCCTTTTCGTGGAAACGGGCCGTCACGTCGGTCAAAAATTCGCGGTTGCGAAGCGTGTCCCAGCCCGCATTCGAGGTGAGGGCATCGGGGGCATCCGGCACCAACGTCACCTGTGCCGGAACGACCTCCAGCACCAGGTCGATAAAACTCTCAATCGGGTTACCCTCCACGTTGAGTTCGGTGGTGATTTCGGCCTTCAGTTGGCGCACATCGTCGTAACGGATGTGGCGCGCATCGGGGCGCGGATGAACCGTGATGCCATCGGCACCGAAACGCTCGATGTCGCGTGCAGCTTGCAGCACATCGGGGCAGTTGCCGCCGCGCGAATTGCGCAAAACGGCAATCTTATTGATATTTACACTTAACTTTGTCACAATTTCGTTATATTTGCGGTATAAAGTTACTCATTTTTTTGTTACTGACGGATGAAAATCATACTTTTTTCCCGCCGAGGGCTTGCTTTCGAGGCCGAGGAGCTGACCGCATTGCGCGAATCAATCGCCGAATTCGGTTTTGATTGGTCTGTAAATGAGGAGTTTGCAGAGGTATTACATGAGGCTGTCGGCTGGGAGATTCCTCGCGAACGGCAATATGGTGCCTTTATCGCCCCGACGACCGAACAGGCCGTGCTGGTCTGCTACGGCGGCGACGGCACGCTGCTCGAAGGGGTACATCGGTTGGGCGGTCGGCAACTGCCCGTCGTGGGCATCAATGCCGGTCGTCTGGGATTTCTCACCTCCGACTCGCGCAAAGGGCTGAAGCGACTCTTTGCCGCCCTGCGCGACGGGGAGCTGTGCTTCGAAGAGCGGTCGCTCATCGAGGTCGAAAGCGACCTCCCCTCCAACGGTGACAGCCCGCTGGCCCTCAACGAGTTTTCGATTCAGCGCAACGGTGCCGGTATGCTCTCGGTCGAGATTTATATCGACGAGAAGATGGTCGCCACGTGCCACGGTGACGGTGTGATTGTCTCGACCCCCACCGGCTCGACCGCCTACTCGCTCAGTGCCGGCGGTCCGGTCGTTGCCCCCACCTGCGCCTGCTTTGTCATTACCCCCATCGCACCGCACAACCTCACGATGCGTCCGGTGGTGATTCCCGACACGAGCCGCATCCGCCTCAAGGTGCAGGCGCGACGCTCGGAGGCCTTTCTCACGCTCGACAACCGCTCCTATGCCGTGCCGAGCAGCTGCGAATTCACGCTGCACAAGGCTGAAAAGTCGATTTTTCTGGCCGTTCCACACAATATCTCGTTTTACGACACGTTACGCAATAAGATGATGTGGGGTGTCGATATACGCGGTTAGCCCCCTGTTTTTGGGTTTTCGGGAAACTTAACCCCGAAAAAAAGGCTGTTTTTCATTTTTTATCGCTATATTTGCACCCTATTATGAGCATCGCAAAACCTATACCGCAACACGTCGCCATTATCATGGACGGCAATGGCCGCTGGGCCAAGCAACGAGGGAAGGAGCGTACCGAAGGCCACATTGCCGGCGTCGAGACGATTCGCACCACGCTGCGTGCCGCCATGAAAAGCGGGGTTCGCTACCTCACCTTCTACGCCTTCTCGACCGAGAACTGGGGCCGTCCGAAGGCAGAGGTCGAGGCCCTCATGGAGCTGTTGTGCAAGAGCGTCATCTCGGAGACCCCCGAACTCAAGAAGCAGGGGGTTTCGGTACGCACCATCGGCGACCGCAGCCGTTTCTCGGAGAGGGTGCAGTTCTACCTGAACCAAATCGAGCAAGAGACCCGCGAGGGGGAGCGTCTGACGATGGTGCTGGCGTTGAACTATTCGTCGCGTGACGAGTTGCGTCGCGCCATGCAGCAGTTGGCCCAACGTGTGGAAAAGGGGGAGCTGAAGGCGGAGGAAATCGACGAAAAGCGCATCAGCGAGAGCCTCGACACGGCCTTTATGCCCGACCCCGACCTGGTGATTCGCACCAGCGGTGAGCAACGGTTGAGCAACTTTTTGATGTGGCAGGCCTCCTACGCCGAGTTCTACTTCCCCGAGGTGTTGTGGCCCGATTTCACGGAGGAGGAGTTCGAACGCGCCCTGGAGGTCTATGCCTCGCGCGACCGACGCTACGGATTGGTAAAATAGGATGCCCGACAAGAAACGAAAGAAGCAGATTTTTCACATAGCATGAACTATTTACGCAAGATAACGGTACTCGCAGCGGCCCTTTTGTCGCTCTCCTGGAGCCTCTCGGCCCAAGAGACCGCGCAGGCCGAAGCGAGCGACACGACCAAAGTCGAACGCTATTTCGACGAGAACGCCCCGATGTTCCAGACCCAGGGCAACAAGCAACTCAAATATTACATCCGCAAGGTCAATGTGCGCGGTTTGGAGCATCTGGACCCCGACCTGGTAAAGGCCTCGGCCGGTTTGGTGGATGGCGACTCGATTCTCTTGCCGAGTAACTTCATCTCGAACGTCATCTCGCGTCTGTGGAGCCAGCGTTACTTTGCCGACGTGAAGGTCGGTGCCGAGATTGAGGGCGACAGCCTCGACCTGGAGGTCTTCCTCAAAGAGCGTCCGCGCGTCTTCAACTGGGAGTTCGAGGGCATCTCGACGGGTAAGAAGAAGGATATCATGGAGAAGCTCCAGCTGCGTCGCAACAGCGAGCTTTCGGACTACGTGCTGGACAAGAACGTGAAGCTCATCAAGGAGTATTGGAAGGAGAAGGGTTTCCGCAACGCCCGGGTCACCTACCGCATCGAGCAGGACACGGTTCGCACGCAGTATGCCAACGTCATCTTCGAGATTGACCGCGGCGAGCGTGTCAAGATTGGCAAAATCAACTTCGACGGTAACGAGGTCTTCGAGGACAAACGTCTGCGTCGCACCTTCAAAAAGACCCACCAGAAGTCCATCAACTTCTTCAAGGGTACGCGCCTCAAGGACAAGGAGTACGAGGAGGACAAGGAGCTGCTTATCGACTTCTACAACTCGAAGGGTTACCGCAACGCCCACATCCTTCAGGATTCGATTTACGAGTATGAGCCGAATCGCTTGGCCATCGACCTGAAGCTTTCGGAGGGCAACAAATACTACATCCGCGATATTTCGTGGGTCGGCAACTCGGTCTATTCCACCGAGCAGCTGCAAAATATGTTTGCCGTGAAGAAGGGCGACACCTACGACAAGAAATCGATGCACAAACGCCTCGGTATCGGCAAGGAGGAGAACCCCGAGGATATGTCGATTAAGTCGCTCTACCAGAACAGCGGCTACCTGATGTCGCAAATCGAACCGGCCGAGACCATCATCGGAGCTGACTCGATTGACCTGGAGCTGAAGATTTTCGAGGGTAAGCAGTTCACCATCAACGAGGTGGGCATTACGGGTAACGTGCGCGTCGATGACGAGGTGATTCGCCGCGAGCTTTACACCCGCCCGGGTGAGTTGTACGACCGCTCGATGCTCATGCAGACCATCCGTATGCTCGGTTCGATGGGCCACTTCAACCCCGAGGCCATCATGCCCGATATCAAACCCGTATCGAACGAACTGGTCGATGTGAATTGGCCGCTCGAGGAGCAGGCTTCGGACCAATTCAACATTGCCGGTGGTTGGGGTTCGGGTACCTTCGTCGGTTCGGTGGGTATCACCTTCAACAACCTCTCGATTAAGAATGCCTTCAAGAAGGGTGCCTGGCGACCCTACCCGATGGGTCAAAACCAGCGTCTGTCGATTAACGCCCAGACCAACGGTACCTACTACAAGGCCTTCTCGTTCTCCTTCACCGACCCCTGGTTAGGTGGTAAGAAGCCCAACTCGTTCACCGTTTCGGCCCACATCTCGGAGCAGAACAACGCCTACTACGTATGGCAGACCTCGACGATGCACTTCCGCACCTATGGTCTGGCCGTCGGTCTGGGTAAGCGTCTGAATTGGCCCGACCCCTACTTCACCTTCTATGGTGAGGCCAGCTACGAGCGTTACGATTTGAAGAACTGGTCGTCGTTCATCATGACCAACGGTGCGGCCAATATGTTCTCGCTCAAATTTGTCTTGAGCCGCAACTCGGTGGACCAGCCGATTTATCCCCGTCGCGGTTCGGATATCAGCTTCTCGTTGCAGCTCACGCCCCCCTACTCGGCGTGGGACGGCAAGGACTACTCGGACAGCAACATGAGCGACGAGGAGCGTTACAAATGGATTGAGTTCCACAAATGGCAGCTCAAGGGTCAATGGTTCCAGGCCCTCACCTCGAACCAGAAGTTGGTCCTCATGCTCAAGGCCGAGATGGGTTACCTGGGTCACTACAACAAGCACAAGACCTCGCCCTTCCAGCGATTCGAGGTCGGTGGTGACGGTATGTCGGGTTATAATATCTATGGTATCGACATCATCGCCATGCGTGGTTATGAGGATGGTGCGCTCGACCCCGTGAACGAATACTACTCGGTGGCCTACAACAAATACACGGCCGAGTTACGCTACCCCGTGATTCTGAAGCCCTCGTCGCAGATTTATGTGCTTGGCTTCCTCGAGGGTGGTAACGCCTTCAGCTCGTGGAAATCCTTCGCCCCGTTCAAGATTAAGCGTTCGGCCGGTCTGGGTGTACGCCTCTACCTCCCCGTGGTGGGTATGCTCGGTATCGACTGGGGTTACGGTTTCGACCCCCCGGCAGGCTCGACCTCGAAGAGCGGCTCGCAGTTCCACTTCGTGATGGGACAGCAGTTCTAATTTAGAATTTAGAATTAAAAATTAAGAATTTAGAATTAAAGCGTTAGAACTGTTGTTGCTGTAAAGTGAAACAACACAATAAAACGACTATACGCGCGTTATTTATATAGGTATGCTTCTTGCAGCCGACGATAAAAGAACGGATGAACCTTAAAAAGTGAGAAAATGATGAAAAAGATGGTATGTACGCTGGCTCTGCTGCTGATTGGAGCAGCCGCCATGGCCCAGAACTACATTGTAGTCAATAGCGAGAAGGTCTTCAAATCGATTGCAGCCTACAACACGGCCATCGAGGAGCTGGACCAGCTTGCCAAGAAGTATCAGGAGTATATCGACGCCAAATTTGAGGAGGTCGAGAAGCTTTATAACAGCTACCAGCAGCAGAAAGCCTCCCTCTCGGAGGCCACTCGCCAGCAGTGGGAGGAGGTGATTCTCCAGAAGGAGAAGCAGGCTACGGAGTATCAGGAGCAACTCTTCGGCCAGGAGGGTCAGCTCATGAAGACCCGCATCGAGAAGATTAAGCCGATTCAGGAGAAGGTCTTTGCCGCCATTGAAGCCTATGCCAAGCAGGTAGGTGCAGAGCTGGTCATCGACTCGGCCAACAACCCCACCCTGCTCTACAACTCGGCAGCCGTAGAGCGCACCGACGAGGTGATTGCCACGCTTAAATAGAGAGCAATATTCATCAAATAATTAACTGAAAAACAACAACATGAAAAACGTACTCAAACTGACGCTCGCGCTCGCCATGATGCTGAGCTGCACGACGCTCTTTGCACAGAAATTTGGTCGCATCAACTCGCAGGAGGTAATGATTGCCATGCCCGAGACGACCGAGATGCAGACCAAGTTGCAGGCCGTAGCCAAGGATTGGGAGGAGAACCTTGAGACGATTAACGTCGAGTTCAACAACAAACTCCAGGAGTTCCAGAAGAACCTGAACACCCTCTCGGATGCTGCCCGTCAGATTAAGGAGAAGGAGCTGAACGACCTGCGTCAGCGTGGTGCCGAGATGCAGCAGATGGCCCAGCAGGATTTGGCCAAGCAGGAGCAGGAGCTGATGACCCCGATTATCGAGAAGGCCCAGAACGCCATCAAGGCAGTGAGCAAGGCCGGTGGTTATACGGCCATCTTCGAGACCGGTTCGCTGGTCTATTTCGACGAGGCTACGCTCACCGATATTACGCCCCTGGTAAAGAAGGAGCTGGGTATCACGGAGACCCCGGCTGCCAATTAAGCAGTTCGCAAAATCGATTTGAACGACCACCTTTCGGGTGGTCGTTTTTTTTTGATTGATATGCGAGGTTTTTACCAAAAAATATGTACTTTTGCACAATTCGTTGTACTAAACAACGGATTTTCTATAACAAAACTTCGCATTTATGAAAGCATTGAAAATTGGTAACCTCCTGGCGCAACTACCCATCGTGCAGGGAGGTATGGGCGTAGGTATCTCGATGTCGAGATTGGCCTCCGCCGTAGCCAACGAGGGCGGTGTCGGGGTAATCTCGGCAGCCGGACTGGGGTTGGTATACAAGGATTATTCGCCCGACTTCGACAAGGCAACACTTTGGGGACTGAAGGAGGAGATTCGCAAGGCGCGCGAGGCCTCGCGTGGTAAAGGGGGGCTGATTGGCGTGAACATCATGGTCGCCATGACCGACTTTGCCAACCTGGTAAAGACGGCCATCAGCGAGAGGGTCGATATCATCTTCTCGGGTGCGGGGCTGCCGCTCAGTCTCCCCACGTTCCTCACCGAGGGGGCTACAACCAAACTCGCCCCGATTGTCTCCTCGGCACGCGCCCTGAAGGTGATCTGCCGTAACTGGATTGGCAAGTACGGCTATGTACCCGATGCGGTGGTAGTCGAGGGTCCCAAGGCGGGCGGACACCTCGGTTTCTCGCGCGAACAAATCGAAGATCCGGCCTACAGCCTCGAGCAGCTTGTCCCCGAGGTCGTGGCCGCCGTGCGCGAAATCGAGCAGGAGCACGGTCGCAAGATTCCCGTCATCGCCGGTGGCGGCATCTACACGGGGGAGGATATTTACAACATCATGCAACTCGGAGCCGACGGCGTGCAGATGGGTACACGCTTCGTGGCTACCGAGGAGTGTGACGCATCGGATGGCTTCAAGCAGGCCTATGTCGATGCGAAACAGGAGGATATCGAGCTGATTCAGAGTCCGGTCGGGATGCCCGGACGAGCCATCCACAACACCTTCCTGCAGAAGGTCAAAGAGGGGCTTAAGCATCCGAAGAGTTGCCCCTTCCACTGCATCAAAACCTGCAAGGTCGAGGAGTCGCCCTACTGCATCATGACGGCCCTTTTCAACGCCTTCCGCGGACAGCTGGAACACGGCTACGCCTTCTGCGGCTCGAACGCTTGGCGCACGGAACGCATCATGCAGGTCAAGGAGTTGATTGATGAGCTGAAGGAGGAGTTCCAATCAGCTCGAGCCAAATTCTGCAAATAATCCCGCGGCGAAATACGAAAAAAAAGGCGACCTTCGGGCCGCTTTTTTTGTGCAAAAAAATCTCCAATAATTTGCCAAAAGATCGCACCTTTTTTACTACCTTTGTCATGTTATTTCGACTTCTCGGAACAAATCCTTGTAATTTAGCGAAAGAGAGCGTGATAATCAACATTTTACGAAGAAAAATAAATAAAACGCAATATGGGACTTTTTTCTTTGACTCAAGAGTTGGCGATTGACCTTGGAACGGCCAATACGCTCATCATTTACAACGGTCAGGTCGTCGTGGACGAACCTTCGATTGTGGCCGTCGATGCCCACACCGGCTCGCTGAAGGCCGTGGGTAAGAAGGCACAGCAGATGCACGAGCGCACCAACCCGGGCATTAAGACCATTCGCCCGCTCAAGAGTGGTGTGATTGCCGACTTCAACGCCACGGAGTTGATGCTGCGCAGCATGATTAAGATGGTCAAGACCTCGGGTTCGTTGTTCTCGCCCTCGCTCCGCATGGTGATTTGCATCCCCTCGGGTTCGACCAACGTCGAGATTCGTGCCGTGCGCGACTCGGCCGAGCGTGCCGGTGGTCGTGAGGTCTTCATGATTTACGAGCCGATGGCTGCCGCGCTGGGTGCCGGTATCGACGTCGAGGCTCCCGAAGGCAACCTCATCATCGACATCGGCGGTGGTACGTCGGAGATTGCCTGCATCTCGCTGGGCGGTATCGTCTGCTCCGAGTCGATAGATGTGGCCGGTGACGTATTTACGTCCGATATTCAGGCCTATGTGCGTCAGCAGCACAACATCCGCATCGGTGAGCGCACGGCCGAGGCCATCAAGTGTGCCATTGGTGCCGCCATCCCCGACATGGAGGAGGAGCCGGAGGATTTCGTAGTAACGGCTCCCAATATGCTGACTGCCCTGCCGCAGACCGTCTCGCTTTCGTACAGCGAGATTGCCTACGCACTCGATAAGTCGCTCGTGAAGTTGGACGATGCCCTGATGAAGGTGCTGGAGTCGATGCCCCCCGAGTTGTACACCGACATCGTAAAGAACGGTATCTACCTGGCCGGTGGCGGTGCGCTCATCAAGGGTCTGGACCGTCGTCTGCACGAGAAGACGGGTATTCCGGTTCACATTGCCGAGGACCCGTTGCGTGCCATTGTTCGCGGTACGGGTATCGCCCTGAAGAACATGAACAACTTCTCGTTCCTCATCAAGGGTTAAGCGATAAACGAATTGCGGGTCTTACGGCTCGCAATTCTCTTCTCACACTATGCGCCGATTAGTCGAATTCATCCGCAGTATCTACGTGGTGGTACTCTTCGTTTTGTTGGAGATTGCCGCCTTGAGTTACTATGCCCGTTCGACAGCCTACACCGAGGCTCGTCTGCTTTCACGCACGAACAGCGTGGTGGGAGGGCTGAACGGCTTGGTGACCGACATGAGCAACTTCTTCCGATTGGGACGCGAAAATCGGGCCTTGACGACCCGCATTGCCGCCCTCGAAGAGGAGTTGGCCCGCTACCGCGAGGCCGACGAGGCGGGACGCCTGAAGGTCGAACTGCGCACGATGGGTGAATCGAAATACCGCATGACCGAAGCGGCCGTGGTGAGCAACACGGTGGGTCGGGCGCACAACTACATCACGCTGAACCGCGGAGGTGCGGACGGCATCACGAACGGCATGGGTGTCATCACCCCCGATGGTTCGATTGCCGGCTACATCGTGGACTACACGGAGCATTATGCCGTGGCGGTCTCGATTCTCAACCCCGTATTCCGCGGTAGTGGCACCCCCGAAGGCTCCGCCTACCAGGGAGCCATCCGCTGGGACGGCAGGAATCCCCACTTCGTCACCCTGGAGGGGCTGTCGAAATATGCCGAGCCGCAGGTGGGGCAAAAGATTCTCTCGACCGGTTTCGAGAGCTACTTCCCTGCCGGTCTGACCATCGGCACGGTCGAAAGTGCCACGCTCGACGAGGTGGGTACGACCTACACGGTGCGCGTCCGTCTGTCGGCTGACCTCTCGGCCATGAACAACCTCATCATCATCGAGAACCTCGACCACCAAGAGATTCACGAACTGCAACAGAGCGAAGTGATTAAGAACCTCGAAACCCTCTAACCATGCACCACGTACCCGCCTATATATTGCTCTTTATCGCCCTCAGCCTGGTGCAGATTTTTCTGCTCAACAACCTGGTGGCGGGGAGCTTCCTCTGCCCGCTGATTTACGTGGCCTTCATCATCCTGATGCGCCTCGACACGAAGCCGATTGTGCTGCTCGCCTGCTCGTTGGCGATGGGTATGCTGATGGATACGACGATGGGCGTTGCCGGCATCAACACGATTGCCACGCTGCTGATTGGTTTCCTGCGTCCGACCTTGATTCGTCTGGTCTCCCCGCACGAGGATTTGCGCGAGGACGGCATCCCGGGGCCGGAGCGCATGGGTGTTTCGCTCTTCTGGAGCTACATCGTGGCAATGGTTCTATTGCACCACACCCTCTTTTTCACCCTTGAGGCCCTCTCGTGGGGGCATCTGTTCCGCACGCTCATCCGCATCGCGGTCAGCAGTTGCGCCACGCTGCTCCTCGTTTGGCTTACGGAGCGTCTTTTCACCGCTAAAATCTCTGCCCGCGCATGATTGACCATACCGAAGGCTTCTTCCGAATGCGCACCTTGCAGGTGGTGGTGCTGATTATCTTCGTCGTGCTAATCAGCCGCGTGGCCTATATCCAATTCTTCAACGCCGACTACAAGCGCAATGCGGCCCGCAATGTCATGCGTGTCGATGTGCAGTACCCGCCCCGTGGCGAGATTTTCGACCGTCGAGGCGAATATCTGGCGCAAAATCGTGAATGTTACGACCTGATGGTGGTCTATCGCGATATGGACAAGGAGGGCTTCGACACGATGCGTCTGTGCCAGATTCTCGATATGCAGCCCCGTCGTTTGAAGCAACGCCTCAATGATGCCCGTGCCTATCCGCGCGCCCCGCAACGTGTGGCGAACTATGTCTCGAAGGAGGAGAAATTGCGCCTCGATGCCGAGGGTTTCCGCGGTTTCTACACCGTGAGCCGCACGGTGCGACACTACCCGCTGCACGTGGGTGGTAACCTGCTGGGCCACCTCTCGGAGGTGAGTCAAGGCTACCTCGACCGCCATCCCGAATACAGCAAGGGCGACTACGCCGGCATCGGAGGTCTGGAGTCGGCCTACGAAGAGGATTTGCGCGGCAAGAAGGGTGTTAAAATCATGGAGCGCGACCCGCGAGGGGCGATTAAAGGCTCCTACATGGATGGATTGTACGACTCGCTGCCCGAATCGGGTCGCTACCTCACCAGCACGATTGATGCCCGCCTGCAACGCCTCGGCGAGGAGTTGATGAAGGGCAAGGTGGGTGCCGCAGTGGCCATCGAACCCTCGACGGGCGAGATTCTGATGATGGTCTCCTCGCCCACGTTCGACCCCGAAGAGTTGGTCGGTCGTGAACGAGGCAACAACTACATCCGCCACCTGAACAACAAACGCAACCCGATGTTCAACCGTGCCGTGAAGGGTAAATACCCTCCCGGTTCAACCTTCAAGCTGGTGCAGGGTCTGATTGGCCTGCAAGAGGGGGTACTGAAGCCCTCCGACCTCCACCCCTGCCACGGAGGTTACAAGATTGGTCGCGGTGTGGCCTGTCACGCCCACGCTTCGCCGGCCGACCTGCGGTTTGCCGTGGCCACCTCGTGTAACGCCTACTTCTGCTACGTCTTCCGCGATATTATCGACAACCCGAAATATGGCAGCGTGAAGAAGGGCTATGAGGTGTGGTACGACTATGTGAAGAGTTTCGGTTTCGGCCGTCAGCTCGAGTCGGACTTCCTGGACGAGAACCGCGGCTATGTCCCCACGCGCGAATTTTACGACCGCGTCTATCGCAATTCGTGGAATTCGCTCACGGTGCTTTCGCTCTCGATTGGACAGGGCGAGCTGGGCTGTACGCCCCTCCAGATGGCCAACCTTGCGGCCATCATCGCCAATCGTGGCTACTACTACATTCCCCACATTGTCAAGACCGTGGAGGGTCGCGACTCGCTCGATAGACGCTTCTACGAAAAGCAATATACGATGGTGGACTCGAAGCATTTCGAGCCGATTATCGAGGGTATGTGGCAGGGTGTGAACGTGGGTGGCACCTCGACCCAGGCCCGTTTGGAGGGCTACGATGTGTGTGGCAAGACGGGTACGGCCCAGAATCCGCGCGGTCGTGACCACTCGACCTTCCTCTCGTTTGCCCCGAAGGATAACCCGAAGATTGCCATCTCGGTCTATGTCGAGAATGGCGGTTTCGGTGCATCGGCCGCACTGCCCATTGCCAGCCTCTTGGAGGAGCTTTACCTGACGGATACCATCCGCCGTCCGGAGTTGCTGAAACGGATCAAGGAGATGAACATTTACTATCCGGCCTATGACAAGTAATCGTTCCGGTTCGCTCTTTGGCGGTGTGGACCGCCTGACGGTGCTGTTCTATGCACTCATCGTCCTTGCCGGCTGGGTATCCATCGCCGCCGCCACCTACGACGAAACCCTGCCCCACCTCTTCTCGTTTGCCCACTTCTACATGAAACAGGTGGTTTGGATTGCCGTGGCTGCCGTGGTGGCCCTCTTTGTCTTGCTGCTCGACGACCGTTACTACCATATGTGGGCCTATCCGGCCTATATCATCGGACTGCTGTTGCTCCTCTCGACCCTGGTCATCGGTAAGGAAATCAACGGTGCCAAGGCCTGGATTTCGTTCGGCTCGTTCAATGTGCAACCCGTTGAGTTTGCGAAGATTGCGACGGCTCTGGCCACCGCCCGCCTCATGAGCGAATACACCTTCAACATCGCCCGCATCGGCGATTTGGTGAAGGTCGGGCTGCTGCTCTGCGTCCCGCTGTTGATTATCATCCTGCAAAACGACACCGGTTCGGGACTGGTTTTGGGTTCGTTCCTCATTGTCCTCTACCGCGAGGGGTTGAATAAGTGGCTCTGCATCCTGATTCTTCTGATTGCATCGCTCTTTATCGCCTCGTTCCTCCTCTCACCTCTCGCGCTGCTGCTGTTGCTCGTCGCGCTCTGTACCTTCTCGGAGGTGATGGTGAGCGGTCAGGTGCGCTCGCGTATTATCTTCGTCGCCCTGTTGCTGCTCACGGCCATGCTGCTGATGATTCTTTCGGGGTTGATGTTCGACGAGGGGCTGAACTTCTACTACTCGCTGCTTATCGTCTCGTTCGTGGCGGCTATCGGTCTGGCTATCTACGCCTTCCGCTTCAACCTCGCCCACACGTTCGTCACGCTCATCTTCTTCTGCGGTTCGGTCATCTTCCTCCTCTCGGTGGACCGCGTGTTCAACGCCCTCGAGCCGCACCAGCAGAAGCGTATTTTGAGCTTTATGGGCATCATCAACGACCCCGCGGGTGCCGACTACAACGTGAACCAGGCGAAGATTGCCATCGGTTCGGGTGGCCTTATCGGCAAGGGTTTCCTCGAAGGTACGCAGATTAAGTACGGCTTTGTGCCTGAACGCCATACGGACTTTATCTTCTGCACCGTGGGCGAGGAGTGGGGCTTCCTCGGTACGCTCACCATCCTCTCGCTCTTCGCGGCACTCATCCTGCGCCTTATCAAGATGGGCGAGCGGCAGGAGGAGCCTTTCGGGCGCATCTACTGCTACTGCGTGGCCTCGATTCTGCTGTTCCACGTGCTGGTCAATGTCGGCATGACGGTCGGCCTGATGCCCGTGATGGGCATCCCGCTCCCCTTTATGAGCTATGGCGGTTCGTCGCTCATCGCCTTCACCATTCTTCTGTTTATCGCCATCCGCCTCGATGCCTCCACCCGCCACTTTGCACTCAATAAAATTTAGCGCAGGGCGCAAAAGGGCGCAAAAGGCGTGAAGGGTGGCTAAAGGCAGCTAAAGCAGCCGAAAGGGAAACGCGCACACCAACCACAAAAGGATAGCAAAAAGATAATTTTTGCTATTTTTTTTATCATTTTATCACATAATATCAATTAAATAGCGTATCTTTGTACTCTTAAAAATGCGATGCGCACCGTGGAACACACTTCGTTTCGGACACCCGCCTACAAACAATTGGCGTGTTATCAAAAGGCCGAGGCTGTTTTTGATTTGACACACCTGTTTTGCTCGCGGTATCTTTCGCCCAAAGACCGAACCTTTGACCAGATGATCCAAGCTGCGCGTTCGGGCAAACAGAATATTGTCGAAGGACAAGCCGCCTACCCCACCTCGGTCGAGACTGCGCTCAAGCTGACAAATGTAGCGAAAGCCAGCCTCCATGAGCTGAAAACCGATTACGAGGATTTCCTGCGTACCCATCAGCTCCGCCAATGGGAGGAGACAACCCCCGACTTTATCCGTTTGCGCCAAGTCGGCTTTAAGCACAACGACACGGACTTTTACCGATCGTTGGCCGAGCCGTACAATGCAGAGCAGATGGCCAATTTGGTCATCATCATGATCTGCCAAACCGATTTTCTGCTCTATCGCCTACTGCAAAGTATGCACGCCAAGTTTCTCAACGAGGGCGGCTTCCGCGAGCAGTTGAGCCGAGAGCGCAGAGAAGCCAGCATAAACAATTGGAATAAAAAATAAAGAGTGTAAGGATAGTAAAGAGATTAAAGAGATTAAAGAGATTAAAGAGATTAAAGATTTCGTTAATTTCGTTAATTTCGTTAATTTCGTTAATTTCGTTAATTTCGTTAATTTCGTTAAAATCATTATTTAAACAAATAAAACAACAAACAAAATGATTAAAAAGATGATGACGGAGGCTTACGAGGCCCCCATGGTAGAGGTGCTCGACATCGCTGTTGAGCAGGGTTTTGCCAGTTCGGTAAATGACTGGGAGGAAGGTGATTCGTATGATCCCAACAACGAGTAATTCTAACAAACTATTAAGCATGAAAAAGTTTTTTGCTTTGGGCTGGATGCTCGTTGCAGCATTGGCCCTGACGAACTGCTCGAAAGAGGAGACCGTCGCTCCCACTCTGGAGCAGGATTTTGTAGTTTATGCCAACCTGGATGCTACCCGTACCGTAGCCGACGGCTATTCGACCTCGTGGGCTGATGGTGACAACCTCAACATTTTCCACGCTGTTGCCGGTGAGGAAACTGCAACCTATGTTTCGGATGGAGAATTTACGCTGAAGGATGTCGCAGCCGGCACCTTTACGGGTACGGTTACCGGCGTAGAGGATGGCACCAGCTACGATTGGTTTGCAATCTATCCTTATAGCGCATACAACACAACTCCCGCTAAGGCCGGCTACATGACGATTGCTGCTCTTACGCAGGCTCAAGCAGGCAACGACAACACAACCCACACGAGCGGTGCGCCCCTCTATGGTGTTGTTAAGGGTGGTAGCAGTGTTGCTCCCGAGTTCTCGATGAAGCACCTTTCGTCGATGATTAAGGTAAATGTTACGAATACCCTTGACGAGGCTATCTCGATTAAGAGCATTTTGGTTGAGACCGCCGGTACGAAAATTTCGGGTACTTACTATGTTGATATTACGGGCGATGCTCCTGCATACGCAAGCAGCGGTGACAACTACACCTATTCGAATGTAAGCTTGGAGGTATCGGGTGAGGAAGCTATTAATCCTGAGACTTCGGCCGCATTCTACCTGACGGTTTGCCCGTTTGAGGTTAAAGAGGGCGCAACCGAGACCATCACCGTAACGGTTACCGACAATAGCGACGAGGTAAGCGTTCGCGAGTACACGATTCCCGCCGGCAAGGGCTTTGCCCCCGGCAAGGTTACGACGCTGAATTTCGACTTCGCTGCTGATGGTGATATCGAGTGGACGACGATTGCCGAGATCCACGCTGCATCGGCCGAGGGTACTTACAACATCAAGAACGTGACGGTAGTTGCTAAAGGTTATTATAATTTACTGCTAAAAGATGCCACCGGATATCTCTTTTCATATCAAGCTCTTGATGCTGAAGTTGGTGACATCATCAACATCACGAATGCGCTGACCTCGACTTATGGCGAGCGTCAGATTAAGTCGGGTGCCGTTGTTGAAAAAATTGGCGAAACAGAAGTAACTCATCCAGAGGCAACGCTGTTGGTTAATGGAGCGGAGTTTGATGCAAAATCCGACAATCTTACGGTCGGTGAATACATTCAGTTTGAAGCCTCATCGCTTACCGTCTCTGGCAATTACACCAACCTTTATGTATATGGAGCAACACGTATCGGTTCCGCTATCCGCCCTGCTACCGCATTCACGAGTTCCACAACCCCGGTATTAGTGACTGGTTACGCATGTTACACTTATGGTCAATATCTTAACATTTTTGTTACTGAAGTAGTTCCCGTAGAAAATTACCTCTATCCGGCAAGTGGCAATGCGTCAATTGATGCTGACGGCACCGCGAAAACGATTGCAGTGACGACAGACAATGTAAATTGGACTGTAGAAGACGATGCCGAGTGGTTGGATGCCCAAAATGTTAACGGTGTACTGACCTTGACGGCATCGCAGAATACAGCTACAGAGGCACGCGAGGCCAAAGTTGTACTGACCCATGCCACAGCAGACATTACGCGAATTGTTGTGATTTCGCAGTCGGGAGCTCCCGCCACTGGTGCAATATACTATCAAAAAGTCACTTCTACTCCGAGCGACTGGAGCGGTACATATTTAATCGTTAATGAGGACGAGTCGTTCGTTTTTGATGGTTCGTTGTCTAAACTTGACGCAAGCAACAACTTCAAAGAGGTCACTATTGCAGACTCGGCAATCGAGGCTACGGAGGAAATCAACGGATATGCATTCACGATTTCAGCAGGGAACGATGGCTACACGATTAAATCGGCAAGCGGATACTACATCGGGCAGACTTCCGATGCCAATGGCTTAAAGTCTAGCACAACGACAAGTTACTCGAACACACTCACTCTCAACGCAGATGGTTCAGTACACATTGTCAGTGGTAATGCATATTTGCGTTTCAACACGACAGAAGGGCAAGACCGTTTCCGCTACTACAAGAGTTCAACTTTCTCAAATCAAAAAGCCATCACACTTTACAAGTTGAGCGAGTAATACTCGATTTTTCGAACTTTCAAAACAACCACTCTCACAAAGGGTGGTTGTTTTTTTGTGGAGTAAACAAAGGAGGATAAGGGGATTAAAGGCAATTAAAGGAGCCCCTTAGCAACCATTAGCAACCCTTAATAACCTTTAGCAACCTTTCAAAAAAAAGAAAAAAGGGAACTAAAGGAAACTAAAGGGGCTAAAGGCAATTAAAGGCCCCCCTTAGCAACCATTAGCAACCCTTAATAACCCTTAGCTACCTTTCAAAAAAAAGAAAAAAGGGAACTAAAGGGGACTAAAGGCTATTAAAGGCCCCCCTTAGCAACCATTAGCAACCATTAGTAACCTTTAGCAACCTTTCAAAAAAGAAAAAATGGGGAGCTAAAGGACCCCCTTAGCAACCCTTAGTAACCCTTAATTACCCTTAAAACCCCTGAAAAAATTTCGATTTATAGCGAGAAGTTGTTACCTTTGTAAAAACACCACGCTACGATGTCGGAACTGATAAAGCTTAAGACCAATCACCGCGATTTGCTCTGCTACCAAAAGGCCGAGGCTATCTACGACATGACCTATTTCTTCGCCAACAAATTCCTGGAGCGTGGTGACCGCACGCGCGACCAAATGGTGCAGGCGGCACGGTCGGGCAAGCAGAACATCATCGAGGGATATGCCGCATCGGCCACATCGATCGAAAGCGAGTTGAAGCTGATGAATGTAGCCAAGAGCAGTCTGCAAGAGCTATATGCCGACTACGAAGATTATCTACGAGTCCGCCGGCTCAATCGGTGGGAGAGCAGTTCGGAGGCGTTCAAAAAAGCGCAAGAGTTGGGGCGCAAGCACAATGAAACCGCCTTTTGGTCGGCACTCATCGAGGAGCGCAACGACGAAACAATTGCCAACCTCGCGCTCATCCTCATCCACCAAGCCGACTTCATGCTACACAAATTCATCGAGCAAATCGGGGAACGATTCACCCAAGAGGGCGGTTTCAGAGAGCATCTCACCCACACACGTCTAAAACATCGCAACAAGCAAACCGAGAGCCAATAGTTGTTTCTCGGTTTTTCGTTGCAGGACAACGTGCCGTTTTCATCAAAAAAACTGACAAAATGGCGGGGAGTTTGTGATTGGTACAACCTTTGTTATTATCTTTGTGTGTTCGTGAGAACAGCGTATGCAGATGAATTAAAAACAATATAAACTAAAAAACATTCAAAGTTATGGTAAAACCGTTATCGGATCGGGTATTGATTCTCCCGAATCCCGCAGAAGAGAAGACCGCAGGCGGTCTCTACATTCCCGACACGGCCAAGGAGAAGCCCCTGGCAGGTAAAGTCGTAGCCGTAGGCCCCGGCACGAAAGATGTCAAGATGGAGGTCAAGGAGGGCGACGAGGTACTCTATGGCAAGTACTCGGGTCAGGAGCTGACCATCGACGGCGTGGAGTATCTTATCATGCGTCAGGGGGATATCCTGGCGATTATCTAAACAAGCAAAAATCGACAAACGAGGTGATTTCCGCGTTACGCTTGTCCTCGAATCCTCACATACGACCGAGTATGCTCCGGGTTCTCGGACTGCGCAAGCCTTGAAATCCCACTCGTTATTCGATTTTTGAGTACAGACGACAACAAATTACAACGAAACAACACTGAAAAAACACTGATTTGGCGCGCTATTTTTAGGCTTGCGAAGTGGCCGAAACCGCAGCATACTAACCGTATGTGAGGATTTCGGGCGCAAGTATAACGAAGAAAGAGCCGCCAAGGCAGTGTTGTCAACCAAAGAAACAAAAAGCTATGGCAAAGGAAATCAAATACAATGTAGAGGCAAGAGAGCTTCTCAAGGAGGGTGTTGATGCCCTGTCGAATGCCGTGAAGGTGACGTTGGGTCCCAAGGGTCGCAACGTGATTATCGACAAGAAATTCGGTGCGCCCCACATCACGAAGGATGGTGTGTCGGTAGCCAAGGAGGTCGAGCTGGAGGACCCGTTTGCAAACATGGGTGCGCAGATGGTCAAGGAGGTTGCCTCGAAGACCAACGACGATGCCGGTGACGGCACGACAACCGCCACGGTGCTGGCCCAGGCCATCATCGGTGTCGGTCTGAAGAATGTAACGGCTGGTGCCAATCCGATGGACCTGAAGCGCGGTATCGACAAGGCCGTGGCTACGGTCGTAGAGTCGCTACGCGAGCAGTCGCAGGAGGTTGGCTCGGACTATGCCAAGATTGAGCAGGTGGCTACCATCTCGGCCAACAACGACCAGAACATCGGTCGCCTGATTGCCGAGGCGATGGAGAAGGTCAACAAGGAGGGTGTCATCACGGTCGAGGAGGCCAAAGGCACGGAGACCCACGTAGAGGTGGTTGAGGGTATGCAGTTCGACCGCGGCTACATCTCGGCCTACTTCATCACCGACACCGAGAAGATGGAGGCACAGCTCGACAAGCCCTTCATCCTCATCACGGACAAGAAGATTTCGACCATGAAGGAGCTGATGGGCGTATTGGAGCCGGTAGCACAGAGCGGCCGTCCGATGCTCATCATCGCCGAGGATGTAGATGGCGAGGCACTTTCGGCCCTCGTGGTGAACAAGCTGCGCGGTGCGCTGAAGATTGCCGCCTGCAAGGCTCCGGGCTTCGGTGACCGTCGCAAGGAGATGCTCGAGGATATCGCCACGCTGACCGGTGCCACGGTTATCTCGGCCGATAAGGGCATGAAAATCGAGGACGCTACGCTCCAGATGCTGGGTACGGCCGACAAGGTGACCCTCAACAAGGAGAACACGACCATCGTCGATGGCGCAGGCTCGAAAGAGGCCATCGCTTCGCGTGTACAGCAGATTCGTGCCTCGATTGAGAAATCGACCTCGGACTACGACCGCGAGAAGTTGCAGGAGCGTCTGGC
The DNA here is from genome assembly GCA_017398045.1 of Alistipes sp. Lineage (GTDB taxonomy): Bacteria > Bacteroidota > Bacteroidia > Bacteroidales > Rikenellaceae > Alistipes. The sequence goes on along the minus strand of JAFQHI010000026.1, from coordinate 36,650 downwards.
GAAGTTGGCCGGTGGTGTGGCCGTCCTCTATGTAGGTGCCGCCACGGAGGTCGAGATGAAGGAGAAGAAGGACCGCGTGGATGACGCGCTGGCTGCTACGCGTGCCGCTGTCGAGGAGGGTATCGTACCGGGTGGCGGTGTTGCCTACATCCGCGCCACGGCTGCGCTCGACGGCATGAAGGGCGCAAACGACGACCAGACGACGGGTATCCAAATCGTAAAGCGTGCCATCGAGGAGCCGCTCCGCCAGATTGTGGCCAACGCCGGTGGCGAGGGTTCGGTTGTGGTGAACAAGGTGCGCGAGGGTAACGGCACGTTCGGCTACAACGCCCGCGACGATAAGTACGAGGATATGATGGAGGCCGGTATCATCGACCCGACGAAGGTGGCTCGTGTAGCCCTCGAAAATGCCGCGTCGATCGCCTCGATGTTCCTCACGACGGAGTGCGTGCTGGCCGAGAAGAAATCGGAGCAGCCCGCTATGCCCGCCATGCCCGCAGGTGGTATGGGTGGCATGATGTAGGCCGTCTGCCGACGCACAACAAGGGAGGGTGTCCAACAAGGTTTGGACACCCTCTTTTCGTTTCCGGAATTCGTAACAAGACTCTTTTGGCGTTGTATTTGCAAGTAATTTTGAAAACCAATCTACCATGATAAAATTGATTCTTACGCTGGCAATTGCCGTTATTTCGTGGCCCGTGGAGGCCGACAACTACCGTATGATTACGCTCGAGAAACTGCCCCGAACGGCACAAGAGCTGTTGATGCGCCACTTCTCGGAGACCGAAATCAGCTACGTTGCAGCCGAACGCTCGCTCTTCAATCGCACCTACAAGGTCTTTCTTTCGGACGGCTGCACGATTGAATTTGACCGCAACGGCCAATGGAACGATATCGACTGCGGCCAAAACGGGATGCCCGAAGGGGTCATTCCGGCAGCGATTCGCGAGGTGATTCAAACCCGCTTTGCGGGGCGCAGAGTCGAGCAAATCGAGCGGACGAAACAGGGCTACGATGTGGAGCTGCGCGAGGGGCCGGAGTTACGATTCGACCATCGCTTCAAGCTTATCGATGTAGATGATTAGCAACACATTGCGACGATGATAGGTTGTGCTTATAGGACCATAAAATAAGATGATTGAAAAAATGATGGTTTTTCATTTTTTGTGTGTATATTTGTATTGGGAAAAGGAAAAACCCGTAAAACAGAAAAAAACACTTAAAACAATACAATTATGTTAAGCCAGAAATTACAGGATGCGATTAACGCACAAATCAATGCCGAGCTTTGGTCGGCCTATCTTTACCTCTCGATGTCGATGGACGCCGAGGCCAAGGGCTATAAGGGCGTTGCCAACTGGTTCTTCGTGCAGTGGCAGGAGGAGCAGGATCATGCCCGCATTTTCATGAACTACCTCAACTCGCGCGACTGCAAGGTGGAGCTGAAGCCCATCGAGGCCGTAGATACCACCTGGGGTTCGGTGCTGGAGATGTTCCAAGAGACGCTTAAGCACGAGAAGGTCGTAACGGGTCTTATCAACAACCTGGCCGCTATCGCTGCCGAGGATAAGGATTTCGCTTCGTCGAATATGCTCGTATGGTTCATCGACGAGCAGATTGAGGAGGAGGAGTCGGCCCGCGATATGATTTTCGCTGCCGAGGCTGTGGAGAACGACAAATATGGTATGTACCAGCTCGATAAGGAGCTTGCCGCCCGCGTCTATACGCAGGCCTCGCCCCTCGCAACGGCCGAGTAAGGAGAAGTTCTAATTCAAAATTTTGAATTTAGAATTCAAAATTAGAGGATGCCCTTTCGGGGCATCCTTTTTTTTGTGGGGCGAGAAGGGCGGAAAAGGCGGGAAAGGCGAATAGGTGCAACCTTTCACAAAGAGCAACCGCCTGAAAGTCGTATGGCAAGAGCTATTTTTAGGCAAAGCGAACACCACCCGCAGACGGATATGGCGAGCCTATTTTTAGGCACACAAAAGGCGAAGTCCGCAGCATACTATACGTATGTGAGGAACTTCGCCTTGCAGTGTAACGCCAAAAGAGGCCGTCAGATACGTCTGCTATTTAGCGTACGACACGGCACGCGTCTCGCGAATCACCGTTATCTTCACCTGACCCGGATAAGTCATCTCATCCTGAATCTTCTTGGCGATATCGTGCGACAGGCTCTCGGCCTCCTGGTCCGAAAGTTTATCGGCACCCACGATGACGCGCAGCTCACGACCGGCCTGGATGGCGTAGGTCTTCACCACACCGGGGTACGAAAGGGCGATATCCTCCATCTCCTTGAGTCGCTTGATGTAGCTCTCGACCACCTCACGACGTGCGCCCGGGCGTGCGCCCGAAATGGCATCGCAGACCTGAATGATGGGAGCGATGAGCGAGGTCATCTCCATCTCGTCGTGGTGGGCACCGATGGCGTTGCAAACCTCGGCCTTCTCCTTGTACTTCTCGGCGAGCTTCATACCAATCATGGCGTGCGGCAACTCCGGCTCATCGTCAGGCACCTTACCAATATCGTGCAAGAGACCGGCGCGACGGGCGTGCTTGGGGTTCAGACCCAACTCTGCGGCCATGATACCGGCCAGGTTGGCCGTCTCGCGGGCGTGCTGCAAGAGGTTCTGACCATACGACGAGCGGTATTTCATCTTACCAATCAGACGAATCAGCTCGGGGTGCAGGCCGTGGATACCGAGGTCGATAGCCGTGCGCTTGCCGACCTCGACAATCTCCTCTTCGATTTGCTTCTTCACCTTGGCTACCACCTCCTCGATGCGGGCAGGGTGGATGCGGCCGTCGGTCACGAGCTGGTGCAGTGCCAGGCGGGCAATCTCACGACGCACGGGGTCGAAACCGCTGAGGATAATGGCCTCGGGGGTATCATCGACGATGATTTCGATGCCCGTAGCGGCCTCCAGGGCGCGGATATTGCGACCCTCACGGCCGATGATGCGACCCTTCACCTCGTCGCTCTCGATGTTAAAGACCGTCACGGCATTCTCGATGGCCGTCTCGGTTGCCACGCGCTGAATCGAAGCCACCACGATACGCTTGGCCTCCTTCGTGGCCGAGAGTTTGGCCTCCTCGATGGTCTCGTTGATGTAGGCGGCAGCCTCGGCCTTCGCCTCCGACTTCATGTTCTCGATAAGGATGTTCTTCGCCTCCTCCGAGCTGAGTCCCGAAATCTGCTCCAGGCGCACGTTCTGCTCACGGCGCATCTGCTCCAGCTCCTCCTTCTTGTGGTCGAGGAGCTGCATCTGGTTCTGCATCTGCTCCTTCAGGCGGTCGTTCTCCTTGAGTTTGTGGTCCAGCTCACGCTGCTGGTTTTGCAGATTCTGCTCAATCTGCTTGGCGCGTTGCTCGCTCTGCTGCAACTTCTGGTTGCGCTCGTTGACCTGGCGGTCGTGGTTGCTCTTAAGTTGCATGAAATGCTCCTTGGCCTGGAGCATCTTCTCCTTTTTCAGCATTTCGCCCTCGGCCTCGGCCTCCTTGAGGGCGGCCTCACGGCGTTTGCGAATCGAGGTCTTGGCCACGAGGTTGGTCACCACGGCATAGACCACGACGGCTGCAACAGCCGAGATTAGGGCGATTAAAACGGTATTCATAGTCGAATGTGTCTGTTTTAAAAGTGGTTAATATATATTGAATAAGTCGTTTCAATAAAAAAACCGCATAGGATTCCTTAGTCTTGTTTGACGAATCTGCAAAAAACGTCATGTGTGGGGGCTCCGACATCGCAATCTTCCAACGGTCGCCGCAGCGACACCCCGAAGGGTTAAGGCCTGATTTTGAAAAAGCCGCGAGTTTACCCCAATATAAAAAGTGTTCAGTTTCGCAAAGCTATTAAGGAATCTATGCGGGTAGATTTCTATATGTTAAAGAACGTGTGCCGGTTCGTCATTGCCGAACAGCCGGCTCTCATTTTCTATATCGTAATTGCTTTTGATGGCCCGATGAAGGGGTTAATCCTTCAATCGGCTGTCCAAATAGGCGGCCAACTCCTCGCTGAGGGCATCGAGACGTTTCAAATCTTCGCTGCCCACCTCACGGCTTTGACGCATATAGACATTGGCCATGGCAAATTGCAGGGCGGTCACCACGAGGTAGTCGAAATCGATCCACCCCTTCTTTTGCGACTGCTTGCACTTTGCAAAGCAGGCATTCACCTCCCTTTCGCCCAAGCGGTAAATCTCCTCGCGTTCACGGTCGATGGTGAATTGGTAGGGCTTACCGGCTATTTTGAGCGTAATGGTCAACGGCTTCTTCTCCTGCTCCATGTTCTTTCGGTTCGTTTATTTCGCTTGCTTCATCTCTTGGCGGGCGGCCTCGTCCTCGATGCCTCCCATGAGCGCGATGCACTTGTCCACCTCCCGCATCAGGCGATTGACGCGCGCACGCGCTTTATCGCGGTTACGGCTCTCGCCCGCAAACCCCTCGGCCAACTCTTTGCGCTGCAACTCGCTACGGAGCGTCTTGTTCTCCTCCTCCAACGCGCGTTTCTCGCCCTTGAGCCGCACCACCTCGGCCGTCAACTCGCGCACCACCTCGGACAACCTTTTGTGGTCGTCCATGAGCTGCTTCACGCGGCTCTCCAATGTGATGATGACGCTCTTATCGGCCATAGGGTTTGCGTTTGATACCTTTTTCCCAATTCAAAGGTAGAAAAAAAACGAGAAATAACCAAAAATATTTCACGGATTATTGTGCGACCGCAACACGCCACACGCTATTCGCTATCTCACCACCTCGGCATAGAGGTCGTAATCCTCCGCATCGGTAATCGTTACGTCGTAGAAGCGACCCTTCATCAGGCGTTTCGCGTCGGCCGGAATCAGAATTTCCTGGTCCACCTCGGGCGAGTCGTACTGGGAGCGGGCCACATAGAAATCGCCCTGACGACCATCGACAATAACGCGCTCGGTACGCCCCACGCGCTCGCGGTTCAGCGAGGCGGCAATCTTTTGTTGCAGGGCCATCAGTCGCTCGACGCGCTCCTCTTTCACCTCCTGCGGCACATCGTCCCGAAGCTTCTCGGCCGAGTGGGTTCCCTCCTCCTCCGAGTAGGGGAAGACACCCAACCGCTCGAAACGCACCGCACGCACAAACTCGCACAGCTCCTCGAAATCGGTCTCCGTTTCACCCGGGTAACCCACGAGCATCGTTGTGCGGAGGGCCAAATCGGGAATCCGCGTGCGCAGCTTCTCAATCAACGCCACCGCCTCGGCCTTCGTGTGGCGACGCAACATCGCCGAGAGTTGGTTATCCGAGATATGTTGGAAGGGGATATCGAGGTATTTGCAAATCTTGGGTTCCGTGGCCATCACCTCAATCACCTCCTCGGGGAAGGCGGCCGGATAGGCATAGTGCAGGCGAATCCACGCGATGCCCTCAATCTTGCAAAGACGACGCAACAGCTCGCCCAACATCCGTCGGCCGTAGAGGTCAATGCCGTAGTAGGTCGAGTCTTGTGCAATGATAATCAGCTCTTTCACCCCCTTCGCGGCCAACTTGCGAGCCTCCTCCTCCAGCTCTTCCATCGGCACCGAGACGTGACGACCACGGATGAGCGGAATGGCGCAATAGCCACACATCCAATTACATCCCTCCGAGATTTTGAGGTAGGCGTAGTGTTTCGGGGTCGTCAGGTGGCGGTCGGTCTTCAGCTCTTCGCGGCTGTCGGCCTCCAGGGCGGCAATGATTCCCTCCCAGCTTCTGGCACCAAAGTAATCATCCACCTCGGGAATCTCCGCGCGGAGTTCGTCTGCATACCGCTCCGAGAGGCAACCCATCACAAAAAGGCGGTCGATTTTGCCCCGTCGTTTGGCCTCCACGGCACGCAGAATCATCTCTATCGACTCCTGCTTGGCATCGCCAATAAATCCGCAGGTGTTGATAACCACCGTCTTGGCATCGGTGCGGTCGCTATCAAAGCGCACCTCGTAGCCCGCTGCCGTAAGGCGTGCCATCAAATGCTCGGAATCGACCGTATTCTTCGAGCAACCGAGTGTAATGACGTTAATTTTTTGCATCACCAAACAGTGCATTGATAAAGTCGCGACGGTCGAAGATGCGGAGCTGGTCAACCCCCTCACCGATACCGATGTAGCGCACCGGAATATGGAATTGGTCGCTGATGCCGATTACGACACCGCCCTTGGCCGTACCGTCGAGCTTCGTGATGGCGAGCGAGGTCACCTGCGTGGCCTGCGTAAACTGCTTGGCCTGCTCGAAGGCATTCTGACCCGTCGAGCCGTCCAAAACAAGCATCACCTCGTGCGGCGCGTCGGGAATCACCTTCCCCATCACGTTGCGAATCTTCGTCAGCTCGTTCATCAGGCCAATCTTGTTGTGCAGACGGCCTGCCGTATCAATCAACACCACATCGGCACCATTGGCTTTGGCCGACTGCAACGTATCGAAGGCCACCGAAGCGGGGTCGGACCCCATCTCCTGGCGAATCATCGTAGCCCCTGCACGGTCGGCCCAGACCTGCAACTGGTCGATGGCGGCTGCACGGAACGTATCGGCTGCGCCAATCCAGACCTTTTTACCCGCCTTCTTAAGCTGGGCGGCCAGCTTACCAATCGTAGTGGTCTTGCCGGCGCCATTCACGCCCACAACCATCACCACATAGGGTTCGCCCTCCTTGGCATCGAGGCCGAAGTTACCCTCGGTCGAATGGGCCTCGTCCATCAGCTCGACAATCTCCTCGCGCAGGATTTGTTGCAACTCCGAGGTATTCATATACTTATCGCGCGCCACCCTTTTCTCGATGCGCTCGATAATCTTCACGGTGGTCTCCACACCCACATCCGAGGTAATCAAGACCTCCTCCAAATCGTCCAGCACATCCATATCGACCGTCGAACGACCGGCCACGGCACGCGCCAATTTCGAGAAAAGCCCCGTCTTGGTGCGCTCCAAGCCCGCATTCAGCTCCTCTTTCTGCTGCTGCTCGCGTGCTTCGACAACCTGCTGTTCAGCCTCCGACTGCACCGCTTTCGGCTGCTCCTTTTTCTTGAAAATATCGAAAAAACCCATAAAATTTCTGTTTTTGCGGTTTATATGCACAAAGATAGTAAGAATGTTTGAAAAAAAGCGTTATCTTTACACTATCCGAATCGAAAAATGAAGATAATGAAAAAGAGTATGTTGTTCTTGGCCGCCCTGCTGTGTGCAGTCGTAGCCAACGCCCAGGACCTTATCGTGAAGACCGACTCAACCCGCATCGAGGCGGTGGTATCGGAGATTTCGACCGAAAATGTACGCTACAAGCGTTTCGCCCGCCCCGAGGGGCCGACCTACGTACTGCCCGTCAAGGAGGTTTGCTACATCCGCTATGCAGATGGCTTTGTAGAGGAGTATAACCGTCAAAAACCGCAGGCACAGCCCGTTGTAGCCACGATTAAGACGCCGGCTTCCACCCCCGCACCGGTCCCTGCCCCTGCGCCTGTTGAGCAGCCGACACAACCGGTCGTAACACCGGCACCTGCACCGGCACCCGCCCCGACACCTGCTCCTGCTCCCGCACCGGCTCCCGCTCCTGCACCCGTTGTCTATCAGCAACCGGCTCCGCAGTATGCCGTCGTGCGTTACGAGGTGGGGCAATATTACGACTACAACGGTGTGCGTGGTATCGTCTGCGCGGTCAACAGCGAAGGCACGCACGGCCTGGTTATCTCGCTCGACGAGGTGATGGTGGAATGGAGCCTATTCCGCAAGGAGGAGTTGCGTGCGGTCGGCACCACGGACCAGCATGACGGCACGAAGAACATGGAGTTATTGGCCGCCTATATTGCCGAAAACAACCTCACGTGGGACCATTTCCCCGCCTTCAAATGGTGCAAGGAGAAGGGCGAAGGCTGGTATCTGCCCTCGATTGACGAGCTGCTGCAAATCGGCAACAACTTCAACGGTGGCAACCGTATGCACAACAACCGTCAGGCCCGCACCCACTTCAACGAGCAGCTGAAGCTCAATGGCGGCAAGCGTCTCGACGGCAAATGTTTCTACTACTCTTCGACCGAGCTGGACGAGAAATTTATGATGACGGCCCACATGGGTTTGGAGGCACCTTATATTTATAACGAGATTCCGAAATATTCGAAATTCCTCGTTCGTGCCGTGCATAAGTTCTAAAGAGGGAAGAGCAAAGAGGAAAGAGCAAAGAGGAAAGAGAGTAAAGTTACTTAAGGGGGCTTAAAGGTTCTTAAGGTTCCTTAAAGGAGACCCTTTAGCTACCTTTAGTTACCTTTAGTTACCCTTCTCTGTTGTGTAAACAGTTCCCGCGAGGGATTTGGAGTGAGCTATTTTTAGGCAAAGTCGGCTTGGACGTCCGCAGCATACTTAAGGTATGTGAGGAACTTCCAAGCCGGCTTTAACGCCAAAAGAGCCACTCCAAATTCCTCGCCACACAAAAAACACAAAGGGCATCCAATGGATGCCCTTTGTATTTAAGAGGTGAACTCTTAAAATACTACTTCTTCTCCTCGAAGAACTCTTTGATTTCGGCGTTGGGAACGATAGCCTCTTTGAACATATAGGCACCCGTCTTCTCCGACTTAACCATCTTGATGCACTTGGTAAACTGCTTACCGGCACCGGTCTTCAGTGTTGCAACTACTTTCTTTGCCATAGTCTTAAACTACTATTTAATTTCACGATGAACCGTTACGCGCTTCAGGTACGGATTGTACTTCTTACGCTCCAGACGCTCCGGCGTGTTCTTCTTGTTCTTGGTGGTGATGTAACGCGACATGCCGGGAACGCCGCTCTCACGCTGCTCGGTGCACTCAAGGATGACCTGCACTCTGTTGCCTTTCTTTGCCATTTCTTAAAAGCTGTTTTAGTAAATCTTCTTCGGAGCAGCTGCCTCACGCAGAGCTACGGCAAGACCCTTTTTGTTAATAGTTTTCATACCGGCAGCCGTTACCTTCAAGGTAACCCAGCGGCCCTCTTCTTCCGACCAGAAGCGCTTGGTTTTCAGGTTGGGACTGAACGTGCGCTTGGTCTTGTGGTGCGAGTGCGACACGTTGTTGCCGGTCATCGCCACCTTACCAGTGATTTCGCAAACCTTCATAGTTCCGTTAAATTTATTTAATTATAGTTCCCAAAAGGGAGTGCAAATATACGCAAAAATTCAGAATCCAACATTCAAATCCCAAAATTATTTGCATTTCACCCCAAAAAGAGGATTATTTACGCTGCAAACCATCGCGTAAGAGGCGGATGGCATAGGCCGTGGCACGGTCAATCACCTGTCCGCGGTCCGTACCGCAGGCGTGTTTCACGGCAATGGTTTCGGTCGGTGTGGCGAGGGCAAACCAGACCGTGCCGACCGGCTTTTCGGCCGTACCACCCGAGGGTCCTGCAATGCCCGTGGTCGAGACGGCATAATCGGCACCCGTAAGGCGACGCACCCCCTCGGCCATCGCACGCGCCACCTCCTCGCTCACTGCTCCGTGGCGACGAATCAGCGCGGCATCGACCCCCAGGATGGCTGTTTTTGCCTCGTTGGCGTAGGCTACGACACCGGCCAACAGGTAGGCCGATGCGCCCGCCATGGCGGTAAATTTCGAAGCTATTTTACCACCCGTGCAGCTTTCGGCCACGGCCAACGTGGCACCGCGCTCCACAAGCAGATGATGTACCTGTTCCTCCACGGTAGCCGTTTCGAAACCCACCACAAAATCGGGGATAAGTTGTTTCAGCACAGCAAATTGGCGGTCAATCTCCGCGCTCACCTCCACCCCCTCCACTTCGTAGGCCGAGAGACGCAGACGCACGATGCCCGGAGCGGGCAGGTAGGCCAACTTCAGATAGGGAGGCAGGGCATCCTCCCACGCCTCGATGGTCTCGGCCAAAATCGATTCGGCCATGCCGGCCGTAATGAGGGTACGATGGACGATTTGGCGCAACGCAAAGCGACGCTTCAGGCGGGGCATCACCTCCTCCTGCATCAGATGCTCCATCTCGAACGGCACACCGGGCAGTGAGATGACCACCCGCCCCTCCTCTTCGAACCACATACCGGGGGCAGTGCCGTGGGCATTGTGTAACACCGTACAGCAGACCGGCACCTCGGCTTGCGAGCGGTTCAGGGCATTGAAGGCGATACCACGCTCGGCGAGCATCCGTTCTACGTGAGCGGCTACCGCCTCATCGAAGCGCATCTCGCTATGGAACAACTCGGCCAGGGTCTTCTTCGTGATGTCGTCCTTCGTGGGGCCGAGACCACCCGTGAGGATAACGACCTGCGAGGTAAGTTCGGCTCGGCGCACCGCCTCGATAATCTCCTCGCGGCTGTCGCCTATCGAACACTTTTCGTGAACCACGATGCCGGCCGCATTGAGCTGACGGGCAATCGAAACGGAGTTCGTATCGACAATCTGGCCGATAAGAATCTCGTCGCCAATGGTAATGATGGTTGCTTGCATATACGCCACATATAAATAAGGGCGTGTCAATCGACACGCTCCTCGGTTGTTGTCGTTGTTTGCTGTTCGGACGGCTCCTCGGGGAGGGCATCAGCGGCCGGCACTTCCGGCTTCGGCATCAGGCGATGGCAAATCTCCTTGAGCAGTTGCGGTCCTCCGTAGAGGTAGCCCGTATGGAGTTGCACAAGGTCGGCACCTGCGGCCAACATCGCCTCCACATCGTCGGGTGTCATCATACCTCCCGACCCGATAATCGGGTAGTTACCCCCCGACCGCTCATGGATGCGCCTTACGATTTCAATCGAGCGTACCGTCAGCGGACGACCACTCAAACGACCCGCCCCGATACGCTTAAGCGACGAGGGCGAGGCCTTCAGCCCCTCGCGCGAGGTCGTTCCGTTCGTCGCCACCACTCCATCGAGCGGCGTAGCGATTAAAATATCGGTCACCAGGTCTATCTCTTCGTCGGTCAAATCGGGCGATATCTTCACCAGAATCGGGCGATAATGGTTCTGCCCACGACGGAAATCGAACAAGGGGTCCAGCACACTGCGGATATAACGCTCGCTGCGCACGATACGCTCATCCTGCACATCGTCGCCGCTCAAATCGACCGTAAAATAATCCACATATTGGTAGAGGTTGCGGAACGAACGCAGATAATCCTGCGGAGCCTCCTCGGCCCGTGTCGAGGCGTTGCAGGCGATATTACACCCCAGCACCACCCCCGTATGGCCGTGGCGCAGGTTACGCAGAGCCACCTCCAGACCGCGATTCGGATGGCCCACCCGATTGATGACCGCGCGGTCGCGTTGCAGGCTGAAGATGCGGGGCGTAGGATTTCCCGATTGGGCGCGGGGCGTGATGGAGCCGATTTCGACAAAGCCGAAGCCCATGGCTGCGAGTTCGTCATACACCTCTCCGTTGCGGTCGAAACCGGCCGCCATACCTATCGGATTACGGAACTTCACCCCGAAGACCTCCCGTTCGAGCGAGGGGTCCTCCACCGCACAACAGCGTCGGAGCAACCACCGTCCGCCGGGGATAAAGCCGGCTATCCGCAACAGCAGGATAGCCATGCGGTGCGACTGCTCACACGAGAGCGAAAAGAGCCAGGGGCGAATGATGCGTTGATACATATCGGGGCAAAGATACAAAAAGGGGCGCAAATATCAAAAATACTCCTCCCGATAGCGATATCCGTCACGCAGTGCCTCGAATTGTTCGGGGTGGTGTTTGAGGATACGGCTCTCGGCACACAAATCGCAATGGGCATCAATCGTGCGGCACAACTCATCCCAGGTGATGGTGCGTGGCGCAGGTCGGCTGACCGTAGCCGGATACCACCCCTGAAACGGGAGGTCGAACACCTCGCCCAAGAGACGGGCGGCAATGGCCGAAGCGTTGGCCTTGCCCTGTGCCGTATAGCCCGCCACGTGGGGCGTAGCAACGGCCGCGTGCGCCAACAGCGTGCGATTGAGCAGCGGCTCCCCCTCCCACACATCGAGGGCGCATTGCAGGCCGCTTTCGAGCAGTGCCTCATTATCCACCACCGCACCCCGCGACGAGTTGATAATCAAGCAATCCGGCTTCACACCGGCGAGCAGTTTCGCATCACAGAGGTGGAACGTCGTCTCGTCGAGCGGGGTATGGAAGGTCAACAAATCGGCCTCTCGCGCCACCTCCGCAAGGGGCAAAAAACCGAGCTTCTCACGCTCCTCGCGCGGAGGGTCGCAACACAGCACCCGAAAGCCCCAACTTTCGGCATACTGCTTCACAAGCGAGCCGACATGACCCACCCCCACAATGCCCAGCGTGCGATTCTCGGGAAGCCATCCGTCACGGCGTGCCGCCCCGACCAACACGGCCGAGACCCACTGTAAGACACCGCGTGCGTTGCATCCGGCAGCCGTCTCGACCCGAATCCCCTGCTCTTCGCACCACGGGCGGTCGATGTGGTCGAAGCCGATGGTGGCCGTCACCACCAACCGAACCGTGGAGCCACCCAGCAGGGCCTCATCACACTGCGTGCGGGTGCGCACTACCAGGGCGTCGGCATCCGCCACATCGGCCTTCGAGATGGCACCTCCGGGCAACGCCCGCACCTCACAATAATCGGTCAGCAACTCCTTCAAAAAGGGAATTGCACCATCCATAACGACTTTCGGGCGGAGTTTTTTCATCGAAATCTTGGTTTTACCTCCACAAATATAGGGAAAAATATAATTTTTTGTAATTTTGTCGGATAGATTACTCACGAAAGTATGGCACAAGAACTTTTCGACCCGAATGGTGTCGGTGTGGACAACGGCAACTATTTTTCGATGCCCTTCCAGCCCGAAGAGGCGGCACTCGTGCTGCTCTCGGCCCCCTGGGATGTCACCGTCTCGTATGGTGCCGGCACGGCCTATGCGCCCGATGCCATTATCGGTGCATCGACCCAGCTTGACTTCTATGATGCAATAGCCCCCGAGGCCTGGCGACAAGGCATTGCCACTGCGCCGGTCGATTATTCGATTCTGGAGCTGTCGCAAAAATTGCGCGTCGATGCCCGTCGCGTCATTGAGCATCTCGAGGGGGGCGGTTCGACGACCGACGACTATGTCATTCGCAAGATTCGCCGCGTCAACGAAGGTTCGTTCGAACTCAACCGCAACATCCGCGAGCAGGCCGAGCAGTGGCTCGAGGCGGGCAAATTGGTCGGTCTGGTCGGTGGCGACCACTCGACCCCCTATGGGCTGATTCGCGCCCTCGGCAAATACCACAACCGCTTTGCCATCCTGCACATCGATGCCCATTGCGACCTCCGCCCCCGCTACGAGGGGTTCGAGTTCTCGCACGCATCGATTATGTACAACGTCCTGCACGATGTACAGCAGGTGGAGCGCATCGTACAGGTCGGCATCCGCGACTTCAGTCAGGAGGAGAAGAACTTGGCCGAAAAGTCGGGCCGCGTCATTCAGTTCGACGACCAACGACTTTTGGAGGCGGAGTACAGCGGCCGCACGTGGGACGAGGAGTGCCGCGAAATCATCGCCACGCTGCCCGAAAAGGTCTATGTGAGCTTCGATATCGACGGTCTCGACCTCTGCTACTGCCCCCACACGGGAACGCCCGTGCCGGGTGGGTTGCGCTTTAACCAGGCGGTACGACTCCTGCAACTGTTAGGCGCAGAGCGACGCATCATTGGCTTCGACGTGGTCGAGGTCTGTCCCCACGAATCGGACCATATCGACGCCTCGGTCGGCGCACGCATCCTCTGGAAATTGTGTGGTCAAACGCTCCGTTCCAACCAAGAGAAATAGCATGAAAAAGATAGTTACCTTACTGATTGTCGCACTGACAATCTTCGGCTGCTCGAAGCGTTCGGGTGGCGAAACAAAGCTCAAGAACGACACCGACTCGGTGGCCTATGTCCTCGGCATGAATGTCGGGCTGAACCTGATGCGCATGGACTCGACGCTGAACATCGAGGCGGTTTGTCGCGGCATCCGCGATGTGGTACGTGAGCGTCAGCTGATGGACCTCGAAGAGGCCGAGACCTTCTTCCTGGGTTACATGAACCACACGCTGCCCGAGAAGGCCGTTGCCCTCGAGGAGCAGTGGCTTGCCGACCTGGCGGAGACGAGCCGCGATTTTGCCCGCACGCGCAGCGGCATCACCTACAAAGTCGAGGTGCTGGGCGACCAGGAGCGTATTCCAACCGCCTCGCGCGACTCGCTCTACCTGCGTTTAAGCATCCTCTCGACGGAGCAGGAGGCCCTCTACTCCTCCTACGAGCGGAACGACACGCTCCGCGTCCGACTCGACGAGCTGAAGCCGGGTCTGCAAGAGAGCATTAAGCTCATCGGCGAGGGTGGCAAGGTGGTGGCCTGGATACCGGCCCGCGAGGCCTATGGTGCCGACGGAAACGAGGAGCTGAATATCCCCGCCAACCGCACCCTCGGCTTCGAACTCGAGCTGGTGAAGCTCGACAAATATGCCGAATGGAACAGACGATAGATTTCGACAGATGAAAAGGCAATTTGTAACGATAATTTATTATCTTTGCCGCCGGAAAATACTAAATACTTTATAATTAACACAAAAAGATGAAAAATTTTCGCTTCATTGCAGCACTCGTTGCTGCAACCATGATGATTTCGTGCGGTGGCAACAGCACGAAGGTACAGATGGGTAACAAGTCGAAACTCGACACCCTCTCCTATGCCGTAGGTGCCAACGTAGCCGCCGGCGTTAAGTATCAGATGCGCGACATCCCGTTCGATGTCGAGGCCATCGTCGAGGGTTTGGAGGAGGCCGCCTTCTCGAAGGCTTCGCTCGACCACACGGAGGCCATCGAGCTGCTGCGCGACTACTTCATGACCAAGCGTGGTGAGCGCACCCGCGAGATTCAGAAGAAACGTGCGGAGGCCGACAGCGCACGTCTGGCACAGGGCGATTCGACGAAGGTCGAGTATCCCGTAGCCGACGAGGCAATGTTCGAGTCGGAGCAGGAGCGCGAGGAGCTGTCGTATGCCTTTGGTGTTGACCTGGGTACGAACCTCACGCAAAGCCCCATGCCGTTGCAGATTTACTGGGTTGCCCAGGGTCTTCAGGAGGGCATGGCCGGTGTTCCGCAGATGGACGACATCCAGGTAAACAACCACCTGCGCACCTTCTTCATGGAGACGCTTCCCGCCCAGAATGCCGAGGCTTCGGCCGAGTGGCTCAAGAAGATTGAGAAGAAGTCGGGTGTAAAGAAGACCGAGTCGGGTCTAATGTACAAGGTCGTGAAGGCCGGTGACGAGACGGTGAAGGCTACGGACGATGCCGATGTCGTGAAGGTACACTACACGGGTCGCACGCGCGAGGGCAAGGTGTTCGACACCTCGATTTTCGCCAACCGCCCGAAGGAGCAGCGCGAGATGATTCTGGCACAGAACCCCAACGCCGGTGACGAGGACCAGCCGGTTGAGTTCCCGCTGAACCGCGTGATTAAGGGTTGGACCGAGGGTATGAAGCTCGTCGGCAAGGGCGGCAAGATTATCCTTTGGATTCCGGCCGAGTTGGCCTACGGTGAGCAGGGTGCCGGTCAGGATATCGGCCCGAACGACGCCTTGGAGTTTGAGGTGGAGTTGCTGGATGTAACGCCCGCCAACAAGCCCGAGGTCGAGGAGGCTCCCGCTACGGAGGAGACCCCCGCCGAGTAGCATTCGCTACGCAACAAAACTTAAGCGCGTGTCTGATAGTTGTCGGACACGCGTTTTTTTTGCATATAGGTCGCCTTTCGCACAGCCTCGGAGCCGATGGCCTGCCAGCAAAACAAAATACGACTGCTTTTGTTAAAATGCAACACAACAAGCGGACGCGAATCCTTATTTTTGTGTAACGAACAACCGATGGTATGAATCGCCTGCTACGCTATACGATGCTAACCACCCTCCTCGTGTGCGGCTGCTCGACGCAGGGGCCCCACCAAGAGCAAAGGCTGGAGGAGGTCGAAGCCACCCTTCAGTCGGGCGATTTGCTGTTTCGACGCGGCACGGGGCTGGCCGGACACGTGGTCGCGACCCTGGACAAAGAGGGGCATTTTTCGCACGTGGGGCTTGTCGTGGGCGACACGGCCGATTGGCGCGTGGTACACGCCGTACCCTACGAACCGGAGTTTGAGGGCGACTTCGACCGCGTGAAGTGTGAACCGGTGGCGGATTTTCTGGGGCGATACCCCTCGGCCGAGTTCGGACTCTATCGTCCGCTTATCGAGCCGCAAGCCTTGGAGCGCATTACGCGCCACGCCCTGCGCTTAAGCCGCGAGCGCGTCCCCTTCGACCACGACTACAACGCGGAGGACACAACGCGGCTCTATTGTACCGAACTGATTGAGTACCTCTTTCATTTGGAGGGTTATTCGCTCAGCGAGGGACGACGCACCGAAATTAACCTCACGGGCTTTGCGGGAAGTTATATTTTCCCCTCGGATGTGACACAAAGCTCGCTTTTGATACCTATTTATTAACTTAATTTTTATGCTTATGAAACACTTTTTTACCATGATGGCTGCCGTTGCAGCACTCTTTTTCGTAGCTTGCGGCGGTGGCAGCTCGACCCCGAGCGATGCCGTAATCAAGGTCTATGACCAGCTGGCCAAGGGCAACTACGAGGCCGTAGCCGATGCCTTCTATTTCGGCAACGAAAATCCCGAGCAGGAGGCGCAGGCTCGCGCCATGCTTGTTTCGATGTTCAACGAGAAGGGTGCCAAGCAGATGGAGAGCAAAGGGGGCATCGCAGGTTATGAGGTCGTCAGCGAGACGATTGCCGAGGATGGCCAGACGGCCAAGGTAGAGGTCAAAATCACCTATGGCAACGGCACCGAGGATAAGAACAAGGTGGATATGGTACTCGACGAGAAGGGCAATTGGCGTCCTTCGATGAAGAAGTAGGGCGTAGATTCCGCTCATGCTGAAAAGGGGTTGTTCAACACGTTGTGTTGAGCAACCTTTTTTTTCGTGGAAGCTGTCTTAACAAGCGAACTGTTAATGGCAACAAAATGCAAAAAAACGGCTTGTCGGAGCGTTTCTTTGTTTTTATCCGTCAAGGGGCAAATTGCCCGCCCGAAGCATTCGGAAGGCCCTTCCCACCTCAAAAAAAGGCAAAGATGGACAAATTGACATTGAATCTGGATAAAATTCTATTTGATTTGAACGTTGGCGTTGCTAATTTTGTAACATACAGAATCTTCAAGCTACAAAACTATGAAAAAGGCCCTTCTAACGCTGGCACTCGTTGCGCTTCTCTGCCCGACTGCATGGGCGCAATTCGGTAATTGCACCCCCTCGGAAATGCAAACCTACGTGGACAAAGTAACCGGCCACACCATCACGATGCTGACCGACACGCTCAAGCACGACCGTTTCCTCTATCAGACCGACCCGATGTGGACGGCCGATGGCAAGTACCTTCTGTTCCGCTCCTCAAGCCGAGGCGACGACAAGGAGATGGAGAGTACGCTTCCCAACGGTCAGAAGCGCAAATGGCGACCTACGCAAATCTACTTCATCGAGATTGAGACCGGCAAGATTATCCAGGCAACCGAAGGGCCGAATCTGGGCAACGCCTACCTGGCCAACAAGAGCAATCGTATGTTTATGAGCCGTCGTGAAGAGGGTGCCTGGAATATGTATGTCATGGACCTCGACAAATTCTTTGCGGATGTCAAGCGCGGCAAGGTGAAGAAGTCGGCTGCCTACGAAAAGTTCATCGCCACCTTCCCGACCGAGATGGGTCGTCCGGGCGGTTATGCCGTGGATTGCAACGACGATTATGCCTACATCACCGTCGAGCGTGAGGGTACGGCCGAGGAGCGGGCGCGTATGGAGAAGGCCGCCTTCCTGCCCCTGACGAACCAGCCCATCAAAATCAAACCTACGCTCTGCGGTATTCGCAAAATGAACCTTAAGACGGGCGACGTGACGAAGGTCATCGATACGGAGTTCAAGGTGGGTCACATTCAGGCCAGCCGCTTTACCCCGGGCGAGATTGTCTTCTGCAACGAGACGGGCGGTGATGCCCATCAGCGTATGTGGTTCTGCACGGCCGACGGTTCGGTCTTCAAGCCCCTCTACAAGGAGACGCCGCTCGATTGGGTGACGCACGAGACCTTCGCGTCGAAAGATTATGTCTATTTCAACATCCTGGGTTTCCAACCGCGTCTGCGCAAGCAGGTGAGCGGCATCATCCGCATCAACCTGCGCAACGACGATGTGGAGTGCATCGGACAGGTCGAATTGGCCGATGACCGCCAAGGCATGGAGGGTCAGCTGCGCGGTCGCGGGTTCTGGCACTGCAACGCCTCGCGCGACGACAAATGGGCCGCAGGTGACACCTTTGGTGGCAACGTGTGGGTCATCAACGTCGAAACGGGCGAACGCCATTGGCTCGCCTCGGATACGAAGATGCGCCCCGACCACGCCCATCCGAGCTTCAGCCCCGACGGCAAGAAGGTACTCTTCCAGTCGGGCCACTTCACCGATGGCAAGCGACTCAATCTGATGATGGTGGATATCTCCAACCTCGAATAAAAAACGGTTTCCGCCATTCGCCCTCGAACACCACACCTCACCATGAGGAATCGAACCCTGCTTCTGATAGCCGCATTGATGCTCTTCAGCCTCGCGGCCTCTGCCGGGAACATCCGGCAGAAATATAATTTCAATGCCGAATGGCTGCTCTGCGTCGGAGATAATCCCGCCGCCAAGGAGGTTCGTTTCGATGATGGGGATTGGAAAAAGGTGACCCTTCCCCGCCCTTTCAACGAGGATGAAGCCTTCCGACTCGATATCCATCAGCTGACCGATACGGTGGTCTGGTACCGCAAACATTTCCGTCTGCCGGCCGAGAGCGGGCATAAGAAGGTCTTTGTGGAGTTTGAAGGGGTGCGACAAGGGGCCGATTTCTACATCAACGGCCACCACATCGGGCTGCACGAAAACGGGGCCATGGCCGTCGGTTTCGACCTTACGCCCTACCTCAACCCCGACGGGGAGAATGTCATGGCACTGCGCATCGACAACGATTGGCAGTATCGAGAGCGGGCAACCGGCACCAGATACCAATGGAACGACCGCAACTTCAACGCCAACTACGGAGGCATCCCCAAAAACGTGTGGTTGCACCTCACCGACAAGCTCTACCAAACCCTCCCGCTTTACAGCAACCTACAAACCACGGGCGTCTATATCTATGCGCGGGAGATGGATGTAACGGCCCGCACGGCCGTGATTCATGCCGAATCGGAGGTAAAGAACGAAAGCAGCGAGGCCAAGGAGGTGCTTTATTGTGTGGAGGTGGTGGATGCCGAAGGAAAGGCGGTGAGCCAATTCAAAGGTACGCCTACCCTGCTGCCAGCCGGCGAGCAAACCACCCTCAAGGCGGCGGCCAAGGTGCAGGGGCTTCATTTCTGGAGCTGGGGCTATGGCTATTTATATAAGGTAACGACCTCCCTGTGGGTCGATGGCCGCAAGGTGGACGAGGTAACGACCCGCACCGGATTCCGCAAAACCCGCTTTGCCGAGGGCAAGGTGTGGCTCAACGACCGCGTGATACAGCTCAAAGGTTTCGCCCAGCGCACGAGCAACGAGTGGCCGGGCGTGGGGATGAGCGTGCCGGCCTGGTTGAGCGACTACAGCAACGCCATGATGGTCGAGGGCAATGCCAACCTGGTGCGTTGGATGCACATTACGCCCTGGAAACAAGATGTCGAGTCGTGCGACCGCGTGGGGTTGATGCAGGCGATGCCCGCAGGCGATTCGGAGAAGGACCGCGAGGGGCGTCAATGGGAGCAGCGCATGGAACTCATGCGCGACGCCATTATCTACAACCGCAACAATCCGAGCATCATCTTCTATGAGTGTGGCAACGAATCCATTTCGCGTGAGCATATGCTGCAGATGAAGGCCATCCGCGATGCGTATGACCCGCATGGAGGTCGCGCCATCGGTTCGCGCGAGATGCTCGATATTCGGGAGGCGGAGTATGGTGGCGAGATGCTCTACATCAACAAGAGCAAGCACCACCCGATGTGGGCCATGGAGTATTGCCGCGACGAGGCCCTGCGCAAATATTGGGACGAGTACTCCTACCCCTACCACGTGGGCAACGAGCGCAACAAACCCTCGCATATGGGAATCCTCTATCGTGGCCAGCAGCGCAAAGATGCAAGTGCCTACAACCACAACCAGGATGCCTTCACCCTCGAACACATCGCGCGTTGGTACGACTACTGGGTAGAACGCCCCGGCACGGGAGCGCGCGTCAGCTCGGGCGGTGTGAAAATCATCTTCTCGGACACGAACACCCACTTCCGTGGCGATGAGAACTATCGTCGCAGCGGAGTTACGGACCCGATGCGCATCCCCAAAGACTCCTACTTCGCACATCGGGTGATGTGGGACGGTTGGGTCGATATCGAGCAACCGCGCATCCACATCGTCGGCCACTGGAACTACAAGGCGGATGTCGTTAAGCCCATCTATGTCGTTTCGTCGGCCGAGGAGGTGGAACTGCTGCTCAATGGCAAGTCGCTCGGGCGGGGCCGGCAGAGCTATCGTTTCCTCTACACTTTCCCCGATGTACGCTTCGAAAAGGGCGAACTAGTGGCCGTGGGCTACGACAACAAAGGCAAGGAGTGTTGTCGCACGACCCTGCAAACGGCCGACGAGCCGGCACGGCTTCGGCTGACCGCGATTGAAAGCCCCACGGGCTGGAAGGCCGACGGAGCCGATATGGTACTGCTCGAAGTCGAGGTGGTGGACCAAGCCGGAAGGCGTTGTCCGCTCTCGAATCAGGTGATTCACTTCGAGGTCGAGGGGCCTGCCGAATGGCGTGGCGGTATTGCGCAGGGTGAAAACAACTACATCCTTTCGAAAGATTTACCCGTCGAGTGCGGTATCAATCGCGCCCTGCTACGCTCACTTCCCACGGCCGGAAAGGTGCGCATCAAGGCGAGCGCGGAGGGGTTGCAAGGGGCTGAAATCGCACTTACCACCACCCCGATTGCTGTTACGAACGGGTTGAGCAGTTACATCGCAGGCGACGAGTTAGAGGGGCGTTTGACACGGGGCGAGACCCCACGCACCCCCTCCTACCGCGACACCAAACGCGATATTCCGATTCGTCGCGCAACGGCAGGCATCCATCAGGAGGAGGCCGTGAAGAGCTTCGACGACAACGAGTTGAGCGAATGGCGCAACGATGGACGACTGCACACCGCCTGGATTAGCTACGAGCTGGAGCGCAAGGCGCGTGTGGATGAGATTTGCATGAAACTCACCGGATGGCGGATGCGAAGCTACCCGCTGGAAATCTATGCCGACGAGGAGTTGATTTGGAGCGGTGAGACGGAGAAGAGTTTGGGTTATATTCACCTCGCTGTAAAGCCCGTCGTGACGGATAAGATAACCATCCGCCTCAAGGGGGCCAACGAGGAGAGCGACCAATTTGGACAGATTGTCGAGGTGGCGGCTCCCGCAGCGGGCGAATTGGACCTCTTCAAGGCCAAGAATGGCGACAAAACCAACCACGAACTGCGCATCGTGGAGGTGGAATTCAAAGAGCATCTCAACAACAGATAAGACCTTAAAAATTGACGGATATGATACATAGAACGAAACTTTGCCTTTGCCTGCTGTGCGCCCTCTGTGCGGGGGTTGGTGCGAAGGCCCAAAACAAGATTCAGGCCCCGATGAAGGATGTGAATCAGGTCATCGACAACACGCTCGACAGCCTGAACATCGCACGCACGGCCCGTCCCGTTGCGGGGTCGAGCCGCAAGGGGGAAAATCCCGTCTTGTTCCTTGTCGGCAACTCCACGATGCGCACCGGTACGCTCGGCAACGGCAACAACGGCCAATGGGGCTGGGGCTACTTCGCCCATGAATATTTCGACGAGAACCAAATCACGGTCGAGAACCACGCCCTGGGAGGTACGAGCAGCCGCACCTTCTACAACCGCCTGTGGCCCGATGTATTGAAGGGCATCCGCAAGGGCGATTGGGTCATCATCGAGCTGGGACACAACGACAACGGCCCCTACGACCACGGTCGCGCCCGCGCCTCGATTCCGGGTATCGGCAAAGAGACGCTCGATGTAACGATTCAAGAGACGGGCGTTAAAGAGACGGTCTATACCTTCGGTGAATATATGCGTCGCTACATTGCCGACATCAAGGCCAAAGGGGCGCATCCGATTCTCATGTCGCTCACCCCGCGCAACGCCTGGGAGGATGCCGACAGCACCATCATTACGCGCGTCAACGAAACCTTTGGTCTGTGGTCCAAGCAGGTGGCCAAGAAGGAGCGCATCCCCTTTATCGACCTAAACGAAATCACGGCACAAAAGTTCGAAAAGTTCGGCAAGGAGAAGGTAAAGTATATGTTCTATCTGGACCGCATCCATACGAGTGCCTTCGGTGCAAGGGTCAATGCCGAGTCGGCTGCGGAGGGTATTCGCAACTGCAAGGGGCTGGAGTTGGCCCGCTACCTGAAGCCCATCGTAAAGGACACCGTTACGGGAGCTACGCGTCGCGCAGGTCTTCCGATGCTCTTCACGATTGGTGACAGCACGGTGAAGAACCGCGACACCGAGCCGGACGGTATGTGGGGCTGGGGCAGTGTGATTCACGAACTCTTCGACGAGGAAAAAATCGTAGTCGAGAACCACGCCATGGCAGGTCGTAGCGCACGCACGTTCCTCGACGAGGGGCGTTGGGACAAGGTCTATAACGCGCTGCAACCGGGTGATTTTGTGCTGATTCAATTCGGCCACAACGATGCGGGAGCCATCAACACGGGCAAGGCACGTGCCGAATTGCCCGGTGCCGGCTACGAAAGCAAGGTCTTCAAGATGGAGAAGACGGGGATGTATCAGGTCATCTACACCTTCGGTTGGTACCTGCGCAAATTCATCATGGATGCCAAGGAGAAGGGGGCGATTCCCATCGTCCTGAGCCACACGCCGCGTAATATGTTCGACAACGGCAAGATTCAGCGCAACACCAACTCCTTCGGCAAGTGGACGCGCGAGGCGGCCGAAGAGGCGGGGGCCTACTACATCGATTTGAACAAAATTTCGGG
Organism: Alistipes sp.; assembly: GCA_017398045.1. Classification (GTDB taxonomy): domain Bacteria; phylum Bacteroidota; class Bacteroidia; order Bacteroidales; family Rikenellaceae; genus Alistipes. The sequence continues at coordinate 13,593 of JAFQHI010000026.1, read as the reverse complement.
CGACAAGCTCGAGAAGATGGGCTACGAAGAGGGGCTGCGTGTCGTGGGCGAGTACTTCAACCGCGACCATACCCACTCCTCGCTCAAAGGCGCACACCTCAACGCCCAAAGCATTGCCGAGGGGCTGCGAGCAACGGATTGTCCGCTGAAGGAGTACCTCAAATAGCACCGTAAGACAAATTTCCGACGAATATGAAGCATAAAAGCGCGTTCGCACTACTTGTGCTGGTGGCTGTCGCCATGACCGCCTGCACCCCCTCCGGATTCATCATACAAGCCGATAAACCCGCCACAATTCTGTGCAGTGAGGGGGAGGAGGCAGTGGTCGGTACGGCCCTCGATTTGTTGTGCCGTGACATGGAGCGCGTCTTTTCCTGCCGTCCCACCCTCACGCAAGCGCATGATGAGGCATCTATCTTGGTCGGAACGCTCGGCAAGAGCGCAGTAATCGAATCTTCGGGGGTCGATTTATCGGCCCTTGAGGGGCAGCACGAGGCCTTCCTGCTGGCCGTTACACCGGATAATCGGTTGCTCATTGCCGGTAGCGACAAACGAGGCACAGCCTACGGCATCATGGAGCTTTCGCGCCTGATTGGGGTCTCGCCCTGGGAGTGGTGGGCAGACGCCACACCGCAAAAGCGGTCACGCTTTCTATTGCCTCACGACTATCGCAACACGCAGGCCCCTGCGGTCGCCTATCGCGGTATTTTCCTCAACGACGAGGATTGGGGACTGACCCCCTGGAGTTGGCAGAACCATGAGCCGAGCGACGTGGCGGGGCAAATCGGCCCCAAGACCCACGAGCGCATCTTCGAGCTGTTGCTGCGTTTGCGTGCCAACACCTTTTGGCCGGCGATGCACGAATGTACCGTTCCGTTCTATTTCACACCGGGCAACCAGGAGGTGGCCGACCGCTTCGGTATCTTCATCGGCACCTCGCACTGCGAGCCGATGATGCGCAACACGAATGGCGAGTGGCGACGCGACGGTGTGGGCGATTACGATTACGTAAACAACAGCTCGCAGGTACGCGCCTTTTGGGAGCAACGCATCAAGGAGGTGGCCGGGTCGGAGAACCTCTACACGCTCGGTATGCGCGGTGTACACGACGGTGCGATGCAGGGTGCAAAGACCATCGAGGAGCAGAAGGCCGTCCTGACGCGCGTCCTGAAGGAGCAACGCGAACTGCTGGCACACTATGTCAATGAGGATGTTACGCAGATTCCGCAGGTATTTATCCCCTACAAGGAGGTTCTGGATATCTACCACGCGGGATTGGAGGTTCCCGACGAGGTGACGCTCATGTGGTGCGACGACAACTACGGTTACATCCGCCACCTCCCCACGGCCGAGGAGCGCGCACGAAAGGGAGGAAACGGCATCTACTACCATATCTCCTATTGGGGGCGTCCGCACGACTACCTTTGGCTTGGCACGGCACATCCGTCGCTCATCTATCACGAAATGATGAAGGCCTATGAACGCGGTATTCAAAAGATGTGGGTTCTCAATGTGGGCGATATCAAACCGTCGGAGTATCAAATCGAGCTGTTCCTCGATATGGCCTGGAATCCCCAATTGGTCAAAGAGCAGGGCGTCGTGGCACACCAGCGCGCCTTCCTCGAGCGCGAATTTGGGTCGAAAATTGCCAAGCGTCTGATGCCCGTCATGCAGGAGTTTTACCGCCTGGCCTACATCCGTAAACCCGAATTTTTAGGTAACACGCGCACCGAGGAGCGCGACCCGAAATTCAAAATCGTGAGCGACCTGCCCTGGAGCGAGGAGGAGATTCGCGAGCGTCTGGCGGCCTATGATGCCCTCTCCGAGCAGGTGGAACGTGCAGAAAAGGCGGTTGCGCAGGAGCGAAAAACGAGCTATTTCCAGCTCGTCAAATATCCGGTTTTGGCGGCCACCCAGATGAATCACAAGCTGCTCACCGCGCAGCTCGCCCGCCACGGCAAAGCCGATTGGGCAGAGAGCGATTGCGCCTACGACCGCATCGACTCGCTCACCCGCCTTTACAACACGCCCAAATGGCAGGGAATCATGGATTTCCGACCGCGAAGACTGCCCGTCTTCGACCGCGTCAAGCGCGACACGGCAACGGAGGAATTGCCGCAAAAACGCGAAACGCTCCACGTTTGGAACGGTGCGGATTACATCGAAGGGTCGCCTACGCTGTGCGAGGGGTTGGGCTATGCCGGCAAAGCCGTAGCCGTAGCCAAGGGACAAACGATTGCGTTTGAGCTTTCGACCCTTCAGACCGACTCGGTGGAGGTCGAAGTGCGCCTTCTGCCGAACCATCCGATTGACGAGCAGCTACGCATTACCCTCGCGTTGGACGGCCTTACGACCGACCCGATTGCCTACGAAACGCGCGGTCGCAGCGAGGAGTGGAAGGTGAATGTCCTTACGAACCAGGCCATTCGTCGCGTGGTGCTTCCCGTCAAACAGCAACAGAGCCACCGCCTCACCTTCACGGCCCTGGACGAAGGGGTCGTCTTGGACCAAATTTATCTCTACACACCTCGAACCGAATAACCTAAAACGCCATGAAAAGATACTTATTGAATGTAGCGGTTCTGCTATCCGTCTTCCTATCTGGAGCTTGCTCGCATCCTGCGGTAACCTACAAAACGATTAAAGTCGATGCCCCCTTTGCGATGGAGGAAATTCGGGAGTGCATCTTCCCGGCTCAAGATTTCTCGATTGAGCATTATGGGGCGGTTGCAGATGGCAAAACAAGCAATACGGAGGCTATTGCAAAAGCCATTGAAGTATGCCATCAAGCCGGAGGCGGTCGCGTAATTGTCCCCGCAGGCGAATGGCTTACAGGACCCATTCACTTCAAAAGCAACGTCAACCTACACCTTGCAGAGGGGGCTATCCTTCGATTTACGGACAATCCGGCAGCCTATCTTCCGGCTGTTATGACCTCGTGGGAGGGCATGGAGTGTTACAACTACTCGCCCCTACTCTACGCCTTTGAATGTGAGAATGTGGCCATCACGGGAACAGGAACACTCGCCCCCATCATGGATACGTGGCGCATCTGGTTCAAACGCCCCCAAGCGCACATGGAGGCTCTGAAGCAACTCTATACAATGGCCTCGACCGATGTCCCCGTCGAGGAGCGTCAGATGGCTGTGGGCGAAAACAATATGCGTCCTCACCTTATCCATTTTAACCGCTGTAAAAACGTACTGCTCGACAGCTTCAAGATTCGAGAAAGTCCTTTCTGGACCATCCACCTCTATTTGTGTGATGGCGGTATTGTCCGTAACCTCGATGTACATGCTCACGGCCACAACAACGATGGTGTGGATATTGAGATGAGTCGCAACTTCCTCATCGAGGATTGCCAATTCGACCAAGGTGATGATGCCGTTGTCATCAAAGCGGGACGCAATCAGGATGCATGGCGACTAAACACACCTTCAGAAAACATTGTAGTTCGCAACTGCAAGATTCTCCAAGGCCACGTATTGCTGGGAATCGGAAGCGAAATGTCAGGGGGTGTACGCAATGTCTATATGCACGATTGCGAGGTACAAGACTCGGTTTTCCGCCTCTTCTTCGTCAAGACGAACCACCGTCGTGGCGGTTTTGTCGAGAATATCTGGATGAAAAACATCACAGCTCGCTCCATGCAACGCATTTTGGAAGTAGATACGGATGTATTATACCAATGGCGCGACCTCGTTCCCACCTACCAAGACAGTATCACGCGTATTCGCGGACTCTATATGGACAACATTCAATGCGAGCGTACACAAGCCATTTATGATTTGAAGGGCGATATGCGCAAGCCGATTCAAGAGGTAACACTGAAAAATATCACCGTGGACGAAGTAACCGAATTTGTCAAACACGTCAAACATACGGAACAGATAACCGAAGAAAATATCAATTACACAAAAATAAACAAATCATGAAAAGCCTTCAATCTTTGTGGAGTGTAGTGGCTGCGATTTGCTCATTAGCCACTGTCGTAGCACAGCCCAATTACGATTACTCGGTACTGAAAAAGGAGCAGTTGGGACGTGGCGTCGTGGCCATCCGCGAAAATCCGTCCGAGGTCGCCCTCTCGTGGCGTTATCTCTCGTCGGACCCCCTCTCGACCACCTTTAACATCTATCGCAACGGGGAGAAAATCGCCTCCGTTCCCGCCACAACCGGCACCTTCTACCGCGACAACTACGACAATCAAGGCGAGACCCGTTATACGGTCAAAGCTGTCGTGAATGGCGTAGAGCAGGAGCAACTCGCCGGCCAATACACCTTGCCGGCCAATGCACCGATTGGCTACATCGATATTCCGCTCGACAAGCCCGAAGATGGCGTAACGCCCGCCGGCGACAGCTACTCCTACAGCCCGAACGACGCCTCGATGGGCGATGTGGATGGCGATGGCGAGTTTGAGATTATCCTGAAATGGAACCCCTCCAACGCCCACGACAACGCCCACGACGGCTATACGGGCAACGTCCTTTTCGATTGCTACCGCCTGACCGGTGAACGCCTCTGGCGCATCGATTTGGGTCACAACGTGCGTGCCGGAGCGCACTATACGCAGTTTATGGTCTTCGACCTCGATGGCGACAATCGTGCCGAGGTGGTGATGAAGACCTCGGACAGCACGGTGGACGGAAAAGGCAAAGTCATCGGCAAAAAACGGGCCGACTACCGTGAAAAGGGCTTCGTGAGCGAGGAGTTCCCCGGTCGCACACCGCGCAACCAGGGACGCATCCTCAGTGGCAACGAGTATCTGACGGTCTTCAACGGCCTGACGGGTGCCGCCATGCAGACGATTGACTATGCCCCCGAAAGAGGCAATCTGGCCGATTGGGGCGATACGCGCGCCAACCGCAGCGACCGTTTCCTGGCTTGTGTGGCCTACCTCGACGGCGTGCATCCGAGCGTTGTGATGTGCCGCGGCTACTACACGCGCACCGTGCTGGCCGCCTTCGATTGGGATGGCAAGCAGCTGAAACAGCGTTGGATATTCGACAGCAACACGGCCGGAAACGAGGCCTATGCCGGACAGGGCAACCACAACCTCCGCGTCGGTGATGTGGATGGCGACGGATGTGACGAGATTATCTACGGTTCGTGCGCCATTGACCACAACGGCACGGGACTCTACTCGACCCGCATGGGCCATGGCGATGCCATGCACCTCATGCAGTTTGCCCCCGAGATGAAGGGGCTTCAGGTGTGGGACTGCCACGAGAACCATCGTGACGGCTCTTCGTTCCGCGATGCGGCTACGGGTGAAGTGCTGTTCCAGGTGAAGAGTAAGATGGACGTCGGTCGCTGCATGGCAGCCGATGTGGACCCGCGCCACCGAGGCGTCGAGATGTGGTCGCTCGACTCGGGCGGTGTGCGTAACATCCGGGGCGAGGTGGTTCGCCCCTCGATTGAGAGCTTCTCGGTCAATATGGCCGTGTGGTGGGATGGCGACCTGCTACGCGAGTTGTTGGATGGGAATCGCATCACGAAGTATGATTGGGAGGCCGATTGCTGCCGTCCGCTCATGGTCTTCAACGGGGCATCCTCCATCAACGGCACGAAATCCAACCCCTGCCTGCAGGGCGATATGATTGGCGACTGGCGCGAAGAGGTCTTGCTGCGCTCCGAAGATAACCGTTCGCTTCGTCTGTACGTTTCGCGTATCCCGACCCGATACCGTTTCCACTCCTTCCTCGAGGACCCCGTCTATCGCATCAGCATCGCGACGCAAAACGTAGCCTACAACCAGCCCACCCAACCCGGATTCTACTTCGGTGCCGATATGCCGGAGGGGCTTTTCAGAGGATATGTATTTCAATAACAAATAAAAAACCCATCAACTATGAATCTAAAGACTTTAGCCCTATCGACCCTGCTGCTGGTTGCCTGCGCAGGAGCCGACGACGCGCAAAAGAGCGAGGTGCAAAACGACTCGAACACCCCGCTTCACCTCCTGCAACCCGCCTACAATGTCCCCTACGGCGAACTTTCGACCGAGGCGATTAAGGCCGATATGGACCGCGTGTTGCGCTACCTCGAGGCGACCACGCCGACCCGTGTCGTGGATAAGACGACGGGCGAGGAGATTACCGACTATGCCGCCATTTCGACCAACGCACAGCTCGAGCGCGGAGCCTTCCGTTTGGCCAGCTACGAGTGGGGCGTGACCTACTCGGCCATGCTGACGGCAGCCGAAGCGACGGGCGACGAGGCCTACTACAACTATGTGGCCGACCGCTTTAAGTTCCTCGCAACCGTAGCTCCCCACTTCCGTACGCTGCTCGACAAGGGCGAGAAGATTGACGGCCAGATGCGCCAAATCCTTACGCCGCACGCCCTGGATGATGCAGGTGCAGTCTGCGCAGCGATGGTCAAAGCGCAACTGAAGAACCCCTCGCTCGAGCTGCAACCGCTCATCGAGAACTACATGGATTTCATCCTCAACAAAGAGTATCGCCTCGCCGACGGCACCTTTGCCCGCACCCGCCCGCAATACAACACGCTGTGGTTGGACGATATGTTTATGGGTATTCCGCCCATCGCCTTCTACGCACAACTGCGTGGCGATAAGCGCGATGCGTGCCTGAAAGAGGCCGTGCGCCAAATTTTCCAATTTGCCGACCGTATGTGGGTTCCCGAGAAGAAGCTCTTCCGCCACGGCTGGGTCGAGGAGATGGAGGACCACCCCGCTTTCCATTGGGGACGCGCCAACGGCTGGGCCTTGCTGACGATGAGCGAGGTGCTGGACGTGCTGCCCGAGAACTACCCCGGACGCGACAAGATTCTCGCCCTCTTCCGCGACCATGTTCGCGGCCTGGCCGCCTGCCAAAGTGGCGAGGGTTTCTGGCACCAGCTGCTCGACCGCAACGATTCGTACCTCGAGACCTCGGCCACGGCCATCTATGTCTATTGCTTCGCCCACGCCATCAACAAGGGTTGGATTGACGCCATGGCCTATGGTCCTGTGGCACAGCTCGGATGGCACGCCGTATCGACCCAAATCAACGACAAGGGGCAGGTTGAGAACACCTGCGTAGGTACGGGTATGGCCTTCGACCCCGCCTTCTACTACTACCGTCCCGTGAATGTCTATGCTGCCCACGGCTATGGCCCCGTCGTATGGGCCGGTGCCGAGATGATTAAGATGCTCAAGCAGCAGCACCCCAAGATGAACGACAGTGCCGTGCAGTTCTACCGCACAGAGCAGACCACCACGTCGCCCATCTTCCACGTCGAGGGGTACGAAAACCGATAGGCAGAACCATCACCCTAAAACAACAATACCATGAAACGTGAAGCTTTTAAGATGTTCTTGAAGCCGGGCTTCGAGAAGGAGTACGAGAGACGTCATGCCGAGATTTGGCCCGAGCTGAAGCAGATGCTTTCGGACAACGGCGTCTATGACTATTCGATTTACTGGGACAAGGATACCAACATCCTCTTCGCCTGCCAAAAGACCAAAGGCGAGGCCTCGTCGCAGGATATGGGAACGAACCCCATCGTGCAGAAGTGGTGGGACTACATGGCCGACATCATGGAGGTCAATGCCGACAATTCGCCCGTGTCGATTCCCCTGCCCGAGGTTTTCCACATGGATTAGGCAGCGAATCGGTCCGCGTTGGCCTTTTTGTGGACGAAAAGTCTATTGGAACATAGTTCCGATAGACTTTTTTTTGTATCTTTACGGATAAAACCAACTCATCAACTACATGAAGATGCGCATCAGTCTTTTATGGGCGTGCTTTTTACTGTTCAGCCTACGTGCCTTCGCCTCGGTCGAGGTGCAGGCTACGCATATGACCACCGACGACGGAATTGCCAACAACTCCATCCGCTACATCTATCAAGACAGCAAAGGGTTTATCTGGATGGGTACGATGAGCGGATTGAGCCGTTACGACGGCAATACGTTCGTGACCTATCAACCCGAGGGAGGTGACAAAGTCTCGCTCTCGGACCACCGCATTTGGGGACTGGAGGAGGACCAGAACGGCTTCTTGTGGATTTTCACATCGGCCGACCTGGTCAGCTGCTACGACCTAAAGCGGGATTGCTTTGTCGATTTCACGGGTTGCGGCGAGCATAAACAGCATTACAGCCACCGCACCACCGACCACGCAGGCAATATGTGGCTCTACAACAAAGGCAACGGATGCCGCAAGGTGACCTACCGAGAGGGACAATTCAGCTCCGTCATCTACAAAAAGAGCCTGGGCAGCCTCCCCTCGGACCGCGTGGCGTATGTCTTTGAGGATAATCAGCACCGCATCTGGATTGGCACGGACAAGGGCATCGTGTGCGTCGAGGGCGACCGGACGCAGACGGTCATCCGCGACCACAACGCCGCCCGCATCCTGGCACACGGCGACGAACTCTATTTCCTCTCCTGGGACGGAAAGATTGCCATCAAGCGTGCCGACGAGGCGGTACGCACCATCTGCTCGCTGGGCGAAGGACGCACGAGCATCAATCTCTACGGGGCCATGTACCTGAAAAACAATTGGGTTATCTTCACGGGTACGGGGAGTTACCAATTCAACCTCGACACCCACCAATTGAGCTGCTACAACGACCTGCCGATTGCGCAGGGGCAGGTGCAGACCGACAACCGCGGCAACTACTGGGTCCATAACCGCACCGGCCTGGTGTGGTATGTCAATGCCGAAACGGGGCGCATCAAGCGTTTCCGCCTGATGCCCGCCGAGAAGGTGAATTACATCGACGAGGAACGCTACCACATCGTACACGACTCGCGCGATATTATTTGGATGTCAACCTACGGCAACGGTCTGTTTGCCTACGACCTCAAGAGCGACGAACTGCAACATTTCACCTCCGACATCGACCGTTTCCAGCTCATCGCCGACAACTTCCTGCAATTCGTCATGGAGGATAGCGCAGGGGGCATCTGGGTCAGCTCGGAGTACACGGGTATCTCGCGCCTGACGATTCTCAACGAGGGTGCCGAGCGCATCTTCCCCGAGGAGCAGACCCTCACCGACCGTTCGAATGCCGTGCGTATGATTAACCGCATGGAGGAGGGCAAGATATGGCTGGGAACCCGTCGGGGTGGTCTTTATGGCTACGATGCGCAGCTCAAGAGCCTTGAGAGCCGTCGCTATTTCGACGCCAACATCTATGCGGCCGAACAGGGTGCTGATGGCAGCATCTGGCTCGGCAGCCGCAACAACGGCCTCTACATCGATGGCCGACGCTACACCCACACCTCGCAAGATTCCGCCACAATCGGCCACAACAGCATCTTCACGCTCCATCGCGATGGCCAAAACAGAATGTGGATAGGCACCTTTGGCGGGGGCTTGGACCTCGCCACCAAGAGCGGAGAGGGCTACACGTTTCGGCACTTCCTGAACGGTTCGAACAGCGAACGCCAGATTCGCGTCATCGAGGAGGACAACGAAGGTCGTATGTGGGTCGGCACAAGTGCCGGTGTGTACCTCTTCCAGCCCGACTCGCTGATTGCCGACCCGACCGCCTACAACGTCTTCAACGCCACCAACGGCAAGCTGCGCAGCAACGAGATTAAGTGCATCTTCGCCGACAGCAAGGGGCGCATCTGGGTCGGTGCCACGGGTAAGGGATTCAGTATGTGCTACCCGAACGGCAACTACGAGGAGCTGAACTTCGAACACTTCGACAGCAGCGACGGCCTCGTGAACGACATGGTGCAGTCGATTATCGAGGACCGCGAGGGGAACCTGTGGATTGCCACCGAGTACGGTATCTCGCGCTTCGACCCCGACAAGCGCACCTTCGAGAATTTCTTCTTCTCCTCCTCGACCCTGGGCAACGTCTATAGCGAGAACAGCAGCTGCATGAGCGAGGATGGCAAACTGCTCTTCGGTACGAACCACGGTCTGGTGGTCATCTCGCCCGACAAGGTTGTGAACAACGCCACCGAGACCCCCGAGGTGTCGTTTACCGACCTGAAAATCAACGGCATTTCGATTCGACCCGACGACGTGGATTCGCCGCTCGACCGCGCTCTCATCTACACCAACCAGCTGACGCTGAAGTATTTCCAGAACTCGTTCGTCATCGACTTCTCGATTTTCGACTATTCGGAGGCGAGCAGCACGAAATACACCTACCGTCTGGACAACTACGACAAGGGGTGGAGCCTCCCCTCGTCGCTGAACTTTGCCGCCTACAAGAACCTTCCCCCAGGGAGCTACCTCCTGCGCGTCAAGGCCTGCAACCGTGTCGGCATCTGGAACGACGAGGAGGCGACCCTGAAGATTGTCATCCGCCCGCCCTTCTGGAAGACGACCTGGGCCTTCCTGCTCTACACCCTGCTCATCGGAGTCATGCTCTACGTGACCTTCCGCCTGATTCGGAATTTCAACACGTTGCGCAACCGTATCGAGGTAGAGAAGCAGCTCACGGAGTATAAGCTCATCTTCTTCACCAACATTTCTCACGAGTTTCGCACGCCGCTGACCCTCATTCAGGGTGCGTTGGAGAAGATTCAGCGTCGAGGCAAGGCCCCCAAAGAGATGGCCGACTCGTTGAAGGTGATGGACAAAAGCACGCATCGTATGTTGCGCCTTATCAACCAACTGCTCGAATTCCGCAAGATGCAGAACAACAAGCTGGCCCTTGCACTCGAAGAGACCGACGTCATCGCCTTCCTCTACGAAATTTTCCTCAGTTTCAACGATGCGGCCGAGTCGCAGAGCATGGCGTTCAGCTACCTCCCCTCGATGCCCTCCTACAAGATGTTCATCGACAAGGGTTATCTGGACAAAATCACCTACAACCTCCTCTCGAATGCCTTCAAATATACACCCAAAGGGGGCAAGGTGACCTTCTCGGTGCAGGTGGATGAGGCCGCCCGACAGCTCATCATCACGGTCAGCGATACGGGCGTCGGCATCCCGAAAGAGAAGCAGCACGAACTCTTCAAACGCTTCATGCAGAGCAGCTTCTCGGGGAGCAGCGTAGGCGTTGGTCTGCACCTGACCCACGAGCTGGTGCAGGTCCACAAAGGCACCATCACCTACCGCGAGAACGAAGGCGGCGGCTCCATCTTCACGGTCAGCCTGCCCACCGACCCCTCGGTCTATAACGAGCAGGATTTCCTCATCGCACACAACGCCCTGCTCGAGGAGGAGCAAACCCACAACACCGAGTACACCCCGACCGAGCAGGCGGAGATGGTCGAGCAGGCGGAGGAGTTGTCCACGCTTCAGATGGCACCGCTCAACGGCCGACGGGTGCTGATTATCGAGGACGACAACGACGTGCGTAAATTCCTCACCGAAGAGATTGGGCAATATTTCGAGGTGGTGGCCGAGGCGGATGGTCCCTCCGGATTAGAACGCGCCCACACCTACGATGCCGATTTGATTATCTGCGATGTATTGATGCCCGGCATGACCGGCTTTGAGGTGACGCGCCGCCTGAAGACCGACTTCGACACGAGCCACATCCCCATCATCCTGCTCACGGCCTTAAGCACGACCGAGAGCCACCTCGATGGCGTGAAGTGCGGAGCCGATGCCTATATCACCAAACCCTTCAGCCTCGATTTGCTCCTCACGCGAGCCTTCAAGCTCATCGAGCAACGCGAGAAGTTGCGCGAGAAGTTCTCGCGCGACCCGAGCATGATGCGACCGGCCATCTGCACTTCGGAGAAGGACAAAGAGTTTGCCGACAAGCTGCAACGCATCATGGAGCAGCAAATCGGCAATGCCGAATTCACCATCGACGAGTTCGCCTCGATGATGGGGCTGGGACGCACGGTTTTCTATCGCAAGACGCGCGGTGTGACGGGCTATGCCCCGAACGAATATATCCGCATCGTGCGCATGAAGCGGGCGGCCGAGCTGCTCAGTCAGAACCGCTACAAGGTGGCCGAAGTCTCCTACCAGGTCGGCATCAACGACCCCTTCTACTTCAGCAAATGCTTCAAGCGACAATTCGGTGTCTCGCCCTCGGCCTATGTGCGGGGTGGTGAAGAGGCTACAGACTCAACCACGGAGCCTGCAACCGAAACGACAGGCGAGGAGTAAAACAGGGTGAATAACAGCCATATTTGCATGATATTCAAGGAAGATGTACGCTTTTCCATTGTATAAAGGCGTACATAGACTTAATTTTGTAACAAAGCAAAAAAACAAGCTATCCCATGATGACGAAAAAACTGATTTTATCGCTCTCGCTTCTGCTCTTCGCTTGTTGCGCCGTGCAGGCTCAAGAGTTGCCCGACAAGAAGGAGACCTTGCAGGCGATGGTCAAAGTCAATGGCTATTTCATGAAGAAGTATGCCGACTACCGCACCCCCTCGTTTGTGAAAAATGTCACCCGCCCGAGCAACATCTGGACACGCGGTGTCTATTACGAAGGGTTGATGGCACTCTACTCGGTCTATCCGCGCGATGAATACTACAAGTACGCCATCGATTGGGCCAACTACCACGAGTGGGGTTATCGCAACGGCACCACGACGCGCAACGCCGACGACTACTGCGCCGGTCAGACCTACATCGACCTCTATAACATCTGCCCCGACCCCGAGCGCATCCGCAAGGTGAAGGCCAATATCGATATGCTGGTCAATACCCCCCAGGTGAACGATTGGTGGTGGATTGATGCCATTCAGATGGGTATGCCCGTCTTTGCCAAGTTGGGCAAGCTGACCGGTGAGCAGAAATATTTCGACAAGATGTGGGAGATGTACGCCTATACGCGCAACGACCACGGCGAGAACGGTATGTATAACCCAAAAGAGGGGCTTTGGTGGCGCGACCACGACTTCGACCCTCCCTACAAGGAGCCGAACGGCAAGAACTGCTACTGGAGCCGTGGCAACGGCTGGGTCTATGCCGCGCTGGTGCGTGTTCTGGAGGAGATTCCGGCAAACGAGCAGCACCGTGCCGACTACGTAGCCGATTTCGTAGCCATGAGTAAGGCCATCAAAGATTGCCAGCGCAAGGACGGCTACTGGAACGTGAGTATGCACGACGAGTCGAACTTTGGCGGCAAGGAGGTTACGGGTACGTCGCTCTTTGTCTATGGCATGGCTTGGGGCGTAAGAAACGGCATTTTGGACCGCAAAGAGTATCTGCCCGTGCTGCTGAAGGCATGGAACGCCATGGTGAAAGAGGCGGTACATCCCAACGGATTCCTGGGCTATGTGCAAGGCACGGGCAAGGAGCCGAAGGATAGCCAGCCGGTGACCTACGACAAGGTGGTCGATTTTGAGGATTTTGGTGTAGGCTGTTTCCTCTTGGCCGGCAGCGAGGTGTATAAGTTGGAATAAAAAGAGACATTCATGTTTTTGTAGGGCCTCATGAAGGTCATCGGTTAATAATTGGTTGGTTGATTGGTAGAGGGCATTCCGTTACGGGATGCCCTCTCGGTTTGAAGAGGAGAGAGGAGAGATGAGAGAGGAAAGATGAGATAGAGATTAAGGAGATGAAAGAGATTAAGGAGATTAAGGAGATTAAGGAGATTAAAGTTCCTTAAGGTGCCTTAAGGGGGCTTAAAGTACCTTAAGGGAGATGAAAGAAGGAACTTTCAACTTTCAACTTTCCTCTTCGCTCTCTCCTCTCTCCT